>CBDFGC010000015.1:0-27012 GCA_965246935.1 Chitinophagaceae bacterium | reverse complement strand
AATTCGTATGTTCAAAGTCATCTTCGTAACTGGCCAGTTGCTGACTCATGTATTTAAGGAAGAAAACTGTTTTCAGGTTGCTCCAGTTTTCCGGTGCATAATTCAGCAGCTTGTATTCAACCGGGTAATCTGCCGGCTTTAACTGGTTAATGTAAAAATTAACGCCGGCGGTATAGGCGTCCATTACCGCTTTGGTATCCGCATTGGCCTCCATTGCCTTCAGCGAATTTTCTGCTGCCCAGCCCATTCCCATCCGGCGAAATTCCCGGTCACGGCTGTCCAGAATACTGTAATCGCCCTTCTTTCCCCCCACCAGTTCGGCCAGCCTGCCGGCTGCTACGTGCGTTTGAAACTCCATTTGCCACAACCGGAATTTTGCATGTAAATAGCCTTGTGTAAAATAAACGTCATGTTCGTTTTGAGCAAATACATGCGGAACTAACCGGTCGTCAAAATAAACTTCCACTTTATCTTTTAGTAGTGGTGTTTTCAAATTCACAGAAAAATTAGTATTTGTTGGTTCGGCATTTTGCCAGAAGCCGGTTTGCGGGCTTAAAAAGTAGCCCAGCCGGGGTGTACGGTTGCCGTCAATCGTCCAGCGATGATTCAATACCAGCACCAATGCCACAGTAGCAACAGATGAAATCAGGAAAGGCAGTAGTCGCATGAAAAAATTTATGAGGGTGAAAATAAGAAAAGGCAAATTAGCAAATGTGAAAATTAGCAAATATGCAAATGGCTCAATAAATTAATAAAAACGCAATTGGTGAATTTCCTACCAGCAACATATAATATAATGGGGTAGCGGATGACAAAGAATTAAAATCCCATCTTATCTCTGTCTGTAAATTCTATCTTATAAGCCAAAAATTTTCACTTCACTATTCTTGTATAGTAGAGAAGAGAATACTATTTTGTCAAAAATTTTTTTATGTCTGTAACGCAACCGTTTCTCAACAGTATTAGCCAGGTGATGTTTAACAACGCCGGTGAAATTGACGACTGGTTCGTAGAACGAACCGGCCAGGACTTTGTGAGTTGGTTTAACGCACATGTGGCCAACCGGCTGTTTTGGGGTAAAGTCGGTTCCCGTTCAGGCATCAGCATTGCCAGCGATAGCCAGGCACACAACCGCTTTGTACAGTTGTGGAGCAGCCAGACGATTAATGCTATGTTTGATGTGGGCAAAATCTCATTACTGCAATTTATTACCTTGCAAAGCATCGTAAACAACGAAACCGGCGGAAAACTATTACCGCTTACCGAAGGGGTAGGAAGTCCCGGACATCCGGGCATTGCCTATGCTTTCGATAAAATAGCAGCCCGGAAAAAAAGGTCGTACAATACATTGGCAGGCAATAAAACCTGTTTCAAGCTCTTTAATGATGTGAATTATAATAAGGCATTCGGAACGTTGCCACTGGCAGGCCAGTTGAAAAATACTGCCAATTCTGTTTGGGCCGGCGATGTGTACCCGCAAACCATTTCAACTTCTACCAACCCGGCGCAAACCGGTTATGTGCTGGAAGCTGATTTCTTCAAGTTTCGGGGAAGGGGATTTATACAAACCACCGGCCGTAGCAATTATATAAAACTGGTAGAATTTGTGATGGCTTACACCGGCAGCAGCCAGACAGTTGTACAAATAAAGCAGAAATGGCGGGCTGTATCAGCAGATGCCGATATAATCGCTACTATTTCTACCAATGCCGATTGGGATAATTTGTTTCAGAATGGGGATTCGCTGATAGCAGGGCGGGCCATCAGCCTGCACAATATGGCTTGCGGTAATTACCTAAAAAAAGTAACAACTTCTACCCCAACTGCTGCCATGGATTCTGTTTTTAATATGGGTAATTGCATTAGCGGATCAGCGGATTATGCAACCCTGTTTAGGAATAGGGTAGAGCAAATTTTAAATGCTTTATGACGTATACCACTTATTTTATAAGAATACAGACGACGGACAACAGACCACTCGTTGATTTTGAAAAATCTGAATTAAACCGGATAGCTCATTATTTTGAATTTCAGCCTGTTGTTCGTGGTCTGTCGTCCCTTATCTTTCCCGTCGTCTAAAATCCAAAATCACAAATCGGCCCTTGGGGCTTACCTTGCTGCAGTTTCTAATAAATCTCAGTACATGAAGGCACTTCCGGTAATAACGGACCCGGTCTATGTTGAACCTGCATTGCTTACCCCCTATGAGCGGTTTTGGTTGCCTTACATCAACGATAAACGGGATTTTAGTTTTGTTCACCTGCTAACTAAAATACATCTTACGGTAGTTCCGGCTGCTATTATTCTATATACCCCATTGTTACCGGGCATCTGGTGGTGGCTGCTTTTCATCCCTTATTTTGCCATGTCGCAGTTGTTACTGCGGGGTTCTTTTGGATTAATGCTGCACAATATTACCCACAGGCGGTTGTTTAAAAAATCAAAAGCCAACTGGCTTAACAATCATATTATCTGGGTAATATGCCCCTTGTTCGGCCACACACCGGAAAGCTATTTTGCCCATCATGTAGGCATGCACCATGTGGAAAATAATATGCCTGGTGACGGAAGCAGCACTATGCGTTACCAGCGGGATTCGGTCAAACATTTTTTTATCTATTACCTTAAATTTATTACCCTGGGTGTAGCGGATACCTTGCGTTATCTTTTTATCCGGAAGAAGAAAAAATACTACATCCCGTTTGGAGTGGGTGAAATATCGTATTACATTTTTTGCATAGGGATGTGCTTTGTCAATTTCAAAGCCACGCTCTGGATATTTTTGGTGCCTTTTGTTTTTAGCCGTCTCATTATGATGCTGGGCAACTGGACGCAACATGCTTTTGTGGACCCGGATGAACCGGATAACTCCTATAAAAGTATTTACAACTGCATCAATACTAAATACAACCACAAGTGCTGGAACGACGGCTATCACCTGATGCACCACTTAAAGCCCGGCGCCCATTATACCGAAATGCCCAAAATGTTCATGAAGGAAACAGGGAACATTGCAACCCAAAAATCACTGGTGTTTGCCGACATCCATTACCTGCACCTGTTCTTTTACCTGATGACCCGCCGCTACGATAAAATGGCCGACAACCTGGTGAATGTAAATAATACTTTTTCTTCAAAGGAAGAAGCGATTGCGTTACTGAAAAGCAGGACGAGGAAGTTAGTGTAATAAGTGAGGGTATAAATACGACCAGCCGGCAATAGCATTTTATATCGCTATGCTTTTAACGGTAAAGAAAAAGATACAGATATAGGCGAAGACGACTACGACTATGGAATGCGCATTCATGATGCTAGACTGGGGAGGTGGCTAAGTTTAGACCCGTTGCAGAAAAAGTATCCATTTAGTTCCCCCTATACCTATGTACTAAATAATCCTATAATAAATGTAGACGTTGATGGACGAGAAGTTATTTGGTGTCAGCCACTAATTGCATCTAAATCATTTAATAATATAATTAAGAGTTTAAATAAAAATGATGTTTATCTAACAGTAGTAAAACGTTTTCAACAAAATCAAGACAATTTATTCTTTCAAACTTATAATGAAGTAGCAAGTGGAGTCACTCCTGATAGAGGCAAAGCAGCAGATAATATTTCTGCAAGTGGTAAAGACGGCTATTCTATTTACTTAAGTTCTGTAAGCCTTATCGCAAACAATGGCGATTTATTAGTGGATCCAACCTTCGCTGCTAGAATTATCATTCACGAAAGCATGCATGCTAAGTATCGTCTAATTCAAGATAACAATGAGCTCAGTGGAAACCCTACACTAAAGAACAACCTGCAAACATCAGATGTAGAACATGAGACGATGGGGGAAGGAAATATTCAAAGGTTTATAAAGGGGATGCAAGAATTTGATGCTTCTAATAATACCAAACATTCTGCTGATTGGTATGAATCAATGGCTTGGCGTGGTAGTTTAATGTACAACAATGGTGGAACAGTAGATAATAATACAGGCGGCACAGCAGCATATAAAAAATTAGACCCAGAAAAGCGAAAAAGATTGGAGGATATTTCAAAAAATGAGTATAATTATGAAACATACCTATTAAGGAAATCAGAGTATAAATCCTCTAGAACACAAGAAAATAAAAATGCCGTAAAAGAAGCCAAGGGTAAAGTGGATTGGAAGCTTTTTAAAAAAACTAGAAATGGGTAACCTTAAATTATTAATTTTTTTGTTTTTTCTCCTTGCTTGCAATAGGAAAGGTGAGGAGATTTCAGTGAAGTCAAATTCAGAAACAGCAACAAAAAAAATAACAAAGTACAGTGTTGAAAATTGGTGTATGTATGACTATTGTTGTACTGGCGTTCCCGTAAGAATGGATAGAAAGTTAGTTTTTAAAGGTAAAGCAATAGAATATTATCAAGGGGATTCTTTAGTTTACAGTGATGTTATTATAAGTCAATATTATAAAAAAAATAAACTAAGTGGGTTTAACCATATATATAAACTTGAAAAATTTAGCCATATTACTATAATCAAAAATGATTCTTTACAAATTATTATACACTCACGATTTAATGAAGCAGACTCAGAGTTTTTTAAGTTGTGTTCTAATAAATAATAAAAAATAGTGCTGCCGGCCTGTCACTTTTGCAAGAGCAACAAGGAATAAAATTAATAGAGAAGCTCGGCTATAGGGCCGGGCTTTTTACTTAACCTTCTTCATCGCTTTTCTTTTGGAAGGTTTTCTGGAGACATGGATGATGCCCAGTATAGTAATCTGCGTATCCACGATTTTGTAGATGATGTACCAGCTAAGGCAAAGGGTCTGGCGGTACATTTTAGATTTGGTAGGCAGCAGGCTGCATTCTTTGAAATGGTATGGACGCAGGCCGATCTGGTCAATAGCCGCAAAAAGAGCATCCCCCACTTTTACAGCGTTCATCGGCTGGTGGTTATGCACAGCGATGTAACTGGTGATCTCATCAATGTTTTGTACCGCATTATCGGAAAACCTTACTTGATAAGCTGTTGAAGCTCCCTGCGTTTTTTTGCCCATTTGGTTTTGGCTTGTTGTAAAGTAACAGAAGGCATTGCCTCGGCTTGCTCAATCCAGTTGGTAAACTCCTGGCTGCTCATAGGAATGCCTTCCAAAGCCGGAGATGTAGTTTTGTCTGATTCTTCTTGTAGTTTTTTCCCTGTTTCATCGGGCTGCACAGACGGCTGGCCTTTTACGGTTACAAAATCAAAATTTTCTACCAGCTTCATAAAAAAGGGATATTCCTTATCTTTTATGGAAACAACAATATCGATCATGGTTGATTATTTTAATGAGTCATTTAAAATTATTTTATTCTATTTCAGAATAAAGATTACAAACTGCAGAACTCCGGCTGCTGCTTTTCGTACCAAAGCCACCTTATTACATATTACAGGCGGCTTTGCTGTTTATAAAAAAAATAATGCCCTTTGGCCAAAAGCACAATATGATTTTCTTCCTCATCCACTTCGTACACCAAGCGGTGTTCGACATTGATCCTCCTTGACCAGAGGACTGAGAGCTTATACTTTAATGGTTCAGGCTTGTATAAACTTCAAAGATTTAATCAAGCGATGTTATTTTCCATTACTTGCGTTTCAAAAATTAATTCATCAATCATTATCCGGCCATCTCCGCAAAATACTGATGGAAATAAGGAATGGTTTCAATGCCTTTATAAAAATTGGCAATATCAAATTTTTCATTGGGGCTATGCAGGTTATCACTGTCCAGCCCGAAGCCCAGGAATACCACTTTCACGCCTAATGCTTTTTCAAATAAAGAGGTGATGGGTATGCTGCCGCCGCCTCTTACCGGTATAGGGGTTTTCCCAAATGTTTGCTCAATAGCTTTAGCTGCTGCCCGGTACGGAATGCTATCCACCGGGGTTACGTAAGGCTCACCACCATGGTGCGGTTTGGCTTGTACGGTTACGCCTGCAGGGGCTATGTTTTGCAGGTGGGTAATTAATTTTTCTTCAATTACATGGCTGCTTTGGTTGGGCACCAGGCGGCAACTGATTTTGGCAAATGCCCTGGATGGCAGCACCGTTTTTGCACCTTCACCGGTGTAACCGCCCCACATGCCGTTTACTTCCAGCGTCGGCCGTATGCCGGTACGCTCATTGGTGCTAAAACCTGCTTCGCCCCAGATTTCGGATATACCTAAATCTTTTTTGTAATCCTCTACATCAAAAGGCGCTTTTGCCATTTCCCGGCGTTCATCTGCATTCGCCACTACCACATCGTCATAAAATCCGGGAATAGTAATATGGTTTTTTTCATCGTGCAGGCTTGCAATCATCCTGCTCAGCATCGTCAGCGGATTGGCTACTGCACCGCCATACACGCCACTATGCAAATCCCGGTTAGCGCCGGTTACTTCTACCTCAATATAAGTGAGGCCGCGGACACCCACATCAATACTTGGATTTTCGAGACTGATCATGCTGGTATCGCTTATTAAAACCACATCGCATTTTAGCAAATCCGTATGTTCATTTACAAAGGTGGAAAGGTTGGGACTACCTACTTCTTCTTCGCCCTCTATCAGGAATTTAATGTTTACCGGTAGTTCGCCGCAGGCGTTCATTGTTTCAAAAGCCTTTATGTGCATATACACCTGCCCCTTATCGTCGCAGGCGCCACGGGCATATATTTTCCCCTCCTTTATTACGGGCTCAAAAGGGCCGCTGTGCCACAGTTCCAGGGGGTCAGCGGGCTGCACGTCATAGTGGCCATATACCAGCACAGTTGGTTTCGAAGGGTCTGTAAGCTTTTCGCCATACACAACCGGGTGGCCGGCAGTGGGGTAAACTTCTACTGTAGTGGCTCCGGCAGCCAGCAGTTTATCCTTGAAGGCATCGGCACAGCTTTGCATATCTGCTTTGTTTTCGCTGCGGGCACTGATACTGGGAATGCGAAGCAGCTGGAGCAACTCATCTAAAAAGCGGTCCTGGTTTTTATTCTGATACTCTTTCCAATTCATAATCAATAATTTTTTTTGCGGAAAACGAATGTAGGAATTTTAGTCGGCAGTCAGTAGCCATTAGTCAGCAGCCGGCAGTCCCGAATTTTAAACCTTTGTCGTGTGCAACAAACAACTAAAAATTGTTGATCATAAGTTTTCTTTCTGATGAATTTGCATCGGCTTCCGACTAGCCACTAATGGCTGTTGACTGATGACTGCTGACTAACGGCTGTTAACTGACGACTTCTAACTTCTTTTCCCTACTTTCATTATTCATTATTTTGTTATGAAACTTATTGCTGACAGCGGTGCTACGAAAACGGCCTGGTGCCTTACCGATGGTGCAACCACTACGTATCTGGAAACAAAAGGTATTAATCCCTCTCACCAGGATGCCGGGCAAATACAGGCTGTACTACAAACAGAACTGCTGCCGCAACCGGGTGTAGCAGCAGTTGATACTATTTGTTTTTATGGAGCAGGTTGTGCCCGTCCCGAAAATGCAAAGTTGGTTCAATCCGCTCTCAAAAAAGTTTTTCCAAAAGCAAGAGTGAGTATAGATACAGATTTAGCAGCAGCAGCTAAGGCGCTGTGTGGCCATAAAAAAGGCGTTGCCTGTATATTGGGCACGGGTAGTAACAGTTGTGTATTCAACGGGAAAAAAATTACGAAGAACAACCCTGCGCCTGGCTTTATTTTAGGTGATGAAGGCAGCGGCGCCTATTTGGGTAAAAAAGTATTACAGCATTATATCTATCACACATTCGATGCTGATATGCTGGAGCGTTTTCAGCAGCAATTCAAAACGGATTATAATGCCATTTTACAGCGGGTGTATAAGGAGCCGCTACCAAACCGTTACCTGGCATCCTATACTACTTTCCTCAGTGCCAACCGGGGGCACTATATGATCGAAAATATTATTGAAGACGGCCTAAGCGATTTCTTTTTTACACATTTGTACAAATACACCGAAACATGGACCTTGCCTGTTCATTTTACCGGTAGTATTGCCTGGCATTTTAAAGACGTACTGCGGAATATTTGCCACAGCCTGGAGTTACAATTAGGTAACGTGATACAGTCGCCCATTGAGGGGTTGGTAAAATACCACAATAATCAATAAGCAAATGGCTCAATTGAATACAGACGATAGACAACAGACGACAGACCATGGATTATTCACGACTAACGACTTACGGCATCTATCTCATCTCTTATATCTCATCACTCATCTCTTTTTATGTCCGATTTTACAAAAATAACTGAAAGCGATTCCCGGTACAGGCACCTGGAAAATATGCCTGTTAGCGAAATTATTCATAACATCAACCAGGAAGATAAACTGGTTCCGCTGGCTGTAGAGCGGGCTATTCCGCAAATAGAAAAACTGGTGGAAGCAATCGTTGATAAGATGCTAAGCGGTGGCCGGTTATTTTATATAGGCGCAGGCACCAGTGGCCGGCTGGGCGTGGTAGATGCCAGTGAATGCCCGCCCACTTTTGGTGTATCGCCTGGTTTGGTAGTAGGGATTATTGCAGGTGGCGAAGGCGCTATGTTCCAGGCAGTGGAATTTGCGGAAGACAGCACAGAGAATGGCTGGCACGATCTGGAGAAACACAATATTCATGCAGGCGATGTAGTAGTTGGCATTGCTGCCAGCGGCACTACACCCTATGTAATCAGCGCATTGCAACATTGCCGGCAGCAGGGAATTGTTACCGGCAGTATTAGTTGCAACCCGCAGGCACCAGTTAGTGCAGCCGCCGATTTTCCGGTAGAAGTGGTGGTAGGACCGGAGTTTGTAACCGGTAGCACCCGTATGAAAAGTGGTACGGCACAAAAGCTGGTATTAAACATTATCAGCACTACAGCCATGATACAATTAGGAAGGGTAGAGGATAACAAGATGGTGAACATGCAACTAACCAATGAAAAGCTGGTAGACCGCGGTGTAAAGATGCTGATGGAAAAGCTAAAAGAAACAGATTACCATAAAGCCAAAGCCTTACTGTTGCAATACGGCACTGTAAAGAAAGCTGTAGATGCAGTTGGGATGTGATTTTACAGAAATATGCCTCATGGCATTTCTAAATAGATTGCATAATTCATGTTGATTTTTGATTGCCGGTTATATTCAAATGTTGAATTTTTGATTGTGCAGCAATTACCATATTGCATCTGTCCATGCAAGCCATGCTATCAGTCATGTTCCTGCGAACGGGCTTGTTTCTTAAAAACGAAAAATATACGCTGCTACATATGTAATCCTTCCAAAAAATGCTTCTAAGAAATAATTAAAATATTTTTGGCTGATTGTTTCAAACTGCTTTACCTTTTCACTACAAAAAACACGTCAAAAAACCCCTTATTTACATGAAAAGAATAATTCTACCCTTAGCTGTAATGGCTACACTTGCGGCTAATGCTCAGTCCGAAAAAGCCTTTGCACTCACTGATGCCAACAAAGGCGGCTATCAATGGAACCAGATCCGCCAGGTAAATCTTGGCAACGGCCAGGCAGGCGACCTGGTTTTTAATGGTAATACCTACACCGCCAAACAAATTAATGGCGCCACGGTAAACATGCCTTCGCTTAGCCAAAGTGCAGCACTTGCTTATGATAAGAAGAATGACCGCTTGTATTTTTCACCCATGTTTACGCCCGGTACCTTGCGCTACCTGAACCTGAGTGATAACACCACCAATGAATTAAGTTTTTACCAGCAGGAATTGCCTGGGGCCGACCGTGAAGCCGGTAATTTTACCCGTATGGTAATTGGGGCTGATGGTAACGGATATGCCATTACCAATGATGGTAATACATTTATCCGCTTTGGAACCGGTAAAAAAGCCGCTGTTGAAAATCTCGGCAGCCTCATTGATGATGAAAAGAATGGTAGTATTTCCATTCATAACAAATGCAGCAGCTGGGGTGGTGATATGATTGCCGATGCTTACGGAAGCCTGTACATTGTTAGCATCCGCCAAAATGTATTTAAGGTAAATCCACAAACCCGTATTGCTACTTTGGTTGGTCAGATCCAAGGGCTGCCTGCTGAATTTACTGTTAATGGCGCCGCTGTAAATGCGGAAGGTAAAATTGTGCTGAGCGGTGCTACTTATACTAAAAGCTATTTCACTGTTGACCTGAATACCCTGAAAGCTGCACCACTTACCGGTACAGATGTGTATAATGCAAGCGACCTTGCTACCGGCAATCTGTATCTGCAGGCCGAGGTAGACAGCAAACTGAATAGTATGGTAACGATAAAGCCAAGGGAGTTAGCCAACGATAAAATTGCTGTTTATCCCAATCCGGTCACCGATAGCCGCATTACGGTTTCATTTGATAAAACCGGTGCCGGTGTTTATACCATTGACCTGACCGACCAGGCTGCTAAAGTGGTTGCTCGTAAGGTAGTAAACATTGGTACAAAAGGGCAATCAGTAACGATGAATGCCGAAAGCAAACTAGCCAAAGGAATGTATTTCATTAAAATTACCGATGCTGCCAACCGCCAGATTTTTGGTAGCCCGATTGTGGTTCAATAAGCTTCTTTTAATTATCTGATAAAACGGGTTGTCTCGACAGTATGAGGCAGCCCGTTTTTTGTTTTTTATGTAAGTTTACACACTAACAGAAAAAGAGGAGAAAAGGACCCGTGCAGGATATTGAACCATATTATCGCTGGCGTGATTTATACGTAAGTGAAGACGACCCGAACAGTCCGTTTTTCGGACGTACGTACAGTGAGTTCGAATACAGTGCTACCGTTTATAATTATTACATCCATCCACAGTGGGATGATATGGGCAGCCGGACGCTGTTCATCAAAATTATTTATGCAGATTATGAACGGGGTTTTTGCATCATTGAATTGCTGGGCGAATGGAATGACGCCATTGAAAACGATATTATGACGCTGCGCCGGGAAGTGACCGACACCTTGCAGGATAAAGGCATTACTAAATTTATTTTAATTGCCGAAAACGTACTCAACTTTCATAGCAGCGAACGGGATTATTACGAAGAATGGTATGAAAATGTAACGGATGCCGATGGATGGGTAATTTGTCTGAATATGCCCCTGGCAACGCAACACGATTTTAAGAAACTACGCCTGAACCGTTACGTGGAATTAAAAGACATACCCGAATGGCGGCGGTACAGGCCGGAAGGTTTATTTGAATTAATTGACAAAGAACTGATGTACCGGCTGGGGTAATAAATAATTGACAATTAATAATGTATAATTGATAATGATTAAAAGCCTGTTAATAACCAGTAAGGAACGATAAATAATTATTAATTGACTATTACCCATTATTTGTTATTGACAACCCTTTGGAAACGAGTCTTTCCTTATATTATTTTTACTGTTCTGCTTCTTATTTATGCGCCGGATTACTATGGCAGGCTATTTCCATCAGATGCCGTTAGCTACCTTTCAATTGCTGAGAAATATGCTGCCGGGAATATTGGTACGGCGGTAAATACTTACTGGAGCCCGATGGTTAGCTGGCTGATAGCACTACAAATAAAACTTGGTGTACCGGCCATTTCTGCATTTCATATTATTAAATTTTTCAGCGGGCTGCTCCTTATTTTTTTTGCCGGTAAAATTATCCGATTGTATCAGTGGCCGGTATGGGCGCATCTGGCCGGTAATATGATTATTGCCGCATGGGCCGCGTATTTCACCCTGCACTATTTATCGCCGGATGTACTGATGGCTGCCGGGCTGTTAATATACCTGTACTTGGTGCTCAGTGGTAAATGGCTGCAACGTCCCTGGCTCACCGGGTTATTGGGCGCTACTTTATATTTCACCAAAGCATTTGGCTTTTACTTTTTTGCAACACATTTACTGCTGTACATCTGCTGGAAATTAATGGCTGATAAAAAACATCTTTTGCACATTATTAGGAAATGGCTGATGGTAGCTGCCGTTTTTTTATTGGTGAGTATGGCGTGGATGGCAGCGCTGCATCACCGCTATGGTCAATGGATCATTTCCTCGGCAGGCAATTATAATCATTCGTTGATGCAATATGGGAATGGCTCCGTGCAACCGGTGTTACATTCGGGCTTGCTGCCACTGCCGGATAGCCTGGCCTACAACTCCTGGGAAGAAATTACATTGGTGCACCATTATGCCGATTGGAAGCCCTGGCAAAGCAAACCTTATTTTTTATTACAATTGAAAGTCATACGTAATAATAGCTGGTACATACTACAGCACCTGTATGGCGCCAACCGGTTTTCGTGGCTGGCAATAGCAGCAGCATTTTTAATAACCGTTTTTTATGTCTATAAAAAAATCTTTCACAAAAATTATTTGATAAACATAAGAAAAACAGCACATGTATCTGTATTTGTAATGCTCTACTGTTTTGGGTATGCAGTAGCTGGTGTAGACGAACGGTACCTGTACATTGCTGATATGGGGCTGTTACTGATTCTGATTGATTTGCTGGTGATGGCCTCAAAAAAAATCAAGGTTCCAGTGATTGTCTGTTATGTTGTTGCTGGTCTGCTTGTTTTGTCCTGTATGATAGCAGTAACCAGTAAACTAAACTTTTTTAAAACGGAATCCTTTTCACAAATAGCGGAAGTGAAATCCCTGAAACAAATAGTGCCACCGCAAAGCCGTATTGCAACGCACCAAACCAATGCCATCAATGCAATGGACTATATGGGCCAATGGCATAACCATGGCGGATTACAGGCTTACCAAAATAAAGACTCAGCCCTGCATGCTTTGCATCAGTATGGTATCAATTGGGTGTTGATTCCTGATTCTGTAGGGCAGCGGTACACCTGGCTGACTGCAAAAAGCCATCGTATTTTCAGCGTTAAAAACTGGAAAGTGTACCAGTTGAAATAGCAGGTGATGGAAAACAACGGACTACGGAAGATAGTCAACATGTTTAGTAAACGGCAAGTTCAAAAATCCTGAAGCTTAACCGTCTTACATTCACGATTGACGAATGGCTTTCCTTAAGATTGCCCACTGGCTTAGCCCTAAAAGCCTTTTGTAATAAACGACTTCAAACAATTGAACCGTTCTCACATCTATTAAGTGGCTATGAAAACTGGTGCGTTTTTGATTAAGGCCAACTGCTTCCAGTATTTTTAAAAACCAGTCACCGGATGGCACCGGCGTAGTTAGTAACAGGCGGCCACCGGGTTTTAATAAATCGTAAAAAGCCTGCCACAGGTCTTCGTGCTCCACTACTTCGAAAGCTACCACTACATCATAAGCGGCAGCTTGTAAACCTAATTTCTTCCAGGCATTCAGGTCGCCCTTTATATCCGGTGCTCCTTCCACATCTACACCGGTATAATGTTCCCAGCCATTGGCCAACATGTACGCTTTTACCCAGTTGCCACCACAGCCCACCTCAAGCACCTGTGCATTTTTAGGAATAGGATCAATAAAAAAGGCCAGCTTTTTTTTGCGGGCCATTGCACTCAGGAAAGGCATAGAGCGGTTAGCAGTTGTCAGTTAGTTGATAGTTGTCAGTTAATCAATTGACAGGCGTCCGTCGTCTAACTCCTACTTCAACTTGAACGTTTCTAAAAACTTGGTATTAAAATCTCCTTTCCGGAAATTTTCGTCCTTCATCAGTTGCAGGTGAAAAGGGATTGTTGTTTTGATGCCTTCAATTACATATTCGCTTAAAGCACGATACATGGTATTTAGTGCCTCATCACGGGTTTGGGCTACGGCAATCAATTTGCCAATCATACTATCGTAATAAGGAGGGATGGTGTAGCCGGCATACACATGGCTGTCCACCCGTACGCCATGGCCACCAGGCGTATGCAGGGTAATAATTTTGCCCGGGCTTGGACGGAAGTCATTATACGGATCTTCGGCATTAATGCGGCATTCAATCGCATGAAATTTAGGTTCGTAATTTTTACCGCTGATGGGAATGCCGGCTGCAATTTTGATCTGCTCTTTAATTAAATCGAAACTAACGACTTCTTCCGTTACGCAATGCTCTACCTGTATACGGGTGTTCATTTCCATAAAGTAGAAATTGCGGTGCTTATCTACCAGGAATTCAATGGTACCGACACTTTCGTAGTTAATGGCAGATGCCGCTTTAATCGCCGCATCGCCCATTTGCTGCCGTAGTTCCGGCGTCATAAAAGGCGAGGGGCTTTCTTCCACCAGTTTTTGGTGCCTGCGCTGGATGCTGCAGTCCCGTTCACTTAGGTGGCATACGGTGCCTAACTGGTCACCGGCTACCTGTATTTCGATATGCCGCGGCTCTTCTACATATTTTTCCATATAAATGCCGTCGTTCTTAAACGATGCGGCTGCTTCCTGCCGGGCGGAATCAAAGGCCTTCTCTATTTCTGCTTCTTCCCATACTACCCGCATGCCTTTGCCACCACCACCTGCCGTCGCTTTTAGGATAACCGGGTAGCCAATTTCTTTTGCCAGACCTTTTGCTTCATCAATACTTTCCAGCAAGCCTTCGCCGCCGGGCACCACTGGCACGCCGGCTTTAATCATGGTTTCCTTTGCGGTAATTTTATCACCCATGCTGTTAATCATGCTGGGCGTAGGGCCTATAAACTTAATCCCATGGCTGCCGCATATTTCAGCAAAGCGGGCATTTTCCGCTAAAAAACCATAGCCCGGATGGATGGCATCGGCATTGGTAATTTCGGCTGCCGCCATCAGGTGCGGAATGTTTAAGTAGCTGTCGGCACTTTGGGGCTTACCAATACAAACAGCCTCGTCGGCAAATTTTACGTGCAGGGAATCTTTATCGGCCGTGCTGTATACCGCAATCGTTTTTATACCCATTTCCCGGCAGGTGCGGATAATGCGAAGGGCAATTTCGCCCCGGTTGGCAATCAGTATTTTGTTGAACACAGGAATTAATTTGAAAATGACTCAATAGCTCAATTACTCAATGAATACAAATACAATTTGAAAATGACTCAATAGCTCAATAAATACAAATGAATACAGATGCAATTTGACAGACAATAAGGATTACTAGAAAAGGGAAAGAAAGCTCATGAGTTTATTAATGATTGGTGAACTGTTCTTTTTTGCAGTAAATAAAATTCTGCCTAACACTTTATTTATTTCTTCAACTTTCTCAATAAGTATTTTACAATCGGGATAATTATTAGCATAATCACATAACCACAACCAGTACTGTGTTTCTTCAGCTTCTTTTGCAGCAATCTTTAATTTATGAATGAAATCAGCTTTGCTTTCCGCATTCTGAGCTTCCATGCAGTTTGCACCGATAGAAGTGCCTGAACGCAGCAATTGATTCGATAAAGCAAATTTTCTTTTTCCTTCTAATAACTCACAATAATCTATAATCAGCAATGAAAAATCAGATGATAATTTTAAGATAGGATTGCTATCAAACATTTCTTTTTTCATAAAAAGTGTTTATTACAAAAGTTATAATTAAACTATTGGAAAATGAGTTTTCAATCCTAAAAAATTTCACGGTACCAATTGCATTTCCAAGCCAACTGTTTTATTAATTGAGCCATTGAGCAATTGAGTAATTTGCACATTAGTTGCCTGGTTCCACTAAAAACAGTGGTTGGTCGTATTCTACCGGTGAGGAGTCTTCCACCAGCACTTTTACCACCTTGCCGGTTACTTCGCTTTCTATTTCATTAAACAGTTTCATGGCCTCAATAATACATACGGTTTTACCTACCGTTACTTCGGTTCCCACTTCGGCAAATGGTGGCTTGTCCGGTGATGAGCGGCGGTAAAACGTGCCGATCATAGGACTTTTGATCGTTATATAGTTGTCAGCCTGTTTGGCAGGCGGTTCCGTTTTGGCAACGGGCGGGGGAGCAGCCGGGGCTACGGCAATTTGCTGCTGTGGCGTCTGTGCCTGCTGTGTTGCCGGAGGCTGGGCAGCCACTTCCGACTTTTGCCGGATCGTAATTTTAAAATCTTTTTCTTCAATCTCAATTTCGGAAATGCTGGTTCGGGTAATCATTCGTACCAGTTCCTGAATTTGTTTGATGTCCATATGGAAGCGATTTTAATTAGCAAATTTGCAAATATGCAAATTTGCAAATGAATTGAAATTCAATTTTTCCTGATTTATCTTCAACGGCAATTATAAATAGCTAAAAAATTTGCGTATGATATATGATAAATGTTACTTATGGTATAAGCTTATTTAACATTTGCACATTTGCTAATTGTCACATTTGCTAATTGGCGTTTACTCTTTCACCCGTTCTACGTAGTCGCCGGTTTTGGTGTTAATGCGGATCAGTTCGCCTTCGTTTACAAACAACGGAACCATAACGGTAGCGCCGGTTTCTACCGTAGCAGCTTTTAGGGTGCGGGTAGCTGTGTCGCCTCTTACGCCAGGCTCGCTATACGTAACCATCAGCACCAGCTTCTCCGGTAGTTCCACGCTCATAGGCATATCATTATCCGTGTTGATCAGTACATGCACTTCCTGCCCGTCTTTCAAAAACTGGTGCGATTCAACCATGCTTTCTGCTATTACAATCTGCTCAAAATTTTCCTGGTCCATAAAGTTGTAACCGGTATCATCTTTATACAGAAACTGGTAGGCCTTTTTTTCTACCCGTACCGGGAAAATGGTTTCGCCGCTATTCCAGGTTTGCTCAATGGTGCGGTTATTATCTACCCCCTTCAACTTGGCCCACACTTTGGCAGCGGCACGTGCCGTTTTATTTTGCCCGAACTCTATGACAGAATACAAGCTGCCATCAATTTTAATAATAAGGCCGGAGCGCATATCAGATGTTGTTGCCATAACAAATTTTTTAGAAGCCGGCAAAGATAGGCTTCCGCACTAACCGGCAAAAAGAAGTAAAGCTGTTAAAGAAGTACGCTTTTCAATAAAAAATGACGGGCGTTTTATAAATGACAACACCTTTGAACGGCAAATATCTACTTATGAAACGCATGATACCGGTAATGCTGCTGATGACGGCAGTGTTTTCTATGGCTTCGCTTACGGCTGTTTCGCAGCCGGCTGACAGCTTAACCCTTTACAAAAAATTTCCTTTTATTCCTTCCTTTCAGTTAATGAAAGCTGACAGCAGTATGTTTTACATGAAGGATGCCATACCAAAAAAAACGGTGGCAGTCGTTATTATCTTCAGCCCTGCCTGCAGCCACTGCCAGCACCAGGCACAGGAAATTACAAGCCACATGCAGGCATTGGCTAATGTGCACTTTTTGTTTGCTACCGGTTACCCGTTAAACGAAATGAAACAATTTATCAGTGATCAGGGGCTGGACCGGTTTCCAAACATTGTAGTAGGGCAGGACAAAGGCCAGAACTTAGGCAGCTTTTATCAAATAAGAGGCTTGCCGGGTATTTTCGTTTATAATAAAAAAGGAGAGTTGGTAGCTGAATTTAACACGAATGTATCTGCAGATATTCTGGCCGAAGCAATAAAGAAATAAACGGCATCTGGCATGGGTTTGGTTCGTTTTAAGTGGTTTATTATTTTATAACCATCTTAAAAAATTTCTATGAAACAAACCTTACTCTTCCTCCTTTTCATTACCGGGTATTTTTGTACAACAGCACAGCCTGTTGTGGGATTTTCAGCAGTAGCTAATACTGCCGGTCTTACTAAAACGCTGGATATTGTGAATGCAAAAGACGGCACTAATCGTCTTTTTTTCGTGCAGCAAAATGGCATTATCCGCGTATATTCAGGCGGGGCTTTACTTCCTGCCAATTTTTTAAACATCAGCAGTATTATCACGTTTGATAATAACGGCGAACGTGGTCTGTTGAGCCTTGTTTTTCATCCGGCTTATGCGACCAACCGCTATTTCTTTGTGTTTTACAACAATACGGCAGGCAATACGGTATTAGCACAATACCGGACAATGGCTGCTGATCCGAATGTGGCTGACCCGGCTTCGGGCAAAGTGCTGATGACTTTTATTAAGCCGTATACCAACCACAACGGTTGCAAGCTAAATTTCGGACCCGATGGCAACTTATATTTTGCTACCGGTGATGGCGGCAGCGGCGGCGATCCTGAAAACCATGCTCAGGATCCATCCAGTTTTTTAGGAAAAATGTTGCGCATTAATGTGGACAATTTTACCGATGCCACCGTGCCTTATTATGATATTCCGGCCACAAACCCTTTTATTGGTACAGCCGGCTATTTGCCCGAAATATATGCCCTTGGTTTGCGCAACCCCTGGCGCTGGAGTTTTGACCGGCTAAACAATAACATGTGGATAGCAGATGTGGGGCAGGGGGCCTGGGAAGAAGTAAACTACCTGCCCCTGGCACAAACAAGTGGTGCAAATTATGGGTGGCGTTGTTACGAAGGGCTGCATAATTATGACCTTTCGGCCTGTGGTACCACACCGGCTACCGGGAAAATAAAACCGATTTTTGAATACCCGCATAACAATACCTATGGTGGCTTTTCTATTACAGGTGGTTATGTATATCGGGGTGCCGAGTTTCCTGGTTTACAAGGCTATTATATTTGTTGTGATTACCTGACTACCAATGGCTGGTTGGTACAACCCAACGGCAATGGCGCTGCTACGGCCTTACAACAAAACAACTATCCGGCTCATATTACTTGTTTTGGCGAAGCTGAAGATGGAACACTGTACGCAGGATCGCTGGACGGACCTGTTTATAAAATAAATTTGGTTTCTCTTTTACCGGTAAAGCTATTATCATTTAGTGGTCATTTTCAAAATGGCTTCGACGTGATAGAATGGACAACCACCGTCGATCATGCACTCAGCCGGTTTGAAATTGAACAATCGGATAATGGCACTCGCTTTATAACAGCCGGAAGTCAGCTTGCAAAAAGCAATGGTATTGCGGCTGCTTATACATTTTCAACATTGCCCGGTATAGCTGACAGCCGTTTCTATCGCATCAAAATGATATATGCAGATGGAACTATTCAGTATTCAGCGATCATAAAAATAGGCAGTAGCCAATTGCAGCAGGTAACCGTAAGTTCTAATGTCACCAGGCAAATTCAGCTTAGTACACCTTACGATCTTAAAACGGTAACGCTTTTTGACATGACCGGCCATAAAATAGCGGAATATGCTAATGTAAAAGCAGGTAGCCGCCTGCTAAATACGGGTACATTAGTGAACGGTATGTATGTAGTAAAATGTATCACGGAAGATGGTCGACAACAGCAATTTAAAATATTAGTAGAGTAAGGCCTCACCACCTCATCCCCGGCCCTTCTCCACGGGGTGGAGAAGGGTGCCTCTGTAGGGATTTCATAATCGTTATTCACCTGCGGCTCTCTGCTATTCAGGTTTTTCTTATTACTTTCTGCCGACGGGTTGATGTTGCTTAGGCCTTGTGAACTGTTTTAAAGAAATGACTCTTTTGAACCCGCCGTTATATTTTATTATGAATATTGCACAGAGGCACCCCTCTCTAACAAAGTTGGAGAGGGGCCGGGGGTAAGGGGATGAAGTATAAATTCCATTTTGCCAGTTTCCCCGCCCGGCTACCTTTGCGGCTTCTTCATTTTTCAACAACAAAACTTTTTACAACCTCATGAAAATTACCGTAGTAGGTGCCGGTGCCGTAGGTGCTACCACTGCCGATAACATTGTTCGCCGGGAGCTGGCCCACGAAGTAGTATTGCTGGATATAAAAGAAGGCTTAGCCGAGGGCAAAGCACAGGATATGACGCAAACGGCGACCCTCCTCGGCTTTGATACAAAAATCACCGGCAGCAGTAACGACTACAGCAAAACGGCCGGTAGCGATGTAGTGGTGATAACATCCGGTATTCCCCGCAAGCCCGGCATGACCCGTGAAGAACTAATAGGCACCAATGCAGGTATTGTAAAAAGTGTTTGTGAGAATATATTAGCCCATTCGCCGGAAGCAATTATTATCATTGTGAGTAATCCGATGGATACCATGACGCAACTGGCACTCACTGCAACCGGTCTTCCTAAAAACCGCATTATAGGTATGGGTGGCATATTGGATAGCAGCCGGTTCAAATACCAGTTGAGCCAGCACCTGCAGTGTAGCCCCTCCGACCTGAATGCAGTAGTGGTAGGCGGCCATGGCGATACGACCATGATTCCGTTAATCAGTAAAGCTACCTGGAACAGTGTACCGGTTACAGCGTTTTTAAGCAAGGAACAACAGGATCAGATTGTAAATGATACAATGGTGGGAGGCGCTACGCTTACAAAACTGATTGGTACTTCGGCCTGGTACGCACCCGGTGCTGCCACTTGTGCATTGGTAGAAAGTATTGTTCGGGATGAAAAAAAGCTGTTTACCTGTTGTGTAAGCCTGGAAGGTGAATATGGTCAAAGCGGTATTTGCCTGGGCGTACCGGTGGTGATCGGAAAAAGTGGTTGGGAAAAAATACTGGATTTTAAACTGAACGATGAAGAGCAGGCTGCCTTTGCCAAAAGTGCCGATGCCGTAAGAAGCATGAATGATGTATTAAAAACATTGTAAAGAGGTTAGAAAGTCCGGGAGACGGGATGTTCGAAAGACCGGAAGATAAATAAAAGTCATAAACTACAACCGGCAGAAGAATTATATAAGACATCCATTTCCTGTTTTATTATTGTAAAGTCTGTACCTGGTTTGGGTTAACAGACAGGGAAGTGATAGATAACCCAAACGAAATATATATCAAGAATTGCCTGGCAAAAAAAAGAGGTTGTCTCAACGTTGAGATAGCCTCTTTTTGATTATACACAGCCCCAATAGTTTTTAAAATGATTGGAGTTTCTTCATCCTGGCTTCACGTTGCATTTTTACATTTTACACCTTTATAAAGTTGGTTAGCATAAAAGCTAAACCCGGTTAATTGTTGTTAATAAATGGATTGTTTCTGCTGCTTCATTGGTACTGTTGCATAATAAAATTTAGTTAAACCCTTTTCTGGTAGGATTTTAACTGTACAAAAGAAATCATCCCTGAAACCCTTTACAGCAGCTCTTTATGAAAAAATATTTACTGCTATCCTGCACTATTCTGCTTTCTTTTTTTAGCCTGGCGCAAACCAAACCAGGAACAGTTAAGGGAATGGTGTATGATGCTGAAAAAAAGCAGCCGCTGATGGCCTCAACTATCACTTTATTGAATCGTGCAGACTCTTCTTCTGCTTCTTATGCTATAGCGGACAAATCGGGTGCTTTCGAAATGAAAAACCTGCCTGGCGGTAATTTTATTGTAGGCATCAGTACGGTTGGGTATGCAGAGTACGTTAAAAACATTACGCTGAAAGATAGTTCGTCCGGAATTGATTTAGGTACCATTTACCTAAAAATAGATACCAGCTCACAACTGAACGTAACGGTTAGAGCAGCAGCTATTTTAATTAAAAAAGATACGGTTGAATTTAAAGCCAGTGCTTTTCCTACCAAACAAAACGCAAATGTGGAAGACCTGTTGAAAAAACTGCCTGGCGTAGAGGTGGATAAGGAAGGTAACATTACTTCCCAGGGTGAGGAAATAACGAAAGTGTATGTAGATGGTAAAGAGTTTTTTAGCAACGACCCCAAACTTGCTACTAAAAACCTGACAGCGGAATTAGTCGAAAGTATCCAGGTGTTTGATGATATGAGCGACCAGAGTAAGTTTACCAAAATGGACGATGGCAGCCGCCAGCGCACTATTAACATTAAACTTAAAAAAGACCGGCGCAAAGGCTATTTTGGCCGTAGCAGTGTTGCCGGCGGCACCCGCGATCGTTACTCTGCAAATCTTTCTGCCAATTCCTTCAACGAAAACCGCCAGATTTCTTTCGTTGGAGGTGCTAACAATATTAATAAGTTGGGTTATACATTTAGTGACCTCGTAGCCAACCAGGGTGGTATGACCGGCAACCGGAGCGGTGGCAACGGTGGAGGTGGGGGTGGTGGTAACCGCGGTGGCAATGGAGGTGGGGGAGGCGGCGGCGGTAACCGCGGCGGTGGTGGCGGCACACCTGTTACTTCCACACCGGATGGCAATACTGCTTCCTGGAATGCCGGTGTCAATTTCCGTGACCAGTGGGGCAGTAAGTTTCAGATAGCAGGTAATTATTTTGCTTCGCATAGTACCACAAGTAACCGTAGTATCAGTAACCGGCAAAACATTTTTAATGACGACTCTTCTACTATTGCCAATAACACATCATTCGACCGTAATACTAATATGAACCATCGGTTTACAATGCGGGCAGAGTATGCGATCGATAGCATGAACTCCATCCTGATAACGCCATCCATCGGTTGGCAAAACTCAAATTCATACAGTTATGACTCTACCACTACCAGCACAAAAACTACCGGAGCTGATGAATACCGTTCAGTAGCGTCGAGAAGCGACCGCAGCACAACCCGCAGCGGCTATAATGCAAACAACAACCTGCTGTTCCGGCACCGGTTCAAAAAAACAGGCCGTACATTCACCATTGGCTGGACCACCGGTGTAAATAATACTGAGGGTGACGGGTACGTTAATTCACCGAATTACTTTTATGATAAATCCGGTATTCTTTACCGTCAGCGTATTCAAAACCAACAGAACGTCCAGTCAACCAATTCCTTTAATAATACCATTAGTACCTCGCTTACCGAACTGGTAGGTAAAATAGCTATATTGGAACTGAATTATGCTTACACCAACAATCAAAGCAATTCCGACCGCAAAACATATGACTACAATTACCTTTCTCAAAAATTTGATAGTATTAATAGACCACTGACAAATTATTTTGAAAACGGCTTTGTATCCAGCCGTGCCGGGCTGAACTTTAGGGTAAAAAAAGCAAAATATGATTACCAGTTAGGAGGTGCTGTGCAAGTGGCTTCACTGGATAACATGAGTCATCGTGCTTTAACTGGTAAGGATAGTACCATGAAACAACGCTATACTAACTTTTTCCCTACCGCCAATTTCAATTACAATTTCCGGGATCGTAAAAGCATGCGGTTTTTTTACCGCGGTAGTACACAGGCGCCTACCGTAACGCAGCTACAGGATGTTGTAGATCAAAGCAACCCGCTGAATTTCAGGATAGGTAATCCCAATCTCAAACAGGAATTCAGCAACAATTTCCAACTTAGTTATAACACTTTCAACGTAAGTAATTTCCTGTATGTAAATATCAATGCATCCGGAAATATGACCAGCAACCGCATTGTAAACAGTATTGATTTGCTGAGCAAAGCCGATCTACCCCGGTTAGGACTTCCCGACACTATCGATGTACGGAACATTTTACTTACCCAGCCCATTAATCTGAACGGTAATTATAATATTTCCTTCTCCGGTACCATTGGCATTCCGTTAAAAAAAGTGCCATCCGGCAAGCGCAGCCCGATGAACCTGAACCTGACCAGCACCATCCGGTACAGCCGGGATGCCAGCATGTTATACAAGGTGAAGAACTTTACATACAATACTTCGGCTGGTGAGCGTATTAATTTCAATTACAATGTGCCTGATAAGCTGGACATTGTCTCCAGTGCCCGTTATACATTCAACTCAACCAAGTATAGTGTAAAAAGACAAAACAACCTTAACCAGCAATACGTCAACCAGACTTACTCTTTGGAAGCTACGTACACTTTTTTAAAGTTATGGAATATTTCCAGCGATTTTGATTATTACCTCAATAGCGGCCTGGCAGATGGGTATAATAAAGGCATCCCATTATGGAACCTGTATATCTCCCGTTATCTGTTCAAGAAAAAGAATGGTGAAATTAAGTTTAGTGTAAATGATGCGTTGAATCAGAATAAAAGCATCACCCGTATTGCTAACGACAATTACATTCAGGATACTTACACGCAGGTGCTTAGCCGGTTCTTTCTGGTTACTTTTAATTACCAACTCAATAAGTTTGGTGGCCGTACGCCACAGGCACCGGGCGAAGGAAGAGGAAACGGAAATTTCAGGCAGCGGGGTAATGGCGGTGGTGGCGGTAACCGTGGCGGCAATGGTGGCGGCTTTGACAATGGCGGTAACGGAATGTAGGCTGAGAAACAAATGGGCAATAGGCAAATAAGCAATAAGCAAACAGGCAATCGGTAACAAACAGGAAAGACCGACAAAAAAATAAAATTCATTTACAAAACGGTTACGTTTAACAACGAGCCGTTTTTCCTTTATACATTGTCTGTTCCTTATTGTGTATTGCTATTTTCTAATTTGCTTATTGTCTGTTGCCTGTTGCAAATTTGCATCTTTACTTCTGGTACTCTATTTGCGTTGAGGTTCAGCTAAAACAAATATTTATGGCTACGAACAATTCAGAAGACACCACGCAGAAAGCAGACAGCACTAAAAGCGGTAATACCATCAAAGACCCAAAAGATTGGTCAACCGGCGATGAACCGATGACCGGTGCACAAAAATCATATCTCAATACCCTTTCCCAGCAAAGTGGGGAACAACTGGATGAAAACCTGACAAAAAGCGAAGCGTCCCAAATGATTGATGAAAAACGCAATGCTGCTGTAAACAAAGGTGAAGCAGCCGGGGATCAGCCTGCCGTTTCAAATACCGAAAAGGACCCTGATACCTGGGTAACCGGAAGCGAGCCAATGACGGGTGCACAACAATCCTATCTAAAAACGTTATCGGATGAAGCGGGTGAAAAGCTGGATGAAAATCTTACGAAAAGTGAGGCTTCAAAAATGATTGAAGAACTTCAGCAAAAAACCGGCAGAGGTGTAAAAACATCAGATTAAACGCCGGTAAAAAATAATATTAAAACTTACAAATTGCAGCAAATACAGATAGTGATTTGTGAAGAATTACAAACACAAAACAGGAAAAGATCGCAATCGACAGTTAGTATTTAACTACGATACAGATCAAAAATCCTACATCACAAATCAAAACTTATTTTATGTGGATCGTATTTGCATTGTCGGCTGCGCTGTTGGCCGGAACCTCTGTTACACTTACAAAAGCCGGGCTTGGAAAAGTTGATCCAATCCTGGCTTTTGCTATTCAGACCGTTTTAATTTTATCCATTTCGTGGGGTGTTGTATTATTTCAAAAAAGTGGAAATGAGCTGGCACGTATTGACCGTAAAGCATGGTTGTTCATTTGCCTGGCAGGCGTTGCTACCTGCTTGTCCTCTTTATTTCAGTTTAAAGCATTAAAACTGGGAAATGCTTCTATGGTTACACCACTCACCGCTTCATCGCTGGTGTTTGCTGTATTGTTTGCCGGCTTGTTTTTAAAGGAACAAATCAACTGGAAAATAATACTGGGCGTTGCAATGATCATCGGTGGAACGGTATTGGTGAGCTTATCCCGAAAATAATGTCATTAGCAAACAAGGGGTAACAGAACCAATTTTTATCTGCTATACTCATCGCGGCTATTTTCATTACAAACCCGTTTTTACCACTATCGTTATTGACTGCTGACTGTTTTCTGTCTTTCATTTTCTGTTCTCTGCTTCCTTGAACTCTATTACTGTTTTCTGCCTTCTATTTCTTGTACCTTCTTATTCTTGTTCCTTGTTCCTTTAAGTTTTTATCTTGCCGGCATGGCAGACGACGCAAGGCTACCACCCAAAATATTTCTTACCGGCCTGATGGGGTCGGGTAAAAGCTATTGGGGGCGTCCAGTTGGCAGCACATTTCCGCCGCCCGTTTCTGGATCTGGATAAAGGAATTGAAATGGCTGAACGAAAGACCATTGCAGAAATTTTTACACTTCATGGAGAGGAATACTTCCGGCAGGCCGAACGAGATACCTTACACTCGCTAATGAACTATCCAAAATTTGTAATGAGCTGTGGCGGAGGTACGCCCTGCTTTTTTGACAATATGCTTGCGATGAAGAAAAACGGTGTTGTGATTTGGCTGAACCCACCACTGGAAACCCTGGCACAGCGCTTACTGCCGGGCCGATTAAAAAGGCCGTTAATTAAAGGTGCACAAAACGAAGCAGCTATTGTTGCTATTTTATCAAAGCTGATTGAGCAAAGGAAAACTTTTTATGAAATGTCGGATTATAGGCTAAACGCTATGAACCCGGATATTGAAACATTCGAAAACCTGCTGATACATGCATAGAGGCATTTTAATAGTTGGCAGCCTGTTGGCGGCATTGGCCGTAGCATTAGGGGCTTTTGGTGCACACGGCCTTGAAACAAAAGTGCTGCCGGACGATTTACATATTTACAATACCGGCGTGCAATATCATTTTTACCATATTCCCGGGTTATTAATTACAGGACTACTTTGGCGTAAAATTCCGGTAGCCTCCGTGTTGTGGGCCAGCCGTTTTTTTTACAGCAGGCATTGCACTTTTTTTCCGGATCGTTGTATGCTATTACATATCTAAAAGCTGCTCAGGTTCCTGTTCAGCGCTGGATTAATTTTTTTACACCTGCCGGGGGTGTTTGCTTTATCCTCGGCTGGTTTATATTGGGTTGGGGCATTAATAAAGGAAATGGAAAAGAATGGACCAAAACAATAATGACCATTTTTAATCAGTAATATAATCACATTCTGTGCTGGTGCAGTGGCTGCTTTTCCATCATTCTCAAAATCTACCCGGAAATTCATTTTATCCTTTACCGAAACTCAATGAGGAGCGGCATATTACAGGACTGCACAATCTCAGGATCGATTTGAAGCCATTCTCTTACATAAACGATTCAACTTATTGTTTAATACATGCTGTCGTCGTAAATTTTACAATTGCTAAAAACCGGCGTTCCTGCAGCAACGTACACGCCATAAGGGCTTCCGGTAATAATTGTGGATGAAATAGTAGGTGAAGCACCGGAAATATAAATGCCAAAGTTTTTTGCGTGTCTGATAACAGAATTAGCAATAGAAAGCGAACCGGCAGTAGTAACCGGATAGCTGTTTTGTCCCAACGAATCAAAGCTGGCGTAGCTCAAAGATGAGTTGGAAGAAGTTGCATTAAATTTAAAGTAGCCCCCATAGTCGTAGCTGGTCTGTTTGTTTTCCCCCAATAAAATAAATCGAATCAGTTACTGTTCCCTCAGCAA
>CBDFGC010000014.1:0-184378 GCA_965246935.1 Chitinophagaceae bacterium | reverse complement strand
AAATATTTTAATCTTGTTGTTATCAGGAAGGGTAATAGTGATAGCTCCTTTAGGCAGGTTAATTTCATATTTGTATAAATAGCTATACTGATAAGCGTCATTAGCCTGGGGTGAATGATGGTGCGAAGCATACCAGGCAATATTGTCTGGTTTGGAATAGGCAGGGGTAATCTCAGCTACTTTCGTATCGTTCAGATAAAGTTTACGGTTATAGTGCTGACCAATTAACCCAGTCCAATCCTGTACACCGAGGCTCACAGACTGGTTTCCAATTTTAATGTCTCCTTTAGTATCTTCCGTTGCTGCGGCAAGGATGTATAACTTATTAAAATTTCCTGAAGGCAGGTTGATTTTCTGACCCATAGCAGCAACAACATTTTTTTCGCCGTCGGCACTGCTTCCCGTTTTAAATTTAATATCCTCGCTGGTTACGTCTGAAGAAAGCAGTTCGGCAGGGAGCGTTAGCCCATTAACGAAGTTCCCATCCGCCCTGTTGGCATCTGTACTTATAACATCTTCATTAAATGGAATTTCAACCGTTTTTTGCCCGGGCTTTGAGCCTGACTGGGCAGGTTTTTCAAACTTAACAGCAAAACTCCTGATCAGGAATTTTGTCATACTGAAGTTGAGTGTCCCGTTGGTGAAACCGGCCTCGCCAATTTTATTTTCCTGCCCATCCACTTCGTATGCGTCAACAATTTTTCCGGGAAAGCTGACAGATACACCATTTGCATCCTTACCGTACAATTCGTTGAAACGAACGATGTAATACTCGCTTTCTTCTGCCTTTTTAAAGGCCATTATATCAACCTTATTAGTATTTAGTTTAACCAGGGAAATTTCCTTACCCAGAGACCCGTCATGTTTAGCCGTTTCGAAGCCAATGAGTGGTGCATTTACAAAACTTCCCTGCCAGGGCGACATGGCGTGTGCCCAGTCGCCGGCATGCGGGTAAATGGCATATTTAAAATCATGTATTCCCCAGTCCTGCGTACCCTGATAAACATACGAATTTGCTTTGGGTGTGTACATTAAAGTAAGGCGAAGGGTACTATTGTCAGGCTTATCTGAACCATATTTGCAGTCTTCCAGAATGGAAACCCCATAACTGTTCGAACGGTCAGTAAGGTCCATCCATTGACGGGAAGGCACTTCATATTTTACTTCGTTGTTGGTGGTACGCTGAATAGCTGCAGTAGAGGTGCCATACGTAGCAAATTCGTTTACGGCAGTAATAGGAAAGGACGCTTTTAAACTCACCTCTTTTGACTGCCAGTCCATTTTGTTTTTTACTTCAATTCTTTTACCGGCTTCCCCTGCTGATAAGCTTACTATTTGTGTGATTGCCGAATTCATCCCCTTCTTTGTTATTTCAATCGCTACACGTACCGGCCCTTGTTCAACAATCCTGACTGTTACCTCTTTATTCATAGAATCAATGGGTGGGTTTTTGCGGTCATTCCAGTCCATATTCCATGCCGGCCAGTTAGCGGGATTTTCTTTTAAAAACTGTAGCGAAGCAGGTTTTGCCAATACTTCTTTTGATGCGTTCTTATCATAGATACTTGCAATATCTCCGTTTGCATTGATCATAACTTTAAAGAAATCATTTTCTAAAGTCTGATCTTTAGCTATCAGAGAAGATGCTGCCGCTTGTTCTACGGTCTCAGCAATATCAAATACCGATAACCCGGCAGAAGGAAGCTTTGCTAAAAAAATTACTGTCATTTTATTGCCATTTCTACCAGTTACCTGTGAAGGAACGGTATTACCATTTTTGTCGGTTACTTTCACACTTGCAGGCAATTTTGAATAAGTCAGTTCTGCTGTAACGACATCCTCCCGGTCAATGGCAACCGAATTATACACTACGATTGCTTTACCTTGTACGTTGGTATTTAGCTGATGAGCAATGGCGCCTGCTGAATTTTTTAATACCTCAGAAAACCCATTCATAGCAATAAATTCATCGTTCCAGGCATATACATAAGCCTTTGGAAAAGCGGTGCCGGGGAGCATATCATGCATTTGACTGCCCAAAACAAGGTCCCAGGATTTATTCATTTTGTTCTGCGGGTATGCAGCTCCGCCAAGCCAGTCGGCTACAGATGCCAGTTGCTCAGCCGATTTGGCCAGCAGTTCATTTTTACGGTTGGCACGTTTCATATATGACTCTGAGGTCATAGAACCTGAGCTATGTTCTGTAAGCAAAAGATCGCCTGAATAAGTTGGAAGTTTGGCCCGTACCTCCGGTGTAATGTCTTTAAAAATCTGGTCTGAGGAAGTTAAAAGAACTTTGAAGTTATTATTGGTTTGTTTGATACTTCCCATAGCATTTTGAACATCCCTTTCCTGCGGCGCCCCGCCAACATCGCCGGTGCCGTAATATCTGAAATCAATATTGACACCATATTTTTTACTATTGCTTTCCATCCGGGCAGTCCATTCATTGTCCTTATCCAGCCTTTCCACAATGTGGCTGCCGTAGCCGGTTCCGTTTAATGCCGAAGGTAGTCCTTTACCATCCGGGCCTTCCCATACACCTACATTAAAGGGAATACCGTTGGCAGAACCCCAGGTGAGCTTTTGAGTAGAAAAGCCAATAAGCCCGGCATGGCTTAGAACAGAAGGCAATGTGGCCACAAATCCAAAACAATCGGGGAGCATATAATCACGGCTCGGTTTATTAAACTCCCGTTTAAAAAAAAGATTTCCATAAAGTACCTGCCGGATAACAGACTCAGAAGAAGATATATTCACTTCGGCTTCATCAACGGATGAGCCCGAAATAAACCAACGGCCCTGTTTAATATATTCACTTAATTTTTTATAATCTTCCGGGTAATATTCCTTCATAAAATTGTAACGCCGGGATCCGGTAAAATTGAACACATAATCAGGATATTTTTCGAGGAGTTTAAAGTTGTCTTCCATCGTATTTTTAATATACTGATTAATTACAGTCGGGTAATCCCAGTTCCATTGGGTATCCAGATGGGCATAGCCGACAGTATATAATACTTTATCTTTAGACACATCGTACTTTTCTCTTTTTTCTATTTGCTGAGCAAACATCAAAAGAGGTGAAAACACGATACTAAGTATGAAATAAATCTTTTCTTTAATGTTTAATTTCATTTTATGTTTCATTTTTAATTGGATATTCATTACTACTAATTTTTAATTACAAACTGTATCAGAAATCAACCTTGGTTATTAACTCTCATTTTGGTACAGGCCATCGTTTACTTAAAAAATTCATCTATTTGGTTTTGTCTTTCCCTATTATTTGTTCTGTGAGCTCCTATTAATTGTACAAAAGCATCAGATTTTTCTATAATGCCGGGGCAGTTGCGGAAGTGGCACCTGTTAAGTCATAGTGGCTTTCGAGCCAGGCAAAACGGGCCAATATTTCCAGCATTCCACCATGGGCTACCAGGTTAAGCGTTTTACCTCTGCCTGTAAATAAGCCCTGGCCATTCTTATCGTGTTGCAGCGCATCATCCAGGGCGCTCTTGAAACCCAGAATGTACCTGGTATCTTTATTATATTTTAAAAGATGCTGGTAGGCTCTTAATAAAACGGCATTGAACCAGTAATCGTCCCTGAAGTGATGGTTGCTATAAAAAAATAAAAGGGAACTGTCGGCGATGGAGGTGGCCTGTTTTAAATATTTTTTATCGCCGGTACATTCATATAAATAGATGTTAGACTGGAGCATCGTACCTGTGTTGTAAGAAAGGATAGGTCTTGAAATAATTCCATCCTTCGTTCTGATGTTGTCCCAATACAACCCCGATGGCGCCTGCAATTTTTCATTCGTCCAGTTATAAATCATCAACGCCGTATCCAGGTAAGTTTTATTTTTTGTAGCCTGATATAATTGAAGTGCCACGAGTGCGCCCGGGCCATTAGAGCAAGTGTTTTTAGAGCTTTTGGATCCCTCCTTCCAATACATTCCTCCCCCCAAAACCGTATCATAGCCGGTCATCATAAAATCATATATTAACTTACCCAGCTTTAAGTGCGCCTTATTTTTTGTTCTTGCAAAAGCATCCAGGGCGGTGATGCCGATCCATTGATTATCGTCGTAATAGCGTTCTCCGGGCATCAGTTTCATGATGTAATCAGAATAGCCGGGTTGTGGGGGAGCGGGATTGTAATAATCATTCATAATAGTAAGCAGCGGTTTCATTAGTTCAGTCTGCTGATCAAGCTTTTCAATTTCATTCGCCGCCTGGTATAGGGCACATAATGACCAGATATAGGTATACTCCCGTAGGTAAGTCCCTTTTTTTTCCCGCTCTGCCGGATCGGTTACCACGAAATAATATCCGGAGACCTTGTCATAAAAATTCTCCTTAATAGCTGTTTGAAGTGACTGCATTTCCTTTTTATAAAACCCCGCCTGACTTTTAGCGTTTTTTTGTCCTGAAAGCAAATTTGAAAACGCCGTTACAAATAAAATAAGAAGAAAGCTGTTTTTACTTATCGTCATGTTATGCAACAATTTTTAGCACCTGGTTTAAACGGGATTTCTATAGCGTAAACAGTTAAAGTAATTTAGGAAAATAGTCTTGGAGGCTGTCTACATTTATTTGATACTTTAATATGTAGTTGATTTTGGAGCGAAACAAGGCGGATTTTGCAGCCATAGCTGGCGTTCTAAGGTGAAAAATCCAACATAGTTGCAGCCAAAAAGCAGCACAGATTATTTATTAAAATAATTTTAGACAGCCTCTAAGTACTTTTCTTATTTATGTTGTCACATTAAAGCGCTTTTACCTCAACTTAAAAAAGCAGTTTTCCTGCTAAGCACTTCACTATTTTAATAAATTCAGTAGTTGCAATTGCATATTGTGGGTTTGCTTCCATATATCTCTTACAGGGATGCAATATGCAAAATGACGTATTTGTTTGAAACAACAGCGTTCATTTGTTACATAGGCATATCCGCCTACTTTATGTTTTACTGTGTGGGTTGCCAGGAATTTTTTAGTTAAATGGAGGGACATCTTTTACTGCTAACAAATAAAATGGCATGTAGGAATTCAGGCAGATTGATTATAATTATTAACTGAACTTACGCAGGTCATTTCGCAGGTTATCTAGCTGTGATCCATACTGTTGTTGACATACAACCGTTTTTTAAAATTAAAAAAGCTCAGAAATCAAGCATTTTAACAGCGTATTTGGCTGATGAAATTAAGTATAAGGCGTTGACTTTTAATAAATTAATTGTAATAAGCTGCATAATTTTCTAACTAGTAAGTTTATATGTTCAATTATTAACCTGACAACTTTTTAAGGTTTTCAACGCCTTACTAATATGTTTTTCAACAGTGCTAACGGTAATATCCAGTCTAAGTGAAATATCTCTGTTGGATAAGTTTTCTTTACGGCTTAATAAGAAAACCTGCTTACACTTTTCAGGCAATCCGTTAAGAATGGTATCAATTTTTGTTTCCAGTTCTTTTACTTCCAGGATGTTTGCTAAATCGGTTTTGCAACACGGTTTAAAAAAATAGTATCGCTGATACTTATTGCTAATAATTTCCGACCTGTATTCATTTAATACCTTAAACTTAAGTGCTTGATTTAGATAAGCTTTGAGTGAAATAGTTAGTTCAATTGTTTTCCTTCGCTGATAAATATCTATAAAAATATTTTGAACAATATCTTCCGCTTTTTCCCTGGAATTCAGTTTTTTACAAGCGGTACTTACCAAGGCAGGCCAATAACGATTGTATAACTCCTCAAATGCTTTTACATCGTTTTGCTTAACCAAAAGAAATAAATCCGGGTCTAATCTTTGGGAATAGAATGACTTAGTTAATAGCATGCAATCAGGTTTGAGGCGTTAAAGTACCATTTTTTTTAAACCAAAAAAGTTTTTTTGCTAAAAAAGCTAAATCAATTTTGCAATATGCTTATGCAACCGGTTACACAATACCAAGCTTTTGCTTTAGATCGGTAAATCGCTGAGGAAGTAACTGTTTTAATGCCAGTGAATCAGGAACACAAAGTCCTCCCTGGGAATCTAAAGATTCATACCACTTATCTATATAATTCATTTCATCTAACGAAGCCTTACCCGCAAGGTATTTCTCTATCAGATTTACTAGTATTGCTCCTTCCATTATTTAATGTAGTCACATCAACTGCCGAATGCTGCTATTAAAATGCTAAATATATGCCTTTTACAAACGTATAATAAGAAAAGATACAACCCTCAGGACAAACGCATTTGAATTTCAACTTTGTAACAGTAACAAACAATTCATGTAATTCATAAACATTTATGTACCCGTTATTTCGAAAAAAGTCATTCGTTCTATATCTACATCACCTTCTAAAGTAAATATTTCCCCGAGGTTTAGGAAAGCAGCGAAAAAGGAAAAAAACTCATAATCTTGATATGCAGATAAACTTTTGCATCTTCAATACACTTAAAATTTAAATGCATCTGTTTTGCGAAAAGACCTGTAACAAGTATAATAGATGTGATAATACGTTAATCCTTATCAAACTGTTTCAGGACACTCCTACTTGCGTGACCGGCTCCCGTTACTGTGCATTTACCTTATCACCGGAACTTATCAAAAGCTTCATCAATTATGTCAGCAAGTTGTTCAGTTATCACCGCAGTACTGGTTACAGTCCGCCTGCACTATAGCAACTGTATACATTACCAGAGTACACGGTTTACCAGGCACTACTAAATTGCTAAGTATATAAGTAATGTAGAATTGGTAAAAAAATATGCCTCAGTATAAACTTTCGTAACCTTCTTTTTTGACTATACTCTTTTTTATTCCCTGATACTACTTAATAGAAAACTAAGGTTTATATAATGCCTGAAATAATATTTGAAAAATGTTACCTAAAGAATAGAGGTTAATTAATTTTCAGGTGACTGATAATAAGAATGTCTTTACTTTTTGTACAATCTTACAATTGGCAGGGGTTTGTCCTTCATAAAAATTAATCACCAAAACGACTTGTGTATGAAAATTTTCGAGTTTCAGCATACGCTATCTTTTAATCGCCTGCTGAAAAAAACATTCAGTAAAATTTTAGCGTTATTTATTATTTTTAATTTTTATGCGTTGGCATCCCTTTTTGCGCAAAGCGATCAGTCGACACCCATCACCGGGCAGGTGTTGGATGAAAATAATAATCCCCTTTTTGGAGTTACCGTAAATGTAAAAAATTCTAAAGTCACTACTAAAACAACCGAAACAGGTAATTACTCCATAGCGGCAGCTAAAAATGCTGTTCTGGTTTTTACATACACCGGCTATGAAAGGCAGGAAGTAGCAGGCAGCAGAAATCTTGTTATTCGCCTGAAATCTTTAAATACCAGTTTAACGGATGTGGTAGTAGTAGGATATGGTACACAAAAAAAGATTTCTGTAACCGGGGCTGTTGACAGAATAGGCAGTGCTTTGATAGAAGACCGTCCGGTTGCAAATATCACCCAGGCCTTACAGGGAACATCTCCCGGACTTATTATTCAGCAAAGAACTTTTCAGCCTGTTTCCGGGGCCTTAAATATTAATATCCGGGGGCTGGGAACTACCAATGACAACAACCCATTAATTGTTATTGACGGCATTATCGGCGGTGATCTCAATCTGATCAATCCCGCTGATATTGACAATGTATCTATTTTAAAAGATGTTGGTTCAGCAGCTATCTATGGCTCCCGTTCGGCCAACGGTGTTATACTGATTACCACCAAAAGAGGAAGAAAGAACACCAAACCTTCTATCAGTTATAGTGGTAGCTATGGTATGCAAACTCCCCGTTATACTTTTAAGCAGGTACATGGCTGGGAAAACGCAATGTATAAAAATATCTCTCTTATTAACTCAGGGAAACCGGCTGCCTATACCGATGCTCAAATTGAACAATTTAAACAACAGGGAGATGGCGATTGGCGTTTGGAAACGATTATGCACGATGCTCCGCAACAACAACATAATGTAAGTGTCAGCGGCGGCTCGGCCAACAGTACCTATCTCTTATCTTTTGGTTATTTTGATCAGGATAATATGTTGATTGGTCCTGGTTATGGTGCACAACGGTACAATGTCCGGTTGAACCAATCTACCACCTATGACAAGTTTACGCTGACATCCATATTTAGTTATGTAAAAGCAATATATAAAGAGCCGGTTTCCGGTACCGAGGGCTTAATTGGTGATGCTACCCGTTCCCCTTTGATATATAGTTTCACCGATGCACAGGGTAATTACATTATTAACCCCGTAGTTAACAGTAATTCCAAAGCCATTTTAGAAAAAGGAGGTTATACAAATAGTAACAATGATGAAATTAGAGGAAACTTTACGGGGGAATATGCCTTTACACCGGCTTTTAAAATAAGAGGTGTGTTTGGCGGTACAGTAGTAGCAAATACACAATTTCAAAGGCAGATTAATTTAGTCTATGCTAACGGAGGCAGTTTTGGTGGAGACAGGCAGGTATATGATAGAAATACCAAATCGCTGTTTACCAACACCCAGCTTATTGCTGAGTACAGCAAAACATTTGGTAAGCATGACCTGAATGTTTTACTTGGAGCTACAAACGAGTCTTTTAAATCGCAGGGAAACGGCGCTCAGAAAAGGGGGACCGATTCTTTACTGGGCATTCCTACTACAGGAACCACTTTAACTACCGGAACTACCGATGGAACATATAACTCACTCACAAATACCAGTGAAAGCAGTCTTAACTCCATTATTGGAAGAATCGGGTATTCATACAATAATAAATATTTTCTGGAGGGTAATTTCCGGTATGATGGATCTTCCAACTTTAAATCAAACAGGCGCTGGGGATTTTTTCCATCAATAGGCGGTAAATGGCGGGCGACGGAAGAAAGCTTTTTGAGCGGGTATAGAAACAAAATAGGCGATCTGATGCTCAGGGCAACTTATGGGCAGGGCGGAGCACAGGGTGTTAGCGCCTATCAGTATATAACTTCCTATAGCACCAATGGCAATAGCTATGGCTTTGGTAACAGTGGTGTAAGCGGAGCTACCATCAATTTAGCCAATCCAAACCTTGAATGGGAAAAAGCAAACAGTTATAATCTGGGACTGGATGCAACATTCTTTCAACATAAGTTAAATTTCACTTTTGAGGTTTATCATAAAATTACCAGTGATATTCTCCAAAACAGGGAAGACGTTCCTGCATTATTCGGACAAGGACTGCCCACATTTAATGTTTCAAAAGTAATGAGCAAAGGATGGGAGGCTAACATAAGCTATAATCTTAGAGGAAAGTCACTGTCGCAAAGTTTCTCATTCAATATTGCCGATAATCATAATGAGTTGCGGCAGCTAAGTGGTGCAGTGCAGGAATATGAATTCAAAAGGGAAGAGTTTTGGTTTGTACGCAGGGTAGGTCTTCCAATAACGGTGTACAGGGGATATAAAACTAATGGATTGTACCAAAGTGCAGATGAGATAACAAAGTATCCTAAAATCGCCGGTTTATCGCCTGGCGTAGGCGATCTGAAGTATGTAGACCAAAATGGCGATGGTATCATTGATTCGAAAGACAGGGTTATTTTAGGCAATCCTTTCCCAAGATATAATTTCGGATTTACTTATAATGCTTCCTATAAAGGTTTTGATGTGTCGCTGTTAATACAGGGAGTTGGTAAAAGAGACGCACTCATCAGAGGCGAGTTGATAGAGGCCTACCACTATGGTTATAGCGGCACTATGTATGAACACCAGAAAGACTTCTGGAGACCAGATAACACAGGCGCCAAATACCCCCGGATTGCTGAAAATGGAAGCGCTTCCAATAGCAATAACTACAAGATAGGATCAGATATCTATCTGTTCAATGCTGCTTATGGAAGGCTTAAAAATATTTCAATAGGATATTCTCTTCCTAAATCGTTAATCAGCAAGTTGCATATGCAAAGGGCAAGGATATACCTGAACGGGCAAAACCTGCTTACAGTATCCAAACAAAAAATCATTGATCCGGAACAAAGTGAATTCAATAACAGGGTAGATATTAACGCTGGCGCCAATAGTGCAAGAGCATACCCAACACCTGTTTATTATGGCGCTGGTATAGACATTACTTTTTAATAATTAAAATTCTTATTATATGCTTTTAAAGCGCTTCAGGAAAATAAATGTTGTATTCCTGCTTATCGTAGCAATGGCTGGCTGCAAAAAGCTTGACGTAGTACCGACGGACCGGTACACAGATGATAATTTCTGGCAGGTGAATGGCAACGTAAATAATGAGTTAAGCACTGTTTATAACCGCGTATTTAATAGCCAGCGTTTCTTTTACAATGAAACGTTGAGTGATAATGCTTATGCGCAGTTAGACGTTAACGTAGGTACCCCTTCCGCCATCGCCAGCGGGAGTGACGGGCTGTTTGCCCCCGACTTGCTAAGAATTTTGCAGGATTGGACCTATTACTACCAGGGGATATACGCTGCCAATTTGTTCCTGGATAATGTAGATAGAAACACTACAATGGATCCTACTATTAAAGATCGGATGAAGGCTGAAGCCAGGTTTTTCCGAGCCTTTCATTATTTCAGGTTAATGAATTGGTTTGGCGATGTACCCTTAATTACCAAGGCATGGCAGGTGGACGATGTGGAAGCTTCCAGGGTAATAAAAAGATCGCCAAAAGCAGATATATTAGCCTTCGTTCTTAGCGAATTGGATGCTGTAGCTACAGTGCTGCCCCGGAAAGAAGGTTATGCAGGATCTGATCAGGGCCGTGTTACAAAAGCTGCTGCGAAAGCACTGAAAGCAAGAGTATTATTATACCAGGGAAATAGAATGGCGGATGTAGTAGCTGTTTGTGAGGATTTAATGAACAACCAGGGAGTAAATGGCGCCTATAATACTTTACAGACCTCTTATGCATCTGTATTTTCTCCAACTAACGAAAATAATTCAGAAGTTATATTTGATATAGCGTACATACCCAATGTTCGCACCTATGACGAACCCACCCGGTTTATACCCATTTCAGCCACGTCAAACGTATCAAACAATGAGAATTATAATGCACCTACCCAGGAACTTGTAAACAGCTATGTTATGTCCAATGGGAAGGCAATCACTGAAACCGGTTCGGGTTATGATGAAAATAACCCTTATGTGAACAGGGATCCCCGCCTGGGGGCTACCATTGTATATGATAAGGCGGTATGGACCAATACAGATGGAAGTACGCAGGTGATTTACATTAAACCGGGAACCGATCCGAACTCATCAAAACCCAATGAACTGGGTTCAGGCCTGCATACGCCAACCGGCTATTATTGGAAAAAATACTACGACCCCGTAACGGCCTCTATTTCCAGTAAGCAATCTTCTACAAACCTCATCTTACTAAGGTGGAGCGATGTATTATTAATGTATGCCGAAGCAAAAAATGCATTAGGGCAAATGGACGCATCTGTTTGGGATAAAACCATAAAACCTATACGTGTAAGAGCCGGATTTACTGATCCTTTAGCGCTTAATTATCCGGGCAATTCAGGTGTAACGATGACTGATCAGATCAGGAATGAAAGGCGGGCCGAACTTGCATTCGAATCACTGCGGATTGATGATATCAGGAGATGGAAAATAGCGGAAACAGTATTGAATGGCTGGGTGCATGGCGCCAAATGGGGCGTTCCCGGTGTTGATAACGGGTACCTGAGAGTAACGCAAAGGGTGTTTAACCCCGCCAAACATTATTTATGGCCCATTCCGTTATCCGAAATACAAAAGAATCCGGGCCTGACTCAAAATCCAAACTGGTAATTAAAAAGGAATTTAATTAAGAGAAATAGCACATTGTAAAATAAATAACTTTAGAAATTGCCCCGGTTTGTGTCCTCACAAACCGGAATCCGGAAGTTAAAAATATTTAATTTACAGTGTAATATTTTTAAAGCAAAATAGTTTTCCCTTTTTAAGTTGAGTGTCTCAATAGTTTTATAATAAGCATCTTACCTTACGTTTAAACATCACATAATGAGAGCAGATTAGAATAATTATCTCTAATCTGCTCTCAAATATTTTACTACGTAAGCATGGCTTTAATGTGCATTTAATTCAACCTAACATACATACTAAATTTAGCAATTACAGGATATGCTTACAAAACCAAAATTTACAGAAAGAAAATTCATACTTACACTCATTTTTGTTACTTCACTCTTTATGCTTTGGGGCATTGCCATAACGATGGGTGATGTGTTGAACAGGCATTTCCAGAATGTGTTGAAAGTTTCAAAGGCCCAATCCGGACTGGTACAATTCTCTATTTTTGGCGCTTATGCTGTAATGGGTATTCCGGCGGGCTTATTCATGAAACGTTTTGGGTATAAGAATGGCGTTTTGCTGGGATTGTTTTTATATGCTGCAGGTGCTTTCCTGTTTGTTCCGGCATCGAATGCATCTTCATTTTCATTTTTCAGAATTGCTTTGTTTATTCTAGCCTGCGGCCTTGCAACGCTGGAAACGGTAGCGCATCCCTTTGTAGCATCGTTGGGTGATCAGCGTACCAGCGACCAGCGAATTAATTTTGCCCAATCTTTTAATGGGTTGGGCGCAGTAATTGGTCCCTTAATCGGCAGCTATTTTATTTTACGGGCCGGGCAGGCACATTCAAATGACCTGGGTTCGGTAAGGACGTTATATATCATCATTGGTTCTGCTATAACCATTATTGGTATAGCTTTTTCGCTGGTTAAAGTACCGGCATTAACCGATCCGCATGTGGTGGTGAAAGAAGCAGATCCCAATGCGTTGAATATTGATACGGAACCATCGAAAAAATTATTTCAGCACAGGCATTTTGTGTGGGCAGTAGTAGCCCAGTTTTTTAACGTCGCAGCCCAGGGTGGAACCTGGGCTTATTTTATTAATTATGGCCATGACAAAATGGGGTTTACTGATGAGAAAGCAGGCTACTATTTTGCCCTGAGTATGATAATGATGATGGCAGGAAGATTTGCAGGTACTTTACTAATGAAATTTATAGCACCCAATAAATTACTGGCTGCTTTTGCATTTGGAAATATTGTTATGTGCCTGGTAGTGGCACAAAGTTTTGGCTGGCCCTCCTTCATTGCGTTACTGATGCTAAACTTCTTTTTCAGTATCATGTTCCCTACCATTTTTAGTCTTGGATTAAAAAACATGGGATCGCATACCCAACAGGCTTCCTCATTTATAGTAATGGGCGTAGTGGGTGGAGCCGTATTTCCACCTTTAATGGGTTTAATCGCAAATCATGATGTGGCACATGCTTATTACCTGCCTATCATTTGTTATACCGTAATCTTTTTGTTCGGTTATAAGTTATATAGGGTGAAGCATTGATAAATGGGGTACTATATAAACCGATGTAAGTTGATACTTCTTTTAATAACTGTAAGCTGTTGAAGGCTATCGTATAGTGGGGGCTTGCAAGGGTTATATTTTTATGGGAATAACAAATGAAACCTCTTTATTACTTTGTTTTATGATCGGGATTAAAATCCCTTTTCAGAGATTGCATGAATTCAGTCGGTGATTTTCCATATTCCTTTTTAAAGACCCTTGAAAAATAGGCGGGGCTTTGAAGTCCGATCCTATAAGCCACATCGTTTAAAGGTGTATCCTCATGAGTCATAATTTGTATTGCTTTTTTTAAACGTATCGTTTTAATAAATTCCCCGATAGATTGATCTGAAATACTTTTGATTTTCTGATATAGTTTGGTTCGGCTGATATACAGTTGATTGCATAAAAATTCCACGTCGAGATCAGGGTTCTGAATATTCTGTTCAATCAATTCCAGCAGTTTATTAATGAACTCCTTGTCTTTTTCAGAGTGTACTAATTCGGTAGCTTCCGTAAGGTAATCTTTAGAATATTTAAGTTTAAGTTTCTGACTTTGTTGAAAAATATTATGAACCGTCAAAACCAGCAGGTCGATACTTAAAGGCTTTGCAAAATAATAATCCGCACCCGATTCCATCCCTTCTATTTTTGAATGTAAAGCGTCTTTTGCAGAAAGGATAACGAAGGGTATATGACTGGTTTCAAAAGTTTCCTTAACCAGTTTACATAATTCAATACCACTCATTCCGGGCATCATCACGTCACTGATAATCAGATCCGGTATTCTGCTGGTGGCTATCGCTATGGCTGAACTTCCATCTTCTGCTTCATGAATGAAATAAAACTTTTCTAATGCTTGTCTTAGAAAAGTACGGAGGTCTTTGTTATCATCAACCAGTAGTATGTGCTTAGCAATCTTTTCCGGTAGATGTGGCTGACTACTTTCCGTTTTATCTGGCATGGCGGGCATCAGAGAAATGTCCAACGGTTTCCAGTTGAGAGGCGCTCATATCAGTTCCGGGGGTAATAATTTCGCTCTCATTGAAATTATCTTTCCCCCATGGCAGCGCAATCAGAATTTCAGTTCCGCTGTACCGTTCGCTATAAATGGAAATATCACCCTTATGAAGTTGTGTGAGGCTTTTGACCAGCGCTAAACCCACACCAGATCCTAAGTGATCCTTACTGATTTTATAATAGCGGTCGAATATGCTACTAATAGATTCTTTTGAAATTCCAATGCCGGTATCGGCGATCAGGAAATATATATATTCCCTCGCCCGGTGCTGTTTATTAAGTAAATGGAATTCGGCTGTAAATGAAGGAGTGAATTCACTTCTGTCAAAAAATATTTCCAGGGTAACCTGACCGCCTTCGTTTGTATATTTTAAGGCATTGTTCAACAGATTAAATAGTATCTTCTCCAGTATCTGTTCATCAAAAAAATTGGTTACCTGCTCTGCGTCAGCAGTTTTGGTATGGTCAACAATTGTATAGGTGATATTTTTTCTTACAGCAAGTTCCTGAAATTCCAGGTATATATTATTACAAAACTCTTTGATGGCTAAAGGTTGCACGTGAAGTTTGATAGCACTATCGGCTACCTTCTTAAAATTCATCAGTTCATTAATGAGATTGATTAGTCTTTTTACATTCCTGAACATTAACTGATAAGAATGATTGAGCGTAGAATTTTGATTATTGTTTAGCAATCCTTCCAGCGGACCCAGTATAAGTGTTAGCGGAGTGCGGAACTCATGGGAGACGTTGGTAAAAAATTGTAATTGTTGCTGATAAAGTTCTTCCCGTTGATGATGCATCTCCTCTCTCTTTTTCTCATTAATAGCACGAATAGCTAATAGTCTTTTTAATCTATACCACCGGGGCCTGGTAGATGTAGAGCCATAATAAGGCACCAAAAAACAAGGCAGCATAGATTATTTTGGCCCATACAGATTTCCACCACGGAGGCGTAATGGTAATAGGAAGGGTTGCCCGTTCTACACTCCAGGTGCCATCGTTATTAGTTGCCTCAACAACAAATTGATAATTGCTATATTCCAGGTTGCTATAGGCGGCGGTTGGGGTTCTCCCATCTGTAAATTTCCAGTCCTGATCGTACCCGATTAGTTTATAACGATACTTGCAACTCAAAGGGTTGGCATAGTGCATGGCACTAAAGGAAATTGTAAAATTATTCTGTAAGTAGTTGAGCTTTAATAAGGGGCAATAGCTTAAGATTTGGGGGGAAAGTACTACCGGTTGAATCAGGCGGCCCGTAATTGGGTTTTTGATTGTTGATCAGGAGATCGGTTAAAACAGGCTTTGCGGGTATCTGGCTGGCTTGTATTTCATTGGGATAAAAATAATTTTAACCCATTAATGCCGCCAAAAAAAAGCCGGCCGTCTGCCCCTTTATAAGAGGAGCCAACCTTAAAGCTATTGCCCTGTAACCCATCGCTTTTATCATAATGTATTAATTTACCCGTAGCAGGATTTAAACATTGCAAACCATTGCCAGCCCAGCCAAATATTTCCGGAGTTATCAATTTCCAGGCTTTCCACATCATTAAAAACCCCTGTACTACCCGTATAAGTCTTTATCGTGTAAGAATTATTACTTCTTAGTATCATGCGGTCCAGCCCTCCCCCAATGGTTCCTATCCAGTAAGCACTATCATTTTGTTTGCATACCGGATAAGTGTAGTTAGAACTCAACGCTTGGGGACCTGTCCCAGCCTGGTAATCAAACGTTCTGATAATATTTCCTTCTTTATCAATTAACAGGCGTTTTTAATCCCTGCGTACTTGACACAAACAATTCAGGTTTTCCGGTATCTGAAAGAATAAAAAATCCTTCCCCGTAATATTTTACCCTGAAGTTATTGCTTTGATCTTTCCATATTACACCAAATCTGTTCATGTGATTGCCAAACCATATATTTCCATAATAATCCTTTGCCAGTGTTTCTATCGCGTAATCCGGAAATTTTTCAATACCGGGAGCATTCCATAATTTATCCCGGGTAGCTTTTAATATTTCGATACCATTCCCACTGCCGATCCATAAGTTTATGATCGTTATCCTGGGTTAATGCGGTTATGTCGTCGTGTTTTTAATTTTACAGGAGAGGTGGAAGAATTGTAGAATGTTAGTTTCCCCGATTTAAAATTATACCTATTCAATCCATTTATATTTTGTGCCTATCCAGAGGTTTTTCTCATTATCTTCAAAAACGGAACGGATATAATTACCGGATATTGAATTGGAAACTTTCGGATCATTTCCGAAAAGTGTAGAATTTCTTTTCGTTTAAATCACAATAATTTACGCCACCACCAAAGGTGCACAACCAAAGGCATTGAGAACGATCGATATAAATATTGGTAATGGAGCTTGAATTGAAGCTGTGCGAAGAGCTTTTATTGGTAATTTCCCTTATAAAATTAAGATGGCTATCTACGCAAAGCAGGCTTGACACTGCATTGATCCAATAGTTTCCTTTCAGGTCTTCCCTTACACCATTTATAGGCCGGCCGGGGGGGCAGGCATAACTCTTTACCACCATTAAATTACTAACTGTACCGGTAATTGTTTTTGACCTGTCTGTTAATTTATGGGTTAAAAGCAATTGATTTGCACTTGCTATAAGGAGGTCTTGGTTATTGTTGAAGTAAAGGCGGGACAGGTTGAGATCCGGGCAACCAGCAATCATTATATTCTTAAAAACCCTGTTTTTATTGAACCCCCACAATCCTTTATTGGTTGCAAAATACAGGTTTCCCGAGTGGTCGGCCGTCATATCAAAAAAGCGAATCCCGGCAGGTAAGTCCAAATGCTGTTCTTCGATTATTTCACCTTTTATGGCATAATACCGAAACTGGCCATCGGTTAAGCCGTATATAAAACTATCTTCTCCCTTGATTAACTTCCAAAATGTTGGCTGGCTCTTATTTCCTGCAGTAGTGTAATCAATATATTTTTCTATTTTAGAATCGAAACATTGGATTCCTCCTTCCGTACCCAGCCATATACTCCCGTTTTCTTCAGGGTATAAACATATCACCCTGTTTTTATAGGCATTATTTAAAGGAACATTGCTGTTGTAGAATTTTTTGATGCTATAACCATCAAACCGGTTCAAGCCAAAATAGGTAGCTACCCATATATACCCCTGCTTATCCTGCACAAGATCGTTGGCATCTGTATGCGACAGTCCTTCATCAACCGTCAGGTAGTTGAATTTAGGAGTGTGAAGCTGGCAAAAAACAGTAGCAATATTTAAATAAAAAAAGGCGAACGAAAAAATAATGGCTTTTGAAATATGCAATTTATGCAACCATTGGCACAGGCACGTAAAACTCATGTAACGTTATATTAAGCAACTTTCTTTGGGTTGTGTAACCAAATGTAGGAGGGTTAAAATTGTATTCCTATAAATGGTTGAAGTTCCGTTTACCTGCTAAGTAAAAATTTATTCGTTATCCGGTTGAATACAGAACCTATCACCTATTCTCCTTATCACAATAATAAAGATTTAATAAGAAAAAACGTTTTACCAGTCCAAAAAACCACGTGAACGAATCTGATATGCACTATTGTACAAGAAAAACGGACAATTGTACAAGTCCCCATCATACCTATTGGTGTCCTTTGTAAGCAAAATTTTGCTATAATGATAACGACTATCGACTTTCATTCATACGCTTGTAAAGACGCCCCGGCTACAAAGTGATTTGAGTATGGGTTAGTATAACAAACGGCGGCTGGGGTCAGATGTAAAAAAGTGACTTTTCAACCTTCGTCTGCAACACCAAAATTTATACTGACGATAGCATACCGGCACCTCAGAAGTGAGCTGATCGGCATAAAAAAAAGCACAAACACCACGATGTACCAAAGGATAAAAAATAAGTACAAAAGTGCAATTACTACGCTCATTATTTGAGGTTATTTGCACGACTATTCATCGTGTATTTTGCCTTTATATCGATTTTATGCTGGCCGTGAGTTGTACAGGCAGATGATAACTTGTTGTATATGTTACATTTAAAAAGATTAATTAGCCAACCTTACTATGAGTAAATTCCTATCGAAGAAAGAGATTGCAGTTTTATTATTAGCCATCATTTTTGTGTTTAAATACCAGATAAGTGTTGGCAAAGATTATAAACCAGGAAACGAACTGTCAAAGTCGGATACTGCTTCTGTTCCTAAAGAGATTGAAGATCCTGAAAATATTGGAATCAATAAAGAACGTAGTCATGCCACTTTAATGCCCTATGGTTCTCTGCAGGAAGCGCTGACTGCCAACAGGCATGCTTCTTCTTTTTGTGTAAGTTTAAACGGAATGTGGAAGTTCAATTGGGTAGACTGGCCGCAGAAACGCCCGGTTGATTTTTATACTGCCAATTATGACGTTTCAAGCTGGAAAGAGATCAGGGTTCCTTCCTGCTGGCAGGTGCAAGGGTATGGTACGCCCTACTACAGCAATTTTACTTATATTTTTCAGAAGGATTTCCCAAGAATAATGAGTACCCCTCCGGAAAAATACACTGCTTATAAAGAAAGGAACCCGGTAGGTAGCTATCGCCGTGATTTTACGTTGCCGGCAGCCTGGAATGGCCGCCGCACTTTTATTACGTTTGATGGGGTAGATGCCGGATTCTTCCTGTGGGTAAATGGCCGGAAGGTAGGATACAGCGTCAATAGCCGCAATGCTGCGGAGTTTGATCTTACCAAATATGTAAAACCAGGTAAAAACATGGTAGCGGTGGAAGTCTATCGTTTTACCACCGGCAGTTACCTGGAAGACCAGGATATGTGGCGGTTAAGTGGCATATTTCGTAATGTAACCCTATGGAGCAGCCCGCAGGAACATATCAGGGATTACTTTATCAAAACCAACCTGGATGAGCAATACCGGGACGCAGATGTGGTAGTTACAGCCAGGGTAAAAAATTATGGAAATACCGTCATTAAAGCAAGGACACTGGATCTTGCTTTGTACAACAATAGTACTCAGGTAACTGGTGCCGCTGCCAAAAAAAGAAAATTCCGGCATTAAATCCGGGTGAGGAAGTAACAGTAGAAGCCAGTTTTCATGTAAATAACCCACAAAAATGGACGGCAGAAACACCTGCTCTTTATACAACTGTTATTAACATTAAGGATGGAGCTAAAATACTGGAAACGCTTTCTTCCCGTACCGGCTTCCGGGAGATTGAAATAAAAGGAAGACTGTTTTTGGTCAACGGTGTGCCTATCAAACTGAAAGGTGTGAACCGCCACGAAAACTTTCCTGATGATGGACACTCCGTTACGGAAGAGCAGATGATTCAGGACATAAAACTAATTAAACAGGTAAACTGTAACCATGTACGCACCTGTCATTATTCGGATGACCCGAGGTGGTATGAACTGTGCGATGAATATGGTATTTACCTGGTTGCAGAGGCCAATGTAGAATGCCACGGTTCCATGAATCAATTTAATGAGGAACCAAGAATAAAGGCGGCAATTATTGACCGGAATGTAGCTAACACAGAAAATTTTAAGAATCATCCTTCTGTTGTTATCTGGTCGTTGGGTAATGAAAATGGTAGTGGGGGAACTAATTTTAGGGCGGCATTGAAAGCCATTAAAGAAATTGATTCTACCCGTCCTACACATTATGAAGGATTTGGAATAGGAGGAAAAAATCCGGCCGATATTGACAGTCAGATGTACAATGATCTGGGCGACCTGGCAAGGCGGATTACGGATCAAACACTTACGAAACCTTATTATTTATGTGAGTATGCACATGCCATGTTCAATTCCATGGGTTCAGTAGATCTGTATAATGAAATGTTTGACAATAACCCTGCATTGCTCGGTGGCGCTATTTGGGAATGGCAGGATCAGGGTATTTATAACAACCGAAATCCGGAACATCCCATAACCGCTTTCGGCGGTGGTTTTGGTGAATATCCCAATGACCGGTACTTTATTCATAAAGGTGTAGTGTTTTCTGACCGTTCTGAAAAACCGCATTTCCCGGAACTAAAACATGCCTATCAATGGATCAGCGTACGTGCAAAAGATTTTGGAAGTCAAACTTTTACCATTAAAAACCGCTACCAGTTCACTAATTTGAATAGCCTGAGTAGCAAATGGGAACTAAGTGAAAACGGCACTGCTATAGCCGCTGGTAATTTAATAACCGGGTCAATTAATCCCGGTGAAGAAAAAGATATAAAGATTCCATATACTGTAAAGCCCAAGCCGGGAGCAGAATATTTCGTCAGGGTTTCTTTCACGTTAGGGGCCGATAAATTATGGGCTAAAAAAGGCTTTGAAGTGGCATCCCAGCAAATTGAATTACCCGATGCTATACCAGCTATAGAAAGTAAAGAACAGCGGCCAAACCTTACTTTGAACGACTCAAAAGAGACAATCGAGATAAAAGGTACAGATTTTTACCTGGCCTTCGATAAAACAAAAGGAACTTTCTCCAAAATGGAAAAAGACGGTAAAAATGTGTTACAGGATAATGGTGGCCCGATGTTGCACCTATGGCGTGCCCCACACCAAAAAGATGATATGTGGGCTTACCCCGAATGGGAAAAAAATGGTTTGAAAGCCATTAATTGGGTAGTGGATGACGTAAAAAGTTCACAGGTATCTCCTGATGTGGTGCAGATAAAAGTACATTTAACCGGAACTGGTAAGCAAAACTTTGTTGTTCATCACAATGCCATTTATACCATCAGCGGCAGGGGTATTATTAAAGCTGTAAATGATGTGGATTTCAGCAACCCTGGTTTAGTGTTAGCCCGTATTGGCGTTCGGATGTTTCTGAATAAGGATTTGAATCAATTTGATTACTTAGGCCGTGGGCCTATGGAAAATTATGCAGACCGCAAGAGCGGTTTCGACGTTGGCCATTATTTCAGCAGCGTAGTAAAACAGATGACCCCTTATGAAAAGCCGATGGAGTGTGGGAACCATGAAGATGTACGCTGGGCGAATGTAACTTCCGCAAATGGAGTAGGTATGATGATAAAAAAAGACACGGCTTTGATGCAGGTAGCTGCACTTCCATATAGTGATGAGGAAATGGAAAATGTAGAATACAAAATTGACCTGCCGGAAAGTAAGGGAACGGTGTTGTGTATCAGTACTAAAACAACCGGTGTTGGTTCCCACGGTTGTGGACCAAGGCCATTACCGGTCTATCAGGTAGCTGCAAAGCCTACCACATTTACTTACCAAATTGAACTGTTTAAAAAGAATTAAATGCGACAATCCTGTGTAGGTATTAGTAACACTCATACCGGCGGCATCTTTATTTACTAAGCTGATGTATTGATTTTTGAACTCTTCCGGCAGGTTGATGGTACGGAAGCGGTACTTGTAGGCCTGGCTATTGCAAAGGCCATGTAAAAAAAGAAACATTAAAAAAACAGAATACATTTTTTCAGGCAAGTGATGATTTGCATTCGCTTTTATAATTTTTCTTCATTGTGAACATTTTCATAAAGTAATTAGTTCAAATTTACGAATTGATGCTTGCTTTATGCACACCAACATTGCACCAAAACTGTGGAACAGGCATCTTCCATACAGGAACCTTTTAGTAGAGGGTAAAAAAAATAAAACAGGCTTTAAAAATATTCAATATTAAGAATCAGCATCTTAAGTTTAACCCAGTATTTAGTACTGCTTTTGGTAGTAGCCTTTCTTACCTCATCAGGCCATTTGAGTGTTTATCAAAAGCTCCTGAAGTATCAATTTAATGGCTTTTGTTTTCTACGTATTTTAGTATACAAAAAGCAGCATATTTTAAACTTCATCACGGCTGGAAGGTAAAAGTTAGAAGACTTCTTCCAGTTCCCGTTTTTCTAATGCAGTAATCTGTTTTACATGCTTGTTGATGTTCAGAAACCTCACAAGAATGCAAGCTAAAACCAACATCGCTGCAAACAAGCAAAACGTTATCTCCCAGCTAAATCTTTCTTTTACCGGCCCTATTAACGTAGCGCCCACCATAGAACCAACTGCACCAATCGTCATGTAAAAAGTGAACTGGCTGGCGGAAACGATTTTAGAGCAACATTCCATTGCCATAGCGTAAACACCAATCTTGGCAAAGGCATTTAACCACCTGTACACAATAATAAATCCGTAGATAAAAGGGCTGTTTGTCCAATACGGTTTTAATATAGTCAGTAAGATTGTGATAAGTATGATGAGCAGAAGATAAATACCAATCATACGCTTTTTTCCAAAGCGTTCAATTAAATATCCACCCAAAAATATTCCTCCAATTCCCCCGATTAAATCGGCTGTTGCAAAAACCCGGGAATAAGATACGTTTGTCCATCCCGAAACTTTTACGGTAAAAAGCGGTAATAAGGTTTCAAAGTAATTGTAGGCTCCCATAGTGACAAATAACAGGAGCGAAACGAGAAGTGAATTTTTCAGCCGAAAAAGTTTGTACAGCGAGTTAAGAATAGTAGCCCAACTTGTTGGCTGCATTTTTTCCGCCTCGGTAGAAGGGGCGCCCGGTGTCCAGGGTAAAATTTTCTCCCCCCGTTGTTCCCGCAGGCAGATCGGTACCAGCGTTATTAACCCGATTATGGTTGCCAGCACAAGGGTGGCCACGGTAAAATTGTAGGCATTCATCAGCCAACTGGTTAGCACCAGCGAAATAGAGCTGCCAATCATTCTTGCCCCACCCATAAAGCCATTTGCACGGGCTTGCTCACTAGCCGGAAGAATGTCAACGGCCATACCGTCTGTTGCGCCGTCCTGGATGGCACCAAAAATGGAAACCAGGAAGGTGGCCCCCATAAAGGCTTTCAGATTGGCTAACGGGTGCGGCACATAAGCCAATACAATCAGGCTGGCCACCAAACCTATCTGAGCACAAATTACCCAGGGCCTTTTTCGGCCCATCGGCAGAAAGGTGTAGCGATCCATCAGCGGCGCCACCACAAACTTAAACGTCCAGGGCAGTGCACAGGCTAAGGCAACGCCCCCAATTTCGGTTGGGGTTTTATTGTTCACAGCCATCCATGCCGGAATACCTACGAACAGTAAGCCCATTTGCAGCCCCTCAGCAAAATACAAGGATGTAAAGGTGAAGTACCGCAAAAAAGAACTGTTGGAAAGAACAGGAAACTTATTGATGATAGTCATTAAAAGTATTTAGGCATGTCACCTGGCAAAAAAACTCAGGCTTGATAGATACTTGAAACTTTTGATTTCCCTGTTTTTGCAGTTTCCGGCTACAAAAGAAATGGTGAATAAACCGGCAGATTTTTGATACCCGGCGCATTCGACTATTGCTTCATACAAAGCCTGCAGTTATTGGAAAATGGGCAGCGTTGTGAATTGATTTGGTAGCGGATTTGGCGTATTGGGGTTTGTATTTACCTCGTCCTGCGGATAAATGAACCGTTGTGGCTTTTGTGTACCGGTATACAATGGGATGGGCAACTGTACTACAGGCGTTGCTTTTGCCAGGCGACGGTAATCAGTAAACGCTTCGTACTGCATCAGAAAAAAGATATAACGCTGGCTGATGATTTCATATAGCAGGGCCAGTTGCATATTTGCTAACAGCATCGGATTTGCCAGCCCGGCAGGTCCGAAATCGTTTTGCACATAAGCATCATACTTTCGGCCAGTACCGGGGATTGTTTTACCATTAATATAACCCGTTGCCAGACCAGCTCTTACAGCATTCAGTGCTGACAATGCATTTGCTGCATCGCCGAGGCGGGCCTGTGCTTCAGCAATGATTAACTGGTTCTCGTAATACGTAAGAATGGGGTGGGGCGAATTTGCTGTAAACGCTCCATCGGTAGTGTTAGGGTCCAGGCTACCGGTGGCTGTGATGCCCACCTTGATGTAGTGGTTATATAGAGCGGTTTCGTCGGTTTTGGAATTGGCCGAACCGATACGGGAACGCATTAAAACGGGCAGATAAGCACCTTCAAATCCTGTATCGCCTGCCCGGCTTACCCGAAAAAAATCGTAGTTCTGGTTCACGTCAATCCCCAAGCTTGTACCATGCGGAATGAGCATGTCACCGGATGTACCGCTGATGCCTAAAGCAGCACTGGCCACAGCTTTGGTATACTCGCCGGTATGCAGATATAGTCTTGCCTTCAGGGTGTTGGCAGCAGCTTTCCATTTTGCCACATCGCCTTTGTACAAAAAGTCCTGCCCGGCAAATGCCAACCCTGTTGTAGCTGACAAATTCATAATAGCGTTGTCCAGCGTAGTTTGGAGGGCAGCATACACATCCTGCTGTTTATCAAATACAGGTATTGGATAGGTAGTCTCATTAAAAGCCTGACTGTAGGGTACATCGCCATAGAGGTCTGTTGCTTTGGCAATAACCAATGCTTCCAATACCTGCCCAACTCCCTTCGTCCACTTATCGCCTGCGGCATCGGCTTTGGTTTGTATCAGCCGGGCCTGGCTGGCAACCGGGTACAGCGTTCGCCAACTGAAACTTTGAGAAGAAACAATGTATTGGGCAAAGCCCTGGTGGGCACGGGACAGGCCGTTTATTTCACCTGCCCAAATGGAAGCAATACGTACATCAGTGTCTTCGTGGAGCATTGCCACACCAAGCATCGTACCCGCCAGCAACGTGGTTACGTCCACATCGGTAACCGCATTGGGGTTACGCTGGATATTTGGTTCTTCATAAACCTTCCGGCAACCAGTAAGTAAATGGGTGGCCACCAAAGCGGCGACCGTTATATGAATAATTGATTTTTTCATAATTCGTTTTTTATTAATTAATGCCTCATCCTCATTCCTTCTTCCCGAAAACTCCGAACAGGCTCTCCCGTAGAAGGATGCCCCCCGTGAGACTTTGTTTATATTTTGTAGATAACTGATTCTTGCGTTTGAATTTCTAAAATCATTTTGAAAAGAATCTTCCCTGAACCTGCTAATGAATTTTATTTTAAAGCTCCTCAGAGGCACCCTTCTCCGGGAGAAGGAGGGCTGGGGATGAGGCTTTTAATACGTCACCCGTACTGAGAACAGCAGCGATTTCGTGTTAGGATTCGTGAACCAGTCCTGTCCTCTCGACAGGCCGGCACCCGTAATGTTTACTTCCGGGTCGGTGCCGGTGTACTTCGTCCAAAGCGCCAGGTTTCGTCCTGTCATGCTAAAATCTATGTTGGAGAGATGCGTTTTCCGCCGGAATCCGGGGCTACGCAGGCTATAGTTTAGGGTTATCTCCCGTAATCTTGATACACTACCATCTTCTACAAACTGCTTATACGATGCAGAGTTAGATGCGGAACCACGACCCTGCCACCAGGCCTGGTTAATGGCTACCGGTCCACCCCCGAAATCTTTTACTTGTCCCTGGAAGGCCGTACCGGCGGGGATAGTATTGCCGTTCACATCTTTCAATCCGCCGGCTGGTGCCACTACCGTATTGCTTTGGTCGGCATGAACGCCAAAGCTGTATAGCGAACCTCTTGTTCCGTTGAAGAAATCGTTACCCGCTACCCGGTCAAACAGCAGGTACAGCGAAATATCTTTATAGGCAAATGTGCTACCCAAACCACCCCGCCATTTTGGATTAGGGTTGCCGATAATTTCGTTGCTGATGCCACCCTGCGGAAAGCCGTTGGCATCTAAGATATATTTTCCCGACTTGTCTTTCAGGAAATCGGTTGAATAGAAAATACCGAACGGTTGGCCAGGAATCAGCGATGAATTCTCCATGTAGCTGTCGGGTAAAATATACACGGAAGCCCCGGCCAGCGATACAACCTTATTACGATTCATTGAGAAGTTGGCCGAGAGATTCCAGCGGAAATCTCCCTTTGAAAACATATCGGCGCCTGCTTCCAGTTCAAGCCCTTTGTTTGATAGTTCGGCTGCATTGCTGTTGCGGATGGTGAAGCCGGTAGCGCTTGGTACATTCAATGAAAGGATTACGTCTTTTGTATGGTTGGTGTAAGCCGTTGCCGAAAGGCTGAACCGGTTTTTCAAAAAACGCAGGTCAATACCCACTTCTGATTCCGTTTTGCGTTCCGGGCGCAGATAGTCATTGCCCGCCGTAGTGCTACGAATATAACCGCCGCCATACAATGCACTGGATGACGTTAAGCCCCTCGTAAACAAATCACTATACACGGCGGGGCCAAAAGTGGTAAAGTTTAAATAAGGCAGCGGCTGAATGCCCACCTGCCCCCACGTCAACCGGAGTTTACCAAAGCTGAGTACCGGATTGCCTTGCAGCCCCTTCAACTTGCTGAACTGCCAGGCCAGCGCTGCCGAGGGAAAAAAGAAACTGGAATTGGTTTTGGATCCAAAAGTCGAGGCACTTTCATTACGTCCGGTCAGGGTCAGAAAAAGCATGTTATACGCCTGCACATCAGCCTGGGCGTAGTAAGCATAAGTACGAATCAGCGAATTGTAATTGCCCGCCGTCAGGTTTGAGTTGAGGGCATTGGTCAGAATATCCGGTGCCGTGGGTACAATCAGGTTGGTAACAGCATCTGATAAAGTTGCCCGGCGACGGCTGTTGTAATTGCCCCCAATCAATAGCGACCCGCTGAAATCATTACTAAAGGCTTTGTTGGCAGTGGCGAACACGTCTGTGTTAAACTGCTTTTCGCTGATCCAGTTTTTCGAAAGGTAGCCGTTGGCCTGAAGGGCCGAATTGCGGGCAAATCGCTCCAGTCGTTCATCCGTAAAATTATCGATGCCCGTACGGCCCGTTATATTTAGCCATTGTACCGGCGTAATGTCAAGTTGCAGACTTCCTATCAGACGGTCTACATCACTGGTGTTTCGGTTATTGTTTACGTTCCAAATGGGGTTAGAATAGATGGTGCTTAAATCTTTCCCCAACGGGTTGCGATACGATACGTGGGCATTATTGAACACCTGGCCGGCAGGGTTGGTGTAGGCGCCTGTGTAATAGGAATTGTCATAATCCGGAGGCGTACGTAAGCTGCCGAGCATAATCCCTTCAACGTTATCACCCTCCTGCACTCTCGACGAATTAATTTTGGTATAGCCCACGTTCGCCGATGCCCGCAGCCAATCCGCAAACTGGCTGGATGCGTTAATCCTGGCAGTATTACGTTGGTAATTACTGTAAGATTTAATAACCCCATCCTGGTTCAGATTTCCATAGCTTACCATAAAAGTCGAACGGTCTTTGCCGCCACTGATAGCGATGGTGTTATCAGTAAAATGACCAGTCTGAAACGCATCCTTTGTATGGTCGTAGGTATCATGGCTATTCTTGCCGCCATGGGGATTAGCTGCGGTACCGGATGCAATAGCGTACCTCCGGGTACCGTCAGGAAATGTAACAAAGCCCTGATAGCCCGGAGCAGCAAGGTCGGTAATGTAGGTATCGAAGCCTCCAAAGCGATCGGCAATGCGGTCGCCGAAAGTGCTACGGTTACCCTGCATGTACAATCCACCTAAACCTTGCCCATAGGTGGTTTGCAATGGGGGCATCTTATTCACCCGGTCAAAAGAAACGGTTGATTTGAAAGTGATGTTTACTTTCCCGTTTGTATTTCTACCTTTTTTGGTAGTGATAATGATGACACCATTTGCAGCCCTTGTTCCCCACAAAGCTGCAGCCGAAGCACCTTTCAGCACTTCCATACTTTCGACGTCTTCGGGATTAATATCGTTAATGCGTGACTGTTGTACAATGCCGTTTCCGGCTGCCGTACCGATGTTATCACCTGAGTTGCTAACCGGGATGCCATCTACAACGAATAATGGTTGTATGTTTCCGTTGATGGTATTTTGTCCACGGATTTGTATGTATGCTCCTGCACCTGGGTCTCCTCCGTTCCGGGTAATCAACACACCGGAGGCCTTGCCGCTTAATCCCGTCAGAAGACTTGTTTCGCCGGTTTTAGCAATCGTTTTACCTTCAACAGTGGTAATGGACGAAGCGAACTTATCACGTTCCGCCTTCATACCCAGGGCAGTAACGACGATTTCACTTAACTGCCGGGTGTCAGTTTTGAGCTGAATGTCTATCGTGGTTCGTCCGCCGATAACCTCCTCAATAGTTTGCATGCCCACCGCCGTAAAAACCAGGGCGGCGGCTGTGACGGGTACATTCAGTCTGTACGTTCCGTTTTGATCTGTTATGGTGCCAACGGTTGTTCCTTTGATCGCTACCGTAACTCCTGCAAAGCCGCCCGCTTCGTCATCCCTGGTTACGGTACCACTGACGGTACGGTCCTGTGCATGAGCCAGCGAATGGGCCATAAATAATACTGATAAACTTAATAGTAGTGTTTTGCTCATATGTTTAATTGAAATAAGGACTGAACTGTTAGCCGGACGTTGGCGGCTGATGATGTTTCGGAAGAGAAGTCCTGCCACATTGGATCAGGGTTGCTACTGTTTTGCAATGCCTTTTTGCGTTTCTGTTACCGGAATGCTTTTAAGGCGACGATGAGTTGCAGCAATATGAAACTGAAAAAGTGCCGGGATAGCCGTCCCTCTGTAGCAATATCAACCCGGTAGTAAAGCGTTTAGGAATAAGTAATTGTCGGGAAAACGACAGGCAGAATGCAGGCATGGCATAATTAACGAACTATATCTTATTCTGTTCAAAGCTACCTGCCTATTCTTTCAACAATTATAAAACTTTCTGACTGGCAAATGGGGTTTAAGTACTAAACCTGTGCATCAAATTGCAGCTTAAAGGTCCGGTTAGTTCGTTGGCTAACGAAAAGCCTTTTTTTGTTCATTTCACCGAAGATTATCAGTATTTTGATGAAGCGCTGTATAAGGAAAAATATGTGATTGGCAGGATCAGTACCAGGCTGGACGGCAGGGCTGTTGCATTCTGGCGGCGGACTCTGTCCAGTGCCGGCTTGTTACTTATCTCACCTTGTTTTAAAGGATCTATGGGGTGTAAACTTCACCTGTTTTTTACCACTTTATTGCTTTTTGAAGACAAGTAACAGGGATGCACCGCACAGAGTCCGGCGCAAGTGTGAGTCCAGCCCCAGATTGCAACAGCCCTGCAGGGTAGTGGTGAGCGTCTTTTTTTTGCGGTGATCCTTTGCAGGCTCCCCGATATTTTTGTCCAGTACCTGGCGGCCTAAATTCCGCCAGATGCCGACAAACTGTTTCTTATAATCGTAAAATTATCCAATTGGTTGAGGACCTGTAGTTCTTCGTAGCAGGCTACTGCAGGCGCCACATATTCTTCTTTGCTCATAACTTAAAATTTTGTATTCTAACCTATGTACTTTTCTCTAAACGAAAAAGTAATGCACCCGAAATGAGCGGCAGTGAAAAGCGACTACCGGATTATCGATGGCTATGTTTAATTCTTTAACCCTTGCTTTCGGTAAGGCTTATGAAACGTTGCATCAAATAAGTTTGGAACAGGGAACGCAAAATCTAAAACAGGAACTGGTGATGCACAGTTATGCAGACTGCCTTTATTTCCCTCTCTTCCAGTTAAAGACAGGTATGACCCATGATTGCCTTGGTGTTGTCTTTAATATGGACAGTTCATCAGCCCGGCGCAACTTTCAAAAATATTTGGCAGTGTTGGAACTGTCTTTAAATCAGCAGCAGGCTATGCCTCCACCGCCATTTTGAAACACTTCAAGAATTCAAAAAGTATTTACGTTCAGAGCCGGAGTTAATTACAGATGTAACAGAAATACGCACGGAACGCCCTGCTGATGAGGAAGTACAACAGGATCGCTACAGCAGTAAAAAAAAGTCATACCGTGAAATCTTTATTGCTGAACCAATTCAAAAAAACAGATACTGAATGTGAGTGAAGTATATGAAGGCTGTGTGCATGACTATCATTTGTTACAGGATTGTTTTCCTGCTCAACAGGATTGGTTCAAACAAAAGATTATCCGGATGTATCTGGGATTTCAGGGATTTAAAGACTTATACAAATGCAAAAAAGTGTATATGTCACATAAGAAAAAGAGATGCGCAAAAGGGCAAATCAATGAATTAAATGAGCCACAAAAAGTAACCAATAAAAAAAAGGTAGCTCAAAGAATAACGATCGAACATAGTATTGGCGGTATGAAATGCTACTACATTTTATCACATCGCTTAGCTATTAAAGCCATTGCTACTATTAATTGTATTGTTGGTATTTGTGCAGGCCTGTGGAATCTCGTCTTAAAATAACTAAATGTTTCATTTTCAATTTACAATAATGTCAATTATATACACCCGTTGGTACATAAATATATTTGATAGTGGATTTATTTCTGTACTACGATGTTTCATTTTTGTCCATGCTACGGAGCATGACAACGTAAACCACGGATTAGTATTATCTTTTGTGGGCTGTGAGCGATTCGAACGCTCTGTGTTTCCAACGTACCGGATCTACAGTCCGGCGTAACGCCGCCATCGTTACCGACAGCCCAAAATTTTGCGGAGGGCAATGGAATCGAACCATCACCGCTGTTACACGGAACATCTTAGCAGGATGCCGCAGCAAACCAATGTCTGCCTACCCTCCAATTCATTCGCGGAAGGTGGAGGACTCGAACCCCCACCGCTGTTACACGATCACTGTTTTCAAGACAGGTGCAATACCATTCTGCCAACCTTCCATAATTGAGAGCAAGACGGGAATTGAACCCGGATTAAATCCGTTTTGCAGACGGATCCCATAGCCAGTATTGGGTACTTGCCCGTATAGTAGCTGCACCGGGATTTGAACCCGGACTGTACAGATTTTAAGTCTGTCATCTCTTCCGGTTGGATTATGCAGCCAAAGCAGTAGCTCCTGTGCGATTCGAACGCACACTGAATAGTTCCTAAGACTATCGCCTCTTCCGTTGGGCTAAGGAGCCAAAACAAAAAGCCCTTCAAGATTTTTTCCTGAAGGGCTTTATATGCTAAAAAAATTAAGTGTAATTTTTAACTCACATACAAACAACTGCCCTTCATGCCACAGCTACTGAGGCATAATAGTGAGGACAGTAAATAATAATTATTGTGAATCATGAAGCAAAAATAGACTAATGTTTTACACTGCCAAATAATTATTTAGAATTCCGGTTCGTCGCTTGAACGTGGAGATGAACAAGTGCAAGGAATACTATTTTTTGTCGTTACGCGTAAGTATATATTAACTCAATAATTTATTTAAAATTCCTGGCCTGTGGGAAAACGATTTCCTGTACATTTCCCCGTACCGGCACTTTTTTATTTGGTGGTGGAATGGATTTTTCATCCGGATCATCCGTTAGTAATTCAGTAAGATGACGCAATAGCCCTGAGATGTCGTAGCAATGCTTCACAATTACATGAACCACCTCTCCTTCTATCTGTAATTTTCCTTCTACCATTATTAGTTTCGAACGCAGTATCTCTTTGCGAAACTTTTCGAAGAGTTTTTCAAAAATTACCAGGTTGGCAAATCCGGTTTCATCTTCAATCGTCATAAAGCAGATGCCGCCTGCGGTGCCGGGCCGTTGCCTTACCAACACCAGCCCGGCTACTTTCAGCGTTGCGCCGTTTGTAAGCGTAGCTAACTTGCTGGTAGATATGATGTGGAGCTGGTGTAATTTTTCCCTTATAAAACTTACCGGGTGTGCTTTTAACGACAAAGAAGTAGCGGCATAATCCTGTATCACATGTTCGGATAATGGCATAGCAGGCAGGGATATATTTTCGTCTGTTCCATCAGCGGCAGATTGTCCGGAAAACAGGCCAACGGGGCGGTCTTTTGTAGATACCTCCCATAAAGCCTCCCGGCGGTCAAGGCCAATGGAGCGGAAGGCATCGGCATTAGCCAGTTTTTCCAATGCTGATTCGGGCAATGCAATATCCCGGAGTTGGTTAATAGTGCGGTATGGACTTTTCCGGTTGGTTAACAATATTTCCATATCATCCGGCCTTAACCCTTTTACCTGCCGGAAACCGAGGCGAAGCGCACAAAATGTACCGGTTCTTTCTTCCAGCCGGTTGTCCCGGTTTGAGAAGTTAATATCAACCGGTCTTACAACTACCCCATGTTTTCCTGCATCAATAATAATTTGTGCCGGCTGGTAAAACCCCATTGGCATGCTGTTGAGTAATGCACAGGCAAATACATCAGGATAATAACATTTAATCCAACTGGACACATACACCAGCAGCGCAAAACTGGCAGCATGACTTTCGGGAAAACCATAACTGCCAAATCCTTCCAGTTGTTTAAATATCCGTTGTGCATATTCAAGCGGGTATCCTTTCTGCATCATCCCTTTAATTAGTTTTTCCTCAAATTTCGTTACCAACCCTTTTGCTTTAAAGGTAGCCATACTCCTGCGGAGTTCGTCTGCTTCCGAAGGGGTGAAGCCTGCGGCAGCAATAGCAATCTTCATGGCCTGTTCCTGAAAAAGCGGAACGCCCAATGTGCGGTTCAGTATTTCTTCCAGTTCCTTTGATGGATATTCCACCGGCTCCTCGTTATTACGGCGGCGCAGATAGGGGTGCACCATATCTCCCTGTATGGGCCCGGGCCGCACAATGGCAACTTCAATTACCAGGTCGTAAAAACATCGTGGTTTTAACCGGGGCAGCATCGACTGCTGGGCACGGCTTTCTATCTGGAAAACACCGATGGTATCTGCGTGGCAGATCATATCATAAACGGCTGTATCATCCTGCGGAATATTGGCAAGGGTAAGGTCCAGGTTATAATTTTCTTTTGCAAGATCAAAAGCTTTCCGGATGCAGGTAAGCATACCCAGTGCCAACACATCTATTTTCATAAAACCTAATGCATCAATATCATCCTTATTCCATTCAATGCAGGTGCGGTCTTCCATACGGGCATTCATAATGGGTACCAGGTCGCATAGTTTTCCACGGGTAATTACAAAGCCACCGGTATGCTGGCCCAGTTGCCTGGGAAAACCCATAAATTCCCTTGTAAGTTGCAGCACTTTGCGCAGGTGCTGATCATCCGGGTTGAGGCCCTGCTCTGTTAACTTTTTTCCCTCGAACCATTCATCTGTAAATTCCCAGATGGAACCAGACAAACGGTTAATTGTATCAACCGACAGCCCCATCACTTTTCCAACGTCCCGGATAGCACCTTTTTGATGTTGCTGTGTTACCGTAGCTACGATCGCTGCCCTATCCCGCCCATACTTTTGATAGATATACTGGATCACTTCTTCCCTACGTTCATGTTCAAAATCCACATCAATATCCGGCGGCTCGTTGCGGGCAGAAGAAATAAAGCGTTCGAATAATAAATCGAATTTTATAGGGTCAATAGAAGTAATGCCCAGGCAGTAGCACACCGTAGAGTTAGCAGCAGAACCACGTCCCTGGCATAGAATTTTTTGTTGCTTTGCAAAACGTACAATATCATGCACCGTAAGAAAATAAGCGGCATAATTCATCTGCTCAATAAAAGCCAGTTCATAATTGACGGCATGGATTATTTTTTCAGGAAGGGTTTCGCCGTAACGTTCTGTAGCACCCTGCCAGGCAAGAAATGTCAATTCTTCCTGCGGAGTGCGGCCACCAGTGGTAATCTCTTCAGGATATTCATATTTTAATTCGTCCAGCGAAAAGGTACAGTTCTCCATAATTTCCCGGGTGCGGAGAATGGCATCAGGATATTGCCGGAACAACCGGATCATTTCCGGCGCTGGTTTCAGAAACCTTTCAGCATTAGGATGCAACCGGAAGCCAGCGGTATAGATGGTACACTTCTCCCGGATGCAGGTCATAATATCCTGTAACTGGTGTCGGGCCGGTTCATGATAATGCACATCGTTTGTTGCCACCAGCGGAACGCCCAACCGGGCTGATAGTTGGGCAAGCCGGTACAGGTATTTCCGGTCGTCTCCATTGTATTTTCTACAGGCAGCGATATACAAACTATCACCAAACTGTTCCTTGTATTCTTTTAATATATCCGTAAAAGAGTTATCGAAATCAAATTGCTCATTCAATGCAGGAGGTGGAATCGCAATAAATGTTACACCTTTCGCATATTGATATACGTCCGTTTTATGTAAGTGACATGCTCCTTTTTCCACACGGCGGTTACCGGTAGTGAGTAAATTACAGAGCTGTGAATAAGCACTGCTGTTTGTTGGGTAGGCAAGTAAATTTATTCCATCCATCAATTCCAGATAGCAGCCAATGATCACCCGTATACCTATTTTTTTTGCAGTGGCATGGGCCCGTACGATACCTGCAAAACTATTCTTATCGGTAATGGCTATTTCTTTGTATCCCAATGCTGCTGCCTGTTCCACCAACTCTTCGGGGTGGGAAGCACCCCGTAAAAAGCTGAAATTGGTGGTTACCTGTAACTCCCTGTAATCCATGGTAAAAATTTTTTATTTTTTAATGTGCAGTATGGGTAATTATTTTTTGCAATTATTGATGCTGATTGCACATCAAACGTGTATTTGTATTGGCACCCGAAAAGCGTAAAGAAAATCAGGAGCCTTGCCATTAAGAACGAAAAAGCTGTTTGAGCCCGCCGTAACTTGCATCTACACGAAGTAAGAAGCGAGTTCTTTTTCGTTTATCCGCCGCGGCGGATGATTTTTAGCTTTTATTTCGGAGCCTTGAATTTTTTGTTTCTTTTTTTATCAAGAAAAAAAGAAAAGACAGTATGGTTCAGTAAACTGCAAACAATAGTGCTTTCTAAGAGAACCAGATTTGCCTGCATAACAAATCATAGAACAAAAATTCTCTATGCAAAGAATCCGTGAATAAACCATTGATGCGATTTGGTAGCATCATAATGCCCCGACCGAAACAACCAATAGCGATGCCCTTCTTCATCTTCCACTACATAATAGTCACGGTGCTGCCCCTCCTGCAGCCACCATTCCTGTTCAATACGTTCGGGCCCATCTGCCCGTGTAATGGTATGTAATTTCCCTTTGTAGCGAAAGTTCATCGGTGGGTAATCCGGAATGGGCGCAGCCACTTCTATGGGTTCAGGATTATTCAATAACTGCAAGGGCCTTGGCCGGTCTATCTTCCAGCTATCCTGTAATTTTTCATTAATAGAAACGGCAGGTTGATAAGAACGCTCGGGCCAATAATGCTCCGCAGGCATGTACCGGTGTATTTTGCCACCGCCCACTTTGCCATCAATACGATCTAATAATTCACTCAACCCAATATCATCTAATCCTTTTGCATCATCCCAAAGATTTTCCTGGCGGTTACAAAGGTCTTCCACCTGTAAAGCATCGAGTGTAAATAACTCAATGCCCAGTGCTGGTTCTATTGAATTAATTTTTATTTCAAATAATGTAAAAAGATGATTAATGGCGCAGGTAGGGCGGTTGGTACCAATCGTTATTTTTTCTATCTTCCCATCTGCCCGATAACACGTTAAATTGGCCATACGAAGCCCTTTCTGCGCTTGCTGAAGGCGGCTGCATAAGGCATTCAGCAATCGTTGTAGCGCTATCTCAATGCCGGTGGAGGTGACAATTAATTCCAGGCAGGGCAAGCGTTCCTGGTATGGCTCAATGGGGTGAACGGGCGTTATCCATTCTTCTTCGAGGCCCAATGCCTGGTCAATGCGCTGAAGAAACTGTGGACCAAAGCGGCGGCGTAAAGCCTTGCGGGGTAAGCCAATAAAATCACCCACCCGACGCAAGCCCAGTTTTCCCAATTGTTCCACCATACCGGCTTCTATCCGCAATGCCTGTGGTGGCAACGAAAGCAGGGAATCGGTTTGCGCACCACTTTCAACAATGAGCGGTTCCTTGCCATACCTTGCTATTGCCCAGGCAGTTCCAATAGTATCTGCAACAGCAATCCGAACAGTATAAGAGAAATCTGTAAATCGTTTGTGAATACCCGCTATGTATTGCGCTTCCCCACCCCACAAATGTGTACAGCCTGTAATATCCAGTAACAGGCCGTCAGGCGGATCTATCCCTATAACAGGCGTGTATCGGATGCACCATTCCGCCATGTTTTTCAATAGTTTACCGGCCAGGCCCGGTTGGTCGTCCAGTACCTGCAGCAAAGGGAAAATGGCTTTGGCATCTGCTACTGCCATACCGATATCTACGCCAAGCAATGTTGCCCGGATATTTCTGTCTGTCACTAACAATCGTCCATGCGTGGGAGCCGCTAACACAAAAGCACTGTTTTTTAACAGAGGCTGGCGGCGGGCAAACCAATCCGTTTTGACATAACAAAACCATATCGTGGCAAAACGTTTTTGCATTACCCGGCTATCTTTTGTTGCTGTTCCCACATCATATCCGTTCTCTTTAAAATATGTTTAAAATGTCCTGCTGACCATTCTATTTCCCAGGTGCCGGGTTTACCGTTTCTTGTTTTTATTAATTCTACACGCCACCGGGGAAAGCCTACACCGGGTATGCCATCTACCGGCTCACTGGGCAGGGAAGTAATTTTCCAGCGGCTAACGCAGGCGGTGGTTTCAAGCTTTCGCGGATCACGTCGAACGATAAAACCTGTTACCCCGCTTTTTTCCACAGCCAACTGAAGGCGTCTTGATGTGATAAAGGAAAGCTCCTTCATTTCTGCAATCACTGCTGATAAACCATTGCATGTCAGCGCTTCTTCCATGACCCAAAGGATTTCCGCTTCCTTTTTTAAATCAATAAAAATAATTTTATCGGGAAGAATGCCAAATGGCTTTAACGCAGGTGGAAAAATGTTTCGTGCAGCGCTCATCCAGATAACAATACCCTCATTTTTCATCATGGAAGAGAGCAGGCCGCTCACGAAACCGCCCGTAGCCGCAGCATCTTCCATACCATAAGAAACAAATTCATGTATAGCGCCTAACGGAAAAGAAGCGCCAGGAAAGGCATGTCTTATAGGCCCCAGGGCTGAATTTAAATCCATATTACAGAGCGCTGGCCGCAGCCCTTGCAATGGGAGTATCTCTTTTTGCAAACGGGCCATGATAGCCGCTTTGGTGCCATTCATGTAAGAAGAAGATATAGGGGTTAGTAAAATTCTGCACAATACTACTAAATATTTTAGCAAATCATTTTCAGATTTTACACATTTTGTGTGTTTCGAGCAATCACTGCTGAAAAAGAATGATGATAGCATGTACCCGTTAAGGTGATACGGTGTACGTTAGATAAGTGTACGATGCATAAAATACTGCTATGCTTTGCGCATAATAACTGCTTACAAATTGTATAGATATATGGAAGAATATGAAACCACCAAGTGGCTTAAAACTGTTCACGTAGTCAAAACTATCCGGTTGGTCAGCGTAAGTTTAATAATGTAATTCACAAAATGGCTTCTTAAAACTTAGATGTCAACAGAAGATTTATTTAAGGATTTTCAGTTGAAACACCCGCAATAACAAATTCATCGTTAGTTTCTTTCAAAGCAGTCTCCAGGTAATTTTTCTTCAACTGGTCATATAAGGAATGTTTATCAATAATTAAAGCGGCGCCATTGGAAATAAGTGCTGCCAGCATTAAGTGGAAAATAACACTATGCCGGTCAGTCATTTCCAGCACCAGTACAGCAGAAGTAAAAGGAGTACGTGTTACACCTGTAAGGAAACCCACCATACCGCTAAGAATTAAAATATTTGCATTGGCACCGGCAAAATGAAACAGGTCTGAAATAAAAGCACCGGTTGAAGCACCTGCAGCAAGGGAAGGTGCAAAAATACCACCAGCCGCACCCGTATTAAATGCAATCACCGGCCCAACGATACGCATAATTACCGTATGCCAGCTTACCGTTTTCTGAGTGGTAAAAAGTGTTTCGTTCATCAGTTCTTTTCCTGAACCAAGTATTTCATCATTCAGAAAATAGGCTAAAAAAGCGACCACAATTCCGGCACATACAACAAATAAAGCCGAATTCCAATTTGTGAAAGACCGTTTCCATTTGATAATAGCCAGAATAGCTTTGCACATAAGGCTTCCCAGCATACCCGATAAAATAGCAGTAATGGCAACAGCCCAAAAAATAAGAAAGTCGAGGCCTTTTACATCGGGATAACCTAAGTATAAATACGGGCCGAGGAGACCTTGGGCCGTAAGGCCGGCAATAATAACGGCGGAAAACAGTGCCGTACGAAAAAAACGGATGTGAATCCTGGCTAATTCCTCCATGGCAAATACAACACCACCCAATGGGGTGTTAAATGCTGCAGCCAGCCCTGCTGCTGCACCCGTAAGAATAAAACTTTGTCTGGATAATTTTGGCCAGGATGCCGGTATCCATTTATTTACCATCCGGAAAACAGAACCTGCAATTTGTATGGTAGGCCCTTCCCTGCCAATGGCACCGCCGCCTAATACCATCATAAAACTCGAAGTAATTTTAGCAATCACAATGCGCATGCTTAGCAACTTTTTTACCTTGGTGTCATGTTTAGGTGTTGCCAGTTCAATGGATGCCATTACCTGCGGAATACCGCTGCCACCCGCATTGGGCGCAAACAACCGGATAATAAGCCAGGCTATAAAAAAGCAGACCGGGGCCATGAAGAAAATAGTCAGTTCTTTCCAGTTCAACACATATTTCAGTAAACTTTCTGCATAACCAAAAAGCTTCGTATAGCCGACAGCTACCAAACCGGTTAGCAGTGATGCTACCCAAAAGGGAATAGCCTGTAATGTTTTTACCCGAATTGTTTCTGTACCTACCAGGTCAAACACATATTTTGCATTTTTTCTATACTTCAACATTCGCCTTCTCATTGTTCTTTTTTTCATTTACTGATTTGGTTTACTTAACTAAATGATAATGAATGCCTAAAAGCCGGCAGAACTATTTTCAATATTTATAACCCGGATATTGCAATTTCATAAAAGCGCTATTTTTATTCATCCCTGCCTTTCGTAAAGGCCTTTATATTTTAGTAAAATAATTTTGTTTGCTGAATTGTGGCAAAAACTTTACATTGAAAAATTACAAAGTGCAACAATCAATCAGGGTAACCATTCTATCAATAAGTTTTTTTCTCACGCCTTTTATCCGGTTAAATAATGAAAACACATTTGCGCAAGCTATGGGATTCCTTACAATCCAGTTACTGGTTTTTACCATTGGTAATGATGAGCTTTGCGCTTATATTATGGTGGGGAACGGGTTCATTGGATAATATACTTTCTGCAAGGGATAAGAAGACCATTGCCTGGTTATACATTAGTAATGCCGATACGATGCGTACCTTGCTGTTAAGCATTGCTGTTGCCATTATTGGTGTGGTAGGTGTAGTATTTACCATCATTATGGTGCCGTTATCTATCGCTGCATCGCAGTTTGGGCCCAGGTTGCTACGTACATTTCTACGGGATACCGGTACACAGGTAACACTGGGTATTTTTAATGCAACTTTTATTTTTTGCATGGCAGTACTGTTGCAACTTTCTGACGATGTGAAGCAACCGCTTCCGCAGATTTCGGTAAACGTTGCTTTACTGCTGGGGCTTATCAGTTTTGGGATGCTGATTTACTTTATCAGCCACATAGCAGTTTCCTTACAGGCGCCGGTTGTGGTGGCAAGAGTAAGTAAGGAATTACATGCTGCTATTAGTCATGATATTCCGGATAACGCAGGAAGTATATGTGTTTCGCCAAACGCAAAAAAAAGCAATCTTCGTCCGGATCCTGATGTTACTCATAAGATTATTGTTGCAAACCAAAGTGGCTATCTGCAAGTGCGTGATGACGAAGCCTTGTTGCACCTTGCCACAAAACATAATCTTATTATACAGGTGCTAAACGAACCCGGCGATTTTGTAGTGAAGGATACGCCGCTCGTAAAACTATGGCCGGAAGACAAAGCAAAAAATATAGTAAAAACGATTCATAACGCTTTTGTAATTGGTGTACAGCGCACACTTGTGCAGGACGTTACTTTTGGGATTAATGAACTGGTTGAGGTATCGCTCCGGGCACTATCGCCGGCTATTAATGATCCCTTTACTGCCGTGACATGTCTGGACTGGATTGGCTCCGCACTTTGCGGGTTATGTACCCGCAATTTTCCCATGCCGGAATTGTTGGATAAAGAGGGTAATCTGCGTGTTATCCGCAACCCGGTTACTTTTACAATACTTACCGACGCAGCTTTTCATCAGATAAGAGAATACGGCCGCACCAGCAGGGCAGTTACCATTCGTATAATGGACACGATAAAATTAGTGGCAGGATGTACAACAACAGCGGAACAACGTAGTATACTGCTATATCATGCAGCCCTGGTAGAAGCCGGCTGTCATATTGGATTACCGGAAGCAGCTGACAGGCAGGTAATTAGTGAGGAATATGAAAAAATTAAAACGATCATTAACGGTAAAATTAAAAACGCATAAAAATCTGCTTTTCTACATGGCGTAAGAAAATAATTATACGATATTGTTTTCAGGTGATGAAATAAACTTAGATAAGTAAAAACAGTTGGTGATAAATGCCATTTCAAATTCTCCATGTATTACGGTCATTTCATCAAATTAAAAGCGTTGAATGAATATTTACAGAAAACTTCCACTATATAAAAAATTACAATAATCTTTATAACCTTCCTTGCTGGTTTCTTCTATTATATCAAATGCAAAAGGCAGCATCCGATAGCGAATACTGCTCTTTGCACCTAATAATGCCCTTTATTGTACAATCAGTTTTTGTTGCAGGTCTTTATTATTTACCAGCCTGACAAAGTAGGTTCCTGCCGAAAGATGATCCAGTGTATAAGTTTGTCCGTTTTCTACAGGTAGCTGGTTTATTAATCTTCCGGCTGCATCCCATAGCTGTGCTACATCTTTGGTAATACCTTCCAGTTTTATATGCACATTGCCGGCTGCGGGAATTGGCCACACAGATAAAGTGCCGGTACCTGCAATTGCACCATCCACCACACGAATGGTTGAATAAATACATGCACCGTTGAGATCGGTTTGCTTTATGCGGTAATAGCTTTTACCGGAATTGAAATTGGTGTCAATCAGTTGATAATTTAATGGCACGGCACTGTTGCCATTTACCGCTTTGCTGGCAATAAAACTTTTTTGGGTAAATATGTTTTCTTTATCTGTTTTACGCTCAATGAAAAAGCCTGCATTGGAAAATTCCTGTGCCGTTTTCCAGTCCAGTTGCACTTTACCGGCACTCAGGCGTTTGGCACTGAAATCAAGGCTGGTTACCGGCAGGATTCCACTTGGATTACTCAGTGTAACCTTATACAAATTATCATATCCTGCTTGCGTAACATAATTTGTTGCCGCATCCCGGGCCGAAAAGCCCTTATTTGAATAGATTAAATAGCCATCTCTATGAAACTGTGTCAAACTATTTTCATCAAGCCCATTCAATTCAGCATCAAAGTATTTAATGGTTATTGTTGCATTGAGATTTGCGTTAACAGTTGGAAAGATGTCATAGTTCCGCTTAATACCTTTGCCGCCGGAAGGAAGGTCTTGTGAATCAAAATTCCTTGTTATGGAAACCAACCCAATATTTACAGGGCTTGTTATAACTAAGCCGAGGTTAGCCAGGTTTACGGCATTGGGTGCGTTCAATACACCGTTAGCATTTATAAATCCGTAGTTATTACTTGTAGCACGGGAAGTTTCCGACTCGCCAACAAGCGAACCGGTACTGCCTAACAGGATCTCTTTGTCATTTAGCTCAATATTGCCGGAGATAAAATTTACCTGGCCGTTTACATACAGTGTACCTAAAAGGTTCAACTGCTTACCCACCGGCTTATCCACCGTGATGTTTTGCAAATGAATTGAGTTTCCAAGAATGTTGCTATTGTTCACTCCAGAAAACTTTACAGTAGAGCCGGTAGCGTCTAACGTGCCGTTGTTGAGAAAATCCATATCTGCTAAAACAATGTGCACATTACCCGTGGTAGTAAAACTGGTACCAGTGGTTATTTTTAGTTGGCTGAAAACTAAAGCAGGCACCAGAATTATTGACAGAAAGAAGATTATTTTCTTCATAAAAGAATTTTTTGAGATGAAGTAATAAAGGTTGTGAAAAACCTATTTGAGTTTCTGCTCCAGCAGTTTTTTCAATTCGTCAATTTGCAACTGCTGTTCTTTGATGGCTTCAATTAAAACCGGTACCAGATGGCCGTAAGCAACGGATTTGATACCCGCACTATCTGTCAAAACCAATTGTGGAAATTGTGCTTCTACTTCCTGTGCAATCAATCCTATCTGTTCATCAGAAGATTTTTTTGGGTCAATCCAGTTATAACTATAGCCGCTCAATTTGACAAGTTTTTGCAATGAGTTTTTTAGGGGAAGAATATTTTTCTTTAAAGACTTGTCAGAATAGTCAGTAACGTAACCATAAACAGTCATGTCTCCACTGGGTAACATTTGTGCATTCAAGTCATTGTCATGATAAAAGCGAAGCGGGCCGTCATTACCTCCCCACCCTGCAATAACCCAGCTATTATTGGGCGTTGTGGTGGCTTGAAACTTAAGGTCTGAGTGAATAGCGCCACTGAGTGTAAGCGTAGTTGCCGCCTGGCCTGAAACTATCTGCTGTGCGCCATTGACTTTTAAGAAAGCATTATCAAATTCTCCATAAATCAATGGTGAAGCTGTTTCTGAATTTGCGATGTATAAACGATTACTCCCGGTTTCGCTAAAGCCTGCCTTATGACCAAGAAAAACATTACCGCTACCAAATGTATTGCTGCTGCCGGCGGAGTAACCCAAGGCGACATTGTTACTGCCTGAATAATTAGCACTTCCTGCAAGACTGCCATTAAATACATTATAATTTCCAATGGTGTTATAAGAGCCTGCCGCAACCCCGCTAAAAGTATTAGAGCCACCGGTTGTATTCGCCTTACCGGCATTGTTGCCGCTAAAAAAATTGTTGTTCCCGGTGGTGTTATTTAAGCCTGCATTGTATCCTTCAAAAAAATTATTGAGACCCGCGGTATTGTTATAACCAGCGTTGTACCCAACAAAATGATTGTTGCTGCCCGTAGTGTTTTTATACCCTGCATGGTTGCCCTCAAAATGATTGCTGTTCCCTTGCGTATTGGCATTGCCGGCTTCATAGCCGCTGAAGTGATTATCGGCGCCAAGTGTATTAGCAAAGCCGGCACAAAAGCCAATAAAATGATTGTTGCTTTTGGTAGTGTTTGCGTAGCCTGCCAGATTACCAATGAATAAATTGTTTGTACCCGTTGTGTTGTTATAACCTGCCTGGAAGCCCGTGAACTGGTTCGTATATCCTGATGTGTTTTTAAAACCAGCCTGGTAGCCATCAAAATGATTATTGAAACTCGTATTTGAATAACCTGACTGGTAACCAATGAAATGATTTTTTTCGCCACCGGTTGCATCAATATAGCCAGCTTGATAACCCAATAATGTACTGTTGGTGGTTGAAGAAAAACGAAACACCTGTTGCCCGTATGCCTTTCCAATAAAAGGTTGTGCATCGGTAGTGCCGATAAAGTTATTGCTTGCATCTATGCCGCCATTCCCTGTTAAGTTCCAACCACTGTTACCACTACTTGCAGGCGTAGTAGGAACCCATTTGTTGAAGGGCACACTAAACGCCAATACTTGTCCCTGCAACGGCGCAGCCGTACTTATATCTTTTCCCTGCAATTGCCCGGCATTCCATAAAGCCGCCGTGTTTTTTGCAGAGAGGACAGTGCCTGTAATATCAATGCCTGTTCCTGCTGTGTAAATAGTTGCTGCAGCCGCACTTGAAATTGGCGTCCATGCTGCTCCGTTGTAATAATAAAATCCTGCAGCGCCATCGGTTTGATAAATCAGCAAGCCATTGGCTGGAGAACCTATTGCTGCTTTCTCTGTTGCTAACATGCGTGGTATTAATAAGCCTTTTGTTGTTGACTTAACATCAAGTATGGCAGAACCATTCGGTTGCGAGCCATCTGTGTTTATAGCTACATTTTGTGCAAAGGATGAAGCGGAGATTATGACGGCTAAATGAAGTAATACAATTATCTTTTTCATGATTGTTTGTTTGAAAGAATGAATTGATGATTGGTTGAATAAGAAACATAGGGTTGAGGTAAGTGCGGTACGGATTGCATTGGTTCTTCACACCACCTCTCAGGTATAAAACTTACTGTATGCTGAGTTTTGATTTGATAGCAGCAATGTCTTTTTTGAGTTGAAGATTTTCAGTTTTTAAATCCTCAATCATGGTTTGCTGTTCTTTGATGGATTCAACAAGTACGGGAACCATGTGGGTATATGCAACGCCTTTGATGCCATCTTTTTGCGTATCTATTAATTGAGGAAATTGTGCTTCTACTTCCTGCGCTATCAATCCGATTTGCTGGCCTTTTGATTTCGTCGAATCTATCCAGTTATATGTGTACCCATTCAACTTTAATAATTTCTGTAAAGGACTCTGTAGTGGAGTGATATTCTTTTTTAGGGATTTGTCAGATAGTTCAACTACGTGATCCCAAACTACAAGCACACCATCGGGGTGCATCGAAAACAAATTAAGAGTGTTATTATGATTGAAGAGTAATTCTGATTCTCCCACATAAGAAGTGATTTTCCAATTGCTGCTGGCGCCGGACTGAAACTTCAGAGTAGTTACATCTCCCCCTATGCCGGTAAGAGTTAGCACCGGAGCAGATTGAGTAGCTTTGATTTCCTGGGTGCCGTTTACTTTAAGGGAGTTATTACTAAAATTTCCATAAATGAGAGGATCATTTGTAGAAGAATTGGCGATATATAATTTATCATCACCCGTTTCATTATAACCTGCTTTGTAACCAAGGAAAAGATTGCGGCTACCTGATAAGTTATTATATCCTGTCTCAGTTCCAATTAAAACATTGCTATTTCCGCTGGAATGTAAATAGCCGGCTTGATTACCGGTAAACACATTAGAAGTTCCGGAGGTATTTGATAACCCTGCTTCATTTCCTACAAAGACATTATAATTGCCAAATGAATTGTTTTTACCTGCACTCCTGCCACTGAAATAGTTATCATTACCCTGTGTGTTGGCATAGCCTGCATTATAACCTACAAAATGGTTGTTGCTTCCGGTCGTATTACCAAACCCCGCATGATTGCCTTCAAAATGGTTGTTGCTTCCGGTTGTATTATTTTCTCCTGCATCAAAACCACTGAAATGATTGTTACTGCCCGTAGTGTTGGAAAAGCCTGCCCCGTTTCCTATAAAATGCAGCCCACTTTTGATTGTGTTTGAATAACCAGCACTAGTACCCATAAATAAATTGTCTGTGCCGGTTGTGTTGTTAAGCCCTGCACTCCATCCGATAAATTGATTGGAATATCCGGAGGTGTTTTTATTGCCAGCCATGTAACCATCAAAATGGTTGTTAAAACCGGTATTATAGAATCCTGCTTTGTAGCCAATGATATGATTTTTATCACCGCCGGTTGGGTCTGCCTGACTGGCCTGGTAACCAATTAATGTGTTTTCTTTTGCTGATGAAAAACGAAATACCTGTTGCCCGTTTGCCTTGCCAATAAAAGGTTGTGCGTCTGTTGTGCCTATGAAGTTTGTCGCAGCATCTATCCCACCGTTGCCGGTTAAATTCCATCCGCTACCACTTCCTGAAGGGAGTGTAGTTGGTCCCCATTTATTGGTAGGCACATTGAACATCATGACTTGCCCCTGTAGTGGTGCAGTAGTGCTGATGTCTTTCCCCTGCAACTGGCTTGCATTCCACAATGCCGTTGTGGTCTTGGCGGCAATAGTATTTCCGGTTACATCAATGCCCGTACCTGCCGTGTAAATGGAAGCGGCTGTGGCATTTGAAACCGGTGTCCATGCCGTTCCATTGTAATAATAAAAACCAGGTGTTGCATCAGTTTGATAAATTAATAAACCATTTGCAGGAGAAGCAATGGCTGCTTTTTCTGCGGTAGTCATTCTTGGAATTAATAAGCCTTTGGAATTACTTTTAATGTCCAGCATAGCTGAAGCATTCGGTTGTGATCCGTCGGTATTAATTGCTACGTTTTGTGCTGTAGCGGCAAGGCCTGTAAATAGTATAAACTTAGCAATAAGGAAAATCCGTTTCATGAGGTAATTTTTGAGTTGATGATTAATTGGTAACTCAAAACTGCATTGCACAGCAGGCAATAAAAACTTTATGTACCTGTAGTGCAGGTTGCAGTGGCTGAAGCGGATGAAAGGAATGTGGAACTGAAAAGGCGGTCGCCATAAACGATAGGTTTTATGCAGATGCAGAAAGCAAATGCACAGTGCATAAAAAGAAAGCAGCCCTCAGAGGCTGCTTTTGAAAGTTATTTATTTAATATGTGTCCTCAGTTCAGTTTTTATTTTGGTGATCAGGCGATAGCCAAAGTGCCATACTATTGCTTTGAAGTAAAATACATTTTTTTAATTCCATCTTGCATTGGAAGCAATAGCGATCCCAAAATAAAGTGCAAAAATAACAGCGGGTATGGCTAATACAAGCAATATCGTCAAAGCTATGGCAGGATGCCCGTGCAACCGTAACCAAATGCTGCCAATCATGATGCTTGCTACAACGGATAGAATCAAAAGCCATAAGCCCATATTTTTTTCGCCAATCGTACCGTCGGCTAACACTATAAAAAAGAAATACACAAAAACCAAAGTGGCTATAGCATCTATGCACCAACAAATCTTAAATAATATCATGAGTTGTTTTTTGAAATGAAAAATACTTTCGTAATAAAATATAAAACCTACAACTCGTCTATTCAATGTTTACCTAGTGGTTGTTTACACAAACTTACAGGTTCGGTTAGCACATTTTGGTTTCCCTATCATCCATTCTTTCATTTCAACACAATGATCATAGCAGATAATCATTTGTCAATTCCAAACCGTGGTAATTTTCCATGTCCCTTTCCGCCCCTGCAATCGGTTAAGTATTACAAATCCTGAGGAAGTAGATTCAATACGTCTTTAATGCTTCATGTTTTATTTTATCAGCTTCTGCCGGGGTAAGCTTTTTACCACTCCAGATAGCACTTTCCCAATCTCCGTAGATGGCATTTGGCAATATGATGAACACATCGCCAAACAGATCGCTGTTATCCCGTACCAGGTTGCAACGGGTATATGAGGGTTGCTTATAAAACATCTTGTCAAAATCATTCAGGTTATCTCCCAGTAATAAAGCAATCGTATATTTTACCCGTATCTTTTCTCTCCTTGGCTCTTTGTCAGAAGTGGTATCTTTCATTTGCACGTGCATCGTATCTGCCTGCGGAAAGCCTGCAATGATGAGGTTTTTGATGGTTGCTTCTTTTTCTTCCGGCCGGCGGTTGCTTACATAAAAACACTGTATGCCCATTTTATCGGCCCATTGAAAAAAAGCAACCGCACCAGGTAATGCCCCTGCTTCTGCCCTACTGGTCCAGTCTTTCCAGCTTTTTTCTGTATAAGTAACATGGTGCAAAATATCACTGGCCTGCTGCGGACTGTTATCCAGTACTGTTTCGTCAATATCGGTAACAATTGCCAGCGGGGCTTTGTCTTTTATATGGGCGGTTATTTTTTCCAGTAGCCGCATTTTAGCAAGGGCAAATGCCTGATAGCAAAGTGCCCTGTATTCTCCGCTATGCTGTTGCCATAGCACGGCATTCAGGCTATAATCTAAAGATGTAATACTGCGTGAGGTACTGTTATGTGTAACAGATGTGGGTACAGCAAATGTTGTAGCCACGCCTTTAGCAACCTGTGCATTTGCATAAAATCCAAATAGTAGTAAGCTTAGGAAATTAGTGAATTGTCTTTTCATATTTTTAAAATTTTTAAATTAGCGTTGAAGCAAATGTTGAAATAGTTATTTGGCCAATGGTATATTTTAGTTAACCACTGTAATTTTAAACGGCTATTGATGAAGGAATACCATTGTCCCGTATTTGTGCTTACCGGCAGGGTTATTATTCGGTATCGAAAAATAATCAGCGGTAAATCTTGTATTTGCAGCATTGCTCAATCCCCTGAATTCCCAGTATTCATTGGGGTAAGCACTAAAAGCAAAATCAATCTGTACGGAATCCCCTTTCAGCTTATTCCAACTTAAGGGAGCCGGAGGATAGGTATAAACCGGGCTATTGTGATGAACATCTGCTGTGCCGGTGGCAGTGGCATCAAGGTTAAAAACGATTGAAAAGTAATCAAGCGGACCGGCCAGGCCATCAAATTTATTCACCCATTTACCGCCGTAACTATGTGTGGCCGGTGTTGGCAATTGATCTTTATTTGTTTTGTTGCAGGCTATTATGCTAATGGTAATAATAGCCAGGCAAAAAACAGGTTTTAATTTTTTCATACAAACTTCTTTATTAATTTTTGAGAGGCAAAACTGGTATGCACTAAATTGTATAAAAAAAATTTGTAACCGAACCGGATAAAACGGCAACCGAAGCGTAAGGAAGCCGAAAGCAGGGATTATATAAACGCCTGGAAATACTTTTACAGGTAATAAAACGGTTTAAGCCTGCATTCCTGCACCTGGGCAGTAAGATTCATTGCCTTGACTTCTTTTATTTTCAGTACGCTATTAGCCTATTCAGCTTTGCACTATTGCCTTAGTAAAACTTTAAGAATGGAAGTGTAATAAAATGTGTTAAAGACGCTGCTTCTATTTCATATTAAAATTCATAACCATGAACAGTGTAGAGGTACAGCTCATCAAAAATTCCTGGAAAATGCTTCGTTCTATTGATCCTTTAATTATAGGAGATGTATTTTACACCAAATTGTTTTTTGACTTCCCGCAGGTAAAAAGCATGTTTAAGAATTCAAAAGAAGAGCAATCAAAAAAACTGATTGGTATGTTGAACGTGATTGTTGGGCGGCTGGACCGGCTCAATGAACTGGCTGAGGAGATTGCTGCGTTAGCCGTACGTCATGTTGGCTATGGTGTAAAGCTACATCACTATAAAGCTGTTGGCGCTGCCCTGCTTTGGACCTTGCAACAGGGCTTAGGCCCTGATTGGAGCAGCGATATGGCCCTTGCCTGGGAAAAATGTTTCGGAGCTTTAGCTGACAATATGATTAAAACTGCTTACCCGGAATTTGTTGAAAACTTGCAGAATTGCTTTTAATCATCAAAACACCCGGGCGGTAATTTTGAAGGCTTTAGCCAGATTTTAACGCACTTCCGCTTTAATTATTTTAAAATAGAGGCCAGGGTTGTATTTTGGCAAAGTATGCAGGTAAAACGAAAAATCCCATCAGTACTGTGCCTCTTAATTGCATTTTATGCAATAGGCCAACCTGTATCTTATCATTTCCGCCATTACACTACTACGGATGGTTTAGGCGACGGTGTCATCCGTGGTATTGCTCAGGACAAGTATGGGTTTATGTGGTTTGGTTCTGTAAATGGTTTGACTATCTACAACGGCTACACATCCAAAGTAATGGAGGCCAATACTCAAAATCCGTATGCGTTCAAAGACATCAATATCACTTCATTATGTAGGGATAGTAATGGCACTATGTGGCTTGCGCAACCATCGGGTATTTATCAGTATGAATATGCTACCGGGCATTTTCTTTTGCAGCAGGGCATATCCGGTTTGCCTGTCACAAAGATGTTTACAGCAGGAGATGAGTTCCTTTACCTGGTTACTAAAAACGGATTGGAAGTTTTTAATACACAAACAAAAAAGATACAGATACCGTCAACTGATACTGCTTCTCTTTTTCTACTAAACAGATCAATCAGGGATATTTGTTCAACCGGAAATAAAGTGTTGTATCTGGCCACTGATACAGGCATAGTAGTGTATAATGGTGCAAAACGGAAAGCAACCCTTTTACTTACGCACCCAACATCCATCAATAACCTTACGCAGATTGCCGGTGATAAAAAGGGGCGGCTATGGTGCAGTAACGGAGCAATGATTTTTCGTATAAATACAAATAAGGAAGTCGTCTCTTACCCGTCACTAAACGGTGTAACCCAACCCTCTCCTGACAACCAGATTAATGATTTGTTTGTGGATGCAAGCGAAAGAGTTTGGGTAGCCACCAATCGCACCGGGCTTTGTTTATATAACGAAACAGAAAATACGTTTTCATCCTTAAGAAGTGATCCGCTTCAGACACAAAGTCTTTCTACCAATCTGGTTACCTCTATCTTTCAGGATACTGATGAAACAATATGGATTGGAACAGAAGGCTATGGCCTGAATTACTTTAATCCCGAGCGGGATTTCTTTCATAGTCTGTTACCCGGCTCCTATCAATCTCCTACCCTACCGGACAACTGGTGTCGGGCATTTTCAGAGGACAAACAGGGTCAATGGTGGCTGGCCACAGCAACAGGAGTATCGGTTTATAATCCTACAACAGATAGCTATATTAATTTTCAAAACAAAGAGGGTAGTAAAAAAGTATTGCATTCTAATTCGGTTCGTTCTGTTTTATGTGCCAGCGATGGAACAATCTGGATTGGAACTGCAGATGGGTTAAACCGGTTTCATCCGCAAACAGGTCAAATGGATTTTATTGGTGAAAAGGATGGCATGCCGCTTTCCTTTTTCTGGCATTTGACAGAAGATAAAAATCAGACGATATGGATTGCCAGCCGGGATGGTATTTACAATTATAATCCTGCAACGAATCATTTTGACAATCTGCAAACCAATCAATTGCTGCAACCATTTTGCCGGTTTCGAACACGCACTATCTTTATTGACAGCCGGAACCGAATCTGGTTTGGCCTGGACGGGAAGGGCGTACTGTTGTATGATAAAAAGAATGGCCTGGTAAAACACTGGTCAATAACAGATAAGGACAGTAATACGATTTCCAATGATTTAATTTCTTCTATTACAGAAGATAAAGTGGGAACGGTTTGGATCAGTACTTATTCAGGATTAAACGCATTTGATGAACGAAAGAACAATTTCAAACACTTTTATAAAAGCGAAGGCCTGTTATCAAACAAAATATCCTGCTTAATAGCAGACAATGCAAATCAGCTATGGATGGGTACCAGCAAAGGGCTATGTATGATGGATAGTTTACGTACCCGTTTTAAAACATTTGGAATGGAAGATGGACTGGCCTCTATAGAATTTAACGATCAGTCGGCCTTCCGGACAAGTAACGGTCAAATGATGTTCCCTACATATAAAGGATTTTTATACTTTAATCCGGCTCATTATCATATAATAAACACATCGTTTTCCACTTACCTCAGTTCCTTTCAGGTGTACAATAAAGATTTTTTGTTAAACAGCAATCCTGAAGCGGTAGAGAAAATAAACCTGCACTGGAACCAAAACTTTTTTTCTTTTACCATCGTGTCGCCCAATTATATACAGGCAGAACAAACTATGTATGCCTACTGGTTGGAGCCATTTGATAAAGCATGGATTTTTACCAAAGAAAGAAAGCGAAACTATACAAACGTTCCCGGCGGACAATATGTGCTACACATCAAAGCAACCACCAATCTCCAACATCCAAATGTTCCGGAAACAAACATTACAATTACAATTGGAACAGTCTTTTATAAAACCTGGTGGTTCATTGCATTGATGAGTATCCTTTTTTTATTTTTATTGTATCGTATTTACCTGTATCGCATTCGCCAACATAAAAAGATGGTACTGCTACAGACAAAAGCACAAGCCCTGGAAAAAGAAAAAGCAGTAGTGATGTATGAAAGCTTAAAGCAACAACTCAACCCGCACTTTTTATTTAATTCTTTATCATCGCTAAGCGGGCTGATACAAAAAGACCAATCGGCAGCGAAAATATTTTTAGACCAGCTTTCCAAAATATACCGATACATTTTAAAAAGCGGGGATAGCGAATTTGTACGGATCAGCGAAGATCTAAAACTGGCGCAAATTTATTTGCAATTACAGCAAACCCGTTTTGGCACAGGCCTTCAGTTAAAAATAGAATTAAATGACGAGATACTTAACCGCAGGATTGCCCCGGTAACTATTCAGAACCTGATTGAAAATGCAATTAAGCACAATATGATTGATTCAGATTCACCACTCCTTATTTCCATCACCAACCGGGAGAACTATTTAATAGTAACGAATAACCTGCAAAAGAAAAGTTTTGTGGAAGGAAGTAATCAGCAGGGCTTGCAAAATATGAAAACCCTTTATCGTTATCTCTGCGGGCAACCTATTATTACCGAAGAAACACCGGATTATTTTATTGTAAAAATCCCTTTTGTATGAAAGCAGTAATTATTGAAGATGAAGCATTATTATCGGAGGAACTGGTTAATAAATTACAACACGTTTGCAAGGATGTGCAGGTAATTGAAATATTACCCAGCCTGAAAACAGCCCGCAGATGGCTGATGAGCAATGCGGAACCCGACTTACTGTTTATGGATATCCAACTAAGCGATGGCATTAGCTTCGAATTATTTGAAAACTTCAATATCAGTTGTCCGGTGGTATTTACAACGGCCTACGATGAATTTGCTGTAAAAGCATTTAAAGTAAATGGCGTTGACTATTTGTTGAAGCCAATTGATGAAGATGAACTGTCAGTTGCGGTAGATAAATGCAGGGAAATTATAAAAAGTAAGGCTGCATATCCAAAAGACATACAGCAATTGGTACAGCGTTTATCACAACCTCTTGCAACAGCGTATAAGGAAAAATTTATTGTACACCAGCGGCATCAGTGGCTGCCGGTAAATACAGAAGACATTGCCTTATTTTTAAAAGACACTTTACATTATATTTTCACATTTAACGGCGATAAACACATACTTGATTTTGATTCTATTGAAGAGATTGAAGACGTACTTGACCCCAGGCAATATTACCGTGCCAACCGGCAAACATTAATCAGTATTAAAGCTATTCAAAGTGTGCGGCTACTCGAAAATCAAAAGCTGAGTGTTACATTAAAACAACCGTTAAAGATGACGGTTGACATCAGCCGGGAAAGAGCACCGCATTTTAAAAAATGGTTTGATCGATAAGAAATGAATGGGTCGTAAACGCTGAAATAGAAGGAACGAAAGTTCACCAGTAACCTATTTCCTGGTAAAAATTTTGACAGGTGGTAGCCATTCAATATCGTGAATCCTATTAATCTACCTGTAAGCTGGCTGAACATAGAAGTTACTTCTACCAGTAATTAAATGTTGCCACTAATATTCATAGTCCGACGATAATGGAATGTAACTTTGAAGACTAATGACAGCAGATAGAGAAAATAGTAAGAATTTGATAAGTAATCTGCTACTTACACAGGTTCTTCATAACTACATTTCCTTAAACCTTATTGATTGTAAAGCGTACTGTCAGATATTGCCCTTCGTTTTTTTTGGACTTTTCACCGCATCTGTTTACATTTTTTATTTTTGATTACTTTCTTCTTCCTGTAAGAATTTATTTCTTTGATGGTACTAATAAGTGTAAACAATCAGTGCCGTGACCGAAAAGAAACAGCAGCATATTTTTAAAGATTGGCTTGATCAGCATAAAGCGCTGCTTTTTAAGGTAGTACGGGCTTATGCATTTACAACTATGGATCAGGACGACCTTTTCCAGGAAATCACCATTCAGGTATGGCATTCCATCCCAACATTCAGGCAGCACTCAGCTGTTACCACCTGGCTATATCGTATATCGCTCAATACTGCCATTAAATGGGGAAGAAAAGAACGAAAAAAACACCAGGCAGAAACGCTTGACAATGTCCGGCACATCTTACAGGAAAGTAGTATACATATTGATGAAAGACTTATATGGCTCTATGAAGAAATTTACAGTCTTGATGAAATTGATCGATCTATTGCTTTATTGCTATTAGATGATTACAGCTATAAAGAAATGGCCGGGATATTGGGCATCACTGAATCGAATGTTGGTGTGAAAATCAATCGCATTAAAAAATATCTCATCTCAAAATCAAAAAAATATGATCACCATGGAATTTGATGAAATGAAAAAAATCTGGGACTCACAAAATAATGAGCCGCTTTACGGTATCAATGAAAAAGCACTACACAATCGTATTTTGTCTAAAAAGAAAAAGGCACACCATATTACCAATATCAGTGAGTTACTATCCATCATTGTGTATATCGGTACCGGATGCTTTATTTTTGGACTGAATTTGTATAAGCAAAACGGGAGTGCATTTATGTTCATCTTAGCTGTGTGGATGCTTGCTAGTGCATTGTATTTATTGGTGAGCAGAATCCGCAGAATAAATGGAGACCAGCGGTTTGACCGCTCCATGCGTGGCGACCTTACGCATGCTATTTCAATGGCAACTTATCAGGTACATCTTTCCCGGCTAATGCGGTGGAACATTCTTCCAATTGGAATATTTACCGTACTCGGAATTTGGGACCGTGGCAAATCAGTTTGGATAGTTGTTGGTGTAATACTCTTTTTTGCGCTGACGTATTGTGCCGGTGGGTGGGAACACCGTATTTATAAAGCCAGGAAACGTGAACTGAAAATATTACAGGACAAGTTAGAAAACGAAGATCCGGGTTATCTTGTATCCTGATAGAAAATCACTACAAATAAAGCCACTTGCCTGAAGAAAATTAATTTAGTGGCAAAAGAAAACCGGGTTCAAAAAGAAGATTTACACCGCCAATAAGTACCACCAGATCTTGCAGTCAAACCAATTACATTTTTTCAACAACTTTTTTTGACACGTCCATTTATTATAAGAAAATACTATTTACTACGTCGCATCTTTCGCAGGGTCTACCGTTACATTGTCTGCCGTGGTGGTTGTGGGGTTCGTAGTATTTGTTACAAATTCGTCCAGGTAAACCCGTACCAATAATATAAATAATGACAGCATCAACGGGCCATAGATAAGCCCCATAATACCAAAAAGGTTAACGCCGACAATAATGCCCATTACCGTAATAAGCGGATGTACATCAGCCAGTTTTTTTTGCAGTAAAAAACGAATCACATTATCGCTGGCGCCAATAGGAATTAATCCCCAAAAAAGAAGGCCAATGCCACCGCTTTGGTTTCCATTAGCAAAAAGATACAAATCAATGGGCACCCATGCAGCCATGGTGCCTACCACCGGTACAATAGAACATAAGCCCGTTATGATTCCCCATAACACGGGTTCCTTTACACCAAAGATGATATAGCCTATTATGGCTATTATCCCTTGCACCATTGCCAATACCGGTATGCCAATGGCATTGCTAAGCACCATGCCCCGGATCTCGGTCAATACCTTTTCGCTATTACGGTTTTTTAAAGGCAGGTTTTTTCGTAGCCATAGTTCCATACTGTTGCACGTTACCAACATAAAATACAGTACAAAATACATAATAACGGTATTCGTAATGGTAAGAAGCGTGGAGCCTAACATGCGGGGAATAAAACCGGTAATAGCAGACATGATATTACTAAAATTTCGTTCGCTCAATACATCGTTGCCGGTTTTAGCTTTTAAAAAAACCTGTATTTTAAGAAACGAATTATTTACATAAGTTGGGTCTGTAACAAATGGCAATACCCGGTCAATGAGGATGGAACCAATCCATGCAAATGGCATTACCAGCACCACTAACGATACTGCCATTAACAGCAACGCAGCCAATGGTCTGGGCCATTTTCGCAATATCAGCTTAACCATGGTTTTGCGTAGCACCACGTACAATGCCAGGGCACCCAAAAATGCCGTGAACATAAAATACATCTGCTGCCAGATTACCCAAAACAGCAGCAGGATAAGGCTTAGAAATAAAAACTGGCGAACTTTGTTAGCAGGAAAATGATCCATGAATCAGGTATTACTTCCGGCAAAGAAAGGAAATTAGTCGGCAGTCTGTTAGTCAGCAGTGAGCAGTCGATTACGGGTAATTAAATTTTTACGGGTAATTGTCAAAAGCTGTTAATAATCAGCATTTGAATGCTGTTAGGAATGATTGTCATTCAGGACTGCCGACTACAGACTGTCGACTACCGGCTAATGGTCACTTACTTTACCCATGCTTTCACCACGTCTATAACGGATTAAAAAAATCATCGGAATACAAAAAACCAAACACATGGCAATTAACCAAAAGCCCTGGTCGTAGCTGATGAGCATTTGTTGCCTGCCCAACGATGCATTCAGCGAACCGTAAGCCAGCATTTGTGCATCGTCTGTGGTGTAACCGGCGCTTGTGAATGTTTGTGCAAGGCTCTGTATCCGGTTACTACTAATTACATCATACTGATTTACATAACCCAACAGGTTAGAACGGTTGATGCCATTTTGATGGGTAACGTACACGCTCACCAATGCCACACCTATAGCGCCACCTAATTGCCTTATCATGTTGCTTAGGCCTACCCCCTGCGCCAGGTCTTTGCCCTGCAGGCCACGTACTGCCAGCGACAACACCGGGCTCATCATACAGGCGATTCCAAAACCACGCAAACAGAAGGGTATAAAAAAGTTTCCGGAGGTGGAGTCAGGCGATGAAAACGACATCATGATCAGAAAAGTCATTGTCATGAACAACCCAAAAAACATAACCCGCTTTGGGTTTGTCCCTTTTGCCAGTAAGTTGCCGACTATGGGCATCGTAAATGCCGAACACAATGCACCAGGGATTAAAAACGTTCCCGTTTTTGTGGCCGTCCAGCCTAACACCGTTTGTGTAAATAAAGGGAAAATAAAGACGGTGCTGATTAGTATCATTCCGATGATCAGGTTCAAAAATCCACCAATGGCAAGATTGCGGCTTTTATATAAACGGATATTTACGGCCGGATAATCAATGGATAATTCCCTGTAAATAAAAAGCCCCAGGCCTATCGCCGATAAAATAGTAAAAAATATAATCTCTGAACTTTCGAACCAGTCTTTGGTACTACCTTCTTCCAGTACGTATTGCAAAGAGCCAACCGCCAATATTAAAAAACCAATTCCTGCCCAGTCAATTTTCCTGGGCTTTACCGCTCCTATCCTATCGGTAATAAAATTCCATGAAAGAATGGCTGCCGTAACCCCAATCGGAACATTTACAAAAAAGATCCAGTGCCAGTTTATATTTTCGGTAATATAACCGCCCAGCGTAGGGCCAAACGTGGGGCCCATAATGATACCCATTCCGAAAATAGCATTCCCAATACTAATTTTTTCGGGTGGAAAAGCGCTGATAATGATGGTTTGCGCTGTAGATAGCAGTGCTCCGCCACCCAGGCCTTGTACAAAACGCCACAACACCAGCACCGGCAGCGAAGTGCTCATGCCGCACATTAAAGAGGCAAACGTGAACACAATTACTGATGCGGTAAAGTAGTTCTTCCGCCCAAACAGATCGCTGAGCATACTGGTAAGCGGAATAATAATTACGTTGGAAATTGCATAGGATGTTACAATCCAGGAAATTTCCTGTGTGGTAGCGCCAATGCTACCACTTATTTCTTTCAGGGCTACATTTACGATGCTCGTGTCAATTAGTTCCAACACAGCACAACTGATAGCTGTAATAACAATGATCGCCCTGCGAAGACCGGTTGGGTAAACCGGCTTGGTTAAAGGAAGCATAGCCGTCATCATAATAAAAATATTTTATATCCGTCAAACCTGATTTTAAATATCGAAGAAGTTGTGCTGGTAGAAACCACTATTGGTAGCCTCATCCCCTGCCCTTCTCCAGCCTCATCCGCCCTTTGGGCACCTTCTCCAACAGGAGAAGGACAAAGGATGCAATTGCGATTGGAGAAGGGTGCCTCTGTAGAAATTTCAAAACTACATTCGATCATTAGCTCCTAACTATTTAAGCTTACCAATTGTTTTCAAATGTTGGGTTGAGGAGATTTGAAGGTTAAAAGCCATTTTAAAGATTTGATACTTTTGAACCCGACGCCGCATTTTATAAAGATATTGAACAGAGGCATCCCTCTCCTCCCTGAGAGGGAATGAGGTGAGGCACTACTTTACCCGCACTTTTACAAATACGCTCAGGCCCGGCAACAATACCTCGTTTCTATCTTTCGGATATTCCGTAATCGCTATCCGTACCGGTACCCGCTGCGTTACTTTTATAAAATTGCCGGTAGCATTGTCTGGCGGCAGCAGCGAAAATTTGGCACCGGTAGCGCCGCCAAAAGACTCTACTTTCCCTTTCAGCTTTACACCTGGAAACGCATCTAATTCTATATCAACTTCCTGCCCCAACCGTAAATATTCCATTTGGGTTTCTTTGAAATTAGCAGTTACCCAAAGTCCGTCTTTATCCACTACAGAGCAAATGGGTGTTCCTATCTGAATATATTGTCCCGGGTCAACTGCTTTTTTGGAGACGATACCATTGGCAGGCGCTGGTACCTGGGTATAGCTCAACTGGGTGTTTGCCAAAATTAATTCTGCTTCCCGCTGGCGTACCAGGGCTTCCGCCAGGCTTACCTGGCTTACCTGCGATGCAGCCTGCGAAAAGGCTCCACCAGACTGTGCAGCGGACGATTGATACTGACTGGTTGCAGCAGATGTCTGCGCTTTTGCTACATCGAGTGCGGTTTGGCTGGCTTCGAGCTGCGAACGGGTAGCAGCACCTTCTTTAAACAGGTTTTGTACCCGGTTTAAATCTTCCTGCGCCTGTGATTGGCGGGCCTGCGCCGATTGAATGCCGAAGCGTACCGACTGCGACGACAGTGCAGAAGCCTGTGCGGTTTGCTGGCCACCGCGGGCACTGCTGCGCAATGCCTGCAGGTTGGATTTTGCATTTTGCAAAGCCGCTTCGGCCTGTGCCTGCCGGGCCTTTGGATCAATATCATCTATGCTCACTAAAAGCTGTCCTTTTTTAACCAGTAGATTATCCTGAAATAATACCTGGCGAACATACCCCTGCACACTGCTGCGAACGGGTATAATGGTAGCATCTAACTGGGCATTATCTGTGCTTTCGTAATGAGAATTTTCAATCCAGTAACGAATACCAAAAAACAGGGCTACAGCTATAAGCAGGCTGATAACAATCCACTTAACGGGACTTTTTTTCTTCTCAATAACCGGTTGTGTTTCCATAAATGTGTTTTTTTAGAAGGACGACGGACCACGGACAACAGACCACTCATCGTTGCTTATTGACCGGTGCCGCTAAATTTTATTTTATTTTTATTCTGCCAATTACCTATTCTTAATTTGTATTAATTGAGCCACTGAGTAATTGAGCATTGCCTATTACCTATTACCTGTTTGAATGCCTCTGGTAATATTATAATTATTAATGGCTGTCATCAAACGTACTTCATGCACTTTCTGGTTCATACGTGCCTGCATTTCTTTATCCAGTTCCGTGAGGTAATCAGTAGAAGTTATAATACCGTTTTCTAACTGTACAGAAGCAGTCCTGGTTACACGGATACGTACATCTACAATCTGTTTGTCCTTTTCGATAATGGCTTGCAGGTTTTCTATTTCGTTACCCTGTGTAACCAGTGTGGCATTCGTGTTCAGGTTAAAAGCGGCTTCCTGTGCATCGAGTAATTGCTTGTTCACCTGCAAATTCTTTTTCTGGGTATTGCGGTTATACAAGCTGGCAATATTCCAGTTTACGCTTAGCCCTACGCGGCCATATAGCCCCATATTGGTACGCAAAAAGTCGTAGCCCGGCCGCCCGTAATTGCCCTCACCAAATACCTGTACGGTGGGTATCATATCCTTATCTATCTGCTTAATGCGGGCATCCAGCAACTGACGTTGCAAACCATATAATCGGGTTTCGGGCCGGTTAAGGGTATCAGCTTTGTTTTGCCGGAGTGATAAATCGGAAGTAAACGATGTACTGTCGGTTAGCGGACGCTTTAGCAGCAGGCTGAATGCCTGATATAAGCCTTTCAGATTGCCGGTTGTCTCAATCATATTCTGGTCGGTGGTCAATTCCTGTGCAGTAAGCACATCCAGGTTGGTTTGTAATGCCGTGCCATTTTTTAAAGCGGTCTTTACCAGTTTTTCATTATTCTGAATATCCTGCTTGTAAATGGCCAGTATTCTCAGGTTTTCACGGGCCAATAAAATGTTGCCATATAACTCATTGGTTCGGGCAGCCAATGTGTAAAGGCCGGTTTCATTTTGTTGCACAGCTACTGCCGTACTTAATTCTTCTACCCGCCGTGCCTGTTGGGTTTTACCACCATCTATAATGTTTTGACGAACGGCCAGGCCGATATTATACTGATCCTTTGGCAACACAATACCAGGTAAACCCGGAAAACTGAATTTAGAAACCTCAGACTGATAGGTGGCCTGGCCCGTAAGATTCACACGGGGCAGCCATTCATTTTGAATCACTTGCTGATTACTTTCACCAATGAGCTTATAATAGTCGTTTTGATTAAGTAGCGGATAATTGGTACGTACAAGGCCAATGCTTTGGTTAAGGGATAGGGAATCAGCCTGGCCAAACGATGTAATGCTTAGTAGAAGCAGCCATGCTAAAAAGTAGTGTTTCATATAATTTTTTTTAAGACAGTGTCAGTGAGGTTGTAAGGGTTGTTTGTTTTAAACAGGATAAAGAATACAGCCATTGCGTCAGGTGAATTGATATTCAATGAATTTTTTAACGGTACGCTTTAAATGAGTAGTAATTAACTCGTGCCATTCTTTTGAGGGAAGCTTATACATGGATTTATACAACCCCTCAGCTAAAAAAGGATAGGTGCATAAAGACTGGATATTCATCATCAGCATTTCCGGTTTCACGTGTGCCGCATGTTGGGGAAGTTCTTTCCTGAGAAACTCAATCAACGTAGGACAGTTCCGGATTCTTTTTTTCGCCTGGATTTTTTCTTTCAGGATTTCAGGGTTAGCAGCAATTTCCTTCATCAGAAATAGTGGCACCAACGGATACTCTGTTAAAAAATCAATATATACATCCACATATTTTTGCAGCTTCTGAATAAATGTCAGGCTTTCATCCGTCCAGATATTCATAGTAGCGATGTAATTCAGAAAGGCTTCTTCAAATACCTTATTGAACAACAAGTCTTTACTTCGGAAATAATAATGAAGCAGCGCTTTGTTGATGCCTGCAGCATCAGCAATATCCTGCATCCGGGCGCCATAAAGGCCCTGTTTGATAAATACTTCCTTTGCAGCCTGCAGTATTTTATGTTCAGTGGTAGAAACGGTAGCCATGTTACTTAAATAGAGAGTTTAACCGTTTGGTTAAACCGCAAAGCTAATAGCTAAGTCTGTGCCAGAAGTTATCTGCTCAAAAAATGACAGCCCCCGGATAATTTTTGCGAACAATGATGACAACAGGGTGATTTTTATATAAGACCAAAGAATGATTAACCCTTATCCCGATCCGGCAAATTCGACAATGAATATTGTTTATTCCCCTACATTTAACCCTCAATTCTTTAAAATGCGTGCCATATCCCGGATTTTGCTTCCCTTGTTTTTTTGCATAGTCGTTTGTAGCTGTAAGCTCAATTCTGCTAATGATAAGGAAAATAAAAAAGACAATCTTGCCGCAAATGCAGTTGATACCAGTAACCTGGCCAGCCACCCCAGCTGGATCGTACAGGGCAATATTTATGAGGTGAATGTGCGTCAGTATACCAAAGAAGGAACCTTTGCCGCATTCAGCCAGCATTTGCAGCGGCTGAAAGACATGGGTGTTCAAACGCTTTGGTTTATGCCGATAAACCCTATTAGTCAAAAAGATCGTAAAGGCGTATTGGGCAGTTATTATGCAGTAGCCAACTACACAGCCGTCAATCCTGAATTCGGAACCCTGGCCGACTGGAAAGCCTTGGTACAAAAGGCACACGGCATGGGCTTTAAAGTAATTATTGACTGGGTGCCCAACCACACCGGCGCCGACCATTACTGGCTTACGCAGCACCCTGATTTTTTTGTGAAAGACAGTACCGGTAAGCCAATGTCACCGTACGACTGGACGGACACCCGTAAACTGAATTACTCGAACCCTGAATTGGTAGATACCATGATTAACTGCCTGAAGTATTGGCTGACGGATACCGATATTGACGGCTTTAGATGTGATGTGGCCGGCGATGTGCCGGACGCTTTCTGGAGAAAATGTATTGCCGAGCTAAAGAAAACCAAAGCAGATATTTTTATGTTGGCAGAAGCAGATAAACCTGCAATAAATAAGGATGGCTTTGATGCAAGCTATGGATGGGCGCTGCTACACATGATGTATAAAATATCAGCAGGTGAGCGGCTGGCATCTGCCATTGATAGTGTCGTAAATACAATTGATACCACCTACCCTGCGAATGCTTTTAAACTGTGCTTTACCAGTAACCACGATGAAAATAGCTGGAACAAATCGGATTACGGCACTTTCCCCGGGGCCAGCCATGCCCCCTTTGCCGTGCTTACCCAAACCATTGGCCACTCCGTTCCCCTTATTTATAGTAGCCAGGAAGAACCCTACTTGGATAGCATTAGCTTTTTTTATAAAGACCAAATAACGTTTGGCAAATATGGGCGGGCTCCTTTTTACAAAAAGCTACTGGAGCTACGCAAAAGCAACCCAGCATTAGCTTCTGACGCAGCATTTAAAAAAGTGGATGTGGGTAGTCCGCAGGCTTTGTACGCTTTTACAAGGGAAAAAGGTGAAAAAAAAGTGCTGGTGGTTTTAAATTTATCGAAGCAAGGGCAAACAGTTCATATTACTGATAAGTCACTGGATGTAAAAGCACATAACCTGTTTTTGATGAATGATGAATCGCCTGCAGCCAAAGATTGGAAAATTGATCCATGGGGGTATGCGTTGTATGAGTATTGAAATGATTTTGGAATTAGGATTTGTGATTTTTGATTGCCTGTACCCGGATAGCTATTGATTTGGCTATCTTTTTAATCATGTGTTAAGGCTTTCATAGGCGCAGGACTCCGTCCTGTGTCTATGCGTTACTTATTTTACTTTATAATCAACTTTGCTTTTACACAGCTATCGTCAGAATGTATATTCCGATGAAAGTGAGCCACCATTCCGGTGAAAGTGAGCCACCTGATAAAAGGCGTACTTATAATTGATAAAGTTAACTGTTTTTGTTTTTTCTTAACGACTCACCTTTTAGCTCTATCCTGTGTGCCTGGGCTGTCACTCTGTCCATAATAGCATCGGCCAGGGTGGGTTCTTTGAGGTATTCATACCATGTTTTTACGGGTAATTGGGAGGTGATGATGGTAGCCCCTTTTGCATACCTGTCTTCCATTATTTGTAGTAGTGCCAGCTTCATGTTGTGATCCAGCGGCTGTAGTCCAAAATCGTCCAGAATAAGCAGCGGTGTTTTGGCTATCTGGTTCAGCCAGCGGATGTAAGTTCCATCGAGCCGGGCAGCTGCCAGCGCTTCTATAAAGCGGTTCATAGCAAAGTAAATGGTTCTGTATCCCAGCATACAGGCCTGCCTTCCCAGGGCACATGCCAGGTAGCTTTTACCACAACCGGTAGCCCCGGTAATCAAAATATTTTCTCCTTTATTTATAAAACTGCCATCGCAAAAACGCAGTAGTTCTTCTTTGGTAAGGCCCCTGTCGGCGGCTGTTTTTACCTGCTCGGGCATGGTGTTATAGCGGAGCCTGGCCAGCCGCAGAAAGAGTTGGGTACGCTGTGCCAGCCGGTGCTGTGTTTCTGCGTCGGTAAGCATGCCAATAAGTGTATGGGCTTCGGGTTGCTGGTGCACGGGTTGATCTGCCACTACCCGGTAGAGTTTGGCCATGCCAAAGAGCTTTAAATCCTGCATTTCTGCTACGGTACTTTCTGCATTCATTGTGTTTTGTTTTTTAATAATTAATAAATTAATATATATTTTTTAATGGTAAGAAGCCGGCCCACGCAGGTTAGTGTGCTCAGGCATGGCCAAGAGGGCAGGCTGACCAGCTTCTGACAGATCAATGGTATCGAGATTGTTTATCAGGATATTGTTGATAGTGGTATAGCTATAACAATGGCCGGTTAAAGCCCGTTTACAGGCTGCTTCCAAACGTTGTGGGGTGTAGGCAAGGGCAAGGCGCATGATGCCCAGGCATGCGTTGTAGGTCTGCTCCGTAAAACGGCGGGCTTTTAATACTTCCTGGATATATTGCACCGTACATGGACCTGATTTGGCAGCCTGATTCAAAAAGTAATCCGGTGTCCATCCCTGTTGCTCCGAGTAGCGTTGATGGCTCTGGGGCATATGTTCTTTTATCGTGCTTAACCCATGGTGTTTAAAGCTTCTTACATGCAGGGCTATACGCTTGTTTTCAAAGTAAATTTCTACCGTATCGGTATCGTAAACGGCGCTGATGGTTTTGCCTATAAAACCAAAGGGAACGCTGTAGTGGTGCCTGTCTTCACCCAGGGTAATATGATAGTTACGCTGCACTTTTGCACTTACAGAATGTCTGATGCAATAAGGTTCTGCGAGCAGTGGCTGTAGTAAGGGTTGTTCTAATTTTATAAATTGTTCCTGGCGGCTGCAATCCTTGTTTTGAAGCAGGTGCCGGTGGTGTTCTTTTAGTTGTTCAACGATATGATGGTTAAGTTCTGCAAGGCTAAAAAATACCGTATGGCGTAGGGGTGCATAAATGCGCTGGTAGACAAGTTTTACTTCATTTTCTACTGATGCCTTGTCTTTTGGTTTGCGTATCCTTGCAGCCAGCAGGGCAATGTTATTGTGCAGGCTCCATTGTATAATGGTATCGGTAAAAACAGGTTCATAGCGGCAGCTTTTACGAACGGCTGTTTTCATATTATCGCACTTTAGCGATTGGGGCGCACCACCAAAATATTGCAGGCATAAATTAAGTGCTTTTATTACATATGGCTGAGTGGCATTGGGCAATGCCACGGCAAAGCTATAGCCACTACAGGGTAATACAGCTACAAATACGGGGCACTTTATTACCTCGCCACTGTCCTTGTCCACATACGTTAAATAATCACCTGCAAAATCTACCATCATCACCAGGGCGGGTTCATGTTCAAAATGCATGGAGGCTTCATGCACTTTTCTGTATCGGGCAAACAGGTCGCAGAACTGGGAATAACCATATGCGGCTGTATTGTCTTTTTTGTACTCCTGCCACAATAAATATTTGGTTACACCGGTGCGTTTAAGTTCAGCAAGAAAATAGGGTAGCTGTAATTTAAAAGCACTTGTACGGTTATTATCCTGCATTTGCTGAGCATCGGCATAAGCAAATGCATGCAGGCCTGCATCGTCCATTTGCTGAAGTTGTTCAAGGCTAAAGGCGCAGGCATTGAACCGATCGTTATAAAGCTTGACGGTATTACGAGACAGGTTGAGATCACGGGCTATTTTGCGGACGGAAATACCCTTCTGTAATAGCTGTAAAATACCACGTACATTTTGCATGGTTACCACATTGTTGGACATCCCTTAGCTGTTTTTTTGAACAGTAAAAAGAGGCCTTAATAAGTAAATGAATTTGTACGCTATTTATCAGGTGGCTCACTTACGCCGGAATGGCAGTTACACTCTTCAAAGCAGATGGCTCACTTTGACCGGAATCGCTGTTTCTATACCCGAAAATAAAACCTAAAAACGGCTGTTCCGGGGTGGCTCACTTTCACCGGAACAATGGCTCAGTTTGCTCCGGAATATGCAACTTAGCTCATTTTATGAAGCAACGTATCGCTTATGGAACAGGGTTAAGAATCAGAGCCCTGGGCTTTGCTGTACAAAAAGAATAGCTAATCCCTTTTTATTTGGCAGTTGTTCAACCTGTTAAGCGGCAACACTCATTTTCTTTACACTTTATTTCATTTATTTTTTAAATTAAATTCCTGTAATGTTTTTATACATCAACAATCTCTAATATTGCATAACCAATTATGTAATTAATTATGGAAAATAATTTTTTTAATGATGTTGGTAAAATGGCTATCGGCAGCAGGTTAAGAATGCTGACTGCAAAAATTACAGAAGACGCCAAGAAAATATACCAACTATATGAAATTGAGCTGGAACCCAAATGGTTTCCTGTATTTTATGTTTTATCAGCAAACGTCGAAAAAACGGTTACTGAAATCGCATCCGAAATCGGACATTCTCAACCTTCCGTCAGTAAAATTATACGGGAAATGGCCGGGAAGGAGTTGGTTTTAGAGAAAAGGGCCTCCGTGGATGGTCGCAGAAACGTTATCCGGCTATCAGAAAAAGGAGTAGCGTTAACAGAAAAAATAAAGGACCAGTATACCGATGTAAATAATGCAGTGAATAGTATTTCGGCACAGGCAACCCATGATTTATGGAAAGCGCTGGAAGAATGGGAATTTTTGCTGGCGCAACATTCTCTTTTACAGCGGGTAATAGAAAAAAGAAAGGAACGGGAAAGCAGGCTTGTGAAAATTGTGCCCTATCATGCTGCGTACCGTGAAGTATTTGCAGCATTGAACAAAGAATGGATTTCGACCTATTTTAAAATGGAAGAGGCAGATTACAAGGCTTTGAATGATCCCGATAAATACATCATTGGCAATGGCGGACACATTTTAGTAGCCTTATACCAGGAGGAACCGGTAGGCGTATGTGCCTTGATTAAAATGAACGATCCTGACTATGACTACGAATTAGCGAAAATGGCCGTTTCACCCAAAGTACAAGGCAAGAATATTGGGTGGTTGCTAGGACAGGCTGTTCTGGAAAAAGCAAAAGCGTTGAAGGCTTCAGCGATATACCTTGAAAGCAACACCATTCTAAAACCCGCCATCAGCTTATATCATAAATTAGGTTTTCAAAAAATTCCGCGTCACGCATCGCCGTATGAACGTAGCAACATTCAAATGGCGCTAATCCTGAATAACTAAGTCTATACGGCAAGGTTTTCTTATAAAAATCAGAACCTGACTGAAGTTTTATTTTATGGGAAGGGTGCTGTATATTTTCGATTATAACTCCGAATAAAATATTTTCAACAGTTAAGCATTAAAATATAGCTTTGCGAAAGTTTGAAAATTAGAATAATATATCGCCGGATAGCTTCATTCTTTCTTCTTACAGCTTTTTTTGTTCAGACATTTAATAGTGCCTTTGTTATTGCAGACTACTATACCAACACCATCAAATATGCAAAAAATTGCGAAAACAAAGCACGTCCGCAATTGCATTGTAATGGCAACTGCCAAATGATGAAAAAATTGCGTGAGCAGGAAAAGGAAGAACAACAAAGTCCAGAACGTAAAGCTGAAAACAAAGGAGAAGTTATTCCTTTTACGATACCGTTTTTCGTTGGCCTACCCCTGCCAAAAACAACATTACTTAGCAGTAAGCAATCTTCTTCCGGGTTCAACTGTATCATTGTTGATCCTGCCTTTTCTATTTTTCATCCCCCTTGTTGCTGATACTGCGCTTACCTGTTTATCATAAATGATTCCCGTTTACGAGACGTTATACTCAAAGTATGTAACGTTTTTTGACAGCGTATCTTAATCATTTCATGTTCAGATAAGCATTACTTCAAATAACAATTATAGTAATTGGGTAATAGCCTTTGAACCTAAGGCAACCTGCACAAAACATCTTTGTACCCTTTCTTTCCGGCCGGGCTGTACAACCTATGTTAATTTTTTGGCGACAACTTCCTTTTTGTACCTGACTTGTCACCTTAAACAAAAAAGGTGATGGGGGTTTTAAACAAAGGCTTCAAAAGCCTGCCGTTTCAGTATCTTAATAACAACTTCGATGATAAAAAATATAATAACAATCTTGGTGCTTTTCCTTTCTGTGCATTGTATGGCACAAACAAACACAGGCACTGTACAGGGAACAATTCAAAATAAAGAACATGAGCCTGTTCCTGCTTCTACCGTTACCCTGTCGGGCACCAGGTTCACGGTTTCAACTGATGATAATGGCGATTTTATTTTTAAAGTTATTCCGGCGGGTAATTATACCTTGCTGATTACCGGTATCGGCTACAGCGCTACCAAGCAAAATGTAGTAGTGGCCGCCAATAAAATAACCACTATTAACCTTCAATTAGATAAGAACAGCACAGAACTAACTGAAATCCGGGTGCTTGGTAATCAAAAGAACCAGAAAGATGCAGCCAGCAGCATTGCCGCCAGAATGTCGCTGAATGATATAGAAAACCCACAGGTTACCAATACCATTAACCGGCAACTGATTACCGAACAGGCATTGACTGATTTTTCAGGTATACTGCGCAATGTACCGGGTGTTGTAAAAGGCTGGTCATCCACGAATACCTATTACTCCAGCCGGGGATTTAATACCAGAAGCTATTTCCGAAATGGAATTGCTTCGTATTCTGAATCGGAACTTGACCCCGCCAATCTGGAGCAAATGCAAGCCATCAAAGGGCCATCAGGAACTTTGTTTGGCAGTGCTTTAGCTTCTTTTGGAGGGCTGTTCAACCGTATTACCAAAAAGCCGTTTGCCAATACCGCAGTAGAAGTAAATTACCAGGGGGGCAGCTACGACCTGAACCGTTTTACTGCCGACATCAATACGCCACTCAATAAAGATAAAACGGTGTTGTTTCGCTTCAATGCCGCCTCCACCTACCAGGGCAGCTTTCAGGATGCAGGCTTTTTGCGTAGCCAGTTTTTAGCCCCCAGCCTTTTGTATAAAGTAAGTGACCGATTGACCCTTTCAGCAGATATCGAATTCTATAACCGGGAAGCCACTTCGCAACAACAGATTGCCGTGGCCGGCGCTATTGAAAACCTTGAAAAATTTACGGATTACAAACGAGCCTATTCCAACAATAGTATCACCCTCAAAAATCCTTACCTCGCATTTTATGGCATGGTAAATTACAAGCTATCCTCCCGTTGGACATCGCAAAGCAATATTACCCGTTCACAAGGATCTAATACCGGTAACTACCTGACGTTTACACTATTTCGGGATAGTTTATTAATTCGGAACATAACGCAATATCCAACTTCCAAAAGCGGCGTTACACAAATGCAGCAAAACTTCATTGGCGACTTTTCAATAGGTAGAATTCGAAACAGGCTGGTGGCGGGTTTAGATTTTTACCAACTCAGTTCCAACTTCGGTTCCAATGCCTTGGGTGGCAGGGGAGGCAGACCATCTTTCGACACCTTGAACGTGCGAAGGGTAATGCCAAATTATGGGCTCATCAGTCCCACTACTGTCGGTAATAAGCTGAATAGTTTTCCGGCAACCTTTATGTCTTCCGAACAGGACATTTATAGTGCGTATGTATCCGATGTACTAAATGTAACCACTAAGCTTTCCGTAATGGCTAGTTTGCGGCTGGATAAATTTTTTGCTAAAGGAACATTCACGCCATCAACCGGTATTACAACCGGTAAGTATAACCAAACATCACTCGCACCCAAATTCGGACTGGTATACCAGGTAGTCAAAGACCGGATTTCAGTATTTGGCAACTACATGAGTGGCTTCCAAAATACTGCCGGAGCCGATGTAAATAATTCACCTTTCAAACCGCAATACGCCAACCAACTGGAAGGCGGTATCAAGACCGATTTATATGGTGAAAAATTAAGTGCTACGATTAGTTACTACGACATCCGGGTAACAAACACCCTGCGGCCCGACGTAGCCAATGCAGGCTTTTCCATTCAGGATGGCACCCAGTACAGCCGTGGATTTGAAGTGGATGTATTGTCCAAACCATTTAGAGGCCTAACAGTTACAGCAGGCATGGCGCACAATACCAGCTCACTGACACAAGCGGATGCTTCTGTAAATGGATTGCGGCCTGTGAATGCCGGGCCGGTCAATTCAGGTACTGTGTGGGCTTCTTATTATTTGCCGTTTGAAAAACTATCCAGCTTTGGGTTGGGTTTTGGAGGCACGTATACGGGTAAAAATCTTCTTTCCAACACCAAGGCGGCAGGTGCTTTTTATACCAATGCTTACACGCTGCTGAATGCCGGAATTTTCTTCAACCAGCCCCATTACCGGGTGTCACTAAATGCAGACAACCTGACCAACAAATATTATTATTCCACCGGTTTTGGCATTGCCACACCAGGCATGTTACGCAAAGTGCTGGTAGGATTATCTGTAAAATTTTAAAATACTGAAAATGAAAAAAAATGTATTTCTGATTTTTTTGTTTCTGCTGGCAGGTTTTGTGCAGGCGCAGGATACAGCAAGAAAGTTCCGGGTGGCAGTGCTGCTTTACCCCGGTGTGGAGCTAATAGACTTTGCAGGCCCTACCGACGTGTTTATAAAGGCAAACGCTATGACCCGTGGCAAGTACGAAGTATACAGTATAGCCTTTACGCAGGGGCCTGTACAAACGCAGGGCAGCGGCCCGTTTTTACAACCTACTTATATGGTGGCATCCATGCCAAGGCCGGATATACTGGTGATACCGGGAGCAGCAATGGAAGTGATAGATAGCTTAAAAAAAGATGTGCAGATGATCGGATTTTTAAAAAAATACCAGGACAGTGTTGCTGTTACCATGTCGGTTTGTACAGGAGCCTATTTACTGGGTGGTGCCGGCTTGCTGGAAAACCACAAAGTGACGACCCACTATTTTGTTGCCGATGATTTACAGGAGCAATACCCGTCTATCACGTTGATAAAAGATGTGCGGTTTGTAGATGAAGGAAAAATTGTAACCACTTCCGGTGTCAGTTCCGGAATAGACGGCGCTTTGCACCTGGTGAAAAAGTACAGCGGCGATGTTACTGCTGAATTTGTGGCCAGAGGGCTGCAATATAATCCGCATGAAGAGGACAAATGGCCAGTGCCGTTTAAAGGGATGAAGTTTGACCGCAACCACCCAATGAACGCTAAAGATAAAGCCGCTCAGGCCATGATTGACCCGGTATGCCAAATGACTGGTAGCAAAGACATTACCACCGTGTACAAAGGCAAAACTTATTTGTTTTGCTCGGAATCCTGCAAAAGCAAATTTCTCAAAAAACCCGCTGATTACGTAGACTAAACGCTAAAGCTGGTTTGGTAAAAACAAAATATCATTGGTATTATACTTCCTGCAATAACCATTGCATGGTATCTATTCCATCGGCATAATCCATTAATGTGGGTGTTTGTGCCTGGCCGAACGGAATTTCATAATGCCCTACGATTGCCTGCACATCAGCTGAATGCTGCAACTTTTGAAGTACTTCACCGGCATTTGTATAATACTGATAGTTCAACTGGCTGATGGGGGAAAAAGGCGAATCCAGTTCAGACAGCAACGTCGTTCCGTTAGTCATATAGTATCGATTATTCAGCAGGTGCAATGCCAGGTTATAATCATAATTGTTTTTGTATTTGTTATGATCTTTAATGCTGCCATATTTATCCAGCGCCTGCAGCAACGGCACAAAATCATATCCTTGTGGTACATAAATCTGTGTTACGTTGCGGCATCCCAGGCCAAAGTACAACATCACGTCATCTGCCAGCGCTATTAATTCATCATATATTTCCGTACCATCGAGCAGGGCTACCGATGTGCGGTTTTTACGGATGATGTGCCGGTATTTGGCAAAGTAGTACTCAAAATAGCGGCTGGTGTTATTACTGCCGGTGGCAATATAAGCATCGCAGTTTTTAAGCTGTTCACTAAAATTGATCTCATCTGTTATTTCGGGTGCCCACTCAAAAAGTTTGCCCACCAGATGGCGTAGCAACACATTGTCCTTTGAGGAGGATTTGACGGCGATGTGGTTACCGGTAACAAAACAGCATAAAAAATCGTGGAAGCCAACCAATGGAATATTGCCGGCCATTACAATTCCGATCTTTTTAGGTAAAGGATTTTCTTCCGGTAAGTGGTAATGGGCAACCCAGGCATCAAGTTTTTCTTTTTGTAGAAATGCGTTACTGATATTTTGCGTTGCCCGGTCAATATACTCCGGTATGAACCACCCGTTTTCCTGCGAAGCCCGCATTTTTGATTCCTGCCAGGCCTGGCTATTATCTACTATATAACCGCCTAAGTGAACCAGCAGTTTTATTCGTTGTTCAATATTCACGATCTGATTACTTTTGGGGCGAAGTTAACGGACAGGCAATGGGCAAAAGGCAATAAGCAAAAGTCAAATCTGATAACTAATAATTAATTCCTGAATCTTAAATCACAAATAAAGCTATGGCTATTAAAATAACAGACGAATGTATCAACTGCGGTGCCTGCGAACCTGAATGCCCGAATAACGCTATTTACGAAGGCGGTGTGGAATGGGCAATGGCCGATGGTACCACGGTAAAAGGACTGGTAACACTGATGGACGGCACGCAGATAGATGCGAATAAAAAGAACGATCCCCGAAGTGTTGACACGTATTATATTACCCCAAATAAATGCACCGAATGCCAGGGCTTTCATGACGAGCCACAGTGTGCGGCAGTTTGTCCCGTTGATTGCTGTGTACCGGACGAAATGTACCGGGAAACCGTAGATGAACTTTTAGAGAAGAAGGAGAAACTGCACCTGTAGCAATTGATGATAATAATAAAACTGTTTAGTATTTTAACAATACAGGTATGCCGGGCTTTATAAACAAAGTATAATGCCCTATTGTGCCGTAGGTACAACCTGTTTGTAGCAATGAAGGTTTTAAAAACGCCACGATGCCACGTAGTGGCTACCTGTTTGATCACTTTAACGTAAAGGAATAAGTCTTATTTGAAATAATAAATCAGGAAGTTGTTTAGTGGCTGAACAAATGCTGTCAAATCAGGTATATGGTGACTAAACAAATAATCACTACGTGGCATAAAGCACCAAATCACCTGTATGCCTGCTATTACAAACAGAATGTGCCTACAGCAAATAAAACCAATCCTATAACATTTTGTATCTATTTTTCAACAAGTGTTAAAATACTAAACAGCATCTATTTCAAACAATTCCTGTTTTGACTTTGATTTAAACGTTTGTAAAAACTATTGTTTTTACGGACCCCAGTTCTTTTATTTATTCCAAAAAGCTTTTTTGTTTCATAAATCGAAACCTATGGCTATAAAAATCAACAACGAGTGCATTGTTTGTCATCAATGCTTACCGGAATGCCCAAACAGTGCTATATACGAGCCTGGTATGGAATGGACCATGAAAGATGGAACCAGCGTAAAAGGTACCTACCAATTAATGGATGGAATCGTTACGGATGCAGGCACACTGCACTATCCTATTGACAATAATTATTACTATATTGTACCTGATAAATGCACGGAATGTCAGGGTTTTCACGATGAACCACAATGTGCGGCGGTTTGCCCCGTCGATGCCTGCGTACCAGATGAAATGTACCGGGAAATGGTGGAAGAGTTGATGAAGAAGAAAGAGAAGCTACACCAGATATAGCTGTCCGAAAATAAATTTTTCAAAAAGCTTGCAATTTACAAACAGGTCTTTTAGCTTAGCGCCTCGTTTCGTTTACAAGGGATAAAACCCTTAAGTAGTGGCGGGTGATATTTCCTGCCGGAACAAAGGTGAAGACTTTATCATAAGCTTCACCTTTTTAGTGCACTAATACCAAATCAAAACAGGCTATAGACAACGGGCAACAGGCGAATGCACGTCGAAACAGTTTGATGAAGTCTATAACTAATTGAATCTGGTATAACACCTGATCGTCTATTTAAGATTATTAATAATCTTGTCCTGGGTGCTACTGGTCTTTTGTAGCAGCGCAGCAAGCGACTTCATCATGGCCGCATTGCGATCCTGTTCCGTTTTAGATTGTTTAGCTTGTGTCTCTATCATTGCATTTGTGCTCCGTTGTTGTAGTTGCCTGATAGAATCAAGCTTTGCCTTTTGCGCAGGTGTTGCATTGGGTATATCCCGTTGTTGCCGTCGCATCTGTGTTACCGCCTGCATGGATTGCATATCGGTCTGCAGGGCTGCCTCTGCATCTTTTGCCTGCTGCGTAAGCACCAATTCTACCAATGCGGTAACATCCGGTTGTGCCAGGCTCGTAAGCATGGCATTATTACGAAAAGCATTCATCAGGCTATCAACATTTACCGATTTACCACTTAGCCCTGAAGCCGTTTGCATAACCAGGTTTTTATAAGCAGGCTTTATTACCGGCATTGCTTTGTTATAAAACGTTTCTGCACCGGTGGGTAGTTGAGTTATCGGCTGAGCGGCCGCTTGCAGGGTAAGTAAAATAAAAAGTGTGGTAATTAGTTTCATATTTGTTTTTTAATTGGTTTATTGGTTTATGGAGCCATGTGAATTTTACATTTCTTCTTTTACCGGATAACTAAAATCATTCATATTATCTTGTGTTTTCTGCATGGTAAATAATCAACAATCGTGGAGCGAAAAGCCCTGCACCCTACAGCATGCACGCTGCTTTCTAACCGCTGTTTTCTGCATTCTGTATTCCTGCCAATTGTCTTTTTTTTTATGCTTTCTATACTTCCATTTCTCCTTCAAATACTTTTGCTGCCGGACCGCACAACCAGATATTTTCAAAACTTTCATCACCCGTTTTATCATATTCTACATACAAATTACCTCCTTGCGTTTGCACATCAATATGGTTAAACCCATTATCATTGTGGGCCTGCAATAATGCTGCTGCCGTTACGCCTGTTCCACAACTCATCGTTTCATCTTCTACGCCGCGTTCGTATGTACGTACAAAAATGCTATCCTGGTCTAACGTTTCCACAAAGTTTACATTGATGCCATGTTTCCTGAATTTTTCGTTATACCTGATCTCATATCCTTCATCTTTTACAGAATACGCCCGCAGGTCATGTACCGACTTTACATAATGCGGAGAACCGGTATTCAGCAAAGCATAGGATTGATGCATTTCCACTTCATTTACATCATTCATTTTTAACCGCACCCAGCCATTATATTCAATAGTAGCCATATGTGTCCCATCGGTAGCCATAAACGTATAGTCCGTTTTATAAATACCTAAATGATGTGCAAATAATACCAGGCAACGGCCACCGTTACCACACATGCTGCCTTCATTGCCATCACTGTTATAGTAAACCATTTTAAAATCGTAACCAGGTTCATTTTCCAGTAGTATCAGGCCATCGGCGCCAATACCAAAGCGGCGGTGGCAAAGAGCCGCTACTCTTTTTTTATCTAACTGAACAGTTCCCGCCCTGTTATCTAATAAAATAAAATCATTGCCGGTACCGTGGTATTTAAAGAATGGGGTATTTTTCATTTACAAAGGTTTAAGGTTTAAGAAACAACGGAACAAAATAGTGAGGATCAAGCGTACAAGAAACTAAGCATAATAACAAAAGTGAAGTATCAATGACAGAAATGGAAATAAAACGAAGATAAGAATCAGTCATACTGTTGAAAGAATCAAATCACCAATCATCATTCACAAATCATAAATCTACTATAACAGACAGTGCTTTTTCAATTAACCGTTCTACGGCAGCACTGCTGTCTTTTGAAAAAGTTTTGGTAATGCGGTTAGCTACAATCACACTCAGGCTCAGGCAGTGATGGCCTAATAATTTTCCCAGTCCGTAAATACCGGCGGTTTCCATTTCAAAGTTGGTAATGCGGTGAGCCCCAAACTGAAACCGGGTGAGTGCATCGATTAAATCGGGCTGGCGCAGGCCTAACCTTAGTACCCGTCCCTGTGGCCCATAGAACCCTGGGCAGGTAACGGTAATTCCCTGGTGAAAATCTGCTACAAAATGCTTGAGTAAGGCCATACTGCCGGCAGTAACGTAAGGTTGCGCTACCTGCGAATTTAACTGCGTATGCGTTACAAAATTTTGCAGTAATACCTTTTCTTCTGCCGTTTGATCGAGGCGGTAAAAATTGAGCAGATTGTCAATGCCGATACCATGCGTACTGGCAACCAGTTCATCTACTGCTACATCGCCCTGCAACGAACCGGTAGTGCCCAGCCGGATAATGTTCAACTGCTTCAGTTCGTTTTTTATTGTACGGCTTTCCAGGTCAATGTTTACCAGTGCATCCAGCTCGTTCAATACAATGTCGATGTTATCGGTTCCGATACCGGTGCTTACCACACTAATCCGTTTGCTGCCCAGTGTGCCGGTATGCGTTACGAATTCCCGGTGCTGCCGGTTTACTTCTACGCTGTCAAAGTGCTTGCTTACCTGTTGTACCCGGTCGGGGTCGCCCACAGTAATAATGGTTTCGGATAGTTCCTCCGGCAGCAAATCTAAGTGGTAAATGGCGCCGCGGCTGTTCAGTATCAGTTCGCTTTCGGCAATGCGTTGCATGGGCAAGGTTTAAATTTTTAATATTCAAAGTTTAAAGTTCCTGTATTTATATGCTCAAAAAACTTATTAGCAGCCGTTTAAATAATAACAGGATCAGACTTAAAGAAGATTTTAATGGTCCAAACAGTATCACAGGAAACATGGAATGTGACAGCTTAAAAACGAATAACTAATTTTTTCCGTTCGCCCTGTTCTTTTTATGTTTGCAGCCCATCGGGTACCATGGCCGAGTGGCTAGGCAAAGCTCTGCAAAAGCTTCTACAACAGTTCGAATCTGTTTGGTACCTCATCATCCGAAAGGCCGTTTCATAAAAAAGGAACGGCCTTTTCTTATTTTACTACTTATGAACTGGCAAAAATGGGTTGGCGTTGCGGCATGTACTGTTTTAATTATTTCGTGTTTTACGCATTGGGCTTACTATCCTGATATTCAAAAATATTTTACGGGCTTTGATACGAAAGTGTTTTTCCGTGGGAAAATGCAGAATTACTATGGCAGACCAGGTATTTTATTGAACTTTTTTGCAACACTTTGTCTGGTATTACACCTGTTGCCAAAATTATGGGCCAAGCGGGCAAATCTGTTACTGACCGCTTTATGTGCTGCATATGCTATCAAAAGTTATTTTATGTTTTCAGCAGCCTATACAGGCTTTATACCGGTAGTGGATGCAGGGCTATGGCTGATGCTGGGATCGGCTATCGTAAACCTGATGATGGCTATGATAGCCCGAACATCAAAAATAAATTCCTGAGAAACTTTATCGGTTAAAAAAGTTACCTTATATTGTGCAATCCCTTTTAAAACGATTCAAACCCTGGACTATGAGAAAAATCTATGCAGCATTATTTTTAATGCTTTTTGCATTCACAGCCAAAGCTCAGTTTCCTGCCCCGTACTGTGCAGAGTTATTTCCTGATGGTGTAGAGCCGATTACCAATGTCGTATTTAATACTATTAACAATACCTCCTCTGCTACAATAACACTAAGCGGGGATGTACATCAAAATTTCACTGCTATTTCTACAACCGTTCAAAGGGGAAGCTCTTATACCATTCAGGTAAAAGGGAATACAGGTGGCCCTTACCAGGATTATATTGCAGCATTCATTGATTTCAATAATAATGGTGTTTTTACAGACGCCGGAGAATCATTTGCAGTAGGTATACTTGAAAATACAACCGGTATTGATGACTCCGTAATTTCTGCTATTATTGCTATACCTCCTACAGCTACTATAGGATCTATAAGAATGCGTGTAAGTAAAAAATATGGGGAATTCCCTGCACCATGTAACGTAACAACCCCTGGTATCGGCGACTTTGGCCAGGCTGAAGATTACACGCTTACTGTTGTTGCTGCAACCCCTTGTTCAGGTATGCCTAATGGTGGCGGCGTATCCCCAACAGCCGGTATCTCCTGTGGGGGAGGGTCAGTTACATTAACATCCACAGCATCCAATACAGGTAGTGGCTTATCCTATCAGTGGCAATTGTCCGCTGCCGGCACTAATAACTTTACAAACATATCAGGTGCTACCTTTAATACATTTGCTGCTGCACCAGCATCAAACACCGATTATAGAGTAATAATTACCTGCACCGGCAGCGGAATTTCCGCTACCTCCACATCTGCCAGAATATCAACAAGCACGGTGCCTGCAAATGATTCCGTTTGCTTTGCCATTCCACTTACCCTGAATGGTGCTGCTACCTGTGGTAATACTGCCTGTGCTACCGGATATGGTACCATGACGGCCGGCGTTGCCGGCAACCCTGCTTTTTCCAAAGATGTCCCTAATAATACGCTATGGTACACATTTACGCCAACTACTACTGGCAGTGTACAATTTAAATTTAAACGTCCTGCTGGTGTTACCAGTGGCTTGCTCAATGGATGGCTTGCCATGTATACGGTAACCGGAACTTGTCCTTTTACATTTACAGAAGTGCCTGCAAACATCCATTATGATCTTACAACCAGCGATACTGTTTTAGCTTTATCACCTATACTTATGGCTGGCACTCAGTATTATTTAATGGTGGATGGTGCTAACGGTGGATCCGGAGCGTTCTGCATGCAGGTAAACACCGCCTCACCTCCCGTTAATGATAACTGTGCAGCAGCTATAGCTATAGCACCCGGATCAACGTTATTTGGAACAACCGTAGGTGCTTCTCAAAGTCTACCTGCCAGTCGTTGCTCCGGTTCGTCCGGTTCTGATGCTACATCAGCCAGGGCTTACGATGTTTGGTATAACATAAAGACATTGTCTAACGGCACCTTCACTATTAGTGTTACCGGCGATGCCAGTTTTGACGCAGTATTGGGTATTTACAGGGGTACCTGTAGTACTTTAACTTTTGATACCTGCAGGGATGCTACTTTTGACGGTGGAACAGAGTCCATTACTGTTATGAACGCTGTTGCCGGCACTAATTACCTGATAAGAGTTTACAGTTATTATAATACGACAGACTCTGTCAGTTCATTCACTATTAGTACTTCCGGCACAAGTTTACCAGTTACTGGCCTTGTGTTAGCTGGTGTCCGCAATGGTAGTAAAACACAACTTAGCTGGCAAACACTTACCGAAACCAATAACGCCGGCTTTGAACTGCAACGCAGCGCCGATGGAAAATACTTTAGTGGGATTGCCAATATTGCCAGTAAGGCTAATAGTGGCAACAGCACCGCTGCTATTAGCTATAGCACCGAAGATGCGAAACCATTCAGCGGCGCCAATTATTACCGTCTCAAGCAAACCGATAAAGATGGTAAAACAAGCTACAGCAATATCGTTTACCTAAAAGGTGCAGCCGTAAGTACGCTTACACTAAGTGCCGTTTACCCTAACCCGACCAAGGATGTGTTAAAGGCTGCCATACAGGCCCCGGCTGCTGAAAGCATTACGTTTATGGTGAGTGATATGATGGGTAAAACCATCAGCCGCCAGGTATCAACGGTTGTTAGTGGTGATAACACCATCAATATCAATGTAGCGAATTTGCCATCGGGCAGCTACCTGCTGAAAGCGGTTTGCCGCAACGGTTGCGAATCAGCTTATCAGAAATTTACCAAGCAATAATTACAATCATATCCGAGGCTGTCTACAAAGTTAAGACAGCCTCTTTTCTATTCGGGTATGTAATGGAAAATTTTTTGTTTAAATATCTTCAAGGCCTCCGGGTTTACTTTTGAGACAACCCCAATTAGGAATGATGGCTTTTTCTATTCCTTCATCAGACTAGCAAAAGAAGTGGGCACTGTGGCAAGCTGTTTTAATTATTTCAATCTCTGTGCAGATAGCTAAATCCTGATATTCTAAAACATTTTACCGGTTTTGTACGAAAGTAGTTTACGGAGAAATGTCGCATTATGATAGCAGGCCAGGCGTTCAGGCATTTTTGAAATGTTTTGTTGGTATTTTAAATGATTGCCAAAAATATGGACGAAGCGGGTACCTCTGTTACTTGCTGCTATGTGTTCTACATATACTATAAAAAGTTTTTTTGTTTTTAGCAATTTATACTGGTTTATGCTGGTAGCGCAGGCAGGGCTATAGGTAATATTAAGGTGCCGTGGATAAATCTTTCAATAGCAATAATAGGAAAAGTACCATCCGAAATTATATTTCTAAACATTTTTTCATTTATAGACAATTACACTTATTTTCGGTGGACTTTTAACTTAACTTTTATAAGCATGAGAAATTTTTTACTTATTGTTCTTCTTTTAGTTGCAGGGCATATAAAAGCACAAAATACCTGTGCTACCCCGGTTACTATTCCATCTGTTCCATATAGTAGTAGTAGTACTTTAACTACTTGTGGCAGCGTTAATGATTATGCAGCAGGTACCCTGTTCAATGTAAATTATGGAGACGGGGAAGATTATGTTTTCAAGATAACTATTACTAATGCACCTGTTTCTTACAATATCGCATTAGGTGGTGCAGCAACATACAAAATCGCTTCTGTCCATTCAGCCTGTCCGCCTACAGCTGCAAATGCAATCGGTGGAGTTGTAACCGGCAGTGGTACCACAGGTTCAGGCAATGTTGGGTTTGCAACGAATGGTACTTATTACATTATTATAGATACATGGCCAACCCCTGATTGTGGTGGATTTACACTAAATATCACTGCGGCTACACCGGCACCCGCCTGTGCTACTAATATTATGCCTGTAAACGGTGCTACAGGTGTGGCATATCTTCCTTCTACGCAATTAACCTGGAATGCTGTTCCTACTGCAACTTCGTACGATATTTATTATAGCAACAATAATGGTGCAACCTATACCAATCTGGGTAACACTACCGCTACTACAGTCGGCATAACTGGTAATACTCCAAATACGACCTATTACTGGTATGTTGCTCCCAGAAGTGCAACCGGCAATGCAACATTTTGCCAAACAAATGCAACAAGCTTTACAACAGGCCCTGTACCAGCAGCCCCGGCAAATGATAGTTGTGGTGCTGCCATTGCACTAACTGCTTCCGCTACAGCAACCTGTGGTACGGTCGTTTCCGGAACTACGGTAAGTGCCACTGCAAGCCCCGGCCATCCTGCACCAAGTTGTAGCGCAACAGGGGTTAATGATGATGTATGGTATAAATTTATAGCTACAGCAACTACTCATAAAATAACGATCAGTAATGTTTCATCAACTGTAGCTGCAGCAGTATACACAGGTTCAAACTGTAGCCTTACCCAGGTTTCAGGTGCCTGTGCATCCGGAGGACCAACTGTTTCAGGCCTAACCATTGGTACAACTTATTATGTAAGAGTATATACAACAGTCAGCACGGTAACCTATTCAAATTTTGATATTTGTGTTGGCATTCCGCCGGCTGCACCAGCAAATGATAATTGTTCAGGCGCTGTAACTATAGGTCGCTATAGCGGTCCCGTAAGCGGAACTACTGTTGGTGCCACACAAAGTCAGGCAGGGGAACTATGTGCGGGATTTACCGGAAACGCAAATGATGATGTATGGTATAAATTTACGGCTTTACAGGCAGGTTCAGCTACGATAACACTTACACCCTCTTCAACTTTTGATGCGGTTATGATTGCTTATTCAGGTACATGTGCCGCTTTGACCAGTATAGGCTGTGCTGATGAAACAGTAAGTGGAGAGGTTGAAACATTGACCTTAACAGGATTGACTGCCGGTACTACTTATTACTTCCGTGTATATGGTTATGGAGCTGCAGGTACTGAAGGTACATTTACGCTTACTGCCACCGGCATTGCCCTACCTGTAACCGGCATTACTCTAAATGGTACCCGTAACGGAAGTAAAACACAGCTTAGCTGGCAAACACTTACAGAAACGAATAACGCAGGCTTTGAATTGCAACGTAGTGCCGATGGAAAATACTTTGCCGGTATTGCACAAATAGCCAGCAAGGCAAATGGTGGAAACAGTACCGCTGCCATCACATATATCGCTGAAGATGTAAAACCATTCAGCGGGGCTAATTATTACCGCCTCAAACAAACTGATAAAGACGGCAAGATAAGCTACAGCAATATCGTTTACCTGAAAGGTGTAGCCGTAAGTACGCTTACACTAAGTGCCGTTTACCCTAACCCAACTAAGGATGTGTTGAAGGCTGCCATACAAGCACCATCCGCCGAAAGCATTGAGTTTGTGGTTACGGATATGATGGGTAAAACCATCAGCCATCAGGTATCAACGGTCATCAGCGGTGATAATACCGTCAATATCAATGTAGCGAATCTGCCATCAGGTAGCTACCTGCTGAAAGCGATTTGCCGCAATGGTTGCGAAACAACTTATCAGAAATTTACCAAACAATAAGTATTAATTAAAACGTACATAAAATAGCCCCGGTCTTTACATCGTAGAGATCGGGGCTGTTTTATATATAAATAGGTTGTTAAGAATACGCTTTATTATTCCGGTTTTCTCCTGACCGTTTCCAACCACTATCCTATCTACTCAGGGCTTCCAGACTATGCCTAATAATATCAATACACTCGCTCACCTGAAGTTCATTGATGGTGAGCGGTGGTGCCAGTCGTATTTTATCGCCATGTGTAGGCTTTGCCAGCAGGCCATTTTCTTTCATAGCCATGCATAACTTCCATGCAGCTTGTGGATTAAAGTGCTCTATAACAATAGCATTCAGCAAGCCTTTGCCCCGAACTATTTTTAGGTAGGGAGATGCTAATGCGGTAAGTTGCTGCCGCATCAACCGGCCCATAGCTGCTGCATTTTCCGCCATTTTTTCATCCTGCAAAACCGTCAGGGATGTCATTGCCACAGCACAAGCCAGCGGATTCCCACCATAGGTACTGCCATGCTCACCGGGACCGATCGTTAGCATAATTTCATTATCGCAAAGCACTGCACTTACGGGCAACATACCACCGCTCAATGCCTTTCCCAGTATCAAAATATCCGGCTTTACATCTTCATGATCGCAGGCCAGCATTTTACCGGTGCGGCATAAGCCGGTTTGTATTTCATCGGCCAGCATCAGTACCTGGTACCGGGTACAAAGCTTTCTTACTCCTGACAGGTAGCCCTCATCAGGAACCACCACACCAGCCTCCCCTTGTATCGGTTCAACCATAAAAGCAGCTACACTCCTGTCCTGAAAGGTTGCTTCTAATTGTTGTAAATCGTTATAATCAACTAAATCAAACCCTGGCATATAAGGGCCAAAATCTGTATAGCTGCCCGGGTCGGTAGAAGCAGAAATAGCTGCCAGCGTACGGCCCCAGAAGTTGTTACGTGCAAATACAATTGTTGCTTTGTTATGCGGTATGCCTTTTACCCGATAGCCCCAGCGCCGTGCCAGTTTAATAGCTGTCTCGCAAGCTTCTACACCGGTATTCATTGGTAATACTTTGTCATAACCAAACAACCTGGTTATATAGGCTTCATATTCGCCTAACAGATTGTTATGAAATGCCCGTGAGGTAAGGGTAAGCTTTTGCGCCTGAGCTATTAACGATGCTACTATTTTAGGATGGCAATGTCCCTGATTTACCGATGAATAGCTACTTAAAAAATCGTAATACTTGCGCCCTTCGATGTCCCAGACAAAAATGCCCTCGCCCTTTTGTAACACTACCGGCAACGGGTGGTAATTGTGTGCACCGTATTTTTCTTCCAGGTCAATATAATATTGAGAATTACTGGTATTAAATATCATAAAAAAAGATAACCTGCCTTGTTACAGGCAGGGTGGATAATAAGATTTTGAGTACTGTTTTTTGAAAGCTTCCATGCAGCAGTTTGAAATGGCTGTTACCAATGCAATGCAGAGAAAGCTCCTTAATGTGCTGCAATAGTTGATTTCAGCATGCAATAGTTCAAATGAGTCCGAAAAGTCTTGTGCCTGATAGAAGATAAAATAGAATTACCCAACGGGATGATCCAGAAAATCAAGATTGCGCTGAAGAAAATGCAATATGTACGTCCGTAAGTAGATAGCGGTATTTTGCACGCAATGTAAACGTATTTTTAAAACTGTCTCTTTGCATTTTAATAATTATGAAACTTCATCTGCAAAGTCAAAACCCGCCGGAGTGGCTGGCCATGCAAACCGGCTTTATTCCCACACCGTTACTACTGGCGCATTTCGGTTTTATGATGAGTAAAATAATATGGGAAGCCGTTGAATGCAATGTACTGGAAACATTGGCGCTGAAACCCGCTACGGCAGACGAGGTTGCTGTGAGTTGCCAACTGGATGCAAAAGCAACAACGGCCTTGCTGGGCGCCTTAACAGGTATGCAACTGGTTTATTTTTCTAATGGAAAGTACAGGCTCACAAAAGACTCCCGAAAATGGTTATTAAAAAACAGTCCCGAATCATACCGGGGAATGATGAAGTTTGATAACCAGGTTTGTTACAACTGGATGGGCAGCACCCGTGTTTATCTGCAAACCGGAAAAGGATTACAATACCATGGCCAGATGGAGCCGCAGCAATGGGAAAGCTATCAAAATGGTATGACGGATATTGCCCGTAACATCAGCCAGCTGGCTGCACAAAAAATAAAGATTCCTGTGGGCCCGGCGGCACTGCTGGACATAGGTGGGGCTCAGGGTATTTATGCGAATGCGCTGTTGCAAAAACATGCCAACCTTACTGCTACGGTATTTGATCTGCCGGAAGCAATTGCTGTGCACCGGACCTGGCATCATTTACCCGGCAATAAGCTCAACTTTAAAGCGGGTAATATACTGACGGACGATATTGGTATAGAACAGTACGACGTACTACTAATGGCAAGTGTGGCACACCATTTTACGGAGACAGAAAATAAGCTGGTAGCCCGCAAAGCCTTTGCAGCCTTAAAACCCGGCGGTTCATTTTATATATTGGAATTTTTCAGGAAAGAAGCTTCCGAACTCCGCAACGATATGATTGGCGCTCTGCAAAATTTCTTTTTTGCCTTTAGTAGTACTTCCGGCCTTTGGAACGATAGCGAAATAAAAAGCTGGCTTCAACTGGCCGGCTTTCTATCCATCCGCACCATCCGCTTTTTACAACTGCCTGGTTTAGGAATGGTAGTGGGGAAAAAGACCGGAAGTCTGTTAAGTCCGAAAGACCGGAAGTCTGTTAAGTCCGAAAGACAAGAAGTTGTAAAGTCTGAAAGACTGAAAGACTGAAAGGATAAGAATGATTACTCAAATTATGACTTTCTACAATTTTCTATATTGCTTGCTTAAAGCCTTCTATTTGCCTACGCATAACCGTATTATTTTTTTACCCTTTTCTGCTTCCATCTTTCAAGTTTCTATATCTTCCTGACTTGTCAACCTATAGACTTTCCGTGTTCCTGACTTACGAACTTTCCTACTTGCGGACTTTCGGTCTTTCCGACTTCCGGACTTTTCGCTTGCTTCAATTTTCATTTGGTTAGTTTAAATAATTACCTCACATTTGCACTCCCAAAATTTTGAGTTTTTATGGCAAGAGTATGTCAGGTTACAGGCAAAAAACCGGTTACAGGTAACAGAGTAAGTCACTCGAATATTAAAACCAAACGCCGCTTCAATCCGAATCTTCAAACGAAGCGTTTCTTCCTGGCTGAAGAAGACAAATGGATCACATTGAAATTATCTTCCGTTGCCCTTCGCACCATTAACAAAAATGGCCTTTTAAGCGTTGTAAAAGAACTGCGTGAAAAAGGTGTAGCTGTTTAATTTTGGGAAATCGTAACCATAAAGCAATTAAATAAAGTAAAAGATGGCTAAGAAAGGAAACCGGGTACAGGTAATTATGGAATGTACCGAACATAAAACCAGTGGTCTGCCCGGCACCAGCCGCTACATCACCAATAAGAATAAGAAAAATACACCGGAACGTTTGGAGTTGAAAAAATACAACCCCATTATGAAAAAGGTAACGGTGCACAAGGAAATCAAATAAATGTGCAAATGGGACAATTGCGCAATAGCTCAATTAAAAACCACTACATATTTAAATAGTTAGCATTATTGCAATTGTATTACCATTGAGCCATCGAGCCATTGAGTAATTTTAAAATTTATTTGTTATGGCAAAAGCAGCAAAAACGGCTATCAAAACCAAAGATCAGAAAGCCGCCGCAGAAGCAAAAAACTGGACAAAAGTAATTAAAGCTGTACGCAGCCCTAAATCCGGCGCTTACACTTTCAAAGAACAGATTGTACATAAAGACAAGATCAAGGACTTTTTAGCTACCAAATAATTAAGCACCTGTTGCAAGTGCTTTCACAAAACAGTAAGCTGTCATTACCGTAAAGGTTGGCAGCTATTTTTGTTTTGAGAAGTTTAAGGTTTAGGCTTTATGCAAAGCATCCATTGAAAAGTTCTGCATGTGTACTTTTGTCTGTGAACCAACAATCCACCTCATTTTTTAGATTTAAATACATTTTTCATTACCTGTTCCTCAATTGTTCTTCATTGAGCAATTGCGCCATTGTCACATTTTCACATTAATTGTTATGGGTTTCTTCGATAAACTTTTCGGAAAAAAAGAAAAGCAAACGCTGGACGAAGGTTTGCAAAAAACCAAAGAAGGTTTTTTTTCTAAGATAACCAAAGCTATTGCCGGAAAAAGCACGGTAGATGCAGAATTGCTGGATGATCTGGAAGAAGCGTTGGTGACGGCTGATGTAGGTATTGAAACCACGCTGGCCATTATTGCCAGTATTGAAGAACGGGTAAAACGGGATAAATACGTAAACACCTCCGAGCTAAACCGCATCCTGCAGCAGGAAATGGAGGGTGTATTAACCGATGCACCGGAGGGCCTTGCCCAAAATTTTAACCTGCAGGGTATGCCCAAGCCATATGTGTTGTTGGTGGTTGGTGTAAATGGCGTCGGTAAAACCACCACTATCGGCAAACTGGCTTACCAGTTTAAGCTGGCCGGCAAGTCAGTACTACTTGGTGCTGCAGATACATTCAGGGCAGCGGCGGTAGATCAATTGACAATTTGGAGCGAAAGGGTTGGCGTACCAATTGTGAAACAGCCTATGGGCAGCGATCCTGCAGCCGTTGCTTTTGATGCGGTGCAAAGCGCTGTCGCCAGAGGTTCGGATATTGTAATTATTGATACGGCGGGCCGCCTGCACAACAAAGCACACCTGATGGAAGAATTGAGCAAAATAAAAAGAGTAATAAAACGGCACCTGCCGGATGCACCGCATGAAGTGCTGCTGGTACTGGATGGCAGCACCGGGCAAAATGCACTGGAACAGGCCAAACAATTTACCGCTGCTACGGAGGTAACCGGCCTTGCCATCACAAAACTGGATGGCACTGCCAAAGGAGGCGTTGTATTAGCCGTATCCAATACCATGAAAATACCGGTACGCTATATTGGCGTTGGCGAAAAAATGACTGACTTACTGGTATTTAATAAAAAGGAATTTGTTAAAAGCATATTCAGTCTCGAAACCGAATAGTTCTTTTAGGGGTATCTTTACACAAACGGATAGCCATGAAAAAATTTACGCTTTTATTTTCTGCATTTATCATCAGCAGCGTGTTGCTTGCACAAACTGCTCCATTCGATGTAAAGGGTATCAGCAATCAGGTAGTTACAAAGCTTTCCCAATCATTAGCCCTTACCCCCGAACAGGTACCATCAGTTAGCGATGCAGTTACGGATTTTCTAACACAAAAGGCTGAAATCATACCGCTGCAAACGACCGATCCGGCTACTTATGCTTCTAAATTTAATGTGCTGAACGGCACTTTAATCAGCAAACTAAAAAATATTTTTCAGGCAAGGCAAATGACTTCTTTCTGGAGTTTGAAGCCCCGTAGCAACGATCCTTCCAATGTATTGAGCCATTTGTTTTATTAGAAGTCCGAAAATCGGGAAGCCAGCGAGACCGGAAGTCGGAAAGACCGGAAGAAAAAAATATCAAAAACAAGAAGTATATCCAGGATTTTTGAACCTTTCATGATTGACGATTCACGAAAATCACCATTCACAAAATAGAAATAATCTCATCAGCCACTACTTCAGTGGCTATTTCTTTTTTGCCCCATCCCCATTTTAAAAAAAAGGGCATCGCATGTGCCCAGGTAGGTACATCGTGGTGGCCGTCCGGCAGTTCCAGGTACTCAATAGCTCCGGCCTGCTGATACCCCTTATTCTTTAATTCTTCTATCAGACCTAAAGTATCATCGATACTGTCTATAATGCCATTGTTATTTCGATCCATTGTTTCGTCAAAGGCACCGGTCTGGAAAAAGAATTTTAGTGCAGGTGCATAGTCACCTTCCCGTACCAGGTGGTGCATAATCCGGTCTCTTTCCTCTATATACCCCTGGTTCAGGTCTTTCATACGCCACCAGAACGAACCGCTGAAAATGCCAACCCTTGAGAATACTTCGGGATGTTTCCAGGCAATATCCATGGCACTGAGTCCTCCCAGCGAAAAGCCGGCATAGGCAATTTCTTTTACCTGAGGCAGGCGGTAATAGCGCCGGACATGGGGAATTAATTCGTTAAGGATAAATTTCCGGAAATACCGGGCACGGCTGCCGCGTAGCTTATAATCCAGCACATCGGCAGTACCATACTCCAGCCGGCGGTCTTCATTGCAATGAATACCGATTGCCAGAATGGGTTCAATGGCATCTTCCTCCAGCAACTGATCCAGCATAGCCGCAAGGCCCAAACGTTCCATATCCTGTCCATCGTTGATAAGCAGCAGGGTAATGGCGGCAGGATCAGCAATGTTTTTGGGAAGATAGGCGTCTAGTTTTACTTCCCGGTCCAGGTAATCGGACGGGTAAGTAAACGGCTCAACTAAATAATGTGAAAGGTTATCATAAGCCATAGGGTTTCGTAACAGGCTGTTTCTTCAAAAGTAGCCTAAAAGCAGATAGGGTTTTAATGGAAGAAGCCGGTTTTTTTCAAAAGCTTACAGTTACTTGTAGCGTTCGTCATTTTCGTCAGCCGGAAATATAATACCTTCATAAATATCCTGGAGTTGTAGCTGAAAATCCAATTCAGGGAAATTGATAAAATCCTCCATTTTATCAAAAAACTGAAATTGAAAAAGAGTGGCAACATCTGGTCGGCTGTATAATTCAGCAAAAGGTCTTTCCTGGCTGATAAATAAAAAGTATTTTAAAGATTGTAAGCGGTTGTAGCGGTGAAACTTGATTTTACGGTCATAGCTTTCAGTGGATGGCGACAGCACTTCAGCTATCAGCACCGGATGTTTGAGTATGTATTCTGCCTTTACATCTTCGGGATCACAGGTTAACACAACGTCAGGGTAAACGTAGTAACTGTCCTGAAGCAGTTCCAGTTTGTAACTTTCCTGAAAGGAGCGGCAGCCCCTTTTGCTAAAAACCGATTTTATACTTGCGTTTAGATTGTAAACAATGTCACCATGGTTTAAAGAAGCACCTGCCATCGCAAACACTTCACCTTTGTAATATTCATATCGAACATGATCCTGTTCTTCCAGTTTTAAATATTCCTCAAATGAGTAATGTTTTTTTACTTTTTGAAATCTCTCAGTCATAAACATTTTCTTTTGTAAACTGAATATACTATCAACTAAATGTTTTTAACTCCCTGATTCCGGTTTGTGAGGACACAAACCAGTGCAAATTCTAAAATTATTTAGTTTACAGTGTACTGATCCTGTACTGCAAACTCATTCTACTTCTCTTCTACATCAGGTGTTTGTTCTTCCAATTTTGTGAACCTTACTTTCTGATAAATTTGCCTGAGGGTTACAGACAAATTGAGATCCGGAAAATGAATACTATCTTCCCATTGTTCGTAGTCCCTATATTGAAAGATTGCAAGTGTTTGTGTGCGGCTGTATAATTCAACATAGGGGCGTTGTTGGCTAATTAGCAAATAGTACCTGATTGAAGGAATACGTTGGTATAAGTACAATTTCTCTTCACGATCTTTTGTAGCTGTAGAAGGTGATAAAACTTCTGCAATTAAAATGGGCCTTTTAACAAGGTAAACTGAATCAGTGTCTTCGTTATCGCAGGATACAAGTATGTCAGGGTATACATAAGCGTTATGTTTTAGCAGCTCTAATTTTACGTTTTCCTGAAAAACTCTGCAATTTGTTTCTTCTAAAGCATCTAACAACCTCCGGCTGATGTTTAAAGCAATACTATTATGGTTTAGTGATCCTCCAGCCATCGCAAACACTTTACCATCATAATATTCGTAACGGGTTTGCTCCTGCTCTTCTAATTGCAGGTATTCATCAAAACTGTAGGATCGCTTAGATTTAATAACTTCTGCTGACATATTCTCAGTTTTAAATAAAAACAGTATAGGAAGATTTTATTCTGTGCATGTTTTATATGATGCTAAATTACTCCTTTATCGCCTTAATTCCCGGTAGTTCCTTTCCTTCAAAATACTCCAGCAATGCCCCACCACCAGTGCTTACATAACTTACTTTATCGGCCAGGCCAAACTGGTTTACAGCAGCTACACTATCGCCGCCGCCTACCAGGCTAAAGGCCCCTGCCACTGTAGCCTCAGCCACTTTTTCTGCTATTGCTTTTGTTCCCTGTTGAAATTTTTCCATTTCAAAAACACCCATCGGCCCGTTCCAAAGGATTGTTTTGCTTTCCATCAGCACCTGGCCAAAAGCTTTAATAGCTTCCGGGCCAATGTCCAGCCCCATCCAGCCTTGCGGAATATTGTGATTGCTAACCGTCTTTGTTTGGGCGTCGGCAGCAAACTTGTCGGCCACAATACTATCGGCGGGCAGGTATATCTGCACACCCTGTGCTTTTGCTTTTTCCAGCAGTTCATTGGCCAGATCCAGCTTATCTAATTCGCACAGGCTGCTGCCAATTTCATTACCCTGTGCCTTTAAAAATGTATAGGCCATACCGCCGCCGATAATCAGGTTGTTTGCCCTTTCCAGCAGATTTTCGATAATCAAAATTTTATCAGATACTTTAGCGCCCCCCAATACCGCTGTAAAAGGTTTTTGATTATTACTCAATACTTTTTCAGCGCTTTCTACTTCGGCTTCCATCAGCAATCCGAACATACGCTCATCCGTCGGAAAGCAGGTAGCGATGATAGAGGTAGAAGCATGTGCCCGGTGGGCGGTTCCAAATGCATCATTCACATATACATCGCCTAACTTACTAAGCTTTTCTGCAAAAGCAGGATCGCCTTTTTCTTCTGCTGCATAGAAACGGAGGTTTTCGAGCAGCAGCACTTCACCGGGTTTTAAGTTGTTTGCCAGGTTGGTAGCCTGCATACCAATGCAATCATCCGCAAATTGAACGGGTGTATTATTTCCCAGCAGTTCCTGCAAATGTTTCACTACATGCCTTAGTGAGTATTTATCCGTAGGTCCATCTTTCGGACGGCCTAAGTGGCTCATTAAAATAGCACTGCCGCCATCTGCAATAATCTTTTGAATAGTAGGGATGGTGGCACGCATCCGGCTATCATCTGTTATCACCATTTCTGCGTTTAGCGGTACGTTAAAATCGACCCGTACCAGTACCTTGTGGCCGGAAAAGTTATAAGAGGAAAACTTGCTCATGAAAAGAAGTTGATGATTGTAAAATAAATTTTATATAAAAAGATTTACATTGCTTTCGTTGTTAGGGAACGAAGTGATGTAACCCAATAATAGGTGTGTTGTGAACGAAGTAATAATTATTTCTGGCTGTCTGGCCACATAAATAAATGTTGCGTTGTAGTAGTCATAATACCTTATTCTAAAATATTGTTTATTTCATTTGCTTTAATAACTGCTCCACACAATCCAGATTACGCACAAATTTATTTTCAGTTGATTTAATTGTTACATTCCTTAAGGGATTGCTAATACAGAAGTAGCCTTTTGCGGCCTGGGCTGTATCGTAAAAACAGCTGTACCAGTCGTTCAATTCATCATTATAAGCCATCCGTACGCCGTTGCCATAGTGCATCCGTAACGGATGAGGATACCAATTAACGGGCATTGATTCCATTTCATTACTGATAGCATGCCGGTACATTATTCTTAGAAATAGTAAATAGCTTTTAGCCCTGTTGAAAATTTGTGTATCTGTTTCGGGGTGCATCGGCTTTATCCGCCAGGTGTGTAGTTCGGGCGGGTAAGGGTCATTTTTGTCTGCATTTCCAGGCCCCGCCTTCATCGTAAGCAATAGCTCTTCATGGCCGGGTTTTATGGGCAGGTTGCGGTATAAGGTAAGATACATACTGCCTTCAGTTACTTTATTTACATAATAATAACTGTCAAGAATTTCAGTGCTGCCCTGGTATGGATGCAAATACAAAATGCTATCCGCCTTTTTATAGCCCCATACGCCAAAGCTGTAATTATCTGTACCAAACTGACTGTACTTCCCGCCTTCATAAAACCTAAAAATACTCACAGGCCCTTCGCCACCTGTGTGTGCTAAAGGAGTTTCGTTACGGGTAGTATACCATTCATTTATAAGTGTTGTTCCTACGTCAATAGGGCGGCAGCCAACTACACATAGTACATTCAGGGTAATCAAAAAATAAATGCTGCTTTTAGGAAAACAGCATTTATTCATTAAAATATTTTTAAACATACCGTGTTAGCTAATCAAACCTGCAAAATATTTTACGGTACGAACCAGTTGGCTTACATAACTCATTTCATTATCGTACCAGGCCACCGTACGTACCAGTTGTGTATCTCCCACGGTTTGTACACGGGTTTGCGTAGCATCGTACAAGGAGCCATAGCTGATACCAATAATGTCCGAGCTAACAATTTCGTCTTCCGTATAACCGAAGCTTTCATTAGCTGCCGCCTTCATGGCCGCATTTACTTCCTCAACGGTGGTTTTTTTACCTAACACCGCTGTTACCTCTGTAAGCGAACCGGTAACAACCGGTACCCGCTGGGCACTGCCGTCAAGTTTGCCTTTTAGGGATGGCAACACCAGGCCAATGGCTTTGGCGGCACCGGTACTGTTAGGAACGATGTTTTCGGCGGCAGCCCGTGCCCGGCGCAAATCACCTTTGGCATGGGGTGCATCCTGTGTATTCTGGTCGTTGGTATAGGCATGGATGGTCGTCATCAGTGCATTTACGATACCAAATGTATTTTCCAACACCTGGGCCATAGGGGCCAGGCAGTTAGTAGTGCAACTGGCACAACTGATTACAGTTTCACTGCCATCCAGTGTGCTATGGTTTACATTATACACAATTGTTTTTAAATCCCCGGTAGCAGGTGCAGAGATAACAACCCTTTTGGCGCCTGCTGTAATGTGCCCTTCCGCTTTTGCCTTATCGGCAAAAAAACCGGTGCATTCTAGCACTACATCTACTTCATGATCTTTCCAGGGAATCTGTGCAGGATCTTTTTGGGCATATATTTTTACTTCGTCCCCATTTACGCTGATGCTGTTTTCGCCCGAGGTTACATCCTGATCAAAGCGGCCCTGAGCGCTGTCGTATTTTAATAGGTGAGCCAGTACCTTGGGGGAGGTCAGGTCGTTAATGGCTACTACATCAATACCTTCCATATTATAAATCTGGCGGTATACCAGGCGGCCGATGCGGCCAAAGCCGTTGATGGCTACTTTTACGCTCATGACAAATTCGGTTTAAAACGTTTAATAAAAATTCCGGGCAAAATTAGCGTTTTGGCAAAAAGTGTACGCACATATTTACAACTACAAAGCGTATTCTTTGCAGCAGTAAATATGGCTTTAACTGTGAGTTTGAAAAAAAATTTGCCTGCAAGCCCCATCCACCTATTTTTGCACTCCCAAAAACAAAATGGAGCGTTGGTCAAGGGGTTAAGACACCTCCCTTTCACGGAGGAATCACGGGTTCGATTCCCGTACGCTCTACGAACATCAGTATCAAAACGAACTAAAAGCCTGCAAATCAATGATTTTCAGGCTTTTTTGTTTTCGGAACTATACCAAATTATTGATATTATCTCAAAATGTAGGCGAGTAATTCGGGAGTCAGAGTAGATAGTAAAAAAGCAACTCCCTCGAAACGGTATAAGTTGTTGAAAGTCAACATGTTCAACACCGGAACATCTTGTTTTTATAAGGTTGCAAACCTAATTTCATCATCAAAAAACAAGACACATGTTAAGCAAAAGAATCAGCCTGCTTTTTCACTTAATGAAATCAAGAAATTACAAGCAGGGCAAAATGTCGGTTTACTTACGACTCACTGTTGATTCAGAACGAACCGAAATCTCTGTTCAAAGAGAATGTGAGCCTATCAGGTGGAATACATCTGCTGGCCGTGCTATCGGAACAAAAGAGGAAATAAAAGCGCTTAATGCCTACCTTGACACCATGCAGGGAAAGGTCTACGAGGTTCAGCGGAGTTTGATTGATGAAGGCAATCCTGTTACTGCAGAAAATATTAAAAACAAACTGTTAGGTATTAAAGAACCCTCTCAGACAATTTTGGAAGTTTTTAAACAGCATAATGAACAGATGGCTCAATTGGTAGGCAAAGATTTTTCTCCACTCACCTTAAAGCGTTATAAAACTGCATTAGACCACACCAGAAGCTATATCAAATGGAAATGTAAAACCTCTGATATAGAAATTATCAAAATTGACTATGGGTTTATCAGTGACTTTAGTTTCTGGTTTAAAAGCCAGCAAAACTGTAACCATAACAGTACCATGAAATATTTGGCATGCTTTAAAAAATTGTATTGCTATGTGTCGAGAATAATTTGCTTTCTAAAAGCCCTTTTATCGGATATAAGCTGACTAAACAGGAGGTAGAAATACCGTTTCTAACCGAAGATGAGTTGAAAAGAATTGAGTCAAAGGACTTTCAAAATATGCGTCTTAACCTGGTACGTGATGTTTTTCTGTTTAGCTGTTACGCAGGACTGGCTTATGCGGATGTTGAAAAGCTAACGTATGCTGAATTACATATAGAAATTGATCAGGAAATGTGGATATTTACTAACTGAACTTACGCAGTCCATTATTGGTTTAAAATAGGTAAGTAAGATAGTAATTCGTAATGGTTATGTAGATTATTTGTTAAGTGCTCCGAGCCACGTAAGTGCGACAGATTTGAGCAAAGTGTTTAATAATCAATACAGTCATGATCAAATTAGCCGCATGTTATACAGTGGTCAGACAGATGATAAAAAAATATATCTGAAAGGTAAACAATCTATTAAGTCAGTCAAAGCGGAAGGTGAAAAAGTGTTGATTATAGATGATTCTATTCAACTTAAACTTCACAGTGAAGTGAACGGAATGGTCGCCTGGCATTTTGATCATTGCCAGAAAGGATGTATGAAGGGAATAAACTTTATCAGTGCTCTTTGGGCTGATGATAATTACAGTGTTTCTTTGAGCATGGAAGTAATCAAAAAAGAATGCGTATGGCAGGAGAAGAAAGCGCAATATGTGTGGCAGACAGTGGAAAGTAAGAATTCAGTTTTCCGCCGTATGGTGAAGCGGTTGACCTATAGCAAACAAATAGATGATGTGTCAGCTAACAGTTGGTATAGTGCCAAAGAGAACATGGCATTCATTGTTCAGGAATGTGAAACAGAGTTTGTACTGGCATTAAAATCGAACAGGCTGGTAGCCAGTAGTGAAATAGATGCAAAAAAGGGAATGTATAAGTCATTGGAAGCGCTTAGGTTGGATAAATGTGCCGTGAAAGTTTACTTAAAGGGACTGGATTTCCCGGTTCCGGTAGTGAAGAAAGTCTTCAAAAACGGAGATGGTAGTAGCGGTACATTGTACCTGGCCTATAGTGATCTTCAGTTGGCTTATGAACAGATCTTTACCTTACACAAAAGACGGTGGAAAGTAGAGCAGTATCACAAATCACTGAAAAACAATTGTTCTTTAGGGAAGTGCCGGGCCAGCAGTCATTCGGCCAACAATCACATTTATATCTGGCTGTTTTTGCTTTTCTGCAATTGGAAAAAGCAAAAGTAGTAAAAGGGAAGAATCATTTTTCATTAAGACATGATTTAAATATTCTTACTACTAAATATGGGATCAAAGCTGTTAAGAAAAATTTACATGTTATTTTAACTCATTTACAAAAGGCTGCGTAATTTCAGTTAGTAAGTAATAGTTTTACACCTTGTAATGTAGAACTGGATAGTGATTATATAGGTATAAGAAGTAATGATACTATAACCCTCATCTGGAATGGTACTTCGTGTTTGCAGGTGGCGCATGGGTCTAATTATTGATTATGAATAGTTTTTAAGATAATAATTTAAATGGTCATTCCGGCAATTACCGCTGCATTAATTTTCATTACCGCATGGTCGTTTAAAGTGCCCTTCTTTATTTATAATTTTTTTGAAAAAATTACCCTTATTTCTTTATCACCAGCAGGGCAAAAGGCCAGTATTTTGGAAACTTAACAGTGTTGCTTTTTTGAACAGGAAAACTGTGGTGCATTAGCTTGTCAATGGCTTTTTTCCACGAACTCTTTTAACGCTTCAAATTGTTCTTGGGTAACAGCCTTTTGCCATTTGGCCTTATGCAGGTAAGGGAACCTTTTTTTTAGGTTTTTACTCTCATAACAATAGGCAATTATTTCTTTGATCAGAATAAGGTAAACAGAATTGGATTGTTTCTGAAATACACCTAAAATAATATAACACATGAAACGTTTTGCGTTAATAATTTCAATGATTATGTCCTGCTTTTTTGTAATTGGGCAGAAAACCAATTCACTAACTTTTTACGTTACCGGCGGGATTAAACGCAATATTTTTAAGCAAGTATTAAAACAAGTCGTTGCCTCTAACATTTCAGCTGACTACAGTGAAAGTTTGATCAGTCCAAAAGTTGGCAATACCATATCGTTTTTCTCAACTTTATATGCGCTAAAACCACTTAATAAAAAGTTTAGTGTATCCAATACATTAGGGCTTGACATGCAACAACTAGACATTACTTCCGGTTTCAAAAAACAAACATCAGGTAGTATCATAACATCATATACCTCCACCTCTAATACTGATTTGCTGGCCCGTTTGAAGGTTGATTTTGGAATTCATTATAATATAATTTCAGACGTTAATCAGAAGCTTTCTTTTGGCCTGAATACAGGTGAAATGGTAGCGCTTTCAAATAGGACCAGCTCCTATTCTTTTATTGGTGCAACCCTCAACTTAACCGGCAAGCAGAATGCTGTTTTTATCAGCGGTTCTCTTACGCCATATAAAGCGAAGATTAAGAACCTTGAGAATTATGTAGGTGATATAAACGCAGGATCAATTTTTGCGGAGTATGCGTACCGGATATATGAAATAAATGTAGGTTTTGCTTTTCGGCTATAACCCAATTTTGACCGCTAAGAGGCTTTCTCAATTTAAGATAAAGAAAGGTAGCAGGATGCGTATAAAAAATAGAATCAGACTTGCTAAAGAGAAAGAAACAAGACTCCGGTAAATCAGTTTTTTTATAAACTATTAGGTACAGGATTTTGTCCTGTGCTGATTCCTCTCCGCAGCGGCGGAGCCTGGCGGGCGTTTTTCCACTCCCCCACCACCGGTACTGTTTTTTCATTAGTGGCTATTTTTTCGCTGATTGCAGGAGGGAATGATTCCATTAGACAAGGAACATCTTGAATTCAATGGAAACGGTAATAGGGCATCCTCACAATCATGAAGCTAAGTTCTTTTTCACAAACCTGGCTTGGTATAAAGATTGCAATCCTAAACTGCCCTTTATGAAGTGACGCTAACTTCGAACTATAAACAATTATCAATATCAAAAACGTTAGAGATGAGCCAAAGAAAACTTATTCTCTCCATGCAAATTACTCTGGATGGCTATGTTGCCGGGCCTAATGTTGAAGCGGATTGGTTAATGAGCAGTGATGAAGAATGGATGGAATTGTATAAAGACCTTGATTCAGCAGATACCTATTTATTGGGAAGAAAAATGTACCCGCTTTATTCCCAGTACTGGCAATCCGTGTTACAAAACCCGGCCAGTGCTCCCAACGAATTGAAATTTGCAAAACTGGCCGATCAGTCACACCATATCGTTTTTACAAAAGGTGATTTTAAACCTGACTGGAAAAATACCAGGGTAGCCCACGATCTTGCTGCTGAAGTAACCCGCCTGAAGAAAGAGAATGGGAAAAATATCATTGCCTGGGGCGGTGCTGATTTTGCTTCCAACCTCATCAAACTTCACCTGGTGGATGAATACAGGTTTGAATTGAACCCAACTATACTGGCTAAGGGAAAAGCACTCTTTAAAAACCTGGAACAGCAGGAGAAACTGACATTGATAGATTCGAAGCCTTTGCAGTCGGGTTTAATCATATTAAGATACCAACCAAGCCAACCATCAGAAACAGGAAGCCAGCGTTAAAAGTCTAAAGTTTTCTTTACCAAAGACACAGGGAGCTTTCTCTAAAACTCTTTTTTCCAAGTATTGATTTACTTAGGAGTGGTATCAAAATAACTTGAACATTTCATCAATCTGGCCTGGTTGCCCCCAAACCCTCCTGACCTATCGGTACGGAACAGGCTCTAAAGGGGGCTTTTGGACACCATCAAACTGTATAGGAACTTCAAAATACTCATACTTGCCACTAATTTTTCAGGTAAAAACGAGTTCCCCTTTAGGGCAATGTCATTAAGATAAGCCCCATCGGGGCTTTCTGTTTGTAGCAAACAAAGAGACAAAGGCAATCATTGCCACGTAGTGGCTACCCCTCTTCTCTGATTAGGTAGCCACTACGTGGCATGCACCAACATCAAGGATGTCTGTTTGCTACAAACAGATTGCACCTACGGCGCATAACTGCTACTCCAATCCTTAACTTAATGACATTGCCCTGAAGGGGGTAGGGGCAACCAACGCCGGGTAATATCCCGCTTCATTTGTAAAAGTTATTTTGACCACTTTACTTAGGGCGCAAATTATGTTTTTGCTCAATGCGTCTATTGTTTGCTCCTCTTTAATGGCTTCCAGGTATACCTTGCTCTCAAATGCTAACGTGAATTTTCTACAGCTTGCCTTACTCATCTTTAACAGGTTGATTAGTTACAACATTTATTTACTTTTACGTACCGCGGCAACCTCGGCACTAGTAACTGCTGTAGCTTTATTGCCAAAGCTGTTACGTATATAGGTTAACACGTCGGCCATTTGTTTATCGGTTAAATAACTTTGCGATGGCATAACGTTGCTATATTTTTCGCCATTTATCTCAACGCCCTTTAGGCCTTTCAGTATAATATTAATTAACCGGGTTTTACTACCCAATACAAAACTGGTTTTTACAAGCGGTGCATTCATATCCTGTACACCTCTGCCATCGTCCTGGTGGCAGGTAGCACAGTTTCGGATATAAACAGATGCTCCGGCAGTGTACGATGCTTTAATGGCGTCCGGGATTTTATAAACGGTTTTTTTAGCAATTACAGTTTTAGCCGGTGTGGTGCTTGCAGATGCAATTGGAGTTTGTGCTATAACACCTTTACCATAACTTATTTTGTAAATGGCCCCTTTTACATCATCAGTTACATATAAAGAACCGTCTGGCCCTTGTGCCAGCCCGCATGGACGATGATCTGCACGGCCCGATGCGGTTTGCTCAGGCGATCCTGAAAAGCCGTCAGCAAAAACCTCCCAATCGCCATATGGCTTCCCGTTTTTAAAGGGTTGAAAAATAACATAATAACCTGCCTGTGGTTCGGGCCTGCGATTCCATGAGCCATGAAAAGCTATGAAGGCGCCATTCTTATATTTTGTCGGGAATTGGTTACCGGTATAAAACAAAATATCATTAGGTGCCATGTGTGCCGGGTATGCAGCGACCGGGTCAATGTATTCGGCACTGCCTTCTTTTTTACCATCGCCGCCGTACTCCGGCATTTGTATTTTTTTCTTTTGCTGGCGGTCATAATAAATATAAGGCCAGCCCGCATTATCATCTTTGTTTAAAGCATACATACATTCGGCAGGTATTTCAGCATTTTGTTGAGGGGTAAACATATCCGGAAATATATTATCTAACTGATCACGACCATGCTGCATTACATAAAGTTGATTGGTTTGCGTGTTCCAGTCAACACCAACTACATTTCTTAACCCGGTTGCATAACGTATGCCATCGGCATACGTCTGGTTAAGTTTATCGGGTTTAAACTGCCATACCCCGCCACTTATGGCTAACAAAGGGCAGCCGGGAATACCCATTGACCCTCTTTGCCTGTCTTCCTGCTGGCAGGAATTTAACGGGCAGCCTATTGGGATATACATATTACCCACATTATCCATCATGATAGATTTGGTTTCGTGTGTACCTTTATCCAACAGCCCGGTAACAATCGTTTCACGGGCATTTGTATCTACCACCTGCTCGTTCTTGTCAACCTTATAGCGAAATATTTCTGAATTTGAAGCAGTATACAAATAGCCCTTATATAGCCTTACGCCGGTACCGCCGTAATTACCAAAACCCATTTTTACGGTAGCCTTTCCATTACGCTCCTGTAATAATAATGTTCCCTGCTCGTTAACCGGTTTAGCTAATCTTATATATATATTGCCTTTTGGTGTTACTACAATATGCCTTACTTTCCCAATCCCTTCAATAAGCTTAACCGCGGTAAAACCTTGCGGTGTTGTTAAACCGGCATTGGACTTTTCAGGCGGCTGCTTCCTCTTGTATTTGAAGGCCGACAGCCTTACTGTAGCGGTTAATAAGGATACTACCAGTAGTCCGTAAATGCATATTTTTTTCATATTTTTATTTAGGCTTTATCGACTAATTAAATGCTTTATTGCTGGCTAACATCAGACGAGTTATAAACAAATATTTTCTTTTTACTTTCCGGCTCCTTCACAGTAAGCTTTTTAAACGAGGCCTGATGCACATCATCTAAAACGACAGGTGTTCTGAAATCGGCTTTAGCGGCAATCAGAGAAAGCCCGGTAAACTGAATATTGCGGGCGTGGCGGATGTATACGCCCCATGAAGGCAGTTCGCCAAACATGGAATACTCCGGATAGCTATCAGGTTTTTCGGGTATAGTACCAAGGTTATCGACAGTAATTTGTGCCGTGGAACGACCTGCTCCCCCCGGAAATTTAAGTACAATATTTTTAAGCCGGATATTAGAAATGATCTGATCAGGCATACCCGCAATGACTATAGCAGGCAACGCTTTGATCGGATTTTTCTCCGCTCTTATCTCAACATCAACATTTTGGATGGATACATTTTCAACCTTGCCTTTACGGGTGCCTTTACGTGCGCCGGCACGTAAAAATATACCGTTGCCAATGTTTACGCCTTGTACACTATCTATTTCTATATTTTCAATGATAGCTCCGTCCACAGCCTCTAAAGCAATGGCTGAGCGGTAGGTATCAAATACTTTATTATTAAGGATGTGGATGCTTTTAAATCCTCCCAGTGATGCGGTACCAAACTTAATCCCGCTGGCATCTGTAGTCATACTGTTGTTTTGTATCCATATATTTTGATTAAGTGCATTAGAGTCTAATGATTTTAAGCAGATGCCATCATCACTGCTGTTAAAATAAGAATTGCTTACCTTAAAATTATTACAATCAACAATGTCTATCCCATCGTTGTTCCAAAAGGCACGGCTTTCTACATGGATGCTATCAACGGTTACATTCTTACATTGGTTATAACATTCTACCCAACAAGCAGCATTTTTTAGGGTGATGTTTTTTATCGTAACGTTTTCGCAACCAAAAAAATTAATAATCATAGGCCGGTTATCTTCATTAGGGCGGTTAACTGATCCGCCTTTAACCAACCCTTTTTTAAGCAATTCACCTACGCCGTCAGCAAGTTCTTTTCCCTGCCCGTCAATAGTGCCTTTTCCGGTGATGCCTATATTATGTTGGTTAAGTCCCAGTATAAGGGCAAGAGATGTATTAAAGTTATGATCAAAAGCTGTGTTTTGCCGGTCGTAATCTAAGGGGTTTATCGAACCTAATAAAACGGCGTCCTCATCCAACTGAATGATTACATCCGATTTAAAATGAATACAACCGGTTAGGTATTTACCGGCAGGAAACACTAATTTGCCACCACCGTTCTGACTGATATAATCAATACCAAATTGTATGGAACGTGTATTAAGCACTGTACCGCCTGATTGGATGCTAAAATAATTAACGGTATAATCTTTAGCTGATACGGTGAATGTGTTTACGGTAAGAATCCCGGCAACCAGCCACAGTGATGGCAAGTTTATTTTTATATGTGATTTGATCATTCCTAATATTATAAACTAGCTGAATATTACCTTGCTTTATCCCCAAAGCTCCAGATCGGTCTTATCAATGTTCAGATTGCCCGGGAACTTCAGGTACGCCCGGATCATCTAATATCTGCACTGCAGTAGCATCGCCAATATTTTTCCAATCCCACAGTACCCATACCACTTTCTTGTCCGGGGTTACTTCGATAAGCTGCGGGCCTTTACCTCCCTGGCCACGTGAGGCAAAAATGGTGTTGCCGTTGGATAGCCTCGTACAGCTTTGCGGTGCGGATTTAAATTGGTATTCTGCCGGCAGATCGTTCTTGCAATTGAACTCCCATACTGTTTCGCCTTTGCTATTAACTTCACGTGTAAGGTTGTCAGTTTCATCAGTAATCAGCGTGTTGCCGTTCTTAAGCCTTAGGGCGGCCCAGGGCTTCGTGCTCTTGTAACTCCAGATTTCTTTGAAATTTTTATCATATTCCACAACACGACCCAAGTTAAGCAAAGAAACAAGATAGGTTCCCTGTGCCGTAACACGGGCCCGCCTTAGTTGTGGATGAATATCATTCGGTTTTGCCGGCTGGATATAAGGGAGTTCGTGCTCTACTTCAACTTTTCCTGTTTTGGTATTAACAACCATCAATTTAGGTGGCAGGCCACTTACCACAAACATCACTTTGTCTGACCCGATGGGTTGGCAGGAATGCACTTCGGTATGCTCTGCGCCTTTGGCGTTATTACAATCGTAGCGCCAAAGCACCTTCTTGTCCGGGGTGATTATGGCAAGGTATTGCATGCGGGTAAACAAAATATTGCCATTGGAAAGCATCCATACATCATCATATTCAGGGCCTTTTCCAGTAGAATAGGTCCAGATCGTCTCGCCGTCTTTTACGAGGAACATTCTATTGCAGTTTTCACCGACATATAACATCGGGTGCTGCGCCAAACCATTTCCGGGTAGATTTGTCGGTGTTTCTTCTGTCGAACTGATCAATGGGGCATACTCTTCTTCCGGGGCCATAGCCGGCACATTAGCAGCGGTGAAAAGGCTGAGCACATCCATGCACGGTGTTGCTTTAGATGCATTTTTAATTTTGGTTTTCTTTTGTGCAAAAAGAATAGTGGAAGAAGCCATTAAAAATAAAACAAGGAGACAACTGTTTTTAATAATTTTCATAATCAGTAAATTAATTTTTAAACACATTAAGTAATTTTTTAAGGGTTACATCCTGCTGTTTGTCATTATTACTATCATTTATAGTAGACTAGTAACTGATTTTTTACCTGTTTTTATTTCCTAGATAATACTGCTGCGCTTACATACGATCCAACAATTTCTTTGCGTAAACCGGGATTTTTATCAGTAGAAATTACGGCTACATAAGGCATGCTTTTATCGGCAACAGTTAGTTCTAACTGTATTTTTTTTGTTTTATTAGCCGAAAGGTTAATCTGTTTACTGCCAAAATCTGTTTTTGCATTAAAAGCTTTTATTTCAATTTCATGTTTACCAGTTCCTGTCAGGGTAATTGTAACGGACACAGTTCCCTCATCAGATTGAGTGGTTTCGGTATGTATTTCTAATTTTTTACCTACGGCCTGTTGTAGAACGCTTAATTGATTTTGCGAGTTATAGGCAGATACCGCTCCCAGAAACCTGCTTACCGGTTCCATCCACATTTCCTTGTACGTAGCGCTGTTAGTGGCTGGCCAATAAGGTTGATCGCCTGACCGGCAATCCATCCCAACAGGTAATGAACCAACTTCATCTTTTACACAATAAGCAAACTGGGGTGCAAAATCATAGCCAACACCATACATCAGGCTTTGCCCAAACGGATTTGCCCCAAGTACCCACTCCAGTTGTTTAGCTACCAATTTTAACCCTTCGGGATCATTACGTAATCTGGCGGCCTCGGCTAACGCCCAGGTGCCGGATAGCTGAACATTGGTATTGCCGTGAAATGTGGCATCGCTCCAGATAGGGAAAGTGCGTAGCACATACGCTGCGTTCAACGGGGTACCATCATTAAATTGTTGCATACTGATGGTGCGGGTTTCATCATCTTTTTCGTTCATGATTTCGGTTTTTGTCCACACCGAATTTGGCAACAGGTTATATGGTGCTGCTATCTGACTGCCCCGCTTCATAAAGAACTCACTGTATAATACCGCCGAACTGTACCAGTTTATCCAATTTTCATTTTTCGGCAATTCCTTGCATAACATGGCCAATGCAATCATTGGGGCTTCTTCGAATGCGGTGTGCTTGTTGTGTATAACCCGCTGCCGGGTGCTATTGGTGTAGAAATAACCCGTGATTGGAATGCCTTGTACAAAATGCTGTTCCTGGCACTGCATCAACAGATTTCCGAAAACGACCGCTTGTTTTTGGTATTTCATATCGCCTGTCATTTTAGTAAGTAGCAATGATGATGTTGCTCCCCATGATGCTTCCTCTGTTGAAGCCTGATCCCAGGCATTACGGGAAGCTACACCAGCCTGCCAATCATCAATTGCTGCCATACGTACCTTGTTCGCAAGTTCAGGATTGGATTTTGCCAGCAATATGGCTGCTTTACTTTCCACAGCGGCTGCCAGGAAATTTTCCCAGGGTATGTTCTCCGCAGGAACCAGGACATCATCAACAGTACCAATCTTATTGTCGGTAAACATGCGCATCCTGCACCAGTGTATATGAAAGCCATCGCCAAACCGGGTTTTAAGAAGGTATTCCAGCCCCCATGCAATTTCAGAACGCATTCTATTGGTTACTTCTGTAGCATCTTTCTGCTGCTGCAATGCATCCAAATTATTCAGCATAGCATAGGTGGCCATTGATGTGCGCCAGATACCTTGCGAAAGATCTCCGGCATCATGCCAGCCGCCATTAACGACTTTTTTTACATCGCCCCTAAATCCCTGCCAATCCATATGGCAAGCCTTATGTACCCCAGGCACATCATAACCGCAACGCTGGCAATAATAAAAGTTTAATGCTTTAAAAACAGGCTGTAGCCATATAGTTTGTTTTATTGGAAACGGATTAGATTCGAGCGAATCACAGCGAATACGGTAAATACCCGCTGTACGGAAATTAGAAAAGTTTAATTGATGAAATACACCATTCTTATTTTCAACCACTGCAACATTGCCCGAAAAAACAATACAGCCTTGTTGATTAATCAGTTGAAATTTATTGCCGGCTCCACTGCCCACCATAGCAATTTTAGAATCCAGTGGCCGATAGCCTACATGACTGAAAGAAAGCTTTTCCGGCGCAACGGTCCATCCTTCAAACTGATCGGTCACAACCCGCTGTAGTTCCAGGCGGTCTATGTCGTAGGTAACCATGTCTTCTTCTCCAGGATTGTTACCGGTTAGCTCTCGTGTTAAACTAAACATGGTTACTTTATTACGCGGCAAATGGGGTATCTCAAAAAGAACATGGTTCCACTGACCTGGTTTAAGATCATTGGCATAATGGGTCCGTGCAGAGCTTAAAGCATTTGAAACCGTTCCTTCATTATTGATGCCCAGGTTGATGTTATGACGAGGTAACGATGTCGAATGTACGTACACCCAAAAAGATATCCGGTTAAACTTTGACCAATCCTGAGGCATATCAAAATGTAATTGTACCGATGAGGCACCAGCCTGACCGTTGATGTTAAACGTTTGTGAGTTCAATTTGCTGTGATTCCCGGCCAGTGCTAAATAAGCCGTGTCACGAATGGAAGTACGGAATCGAAGCGACCGTTGACCATCCTTTGCCCGATCCTGCGTATAACTCATTTCGCCTATGCTGGTAACCTTCCACCTGCCATCGTGCTCCATATCGTCAATCAATTGCGAATTAAGCACGGGTTTCTTTTCCCATTTTGCCATCAGCGAGTTCTGTTCGGCAACCACAAGCGGAAAGGATCCAAACGTCATGGAACCCTTCTTCTGGGCATGGCCGAAAAAAGATGTAAGTAGGAGTGAAAACAGTAAAAAGAAATTCTTCATATCAACATAAGTTAGCGTGGAAAATCGTTTCTAAATACCCATGGGATTAATAGTAAACCTATTTTCATGAGCTGAAAAACTTAATCACAAACCGAAAGCTTGACACTTGTCTGAAAACCCGGATAAAAAATCCGTTTAACATTACCTCAGTAAGCAATTCCCAATTGCTTTTTATCAAAATCAGATAATTTAGTATTTGGAAGCTGATCGCTGTTAAGCAGCTTAAAGTTTTTACCTGGTTATGTTGGGACATTTGAGAACCTGCTGTTTTTTTGACACGTATGTGCTGGAAATCTCCACTGCAATTTCAATAGAATTACTTTCTGTCTGTCTACCTGAAACCACGGCACGTCTAATACCGCCAATAGAGCTCTTGCATAAGTGGTCAAGTTAATTCGAAATTATAAATACCACATATAAGTTTGACTCTCATGGTGTGCTTTTGCCTTCTGTTGCGGTAACGCTCTGTCATGATCCTGAAAACTTTGATCCTGCCGATGACGTGCTCTACTGCTACTCTTTCTTTTGATAACTTTTTGTTGGCTGCCTTATCTTTGTCGGTAAGCGGCTTATGCTTACTGCCTTTCTTTGGTAAGCTGCTATTGGCATGTAGCTTTTCGATGCCCTGATAGCCTAAATCTAACGTGGCTTTCGTCTTTTTATGAATGGAAAGCTTGCTCTTCTTAAACACTTTGAAATCATGCACTTTCCCTTTGTCGTGGTGTGTACAGATAATGCGCTTTGTTTTCTTAGATACGACCAACTGAACCTTCAGCGTATGCTTCTTTTTCTTACCTGAATAATACTGCTTTTGGTTTTTTTTGGACGTTCTACCGCCATTTCAGTAGCATCTATCAAAATGGCCGTCACCTGTTGGCTCACCCCACTCAGCTTTTTCTTGCCCGGCAACTTAAACTCCTTTATTTTCTCTAAAACTCCCTCTATACGCTGTATCATCCTGCATACTGCTGATTCACTCATGCCATAGGTACCGCCGATGTGGAACTGTGTACGGTACTCCCGGTAGTACATCAGCGTAAGCAGCACCTGATCTGGCACGCTTAATGTAAAAGGGCGGCTGCGCTGGTTTCCTTTTTTCTTTATGATTTTCTCATCAAATCTCACTACTGCTCTTACCATCAAACGGAAAGTCTTCTTGCTAACACCCGTCAGCCGTTTGAAGGAGGCTGTTTCCCTATCTTTGATATCTTGCCAAAACATCTCACAAAGATCCTACATCCTGACTCAGTCACATACTTTTTCTGCGACTTATGCAAGAGGGCTAATATCAAAACTTAATAGCATAATTAATTTGTTTCGTCTGTAAGCGGGTTTATCTTAATTGATTTGAACTTTACGTTGCCATGCTTTGCGTAAAACCACAAGTAGTCGCCTTTTTGTTCTGGCATACGGTTTACAATGCAACGCTTGCCAGCTATAGACACGTCAATGATGTCAGCATCCAGTATCATATCAATTTTTAAAGGCTTATCTAATCCATCTACTGCTCTTATCATTGTATTACCAAGCCATACCGTTTTAGTGTTGGCAGAAAAATTAAGCCTGTAGCCGTGGTCAGCCTGCTGATCTGATCTTACATATAAGCCATATTCTTCAGTTGATCCTACAGGTTCAATCTCCATAGTAACCCTGCATTTTAAAGGTACACCTTCAACATGCGCAGCGCCAGCGCCATTGGGTGCGTTAACTGATAAAACACCCGTTCTATCAAGTTTGCTGTCCAAGTCGGTTTTTACAGGCAAATTCATAGCAGCGCCAGATTCCGGTATCATCTCTTCAGGAAACCTGGTATCCAACGTACCGTCTGCCTGCTGGGTGACTTCACGGAATATGGCGTTACCTCCAAATCGTTCTCCTCCGTTATCCTTATTTTCGTTGCGGCTCGGAACCCAGGCCGCAGCTATACGCCTGCCATTTTTAAATTCGGCAGTTTTAACCACATTGGCCCATGATTCGTTTAAAGCCTGGTATTTAGGTTCCTGCCATGGCCCGTATGGGCTTCTGGATTGCACGTAATAAGTATCGCTGTAGTCGCTATAAACCAGGTAGTACCAGCCATTCCAAAAAAAGTAATCCGGACACTCGGGTACAGATGATTGTCCGGTTAATATCGGCTTCTGTACCATCCAGTTTTTCAAATCCTTTGAGGTAAGATGTACCAGGCAGCCGCTTGCATGTTTTAATACCGGATTCTCCTGAGAGCTGGATACAAATAGATGAAACTCGCCGGTTTTTTCATTCACAAATACCTTGGGATCTCTAAAATCACGTTTACTATAGCCCGGTGCAGAAGTATAAAAAGGATTAGGTTTCTGCTTATCAAAATGAATCCCGTCGGGACTGATAGCATAACTCAACTGTTCGTTTACCTTGCCTTCGCTATTAATAAACCTGGTGGCGTAAAAAGCATAGTATTTGTTTTGATGGTAAACGATAGAGCCCGTACAGATAGATTTTTCCCATTCTTCATCAATGCCCAAAACGATGGGTTCCTGTTTCCAGGTTTTCAGGTCGGTGGTAGTGCTTAAAACCCATTGGTGCCCGCCTAAACCGCCAAGGCTCGCATGGTGAGCTGAATCAAGCAGCCAGTAAAAAGAGAAAACGCCATTCCTGAAAAAAGGCATACAATCGCCAACAAATAAGTTTCCTTTAGGACGCCGGTATTGCAGGTTTGTAGTGTTTTGAATGGCAGGATCATACCTAACCCCAAGCTGGGCTTTAAGGCAAGAGCCAGTCGATAGAAATAGAAGTAGTAATAAATATTTTTTTATATTCGAAATTTAAATATTAAAAATCTTCCGTGCTAACACCGTTGCGCCAGTTTTTTCTATGTCTTCAGGCAATTTGCCATTCGTTTCCGGAATATAGACTACCGACGGTTTCCTCGCCAACCTATTTGATAGTGCATTCATATATCAAATATGCAATAGTATTTAAGAGAACATTTATTACAACAGCAATAATCCTTTATTCACCATTTTATAACTGCTTTTTATCTACATCCGCTAATTTGGTATTTGGAAGCTGATCGCTGTTAAACAGATTAAAGTTTTTTACCGTATTCAACATAAACATCGGCGAACCTTCCGCTTTCTGTGCCCGGACGTGTTGAAAATCTGCACCATCTACATGGTTTAAAATAAAGGCCGGCCGCTGGTCTTCTTTTATATAGCTAACTTCCACATCGCTCATTTTCAAATCCTTAACATTCCGGATAAAAAAGCCATAAGCGGGTGTTATCCCAAACCGGTTCGGATCAGGATAGCTATCTATTAAAGCCGGTAATTCTCTTACTGCTTGCTCCTTTGTACCGCCGCCTTTAAAGTAAAAATGGATATTATTTAATGTCAGATCCTCAATATCATGGCCTGGTATTCCGCTGATAATTGCGCCCTGCTCACCGGTCACATCATATGCAATAATGTTACTTATGATAATCCGGCGCAGTGTACTGTAGCGGAAACCTTCCGGAGCTCTCTGACGGGCACCCAGCCTGATAAACAGTGGAGCATTCGTAACATCACGCATAGTTATATTGGTGATGGTAATATCTTCCAATGCTGCTCCGTCAACCGTTTCAAGGGCCAGGCCGCGGCAATGGTCAAATACACAATTAGAAATGGTGATATTTTTGAAGCCTCCGTTAGATTCGGTACCCAGCTTAATGCGGCCAGTTGGGTTGTTCCTACCGTCTTTTTTAAAGGTTCCATCTAAAAATGTTCCTTCGTTGTAACCTGAAACCTGGCAATTAGTAATGGTTACATTCTCCAGATCACGTGGATAGTTCAGTGCAAAATCACTTTTTAATACAATCGCATCATCACCAGGTGCATTAATGCTACAATTAGAAATACGTACGTTCTTGCTGGATACCAGATCAATGCCATCACGGTTAGTGTCCATTACAATATTATCAATGGTAGCATTATCAACAGCCGTCAGCAAAAAGCCAAACCAGCCGCCATAGGCAATGGTAAAGTCTTTTAATATGACGTTGCGGCAAAGTTTAAGGGCAAGTGCTTTATTGGCTGAGCCCGGATTTTTTTCTTTCAGGTCTTCTCTTGTTAAACCCTTACCCCAAATGTTGCCGGGACCGATGATGGATATATCATGTAGGTTTTCACCATAGATCAGGCTGTTACGAAAATAGCTATGCCCATAATCCTGGTAAAGATCGTTATCGCTTTTTTCTGGCAGGTCATATTGCACACCTTCGCCGGTGGTTGCTGCAATGATGGTTGCTCCCTGATCAATATATAAAGCTACATTACTTTTTAAGTGTATGGTTACCGATAAGTAATTCCCTGCCGGGAAGTATACGGTGCCGCCGCCTGCCGCATTAGCCGCATCAATAGCTTTATCAATCGCTTTTGTATCCAGGCTTTTTCCATCGCCTCTAGCGCCGTAATTTTTTACATTGTAAACGGGGGCAGGAGTTTGTGCCGAGGATAGAGAGGGAATTGAAAAAAGCAAGATTAATACCCTTGCCAGACTGCGGTATAAGATTGTCATATTTTACTGATATAAATGGATAGTGCTTAAACTGGTTTATGATATGTAGTAGGTTTTACCGCTTAAATTTATACAGTCGTTACCGGTAAATTACGGTTGTTAACTTCAGGTATCAGGCAATGCATTTGAATTATAAAAGCTATGATATCCAAAATATTCTTTTAATTATTTTTGAAAAAGTAACACCATGCCCGGTTCCGATTTATCTCCTTTAGTTGCAGCAGCCAGCCCCACCTGGTCAATTATCTTTCCGGGGATAGTAAACATATTTCCTTTATGCACAATCTGGTGCGTAATATCTGTAGGTGTATTTCCGGCTAAATCCTGTGCTAAGATTTTGGTGAAAGATGTTTGCTGCTCAATCTGTAAAGTAAGGCTGTTGTAATACCCGAATATGCCGAAAGGGTTATCACAACGGGCAACTTTTAACACCACATCGGCCCGGGGGGTAAGATATCCACGGTCAATTGTGCGTCCTATAGAAGCGATTGCGATAGCACCATTTGGGTATCTCGATGCCAGAATATAGGGCATCAGCGTATCACCTTTCTTTAAGGTAACTATTGGTTTTTCCAGTCCCCTGGTAATTACGGCAGGCGCTTGCCATAAATTTATATATCCTTCGCCATGCCCCTTCACATATGATTCATCGTTTTTCATTATCCAATAATCGTGTAACTGTGCGTATCAATATAATTGTTGGTTTTATCTATGCCGAATGGCATTGCTATCCTATGCCACATTACACAACGAACTTCCTCATCAAGCCGGCTTTTCAAATCCCGGCCAACCGGCGGAAATGCATGGTCCTGTTTACCATTAGGGAGGCTGCCATTAACGGGGTGCCGCATAATACCAATTGCCGAGCCGGTTCCGGCAGCTATATAAGGCTCATCTTCGCAGTTAATAATACTTACAGCCTCACCTCGTGGCAAATAAGAAAGCAGTTTAGCTATGCGATCTATGGTATGCGGAACTGAGATGACATTCTCGACATCATACGTACGGTATACATCTGCTACTGTAATAACAGATGGTGTCATGGCCTGCTCAATGATAAGATCAGGGGCCACTTGCTTACCTAATTTTGTCAGCCACGATCTCCATGACGCACTTTTCGATTTGTTTCCCCAGTCTACCTTCCAATAGCTGATGCCGGCTTTATTCATCCACTTAAGGCGTTCTGTCCAGTAAGCTAAGCTATCCGTAGTTTCATTAATAGGTGCCTGCTGTGCGCATATCCAAAGCCCTAATCCTTTCCAGCCTAAACTTTTTGTTTTTTCTGTTAGAAAACCTAAACGCTGCTGGGGCGACATGCCTTTTACAGAAGGGAAGCGGGCAGTATCGACAATCAAACTTCCGTAATAACTCCGGTCGCCATTAAGAGGCGTTTCCCAATCATCATCCAATACCAAATACAGGTCTTTGTGTAACCTGGAAAACATTTCTCCCCAGCGCTCAGACACACCACTGCCAAAGATATTTTTTTCAGTCATTGCTTGCCGCATCGCAGGACTGCCTGTGTAACTGGTTACATAGCCTTGTATGTTCCAGGTGCAAAAATAATCAGGCGCCTGTGATGGCTTAGCCGGTACAAGGGAATAAGCAGGCTTTTTTTGACTGTATCCTGCAAATGAAAAAAGGCAGTACAATCCAATTAATATCAGTTTATTTTTCATATTGATTGCTCCGGTTTACAAAAACATATTTTATCGCTTGCGAATACGTTAGTTTGACCCATTGTCTCGTCCTGAAATCCGCAGCAAAACTGGAATAGAAAATATTCAAGCTGGTTTTTCACTTGTAATTAAGCTGTCTAGTAATTTGTATAAACTCTGAAAACCAAAAATTTGGTCGCCGGCATACCACTGCGCAAAATTGCCATGCTGTGTACGCTTTAAAGATTCCTCTGCATTTTTGAGATCTATTAATGACTGATTGAGCAGTTTATTTTTACTAACCACATCTTCCTTTTGTTGGTAAGCCTTGCACAGGTGTAACAGGCTTTCATTCAGATAGTAGAGGTAATAGGATGGTTGCCGTAAATTGTCGTTGAAAAGAAACCTGCCATTGCTGTCTATATTGGGATATAGAGCGTCGGCCTGCCGGGCAACATCCAAAAAAGCGTTTGCCGATTTTGTTGTTCCTTTAATCATTGCTTCAATATCAGAGGTGGTGCCGTTATCAGCCGGGACTATTCTATAGGTTCGCCCTGCCAGTTGTTCAGCGCCAATATCTTTAAGCGGATTAGGCGTATAAGGCTTATCGAACTGACTGCAGATATCCAGCATTGCTCTCTTATACCTCAGGTCCTGAAATATATACTGGCGGTCAAACCCGGCCAGATCGGGTTTACGCTGTTGCCAAAAGGCATTGTAGTATCCTTTATAAAGTGCTACCGTTTTTATAGAACTTTTTTTTCCATAATACATGGCGCAAAACGCTTTCAGGAAGTTATCAGAGTTATAGCTGTCAAAATTCCACATCATGGCGGCGTTAGCCGATAACTCAAAAACAAACTCCCGGATATTCCCGGCATTCACTACAGAAAAAGCAATCGGCCGGGAACTTTTTCCAGCTACATACCTGAAGTTTTGCTCCATTTTCCAGGGGCCCTCTCCTGCCGCCAAATGGCTGCCGGTAGAGGTGAATTGATAATTAAAATAATACCCCAGGCTAATATTTTTTTCTTTATCTAATTGCTGAATATCTTTATTTGGATAATGATCCCTTCTGGCAGCCACATAGGTCCAGATAAAGCCTGGATCAGCTGGTGGATGAATATATCCCTGTGCCAGCAGATCTGATAATTCGTCGTAAAAAATAGTTCTGAATTGTGTGGCCGTATCACCCGTAACATCTATCACTATTTTTCGTTGTCTTTCCATCATCTGGCTGATTACTTCACCACGGTCTTTCATGGAAGCCGGTGCATCTTTAAAAGTGTACCAAAAGGGGTGGTCGCCATTGGCTCTGAAACCAATTACCCATAACATATCTATTTTATTTCTAACAATGCACTCCACGTTATACTTCCAAAATTCTTCCAGCTTTTCCACATTCGCTAATGAAAGTTCCGGGGGTATGGTGTCTCTTGTTTTTTTCCAGTAATCGTCCCAGCCTGCCAGTGTTGCGTTTAAGGGGCTATGATGGTGGGTCGTATTTATCAACCCGTAATTTTGGATCAGCCGTGTAGTTGGCGATACACTGTATTTCTTGCTGTAGTCACGCTCATCATCAAACCATTCAATGGTGTTTAATTTTAAACGCATTGCCATTTCCAGCCACATTTCGTTATTCCCAGGCGACAATTTGCGCCATGGGGCAAACAGGTCAGTATCATTGGGAAAGAATGCCCGGTATTTTACCTGCGGAGATGGGCAATTAATATCAAATGCCGCCGGTATTTTGATGCTTTCTTTTACCGTTGGTTGCCATTGGCTATAATACCATAAAGGCGGCACAAGGAGCACTTTTTCGCTAAACGTATAAATGGCATATATGGTTCCCCGCATATCAGCGCCTTCCAGTATAAGCTGTTGCTGGCCGCCAATAGTGCCAATGTACAAATGATGGGATTCCCATCGGGTAACCGTTCTTACCAGACCGTCTTTGTTAGCAGTGGCAATAACAATTCCGGGCACGGTAATATCAGCTAATGGTTTGAGCGTTGTACTTTTCCCTAATACTTTATTCATATCCCGTTGCAGGTTTAAAACCGCAAGGTATAAGGGCTCGCCAGGCTTTGCCGATGTATATATAATTGTATTTCCCTTTAAAAGAACAGGGTTTTTAACCTGTGCTTTTAATAAAGTGGGCGTAAGGATAAAAGTTGCACACAGGCAAAGAACAAAGAAAAATTGTTTTAGCAGCATTAGATAATTTTATAAGAAAGCAGATGATCGTATATGCTATTACAAAACTCAATAGGGCATTGCAATGGTTATCCTTTGGTATAATTAGTTCATTTTGAACAGTGGGTTTTATTAAAGCGGCGAGCGTTTGCTCAAATGATTTTCTTAGTGGGTTATTACTTTGTCTGAATATTAAAAATCTTGGACTTTCGCAGTTCCACTAACGATCTTCTGCCTCTTCAAAAGATTTGCCTTCGTTTCTGAAGTATAAACAGCGGTTGTTCATCAAGCGCCAACTTCCGGGAGTACCATTTTTCATTTGCTCCAATTTTAGGAGGAGCGTAATAATCTTTTATACATAGCAGATATGCATGGGCAGGCTAAGCTTTTATTGCCGGAAATATAGTTACCCGCAACTCAGTAGAGCCATACGGGACTAGTGTCAATTGCTCCAGCCTTTGGCTGATTTTACTGGTGCTCAATTCCGGCAGCGGCGGTGTGAATTTCTGGGTTGGATTCTTGGGATTTGCCTGTAGCTCCCAATCATCAATTTTTCTAGCCTGGACAGTAAGGGTAGTTGGTGGATTATCCCATGGATCAAATTCTTGGCTTCCATGATTTGACGTTCGTTTAAACTCGATCCCTTTAGATGACCGGGCACGATCCAATACGAGGCCGAAGTTCCAATCGCTTGCAGGCGTTGCTTCCCAACTGGGGTATTCAGCCGTTGTGTATTTTTCTTCTACCATAGGTATCCAGTCGGCCTTGATCGCAAGCGAGTAGACGAGTGGGCCATGTTCCAGGCCTATGCCGCCTTGTGGCCAATTTGTTACGGTTGTCTTCATCGGCAATGTAAGCGTTATCAAATCTCCCGGCTCGAACGAGCGGTTCAGCACCAAAAAACCTTTTGCCGCACGCTTTTCCGTAAAGGATTGACCATTTATCTTTAATAACGGTTTCTCGCACCAAGCGGGGATTCGAAGTGAAAGTAGAAAGCTTAGGGTATGAGCCGCATGAATTTTAAAATTGATATGTTCCTCGAAAGGATAATTTGTAATTTGCTCTATCTCTATAGGATCGTTCTTTGATCCTACATTCGCCTTAACCTTGGATGCGCCATATAATACTGCCGCAAGGCCCCCGTTCGCTGTCTGCATCCACATCCGTATAACATAATTAGGAAAAATACGATGTACATTCCCTCCGCAGCAAGCTACGCGTTTACCCGGATTAGGCTGGAAGGCCATCTTGAAGCCACCAAGCCCGTTTGGATGATGATCGGAATCTAGCGTAGCAAGGAACTGATTTGGGCAGGACATATATTGAAGTACCTTCCAATCGTTCTTAATTGCGCCGGGAGCGGCATTAAAACAGGCACGTTCAATGCGATCTGCCCATACGGTATCGCCTGTAGCCATTCGTTGGAAGCCCCATGACCAAGTATGATCTGCGATGTCACAGGTTTCGTGTAGGTCCAGTGAAGTTACCGTTTTATACCATTCAGATGTCGATGGGATGCCATCGATCAGCATATGGTGATCAAAAATCCGTCGTTCGGCCGCTTGGGCATATGTTAAGTATGCTTTTTTGCCCGTATAAAGATAAAGGATAGCTGGTAGTTTTACGGTCTCGGCATAGGTGACACCATGTGAGTTGATGGGGGTATTTGCGAAAACTCTCTCAGGCGATAAATCGCCACGATCGGGACTGCTGGCAATTGTTAAGTAAGCTCGCCATGCGTTCTCTGCTAAGGCAAGCAGACGGGCATCTTTTGTATGCCCACAACACCAGAGTATAGACTCAATATTAGCAATATTTCGCTCCGGCGTACCATACGAAGCCTGATCGTTTAGATAATGTTTCTGCAAGGCTTCAATAATGCTTTTGCTAGTGGCTCCCACTAAAGGTGACCGTGCGTCGGCACATGCTGTCAGGCTGCGGAAAAAAACGCTGTGCGGCCAGCGATGAGCATCGCCCGCAGGATCCTTAAGGAGCTGTGGCCCCATATATCCATCTGAGTTCGCGTAGGTAATTGTATAATTAATAGATGCCCACACTTGCTCCATCAATGCTATATCACCGAGTACCAATGCAAGTCTTGCGGCACCATCTACCCAATACGCCTTTTGTTCCCACGGGAACCAAGATTGTCCTTTTTTTATGGATACGTCTTTTTCTTCGCCCGCCCAGTAACTACCAATAAATGGCCATGAAATTTCCGGCAACTTTGAACCAAGATGAGCAGCCTGCTTCTGTAGCATTTCACGCAACCAGCCCTCCGGCTGTACTACCCCAGGTGCTAGTTCGAAAAGTTGAGCATGAGGGGTAGTATCTACTGCTCCGAACACAGAATTATTCCCCATTATGACTACTGAACTAATGATCGCCAGGCGCAGAAAATCACGCCGATTTAATTCATCCGCTGTCAAAGTCGCTTTATTTTGCATGTATTAATTTAGGTTATGTAAATATCAATTTCTCATAACTTGATTTTTCGAGTTGTTCCATCTTCAATCATGTATTTTTTTATTACTCCACCATTATTAATCTTAATCAACAATTTATTTTTTCCTGCACGGGACACTTCAATATCAAACTGATTTTGAAAGGCATGTATATTTTTTAATTCCATTTGATTCCATTCCTTTGGCAAACGTGGCGTGATATTGAAAGTATTAAAACCCGTAGGCCGCATACCAAACATCCCTTCTGTATAAATACGGCAGTACAAACCACTCTCTGCGGACAACTGTCTTTGATTGCCTTCGGGATAAGCTTCAACAGCGTAAGGAACATGCTCGCCTAATAATCTTCTTTTGGAATAATATTTTAGGAAGCGTAAAGCTTTTTCCGTTTCTCCCGCAGCAAATGCACCACGAAGTCCATATAAGGTGGAACGGTCCCAAAAGGTCTTATTACCGGCAAGTGTAGATAGTCCGTCTTCTGTCCATAATCTTGGTGAAAAAAGGGCTGCAATCGTACCTTCCTTTCTATCCAAAATGTCCATCACCAAAGGAGTTGTTATCCATGAACGTAAGGTGTCGTTTCCATTGTAATAGCGATAGGTTTTAAACCCTTCGACAGTAGCTCCAAAATATTTTTCAATGTTCTCCCGAATCGTTTGCGCTTGCCGTTCGTATTGACTTAGTTGCGAAGCCGGCTTTCCTAACTGTTTACCTAACATTACCGCAGAGCATAAAGCATCGTAATACAATGAGCTTGTATTTAGGTTAGCTCTACCGGCAGGAAACCTGTTTTCTAATTCATCGCTTTTACTCCCTACAACACCTTCATCATTTATTTTTCTCCTGCTATATTCAAGACACCATTCAATTAGGGGCCATAAAGCCCTAGCGGAATCGGCATTACCATAAGCCAGTGCATATCTCCCTGCGCCGTAAGCTATCATTGCCATGTCTCCCCTATCCCCGGCAACAGATACCGTAGCATCCCCTTCGGCAATAATGGCAGCCGGAAGCGGATTATAGCCGGGGTTCATATATTTTGCAAACATGCGGTACGCATTCATCGCAGATTTGTTACCAATGCTATCACCCAAAAAAGCAAAAAATGGATTGATATATTCGGCCTGGTCGTTGGCCCAGATAGCAGCATAATAACGCAGGCCACCAGGGCCATGCATCAATCCGCTTTTGGTATTGTAAATACTTTCGGCACCTCTGATTTTTGCAAAAGCAAACATGGTGTTTAAAACTGTATCAGGCGTTTCCAAAACCAGCTTTGATTTTATCTGACTTATCCGGTCTTTTCTTAGCTGCTCTTCCTCATTTACAACAACTGTTAACGGCTGTTCATTTCCTCTTGTTGCCTGGTAAGTAATGGCAAAAGCAACACTATCACCCGGCTGCACCGTTTTCAATCCCTCACCAATCGTTGAAATAATAAAACTGATGGGGCCATTACTTGTACGTTCAAGGGCAGGCCGCACTTCCCGTTTCAGATATTCCATTTCAATCTTAACCGGCTTCATTGTACCATTTATAAACAGGAGTTTTTCAATCGCTACCGACTTATCAACCGAAGGGAAATAAGTACGTTGCAAATGCAAGCCATCCTTATCCACTTCACTTTCAATTTCCAAAACGCCCTTATGCCTGATACTGGTAACCCTTTCCGGCATATCCGAGGAAACCGTTGCATTATACACACCTCCCTTCAGCAACTTATCGTTAATAAAAATTCGTGGCAGGTCATTGTCTTCTACGTTATACATCATGTGGGCAATGGTTCTTACCGGAAGCAGCCTGTAAGAAGGAAAAACAAGCGTTCTTGACAACTTTGGTCTTGCACTGCTATCTACTCCGTACTGCATCCATAAAGCCACTTTCTGCCCATCCATTTCTACATGATCAAAATGAGGAACATGGCCATCTATCTTCCACTCAATGCTGCCCTCCGGTTGTATTTTCCAACGATCATTCTGCTCCGGCAGTTTTATTTCCTGTGCAAAAATTCCTGCACCTGATAGCATCAAAAGAGTAATCTGTATAATTCTTAGTGCCCGCATATTTCTTCCTGTCAACTTACTACACCTTAACTTAAATTTCTTTCCTTTCACTATTCGGTTTCGTGAGACACCAATACTTTTCGGAAGAAAATTGGTTTATTGTAAAACAGTTACGGTCTTTGCCCTGGAAGGGCAACCTATCTGTAGCAAGATGGTCATCTATCAAGGTTTTCTGCTCCGGCAGGAGCAGCCCTGGTATATTGCTAATCCATCATCATCGTAGGGTTGCCCCATCCGGCGCAATGCCCAATGTTGACTGACTCGTGTTGCTACAGATAGGTTACGCCGCTGGCGTAAAGAACTCGCAGTAAAATTGCTTCCGAACAGTATTGGTGAAACACGAAACGGGGCAACTACTAAAATAATTTAAGTTATAGTGTACTTACCATCATACTCCAACAACACTACCAGCCCGGATTTTGAGGATATGGAGTACCGGTTGTGACAGCGTCAATTTGTGACTGTGGAATGGGCCGCAGAACATGCTTAGGTAAAATATTTGCACCTGCTTCCGGATTATATAATTTCACTCTGTTGATAAGCGTACCTGTTCTTACCAAATCAAACCATCTCATATTTTCACCGCAAAGTTCTCTGGAACGTTCTTCCAAAATGAAATCCAGCGACAGATTACTTGCCTGAATATCCATTACAGCCGGATTTGCAGGATTTGCTGCCGCTCTCCGGCGTACAACATTAATCATAGAAACAGCTTCTGGTGTAAGCCCGGCCATGTAGGCTGCCTCGGCTGCAATAAGGTAAGTTTCCGCCAGGCGATAAACAATGACCGGCCTGATAGATACTACGTCCGGAGTAGAACGTTTCGAATCAAAATACTTCGTTAGTGTTGGTTTCAGTGTATTATCATACTTACGCGGAGGAATAATCAGATAACGTGTTGCAGCAATCTTAGCATCGGTAACATCTACACCAGGCATATAAATAGCTGTATCTCCTATAGTAAACTTAGGTTGCCCAACCACCGCATTTGCAGGAGCCCCGGCAGGTAATGGAGCTGTCCATTTTGGATAAGCAGAAGTAGTCGGATTATTTGCATACCAAACAGTCTGGAAGCTTTTACTATACCTGGAGTCGTTGACTCTTTCCCCAAATGCAACATTCAATAACCAGTCTGTAGTCACAGCCCGATTAAAAGGCCTTCCGTAAAAAACGTCACGAACCAATCCCGGTTTTCTTTCGTAATAACCAATAAACAGATAATTTAATGTATTATCTCCGGTAGCACCACTGGCGGCGCCCGGGCCATTATATGCAAGGTTGGATGTATGCTGTACCGACCAGAGTACTTCGCTATTGTCTTCATTTCCTTCAGCAAATACTCTTGCAAAATCTGTTTGTAAACTTAATCCTATACCAGCCGCAGTATTTATAAGATCTTTTGCGGTGTTGTAAGCATCCAGGTAATCATTAGGCTGTTTTGCGGATGAACCCGCTCTGGTTAAATAAATCTTTGCTAACAGGTGTTTTGCAACAGCGGCGGTAGCTTTGCCAGGCAATACTCCACTGATCTTAGGGCTTGCGGGTAATGCAGGAATGGCATCCTTCAAATCCTGAATCATAAAGGCATAAACATCTGCTATAGGGGCACGGGTAGCGGATGTACTACCTATTGTTTCGAAATTTTTAAGCAGCGTAATATCACCAAAAGATTGCACCAGGTTGAAATAATAATTGGCCCTTAAAAATTTCGCTTCCCCAATCATCCGGTCTCTTGCGGCTTGTGTAATATCTACATTGGGAGCATTATCAATTACTCCATTACAGGAATTGATATAAATATAAGCGTTTCTCCAAATAGTGTTTACCCGGCTTTCTGATGTAGTAAATGTATAATTAGCTGCAGCTGCATTAGCATCGCCACCTCTGGAAAACTCATCGGTACCAAGCGTTGTCATAAAAAAGTAATCCTGTCCACCCCAAAAGTTACGTGTTCCGGCATAAGAGGCATCTAATGCCAACTGCAATCCGGCAGGGGTAGTTAAATTTTGAGGAACCAAAATGGACTGTGGATTTTCAACTAATTTCTTTTCGCAACTTGCAAGTGATGCAAGAATGAATAATGCTGATAAAATATGTATTCTTTTCATATAGTAGTTTTTGTTTTTATTAAAAAGAAATATTCAAGCCCAAAAGAAATGACCTAAGGGGTGGCGTATCAATCCCAAGCGAACCGGCAGTTTCAGGATCTAAACCGCCAGCTTTAACATAGGGTGAAAAAAGGATGAACGGATCAGATGCTGTAGCATATACTCTCACTGAGCGAAGTCCCATTTTTTGTATAGCGGCCGGGGCAATATTATATCCAAGGCTTAGCGTTCTAATTTTGACAAAACTTCCGTCAAAATAACCTAATGTAGATAAATAATTAGGAAGGCTGCCTGTTCCGGTAGGATTGGTGTTTGGCTTGGGAAATCTGTCCTCATTATTGGTGGGTGTCCAATAATTAACTTTTGCATTATTATACGTACCTGCGTAAGTACTTATACCATTACCACCTTCAATGGCACTGCTAAGTATGCCGCCAATCCTGGCAAAAGCAACTACCGTAAGCTCAAAACCTTTAAAAGCAAATCTGTTTGTCATACCACCTTGCCACTTAGGCTGATTGCTACCTATAATTACCCTGTCGTAGGTGTCGTCAATTTTGCCATCAGGCTTTCCACCAGCGCCATTGATATCAGCTACCTTTATGGTTCCGATCACAGAAGTAACGCCGGTAAGGCTTAACCCGTAACTTTTCGCTGCTGCCGAATCGGCCGGCGTGTTTTGCCATATACCCAATCTTTTAAAATCGTAGTAAGATCCTGTAGGCTCACCTACAAACCATCCATTGCCTATATCTCTTGTTGCGCCATTAGCTAACTGTTTAATTTTTCCCCTGTTAATAGAAAAGTTTATATCAGTGGTCCAGCTAAAATCATTTCTGCCACGACCCTGAATATTAATAGTGCTTAGCTGTATTTCGATCCCTTTGTTTTCAGTTTGTCCAATATTTTTAACGGTTGCATTTGGTATGCCGGAAGTAATGGGTAATGATTGCCTTAACAGCAAGTCTTTAGTAAATTGTTTATACACTTCGACTGAACCTGAAATACGGCTTTTCAAAAGGCCGAAATCTACACCAATGTTAGCTGTTGAAGTATACTCCCAGGTTAAATTGGTATTGCCAGCGTTCGTTAAATAGGCTCCCGTAACCAACGTTTGGCCATAGTTATAATTTACTGATGATAAACTACCTAATGTTTGATAAGGGTTAATAGCTGTATTTCCAACGGTACCATAACTCACCCTTAACTTCAGGTTGTTTAATACTTTGGTATTCTGCATAAATGATTCATTGGTAATATTCCATGCAGCAGCAGCTGAAGGGAACACATGATATTTATTACCTGGTGCTAAACGGGAAGACCCGTCTGAACGTATAGTGCCGGTTAACAGATAACGGTTGCTAAAACCATAGTTTAACCTACCCATATAAGAAATAATAGACCATTTTGGATCCGTGCCACCGCCTGTGAGGTTCGAGCCATACGTAGGATTATAATATGAAAGTTGATCAAAAGCAATATTGGTATTATCAAACTGATTGGTTCTGATTTTTGAGTCCTGAATGCTGTATAAGCCTGTAAAATTTAATTTATGATCTCCAAATGTCTTGTCATACATAAGGATGTTCTCCAGGGTGTAACTGACATTAAAACTTGAGCGGTTTGATGAAGAATTTGCAGCGCCTCTTCTATAGTTTGTTTTTGTCGCATAAAAATTACCATATGTCTCGCTATTTATTTCAGCGCCTGCATTAAGCCGGTACTTCAATCCTTCGGCAATATTTACATCTGCATACAGGGTCGTAAATGTTCCAAACCTGGTTCTGTCTTCAACAGCGGCTCCCGGTAGAATATCAGCCAGCGGATTCCATACCTGGTTACTACTTCCAGGTATATAGTCATTTATTAACCTGCCGGCGCTATCGTATGCAGGTGCCAGCGGACTTGCACGCAGGGCGTAAAACAAATTACTTGCATTTTCGCCTTTTCTTATGGAATATGTATTTAAAGAATTTAAGCCAATTTTAATTCCCTTACTTAATTGCTGGTCTATACCTGCTTTAACACTAAACCGCTCAAAACTCTGGCCTTCATAAATGCCCGTTTGCTTAAAATATCCGGCAGATATAGCGTATTGTGTTTTATCGGCACCACCAGTAATCCCGATCTGATGATCAGTCATAATTCCTTTTTTATAGATATAACTTTGCCAGTCTGTATTACGGCCTGCTTTAACACCCGCTACTTCTTCCGGAGCAAATACGCCATTCGTATAAAACAGCGGATCATCGAGCCCGGTATATTTTCCGGGGTTTGCATTAATATTTGCCCATTTCTTAAAAACCGTAAATTCTTCAGCATTGAACATAGAAAATTTCCGGGCCACTTCTGTCTCTCCCACATAAGAACTATAGGTAAAAACGGGTTTACCTGTTCTTCCTCTTTTTGTGGTAATCAGAATTACACCATTTGCACCTCTTGATCCATAAATAGCTGTGGAAGAAGCATCTTTCAGGATATCCACAGAGCTTACGTCATCCTGGTTAATATCGTTGATGCTGCCATTAAAAGGAATGCCATCTACAACAATCAAGGGGGCATTTGAGGCACTCAATGATCTTGCTCCCCGAATCAGGATATTCGGTGTTGCGCCGGGTTTAGCGTCCGAACCGCTTCTACGGATATCAACACCGGCGGCCTGGCCCTGTAAAGCCCAGGTAAGGTTGGAAGCGGGTACATTCTTTATTGATTGTTCGCTAACGGAAGATATAGCACCAGTTACATCAGACTTTTTTCGTGTTCCATATCCTACCACTACTACCTGTTCTAAAGCAGCAGCGGTAACCGGCAACAGGGTTACCCGGATACTTGCCTGGTTAGAGATAGTAATATCCTGTTGCTGGAAGCTTACAGAAGAAATGCTCAGTACATCCCCCGGCTGAACGCTGATTGTAAACTGCCCCCCTTTTCCGGTACTGGTACCTGCATTGCTTTTTTGAGCGGTAACACTTGCACCTTCCAGGGGCTGGCCATTTTCTGAAACAACTGTACCTGTTATGGTACGTGTAGCAGGCGGAGTAGCCTGGTTGCCACTTTGGACAGATGTGGTTTGATCGCTTTTTGTTTCCTGTATATTGCCTACCCGATCTTTTGGAACAATCGTGTAATAGTTGGCCTTTACATATAGAAAAACAAGCTTGCTAGGGTAAAGAATACTCTTGAGCACATCTTCTACATTTTTTGTTTTAAGATTACTCAAATCAGAATCAGTTGTTTTACCCTTCAAAGCTTCCGGATCATAGACGAATTGCGTCCCGAGTTCTTTTGTGACTTTGCTCAACGCATCCATTACAGAAATGGATTTAGGAGCATTTTGCCCGTAAGCACCGGGAAAGGCAAATAATAACCCGCAGAAGAGCAGGCACACAGCATAAGCTGAGAGATGTTTTTTTCTCATATAGACAACTTTAGTTTTTAGCAATCGTTTATCTGGGTTCCACTACAAGCGTGTTTCCCTCTGCCGTAATTGTGATATTCAAAACTGTTGAAATCACAAACAAAGCATCATCCAGCGAATCGATTAGTATGGGTCCTTTCACACGTTTATTAGCCAGTTTTGAGTCACGTATCACAAATTTTTTCCCATAGGTATCTTCTAAGTAATTCGTAATTTCTCTAAGCGTCGGATTATTTAATACGAGCCTTTTATTCGTCCAGGCAGTATAGTTAGCAGCATCGGTTGTAGTGGTAATTACTTTTTCCTTTGCGGCTGAATCGATGGTCACCATATCGCCCGGCTTCATGATGATATCCGATCTGTTCTTATCCGTAAAGGAAACTTTAATAGACCCCTGCCGCAGAACTACTTCTGTTTTTCCCCGTCTTTCCCGGATATTGAATACCGTTCCCAGTACTTCAATAGTTGCTGCTCCTACATGCACGATAAAACGTTCGTGTGGTTCTATTTTACCATCCCTATCCAGATGGTTTACATTAAAGAGAGCCTCTCCTTTCAGCCACAGTTCACGGGGTTGGCCTTTTTTCCACTTCTCATTATACCGGATGTTTGAATTAGCATTTAATACAACAGTGGATTGATCGGGCAAAAGCAGTGTATCTAATTTACCGTAGGCAGTAGCTATTTCGTTTGTATGGGGAGTAGTATGAATGAAGTAAGCCAGCAACCCAATGCCCACTGCTACTATTAAAATGGCTGCCACCCTCCATAATTTATTGAACCGAACCAAAATGCTCCCGGATGCTAGTTTAGAAAGCTCCATGGCATCAATCAGTGCCAACGTTTTTTCGAGTGACTGCTGCGCCTTTTCAGAAGATGGCCGGGTCACTTTAAAATCAAGATTGTGCAGGATTTCTTTTGCTGTCGTAACATTTGAAAGTTTTTCAGGATGCCGGAGCAACCATTGCTGCCAAAACAAATCCTTTTCAGGGTTGGGATGTATCACCCAGTCCTGAAAATCTGCATCACATAAGAAATCGTTGATGGCAAAATCGTTGTATTGCTGTCCTTTTTCCATTGGCGTAACGAAGGAATGAGCAAACAACTTCAAAAATTACCCCATGGAAAAAAACTTTTTTTTAAAGAGGCTGTCTAAAATTATTTCAATAAATAATCTGTGCCGCTTTCCGGCTGCAACTGCGTTGGATTTTTCGCCGTAGAACGCCAGCTATGGCTGCAAAATCCGCCTTGTTTCGCTCAAAAATCGACTACATATTAAAGTATCAAATAAATTTAGACAGCCTCTAAAAAGTTTTATAGCATCCCCCGAAGAAAAAGTAAAATATAAATTAATGGAATTGTAACCTTGTCTTTTAGGGCAGATAACGCCCGTGCCATCATCTTATAAGTGGCCTTTACAGAAATATCCAGCGTAGCAGCTACTTCTTCATAAGAGAGCCCTTCGTAGAATCGTAAATAAATAGCTTCCCGCTGGCGGGTGGTTAAAGAATCAATAGCAGCTTTCATTTTTTTCTGTAGTTCTTCACTGGCTTCTTTTTTTACTAAAATAGCATCGGCGGAAAACCCGGGTTCCCATTCTCCATTTTCTACGGGTACCAGATTTGCAGCCGTTTTTAGCTTTTTAAAAAGAGCCCGCCGAAATAAGGAATAGAAATAACCGTCCGGATTAGAAATGGAATGCAAGGTTTCCTTATTGGTCCATAAAGTTAGAAGTACTTCCTGAATGGCATCCTCAACTAAAGGTATATCAGGTGTTAGCAGGGAACCATAACTATAGAATCGCTCATACAGCACCAGGTAGGCTTGTGAATAAGCCTCCCGGTTACCAACAGCTATGTTTTGCCAGGCAATGTTCAAAGTGATTAAAATCGTAAAAGTAATGGCTAATATATAGTTATACTGCTTGCATCTGTGAATGGTTTTGAATGTAGAAATCTGGTATGAAGATATTGATACAAAGTGTATTCCGCTGATAACCAGCTATATTACCAGGGTGAGGCAGCAGTTGCGACATTCCGTTAACAGGGATTAATACTATTAGGCTTTTCAAATATACTATGGTTGCAAAAAGGCTATTTAGTCTGTAGTTTTGGTTAGGAGGACACTAACCATGGTCAAATATTATGTAAATCTGACAGAGCAGGAACGGAAAACATCGAAAGGTATGGGGAGCAAAGGCAAGGGCAAAACCAATTCCATTTAAAAGGTTCATGTGCTGCTGGCTTCTGTCCTGGCTGGACATGCCAGAGATTGAATTGCCGGTGCTGGAAAGAGATTGCCAAGGCAGTTTGCAGGTAAAGAAAAATTAGCTGTACATATCAGTGCCTGGCAGAAAGCCAATAGTTATTAAACTATTGGCATTGGGAATTTTATCAGGTGGCCTGGAGTCAATATTTAATATAAAAAATGATTAACTTTTATACGAATCACATGAACCTACTTATAAGATTTTATAGATTTCATTTTATCTGCTGTTGCCGGAATAAAACTTATTGCTGCCCCACCGCCGGTTGCTAATTTTAAATTCAGTGTTGTAGTATTATCAACAATAAACTTGTCAATTGTATAAGCTTCCGGGTTATTTTTCCAGTCAGCATTATCGGCATCCTGGTAAATGGTAGCCACATACTTTTTGCCTTTATCTAAAAAATGCAGCGGTACAGAAGATGTGCGGCTGTTTTCATCTGTAATAGCACCCAAAAACCAGTTGTCTTTTCCTTTTTCTTTTCGGGCAATGATGATGTAATCACCGGGTTCAGCTTCTAAAATCTTTGAATCATCCCAATCCACCGCTACGTCTTTAATAAACTGAAATGCATCCATGTGTGCTGCATAATTTTCCGGAAGGTCAGCCGCCATTTGCAAAGGGCTGTACATGGTAATATAAAGAGCAAGCTGTTTGGCAAGGGTAGTATGTAACTGCCTGTTTGGGACATCTTTCGAATAATTTCTTAATTTAAATATGCCCGGCGTGTAATCCATTGGGCCTCCCATTAATCTTGTAAATGGCATAATGGTTTCATGTTCGGGGGGATTGCCATCACTAAAAGCATTCCACTCATTACCCCTGCCAGCTTCACTTGCTATAAAGTTGGGATAGGTACGGTTTAAACCAGTAGGACGTACGGGTTCGTGCATGTCAATCATTACTTTGTACTGGGCTGCTTTCTTTGCTGCACGCACATAATGGTTAATCATCCACTGCCCGTCGTGGTGTTCGCCACGGGGGATAATCTGGCCAACATAACCTGTTTTAACGGAGTTATATCCAAACTTATTCATGAACCTAAAAGCAGTATCCATTTGCCTTTCGTAACCGGAAGCGCCTGCGGATGTTTCATTGTGCATGATCATTTGTACCCCTTTCAATTTGGAATATCTTTCTATTTCTTTTACATCAAAATTAGGATAAGGGGTCACGAAATCGAAGTGGTCTTCGTTCCAGTTACCTGCCCATTCTTCCCAGCCGGTATTCCAGCCTTCTACCAATAAACCTTTGATACCATTTTGGGATGCAAAATCAATATAATGTTTCACATTAGCTGTATTTGCACCATGATGTCCGTGTGGAATAAGCGTTCCTTTTGCGGAAAGTGAATCAAGAGAATTGCTATAGCTCCAACTGCTTTTGCCCACCTGCATTTCCCACCAAACACCCATAAATTTCATGGGTTGTATCCAGGATGTATTTTCAATCTTTGTTGGGTCATTCAGGTTCAATATCATTTTAGAGGCGAGGATGTCGGTTGCTTTATTACTTACAATAATGGTTCGCCAGGGAGTATTTGCCGGAGTCCGTAAATAGGCTTTATTACCGGTTGCATCAGGTACTAAATTAGCTGACAAGCCATACGTTTCCCGGTTTACGTGCAACTGCATGGAAGGGTAGTTTACCAATGCTGCTTCATGTATATTGATGTATAGACCGTCAGTTGTTTTAAGCATTAATGGTGTTTGCACTGCAAACTGATCGGGTATGTTATCCACTTTATTTCCAAAGGAAAGCATGGGTAGTTTCCAGGCATCCACTTTGCTTATTTTACTCGTCGTATAGGCGTACTCGTTTGAATCAAAATCGCCGGGTATCCAAAAGGCTTTATGATCGCCGGTAAGTTTGAACTGCGTTAATTCATCCGATACAATAAAATTGGTAAGGTTTGTTTGTATAGGAAATTCATACCTGAATCCCACGCCATCTTCAAACACTTTAAAAATGATATTCAGTAAAAGATTGGGAGTATTTTTTTGTTGCAGATGAACAGTGAGTTGCTTGTAGTGATTACGGATGATGCTTACTTCGCCCCAAACGGGTTTCCATGTTTCATCGGTTATGGATGAATCTATTTTTAATACCTGAAAGTCCTTATTCAGCTTTATATCGTCTTTTAAAACAAAACCTAACGGAGATGGCTCAATAACCGGTTTACTATTAAAGAATACAGCGTATTCCGCTGTGCCGTCTTTGGTGAGGCGCCATTCCAATTTCACTTTATTCATAGATAGCGAAATCGTTTGCTGAGCGAACGATGAACCAAAGTGAAAAGCAGCGAAAGACAATTGGAGACAAGTTCTTTTAATGCAGACAATACTCATTTAGTATAAAATGTTTGTTGAGTAAATATAGCGGATGCTTATTAAAAGATAAGCCGGCCATGAAGACCGGCTTTCTCTTATTTATCACGATTGCCCAAACTATTTTTTTAATATCAGGTAGGTAAATGGCTGCAAAGAAAGATTAGTATTGAATGTAACAGCACTGCCGCCCAATGCGTTCTGCCAGGTAGTATTTGCCAGAACTGACGGTATCGTAAAATTAATAGTGCTGTTTCTGAGATTTGAAATCACCAGTACATTTTCATTTCCCGATTTTTTAGTGAAGGCACACACATCGTCAGTGCTATACGATGTCAAATTTCCCCGCCTTACTGCATTGCTGCTGTTCCTGAAAAGAATTATTTTTTTGTATTCGGTAGTTATATTGGAATTTAGTGACCAATCAATTTTTTTAGATGTAAAAGGAAACACTAATCTATAAGGTGTTCCTACTTCCTGACCATTGTATATCATCGGTACACTCTTCATATAGGCAGCTACTACAAAAGCGGCCGTTGATCCTTTTTCTCCGCCAAACAGTTCTAATGGCGTACCGTCAGATCCATTTACATCATGATTAGTAATATACCGGATCATCCGTTGTCCATCAGCAGCACTTTTATAATCAGACTCATTTAAACTATCAATGGAAAGCACAGAACGTTTGTGCTCATAAATTCTTTTAAGATTCCCGAAAAACCGGAATCCAAAATTATAATCAAAGCCCGCTGCAAAATTCTCACTACGGCTTCCCTCGGCCATCATGAGTAATTTATGAGAAGAGAAATTTCGTAATGTATCAATTGCCTGCTTCCAGAAATCAACCGGTTGCCCATCGGCAAAGTCACAACGAAAACCATCAATATTGGCTGTTGAAACCCAGTATTTCATTGCATTGATCATTGCTAAACGCATCTCTTCATTACTATAATTCAGTTGTGCTACATCATTCCACCCTGTGCCTGGCGGGCTGATAATATTACCGGCTGAATCCTGCAGGTACCAGGATTTGTTGCTTGTCCAGGCATTATCGAATGAAGTATGGTTGGGAACCCAGTCGAGTATGACAGCCATTTTTCTGCTATGTGCGCCATCTACAATTGCACGCAAATCGTTAAGTGTTCCAAATTCGCTGTTCACCGCTTTATAATCCTTTACGCAGTAGGGAGAGTTAGATGTTTTTACAACGCCTACAGGGTATATAGGCATCAGGTAAACCACGTTAGCACCTAATGCTTTTATAGAATCCAAACGTGCCAGTACACCTTTAAAATTCCCCTCTTTACTAAACGTCCGTATATTAACCTGGTAAATAGTGACATCCCGTGGATCGGGAACCTCGGTAAATGGGTGACCATATTGTGTTGTACCATTGCCTGCTTGCCTATTCCCGGCTTTTTTTACATTACTGCAACTAAGGCAAAATGTTATGGTAAAAGAAAATATAATAAGTTTTTCAAAATGCCGCATACAAGTAATCTGATTTTCTTTTAAAATGGGAACCTGTTTTTGCAACTACAGTTAATTCTACCTCAACAGTATTATGTACACTAACACTTTTCATTAATTTTTCAATATCAAATAGGCATAAGGTTGTAATGAGAGGCTGGCAGATAAGGTGACAGCGCTGCCACCTAAAGCATTTTGCCAGGTCGTGTTGGCCAATGCGGCAGGGATGCTAAAGCTGGAAATACTGTTTCGAAGATTGGCAATTACTAATACTTTTTCACTGCCCGATTCTTTTGTAAAAGCAACTACATTGCCCGTTGTATAGGATACCAATTGACCATTTCTGATAGCAGCACTATTGTTTCTGAAAGCAATGATTTTTTTATAAGCATCTGTTACATCCGGGTTAACGGTCCAGTTAATTTTTGTACCGGTAAAGGGAAATGTAAGGCGGTAAGCGGTGGCTACTTCCTGACCGCCGTAGATCATTGGAACGCCTTTCATTAAGGCCGTTACTGTAAACGCTGCCAGCGAACCGTTTTTTCCACCAAATAAATCCAATGGCGTACCATCCGAACTATTTACATCATGATTGGTGGTATAGCGTACAACCTGCTGGGTGCCGGTTGCGCTTGTATACTCTGTTGTGTTCAACGTATCAATTGCCAAAGCAGACCCCCCGTTGTAAATACTTTTCAGTTTGCCGTAATAATTAAATCCAAAATTATAATCGAACCCTGCAGTGAAATTTGCAGTCCGGGTACCTTCAGCTAGCATTAGTAGTTTATGCGAAGAAATACTTCTCAGGGTATCTATTGCCTGTTTCCAGAAATCAACCGGTACCGGATCCGCATAATCACAACGGAAGCCATCCACATTTGCTGTAAAAACCCAGTACTTCATAGCGCTGATCATTGCCAGCCGCATGGCGGCATTGTTGAAGTTGAGTTGTGCCACATCGGTGTAATTGGTATTAGGAGGAGGCAATATGGTGCCCGCTGCATTTTGCAAATACCAGTCTTTATGGGCTGTAATCCAGGCATTATCCCAGGAGGTATGATTGGCTACCCAGTCTAGCATGACGCTCATATTCCGGCTGTGTGCACCATCCACTAATGCTCTTAAATCTGCTAATGTCCCGAACTCGCTGTTTACCGCCTTATAATCCTTGACACTATACGGTGAATTTACTGCATTCAGTACACCAACCGGATAAATAGGCATCAGATAAATAACATTTACGCCTAATGCTTTAATGGAATCAAGCCTAGCCGTTACACCGGCAAAATTCCCCTGAGCAGAAAACACCCGCATGTTTACCTGATAAATAGTTGCATCCTGCCGGTTAGGCACATTGCTGAACGGCGTGCCATATTGTGGCGGCGTAACATCTGTAACATCAGGTGTGTACGTAAAGGGTGCAAAATCATTATGCTTGGCGCAGGAAGAAACAAGTACCCAGGAAAATATAATAAAAAAAAACTTCATTTTAATTGCTTGAATTGTTTTAGTACACTGTCAACTAAAATTTTTAACTCCCTAATTCCGGTTTGAGAGGACACAAACCGGAGCGGCTTCTAAAGGTTGTTTAGTTGACAGTGTATTTAACATATGTAACTTTTACTTTAATTTTTGTGCAGGGTGTATGTGTAATTGCCGGAAACATGCAGATCCAGCGTTATCGTATAGTTCCCGGTGGTGGGTACAGTCAGGTTTGTAAGATTAGGATTATAGGTAAAAAACGGGTTATCTGCATACGCAAGCTTGCCATTGCCATCTATTCCGAAATCAATATTCCAGGCATTGTTTGCCCTGAACTTGAATGAGCCACCCGCAGTCATATTACAAGTTACTGTCCACACCTGCGTAGTTGCATTGTAGCTCATTTGTGTGTCACCGCTCCAGCCACCGGGTGTAGCGTCGCCAATAATGCCCCAGGTGGTTTTGGTAGCCGTCCATTTGTTGGTATTGAAATTGGCCGTCAGTTCATAGTAGCCGCTACCTGGCACGCTGAGTCCGCCAGCATTACCATCTGTGCTGAAGTTGCCATTGCCGCCATCGCCGTAATTAATATGATTCCAGTCGGGTGCATTGGTGTATTTAAAATATTGTATACCTGTACCGGTAATATTTACATACCCTTCATACAAATTAGTACGCCCTTCAACCTGATTAAGAACCGGCGCTGTTGGAGGCGACCATCCCTGGTATTCGCCGGGAACATATAGAATAGTAGCATAGGTAGTAATTTTAACGGCAACAATATTTGAATAAGCAGAAGCTATGGATGAAGCGGAACCGTTGTATTGCGGTACATCCGCCTTAATTCTTACTGCCACATCACTTGCAGAACCGGCAGGCAATCCTAAAGAGACCAATAGAGCATTAAGATCCTTAACGATAAAACCGTATTTAATAATATTTGTTCCTAATGCAACGCTTTTTGCGCCCGACCATGCTGCAGAACCGCTTGTGTCGGAAACTTTGTCTACTTGCAGGGTGTATGTAATCACCGGTTTTTCGCCAAAACTGGCGGCAGGCCAGGTAAAACTAATAGCCGTATCGTTTTCAGCTGCTCTTGTAAGCGTTGCGGACGTTTTTGAAGCCGTTAAACCGGCTGCCGGAAAGCGGCCTGTTTGAATCATATATTGGTCATCATCTTTCTTGCAGGAACCCAGTAGAAGGATGCAAGCCGCAAGACTGAAAAAGAAACTATTTATTTTGAACATATATATCAGTTTAAAGGATAGAAATTAATAACCCGGATTTTGGGTAAGATTATTATTAGAAATAATTTCCGTTGATGGAATCGGGAAAATATTATAGTGATTATCTACACTTGCCCCGGTTGCAACGCCTGCTTTCCACGGCCATAGATAAGTAGCGGTGGTGAACCGGTTAAAACGCACCAGGTCAGTACGGCGAAAGCCTTCCCAATACAGTTCCCGTTGCCTTTCGTTGAATACATCATCCAGTGAAAAAGTAGTTACATTGCCACTCGCATTTTCATAGCCTCTTGCACGGAGCAAATTGAAATAACCTAGTGCTGTTGCGTCACTGCCGCCTGCACCGCCACGCTTAACTGCTTCTATATAAACCAGGTACATTTCTGCCAGCCTGAATAAAGGAAAATCTGTATTTACCAGTACGCCGTTTGGTGAATAGGGTGTAACGCCATCAGATTGCACATTACTAAATTTTGCAACACCTAATCCGGCATTAAAATCTAAAACGTTATTAATTTCCACAGCACCTAAGCCAAATAAGGCCCGCTTATCAGCATTACCGCTATAATCGCCGAATACAAGCGGTAAGTTTTTGGTAGTACGGTTGCCCAGCCAGCCGCCGCCCGGTATGCCGGATTTTGCATTATCCGTTGCATCTGTACCATGGGCAGAGCAGATTAAAAAGGTAGTTCCGCCATAGTTTTGAGACTTAGTGGCATCGTAGGCGATAGCTAAGATGGTCTCCGGATTATTTACATTATTATCAGCCTTGAATAAATCTTTATAATGTGTTTTCAGTGTATAACCTGAAGTAATCACCTTATTTGCATACGTAATAGCATCCGCATACCGGGCCGTGCCGGTGTACACTTCAGCATTCAGGTAAAGGCGTGCCAGTAATGCCCAGGCAGCTGCCTGGTCTGCACGTCCGTACTCATTTTGCCGGGGTGCCACCAGTGAACCGTCAATCGCTTTTAATTCAGATTCAATATATGTAAACAAGTCCTTGCGCAGGATCTGTTTTGGAATGTATTTACCAATAGGATCGTTTTCCGTTACAAAGGGCGGGTTACCATACATATCCATCAATACCCAATATTGGAAGGCTCGTAAAAACCGGGTTTCGGCACGGTAATGATGAATGTCCTCCGCATCGTGGCCGCTGATGTTACGGCTGGCTAATTTTTCGTCGGTCGATTCACGGATGAACTCGTTACACACCGTAATCTGGAACAGGCTTCTTGAATAGAGGGCATTGATCAATACATTATTAGATGTCCAGTTTAAATTATGGAAGCTTTGCAGGTTCACATCATTCCAGGCACACACATCTTCATCCGTTGTCAGTTCCTGCATGTTCCAGTAGGCCCGTACAAAATCGGTAGTTGCCGGATCGGTAATACCGGCAACCTGAATGTCTGAATTACCGGTTCCATTACTGCTTACAAGGGAGTAACTGCCATAAGCTTTAGCCAACACCTGTTTGTAACCCAATGGTGTACTGTATTGAACATCTGCTGTATTTGAATTAAGTGGATTTCTGTTGAGATCTTTATTACAAGCCGCAAACAATACGGTTACAGTTAATACAGATGCAATTATTTTCTTATTCATATAATAGTAGTCGAGTTTGATAATTAGTATTGAACATTGATACCTAAAGAGTAAATTCTCGGACGTGGATACAGTGCATTGTCAACGCCGCCGAATATCTCCGGATCAATACCGGTATATTTAGTCACCGTGAAAACATTCTGGCAAACAGCACTCACCCGGATGCCTACTTTATCCCGCAGTATTTTTCCAAAATTGTACGATACCGACAGGTTATCCATTTTTAAAAAGGAAGCATTCTGCACATAATAGTCGGATGACTGCTGGCTATAAACAAACTTGCTGTTCTGAACTTCTGAAAGTGTATTAGCCAGGTAACCAAGCGAATTAAAAATATTGGAAGTAGTAGCACCGGCAGCCAGATTATTATACATATAATTACCAATATTTGCCCGCAATACGGTACTCAGCGACCAGTTACTTACGGCGAACTGTGTAGTAAAACCAAATACAAATTTTGGCGTAGGTGATTTGTATCTGTACAGGTCTTTCTGATTAATCTGGCCATCGCCGTTTAAGTCGGCGTATACACCCTCAACCGGCTTTCCGTTTTTGCCATATTCCTGGTGATACACATAGAAAGCATAGGGAGTATAGCCCACACTATTGATCTGGAAACCACCTACCAGTGAACCGGGAAAAGTAGAATCTTTTGAAGCCGTAAGATTGGTGATCTTATTGTTGTTGTAGGCAACGTTGAAACTGATATCCCACGCCATTTTTTTGGTCTGTACCGGGCTTCCGTTTATCTGAAACTCAATGCCTTTATTTTCAATATTACCCACATTGGTAAGAATGGTACTGCTAAAGTTGGAACCTGCCGGAATAGGGATCGTGTTCAGGAGGTCTTTTGTTTTCTTAAAATATACATCCACACTGCCACTAATGCGGTTTTGTAAAAAGCCATAATCAATACCTGCATTATACGCTGCTGTTTGCTCCCATTTAATGTTGGCATCGTATGCAGCAGGCGCTCCTACATTATAATAATTGCTGCCAAACTGTACCAGCGAACTGTTATCGCCGGGATAATAAATTGCCTGATATGGATAATTGGCAATGCCTTCCTGGTTGCCGGTTACGCCATAGCTCAACCGCAGTTTCAGATCGGAAAGTGCTTTAGCATTTTGAAAAAAGCTTTCCTGGTTGGCACGCCACGTAAATGCAACAGAAGGGAAAGTGCCCCAGCGGGTGGAAGGTGAGAACCGGGATGAGCCGTCTGTACGGATAGAGGCCGCCAGAATATACCGGGTATTGAACGTATAAATAAGACGCCCATAGTAAGAAATCAACGTATTCTGCGGTTTGTCAAACAGATAATTAGGTTGACTTCCGGGTACGATATGGCCATTTGCCCTTAATGATGCGTAGTTGTAATTGGTTGTAAGATTATCGTAATAGCCGTAACCAGCCGTAGCATTGATATTACTCTTAATGGAAGAAACGGTTTTATTGTAGTTCAGGTAAAACTCACCCACTTTATTATTCACTTTATTAGCATAGCGGTTCATTACACCGGTATCCAGATAGTTTTGCGCTGCATAGGCAGGTACATCAACCGTACCCATACCTTTTGCCATATCATAGCCCAGGTTCAGATTGGCATGAAGCTCAGGTAAAAAGTGGAACTTATAATCGAACTGGATGTTTCCATAACTGCGTTTTACGTTGCTTAGGTTTCGGTACAAATTCAGCAGGGCCACCGGATTGCGGGGGGCCAGCTTGTTAAGCGTAATCGTTCCGTTAGCGGCAGTAGTGTACCGTTCAGAGTATCCCCCGAAAGGTGTATTTGCATATACCGGCTGTGTAGGGTCGTAGTACACGGCAGAACCGATAGCCCCAACGTTAGCAAAACGCGTATCGTTGATGGCTCCTTTCAGATTAATGTCAATCTTCAGATGCTTATCAAAAAGGTAAGGCGTTAGGTTGATACCGGCAGAATACCGTTGGAAGTACCCGGTTTTTAAAAGGCCGCTTTGGTCAAGATAGCCAGCAGAAACCCGGTAAGGCACATTTTTAAAAGTACCCGACAAGCTCACATTATTATCAGCAGTCGGGGCAATTCTGTAAATTTCATCCTGCCAGTTGGTATTAGCCGTACCCAATAAAGATTTAAAGGGAACACCATTCACCATCCCGGTACCAAAGGAATCAACATACTTGCGGAAATCGCTTGCGGAAACAACATCTGCTTGTTTGATAAGTTTGGAAACAGAAGTAGTAGAGGAGAAATTAACAACCGGCTTACCGGATGACCCTCTCTTTGTTGTAATCAATATTACTCCGTTTGAAGCTCTTGAACCGTAAATAGCAGTTGAAGCAGCATCTTTTAGGATGGTAAAAGATTCAATATCGTTTGGGTTAACAAGGCTGAACGGGTTAGATGCACCGGCAATATTTGAGTTGGTGATAGGCACCCCATCAATAACAATCAAAGGATCGTTGCTCGCATTCAAAGAAGCGCCACCGCGGATACGGATAACGCTGCCTGAACCCGGGGAACCTCCGTTAGAAGTAATAGATACGCCTGCCACTTTGCCGGCAATCAACTGCTCCGGCGTTGTAATAGTTCCTCGCTGAAAATCCTTGGATGTAACCGTAGCAACGGATCCCGTTACTTCTCTTCTGCGGGCCGTTCCATAACCGATTAACACCACATCCGTTAGATTCTGGGCGTTTGCAATCAGGGTTATTGTAAGGGAGGTTTTACCATTAATGCTTATCTCCTGGCTTGTATAGCCGATATTGGTAATGGTAAGCGTAGCTACTGAAGCCGGAATCGTTAGTGTAAATTTACCGGAGGCATCCGTTGATGTACCGGATGATGTTCCTTTTACTGAAACGGTCGCACCCTGAACCGGGGCATTTTTCTCATCAGTAACAGTACCTGTAAGGGTTTTAGTTTGTGCAAACACCTGCTGAACACAGAAGACTAAAAGGCAAATAAGCAGGGTTCGGATGATTTTTGTCATACGCAGGCAATCTTAAGTTTTAATGATCTTGGATGGTAAGCTAATTGAGCGTTCGCCCGTATTGGCCTTTTACTTTTATGGAACGGCTGAATCGGGAACCGCTTCTCAAATACTAATGCGAATAGACAATAAAATGAAGGCAGATTAAAAAGGATAGCCTCCAAATAAAGATAATAAAGGAGTCAGGAAGCTTTCGCAAATTTGCAAGCTATTGATTTACAAACACTTGAAAGCATATTGTAAAAATATCTCATATAGTAATGTTTGCCTGTTTTGGAATTGGCAAAAGCTAACTTTTTGAAAAGAAAGTAGGTTTCAGGTAGCTTTTAAAGGTTTAAAAAGTAGGATAAGGTCTGTTATTATTGGGTGTTGCCCCTCACCTTTAATGCCGGTGCATGATCATTTGCAAGATTCGGAAGGAAGTAAAAAGAGTCAGAAACTTGTATGGAAAGCTGCCCTACAGACACCTGCCAGGCACCTAGCAGTACAAAATTCAAAAAGCAACAGCTCTGTACCATGGGGTTAGTGCACCCACACTAAACCGACTTGATCTGCATCACCTTTTTATCAAAATCCTCCTTTGAAAATTTTGCTTTATTTCTGACCCTCGTTTTGTAGGCATAGATCGATTTTACAGAATATTCCAGAATTTCTGCAATTTTATCGTTCTCTTTTATTCCCAGGCGTATGAGTGCAAAAATCCGGAGGTCTGTATTCAGCAGTTCATTTTCATGCAGCAAAATCTGGTCCTCCTCATGCAGCAGCGCATTAAATTCTCTTACAAAGCCAGGGAATAGTTTAATAAAAGCCCTGTCAAAATTTTTTAAAATCTCCTCCTGTTCCGTTTTTACATTGATACTGTTCAGCGTAAACCGAAGTTCATCCAACCTGCCGGAATGGATCTTTTTCTCCATCATTTCTTTAAACCGCTCTATCCTGTGAAAAAAACTGGAGTAGGCTGTAAAGAAGTAACCGACGTACTCTTCTTTAATCTTGTTGGCCTCAGTCAGGTTCATATTTGCCTCTTCCAAGCTTAGGTTCAGGTCTGTAAGCTTATGGTTCGTTTCTTTCAGTTGGCTGTTGGTATCGTTAAGCTTGCTGTACGCTTCACTTATCAGTTGTTTTGAATGATTGAGTTTTTTATTTTGCTTATAAATTACAACTGCCAACAACACAAACGCGATTAAAATAACAGTTATAATTGCTGCATAAATAATCCATATCCGCCTTTGGCTGTTAATGTAATTGAGGTTACTGCTTTGGATAATGGGCATGATAGCACTTACCTGTACTTTTCTTTGCCTTGCGCCGTAAAAGGAAGCGTCTTCAACTGCCTTTTGTATATAGGCAGACGCATTTTTAAAATCTCCTTTTTTAAATAAAAGCTGTGACAGGTTTAGCGTGGCAAATGTTTCTTTGGTAGAGGATTTAATATCTGCAATGGCAGCTTTTACCTGGCAATCTATAGCAGAATCTGTGTTACCTCTAAGATTGTAAATGAAACTTAAAGTAGAGTAAACAATAGCTGTCTGATGCTCAGTCAGGTTTTTTCTATTTGTTAAAAGCTGAAAGCAGTTATACGCTTCTTCTATCTGAGCCCTCTTCATTTTCCGAAGACCATTATAGTAAACATCTTCAAAAGAACCGGTTGGGAATAAGACCAGCGCTGAATCCAAATAAGAAGTTGCCTTTTTAGTATAACGGGGTGCGTAAAATGTATCATCGTCATAATCTGCCAGGTCGTAATAATAACGGGCTTTCAACAGATAGTATTCGGCCTTGATGCCGGATGGCATGCCATTAATATCAATCGCATTCATCACATCATCTGCCTCTTTGTACAATCCGGCAGATACCAGCACAAACGAAAGCTTTATCTTAGCCTGTATTGTTTTTACAGAATCATTTATTGTGGAAGCAGTTTTTTCAAGATTAACCGCATATACAAAAGCACTATCGAAAAGGTAAACTTTGTATTCGTCATACAAGCGCAGGTTATAATCATACTGAGTAGGCAGTGACTTGTCGGCATTTTCCCGGTAATCATTTCTTATACTTTCAATTTTTTCTTTTTTAAGCGCATCGTAGCTGTTTGTTTTTTCAATTGCCAGGTACAAGCTATCAAAAAGACCACTTCTGGTTTGGCTCAACGAGCTTAAACATAGATGTAGAAGCGTTACATAAAGCAATAAAGTTTTAAGTTTCATTATAAATCAAATAGATGCAAATTGCTTTGTTATACTACGGCCTATTTTTTAGACAGGTGAGTAAGATAGAATTTCATAACGATTAAACCTGTTAAAGATGAGTAAAACAAGCAGAAGAAAATTTACGCCAGAATTTAAGAGCAAGGGATGCCTGGATGCCATTAAAGAGAAACAAACGATAGAGGCATTGAGCAAAAAACATGATTTTTACCCTAAGTACATCCACACGCGGAAAACAGCGTTTTTAGACAAAGCGCATTCTGTCTTTGACAAAGCAAACAGTGCAACGGTTGATGAGAGTGATAAAGAGCAGTTGACCCGGCTGCTCTATGTACATTGTAACTATCATGTTATTTGGATAGCCAATCCTAAACTATCAAAGGGGGCAGACTAATTGTGAGCCAGTACAACAGATTTTGTTGTAGATAAGCAAGCAGAATGAGGGCAACTGCCCGAATCATTACTTTTCGAAAGTAGTTAACTGAACACTCTTTAAACGGTATTGTAGCCTTGATGTATAAAAGCTTGAAATTAGGACCAAAACGAACGTTGATTGTAGCAGAAATGGAAAAAGGCATTGCGCTACTTGAATTTTGAATGACAGATAGGAACTTTAAGTAATTCCAGGCAGAATTGTTTAGATTTAGAATATGACATTCGAACGACCGCAAAACACAAGTAAATCAAATGAAATCAGCGTCAAGGATCGGTTTTCAGCTTGGGGTAATCTTTCGCAGTTTTTCAGGTTAGTATGGAAAACAAGTCCTTTCTTAACTATTCTAACTACCCTTCTCCGGATTATCCGGTAGGCTATACCCGTGAGTGTTTTATATGTAGGCATTAATTATCGACCAGTAGTTCAAATGAATCATGCCGGAACTGCCTCACACTATTTATTGTGGCCATGGGCAGCAGTTGAGTTTGTTCTGGCCATCTTATCAGATGCCTTGAGCAGATGTACAACTTTGACTGATAGTTTACTGGGCGAGCTGTTCTCAAATTATACGTCTATCAGAATTATGCAACACGCTGCTTTATTGGATTTGGAGCAGTTTGAAGATTCTACTTTTTATTTTTAGTAAAAGACAAAACTCCTTTTATTCTTAAATTTTGCAAAGTGCCTGGTGAAATTTTCAACAATTTTTTTACTTCTTTGGATTTTAGCCACTTATTTTTAGGTTGAACAGAGTCACTTTTTAATAGATTAGCGATATCTGACAATAACTCAACTTTAAATTTTTCAAGATCACTAAAAGTAATTGGGCGTTCTGGATGAATTAGGCTTTCAATTACTGCCATGTAAAATATTTTGCATTTCTTAGAATTTTCTAAAACTCTAATAACTCCAAGATTTTATTAACACTATAGCCCGTATATGGAAAAAATTTTGTCTGTTATTTCTTGAAACTATATACCGTATAATAGTATGGAAAACCGTTTACTTATATCGAATAATAGATTACATTTGAAGTGAATTTTGAATTTTATAAAAACGGTGAGTATTTCGGTGAGTAGGCTTTTTAATTCTTTTATAAGATATTGATAATGAAATAATTATGTAGAGCGTTCGATTCCCGTACGCTCTACCAGACAGGAAAGCTGAGAAATATCGCTCACTTTCCTGTTTTTTTATTGTAAATAACTCATTGTTTATCTGATGGATATACTGCACCGCCTCATTCACCCTGGCGGTTCGACATTCGTTTCCGTCAAAACAATCTTTTCCGAAATATCGAACTTATTATCTTTTTTTTAATCGGTATGTCTGCTTCCTTATTTAACACGTCTATGTTCCTCCAGCTGAATATGGCAGAAATAAAACTACACATATCAGATAGGGATGGTAAAGGAAGCTTCAATAACACAGAAAAACTGATGGAATATATTGCCATATGGCAACAACACCGCAATGAAAAGAGGTGAAAGCTGATTGACAGTTCACTAATAAAAACGCAAGAACTAAACGCTTTACATTATACCCTCCTACTTACCCTTTATTAAACTTTAATATAGTGTATCAGAAAAAGGAAATAACCAAGAACAAAAAATAGAACAAGTAATCGTGTACACCGATGCCGTTCTTATACTGGTTATTACAAAGTCAGGTAATTTTTAATTGCCTCATGCAATCCGAACGTTTGTTACGGGAAATTTTTGCTACCGAAGCATCCTGCATAGTAATAATATCATTAGATACATGCCTGATGAATTGCCTGTTTACCAGGTGGGAGCGATGTGTCCGTACAAATCCATAAGGCTTTAATAACTCTTCATATATTTTCAGCACTTTGGATACTATAAAAGGCGGGTGGCTCTCAAAATAAAGCGTTGTGTACACATTGTTTGCTTCCAGCCGGATGATCTCATTTGGCATAAAATAGTGCGTTCCTTTTTTATCAGCTAGGGGCAGGCGGTAAGCACTTACAAAATCTTTATTTATTGTATTGGTTTGCATAAAATTCATTTTAATTTAAAACAGAATAAGATGATTTTGCTTTTGTACCACCGCCCTGCTTGTATGGGCGGTGGTATAAGGCATTTTTTACTGCATTTTCAGGCTACCCTGGATCACAAGCCGCCGGTTTTGCTTCACCGTTATTTTAGCTCCGGGCTTAATAGTTTGGGCCACGTTTAATAAGCAGGTACCGCTGGGGTTAATGATAATTTCTTTAGGCGCTATCAGCGTGGTTAATGGCATATTGCCGTTCAGCCAATTGTTTTTAATGCTCCAGTTGCCATCACCAATAAAGGTGTAGGTAGTAATGCCATCATCACTGGTAATGGTACCGGTAGCGGAGGTAGTAGCTCCCAGGCTATAATCGCCGCCCTCCGTAAGGCTGATGATCACGGTTTTATCCGGGCTGAAAGAGGTGTCGCCACTCAGCGGCTTAATTCTCAGTACCCCCTGGCTGCTGCCGCTGGCAATACCGATGCTGCCGGCGGAGCCGTTGAAGCCTGCATACGAAGCACCGGCATTGGAATAAGTAACCGTATAATCAATACCATAGCGGGCTGTGCCGGATGCGGTAAAGTTGACACGGGTTTCGTTGGCCGCATTTACCGGCAGATTGAAGAAGACGTTTATCGTACTATCACCATTCTTGTAAACGATTGGGTTGGTTCTGGATACGGTTAAGGCCTGGTTGCCGGTGCCTGGCACCGTGGTACCTACAATAAACCGGGTAGTATCAGCCTTTATTTTAATGTTGCCATACGGATCGCTTATTCCGGAAACAATTACCCGGATACTATCGCCATTTAAGTTTGTAATACTGCTGGTAGGCGTAATAATTATTTTGTTGTTGGAAATGCTGGACGTAGCTGGTATCAACTGCCCGTTGCTCAGGCGGCGAACCGTTACCTGTATAGTAGCCGGGTCGGTATTGAGCGCTTCGTTATACGTAAAGCCAATAATATCACCATTTACATAGTTATCATCCGTAGGATCGGGGCGGCCAAATAGTTGCGGGGCTTTGCGGTCAATAAAGCCTGTGCTCCGCAAAGAATAGATGGTACCGGAATTGCAATCCAGCCGCAGCCGTATGCTAATAACCCCTTCTGGCAATGCAGATACATCGAAATTGAACCCGCTGGATAGTTGTGCGGTGGTTAGGAAAGGTCCGTCCGTCCAGTTGGTTCCGGAGCCGGTAGCGTACTGCAGGTTCACACTGGTGAGCGTTGATAAGTCATAGCCGGAAGGTTTGATGAAAATCTGGTTGTTGCCGGCGGAACTGAGCTGCCAGCCATCTGCCGGTTGGGTAAGGGCAATACTACTACAAGGCGACACATAGTAAGCAGATACCTGAACCGTTTTGTTTAGCCTGCTATCAAAGAAAGTACAGGCATCCCCCACCTTGAAGCGTTCGCCCTCATAAGCATACACACTGGAGCCCGGTAGGCGTTTGATGGAAACAACTACCGTAACAGAGTCGAGATAAGCTAGTGGACTGAGGGTTATCGGGACGCCGGTGTAATCTGTACCAGCAATGCGTACACTTTCGTTGGCCACATTGGTGCCCTGGTCGTAGGCCAGCTTGTAGGTACGGGTTTCGTGGCTCTGGCTTGTATTTACAATTTTCAAACTAAAGTTAGCGTAATCGCTACCGGGTATATTTTGTACTACGGGGTTCAGCGCAGTAAAATAGACATCGTCCCGTAGCTGGGCACCCGGCTCAGTTGGGCAACTTGCTGTACCGGCTGCCAGCTCAAATACAGGTGTGTTGTAAACCGGGTCTTTTTTCACGTTTACCGAAAAAAAGTCACCCTGGTCATCATCTGTTAACGTGTATCCAATAGTCGTTTCATCGGTTACGGTGTTCGATTCACTACTACCGGTTTCCATTTTAAAGTTCACATTTACCCCGCCACTAAGACCGCTACCTGCTATTTCAAAACCCAGTTCTGCAGCTACGCCGGCATTTACCTCGGCAGCAAATTCGAGCGTACTTGTTTTGGAGGAACTGGTGGTAGTGTGGTTAGAATAGGTTGACAGGCCACTGAAAGATTTATTCTCTACAAATGCAGCCCGGCGTTTGTTCTCCGTATTATTATCTATTACCTGCTGCCACACCTTTACCTGGTTCAGGTATTTAGAGGCGGAGTCGGGGCTAATCCTGGCCAGTTCCTGCAGGTTAGGTATCAGCGTATTTTGTATAAAGTCTTCGGTGTAAACGTATTGCGTGGCAAAGCCATTGTTAGCAACAATGAGCCTTCGGCCGCTGGTAACCGCACAATTGTTATAGCCAATTTCTGTAGCCACAGCATAGATGAGGTTGAGTGCTGCACCAATATATACGTCTCCACCCGTACCCGTAACATAAGCATTGTCGGCGGTTTTAAAATTCTGACTGGTGGTTGTGGTAATAACGGCTTCATTAGCAGATGTACTCCTGGAGGCTACGCCGATGCTTCCTTTAATAGTACCCCATACGCTAGTTTCTGTAGATACAATAAACCCTACCTGAAATTTAGCTCCGATTTTAGCTTCTATCCAGCCTTCCGTTGACCGGTCGGATGCTGTGTAAAACCGGGTGGTATTGGTAATGGACTGATTACTTTCCCACTCGCTGTAGCTGCCATCACCGGGAGGGTCGTGCAGTACTACCAGTGGCACTTCAGGCGATACAGTGGTAAACGTAGCCGCATCTGCTTTTACCCCGGTTACCAGTACTTTGCGGCTAAGTGAAGTAGCTGCACGGCTATACCTATCTGTAAAATAGACAAACAGGTTTTTGAGGTGGTCGCCGGTGATATTGGGGGTGCCACCTACCAGCCGAACTTTGGTACCCGTATCAGCAACGGGGAACAGGAATTCCTGTGTCTGGTCCTCCTGGTGCACATTGGTTACGATATGTATTTTGCTGGTATCGGATAGCGGGCAACCTAAAGCTGCCGGGCCCTGGTAAACAAATACTTTAAAGCTATCGGCAGCAGCCTGCGGTAGCAATGCAAAGGGCGTAGGCGTATTGCACACAATATTCAATCCGCTGTTAATAGCAATAACAGGAGGCCGCTGGTACACCAGGTTCAGCACATCATTGCTAGTGCTGATATCACTGGTGAGCGAATCTTTGGGAACTTTTGTGTTGATGAAACTTTTCAGCTCTGCTTCAGAAACATAATTTGGGTTGGTGCTGGCAACTGCGGGGGTAAAGCTAATGACCTGTACACTATACTTGCGGGCAGGAAGGGTAATGCTGTAATTACCCGTACCGGTGGTAGTAGTTACCCGCTTGCGGAAGCAGGATGAACGGACGGCCCCATTAGGGCCATTTGGCAATACATCGGTAAACTCAAGCACGGCAACACCAATATAATTGTTGCACCCGGCAGTTATTTTACCAGTGATGGTACGGGTAGTTACATCGGCAAAATCAATACCGGAGAGATTGTTAGTAGGAGTTACGGTACTGGATGCAGGGCTGAATGTATGACCTGTGAATTGGGGCTTTATGGTAATGGGAGTAGGGTCGGATACGGTGAGGGCATAGCGGCCATAATTTGGATTAATATAACCGGAAGTAGTAGTATAAACTCCCTCTTTTAAAATCTGTACACTGTCTATATCGCAAATTTGTGTTTCTGTGCCACCGGACGCATTATTGCAGGTGGTGCATTGCTGGTAGGTACGGCCTGTAATACTGATAACGGTATTGTCTACAAAATCAACTCCTGAACGGGAAGAAGTATTGGGGGTAAGTGTTCTATCGAGGTAAGCAAAATTGAAATTATGGCTGGCTTTTGAAGGTGTTATTCTAACGTTGGCGCTTGCGCCGGAGCCACTTCCGTAATATATATTGTTAATCGTGTATGTTCCATCAGGTCCGGTAATCACAGAAAGATAGTTGTAGTTTGCCGGGGCACTACCGGTTATAGCTGTAAGCCGGGTAGCGGTAATGGTAATACCCTGCACCGGTGCTCCGCTGGCACTTGTTACCTGCCCTTCAATTACACCATCAGGTTGCACCACTGTAATTGTTACCACATTGCTATAGTAAGGTGTATTGCAGTAAGTACTGGAAGTAGCTACCCGACGGTAACTGGTAGTTTGGCTAATATTGGGAATGCTATAAGTAGCTGAATTGGTAGAGCCGGTAGCAGTTACCCAGTTTGTATTGCCGATAGTCTGCATTTGCCAGCTATATGTACTTCCTGCTATAGCACTAGCTGTACTGGTTATATTATCCGTTGTCAGTTCTTTGGGGTAAGGCACAGTATGGTCATTGCCAATGGTACCTGCTATATTAGCTTCTGTAGTGCTGGTTTGGTTTTCATAAGCACCCATATCAACAAAAGGTGCAGTACCGGCACCACCATCCGGTACCAACGCAACCTGAGCCTTGCGGGGCTGCCCGAGTATGTCAGTAGTGATGCTAATTGCATTATTATTCCCTTTATCAATAGCCGTTACAGAACAGAGGCTCAACTGCAGTCCATCATCTGCTGTAAACCAGTTTCCATCGGCACCTTTGGGATTATCAATATTTTGAAAAGGAACACTGATAGAAGGTACGTTGTTAGCATTAGGATAATTACCTGCCTGGAAGAAACTACTGTAATTGACCAAGGGTGTATAGTATGGGCCAATATTTATATCGTCCGCACTGGTGAGGGTAGTGCCATTTGCAGAGTATCCATTGCCAGAAAAGATGCAATTAGTAACGTTACTCGTAGGAGTAGAAGTGTTAGAACCATTACTGGAAAATGAGTAATATACTCCACCACCACCACCACTATTTGATGAGATAAAATTTCGTACAAAAGTGCAATTGACAAAGGATGGTTGGGAACTTACATTGATCACAGCCCCTCCACTACCACTAGATCTATTTGAAACGAACAAACAATTGGTGTAACTGGGAATTTTGGTAGTCAAGCTATTTGAATTACCATTGGCTACTGCGCCACCCGAATTACTAGTACTATTGTTGTAAAATACCACATTAGTATAAATGGGTGCAGATTCGCTACTAAACACTGCCCCGCCTAAGCTGCTAGAGGTATTATTTTCAAACACCACTTTGTTGAATGTAGGGCTAGCATTTATAATCCAGACAGCACCGCCAGCACTAGAACCGGAATTATTATAAAATAGTACATTGGTGATAGTGCTATTTCCACCATCAGCAGCTAATGCACCCCCCCTATAACCATTAAGATTACGAAACTCAATATTGCTAAGCGTAGGAAAAGAACCGCCATCATTGTTGATACCAGCAGCATTATATGTAGCTGAGGGTGGTGCAGCAAGGTCTTCCCCATCAATGGTTACACCATCTAATATAGCAGCACTATTTACGGCAGTATTATCTATTACCGGATAGCTAGTGCTGTATCGTTTTAAAATTACCTTATTGGTTTCAAAATCCCTTTCGCTAAGATTTGCCTCTGCACCATCGAAACCACCATAAATTTTTACGCCGCTCTTTATTACAAAAGTGCCTGCTGTCTGGGTTTTGTAAGTACCGGCCTTAATCCAGATTTCATCGCCGGATACAGAAGCATTGATAGCATCCTGCAGGTATTTGAAAGCTGTAGCCCAGGTGCTGCCATTACCATTGCTAGGTCGGGCGGCATCTACCCGGCGTATAACGGCAGAAGCCTGCAGCATAAGCAGGCAGGTGCATAAGGTAAGCAGCCAGCGGGCTGTTACTGCCGCAGGGCTTTTTTTACGATTACTCTTCCGGGCGGTTTTGAGGTGCAAATGTTTCATTTAGATACACTTTTTTAATAAAAAATAATGGTGCTTCGTAGAAGATATAGCAATGCCAGGGGCACTTTCGTTGCCCGGTATTGGCCTGCTTTTCAGCAGCTATGCTATTAATGTATAGAGATGTAAAGAAAGGGGTGCTGTTAAGGGTTTCCTATACCTCCTTGGGGGTATGGGAGGTAAAAAGTTTACTTGTTTACATGTTCACAAGTTCACTTGTTAAAGAACATCAGCATCTTGCATTTACTGTCCTGGTTTTATTTTATAAGAATCCTCTTGTTATCTTTACTTACAACCCTGTTTGTATCAAAAAATTACATGGCAAAAGATATATATCATGACCTGGTGAAACAGGCTTTAGAAAATGAAGGCTGGTCCATTACACACGACCCTTATTTTTTATCTGTTGGAATTGGCAGGAAAAAAGTAGCTGCCGATTTTGCTGCTGAAAAATTTATTACCGCTCAAAAAAATACGGAGAAGATATTGGTTGAAATTAAAAGCTTTATTACCTCTTCCAATATAAATGAACTGCACCATTCTGTTGGACAGTATGATTTTTATGCACTTTTATTGGAAGAACAGGAACCATCCCGTATTCCATTTTTGGCCATACCGAAGGATGCTTATGAAGATTTAATACGGGAACCTGTCATCCAGACGTTTTAGACCGCCATCATGTGAAACTGATTATTTTTGATATTAAGAAACCCATCATTCACGCATGGAAAAAATAGCCCGTTACCAGCAAATTATCAAGGCGATTATAAGTGATTACATTGCCGCTATGCAGGCTAATTTGGAGGAAGAAGTGTATCTGGTACACGACTCTATTCAAATGAATTATCTCATTTATCATAATGCGTGGAAGGATAGCAGCCGCAGCTATGGTTGTATTTTACACGTCTGTATAAAGAATGAAAAAGTATATGTGGAATACGACGGTACGGATGAGGGTTTTGCTGATGTTTTTGCCGAAGCCGGAATACCTCACAATGATATTGTTTTAGCTTTTCATGCCCCGGCCAAGCGGCCTTATACCGGTTTTGCAGTTGCTTAATTTTCTGCTGCCCCAGGTTTATGTAGCTACAAAACTGGACAGGATTTCGTAGCGGTGCCCCTTGTAGGTACCCTAATCGGGCCGAATGAATGTCAAACCCAATTTGTGAAACCAAAATTGTGCATCAGGGTACCCCTACGGATTTAATGACGAACCGTTGGCAACCTGAATTTTGTAATGCAACATTCAAGGCGGACGAATAAATAATAAATCAAGTGACCAATCGGGCAGCCCTGCTCAACATTCAGAACTTTACACCTTGAACTTTAAACTTTAAACTCCCTCTTACCGGTAATTCCCTTTAATAATGGCATGGCGGCTGTTTACCTCCAGTTTCTGGTAGATATTTTTGATATGCACCTTTACCGTTTGAACGGCAATATCCATGCGTATAGCCACTTCCTTGTTGGTCAGGCCTTCGCCGATAGCCTGCACCACCTGGGCTTCCCGGTCGGTTAATTTTTCCAGGCCGTTTTCTTTACTCCGGGGATTAAAATATTCTACCACTTTACGGGCTATACCGGGGCTCATAGGGGAGCCGCCTTCGCCCAATGCAATAATGGCTTCTTTTATTTTTGGAAAAGGCGTTTGCTTTAGCAGGTAGCCTGTGGCGCCGGCGCACAGGGCCTGGAAAATGCGGTTACTGTCACTATACACTGTCAGCATCATTACGTTGCACTTGGGCGCTTTTTTGCGGATGCGGCCAATGCCCTGTATGCCCGATTCGCCGGGGAGGCCGATGTCGGAAAGAATAATGTCGAAAAATAAATTGGCGTGCCACTGCTCAAAAAAGCTTTCTACGGAATCAGCATCCAGCAGGCATTCAAAGCCCGGCTCGTCGCTAAAGTAGCGGCACAGCGAAGTGCGGATCATCGTATCGTCCTCAATAATGCCAAGGCGTATCATAAGCTGCAAAGATGTGGTTTGTTGCCTTCTTTCCTATACCTCCTTGGGGGTAGTAAGATAAGCAGAGCAGAAAGCAGAGAGCAGTTGGCAGGAAAACCGTGATAAGCGGGGTAGTTTGATGTGTTTTGTACTCCTCTTCCGACCCGGTTCGTGTCCCCACGAACCGGCTTTGCGGTGCGTTGCATAGCTGAATTTGTAATGAAAACAGCCCGAATATTTGGGTTCGTGGGGGCACGAACCGAGGCAACAAAGCCCAGGCGGATGGCACACGAACCGGGTCAGCAAAGATTTTTAGTTTATCGTAAACAGCAAGCTGGTGAATGTATTACTGTTTAAAAACAATACGTCCTCCAATTGGAAGACGTATTGCTTTTATTAATATGTAATTCAATTAAAAGTGATTGATTACACCATAAAATCCCACTTCTAATTTTTCGTGATGGTCACCTTAATAACACTGTTTACGGCGGGATAGGTATAACCATCATTGACCGTACTTAGTTCTTTTACCAAGCCATTTTGAGTAACACCTGTATTAGGACCAGCCTGGTTCGTAACGGTATTAGGGCCATAAAATGGCGCCTCATTCACTTCTGTGCCGGCATCCCAGAATTTAATCTGACTGGTAACATCACCCGTCACGGCCATTCCATTACTAAATAATGAAATGCCCTGGTCGCCTGGTCCGATGAAAACGTCATTTGTAGCGGCAAGCATATTGGCAAATGATAGCTGATCACCATCAGAAGCGGTAAAGGAGAATTCATATTTGTCACCTGGCTTAATAGGCCCGGCAGCAGATGCACCAACCGGAATGCTTAAAATACCTTTAGCCAGCAGTGCCGTCTTAGCAGCAAGCGAAGCCCCGAGTTTATCAGCACTTCCGTCTTCCGCTATGTTTTCTACCCCTTCGCCATAGTCTTTCATGTTATCGGTAAAAATTGGTTTTTCGCCATTTTTGTGCAATGCCCAACCGCCTGGAGATATCGGCCATACAAGCCCGCTATTGGCACTTACATACGTGCCTAATACAGTGGCATTACCATCTTCAGCAATCGCCTCTAAGCCTTGCCCACGGTCCTTGACACCAGGCGTAAACAATGGCGATGTACCCGTAAAAATGACCCATGCACCCGGAGACGCAGGTGCTGGTTTCGGCCCCTGGCTGGTCTGAAGCGTAGTGTTGGTAGAAACGTTCAGAATCGTAATTTTAAACTGCTGACCGCTTATATAAGCAACCGACACTTTTATTACCTGTGATACTGTGGGGTAAGTGTAACCATCATTCACCAGTGCAATTTTTCTGACAACTCCATTTTCAGCAGGGCCGGTGTTAGGCGCCGGCTGGTTGGTTACCGTATTGGGGCCTACAGCAGGCTCTTCATTTACTTCTGTACCTGCATCCCATAGATAAACCTTGCTGGTAATATCGGCATTCAGCGGGTTGCCGCTGTTGTCATACAGTGCAATCCCGTTTTCGTCGGGGGCAAAAAACAGGTCATTGGTAGCTGCCAGCATTGTGGCAAAAGAAAGCCGCTGACTTTTACCAGCAGTCACATTGAATTCATACTTGTCACCGGGCTTTATTGGCCCTGCAGCGGCCGCACCAACCGGCGTATTAAATACACCTGAACTCATAAAGCTTTTAGGTACCGATACATTTTCTATTGTGACTTTAAAATTTCCGGTAGCCCTGGTGTCAGTCTTATCTTTTTTGCAGGAAGCAAAAATGAAGACAACGCAGGTAAATACCGCAGTTACTCTTTTCACGATTTTGTAATTTTTAGATGAGAATAGGTTATTAATAATAATAATTACATGCAGTAAACAAAATCCGTACGGGAATACCATCAATTGCCGTAGGAATGAAAATGTGATACTCTTGTACGAATTAGGCAATATTTTGATGGTAGAAGCGCTTAGCTGACTTGGTTTGTGTCTCCCTCCTTCGCCCCGGTTCGTGCCCCCACGAACCGGCTTTACGGTACGTTGCATGACTGAATTGATAGTGAAAACAGCCCAAACATTCCGGTTCGTGGAGACACGAACCCAGGGCAGCAGCGGCAGGCATCATAAACCGAGCCAGCAAATTAGTGAATACTGGAATAGGTATTAATAATAGAACTTGGAAGGGTAAGGGATAGAACGGAAAGCCCGTAAACCCCGCCAAAATGATGAAAGATTAATAGCCGTAGTGAATACTTAAAATGTTGGGTGCGGCGGGGTGCGGACTTGGAGAGATAGCCCGGCCCTTTGCGCTGCCTGCTGCAACAGCCACTGTTTTGAAACGTCCTGGGCGCAATGGGATACCCCAAATGGTATTCATCCGCTTAACTGTTTTGTAATATAACCCTCTATTCAAAAAGGCTTTCCCTGCAATTGCAACATAAATTTGTCGCCGATATGTTTGACAGTGAGTTTCGCTTTTATCGTATCCGCTCTTAACCGCATGCTTTTCATACCGTGGCCACCCTGCACGGTCGTTTCGGCTACGCCATTAGTTGGCATTTTATTCGTCACCTCCAGTTGCAATATATTTTCATTCAATAGTAAGTGTACGGATACCGTTTTATTACTGCCATATTTGATGGCATTGTTCATGGCTTCTTTAAAAATAAGCAGTATGTTTTGCCGTACCACCTGCGAAAGCCGCACCCGTTCATAATTGCCCGAAACCTGGAAGGTGCAGTGGCAATCCAGTTCGTCCTGCAGGCGGGCTATATAATCCCGTATACGATCCACCATATCAGGGGCATTGTCGTGGTTAGCCTCTATACTCCATACCATATCGCTCATGCTGGAAAGGGCCTCCTGGCTGCTGGAAGCAATCTGCTGCAGGGCTGCGGTGGGAGATACGGTTGCTTTTCCATCGGCGGTGGTAAGCATGCCTGCCTGCACGTAAATACGGGTGAGGGCACTGCCTACTTCGTCGTGCAGGTCGCCGGCAATGCGGCTGCGTAACTTTTGTTCTTTTAGCAGGTTTCTTTCCCGGTATTTAATACCCAGCCATATCAGCCCCAGGCTAATTGCAAAAAGCAAAAGTTTAAACCACCAGGTCTGGTAAAAACGGGGCTGTACCGTAATGGGTAGGGTAAGTATGTTCTCCATCCAGCGGCCATCGGGCATGCGTGCAGCTATTTGCATGGTGTACTTATCCGGTGCTACATTTACAAAGGTTACTTCCCGCCGCTGGCCTATATCCTGCCAGGGGCCGTCTGCACTGAGGCGATAGTACAGCTTTAGCCCTGCTGCCATTTCGCTTATGGCGCCAAAGCCGATGGAAAAATTGCTGGCATCCGGCGGTATAGTCAGCGATACGTTTTTACGATAAGGCAATGTATAATCGGACAGGCTGGTACGGCCATTACTATAACTCAAACTTGAAAAACAAATGCCGGGAGGTGCTTCGGTTTGCTGTCGCTTCAGCCGGGCCACATCAATGCGTATAAAGCCGTTGATGGTACCCATGTACACGGTATCGCCATTTACATACCAGGCGGATCGGTTGAATTCGTCGGCAGGCAAATAGTACTCAGAGGAGTAATTGCTGATTTTGCCCGATTGCAGGTTAATGATGCTCAACCCTGTACGGGTGCCCACAAACATATACCCCTTGCACAGAGGATTTGAAAAAATGATATTCCCTGCCAAGCCTTCGGCAGTCGTAATTTTACGAAGCAGATTGCCTGTAGTATCCAGTACCAGCATACCATTTCCAACCGTTCCTACCCATACCTGGTTATTGGTCAGCCGCAGGCAGGTAAAGTAAGAATTAGCAAGATTTCCAGCTGTTGAGGTGAGCAGTTTTGTCCAGCTTTTTGTAAGCACATTATACTTAAAAAGCCCTTTCCTGGTAGCAAAGAAACGGGATGTGCCCACTTTCAGTACATCGAACACCACTGATTGCTTCGATGGCTGCTCTCTCTCTGCGGTACTGCTTTGTAAGATGCGGCGGGTGTAGGGGTTTATCAGGTGAAAGCCACTAATGGTACCCACCCAAACACTGGTATCATTTTCACGGGTAAGGCAATTAACGTAAGGGTTTACCAGCGTACTTGCAAAGCCAAACAAAGTAACAGACCGGTTGGTAGCAGGCAGGTGCCATTTTAATCCGTCCTGACTTACTAACAATGTATCCTTCTGCCAGGGCAACACGCAGGTAACCACACCTTCGGAGCGGCTGGTGCTGGTGCTGGTAGCCTCATCAAACTGAACAAAACGGTATAGGTATGAACCAATCAACAGGCGGCCACCCGGCTCCTTATAAATAGAGCGGAGACTATTTGCATTTTCCATGCTTGCGTAAAACACATCAAACGTCTTGCTGGTTTGGGAAACGGTGGCAATTCCACCTTTAACGGGTATCAGGATATGCCCGTTCTTATAGCTAATAGGACGCAACATATTATACTTAAAACCGGAAGGGTAAACGCTTGTCAGGTCGTCGACCGTATTATTTTTGGAATTATATATCACCAACCCTGTTTCTTTGGCTTTAAAGTTTTTGTAAAAGATGATGGCCTGGCTACCTTCTCCCAGGTCAGTAACGTCAATTTCGGCATTACTTTGAACTATTTGTATGCCTTTTAGGTCCATCAGTGGTGTTGCCAACCCTCGTTTTATATCTAAGTCGTAAGGACCTTTGCCCAACACATTAAGCAGGTATTTGTAGGAAGGGCTCCCCATTGAAAAGGGAATAGAAGCTTTAGACGTTTGTTGCAGCTCAAGATAAACAGGCCGGCTATATGCGTTTTGCCGGTGCTGTATAGAAACAAGTTTGCCAAAAGATGTGGTTAATAACAGATGGTCAGGCAGCGGCTCCTGGATTCTGGCGATGTATAACTTACCAGCAGTGTCAGACGCTTGCTTGTTAATGTGGGTAATATATTCCAGGCTATCATGAACAACCCGGTACAAGTTGTTATTGAAAGCTGCATACAGGGTGCCGTCTCTACCTTGAACTATAGCACTTAATGCAAAATCTTGCAAAACAGCGGGGGAATGCTTAAACGGAATCTCACGTATGCGCCACTGCTGCAAATCGAAGCATACCAGTTTTCCCTGGATGCCAAGCCAAACATGGTTTCTGCTATCAGCAAGCAGAAAGCCAATATCTGCATCTGGCAGGGCCGGTGTACTTTGCATATCGAAGGTGAGCACCTTATTACCATCGTACCGGTGCAGGCCGCTGGTGGTTACAAACCAAATCATACCGGCGGCATCTTCATCTACCAGGCTGATGTACTGGTTTTTAAACTCCTCCGGCAGGTTGATGGTACGGAAGCGGTACTTGTATGCCTGGCTATTGCAAATGCTATGTAAGGAAAGAAAAAGGAAAAACAGAACACATTTCTTCAGACAAGTCATAATTTGCATTCGCCTTTAAAATTTTTCTTCCTTGTGAACATTTTCAAAAAGTAATTAGTTCAAATTTATAAATTGATGCTCGCTTTATGCAAACCAACTGTTCACTAAAACACTGTAGAACAGGCATCTTCCTTATAGGCACCCCTTAATAATGGGATAATAAAAATAAAAAAGACTTTACAAATAGTCAATATTGAATTAGCATCCCGAAGTTGATAAGAGCGTTACATTATAATCGCTAATACCTATCCTCTACCGGTAAGTTTACAGCCCCTATTGCAGCAGGTTATTTTAGTTTCAGGCAATGGCTGCCTCCGGCATAAACTTATCCGTCCCTCGTAATCTCCTGTTACATAACCGTTCGGCTGTTATAAGTTGAAGAGTGTTTTCAAAAGAGCTACTGTGGATTACAGCTGCTGCTTCGCCTGCCTTGCTTTTAGTGTTTGTAGCTGTATATGCATTTCATCACATAAGGACTTGTCTACTGAGTCTTTTAACTTCCTGCAGTCTGTACGTCCGTCAATACAATTGCTTCCCGGTTGGCAATTACCGCAGTATTCAGCACTGCTTCAGTATTGCTTTTAGAAGTGGACATCATTATCTTATCGGCTAACTGGGTATTTCTTCACTAAAAGTGTCTTGCAATGATATTTTAACAACTTTAACCCACCAAAAGTCATGTATTTCTACGTTGCAATGCTTGCTAAAAGCTTTAAATCCTCCTCAGGATGGTTCGACATTTGTCCCGTAGGGTCTACTCCCCTGCCCCTGACCACTGCCGGGGCAATTTTTTTTATTACCAGTAAGCCCAAACCCAATGCTGTAGCCACTTGTGTGGCAAACAAGGTATGTACGGAGGGTGTTCCATAACTCCCGTCACAATAGCTCAATCCGCTATCGAACACCATGCTACCGGGTAGGCCGGCACTGTACAATGCGTATGGCCAGGATGAGAAACTCAAGGCATTGTTTGCTACCGGCTCTAATGCATGGAATGTGGCAAAGCTGGCGGAATCCCTGGCGGAGCAGGCCAGCGGCACAGTGCCCAGGATGGAAAATGATGAGTACAGCGAAATGCCTAAAGGCGATGATACCGTGTTGCAAGCCAAAAAATCTTTTTTTGGAGTTAAGGAGCTGATAATGATGCGTTTTCCAAAAAGTTTTCCGAAAAGAACTTTTTTTTGAATGACCGTTATAATTTTTTTGCCGGACACATATCCAATTTAAACAATTTTCGGCGCTGCCTCGTATATCTGCCCGTTATTCAAAAAGGCTATTATCACTTACCACTTATAACTTACTATGCTTACCGCACAAGAACTGGAAAAATTAAAGGAGGATTATTTTAAAAAGAATGCAGCGTTTACGAAGGTGATCCGGCAAACAACTCTCGAAAATCTTAAATCAATAGAACATCACAAATACTTAGCAGGCTTACGTTTCCAAACTTTACAAAGCTATGAGCTGATACTGGAACACATGAGAACCTGAATAATACAGACATAGGGTATTGCGCATAAGAAAGCCCCCGATCGGGTCGGGAGCTAATCTTGTAGGGGTTTGGTTGCTTCCCAACAGAGCCCTCACCCCCAGCCCCTCTCCAACCTGTGGTTGGAGAGGGGAGCCGCTGTTTTGATCTTCTAAACGATCATTTTGACTACTGTTGGTGGCAATAGGTGGTTTAGAAGTATGATAGAGGCACCCCTCTCCACGCTTTTGCGTGGAGAGGGGCCGGGGGTGAGGGCAATGGCCGGGCAGCGAGAAGTGCTTTTTAAAACCCCTACAAGATTAGGTCGGGAGGCTGTCGGGTTTTTGCATAATCAGGCGCTTACAAAATGCACATTTACATAAATAAGGGTGGCACTTACAGTAAGCTGTGGCCATTGGTAATGTTGGTTTTAAAGGGCTGTAGCCTGCGCTCCCTAATGATGGCCTCCGCTACCTCAATGCCAAACCACCAGGGTTTGGCATAGGCGCCGTGGTGCTTGCGATAGTAGCTATTGAAGGTAACCGGGCAAAAATGCTGATGCAGGCCCTGGCTTTACAGGTACTCGCAGGCATTTTTCATGCATTCTCGTTTGTGTGTCATACGGTGTCTTCCTGTAGTTGGTTAAAGATGAAGGCTCTTTCACCAACTGGTGCTGGCTGGCTGGCTGCCCATTTCTCAATGTAAACCAGGCGGCACAGCTCATAGCTACTTTATTACTTACCATCCCCGGGCAGGCGGAAAAAATAATCCTCGTTTTCCTTTAGCAGGCTACTGTACAGGGCCAGCTGCACCCATTGCTGGTAGGGCTTAGGTGGCTGTAGCAACTCGTAAATGCGCCGGGCACTTACTACAAACTGGTTTTCATGAACTATTAGGATGAATAGTTCTTTTTCGACGTCTTTGGGATTCGTCTGAAAAAATATGTGGCCAATCCCCCGTGTCCCAAAGACGTCCGCTTGCGCAGAAGAATTAACCGAAATTACCGATTCACGGGGAGATTGGCCTGTAAAAAATAAAAGTAATTGGAGAAACAAAGCAAATAACATTGGGTAGGGCGAAAGTAGGGAAGTTTTTAAGAAATGAAAATTTTTGTGGGGAGGGTGAATAATATTAATCTTGGAAATCTTGGAAGTACGAATTTTTTTTTTAATTTTTGGTCGATGTACACAGATGACTATTTGAAATGGGGCATTGAAGCAGCCAGATTCCGTTTAAAAGATGACTTGGATTTGCTCATCATCATTTTCGATGATGCTAAAGAGATCGCTCATTCTAAAATGAAGGCAGCAAAGCATTCTATTGATAAAATCAATGACGATTATTTCAAAAGAAAGAAAGATTCTTTGAACGATGAAGACCAAAAAATACATCAGGGCTTCTATAATTATGCATTTCATTTTGATTCTGTGGCACTACATTCTTTATTTGTAAGCTCATACTCTTTTTTCGAACACTTTATAATGGAGGTTTGTGAAAAATTTGAGCGTTATTCAACAATTAATATCAAATTGAAAAATATCAGCAAGACTAAAAGTGATTTGGACAGAATGATGAAATTTTTATATTTAATTCATAATCTTGAAAATGCTAAGCTCGAAAACAGTTGGTTACAAACATTATTTAAGTTTCAAAAAATTAGAAACTTAATAGTTCATCATTATGACCAATTCACAAATGATTCAAAGCAAGTGCTTATAGATTTTTTAGGGCAATATGATACTTTTATTCGTCATGATTTTGATTTCAAAATCAACGACAGAAAATTTTTGATGGATTTCAAAGATGCTGTAGTTGGCTATTCTGAAGATTTATTGGATGAAGTGTTTAAGATTCAAATTATTAATGCCTGATTGCCTCTTCTGCCCTGGTTCGTGTCTTCACGAACCGGAATGATGGCGGAAGGGTAATAGAAGTTTTCATCACTTTAACAAATAATAGAAAAAATGTTGCTCTATATATTGTTGCAATACTTACCTAACGGCATAACTTGGTATGAATTTACAAAGGATATTGTCATTCCATTCCTTGGTGTAGTAACAACCATTGTGGTTGGAGCAATCATAGCTTATCTTCTAAAAAACAAGGAAGAAAAAGCAAAAATTAAAACATTGTTGATTGATCATTATATGCTATACTTGAATCATAAGTTAGCTTTTTTTGAAAAGGAACTAAATTCTTTTACCTACAGAGTCTTTAGTGACCTCCTTAAAAATTATGCTTCTTATTTTACAAGTCATGCAAATGATGGTCTGGTAAAACAAAAAATTATTGAGTTAAGAAATAAGTTTGAAGAAAAAATGGATTTGATAAAAGACGAGGATTCCAATTGGACACCTTTTACTTTCAGATTCGGGTTCTTGTTAGGTAAAAAAAGGTATATCAAAAAAGTTCAACAACATGAGAATAACATAATTAAAAATTATTTAAGTGACACTGCTAGAGATAATTTTTTCTTGGAGTTAAAAAAGAAAATTACTTTAAACCAAGAAATTGTCGATAATATTAACTCGTATGACTTTGACAAAGTTGATCATGCACTTGATAAAGTGATATCTATTATAGCTCATTCTTATAGTGACTTCCAATTTAAATTATTCAACCCTTTTGAAACACAAATTGCAAATTTAGTTAGTAGCTATTAGTAGCCAGTTATACCTCACATATGCTTTTGTATTTTCATCAATCAGCCTGCTCTCTTTTCTTCGCTTTATTTTTCATCCGGGTGATTATGCCCTGCAAAGCCGAGATACGGGCCTTTAGTTTATTTTTTTTCGCTCTTTCTTCGTTGTACCATTTTTCGTATTGCTATTTATGCCTACGTATTTGGTTGTAATTAGTAGCCATTGCTTCCGTAGCATCGGCTATTCGCATCAAATAGAGTAGTTGGTATTACTTATTTTTACTAAGCATATGGACACAATTGCATTAGATTAATCCTTGTGTCATTGCGAGATCGGGTTCTTACCCAACGAAGCAATCTCCCGAATTTGCTTGGGGATTGCCACGGGCAGGAACCCTCGCAATGACAAAGCAATTAACCCAAACTAATTATGTCTGTTTACTTTTACTTATACTTTCACTTTATTCAAGCCAAGCAATTGTTTTCTATTTGATAGATGCCTGTTATTTAGCAATCGTTTTCAATATTTTCCAATACCCTACCGGCATCATTCGTTCCATTAATGAAATAAGTTTTGCATCGGCACCAACCAATATTCTTGCTTTGTTTTTTATGATCCCGCTAACAATGATTTCGCCAGCCTTTTCCGGCAGCATTCGTAAATATTTATCAGCTTTGGCCATTTTTTCCCTGGCTTCTGCTTCTGCCATTCCTGTTGGAAGTAAAGCACTTTTTGCAATACCCGTTGCCACACCACCAGGATGAACGACTGTTACTGCAACACGGGTATTTTCCAACTCATGACGCAGGGCATTCGAAAATCCACGAACTGCAAATTTACTGGAAGAGTAAGCGGTTTGTCCAGTTGGGGATATAAGCCCATATACACTGGAGATGTTGACAATCTGCGCTTCAGGCCTTTCCAAAAGTATGGGCAAAAAGGTGCGGGTCATCCGGACAACAGCATTAAAATTTACATCTATCACCTGGTCAAAGGTTTCTTCACTCATCTGCATAAAAGTTCCCACTGCTGCAATGCCTGCATTATTAATTAACAAATCGATACTGCTATGAAACTTTTTAATATTATCCGGAAGGAACTGAATGGCCTGTTTGTCCCTTACATCGAGCACATGCGTGCTGATTTTAATAGTAGCGTCAGGAATCATTTGTTGTGTTTCCTGCAAACCCAGGCTATTAATATCTACTAATGCCAGGTGACATCCCCGCTTTGCCAGGGATAGACTAATTGCCCTGCCAATGCCACTACCTGCACCGGTAATTACCGCTACTTTATCCTTTACGTTCATAACTGGTTTTTATTTAGTGAAATGCAAAGTGCCATCAGCCGTGCGGCCAAAACGTGTTGTTAGCATGTCCATTAAATAGCTTTGATACACCCGCCATGGCCGCTTTGAACCCTGTTTGGGTAAAATGTGATCAGCCCGTTGAACGTAACCGGATGTAAAATTCATAAGAGGTTCAGGTGCAACGCCTGCCTGCCTTTGAGGCACTACCACGTTGAAGCCTTTTTTGTCCATATATCGTAGCAGCTTACATACATAGTTCGCAGTCAGGTCTGCCTTTAGCGTCCATGATGCATTGATATAACCAAAAGCCATGGCAAAATTCGGAACATCGCTTATCATCATGCCTTTGTACATCATTGCCTTATTGATGTTTACTTCCTTTTCATCAACTGACAATTTTGCTCCACCTAAAAGCTGTATTTTCAATCCGGTGGCGAGCACAATGATGTCTGCCTCAAGCTTTTTGCCCGACTTCAGTTGAATACCATCATGTATAAAATGAGAAATTTCGTCCGTTACAACGGAAGCTTTTCCATTACGAATTGTTTTAAAGAGATCACCGTCCGGAACCACACAGAGCCGCTGGTCCCAGGGATTATAGCGGGGAGTGAAGTGGGTCGTTACATCATAGTCCCGTCCTAACTCTTTTGACACAGATTTCACTAAGAACCCTTTGATCTTATTCGGGAATAAACGGGAAACCCGGTAAAAGGTCAGGCCCAACAGCAGATTTTTCCACCGGGTAATTTTATAGGCTATATTATTGGGTAACCATTTTTGCAAACGGTCAAAAAACCTGTTTTTGTTTGGCAACGTCATCACGTAAGTTGGTGACCGCTGTAGCATCGTTACGTGACCAGCGGTTTCGGCCAGGGTAGGAACCAGGGTTACAGCAGTTGCACCACTTCCAATGACAATGACTTTTTTATCTTTACAGCTTAGGTCATTTGGCCAGAATTGCGGTAAAATGATTTTTCCCCTAAAGTTTTCTTCTCCTTCAAAATCAGGCCTGTAAGCTTCATGATAGTTGTAATATCCACTGCACATGTATAGAAACTTCGACCGCACTTTCTTTACCTGGTCGTTAAACTGTATTTGAACAATCCAGCATGAATCTTTGCCTGACCAGTTGGAACCGAGTACCCGGTGATTAAAACATATTTTTTTATCTATATTATTTTCCAGCGCCGTTTCCTTCAGGTAATGTAAGATAGAAGCACCATCGGAAAGTGACGTTGGACTTTGCCACGGTTTGAACCGATAACCAAACGTAAACATATCTGAATCTGAGCGGATACCAGGGTAGCGAAAAAGGTCCCATGTTCCACCAACGGTATTGCGGGCCTCAACAATGATAAAGTCTTTGTTGGGGCATTTTGCCTGTAGCCAATAGGCGGTCCCAATACCAGACAATCCGGCGCCTACGATTAAAACATCATATAGCTTCTCTTCGTTTAACATAGTAGTATAATACTCCCGATTTTCAGGCAGGAAAATTAATTAGAAATTTGCAACCGGTTAATCTGTCAAAAATGAGTAAAACAAGCCGCAGGAAATTCACGTCAGTATTTAAAAGCAAAGTATGCCTGGAAGCCATTAAAAAGCAGCAGGCCATTGAGGCAGTGGGAAAACGCTTTAACCAGGGAGTAGAATTGTCGGGTGGAGAATGGATACAGTAATTCTATCAGCTATTTTGATATGTTCATCCTGAATATCAACTGATATGCAGCCTGTAAAGGATATTTACGGCATGTAAAAAGAGGAAGAAATAAATGATGGAAACGATACCAGGCAGATACCCTAAAAATAAATCAGAGATCAGGACTTTCGGACTCATTTGCCTGATATTCTGTGTACCCGTGTATTGGGCATCGCTGTTTTATATTGAAATAGTTATGCATCAGGAAGCGGCATGAAACGATACCGCATTTTATCACATCACTTAGCTATTAAATCTATTGCTACTATTAATTGTATTGTTGGTATTTGTGCAGGCCTGTGGAATCTCGTTCTAAAATAAGTAACTATCTCATTTTCAATTTACAACGACTCTATTATTAAAAATGCTAAAATCCAAATTTTGTATCCAAATCTTTAAAAAACTACATCAGAAAAAAATGGTGAATTGATGGCAATCATTAAAATATTGATAGCCTACTTCAAATTCTGATACCTGGCAAATTTGCTTTACAATTGATAACCCTAAACCCGTACTACTTACGGCTTTGCCCGGGTTATAAAAACGTGTAAATAATTTATTTTCATCAAGTGCAGTTATAAGACTGGTATTTCCAACCATCAGTTCTTTTTTATTTAAAACAATATAAATTTGGCCAGATGGCTTGTTGTGTTTTATTGCATTGCTCATCAGGTTGCTCACCAGTAAATTAGCTAAGTCGATATTCATGTTCATCTGAACATTTTCCAAAGTAGGGTAGATGGCAATTCCTTTCACTGTAAATAATTCTTCAAACGCCGTCACTTTTTCTTCTATTAACGTTTTCAGGTTTACCGACTCTTTTTCTGCATACTGGTTGTTCTGAATTTTAGTTAATAACAACAGCGATTTATTTAATCTTACCAAACCTTTTAATGCCTCTGTAGCACTCTGAACAGCCTTGCTTTGCGGTTCATTCAATTCGTACTGCATCAGCATCTCCAACTTACTGCGAATCACAGCCAATGGTGTTTGCAATTCATGCGACGCATTTTCTGTGAATTCTTTTAACAACTCATAATCTTTTCCAGCCATTTCTGTAGTTTGCCTTATCGTAGCATTCAGTATTATGAATTCATCTGTTTTTGATTTGGGCAATTGCAGCGGCTCCTTATTACCTAAGCGGAACGCTTGTATAGCCGCCAGTGTACTATAGAAAGGCTGCCATAGGCGGCGTATTACGATCCGGTTAATTATGAATGAAACGGTCAGGATCAGCAGGACAATAAGCAGTACGATCAGCGCTACAGAGCGAATAAGATGATCAGTACCTTCTAACGATTTATTGATAGTGACGGTGTACCATCCGATCGGCAAATGAATACTGAATGAAAGTTCCCGAAGGTCTTCTTCCCCACCTTCGCCAGCAATGGTTCGGAAACGATTTTTAATTAGTTTTTCTGCTGCTTTAATAAAGAAAATCTGTTGGTCAGGTTGCTGCTCAACGTCAGGTAAGCGATAATGTTTGTTTGCATAAGTTAAAATTTCAGTTCGCTTGATTTTCAAATCCTCATCTACCTGGCTAATCAATACCTGTTGCAGAAAGAAATAAAATACCAGGCTGGCTATCAAAAAGATGGAAACAGTTGCTAACAGATTGATACGGTTGTATCTGGTAAAAAGTTTCACGCTGAATTAAATTAAATCATTGAAAATTTATATCCCATACCATATACAGATTTCAAATAATCTCCACAACCAGCAGAAGTCAGTTTTTTCCGCAGGTTCTTTACCTGGCTATAAATAAAATCATAGTTGTCGGCCATATCCATATCATCGCCCCAAAGGTGAGATGCTATGGCATCTTTACCGACCACTTTATTTTTGTTGCTAATAAAATATTCCAGAAGTTCGTATTCTTTACGGGTCAGGTTAATGGGAGAACTGTTTGCATAGAAAATTTTTTCAGTAATATGTAGTTCCAGATCACCCAAACGAATAATTTGCTGGCCACCAAAAGTTTTACGCCGCACAATAGCCGCTACCCTGGCTGCCAGTTCTGGTAAGTGGAATGGTTTAGTGAGGTAGTCATCAGCTCCAGCTTTCAAACCCGATACTTTATCATCCAGCGAGTTTTTGGCAGACACAATCAGTACCCCGTCTGTTTTTTCATTGCGCTTAAGTTCTTTTAAAATTCCCAAACCACTGCCACCGGGTAAGGTAATATCAAGGATAATACAGGTATAGTCGTATACTTCAATCTTTTCCATAGCCGAAGTATAATCAGATACCCATTCACACAAAAAATTTTCGTTTTGCAAGTAGGCCACAATACTTTCTGCAAGCGGTTTCTCATCTTCTATAATCAATACTTTCATTGGTACGATATTATGAATGTTCCTAATAAAATAAAGATTTTACCTGTATCGGTTTTCCAACCAACAACTTTACCTAAAAAACACAACAGAAAAAATAACGGTAAGGCTATATTTAGCTTATTTACCAAAGCCACCTTATGATACTTTGCGCACCTGCAAAGCACGGGAACAAAATATCCACGAAAGGGCAATAACCACATAACTTAGCGGCAGAAAAACCCGGTTTTGACGGGTAAGCAGGGGTAGTCCACTGATTTTGTCTCTGAAAATAGCAATAGCCCATGCCAGCAATAATATCACAATGGTGAGAATATCTACAGCCAAATTACTATCAACACCATTCATATCTACTTTGGTGAAAATGGCAGTGAGGGCAGCAAAAAAGGCTGACAGCAAGGCAAGCGGAACCCAGGTATTCATATGTAATTACGCCTTGTTAATTTAAATAAAAGTTGTAAAAGTAGCAGCAGTTTTTGTAAGAAATCTGTAATAAATCTATTGATTCTACGGTAAGAGAACTTAATTATTTACTCCTGTCACCCTTCCAAAATCCCTACAGAATCAAACCTCACGTTAGCATCTCCTAAAAACGAAATGTAATGAAAAAAATTTTTGTAGCTGCGATACTTCTGGGGTCATTGAAAAGTATCGCACAGAGTACACCTGCTACGGTGAAATCTGCATTTACCAAAAAATTTCCCGGTGTTACCGTTAAAAAATGGGATGCAGAAGATGGGAAATATGAAGCCAACTTCACGCAGGGAGGCAAAACAATGTCGGCCACATTTAGTGCTGCCGGCGCCTGGGAAGAAACAGAAACCGATATAAAAGTAACGGAACTGCCAGCAGCCGTTACCAGCTATGTAAAAGCAAACTATAAAGGAAAAAAAATTAAAGAAGCGGCGATATTGAGCAGCCCGGACGCAGCAAAAATGTATGAAGCTGCCATAAGCGGAACTGACCTGATGTTTGACGAAAATGGAAAATTCGTAAAAGCTGTTAAAGCAGCAGCGGAAGCCAAAGAAGGTAAAGAAGAAAAAGATTAATAATATTTTTCTAAAAATAAATGCGTGGCACTAATATAGTAATTTGCCATGCATTTGTTTATGTAATAGTTTAAGTAAAGAAAGTTTATTGCAGGTAAGTACAGCTTAATGAATTATTTGGATCATATCGACAAAAACTTATCATCTTGCTTACGGAGCAGGGTAAACGTATAAGCCTAATAAGTTTAGTAACTTTCTTTTTATGAGTAGGAAAAGGCGCTTTCAAAAATGCAGGCATAAGTTGGCTGCAACTATTATCGGTGTATTTCTCGTCTGTAGCTCCATTGGGCAATACACAACAATGCCTGATAGCTTGCAACCCGGAAAACAGACGGTTTATACAGACACGAAAGAGCCACCCGTTACAGTTAAATCTTTTATTCTTCCTGCTGCATTGATATCTCTTGGAGCAGTCAGCATTCATAACAATACACCTATATCCAATACGGGAGTAAAAAATTTCAGGGATAGAAACTTCCCTGATTTTCATACTACATTAGATAACTATTTACAATTGTTGCCAACTGCTGTTGGATACGGTATGATGATTAACAATAAAGAACATCGCTTTTGGCCCTACACTAAAAAGGTAGTACTTACAGAGGCTGTTATGTTGGCATTAGTGTATCCTGCAAAAAATTGGGTGGGTGAAAAGAGACCAGATTCCGGTACGCCTAATTCTTTCCCATCCGGCCATACGGCACAGGCATTTGCCAGTGCTACTGTTTTCGCCGATGAGTTTGGCCGGCATCGGTTTTGGCTACAGGCTTCTGCATATACCTGTGCTACATCTGTTGCTGTCCTGCGGGTACTTAACAACCGGCACTATGCCGGTGATGTAATTGCCGGTGCAGGCTTTGGCATTTTATCAGCCAAACTTTCCGAATGGATTATTGAGCCACATGGCAGAAAGGTTTATCATTACACTTCTTTAAAATTTTAAATTAAAACAATTTATGCATCAGGCTGTAAAAATAATTGCCATAGCACCACTATCCATCTCTGGTTGTGCATTTGCACAATCAACCCATATGAAAGTAACAGATACTTTTCGGGTAAAAAGTAACGGCGGATGGGACTATATCCTGGCAGATGAAATGTCTGACAGGTTGTATTTATCGCATGGCACCCAGGTGAATGTTTTAAATAAAAATACCGGGGATTCCATTGGTTTTATTCCCAACACAAATGGTGTACATGGTATTGCATTGGTGAATTCGCTGGGTAAAGGCTACACCAGCAATGGCCGGTCAAACAATGTAACCGTGTTTGATTTGAAGACACTGGAAGTGAAATCACAAATTGCCACTGGTGAAAACCCGGATGCTATTTTTTATGATGATTACTCAAAAAAAATTATCACCTGTAATGGCCGCAGCAAAAACCTCACAGTAATTGATCCAACTACAGATGCGGTAACCGCTACTATACCGTTAAGTGGCAAACCGGAAACCGCCGTAAGCAACGGGGCTGGAAAAGTGTTTGTAAACAATGAAGACAAAAATATGATAGAAGTGGTAGATATAATGGCGGGTAAAGTATTAGAAAGCTGGCCATTAGCACCCGGCGAAGCACCAACCGGACTGAGTATTGACCGAAAAACACAGCGCCTGTTTGCTGCCTGTAACAATGAGATGCTGATAGTAATGGACGCTACTAATGGCAAAGTAGTAACAAAAGTGCCGATTGGCCCGGGTTGTGATGGAGACGCCTTCGACCCTGCAACAAAACGCATCTATACTTCTAACGGCGAAAGCGGTACTATGACGGTAATTAAAGAAGCAGATAAAGACAAATTTGAAGTAGTTGAAAATGTGCCTACAAAAAGCGGTGCAAGAACAATTTGTATCGATACAAAAAGCCATACATTGTATTTACCAACGGCCGATTTTGGTGCTCCGGTAGCAGGTGCCCGGCGGCCACCTATGGTACCTGGCACTTTCAAAGTGCTGGTTGTAAAATAACGATACATCTTTATCACTGTGCTGCCAATTATCATTTTATGAGACTTCTCAAATGCAAAGTGTCATTCCTGGCACTTTGCATCTTTTTTTTAGTGCATATTAGTATAGCTCAGGGAGAAATGGCCGATACCGATAAAAGCATTGTAACAGATACTGCATCAACTTCCGCCATTCCAAAGGAACAAGCCTACTATTTACAAAACGGGCAGGTATTAATTTATACCAAACCTAAGCCTTTTGGCTTTATTACCAACCTGCCAAAAGATGCAGGCAGCATTGTTTCTGCTCCTTTTAAAGAAGGAAGTATTAAGCCATTGGTGATAGTAGCTGGCTTTACGCTGGCATTGCTGTTTGCAGACCAGCCTATTGCCAATGGCATAAGGCATTTTTCAAGTAATATTGAGTTATCACCTGACGAAAAATACAAAGATGTTATCAGCGCAGCATTTGCCGGTAAAAAAACCAGTATTCTAAAGGTGCCTGAAAATATTAATACCGGGTTCTACCAGATGGGGCAGGGACTTCCAAGCATTCTGCTTGGTGTCGGGCTATTTACGTATGGAAAAATTAAAAAAGATTACCGCTCGTTAAATACAGCCAGCCAATTAGCCGAATCGTTTATTTTGATGGCAGCCGGTACACAGATTATAAAACACGTAACCGGCAGGGAAACACCAGGAGAAGCCACGCGGCATGGAGGTACCTGGCGATTTTTCCCATCGCTAAAAGAATTCCAGAACCATACGCCCCGGTATGATGCCTTTCCGTCGGGCCACCTGGCTACGCTTATGAGTACGGTGACGACACTTACTGAAAATTACCCCGAAAAGAAATATATCAAACCCATTGGCTATTCTGTTATTGGTTTGGTTGGTTATGTTATGATTAATAACCAGGTACACTGGGCAAGTGACTATCCGCTGGCGATTGGGTTGGGTTATTTATGTGCGAAAGTAGCCGCCAGAAATAATCGTAGAATAGTAAATAAAACTTCGGCTACGAACCTCAAAGGCGTAATGCATTACAGCCTGAATTACAGCTATGGCCGCCTAATGCCGGGCCTGACCTATACTTTTTAAAAGGAACTATTTATTAAGTCAGGAAGTATATAGCAATCTAAATGAAAATAGCCCAAAGATGACAGGAGATTGCTCTATTCATTGTAGTGCTATTTACTTTAGTGTCTTCGTTAAACCTCTCTTTAATTCAGCGAAACCGTTTTGCTTTCACCCCAGGCAGCGGGTATTTTGTTCCAGAAATATTGCCGGTCAGTCAATTGTTTTTTCATCGTATCAATCGTAATTACCTGGAACGATAAAAGGCTTTCATCTTTGGCTGAATACTTTCCTTTCATGGGCGAATCAACACGGAAAACAGGTAGCGATAAATTTTTTTCTATTCCTTTGTAAGTGTAAAATTCGTTATAGTTGGAATGCCCGTGAAAGTAGGCTTTTACATTGGCATGATGGGTTAGAAAAGCACTCCATCGCCGCTGCTCTATATTTGTACTTTCACAATCCCCATCTTTGTAATCCTCAGTCAGCAGGTTTTCAAAATGGCACTGCGAAAGGGAATTATTAATAATAGAAAAATGTTTGGCATCGCCGTCAGGCGGGTCGTGGGCAAATATCAAAACCGGTGTTTGGGGGTTTACGGTTTTTATATCTTTCTCCATCCAGATAAGATTGGCAGAGTCCGGCCAGATGTTGATGAACATAAAATGAATACCGCCGATGTTTCTCGAATAATTGATTTTATCCGTTGCGTAATGATAGGTCTGATTGGTTTTTTTTATTGCAGGATGCAGCATCAGGTTATAAACGGCTACCATAGACGTTGCATCCGTTTTGGGTAACATAGGTTTGTAATGCCCGATCGCATTGGATACATCATGATTGCCCGGCGTTAGTAAAAAAGGCGTGGTGAATTGGCGCAGGTAATCCTGTTGAAACTGCCCCCAGGAAATACTATCACGCTGAATAGGAATTTCCTGCCGGTTGGCAAAATCCCCGGTAATGGCAATATAATCGAGACGCTTTACGGGTAAGACTTTTATGGCTTCAATCATTGCCTCATTCACTACCTGTGCATCTACCAAATCTTTACCCCGAAAATGGGGTCTTGTGATGCCGTAATGCAGGTCGGAAATGAAAGCAATATTGATTTCCTGGCTGTATGCCTGCATCAGTAACAGCAGGCACAATACCATCATATTTACTTTTCTCATGGGTGATGTTGGTTTCCCGTTCCGTTAAATTGGAAAGCACCGATGTCGGCTCCCGGCAATGTAATTTCCGAAGCGCCAAACTGTGCATTTACCGGCACCACCGCCAGTGGCGAAAAGCCGGTGTAACCCTTGCCTATAGCCGGCGAACCGGTGAGGATGCGAAAATCATAATTGCCTACGGCCTGTACGCCCGACAAAGGAATACCGGTGGGCAGCGGTAAAGGAAAATTATAAAACATGGGGTTATTCTTTTGAACGGCATAGGCGCCGTCGTATACATCGCCTGTTTTGTAGGTGGCTGGTAAAAATTTGGTATAGTCAGGAATATCTGTTGCCTTAGGTACTGTCCAGCCACCGGATAATGACGCATTTGTCGGGTAAATCTGGTTAGCAGCTACCAATGAATCGACATAATAATAATTGTTGCCATAGCGGATATTCGCCGTGTCGGCAGCCGGATTATTTACTATCCGCATCCCGAATTTACAGTTTACCATCAGGTTGTTATAGGCCAATCCCCTGGCCCCTTCCTCAAAATTAATATTAGCACCCCGGCCGGTTTGTATCTGGCGATAACCACAGGAAATAAAAGTGTTATTCCACATATTGATATTGGTTTGCTGTGCACCAACGGGAATGCCTTTATTTGAAGCTTTCTGGCCATTAGTAGCAATTCCTACAAAAAGATTATAGGCCATATCGCCAACGGTTCCGCCTTTTGTGTTTAGGCAGTCACCACCTTTCAGACCGCCTTTTTCAAACGTGTTCCGCATAATTGAAATTTTGCCGTTCGAGATACGGATCGGGTCATCTACACCACCATACAGCCAGCTATCTTCCATCACAAAAATACCGGCTGGATTTTGAAAAAGAATGGAAAAAGCCGTACCCGAACTTTGACTGACCAGTGTTCCCTGTGCGATGGAAAGCCCCGCACCGGCAAACTCTATATGCGTCCATTTCAAAATAAGCATTTTGCAATTGCTGCCGCAATATAAGCCAGCCCAGCCACCGGAAAAAGCAGCGTCGGTATTGGGGTTACGATTGAGTGCATCGTTTTTCAGTGCCTGCAAACTGTCAACCGTTATCCATACGGGATTTTGCTTTGTTCCCAGGCTTACAAAAGAGCCTAACACAAATATGCCGGCTTTATTTTTTACGTTGATCCGTACACCGGGTTGTATGGTTAGGGTGTCGCCTGCATTCACTGTTACATCGCATCCCACGGTGTAGGTTTTACCCGATAACATGGTGCCTTTGATAGCGCCGCAAAGCGGAGAAGCATCGCTGATGGGTTGGGCTACCTGCACTTCGGCAAGAGAAACATATAATTTTTCATCTGACCATTTTTTGCATGAACTGATGCAAAGAAGGCTGAGACCAAACAGTAATATTTTGGTGATACGCATAGAAAATTTTTTAAAGTTTGAAACGAGCGCCGAAAAGAAAATTAATACCATATATGTCTTTACCCACTACCGTTTTGTTGGTATATTTCTGATCGGGTAATTTGTTGTTTGCAGCCGGGTCTTGCGGAAGCACCGTCATAGCCGGGGCATTTGTCAGGTTGTTGAATTTTCCATAGAAAGAAAAATGCTTTGTAATTCTTTGTTCAAACGAAAAATCAAGCGTTCCCTGCCCAAGTTGGTAGTAGTCCAGATCATAATAAGGCGATACCAGCGATAGTCTTTTTCCGGTATATACAAATGCAGCCTGTACATCCAGCCCAATCTTTGGATTTTTATACAGTAAGGAAAAATTACCAATATGATTGGCTTGGCCCTGCAACGGCCGTGTTTGCGCTACTTGTTTTGTAGTAATGCCCAATGCTGCATCCCGGTAGAAATACAATTTAGTGGTTGTAATACTGGAATGGGTGTATGTGTAATTGGCCGATACGCCAAACATGCCAACAAACCTGGTAAACACAGCTTCCAAACCGTAGTTGCGAACATTTCCAAAGTTTTCGGGCATCAAAAACTGGGCACTGGGTCCGCCGTTTCTTACGATCGCATACTCAATCGGGTTCCGAATATTTTTGTAAAAAGCCCCGACTATAAACTGGTCGGAACCACTTGGGTACAACTCGTAACGCAGGTCGAGATTATCCGCAATAGAATGTTTGAGATAAGTATTTCCTTTTATATTGAATAGTTCTCCAACTACCTCAGTAGGTATAATCTGGTAAAAATCGGGGCGTACGATGGAACGGAAATAAGACAAACGCAGGTTTTGTTTGGAGCCTAAAATATACTTCAGGTGAGCGGAAGGAAGCATATCGGTATAGCTTACTTCTCCCTCCCGGCCCGGAAAAGATTTAGGCATGACGGTAGTAAAACCCTGTTCGGTATGCTCTATACGGGTACCACCCAGAAATTCCAGTTGGCTGGTAATATTCAATTTCAACTGAATATATCCCGCTCCTACATTCTCGTAAGAAGTATAGGTATTGGTATTGAAAACCGAAATATTTCCGGTACCCAAAGCAGCCGGGCTAAACTGGTAAGCAGCATCGTTGAAACCCGTCCATTGTTGCGGCAAACCGCCTACCAGCACGGGGCTGAGCGAATAATCATTGTAATAATTGTCACGGGTTTTGTGGCGGTACATGCCACCCACACTCAACTGAGGGTTTAGTGCCTTTATATTGGGAGTGATTACAAAATTTAGGTAACCGGCCAAGTCCTTATCTGTGTTGTGCTGCCATATCCGGGAAAGTTTTTGTGTAATGAAAGTACCCGGTACAATACCACTCTGGTAGTTGTATTCTGCCATATCCGGCACATTGCTTTTGGCAACGGCATAGCTGCCTATCCAGTTAAGGCTAAATACCGGCGAAAGTGTATGCTCACCTTTCAATGAAGAGGCATAAATACTTTGCTTTTGCAGGCGGCTGCGAACCAGGTTGTTCGATAGCTTATTGAGGTAAACAGAATCGTAAGTGAAACGGGACTGGAACTCGTCCATTTTTACATACATGTTGTACAATGAAAGCTTGTTTCGGCTATTAAAAATGTAATCAATTTTATTGTGCAACCCTGTACGTGCCGTTTGGGTAGAATATTTACGTACCCATAGATCGCTGATTACCGATTGATTGTCCAGAGTGCCAATTACCTGTGGCTGTGCGTTCGGCAACAGGAAATCGGAGTTAGAACCCCGAAAAATATTCTGGTAAGAAGCCGATAGAAGCAACCCTAATTTTTGTTTTAACAAACGACCGCCAACTGTGGCGCCGGCTATGGTATTGAAGGGTAAACTGTGATTGATAAAATTCAGGTTGCCTTTAGAAAAATCATTTTGCGTAGCTGCATAATTATTATCATGTATTTCGGCGGGTGATTGATTGCTCACCGCCGAATGGCTAAAAGATTCAAAGGGTCTGGAGCTGCTGAACAACGTGTTGAAACCCGTACCCAGGTTGGCATTCAGCAAAAAGTGTTGTGGGGCATCTTTCATCACCAGGTTCATGGTTCCACCCACTGCATCAGCCTCCATCGTAGGTGTTAGTGATTTAATTACTTCCAACCGTTCCAGCATTTCCGATGGAAACAAATCCATGGGGACATAGCGATAATTGGCATCAGGGCTTGGAATTTTAATACCATTTATCAGCGTATTATTATAGCGTTGGTCCATACCCCGGATAATGGCATAGCGGCCCTCACCGCTGGAACTACGTTGAATAGAAACCCCGGAGATACGTTGCAAGGCATTTGCCACCGTAATATCCGGCAGTAGTTGAATGGTTCTTTGCGTCAGCACATTTTGTAGCATGTCCGCATTTTTCTCCAGCTTGCGTCCGTTGGCCTGGCCACCTACAACTACCTCGGTAAGTTGAGTGCTGGCTTCATTCATCACCATATTCAAAGTCAACACCTGTGCATCCTGGCCAATCGCAACAGTATAAGTAGTAGCGCCCGCAAAGCCTATATAATTCAGGAAGATTTTATAATTGCCAACCGGTACCTGCGTTAGGGTATAGGTACCATCGAGGTTAGCGGTAGTATGCCATTTGCGGCTACCATTTTCTATTTCCACCGTAGCCCCCACAAGGGGTTCACCGGTTTTCTGGTCGGTTACCCTGCCTTTTATGGTAGCAGCAAAAGCAATGGAAAAAATTAAAAATGGCAGGAAAACAAGCCTTTTCAAATAAGTAAACATGAATGATAGTTTCGATTGGATTTGCAAAACTATCAGGCTGTATTACTCGAATCTTTTTCTAAGGAAAAGGTAATATAAGGGTAAGGATTCAATGATGAAACGATAACAATGGTTCCAGATTGTTTACAGAATTAGAAGATGTAAAAGTAAAATTCAGTCAATTCTTTCAACTTTATCCAACAGCCTCAGTTGTCTCTTTTTCTTCTGCCCTTTTATTTTTATACATCAAATGGATTAGTGTTGGTAAAACAATCAGCAACAAAGGCAGGGCAATGATGAATCCGCCGATAACGGCAATAGCCAAGGGCTGGTGCAACTGGGCGCCGGTACCAATGCCTAAAGCAATCGGCATCAGGGCAATGATAGCACCCAAAGCCGTCATTAGTTTGGGCCGTAAACGGGTAGAAATGGAGTACACCACGGCCTTATCTCTATCGTTCGTTTCCCGGAATGATTCGGTGAATTGCAAAAAGGTAAAAATGGCATTCTCCGCTACGATGCCTACAATCATAATCAGGCCGGTATAGCTGCCCACATTCAGCGGCGTATTGGTAAAATACAGGCCCATATAACTACCCGAAATGCCCAGTACTGCAATCGTAAGAATTACCAGTGCTATCTTATAATCCCGGAACATGAAAAGGATAACCCCAAACACCAGTAAACTGGAAGCAGCCAGAATAATCAGCAGTTCTCTGAACGATTGCTGCTGCTCGGCATACGAGCCGCCATATACAATGCTATAGCCTTGTGGCAGTGATACTTTTTTCGCTACTTGTTGCTTTATTTCCTTAATAGCACTACCCAAATCCCGGTTATCCAAACGGGCGGTAACTACCCCTATATTTTGCATATCCTGGCGCTGAATTTCAGCGTCGCCAGTGCTAAGTTGAATATTCATTAATGATTGAATAGGCATCATTTTACCACCCGGTAAAAATATTTGCATTTGCCTGATTTCATTGAGGCTTAACGTCCGGTTACCGGCGTATAAAATTCGTACATTACTCAACTGATCTTTATCGTACACACTGCCTACCGTATTTCCTTCCAAGGCTGTTTGTAACTGGTATTGCAAGCTGGCAGGCGAAATACCAAACTGGCCAAGATTTACATAATTCGGCTTAATGTTTACAGAAGGACCAGCCAGGGTAATACCATCAAAAACATCTGCCGTTCCACTTACGTTGGTCACTACATCTGCCACCTGCCGGGAGATCTTTTGTAACTTAAACTGGTCTTGTCCAAAAATCTTCACTTCAATGGGCTGGACGGAGGTCATTAAATCGCCAAGCATATCGCCAATTACCTGTCCAAAATCAACCCGTAAGGCCGGTTGCGAACTTTCAATTTGCCGGCGTATATCGCTAATGACTTCATCGGTACTGCGGCTGTGGTTTTTCTTTAGTTGTATCAGGTAATCACCGGTGTTTGGTTCGGTAATGAAAAAACCCATTTGGGTACCCGTTCTGCGGGAATAAGCCTGCACTTCCGGCACCTTTACAATTAGTTTTTCTACCTGCTGCAGCATCCGGTCGGTTTCGGCCAGAGAGGTGCCGGGTGGCGATGCGTAATCCAGCACAATACTACCCTCATCCATCTCCGGCAAAAAGCCTGTTTGCAATAAAGGAAAAATAATAATAACAGAAGCTACCAATACAGCTATGAATACAAAACTGATCCAGGAATGACGGATGAAAAAGCTTACCCAGCGCTGGTTATGGACGTTGTGCGGCTTTTGTTTTGTCTGCTTCGGTTTACTCCTTGAAAATAATATGTAGATGACAGGAAGTACCAGCCAGGTAACAAAAAAGGAACAGGCCAGCGTAATAATCATCGTGTTGGTCATTACCTTAAAATAAGCCCCTGCTACCCCACTCATCAATATAAAAGGAAGAAAAATTACGATGGTACTCAGTGAAGAACTAACCATTGCCGGCAGCAGGTAATTCATTGATTTTTGCACCAGGTTTACTGAAGGTTCGCCGGGGTATTCTTCATGCATTCGATGTATTTGTTCTACTACCACGATAGCATCGTCAATGATTAAACCAATAGCCGCCGCAATAGCACCCAGCGTCATAATGTTCAGCGTTTGGCCGGTAGCGTATAACACTATCAGCGTAAGAAAAAGCGTAACCGGTATGGTAATCAAAATAACGGTGCTGGCTTTAAGTGAACGTAGGAAAAGAATAGCTACAAGAATAGCTAATCCCAAACCAATCCATAAACTATCCGTAACGCTTTTTACTGCTTCATTCACAAAATCGGCCTGTATGTAATAAGGCTTAATAGTAACATCTCTCGGCAGTATTTTTTGCAAACTAGCTACCTCCTGCTCCATTTGCACGGACATATCTACCAGGTTGGCATTGGGCTGTTTGATGATGGCTAATAAAAGTCCTTCTTTCCCGTTTGCATTAATTTTTACATACTCCTTTGCATCACTAATCTGCACATCCGCAATATCTTTTAGCAGTACAATACGCCTGCTATTATTACCTACTACCACATTTTGTAACTGTTGCAATGAATTAAGCGAGGCATCTGTAACCGTAAGATACATCAACCGGTAATCATTCAGATAACCATTAGATTGAATGAAATTACTTTGTCCGATAGCCGCCGCTACCGTATCGGGACTGATGCTTAGTGTATTCATTTTTTGCGGATTCAACACTACCTGGTATTCCTTTGTTTTACCGCCTATCACCCGCACTTCTGCAACGCCCTGCACCCTTGATAAATAAGGCTTAATGGTATAATTAGCCAGCAGTTTCATTTCGATGGGTGAAAGCTGGTGGCTTTCTAGCGAGTAGCCCAGCACCGGCAGGATGGAAGGATTCATTCGTTCTACCGTTATTTGCAAATCAGGCGGCAACGTATTGCGTATTTCTCCTATCTTGGATTCGATGCGTTGCTGGGCAATATCAACATCGGCATTCCAGTTAAGAAAAGCTGACAATTCGCAGGTGCCGCGGCTGGTGGTGCTGCGTACCGTTTGCAAATCCGGTATTTGCTTAATGGCCGTTTCCAGTTGGCGAGTCACGGTAATCAGCATCTTATTTACCGGTTGCTGACCTGCATCTGCAATGATTTTTATTTTAGGAAACGTAATTTCAGGAAATAATGCTGTTTGCATTTTACTATAGGCAAATGCGCCACCCAGCAAAATGATGACAATGAGTATAGAAACAGGATTCTTATAGGCTACAAAAAAATTTCGCATGTCATTTTTTCTATTTACATCAACCCCATTGCGGGTCGTATTATTGACCGCTTATGGTAATCTTTGCAGTATCCGGCAGTCCGTAGTTTCCGGTTATTATTACCCGGTCAGAATCGCCCAGCGATGGTGATGCTATTTCGATATTATCCGATGTTTCTATTCCCTTTCGTATGGGCACCTTCACAGCCATGCTATCATTCAGTAATCGCATAATCCAAAAACTGGTTTGTTCTTCATTGCTAAGTATAGCAGCCTTAGGCAGGTACGCTACATTTTGCCGGGCCGTTTTCAGCAACCGCACTTTTGCTATCAGGTTTTCAGGGATTAAAGTATTACCGGTATTTACGCTAATAATAATACGTTGCGTTTGTGCGATAGAATCCAATGTAGGCAAGGCCGATTGTACATAGCCATTTAGCGTAGTACTATCAGGCAGGTGCAGTTGCAACGATTGGTTAAGCTTCAGATATGGCTTTAATTCATAAGGTAAATCCAATAAAAAAGCAAAACTGGATTTATCGGTTATTTCGGCCAGTTGCTCGCCATCCTGCACATAGCTGCCGGTGGTGTAAGAAAGCTGCGTTACATATCCATTGCCGGGAGATTTGATATAGATTAATCCTTGAAAATGCAGAGAACTATCCAAAATATTAATGGTGTTGCCCAATGCCTGGGCTTCCTTGGTTTTAATAATAAAAAGTGTTTGCCCCTTACTTACAAATTGCCCCATGTGTACCATAGATGATTGTAGAAAGCCGATAGCTGTTGACTTTACGTAAGTTCTAAGCATAAACGATGAAACGGCATTTATCTCGATGGTTTCGTTCATATTGCCATACATCGGATGCGTTACACTTACCTCCGTAACGGGTTCAGCCTGGTCTTCCTCTGTAGGAGCCGCCGCATCTTTATTTTTACACGATTGTGCAACTACTACACACCCTATAAATAAGAGAAAATAAAAATAAACTTTCATCGCCGGTTATAATAGTTTATTTGAGTGATAATTTGTAATTGGCTTACCAGGTTCTGGGTGGTAATACTTTGTGCATTCAGGTAATTACTGATGGCAATTACATAGTCTGCAATCCGCACATCGCCGGTTGCCAACAACTTCTGATTTACCTGGATTAACGTTCTTACATTTTTTAACTGCTCACTCGTTTCGCCAATTATCTGTTGTACATAGTTGAGTTGCTGTGTTAGCTGCGCCAGTTGTTGTTGGTACTGCGTTGCATAAAAATCCCGGTATGCTCGCCGGGTTTGCTCTAATATATTCAGCTTTTGATGTTGCAACCTTCGCTGATTACCATCATAAACAGGCACATTTAACACAAGCCCGACACTGGCGCCAAAATTTTTATAAGGTGAAAGAAGTAAGGAAGATACGTAGCCGGCATCTGTACTAACACTCAGCTTAGGTTTGTAAGAAAAGTCAAGCTGCTGCCCCGCATTTTTAAGTAACAAGCTATCCACAGTAAATTTTCTGTAAAAGATAGAACCCGCCAATTCCGGTAATTGCTCTACAGCTATGCGGGGCGAATCAAGCGGCGTAACGGATGTATCGCGTAGGCCAGCAAAAAGGTTGAGCGTAGCAAAGTTTGCCTGGTATTGAATGCGGGATTGTGTAATAGCAAGATGCTGCTGTTGCAGTGTAACCAGGAAGGTGAGATAATCTGTTTGCCGGTACACGCTTGCCTGAGTCAGTTTTTTTAAAACTACATCTTCCCTGGTAAGCAGGTCGTACACTTCCTGGTTGAAAAACAATTGCCGCCAGCTTCCGTATGCCGCAATGTAAGCTGCTATAATAGTGCGCTTCAAATCCTGCTCTGTTATCTTTCCGGCAATGGCCAGTGAATCGTTGAGGAGTTGTATGCCGTTAAATTGTATTTGCAGATTCCTTTTGCCAACAAATAATTTGGTTGCCCCCACCTGTTCACTGAAAACCCGGAGATTTGTAATGGCCTCATCATAGCCATAACCCTTTATCGTGGGCGCAAAATAGTTGTTACTAACACCATTTATCTGCGGCTTATAAAAGGCATAAATACGCAGGCTATCTATCCGGTTTAGTAAAATATTATTAGTATTTTCCTTAAGTAAAGGGCTATTCTGCAGCCCTTGGGCGATAAAATAATCTAATGACTTTTGCTGTGCCTGTAAGCTGGAAAACAGGCTTAACATAAAAAAAACAAACAGGAGTATTAGTTTAGAAAAATACCTTAAGATTCCAGGAAATAATTGTTCGATTTTAAAAAGCACTAAACCGCCATTTTTTAATACGCAGAAACCTTTTACACAAAAGAAACCAGCTATTACAAAAATGACCGGCCCGATGAATTCCACTCCTGAAAACCAATTAATGATACGAAAGCCCATTCCATTTTTTGCAAAAGCAAGACATAAATCTGTAAACAAGTTGGAGGAACCTTTTGTAATTGACTGGTCTGAGCTTTAATAGAATCCTGATAATTCGTTCATTTAATTATCATATAGTTCTACATGCAGAAACAGTTTTCTATGCCATACATATACAGTTATGAAAGCTTTAAAAATATACAATGCAGTGTTAATTTAGCAACAGAAAAAAGAGCCGAAATCTTTGTTATTTTTTGAGCAGCTAATCCTGCTGTCATTACTTCCCGGATGCGGGGACGTTCCCTTTCTTTCTGACCGTTGAAAAAAGCCTGCCCATATACCTGGCGGCTGGCATTGCTAACAGCTTATACGACTGCCTCACCCCGCTTTTCGCCTTTGGCTATGCTGCCTCTCAACTCTTTACCATCAGCAGCAAACCATTGTTTTTCCTGCTCACTCAATACAACTCCTGTAAAATCAAAGAGCAGCTTAGCGAAAAAGCCAATATCTATCTTTTTTAAGAGGACGGGCAGTTGTGCCCTTGAAATGGGTACTGTGTTTTCTATACCTAAATAGTGGCACAAGGGTGCATACGTATTTTTAACAGAGCGGTGAATGCCGGACAAAATCCCGTTCCTGTTACGGTACAGGCCGTTGATGACACCGATCAGCACCAACCCAATGCAATGCACTTTACCTCGCCTGTCCCGTAAATCCAGCTTCTCACAGTTTTTTAGCACTTCATAAAATGTACTACTTTGCACCGGCAGTAGTGTCTTCATAATAGCTTTTTATGTTCCTTAGAAACTCAAAAATATTTGTTATCTAAACGCTACTGCTTTTTTATAAGAAAGCCCTGTTGACGTCAGGGAAATTTAGATTAATTTTTAAAAAATTAAAATGAATATTGGTGAAAGGAAATAGCAGGTTCTCATTAATTTGTTTTATTGCTCTGTTCTTCATAGGCACAATCCTGTCCTGCCACATAGCCATTGCACAAAAGGAGGTGCCTGCCAAGAAATATACAGAAGTTGACCCAGGGCCGTTTACTGACAATGCCGGCCACTGGTATGGAATTGCAGATAAAAGCAATATGATCAATGCACTACCCGACAAGCCGCGCTATAAGTCAACGGAGATCGCCAATATTGCGGATAACATACTACTGTTTCAGAAAGACAATGGCGGGTGGCCCAAGAACTATGATGTATTTGCCATACTGACCAAAGCTCAGAAAGATAGTGTGTTAGCTGCCAAAAGCACTACGAATACCACATTCGATAATGGAAGCACTTATACGCAAATAGCGGTTCTGGCAAATGTGTACACGGCAACCGATGACGAAAAATATAAAACGGCGGCTTTAAAAGGGTTAGATTTTATTATAAAAGCACAGTATAAAAATGGCGGCTGGCCGCAATATTATCCGATAGAAAAAGATAATTATAGTAGCCATATTACCTTTAACGACGGGGCTTTTGAGGGAATTATAAGCCTGCTGAAGGATATTAAAGACGGAAAACCGGAATATACTTTTCTGGATAAAGAACACCGGGATAAATTAGCGGCTGCTTACGACAAAGCTATTAGCTGTATGCTGAAAACACAGATCAATGATGCCGGGAAACCGACTGCGTGGTGCCAGCAGTATGATGAGATAACGTTGCAGCCTGCCTGGGCCCGCAAGTTTGAACCACCAAGCATTTGCAACGGCGAAAGTGCCGACGTCGTCCTGTTTTTAATGAGCCTTCAGCATCCTTCCAAAGAAGTGATTGCATCGGTGCAAAATGCTGTTGCCTGGTTTAAAAAATCTGAGATTCTGAACACCCGTGTAAAAACAATTCCTGCTGAGCGGATGGTAACACCGTTCCGGGTTTCTACAACCGATAAGATAGTGGTAATGGATAGTACCGCACCGCCTATCTGGACCCGATATTACGAATTGAAAACCCACCGCCCTATCTTCTGTAACCGGGACAGCAAGATCGTTTATTCCCTGGCTGAAGTGTTGCGTGAACGGCGTGATGGTTATGGCTGGTACACCTATTCGCCACAAAAAGTGTTGGATAAATTTCCGGGCTGGCAACAGAAATGGCTGACGCAGTGAAATTGAATAAAGGCAAAATACTGCTGCAAAAAAACAAGTGTAGATATTCGGTAAACAATATTCAATCTTCCTGCATTGGCCATCGTAACTTACCTGCTTCTTTATACGAATGTTAGTAAGAAAAGCTGTAATGATTTTATCAAATAACAATATAACATATTCGTAAATTACTTATTTATCAAACAGGAAAGCATGGAAGGTAACCCTTATCATTTTCCTGACAGAATTTGTGTCGCTGACTGGTTTTGTTTTTAATACAGTATAAGCTCAGTTTTCGGGTGCGGAAGGAGCTGGCCTGTACATTAGTGGGGGCCGTGGCACATCATACAGCAGTAGTTATTAAACTATATATAACACTATGAAGGAAAAAATCAAATGTTGTTTACTGTTTCTCTTTCTCTTGCCGTTTATGCTGCTTGCACAAGACACTGCAATATCAGATAAAGCGTTAAACATTTTTACCCTTGGTGATAGCAACGGTACTTTTCCCTACAGTTGGCCACAGCAGCTCAAACTTGCTTTTCCGAATGCAGAAGTTTTTAATATCAGTAAGTCGGGACGAACAATCGGTTTTGTAAACAATGGCGACAGTACACTGAACTCACTGCTTGTAATTGATGAAAATCTTAAAAAGGCTGCGGATTTTACAAAGGACCGGCCCTTTGATTTTATTATATTAGAATTAGGCACCAACGACGGCAAAGCTGTTTTTGCCCACCGGCAGAAAGAAGTACCTGCAAACCTGAAGAAGCTTATTCAAAAAATAAAAAGCAGTAGCTATACCAGTATTAACCAGGCAAACATTATCATCATTTCTCCGCCACCATATGGTATAAAAGCAGCAGTTACAGAGAAATATAAAGATGGTGGTAAAAGAGTAGAAAAGATGAGCAAAGCTTTTAAAAAAGCAGCAAAACATAACGGCTGCCTTTTTATAAACGGATTTAAAATACCCGGCTTAGACATCAATACAATGACGGCTGATGGTTTGCATTTAGATGCCATGGCTTCCAGGAAATTAATAGAACCTGTGGTGGCATTAATGGTGAAATAAATAATATTTTCTGAAACGGGAAACACCATTTTATTTACCATAAGAAGCCGGGTGTACTTGCCTCAGATTCGAGTTTGCGAGATTGCCTGCCCAACAGCCTTTATTATTCAGCATTTGCCTGCTAATGAAAACATGAACAAGGAAGTAAACCAGGCAATGATCGATTTTGTAAGAGTAACAAAGCTGTAGTTCCCGCAAAGTAGTGGTAATTTGGTGTGCACCTATTTACAGGTGTATTGGTGTAAATAGCTGCTTTTTATTTGCGGTTATCTTCCGGGAGAAGAATCGCTTTTATAAGGCCTGTAATACACATAAAAGCGGCTATGAAACTTATATAGCTAACGCAGGCATACACCAGGGCAAACGCCAGGTAAGCAAAAGATAAATTGAATGTTAGTACATTTGCTTCCACCCGATACCCTGCTTTAATGAGAACCTTTATTTTATTGCTGTCACTTGCTTTTGTTCCCTTATTAAGCAAGTGCCAATTGCTGGATAATTACGATACCTGCCGTACGCAAACTTACTATCAATATATAGGAAGTTCTTCAAAAGAAACACATATTGAAAAGGGAAGAACCGTGCAGGATAATGGTATTATCAATGCCGGGTATGTAAAACAGGCCATTAGTCAGGATGCCCTTATTATAAAGCAAAATACACTCGGGCAGGTAGTATGGCAAAAAAGAATACGGCAATGCTGCCTATGATGAACGATTTACCGACTGGCGGGAGCTAACTAACAGGCAACTCCTTGTAGCTGGCATAGCCAAAAACAGGGCAACCCAGCAATCTGTTTTCTTCATGATGCAGTTAACAGCTGATGGAAATATCATCTGGCAAAGATCGTACGCCGACATAGCTCCTTCTTTTACTATCAATAATGCAAAGATTTACCCCGATGCCTATGGGGAATACTTCTTTGCGGTTGAAGGCGATTCA
>CBDFGC010000013.1:0-19475 GCA_965246935.1 Chitinophagaceae bacterium | reverse complement strand
GATTCGCTGGTGGTAAAAGACACGATGACTTATACCTCCTGTAAAAGCAGGTAAAAATGTCTGCCCCCGAACGTGTCCCCACCTATTGGAATGAGCGAATTGAATGAATTTTCTTTTTATAACCAGGACCCGGTAATCCAGGTATTGAAATGCAGGATACGGGAGTAACTGCACCGGAATGGAAATTAACCATTCCGGTGCAGAAGGGTGTTCGTGAGGGTAAGGAACAGGGTGGTAAAAATGAATCTTTTTTAAAAAGGAGCATTCTGGTTACCCGGATCATCTTCTCTTACTTTCTTAAACTCCAGCTTTCCAAATTTATACATGATGTTTATACCGAATGACCTGAATGGAATTTGCCGTACACTTATCTGCTGAAAGTTTGAACCAAATGTTTCTCTCGTTTGGCTTGCATACTTATTGAAAGGGTTTGCCGCAGTTAAGCCGAGGCTCAGCTTTTTATTAAAAAACTGTTTTCTCATAGCTATGTTATAGGATATAAATGAGGTTTGCGATCCTTGTATAGTGGTTTCCTTTGAGCGAAAGTTTCCAAAAAATTCAAAGGCTAAATCTTTGTTTACAAGATAAGTTCCGTTTATATTGAAGCGATAGCCAAAAGCACTTCTTACAATACCCCCGTTGGCATTATCAGTAACACGCTGGTTGAAGAGAAAAGTATTTGAGCGCAGGCTTATCTTGTTGTTGATGGCAAGTGTTCCTGATATATTGCCACCTATTCTTTCTTCTGTATTTATATTTTGCCTGGTAGAAACGGTAACATCATTGTAGACGGAATCACCGATTTTATAAATGGGATAGTAAATAGCATAGTTGCTGATAGCATCTGAATTTTTCCGATATATGACTGATACATTAATGTTTGAACCTTTCTCAATAGATAAATTATAACCGAATTCAAAGTTGTTACCGATCTCAGGCCGCAAAGCAGGGTTCCCCATTGATATATTATGTGGATCGCTGAGGTTGATGAATGGATTTAATTCCCTGTATTCAGGCCGCTCTATTCTATAGGAGTAACTCAGCTTCAGAATTTGCCTTTTGCTAAACGAATGCGAAACAGTAAACGAAGGTGCGAACTTGGAATAAGAAGGAACCGCTACGTTGTGAGCCGTAGAATAGTCAGCTTTGGTAACAGTGTATTCATACCGGCCGCCCAGCTTAAAATCTAAAAATTTGCCTGCTGAAAACGTAGATGATAAATAATAAGCATATACATCTCTTTTATACGTTAAGGTATATGACTGCTTTGGATCGATTAAGTAAGCATTTGAATTTTTGTTATAGGAATAGACATCTGCCGCACTGTTAATATTTATATGTTCGTTTCTTACACCCGTTTCCAATATAAATTTCTCGTTTACGGGGTGTGCGTAATCAACAGAGAATTCAGATTCCCTGTTCTTGCCGGGGTTATTACTGGTTTGCCCGCCAAAGATAGCAGGAGAAGCAAAATAGCTTTGTGTTTGAGAGTAGAAGGAGGTGTTTCTGCCATAGCCGGTGGTGTACGAAATGTCCAGTTCCTGATCTTCTTTTTTAAACGTCTTTTTGTAGTCAATGTTCCAGTCCAGAGAATTATTTTTAGAATGATTTTCGGCGTTCCGGATGGTATTCGTATCAGAAAGTTTAATATCGGAATAGTCTTTCAATAAAGTTTCCTGGTAAGTGATTCCATTATCGTTATTAATAAAATGATGATAGTTGACAGACCCTGAAATGTTATCTCTTTTGGTGATTGACCAGTCAAAACCTACTCCTGTCTGGTAGCCATTTCTAACATAGCTACTGGTGCCATTTTGCAGAAAGTTTGTTCGGGTATGCCTTGCAGTATCAGTAGAAATTCTGTTGGATTCATTGAGAGTAGTTGCCGTAAGCTGGCCGTTTCCACTGGCATAACCATGCAACCCGAAGTTATTGTGCCGGTAGTTAAGATTGAATGATCCGTTTTCCTGGCGGGTGCCGGCAGACAGGTTAATTGTACCATTGATGCCGCGGATATTACTTTTTTTAAGTATAATATTGATAATCCCTCCCGAACCTTGCATTGCGTACTTTGCACCGGGGCTTGTAATTACTTCAATGCTTTGTATCTGGCTGGCAGGTATGGATTGCAAAGCATCCGATATACTGTTGCCGAAAATAGTAGACGGCTTACCGTTAATTAAAAAACGGATACTGGAGCTGCCAAGTAATTCAACATTACCGTCTATGTCAACAGATACCTGCGGAACTTTCTTTAATACATCCGTTGCCAAACCTCCCTGCGAAGTAAGATCTTTGTCAACATTATAAATTAGCTTATCAATCTTATTTTCAATAAGGCCCTGGTTAACAGTAACCGTTACATTTTGTAAACCGTGGGCTTTATTGGTAAGCGCTATGGTAGCTAAAGCAGCAGTGGGTTTACCTGAGGTGATAGCAACGCTATCCATTTTAATCATCTCATAGCCGATAAACTCTATTGTTACGGTGTATAAACCCGGCACCAATGCGTCAACTTTAAAAATGCCCTTTGCCGTTGAAACACTTCCGTTTACCGGCTTGCTGCCACCAAGTGGATAAACAGTAATGGTAGCATACTCAACAGGATTTTTAGTGGCAGCATCAACCACCTTACCGGAGATAATGCCATTACCGGCCTGAACATTTTTTTGTGCTTTACCTATAAAAGGTAACAGCAGGAAAATAAGATAAAAAACACACTTCATTTTCAGTATTTAGTCTGGTGAACGATAAATGTGAAAAGTATTTCTGTATAGATTTTGGAAAAGCTTAACAGTAACACCTGCGCTCATGCTTATCCAAAGAAAGAAAGTAAGCATTCACTTTCCAAAGGATAGATATGGTATAAATATAAAAACTGTACATACCTGATACTGCTATATATAGATTAATAATGCGGGTTTTAAGTTAACTAATGTTAAATAAGGTTTTTCGGATGATTATTTGTGCTATCACTCAGGGAGTCTCAATACTAATAATTAAACATTAATTTAATATTTTATGTATATGCCAGGCTTCTGCACAAGGGAGAGCTGTTATACATATAAATGCCAACTCCTGATTTACAATCCTGTGTAATGGCTGTTTTCCGGGAAAATTTTTATTTACTTCTCCACTTCAATCATTTTAAACTCATGGGTAGGTACACTACTTAACGGTGCACGGGCGTTGTTGCCAAACTAAATACCGTATGCTCTGCCCTGGTACCTTATCCCCACGTACCGGAATGGGTGTATAGCTCACATTTATGCTTATGCGTAACAAGTTGGAGCAACAGGAATCAGCTATGCAGTATGGTGCGCTATACTTCCGGACAGCAACCATCAACAGTTGGAAACACCTGTTAGCAGCAGATGAAAGGAAGATGGAAGTGATACAATCGTTGCAATGGTTGAAAACCCGGGAACGGGGAAGTATTTATGCTTACGTTATTATGCCTGATCCTATTCATCTTATATGGGAAACAAACAAGCCCAACGGCACAGCGCAACCGCGTAGCTCCTTATTAAAATTTACAGCGCATCAATTTAAAAAATATTGGCCGTCAGGCATCTGGCATGGCTGGAAGAGTTTAAGGTGGAGGCTGTAAACAAACAGTATGAGTTCTGGCAAAGAGATTCGATGGCTTTTACATTGTTTAGCCGTGCTGTCATCAACCAGAAAACAGATTACATTCATCACAATCCGGTGAGTGGTAAATGGCAGTTAGCACCTTTTGCAGATGCATACAGGTTTAGTTCTTCGGCTTTTTATCACCACGAAGTAGCAGCGAAGCTAAAGTGGCGTAGATGAGTTTAATATTCTAACTCATATTGGTACAGTCTATGATCGCAACCATTCCGGTACGTGAGAACACGTACCAGGGCTGTAGCATGTACTCATCGTTGCGGTGCGCCAACTATTCCGATTCGTGGATACATGAACGAGGGCTGGAGTTGTCGCAAACAGCCTCTTTTTTGGCGCTTTTGAACCCTGTTTATTTTGTGGCCAGGCGGTAAGTTTGTACCCGAACAAATTAGCTATTGAGCATTACCGTAACAAGAGCGTAAGAAGAATAAACGCCAGTAAAACAGATGGCAGCATGCCGGGCAATGGCAGTACAGCATAAAGATATATACAATTGCTTCCTCCTTTCATTCGGCCCACATCATACTATAAAAAACTACTAAAAAATTATAAATTATGGCCCTTATCAATCCGCACATCAACTTCAACGGCAATGCCGAAGAAGCATTTACATTTTACAAATCAGTATTTGGCGGAGCGTTCGTAAATATTGTACGCTTTAAAGATCTATCAGGCTCAGAATACCCGGTAGCAGAAAATGAGGCAGATAAGATCATGCACATTGCCTTGCCAATTGGTGAAAACCTCTTAATGGGTAATGACGTTCCGGAAAGTATGGGCCGGGTAAATGAGGCTGAAAACAGGTCTAAGATATCTATTAATGCAGAAAGCCGTGAAGAAGCCGACAAGTTATTTAGCGGACTTTCAGCAGGCGGAAATATTGAAATGCCTATTGGCGACAGCCCCTGGGGTTCCTATTTTGGGATGTTTAGAGACAAATTTGGCATTGAATGGATGGTGGATTTTAACCCCAAATAGTACGAAAAGGCATAAGTAGAAAGAACGAACGCCTGATATCGGTTTTGTGCCTCTCCGCTCTGATTTGGGTGTCCACGAATCAACTTTACAGCAAGTGGCAAAAAGGGTACTCATCGTTGCGGCGAACCAACCTTTCCGATTCGTGGAGACACGAAACGGGGCGGAAAATTGTATAGATTGCCATTATGAAAACTGAAATAGAACAAAAAACAGAGAAACCAAACAGCAGAAAATCGTCAATCGTTGTGATGGACCCCTTACTTGAAAAAGAGAAAGATAAAATATATTTTCCCGGGAAGCTGGAACAGGCAAATGAGATGCTAAAAACGGCAAAGCTTCCTGAATTAAAGCACCATAGCTGAAAGCGTTTACCACTTTGGTAGGTGCCCCCACGTACCGGAATGATTGCGTAGCGTACTTTTCCCTTGCCCGGGCATACCCTAATCTTGTAGGGGTTTGGTTGCTTCCCAACAGAGCCCTCACCCCCAGCCCCTCTCCAACCTGTGGTTGGAGAGGGGAGCCGCTGTTTTGATCTTCTAAACGATCATTTTGACTACTGTTGGTGGCAATAGGTGGTTTAGAAGTATGATAGAGGCACCCCTCTCCACGCTTTTGCGCTAATCTTGTAGGGGTTTGGTTGCTGTTCAACTTAGCCCTCACCCCCGGCCCCTCTCCAACCTGTGGTTGGAGAGGGGAGCCGCTGTTTTGATCTTCTAAACGGTCATTCTGACTACTGTCACTGGTAATAGCTGGTTTAGAAGTAGGGTAGAGGCACCCCTCTCCACGCTTTTGCGTGGAGAGGGGCCGGGGGTGAGGGCAATGGCCGGGCAGCGAGAAGTGCTTTTTAAAACCCCTACAAGATTAGGGCATACCGGGCAAGGGGTGGCCTGTTTTTCAGCACCCTGGCAAACGATCACTTAATGAGCCAGTATATTTACCGCAACATCAGGCCGCATTTCCTTGTTCATTAATTTCCTGTTGAGTAACAATAATAACACAGCGAGGCTTGCAGATGCGGCCATAATGAGTGCTGTTGCCAGGCTACCTTTCATGTGCAGCATACCTACACACGCTGATATGAATCCACCAAGGCCTATCTGTATAAAGCCAAGCAAAGCGGAGGCGGTGCCGGCATTTCGTTTAAAGGGGGATAAGGCAATGGCTGCAGCGTTAGGATACGTTAATCCGCAGCAGGCTAATATTAAAAACAGGAAACACAGCGTTGGTACAAAGCCACAATTGCCGGTAATGCTGGCCATCAAAAAGCAGATGGCTACGCTTGCCTGGAAGATCAATACGGTCCTGAATATCTGTTTGCTACTGAAACGTTTTGCCAGTAAATGATTGAACTGGCTGCTACTGATAAAGCCAACGGAAAGGCCGGCGAATATAAAACTATAGGTTCGGGGGCTTACGCTAAACTCTTCCATAAAGATGGCCGGTGAACCTGCTACGTACACAAATAAACCAGCGAAAGAAAGCGAACCTGCCACTGTGAATACATAAAACATGGGCTCGAACAACACCCGCTTAAACCCATCAATAATTGGTTTCGGTTTTAGTGATATAGACCGATCAGGTTGTTGCCCTTCTGGCAAAAAGAAAAATACACAGGCAATCATCAGCACCGCAAATATGGCCAGCACCACAAATACATATGGCCAGCTCCATGCAGTAACAATCAGTCCGCCGATGGTGGGCGCCAGTAATGGCGAAGCACCCAATATCAATATCAACGTAGAGAGGATACGGGAACTTTTATCGGCAGGAAAAAAATCGATGACCATGGCCATGGCTGCTACAGATGCCACGCAACCACCCAGCGCCTGCAAAAAACGGAATGCTAAAAAGCTGGTGATAGAGGTGGATAAGGCACAGGCAATGGTTGCCAGTATATAAAAACATAAGCCCACATACAACGGTGGTTTTCTTCCAAAGCGGTCAAGTAAGGGGCCGTAAAATATTTGCCCCAATGAAAAGCCAAAGAAGTAAGCTGATACGGACAGGGCAACCGTTTGTATATCGGTATGCATTCCGGCCGCTATCTTCGGGAAGGCGGGCAAGTACATATCGATGGTAAAAGGCGTAATGGTATTTAAGGCCCCGATGATCAGGATCAGCACAAAATTTTGTAAAGGGCTGCGTTGCTCATTGTTCATACAAATGCTGGTAGGTGTTGTTAAACATGGGTCAAATGGCAGCGGCGCAATGTACGCTGTTGTTCCACTACGTATCTCACCCCGCCCCGGTAAGTGTTCCCACCGCCCTGGTACCTGTCCTCACGTACTGAAATGGTTGTATACCTTACATGTATGCTTATGCGTAACAAGTTGGAGCAACAGGAATCAGCTGTACAGTAGGTGCGTTGTACTTCCGGACAGCCACCATCAACCGTTGGAAACACTTGCTGGCAGCAGATGAAATGAAGATGGAAGTGATACCATCGTTACAATGGCTGACAGCTAAAGAGGGAAAGTATTTATACCTTTCCGATCGGGTGTGCTGTCCTCGCTGGTTCAGGGATTTACCCTATAACCGCTTGCTATTTATTCCCAACTTTTATGCTGCCTACGTATCAGTAATGAAGCGGCACCGGGCAGCAGACCGGCAGTAATAAAAGTATTTTGTTCACCTGCTATATCTTTTCCAGTAATTCCCTCTTTATATATTCATAAGCCTCATCAATATCGTAAGTAATCCGGTTCGCAACAACCCCTGCATATCACCTATGAAATCCTTGTCCCTCACTTTTTTTTCCAGGTTCTCCATAAATACCTGTTGTGATATGCTGTTACCTTCTTCCTGCATATAATGCTTCCATGCCTCAACAATTTTACCAGGGTTTGCATTGGTTTGGGTAATAGCATACCACAAATCAAACAGGTCTCTTCCCTTTTTCCGCTGGTACAGCGCTCTTAGTTTAGTTGCCAGCAATTCGTCAATGCTGTAGGTAGGAATGGATGCTGCTCCGTTATACCATGCAGATTCCATAACCCGTTGTATATGCTTAATGCCATATATGGTAAAGTGTTCCCGGCAGTTTATCTCCACTTTCAGTTTCATTGGAATACTATCTTCCGATATAAAACGGTATGTCAGTGTGTTATTATACTGCTTTTGCTTTATGGTTGCTGTGCCCAGAAACGCCAGCCTTTCCCTTAGTTTGTCTATCACCGGGCCAACAGGCGCTGCTTTTATTTGAACTAAATCAATATCTTCGGAATACCTGGCTGCTATTGGTAAGTGCAATTTATATAAAGCTGTTCCACCTCTGAAGGCTAGGCGGTCTCGTAAAAACGGTTCAGCGTACATCTCCATCAAAGCCCGTTCAATTACTAAATCCTGCTCTACCTGGGCATCTTCCTGCCAGGGTGCTTTTTTCCGCCATGCTGTTATATACGCTTGTGGTATCATTAATCTGTTTCTACTTCAATGTTAGGTACCACCTTCCAAATGTTGCCGGTAACCATATTGTCCCACTTGCTGTTTTGTGGCCGCAGCAGTATTGGAAAACAGGAAACCGTTTTCAGATACCGGCCCATAGGCATGCTTAATGCTTTCTGCTGTAATACTTCATCTAACAAAAAACCCAGGCGCTGCACCGCAGCCATTTGAGGAAACCGCTTTGCTGCCTCCGCTAATTTTTCGGCATTCATACTTTCGGCCAATTCCTCCAATATGGTAGCAATCCGGTTAAACCCTCCAACCTGGTCAAAGTAAAACAGCAGGTCCAGCGCCGTAAGTTCGGGTGAGGAAACATTTATATACCCGGTGGCTGCCTTCTTTTGCACCACATCTTCCTTTGCCCAGCCCTTTTTTATAAAAAACTGAATATTGGTATGATGGCTGCTGATTTTCCGTAGAAAAGGTTGGGTAGTAACAACAGAAAAGCTTTGCGGCTGCTGATGCGATGCACCATAATAAGCCGCTGCATTCAGCAGTCCGATATAGTAGTTCCGTTGCAGAAATTGCATGAGTTCATGAATAAATAATGTGGGAGGCGGAATACGCCGGCTTTTATATTCCGGTGTTACGACTACATAAAACCCTTTTCTTACAGGCACTATTTCACCTTTACTTCTGAGTCGCTGTAAGGCCTTCTTTATAGCCTCATTTGAAACATTGAATTGCCGATGCACCTCCGTTAACGCAAATGCATATCTGCCGTTGGCACGTAACGCTGCAATAAAATCTTCCAGATACCGGTAGTGCTTTTCCATTAAAGTTTTTATGTTCGGAAAGGGAGGCTTTTCGACCCCTTTTGCAGTTATAAACTTAATGTAATAGGATTGATTGACCAATTGTTTTTGCCTGCTGGCCCAGGTACCGGAATGGTTGTATAGCTTACATGTATGCTTATGCGTAACAAATTTGAGCAATAGGAATCAGCTATGCAGTAGGTTCTTATTAATAAAAAACAGATTATATCCACAACAATCCGGTGAGTAGCAAAAGGCAGTTGTCGTCTTCAGCAGATGCCTGCGGGTTTAGTTCTCCGGCCTTTTACCACTACGAAGTAGCATCGAAGCTAAACCGGCGTGGATGCGTTCAGTTTTTTAGGTTATTCGGTAAACTTAGTAGAATTATGCAGATACCTAAACTATCCTGAACTTCAAAATGCAGAACGGGTGAACAGGGGAACGAGTAAACAGGTGAACTGAAAAATACGTTTTCACTACTTATACCGAAGAACTATTTTTTAACACATATTGGTACGGTGTACGGCCGCAACCATCCCGGTTTGCGAAGAATGGCCTGTTATTTCTACATCATCCCTCTTTTTACATACAACGTATCGCTACCACTGTTTTATAGTGGTAGTAATAGCTTGTATCCTGAACCAGGCATAGCTATTAGCGGTGCCCAAAATATTGGTATCGCCTGTGCCCTGTGTGCTGTTGAAACTGTTTTCCGTATCGTTATAATTGAATGGTGATATGCCGCCGCCATCATAGTAGGCCAGGTAAGTAGAACCTGCATATGTAGTAACACCCGGCGTTTTATTTACGTAATATGATATCGGATGATCAGCCACTCCGTTAAAGGGAGTAATAGGTATTATTTTGATGGTGTCATTCGGAAGATAGCCGCCATAGTTGGAATAACCGGTATTAAAAAATGTGCTGGTTTTTACCCTGGCATTCAGGCGGTTATAACCAAACCCATCGCAAACCGGGTTTGCCACACTGAAACCGGCTATATAGCTGGAAGCCGGCACCCTTGCGTTCAGCGTAGAATACGAAGCGCCGGTACCTACACGCTGACAGTTAAGAATACCCTGAGACGGGCCCATATCTGCTGCCCCAGCTATAAAACTGCCAACCAGCTTTATTTGTAATTGCTTGTATTCAGCGGAGTCTACCTGTACCCATGTATTGGGAAATGCTGCATCATAAGCGGCGCAATGGGTACAGCCACCTGCGTTTAATGCGTTGCGTATATTGTCTCCGTACACTGCACTGCAGTTTGCCCCGGCCAGGCTGATCGGGAAACTAACGATTCCGCCGGCAGGGCCTGTATAAGTACCGCTGAGCGTGTAAGTGATACTACCATTGCCTGCTGCAGCCGTACTGGCTGGCCTGGATAAAGTAAGACCGTTAACGGGCCCTACTGTTTGAGCAGGGATGGTAAAAGTGCCATTACCGTTTGTATAATTCCATACTACTGTACCACTGTAAGGCACCCCGTTGACCAGTGTACCTCCGGGGGTATTTTGCACTACACTTCCACAACCCGTAATTAATTCGGGTGCATAATAGATGGAGAAGGAGCATGACTGCCCGCCAATGTTAATCAGGTAGCTGAATGTGCCGCTGGTTATGGGCGTACCACTGGCCGTAAGGACAATATCTGTAACCCCGGCCACTGCAATACCGGAAGCACTAAATACAACACCATTGTTTGAAAAGGATGTGGACGTGACGGAATAAGAGCCCGTAGCGGAAGTAGTGATCCGGATGGTACGGGTATTGGCAGCGGTAGCAGGCAATCCGGCCTGGTAAAAACCGGAGGTGGCCCCTGCCGGATTACAATTAAGCGTACCAGCGAAAAAGGTTGCGGAGGGTAGGGGTAAACTAACGTTGCACAAGGTACCGCCCAATAGGTTTAACGGGAAAATGAGATTGACCCCGGAGGCGCCGGTATAAGTGCCGCTTACGGTATAAATAAGCATGCCATTGCCCTGGGCCAGCGTGCCTGCCGTACGGGTAAGGGTAATTCCTTTTATGGTTACTGCCTCGCCGGGGTAAGTACCGCCATTGCCTCCTTTGTACGGCGCCGAAATGGAGCCGGTGTAACTCTGCCCGTTCATAAACCCTGCTGTCTGAGGCGTTACCACGCCACCTGCCATTCCGCAGTTAGCAGTGTCAGTACCGTTATAATTTACGCCCGTGGACTGATATACCGCAAACCATTGATTGCCTCTCCAGTAATAAACACCGGGGCTTACTGTAGTAATCCCGGTTCCTGCATAGGCCGTATTATAAATAAGCATTCCATCTGTTTGTTTTGATCCGGCAAGCGACCATATATTGGCGGCAGTAAGGGCCACACGTGGAATGAGCAGCCCTTTGTTGGTTGAGCTTATCTCAAGCATAGCCGAAGAATCGGGGGTGGCAGTGCCGATACCAACATTACCGGTTTGTGCAGCAGCAGAAAGACAAAAGAAGATTAAAAATAATACGACGGAGAAGGCAGATTTCAGTGTCCGCATAATTGAACGCTTCTTCCGCCGTGAAATTTCGGCTTTTGAGGAATCTTTCATGGTAATATTGCCTGCTCCATCCACAAACAGGATATACCTGCTATTTACCAGGTGAGACCGGTGGGTTCTGATAAAGCCGTACGCATGCAACACATCTTCATACTCTTTCAACTGTTTTGCAACCAGCATTGGCTTCCGGTCGGTAAAAAATACGTTGGTGTAATTGCTGCTGGCCTCCATCCGTACAATCTGTTCCGGACTGAAAAAATAATGTCCGGTTAGTGTGGATATCGCCAGCCGGTCATTTTCGAGCTTTCCCATATTTGTGAATTTTATGATTCATGAGAACACAAAAATGGAAAGTCAGGCTTTGCTTACATAATTTATATAACCATAATGTATGTAATAGCTGTCGAACAGTAGTATTTGTTAGTCGAAGTGTCTCCAACCGGTAAAAAAAATCCTTACCGCCCTGGTTAGGTGTCCCCACCTTAGGAAAGTTATCAAAATAACCTGAACATTTCTTCAATCTGGCCTGGTTGCCCCCAAACTCTCCCGACCTATCGGTACGGGACAGGCTCTAAAGGGGGCTTTTGGACACCATCAAACTTTATAGGAACTTCAAAATACTCATAATTGCCACTAATTTTTCAGGTAAAAACGAGTTTCCCTTTAGAGCAATGTCATTAAGTTAAGCCCCATCGGGGCTTTCTGTTTGTAGCAAACAAAAAGGCAAAGGGAATCATTGCCACGTAGTGGCTACCCCTGTTCTCTGATCAGGTAGCCACTACGTGGCATGCACCAACATCAAGGATGTCTGTTTTCTACAAACAGGTTGCACCTACGGCGCATAACTGCTACTACAATCCTTCACTTAATCACATTGCCCTACAGGGGGTAGGGGCTACCAACGCCGGGTAATATCCCGCTTTAATTGTACCAGTTATTTTGACCACTTTACTAAAGTATCTATACATGTCTTTCATTCATGCCATTGCAGTGCGGCCTCACCTTCGTTCCCTCTCCGAGAGGAGAGCGATGCCCCTATTCTATCATCTGAAGCAGGATTTAACGGCGGGCTCACATAACTTTAATTTTATAAAACAAATCAATCACCTGAAAGTCCTGCATTTTTCTTTATAAAATGCTGACACCTGTAGGAGCAGTGTATGACCGCAACCACCCCGGTACGTGAGGACACATACCTATACAATGAAGCAATGCAAGTAATAATGAAAATATTTCGTCATTTTTGGAATGTTTAAAAACATCTACATGAAAAAAATATTCTTATTCGTTTCTATTGCGCTTGCAACTACCGCCTTTGCCCGGAAAACCAATAATTTAACCTTTAAGAAAGGCCAGCAACTGGAAGTAACTACCGAAGTGCATATTGTACCTGAAAGTATGGGCGCTACCATTAACTCTACTTTTGTGCAAAGCATCAATGTACAGGAGGCATCCACCACAGCCACCACTTTTGAGCAAAAGGTAAAAAGCATGAAATTCGATATGAACATGATGGGCCAGGCCCAGTCTTTTGACTCGCAAAACAGCAGCGACCTGGATGGTAAGATGGGCACAGCCATTAAGCCTGCCCTGGACGCCAGCTATATTGTGGGCATAGATGCTACCGGACAAATTACAACGGTAAAGCCTGATGCGGCTGATAAAACGGCTGCTGCCGATAACAATGATATGATGGGAGCTATGATGAGCCAGATGACCCAGGGCCTGATGGCCGTACCCAAAGCCGGATCGGCCAGCATGTTTAAAATACTTCCCGATAAAGGGGTGCAAAAAGGAGATAGCTGGACTATTACGCCGCCAACCGATTCAGCCGGCAAAGCAACCTTAACCTATACGGTAAATGACATTACCAATGATGAAATCATTGTAGATTTTACCGGAGAAAGCGCTACTACTACCAAACAGGAAATGATGGGAATGCAGGCCGAAATAACAAAAAAAGATAAAACCAAGGGTACCTTAAAACTTGATAAGGCAACCGGCATTTTAAAAAACCAGTCTGCCACTACCACTTCTGAGGGAATGGTAAATGCAATGGGCCAGTCAATCCCATTAAATAATACGATTACCACTACTACAACAGTTAAGACTTTATAATTTTTTTATCAGTTAATAAAAAGTCCGGGCAGATGCCCGGACTTTTTATTAACTGATCTTCTTAAAGAATTTCGTGACAATTCAGGTTCAGGAATTTATGGTTCACGGGCCTGGCGGGTATCTCCCACGATACCGGAATGGCCGGCCCGTCGTTACTACAAATGCAACTATGCAATTAACTGTAAAGCTGGTTCGTTGGGACACGAAGCTGAGGCAGGAAACATTCTTCTTTATTTGAAATCGGCGGCGGAGGGTTTTGAACCAATGCCACGCTTGCCCGTTGTTTTTACCAGGTCGTTGCCATTGAACACATACCCGGTAATATGCCAGGTGGTTATCAAACCGTCGGTATTAACACCCCAGGTGTACCAGGTACCGGCACTATTTAATTGTGCAGGCGTTGTTAACGAACGGCCGCCGGATCCTGAGCAATCCCACATGCCATTGTTGCCAGCCAATTCACTCATGAACACTTTTTTCTTGCCGCCTGTAAGTGCATCCAGGAATGGCTTGTCTTTTGCGTTTCTCAGCGCCATGGCCTGGTCATATTGTTTGCCACCTGCCATGGCCGTGTAATCCCCTAACTCCTTTAGCTTATTAAAATCATAATCCACTTTATAAACATTGATGGTTACTTTTTCCTGCAGGCCCAATGACTGAACGGTCTTTAATCTTTTTTGCAAATCTTCCCCCACCATCTTTGCCATCTCCGTAGAATTGAAATCTAATTTTTTACCGTTGGAAAGGTCTTCAAACCAAACCATGCATTTCATTACATCCTGTTCCAGGTCACGGCGTAATTTTGAAAGCCTTGCCAGCGCATAATAATTACTTACATAACTGTTGACCTCATCCAGGGTCAATTTTTTTTCTACAGCTTCCGAAATGCCCCGGCCCTCGCTGAATTTGATTTTAAAAGTTTGTGAAGCCGCATTAGGTGTTTTAGAGAATTTATCCAATGCCTGGATGCAAAGGTTTGCTTTTTCAGAGGCGGCTGATGCCCACTCCGTTTCAGCTTCACCTTTTTCGAACGGCTCCCGGTTTAACTGAGCGAGGTAGGAGGCATTTTCTTCAATTTTATTAATGAGCATAAACGTTGGCGGCGTTTGTGCCTTTGTTGTTCCCGAAATAAGTCCGGCCACCAGGACCAATGATAATCTCCATTGCATTTTCATATAAATTTTTTTATTGTTGAAGGTTGATAGCGCAAACTTATATTGTGAAAACAGTTCCTTTGCCCATAGTTGAATACAGGTGGAAAATGGAGACGAAGTGGTTGGGATGGGTTTACATGTGGTCTGGATTCCGGATGCCTGAGCAGCCATTTTTAAGCAGGTAGCAGGCATGCGGGTAAGTTGAGTTGGTATTCCCCAAAGTGCATGTCTCCAAACGTTCCAACTTACTGCCTTTGTACGTATCCCCACGTACCGGAAAGATTGAAACATTTGAATATTTTATTTAAGACGGCCATTGCGGAGACAAGAACCAAGGTCAAGGGAAAAAATATGCTTACGCCCTGATTTCCTACATTTAGTGCCCTTAAATAAGGCGCTGCTATGCATTCTATTCTACCCTTTCTGTTAGCCATGATGGTGGCTATTATACTCCTGGAAATGTTGGCCACCAAATTGAAGATTGCTTATCCTGTATTATTGGTGGTAGCAGGTTTGCTGATCAGCTTCATACCGGGCTTACCAGCCGTGCACATCAACCCCGACCTGATATTTTTTATCTTTCTGCCGCCTCTGTTATTTGAAGCGGCCTGGTCTATTTCTTTCAAAGAAATGAAACGCTGGTGGCGTATCATCAGCAGCTTTGCTTTTTTAGTCGTGTTTTTCACGGCTTTTTCGGTGGCAGTACTCACCCAGTATTTTATACCCGGTTTCACCCTGGCACTGGGCTTTTTATTGGGCGGCATTGTGTCGCCGCCCGATGCCGTGAGTACCGGGGCCATTACCGGGTTTGTACGTATTCCCAGAGCTACCAGCGCTATCCTGGAAGGGGAAAGTTTGCTGAATGATGCTTCATCGCTCATCATTTTTCGTTTTGCTTTAATTGCAGTAGGCACCGGGCAATTTGTGTGGCACACCGCAGCCCTTAGCTTTGTTTGGATGGTAATAGGTGGTGCCGGTATTGGCCTGGCACTGGCCTGGCTATTTGTGAAGGCACACAAGTACCTGCCTACCGATGCTTCGTCGGATACGGTGCTGACTATTATTGAGCCGTATATTTTGTACTGGGTGGCAGAGCAGGCACACAGTTCCGGCGTAATGGCCGTGGTATGTGGCGGGCTGTATATGTCCACCCACCGCCTGTTGTTTTTAAACAGCAGCAGCCGAATAAAAAGCATCAACGTTTGGGAAAGCTTTGTATTTATATTAAACGGGCTGGTGTTCTTCATCATCGGGCTCGATCTTCCTGAAATTGTAGCCGGGCTAAAAGCAGATGGTATACCGTTAACTACCGCTATCGGCTACGGCATAATCGTAACCTTAATTTTAATTGTTGCCCGGATTGTTAGTTCCTATGTGGCTTTAATCGCTACGATGATCTTCAGGCCCAGTGTAACGCCACGTACCAATAGCGGCCGCAGTCGCTGGTTAATACCGTTGCTCCTGGGTTGGACGGGTATGCGGGGTGTGGTATCATTGGCAGCAGCACTCTCTATCCCTGTTGTGTACAATGGTGTTACTATACCGCACCGGAGTATTATCCTTTTTATTACTTTTATGGTCATACTTCTCACGCTGCTGTTGCAGGGATTAACGTTGCCCTATTTTATCAACCGAAGTAAATTGTTTGAGTTTTCCTTCAATGAACCGAAAGGAGAAGATGAGCGCCAACTAACGCAGGGGCTTCGTCAACATGCATATGACTTTTTGAAAGATACTTATACAAAAGACCCTGAAGGCCACGCCGGTTTGCAAAAGTTATTGCGCCACTGGGAGGAAAAAATGAAGGATGGTAATAACGAATGGATGACGAAGGACACAAAAGCAGTTTACCTGCAAATGCTGGAAAGCCAGCGTATGTATCTTTTGGAAAAAAACAAGGATGTGAATATAGATGAGGAGCTTATTCGTCAGCAACTTTACCAGATAGATCTGGATGAAGAAAAGATGAAAATGGTATGATAACACAGCCGCTATTTCTTACACTATTCTTTTTAACCAATAAAAATCCAGGGCGAAAGCAAAACGGTTGTCATCTTTCGGGTGATCCTATTCATCACAGCAGGATTATGGTGAGCGCTTATTCTTTACATTAAAACAATAAAGCGTTTTTCCATGAAGCAATCTTTTCAAATAAATATTCTTCAGCCCGTAATTGATGACTTAAAAGCCCGCCTGGCAGCTATCCGCCGGGTACCCGAAATTGATAAAACGGAATAGGAAAAGGAGACGCCTGTGAACTATTTACAGGAAATTTGCCGGTACTGGCAGCAGGATTACGATTGGAAACAACAAGAGGCTTATCTCAATCATTTCCAACAGTATATTTCAGACATAGACGGCATCAACATTCATTTTATTTACCAAAAAGGAGAAGGAACACAAAGTATTCCTTTACTGCTGACACATGGCTGGCCGGATAGTTTTACCGGTTTTATAAACTCATTCCGCTTTTAACCAGGGCTGATGAAAACGGCTTTTCATTCGATGTGATTGTACCCTCTATTCCTGATTATGGTTTTTCAGAAATTCCCCGGAAAGAGGGAATGAACCCCAGGAAAATAGCTGACTTGTTTAACCAGTTAATGACCGACGAATTAGGATATAAAAAATATGTAGCACATGGTGGCGATTGGGGTAGTACCATTACCGAGCAGCTTGAATTGTATCATAGTAGTGATTTGATTGCCATTCACTTTACCGATGTGCCAACTGCCTACTTGATGCAGCCGGTAGAAGATTGCAGCCCTGCTGAAGAGAATTACTTTAAGGAAATGAAAAAATGGCGGCAGTAACAGGGTGGATACATGGCTATACAAAGTACCAAGCCGCAAAATTTGGCCCCGGGTTTAAATGATTCGCCTTAAGCAAAAAGTCGTACGACCAAATGCTGATTATCTATCGCTGTATGAAAGCTTTTATAATTTTGGTGAAAGCCAGCAAAAGCACCTGATTGCAGGCTATGTTATGAATGCCTTATTGATTAAAAAAATGGAAAAGGAAAAAGGCTTTGAAGCGGTTAAGGCGTTTTTAACTTGTGGCCCATACCAAAAAGACAATGCCAATTACTTTACAGTGTTGGAGCGGCTTACAGGCATTAACAGAACAAACTTTAACCAACGCATAGCCGAACTCATTAATAAATCATGACCAACCCGTATACTATAGAAATTTGGCACCGGCATGACTGATTAAAAAATGTTGTGCATTCGTATGGCTGTTTATCTTTCGTAAGTTGTTGGGCTTATACCGAATTCAATTTGGTTATAGACTTTATTTTAATTGTTCAAACCTGATTTGCTTATTGCCTGTTGTCCATTGCCTGTTTTGATCTGGAATTACATGCTATTTTCCCGGTCACCGTAAGGTCAACTCTGTTGTACGTCAGACCCTTACCAACAAATTCTTGAACTCCGTCAATCCTCCACATACACTTCTACCGTAACATCGGGGATGTGCAAATATCCTGCTCCGTTACAATAGTTGCATCGCTTTGATGAATATTGCTGAGATACGGTCTGGTAGGTCATATTTAAATATTCCTTCTTATAACCGTCTGCATAAAATACTTTCCCCCTGCCTACGCATACCGGGCATGCAGTGGTCTGGTTTTTCAGTACTTTGGTAACGGCATGCATGGGTTTCCCATGGCTGATGGGGGCAGGTTTGCTTACTAACTGGCTACAGTCAAAAGGATACTCCGAGTTAAGTAAAGCAATAGAGCCGGTGCCGTCATCCAGTTCCACTTCGCTGGCCTGCAGCAGCAGGTAAATATCCTCATACGGCCGCAGGCACAAAGATGTAATGTGGTAGTTTTCTTTGGCAGGAATACACATCAGCACATTTCCATAAATGACACCCAACGCATAGCCGTTATAGATATTTCCTTTGTATTTGGTAAAGCCGTAGTTATAACTCGTAGCAATGGCGGCGGGCATGGCAGCAGGGGCCGACCTTTCAATAATTTTTTGGATGCTTGGCGTATCCAAAAAATATAAAGTTTCATACAACTGTTGTCTCATGTAATCCCTGTTAAAAGGATTGTTCAGTGCGGCGCCAATACCGGTTCCCAGGATGCGGGCCCTGGTGCCGAACGTAACGTTGGTGTTGTTATAATCCTTTTTCACAAGCAGCGACTGCGACCATATAAATGCATAAAAATCCTTTTTTGGGCGAACTGTTTTTTTTACATCTTGGTTGGCGGCCGCTTCGATTTTTATCAGCGAGGTAAACCCTTTGTTGAGCAGGCACATGCGGGTGCAGGTATAACCAGAGGTTTTATTATTTCCATTAATGAATTCTGCATTTTTGAAACGCCACTCAATATTATCCATCCCTTCCGGATAGTCCTTATTGTTAAGCGATGTCCAAACCGCCAGGGTAAGGTCAGCGCCCAGTGCCTTCACAACGTCGACCTCGTATTTGTTATAGGTGGCCATACTCACATCCAGTTCCTGCCCCTCCACTATTGTGGCGGGAAAACGCAATGCCGTATTGGAAGTAGGCAATAACCGGACGGCATTGCCGTTGGAACCCGGTGACTGTGCAGGCAACAGGTTAGGAAAAATTATTGTTGCAAACCTTAGCATCCGTACGATAAAAAAGTTGCTATAAAAGCAGGTATGCTTACCCATTGCATATATTTCGGTAAATATGGCTATTCTGCATGGAAAGCGAAGTACCCTGACGAGGGTATTTTAAAAGGATGTCGGGAGTTATTTATTGCCGCCTGATAATCTAACATAGGCTTATTAATTATTGTAGTTGAATTTCAGGTTTTGTTGACTTTGACGGTAGAAAATGTGTTAGTGTGGGAGGTAATGTAGTAAATAATTTTTCCCCTTCTT
>CBDFGC010000012.1:0-121375 GCA_965246935.1 Chitinophagaceae bacterium | reverse complement strand
TATCAGTCATTATTATTATCTCCGGGCAAGCATCTTTTATTGCCTTAATACTCCGCTGAAAAGGCCATCCGGATTCAGGGCCTCCGTTCCTTTATTATCCTTTAATTCGTCTTTGCATTTTATAAAAATCAGTATAGAGCGGATGCCTGCCTGCCATAATTCCTTTACTTCTGCAATAGTAAGATCAATGCTGTGGCGGTAGTAACCAGGCATGGAACAAATTTCTTCCTTTACCCCGTTACCTTCTACGATAAATAAGGGTGCAATAAAATCCTGTGGCCGCAATACGGTTTCGGCTACCATGGCCCGGATGGTGGGTGATTGGCGCAGGATGCGGGAACGTTTTATCAAATGCATATTATTTTAATTTTTGTGTAGAGACGCCATGATGGCGTCTCCATGTTGGCATCTCGATATTGATAATAATTGTCATGTCAACATCTCATACATAATGGGCAGATGCCCCGCAAGGAGACGCCAGCATGGCGTCTCTACAAATCCATTCCGATCCAATCCTGCGGTTTCAAATATTCCACTAATTCGGCCTCCCGGCTGCCAGGTTCGGGCGTATAATTATAGACCCATCTGGCACGGGGCGGCAGGCTCATCAAAATGCTTTCGGTGCGGCCATTCGTTCGTAATCCAAACAAGGTTCCCCGGTCGTGAATTAAATTGAACTCTACATATTTACCCCGGCGTATTTCCTGCCATTCTTTCTCCTGCTCACCGTAAGGTATATTTTTTCTTCGTTCAACAATGGGTAAATAACCCGGTAAAAAACTACCGCCCACAGCTGTTTGAAACTGAAACAATCTTTCAGCATCTGTTTCATCTGTAGGTCGTAGATAATCGTAAAAAACACCGCCGATTCCACGGGCCTCATTATTCCGGTGCCGGTTAATAAAATACTCATCGCATTGCTGTTTGTACTTTGGGTACAGTTCATCCCCAAAATCATCCATGGCATTTTTTAGTGTTGTGTGAAAATGCCGGCCATCTTCTTTAAAAATATAATAGGGGGTAAGGTCGGAACCGCCACCAAACCAGCGGTCTTTAACAGATCCGTCTTCTTCATGAAATTCCAGGTACCGCCAGTTGGCATGTACGGTTGGTACAAACGGATTTAATGGGTGAATAACCAAACTGAGTCCGCAGGCAAACCAGGTACTACCCTGCATATTTAATTTTTGACGCATATTATCAGTGATATGACCGTACACAACAGAGGTATTTACACCAGCCTTTTCAAACAGATGTCCGTTTTCAATAATTCTTGTTTTCCCACCGCCACCTTTACCTTCTGCTCTAAGCCATTCATCCTCCTGAAATTTGACTTTGCCGTCGGCTTGTTCGAGTGCGATGCAAATATTATCCTGCAAATTATATATATACCTGATCCAGTTTTCCCGGAATGGTTTTGTTTCTTCTTTATTCATAGTGGCCTCTCCCCTCATTCCCCTCTCCAACAGAGAGGGGATGCCTCTGTGGAGCGATGATTACAATATTTACCGGCGGATTCCTGATGTATGAACTTCCAGATTATATATCCAACAGCGATTTAGGTTATTTCTTTCATTTTAATCGTAGTGGCTTTTTGACGTTTCAATACTCTTCCAAATTCATTACCCTGCGGTAAAACCTTTATGATTCTGTCCGGTGGAATGGATTGAGATAAAACAATCTGGTAATCTTCAAATACATATGTCATAAAACCAAGTGTATTCATTTTATCTGCTAATACACCTGGTGATTTCTTTATTTCCGATTCGGCAAGATCAACATACAATTTGTTTTTTTCGTAGCCATTAGAAATCTCTTTACCAAGATTTGAACGGCCTGCTATTTCTTCACCAAGTCTGAACAAAATATTTTGCCTGAATTCTATTCCAAGTATTTTAAGGTTGCTGATTTCTTTTTTGAAATCATCTCTGGTTGTTGCACCTACCCAACTCCCAAAGTACGCCGGCATATCCTCTTCTTTTAATCTGAAAACAATTCCATTGTATTTCTTTTTTGCCGGTTAGCACATTGACTGAAAAAATAAATCCACCATCTATCAAGAAATTTATGTCCGGTAAGCGGAAAACAATAAAGTCCGTTCTTCGATTTAGTTATACCTTTTTTAAGAATATCCTTCGTATTATTTACAGGTGTCCAGTGAACAGCTACCATTTTTTAAAGAGTGATTAATGAGGGAATAAAATTATTGTTTATAGTTCCTGACGGCATCCACAAACGCTTTTGCATGATCAACCGGCACGTTTGGAAGAATGCCATGGCCTAAGTTGGCAATATAGCGTTGCGGTCCAAACGCATCAATCATTTCGGTTACTTCTTTTTGGATTTGCGGGATGGGCGCTAATAATTTACACGGATCAAAATTGCCTTGCAACGTGATGCAGTTATTGGTTAGTTGCCGGGCCAGTTTTGGTGCTACGCACCAGTCTAAGCCCAGGGCTGCCGCGCCGGTTTTACTTAATTCCTCCATGGCATACCAGCTTCCTTTTGCAAAAAGGATTACCGGTGTACCTGCCGTTACGCCGCTTACAATCTGCTGTAAATAAGGCCCGGCAAACAGGGAGAAATCGGCCGGGCTAAGCATGCCTGCCCAACTATCAAAAACCTGTACCACATCGGCCCCGGCCCGTATTTGTGCATTTAAATATTGAATAGTAACATCAGTAATTTTTTGCAATAATTGATGGGCTAATTGTGGCTGGGTAAAACAAAATTGTTTGGCTTTATCAAACGATTTGCTGCCTTTTCCCTCCACCATATAGCACAAAATAGTCCACGGGGCACCGGCAAAACCAATCAGTGGCACACGGTCATTTAACTCTTTTTTTGTAAGTGTTAATGCATCTAAGACATACTGAAGCCGATGTTCCGTTTCGTTTGTAATCAGCTGGTCAATATCGGCTTGGGTTTTAATAGTGGTTGGTAATAGCGGGCCGCGGCCTTCTTCCATTAACACTTCTACTCCCATTGCCTGTGGTATCACCAATATATCGGAGAAGATAATGGCTGCATCGGGGCCAATCTGGTCAATTGGCTGCAGGGTGATTTCAGTGGCTAATTCCGGCGTTTGTACCCGGGTAAAGAAATCGTATTTAGCCCGCAGTTTCATATAATCAGGCAGGTATCGTCCCGCCTGCCGCATCATCCAAACCGGTGGCCGTTCAACCTGTTCGCCTCTTAGTGCTTTTAGTAACAAATGTTCTTTCAATGGTATTTTTTGTGGCTGCAATGGTAACAGTAGTTGGGGTATTATTGTTAGGAAATCCGGTAGCCGGAAATTATTTTACAGCCAGGTGACAACGATGCAACAGTAGATTTTTACAGGTCGTTGCCATAGGCTGAATATTGTCGCCAGTTCAGGACACGCTTAAAAGCATATTCCTACGAAGCTGTTTCATATTTTAACAAGTAAATTGCTTAAAATAACGGCTAAACAGGTAGCCACTACGTAGCATAAACCCATCAATCATCAATCTGTTCTACAAACAGGTAGTGCCTACAGCACAAAAAACAAATACAGCAACCTGCTTGTAGCTTTTCTTCGGAAATTGAAAAAATATTAAACGGCTTCCATTATAAAAAAAGAAACCGCTAACTATTCATTAGCGGTTCCACTATCGGTCGGTTCAGTAATTATCAATTGTTCATTATCCGTTATTAGTCAGCTTCCACCGGCTCTAATTGCCTGAAGTGATTAATGACGGTATCCACCAGGATTTCCGGTTTTGGTGAGGTACTGGTTACCACGGTGTAATTTTTGTCGGCCAGGCTATTGGCTGTGGTCTGCCCGATGGTAAAAAAGATGGTATCGGAGTTAGGCGTATTCTCCTTGAAAAAACTTTCACCGGCACTAGGACTAAAGAATAAGACACCATCATATTCTTTATCCATTTTGATGGATTTATGCACCGTTTCATAAATCACCAGTTCTGTAATATTTACATGGTGTTTCTGGCAGTAATCTGTCAATTCGGGGCGGTGCAGATCACCGCAAAAAAACATGGCCTTCTTTACTTTATCCTGTACCATTTTTTGTGCAAGTCCCAAGGCATGGTCGGCTGTACCGGCCACATCGGCTTTAGGCAGGTGGTGGTGCAACGTTTTCAACGTAGCCCCGCTGAGCACATAAAACTTCCAGTTTTTCAGGTCCTTTATTTTTTCGAACAGCACTGAAACGGCCATAGGGCTGGTAAAAACAGCCACTGTTTTCTTGGATTCGAAAGCCGTAAGCTTTGTTTGCAGCACTTTGTTGTTCAGGGGTTGCGTATCAATAAATGAGATCACATCAATCTCAATATTGTGAGCAGCTGCTTTCTCAATCAGGCCCTCGTCTAACTGACGGGTACATAAAATACTAACGGGATTATCTTGCATTATTTGTTACCTCCATTATTTGGCAGCCGCCATTAACTAAAATTTGGGCAGCGGCTGTTTTGCCTAAATCATTCCATTCATTTTTGTGAGCTTTCAATTGTACCTCAGCTTTTTGTTTTCCATCCGGTGATAAAATATTTCCGTTAAACACAACTATTTCTCCATGAACAATGGCCAACGCACCAATAGGAGTGGTACAGCCACCTTTCAAATAATGGAGAAAGTCTTTTTCGATTTGTGTGCAAAGTCCTGCATTTTCATCATGAAAAGAAACGCAGGCATCCAGGTATTCATTTTCACCTTCCCGGCAGACCACAATAATAGCACCTTGTGATGGCGCCGGCAGCATCCAGTCGAGCTCAACCGCCGTGTTTGGCCGCAAGTTAATCCTATCCAGGCCGGCAGCAGCAAAAATCCCGCCGTTCCAGTGTTCATTAACAACTTTTTGTAACCGGGTGTTCACATTCCCCCGCAAATTTTCAATAGAATGGTTCGGGTAACGGTGAAGCCATTGAGCTTTCCGGCGGGTACTTCCGGTAGCAATAACAGCAAAGGAAGCTAAATCGTTTAAGAAATCCGCATTGCCTTTTGGAACCAGAATATCTTTATAGGATGCCCGTGGTAGCACGGCAGCCTTCACAATGCCTTCGGCCATTTGCGTAGGCACATCTTTCATGGAGTGAACGGCAATATCGATACGGCGGTTAAGTAAAGCAGCATCCAGCGTACGGGTAAAAATGCCCTGTACACCCAGTGCATATAAAGGCGTTACCAAATCCAAATCGCCCTCGCTTTTTACATAAACCAATTCAGCAGGGTGACCTTGTTGCTCCAATAAATCTTTTACGGTATTGGCCTGCCAAAGGGCAAGCTGGCTGTCACGGGTTCCGATTCTTATTTTATTCATCCCTACAAAATCCTTTGTGGTCATTTAGGAGTGCAAAGAAATGCAACGGATAGACAAAAACAGGAATTATAAAGGTGAGCAGCTTATTATAGTAAATAAAAACAGGCAATAAACAACCGGCAGCAGGCAAACGCTGGTCGAAATAGCTGAAATGAAATCTACAATCAAACTGAACCTAGTAGGAGTTTTAAGATGAACCCAGTTTCAACAACCGTTTGGCATTGCGGTAAGCGATTTTGGCTATATCTTCCGGTGGCAAAGCAATGCCATCCAGAAATTTTTTACCCTGTTCATTTTTGCTGAACGGATAATCTACGGAATACAAAATATGATCAATGCCGAATGTAGCAATGGCTGCCTGTAATGGTGGTTGGGTAAAGATGCCGCTGGTAGTGATAAACACTTGCTCCTGCAGCGTTTGGCTAATGCTGCGGGGCAAACCGGTGAGTTCCGGGTTGAGCACATTGTCGCAACGGGCCATCATTACCGGCAGCATTTCACCCATGTGGCCAATAATCAATTTTAATTCCGGGTGCCGTTCCAGTGTGCCAGACAAAATCAACCGCAGGATGTGAATAGCTGTTTCGGAATGCCAGCCGAAACCTGCCAACCCCAGTTGTATGCCAGCCGCTGGTGGCAAGCCTTCAAAATAGGTTTTACGTACGGCTTCCGGCGGTACCCCAGGGTGCAAATAAATGGGTACGCCCAGCTTTTCTGCACGGGCCAGCAAGGGCTCAAACTGCGGGTGATCCAAAAACAAATCATTAGTAAGCCCGTTGATTAAAGCACCCACAAAATGATGTTCGGCAATGGTGCGTTCCAGTTCGTCGGCAGCAGCGGTTGGATTAGTGGTTGGCAGGTGGGCAAATGCAGCAAAGCGGCCGGGAAAAACTTTTATTTTTTCTGCCACCAGATCGTTATAAGCTTTTGCAAATGCCGGGCCTTCAGTAGCATCTAATAAATCAGCCCCCGGCCCGGATACGGATAATACCTGCATAGCAATCTCCGCCTCATCCATCGATTGGATGCGCTGTTCTCCGATTTCGCCTAACTGATCCTGTACTTTTTTCATAGGCGAAAGCGGACTATCAGCAGGCGGCCAGCCCCGTTTGCGAAGGTTTTCTTCCGGAATGCGACGTACCATTTCCGGGAAGGTTATGTGCTCTTCTAAAGTGATACTACGCATGAATTATTTTTTGGCAAATGCGTAAAAGTCGGTGCCAGTTTGATTACTTTTTCAGGTGGCGGAGCATACACAATGGCATGGGGGTGTTGTGGCTAATAATGGTAGCAGGGTAGAAACTTTATAATTTTGGAATACCGGTTTTCCTGAGAATCAGATTGGCTTTTTCAACCTTATCTTTAAATAGCGGTTCATTCTTATACTTGCCATTTAAAGCCGGGTCTATTTCAAATCCTTTTGGAAGTTTTTTGCCCTGAATATTCTTTTCTGCTTTCATGTGTACAAATTTATGCTTTACGCCGGACTAAAAAAGCACTGTAAGTTATATTTCGTTTAAATGGTTCCCAAGTATTGCCATCATATCCCAGTACAGTAAAATCTTTTTGAATTACTTCAAAATTATTGGCAATTCCCATTTGGTATAACCTTGTTCTTGCTGTTGTGCTTCCAGTTGCTAAAATTGTTGTATCAGGATACTCATCTGTAAACAAATAGAGTGTTACAGCCACAGTTGCAAGCACTTTTTTACTGTCCTTATTATCTGTTATACTTAAATCATCTACATAACCTGTTTCCTTATTCTTATCACCAAAACCAAGATTGTAAATGCCTTCTATTTCCGTTTTAGTGTACTCAATCACCTTGTGAATAAACCCCTTTGGACCTTCGCTTGTAAACTCAAAAGTTTGAAAATTGTCAGAAGTCTTTGTGTTATAAATATTATCAAGCATTGCTGCTAAAATACAATGCTAAACAATCAAACTGCTTAAATCAATTTATCCGGCGTAATCGGTAGTTCCCGGATGCGTTTTCCGGTAGCATGATATACTGCATTCGTAATGGCCGCCACAATACCGGTAATGCCAATTTCTCCGGCGCCCCGGCAGCCTACCGGGCTAATATTTAAGTCGGGTTTGCCAATAAATTGAATGTCGAATGTGGGCATGTCGGCATGAACGGGCACATGGTAATCTGATAAATCTTTGGTAACCGGGCGGCTGTTGTTGGGATCGTAAGCTGTATGCTCCATCAGTGCCATGCCAATACCCCAAACCGCACCGCCCATGATCTGGCTTTTAGCCGTCTTTTCATTCAGGACAGTTCCGATATCCATTACAGCCACAACGTTGTCCACATGCACAGAACCAATAACCGGATCCACCAGCACTTTTACGAAATAGGCGCCAAAAGAATGAAAAGCCATCCTGGTACGGTCAACCGCTTTATCAGCCTTTGCAAACGGATTTTCTTCTTTCTTTTCATCTTTGCCGCCACCACCACTTTGTCCTCCGCCTTGTTTGGCTGTAGGGTTGGCTTCGGTTTCTCTGGTTGATACACTAGTGGTACCTTCTGCTTCCAATACCGGCATTTTTTTACGCTTCAGTAGTTGGCTATAGGTTTCGCCTTTGGCGGGGTCGCTTGCTACAAACAGTTTTCCATCTTCTGCTTTTATTGCATCTTCCTGCTGGCCGTATAGCGGAGATTTTGAATCGGATATAGCCATTTTAATTGCCTTGCTCTTGGCCAATAAAGCCGCTGCCCGTAAGGCTGGGCCGGTGGTAGCAGCCGTTTGCGAACCACCGGAATTTGGCCCCTTTGGGTAAATGGTATCGCCTAATTTAAATTCAGCCTGTTCAATAGGGACGCCGATGGTTTCAGCTAAAATCTGAGCCATTACGGTGTAAGTGCCGGTGCCAATATCCTGTGTGCAGCAAGCCGCAACAGCCCGGCCATCATCATAGAGTTTTATCTTAACTGTAGCTTCTGAACGGTTAGCCGGATAAGTGGCTGTAGCCATGCCGTAGCCTACCAACATGCCGTTCTGCTGCATGGATTTTATAGTAGTATTACGCTGCTTCCAGCCAATGGCATCTGCTCCTTTCTGGTAACATTCCCGCAGGCTTTTCTCTGACCAGGGCTTGCCATTCTCAGGATTTTTTTCGGCATAGTTTGCCAGTCGTAAATCAAGCGGATCCATTTTTAATTTTTCAGCCAGCTCATCCATCGCTACTTCAAAAGCGAACGTTCCGGGTGCTTCGCCGGGGAGCACGGGTAGGGCAGGGGGTTACCCGGTTTACCCGTACCAGGCTATGGGTCACATCCAGGTTGGGCACCTCATACAACATTTTGGTAGCTACGCCGGCCGTTTCTACAAATTCACTTACAAACGAGGTTTCCGAAGTAGTTTCATGTTTGATAGCTGCCAACTTACCGTTATTGCCGGCACCAATAGAGATGTCCTGAATGGTACGGGTACGCCGGCCATTACTGGTAAACATCTGCATCCGGTCGATTACCAGCTTTACTGGCCGGCCGACCTGTTTGGCAGCCATGCAGCTCATTACCACATGGGGCCATATAAATCCTTTGGAGCCAAAGCCGCCGCCAATAAACGGGGATATTACCCTGACCTGTGCTTTTTGTAATCCCAGCATCTGGGCCATGGCGCCTTGCACGCCATAAATAGACTGGGTGGAATCATAAACAGTCAGTTGGCCATCGACCCATATAGCCGTTGTAGCATGGGGTTCCATTGCATTATGGTGATATACCGGTGTCTGATAGGTTTCCTTCATCTTTATTTCCGCTTCATCAAACGCTTTGCCGGCATCCCCTTTATGGGTTTGGGCCTCGCCACCACCTAATGCCTGTCCAGGCTGGTATTTGGTATCCATTGCCTGTTCAATATCTACCACTGGTGCTTCTTCAACATATTCTATTTTTAGCAAAGCAGCGCCGTGTTCTGCCTGCTGAAAAGTTTCTGCGATAACCATCGCTACGTGCTGGCCGCTGTAAAAAATCCGGTCGCTTTGCAGGGGCAATAAATCGCTTTCTCCCAACTTGCCCTGTCCGGGATCGCTACCGCCGGTCACCTGGTGCAGGCTCATGGAGTTTTTATAGGTAATCACCTCCACTACGCCTTTCGACACCCTGGTGGCGGTATCATCAATACTGCGGATACGGCCTTTGGTAACCGGGCTTTGTACAATCACGGCATACACCAGCCCCTTTATTGGGAACTCGGCTGCATACTGTGCGCCACCGGTTACTTTCAGCGGACCATCTTTCCGGTCAATAGGTTTTCCTACAATGGATGTCATGGGGTATTTGGTTTTTGAACAGCCGTTTAAAGTTTAAGGTTTAAAGTTTTGCCGTTCGATCTTCATTTATTGTTTATCACGGGTAGTTATTACTAAGATCTATTTGTTGGTCAGGCAACTGTTTCTTACAAGGCAGCTTGGTTGCAATCTTTGATTTGTCGTTTTCTTTTCTTTCAGTGAAAGAGAAGGAAAGGATCAATCATGTACGTCTGATTATCTGATGAGCTTTTAAACTCATACTCACTTACCCCTTTGCTCCACCAGTCCGGGAGCCGGGAGTTAGAATACCCAACGCCTTCACAATTGTCCTTTTCGAAAGCTCTACCTTATAAGCATTGTACTTATACGTCTTTGCTTCCTGCAATGCCATATCGGCCGCTGCTCTAAATGTTTCAGTTGTAGCCGTTTTACCAATTAAAAACCGCTCTGCCTCCAATGAACGCCAGGGCTTGGTTCCTACGCCACCCAGCGCCAAACGCACATTACGGATAGTACCGCCATTCACTTCCAGAGCTACGGCTGCCGATGCCAAAGCAAACGCATAGGAAGCCCGGTCTCTTGCTTTTTCGTAGTGCGAATTAGCAACAAAAGGAATGGCTGGCAAATCGACAGCGGTAATTAGTTCGTCGTGTGCCAATACCGTTTCTATATGTGGCGTTTGGCCGGGCAGCACATGAAAATCAGCAAACGGAATAGTACGTTCGCCTTTGGAGCCTTGCACCCGCACCACAGCATCCAGTGCTATCATAGCTACGGCCATATCGCTGGGATGTGCCGCTATACATTTATCACTGGTACCCAGGATGGCGTTGTAACGGTTGTAGCCGGGTATGGCACTGCAGCCGCTGCCCGGTTCCCGTTTGTTACAAGGCATAGCTACATCAAAAAAATACGGACAACGGGTGCGTTGCAAAATATTTCCGGCAGTGGTAGCCATATTACGTAGTTGTGCCGATGCACCACTTAGCAATGCCTGCGAAAGCACCGGGTATTTTTTACTGATGGTAGTATGATAAGCCAGATCACTGTTGCGTACCAATGCGCCAATACGTACACCACCTCCGGGCAGTATTTCTATATTTTGCAGTGGCAGGCTATTAATATCGACAAGTTGTTGTGGCTGCTCCACGTACATCTTCATCAGGTCGAGCAGGTTGGTGCCGCCGCCTATCACCTTAGCTGATGTATTATCAGCCAATGCGTTAATGGCTGCTGCATTGGTGGTGGCTTGGGTAAAAGAAAAAGGATACATGTATCAATTAAGTTTAAGGATAATGTTAGTCGGGAGAAGAATGTATTGCTGACATGGAATGAACGATAATGAGACAATGAATCAAGTGTGTTTAATTCCTAAAAGCCACTTGGAAATTGTTATAATTAGCAGCGTAACCATATTCTGATTTTACCACATTTGTTGCCGGTTAATATATAATGAACACTGTTATTACTTGCTGAAATCACAAATCACAATTCAAAAATCATAAATCAACCCTGTACGCTTTTAATGGCGTCCAGTATATTCTGGTAGGCGCCGCAACGGCAAATATTTCCACTCATTTGTTCTCTGATTTCTGCATCTGTTTTTGCGTGGCCTTCCTTCAGCATACCTACGGCACTGCATATTTGCCCTGGTGTACAATAGCCGCATTGAAATGCATCATGCTTAATAAATGCCTCCTGCAAAGGGTGCAGCATATCACCTTTTGCCAGCCCCTCAATGGTAATTACCTGTGCGTTTTGGCACATGGCCGCCAGCGTAAGGCAACTGTTAATCCGCCGACCGTTTACCAGTACTGTGCAGGCACCGCACTGGCCCCGGTCGCAACCTTTTTTGGTACCGGTCAGGTGCAGGTCTTCCCGCAAAGCATCCAGCAAACTGGTCCGGGTATCTACCTGCAGGGTCTGTTTTTTGCCGTTGATAGTAAGACTAACCGTTATATCCGAAGCCATACCCGGCGTGGTGGTATCCCCGGCGGGTACGCCATTTTCATAGCCCGGCCTTGCTTTGGAAATCAATGGCAACAACGACAGGCCAACACCAGTTGTAGTGGCTTGCTGCAGAAACTGGCGGCGGGTAGGGCCGGTATCTGGCAAAAGGTAATCTTCGTTCAGATTTGTTTTTTTATTTGCTTTCACGTAGACCGTAATATTAAATAGGGAGATAAATCTTGTTTAAGAAAGAAGTAAAAATGGTAGCACAAATTGGGCCGGTTAATAGCAAGAATAATTCCATCAAACATTCATAGCAATTAAGCCGTTAACTGTCAATAATTTATAAGCCAACAAAATTTTTCAATGGAAAACATCGCAGGAAAAGTAGCCATCATTACGGGTGCCGGTAAAGGAATCGGACGGGCAATTGCTGTTGCTTTAGCCAAGGAAGGAGTACATATCGGGTTAATAGCCCGCACCGAAACCGACCTTAAAAAAGTAGCTACAGCGGTACAGACACTTGGGGTAAAAGCAGCCATTGCTACTGCTGATATTACTGACATAACCGCCGTGAATGCAGCAATAGAGAAACTGAAAGCTGAATTAGGCGCAGCCGATATACTGATCAATAATGCCGGTATCGCCATCATGGGCGGCTTTATGGATCTAACGCCTGAACAGTTTGAAAATATTATTAAAGTGAACTTGTTTGGCGTATACTATACCACCCGTGCGGTGCTGCCGCAAATGATAGAACGTAAAACCGGTGACATCATCAATATTGCATCTACTGCCGGTTTAAGAGGTGCCGCTACTACGAGTGCCTACACGGCATCCAAAGCCGGACTGATTGGTATGGGCGAAAGCCTGATGCTGGAAGTGCGTAAGCATAATATCCGTGTAACTACATTAAACCCCAGTACCGTGGCTACAGAACTGGCCGTAGGGCTTAAACTTACCGACGGCAACCCGGATAAAGTGATGCAGCCTGAGGATTTGGCGGAACTGGTTGTGACTCAGTTAAAATTAAACAGAAGAGTATTTTTGAAAGATGCAGGGATATGGTTGACAAACCCATAAACATTGATGGCCGCCTCATCCCCTGCCCTCTTCCCGATAGCGGAGCGTATCGGGACAGCTCTCACGGAGAAGGGTGCCTCTGTGGAGCATTCATCACAAAACGTAATGATGGGTTCAAAAGAATTAAATTTTCAGAGCAACTTAGGAGATTGAAGCAATAATAATCCACTCTCCGAAAGTAATCAGCAAAGCTTAAACAGCCTGAAACCGCTGACCGAAAGCAGTTTGTAATTTCAACAGGGGCATCCCTCTCCGGGAGAGCCTGTCCCGATAGCGGAGCGTATCGGGAAGAGAGCCTGTCCCGAACCTCAGTCAGGAGAATGAGGGTGAGGCCTTACGACTCCATAAACTCGTTAATGGCCTGGATATAATTACAACCGTGGCTGTTTTGTGATTTCAATTTCTTCGCCGTTGTATTAATTACCTTTTGAATTTTTTGCTCCTTTATTTCGTTGGAGGTAATGAATACCGGTGCACAGCCTCCTAAATGTGAAATATCTATCTGCTGTAGCTTGGTTTTGAGTGATATCAGTACCGGCACATGCAGCCGCATATTGCACCAGCTTACGAATTCTTCTACATGGGCTGCTACAATTGCAGCCGCCTGTGGTACCTGCGCCTTTCGCTTCTGCAAAGTTTCATCTTTCATTTTGCTCAGCTCATCTACATTCAGCAGGCGTATATTTTCCAGTTCTTTTACCGCTGGTTCCACGTCACAGGGAACGGATAAATCAATGACCAGCCGTGGTTTATTTTCTGTAAAAAAAGAAGCATAGATAACCGGAACCGGCGCATTGGTGGAGGTAATAATAATATCTGCCGAATTGGCTTCAGCCGAAAGCGTCTGAACAGGTGCATGTTGTAAACCCAGGGATTGGGCAACGGATGCTGCTTTTTCAGCCGTGCGGTTAATGAGCGTAATATTTTTTGTGTACAGGTAATCTACCAGGTTACGGCAGGTATTGCGACCAATTTTGCCTGTGCCAACGACCAGTATTTTTTTGCCTTTATAATCGCTGATATTTTCTTTGATAAACTGAATCGCTGCAAAGGAAACCGATACGGTGCCGCCGCTGAGGCAGGTATTTCCTTTTACGGCTTTGGATGCCTGCAGGGCGGTATTAATCAGCCGCTCCATAAAAGGGCCAATGCCACCGTTTTCTTTTGCCATTTTTGTTGCAGCTTTTACCTGTCCTACTATTTCGTAATCGCCTAATACCTGACTATCAAGGCCGGCGCTTACATTCATCAAGTGGGTGACTGCTTCATAACCACCCCTTGTATAACAAAATTTCTGAAAATCAGTATTCGTGCCCGTGGTTTGTGTACAAAGCAATTGAATCAGCAGACTAACATCCGCAGCCAACCCATAAATTTCGGTGCGGTTGCAGGTAGATAAAATAAAAACTTCGGAGATGCCGGCAGCTTTTGATAACGCTATAATCCGTACATATTGTTCGGTTGTAATGGTAAATAATCCTCTTACCAATGCATCTGTTTTTTTGTAGCTGATGCCTGCCATCCAGAACCCGGAAATTCGCTGCTGCGTCAATGTTTTTTTATTGTTTTCGGTAGGTTGCAAAAGTACTCCAACACCATTTTTCATCTTGTTTAAATATGTCATGCTATTGTCATAAAAATCAGGCTCAACCAAAATGATGTTGCTTTGTTTCCATTACGATCATCACTATTTAGGCTTTTTGAAATGTAGAAAATAAGATAGATACCCGTTTGCACATACTATACGTTACTCCCCTTGGATAGGTTGCTATGCGTAAACGAATATCTTCAACCCTGCATTAACACCAACAGCTCACTATAAAGAACCAGCAATTTTGAATATAAACAGTGCTCCTGCTACCGGTATTATTTTAATGAACCTGGGTTCGCCGGACTCAACCGAGGTGAAAGATGTACGCAGCTACCTCAATGAATTTTTAATGGATGAAAGAGTCATTGATTATCCTTATTTACTGCGGCTGTTACTGGTGAAAGGAATTATTACCCGGTTCCGGGCACCCAAATCGGCAATTGCCTACCAATCAGTCTGGACGCCGGAAGGCTCACCACTGATTGTACTGACGAAACAATTAAAGGCTGCCTTGCAAAATGAAACTACTTTTCCAATTGAAATTGCGATGCGATATGGCAATCCTTCGCCTAAGATGGCTTTTGATAAACTACAACAAAATTTTCCAAGTCTAAAGGAAGTGTTGCAAGTGCCGCTATATCCGCACTATGCCATGAGCAGCTACGAAACGGCCGTAGCGTATGCAGAAGAAGTGCATAAAAAGGGAAACTATTCTTTTACCATTTCCAACATCAAACCCTTTTACAACAACGAAGCATATATTAATGCACTGAGCGAAAGCATCGGACCTTATTTACAACAGGACTACGACCAGCTTTTATTTAGCTACCACGGCCTGCCGCAGCGCCACATGACCAAGGCTGATGAAACCGGGCAGCATTGTATGAAAGTAGAAGATTGCTGCCATGTACCATCGGTGGCACACAAGCATTGTTACCGTCACCAGTGTTTTACGACCATGGAACTGGTGATTAAAAAATTAAATATTCCAAAAGAAAAAACGGCGCTCTCTTTTCAATCGAGGCTGGGCCGGGAAGAATGGCTGAAACCGTACACCGCCATCCGGCTAACAGAACTACCGAAAGAAGGTATTAAAAAATTATTGGTAGTGTGCCCGGCATTTGTGAGTGATTGCCTAGAAACGCTGGAAGAAATGGCAGTAGAAGGCAAAGAGATATTTCTGCACAGTGGCGGCGAAGCATTTACCTTAATTCCCTGCATGAACCTGCATCCAAGCTGGGTAAAAACACTGGGCGGCTGGGTTGCGGATTTTGCAAAAGGGGAGAAGAAGATGTTGCTGAAAACTAACTAGTTCAACTAATTTTTATAAATCAATTTGTAATGAATAATATTTCAGACGAGGAAGCGAAGATATTTGTTGACAAAACATTCGGGTTAATAAAAACAGCGAAGACAATAGACGATTTAAAGAACATTTTAAAAGAGTCTTCATTGCTTACAAATTATATGATTGACAATATCAAGTACCCAAAAATTGATTTCCAAATTAGTTCCGAAGAAATTAAAGAATTAAAAAATAAAAATTTTATTACAAAGGAAGATAAGTTTAGCAGTGAGTTAGCTTCTAAAAACTTTGATACGCTTACAAAGCTTCTTTATGCTCTTGCTTGGAAAAATGGAGATTTAGTAAAAGTACATCACATAGTCAAAGGTATACTTAGCTCAAACGACCAAGATATTTATGAAGAAGATGCTATTGTTTTTTAGGAGTTCGGAAAGTATATATCTCAAAGACCAAGGCAATTAATTATCGATCAACATTCTATCAGAGCCTTTATTGTATTTTGTTCTAACAGTAAGGACGAAATTTCAGAATTTCGAAAATTAAATTACCTAAGTAAGCAGAAGCATGGAGGTATAATTAAGGAGTATCGTAACTGGTTTGAGAATAATATTCAGCCTGAATTACAGAAGGAATATGATTACACATATCATTTAGATAAAATTGTATTTGCATTGGGAAAAGTAATCAAATTTCGTAAGCCAAAATCAATAATTAAAAACTAATAATTAAAAAGAGTAAACTTGTAAACAAGTGAACGTGTGAACCTAAAACTATGTACTCCTACACCAAAGCCCTGCATGTTATCTTCGTGGTTACTTGGTTTGCGGGCTTATTTTATATCGTAAGGCTGTTTATCTACAACCGGGAAGCACAGGATAAGCCAGAGCCGGAACGAACTATTTTACAGAAGCAGTTTGGTATCATGATCAAACGATTGTGGTTTGGTATTACCTGGCCATCGGCTATTATTACGTTGGGGCTTGGCTTATGGAACTGGCAGCAACGAGGCTTTTTCCCGGAACAATGGCTGATGATTAAACTGGCGTTTGTGGCATGCCTCTACTTATATCATTTAAGCCTTCATTATATTTACCGGCAGCAACAAAACGGAGTGTTCAAACATTCATCGCAGCAATTAAGAATCTGGAATGAAGTAGCGACTGTTTTCCTTTTAGCTATTGTAATGCTGGCAGTGGTAAAACGGGAAATTAATTGGTGGGGCATAACCATTGGACTGCTAGCTTTTATTGCATTGCTAATGATGGCTATTAAGATTTACAAAAGGGTAAGAATGAAAAAGGTATCCTGATAAGCAACCGGAATCCGCAGATAAATATCGTTTTACTTTTATGGTAGTCTTTTTATTAAAAAAGGTTCATCATTTCGACTGATATTTTTTGGGATGATAAGAAACCTGCCATAATCAATATCCGTTTTTAAATAAATATCCATTCTCCATTTAAAATTGTTAAAACCGGTATCCCTATTGCTCCGTACATTCGTTTTTACATTTTTTTAATATTCGAAGTAAGACGGCGATAATTTCTTCATGAAGAAAGGCATTACATACCTGTTTTTGATGGTGTACACCACAGTAATGCTGAAGCCATTGGTTCCGTATGTGTCAGATATGGTAGCACATGTATTCTGGAACTACGAGCATATTTCTACGGTACATTTCGAACATGGTAAGTATCATACACACTACGAATCCCTGCAGGCTGCTGCAAAGCAGGATCCTTTCTCCAATACCAGCCTTACTAAAAACACGGATACTGTACCGGAACATATTTTTTACGAAGAGCATCTGCTTTTCTATTGTCCGTCAACAATGGCAATTGTTCCTTTTCCGGCTTCCTGTCTTTTTGCGAAGCAATTAGTTTATCCATCCAATTTCCGTCCTCCAAAAGCCTGACCTGCTTTTAAATTATAAAAAATATATACGAGATTGAAAATAGTAAACATCCGGTGCCAGCCACCGGGTGTTTACTATTACAAATTATTGCCATTACCTGGTATCTCAACCTGTAGCAGCCATTTCAATTAGCTTTTTAGGTTTTCCGGATCAATCCTCACTTCGTTCTGCGCTGATAATCTTTATGGCTAATAAAGATTGATCTGGTTGCAGGCATGACCGTGTCGTAAAATCCGGTTTCATAAACCAATATCTCTCCTCATCATTATCCCATTTTATGCCATTGCCTTACTTAAAATGCACAGCATTTTCACTTTTTTTATTATTTCAAATTTCTTCATCAGTATGTGCCCAACGCCAGATCAATAGCCTTTATATTGTAAACAGCCAATCGAAGATTCCGGTGGCCGACGCCATTATTCAAAGTGAGGATTTGAAATTTAATGTAATAGCAGACGAAAATGGGTTCATAAGCTTTGGCAACTTACCGGCAGGAATTGCTAAACTCTATATTTCCAGGATCGGTTTTGAGTCCAGAATCATAGATATTTCCTCACTTACAGATACAGGTAATATTGCTATCATTTATCTTGAATCCAAAGTGGCCAGCTTAAAAGATGTTACGGTCCGGTCCTCTGCCAATGTTGGCGTATTCAAAACGATCAGCGATTTAGATATTCACCTGCGGCCTATTATTAATTCGCAGGAAGTACTGCGGATGGTACCGGGTTTATTTATTGGCCAGCACGCCGGTGGCGGTAAAGCGGAGCAGCTTTTTTTGCGGGGCTTTGATGTAGATCATGGCACCGATATTAACATAAGCGTAGATGGTATGCCGGTAAATATGGTGAGCCATGCACACGGCCAGGGCTATGCTGATTTACATTATGTAATACCTGAAATGATTGAGAAGGTAAACTTTGACAAAGGCCCTTATTTTGCCGGCAAAGGAAATTTTACCACCGCAGGATTCGTTGAATTCAAAACAAAAGATTACCTCGAAAATAATTTTGTAAAACTGGAAGGTGGCCAATACAATACTTTCCGTGGTATAACGGGGCTGAACTTATTAAAACAGCAGGCTGGCCGACGAGACCAGAGTTTGTTTTTTGCAGGTGAAGCCTCTTTTACAAAAGGTTTTTTTGAAAGCCCGCAGGATTTTAATCGCTTTAACGGGATGCTGAGATACCACGGCAGTATTGGTAAAAACAGTACGCTTACTGCTACGCTTACCGGATTTACCAGTAAATGGAATGCATCCGGCCAGATACCCGACCGGGCAGTAGAAATCGGATTAATTGGTTTTTACGGAGCCATAGACAACACGGAAGGCGGAAAAACATCCCGCTATAATGCCAATGTGGAATTGGTTCATCATACAGATAATGGCGGCTCTTTGCGTAACCAGTTTTTTTATACCCGCTATCAATTCGAGTTGTATTCCAACTTTACTTTCTTCAGGGAAGACTCTGTTAACGGCGACCAGATCAGGCAAAAGGAACACAGAAATTTATTTGGCTACAATGGTTCCTACGATAAAGAATTTTATATAGGTAAAATAAAAACGGCAACCCATGCCGGCGTACAGGTAAGGTATGATGCGGTAGACAATATTGAACTAAGCCGCACAAAAAACAGAACCATTACAACACAGGCCATTATGCTGGGCGATGTGAACGAATTAAATGCCGGTGCATACTGGGCACAAAAATTTATGGTTTCCAAAAACCTGGATATTACCGGCGGCGTACGATTAGATTATTTTACAAATAAATATGACGATCACCTGACTGGTAGTGTTTTGAGTTCTAACTCTACGATTTTTAGCCCTAAATTAAATTTCAATTACCGCGTTAATAATAAAGTACAACTGTACTGTTACAATGGCAAAGGCTTTCACAGCAATGACACAAGAGTAGCAGTGCAGGAGAATGGGAAAAAGGTAGTAACACCTGCCTATGGTTCAGATGTGGGGGGAATTTTTAAGCTTGGGAATGACCTGGTATTGCAAACGGCATTATGGTATTTGTGGCTCGACCAGGAATTTATATACGTAGGGGATGAGGGCGTTGTAGAACCTGGCGGGCAATCCAAAAGAATGGGCCTTGATGTATCGGCCAGGTATGAAGTAATACCCAATTTATTTGCCGATCTGGATCTTAGCCTCGCTAACCCAAGGGCTGTTAATGTTCCAAAGGCAGAAAGTTATCTGCCGTTAGCACCCCGGTTTACCAGCGTTGGCGGGTTTACTTACAGAAAACAATATGGTTTTAATGGAAGCCTTCGCTACCGCTACATGGCTAACAGGCCGGCGAACGAGGACAACACCGTAATTGCCAAAGGATATTTTGTTACAGATGCTGCTTTCAATTACACCAAAAAGAAATATGAATTAGGCGTAACTATTCAAAATATATTGAATGTAAAATGGAAAGAAACGCAGTTTGATACAGAGAGCCGTTTACAAAACGAACCGGCGCCGGTTTCTGAAATTCACTTTACGCCGGGAACACCCTTTTTTGCAAGGCTAAGCTTTACGGTTTACTTTTAATAGCAGCATAATCGAAAATATAGGTAAGATCAGCTTATACTTGTATTGAAATGATATAAAAATAAGATGAACACCATCAACTGGGGTATTATTGGCTGCGGCGATGTAACCGAAAAAAAGAGTGGGCCTGCTTTTAATAAAGTAGCTCATTCTGCATTAGTAGCGGTGATGCGGCGCAACGCTGCCAAAGCGGAAGATTATGCAAAAAGGCACGGCGTACCGAAATGGTATAGCGATGCACAGCAACTGATAGATGATCCGGAAATAAACGCTATTTATATTGCTACGCCGCCATCGTCTCATGCAGCATATACGCTGGCTGCATTGAAAGCAGGTAAGCATGTATATGTAGAAAAGCCCATGGCTCTTTCTGCAGCGCAATGCAGGGAAATGGTACACGTAGCCAAGCAATACAACCGGAAGCTGACCGTTGCCCATTACCGCCGGCAGGTGCCCTTGTTTAAAAAAGTAAAAGAACTGATTGATACCAAAAGTATCGGTGATATACGGTTTGCCCATCTCACCCTGTTTCAATCCTTAAAACCATCCCTGGTGGCGCAAACAGCAGAAGCATGGCGTATAGACCCTGCTATTTCCGGTGGCGGCCTTTTCCACGACCTGGCGCCCCACCAGCTTGATCTGATGTTGTATTATTTTGGAGCGGTAAAAAACTTTTGCGGCGTAAGTACTAACCAATCAAAGATGAATGGTGCAGACGACCTGGTAAGCGGACAAATACTATTTGACAATGGTATTGTTTGTAACGGGCTTTGGAGCTTTAGTGTTCCCAAAAGCGAAGTATTGGATGTATGTACAATCATTGGTTCCGAAGGAAAGATAGCGTTTGCCGTATTTGGGAACTACATCGACATAACCAAGAATGGTTCAACTCAAAAGCTGGAATTTCAAATGCCGGAACACATTCAGCAACCGATGATTGAGCAGGTAGTGCAATATTTCTTGGGCGATGGGGAAAACCCCTGTGCAGGAGAAAGTGGCATCCGGGTAATGGAAATTATAGATCGGTTTTGTAATAAATAAAAACTCCTGAAATTTCTTTAATCGCTGCCATCTTAAAATAAAAATAGGCTGCGTGGCAATGTTAACCGATATAATTAAGAGAAAGTTTCAGACGCCGGAACGCAATGATTGGGGAACTGTAATTGGATACCACCAACTAAATAAAGTTGCAGGTATGAAAAAATAGTATAATCTTAGGCGGGTTCGTTAACTCCTGTAAACCCTAAGATACATGTGCCTGTTTTTTCATTTCTTTAAAAAACTTCTATTATTTGTTATCATTTTAGGCTCACCCGGTAGTTATGCTCAAACCCCTGTACCAATACCCCTGCACGATTTATTAATCAATAACCAGGATATTACAAACAATTTTTGCAGCAACGATATGATACTGCGTGAACTGCAGAAGCATCCGGATTATAAAGCAAGGGAAGAAAAAATAAACAGGGAGATAAGGAACGCACAGCGCATCTTAACAGGTGATACGCTAACGCTTCCTGTAGTCGTACATATCATCAACCCGAATCCAGGTAGTATTACAGATCTGCAGGTAATAACTGGCATTCAGGATCTGAACGATGCGTTTAGCAAATCAGGGAATTACATAGCCAGTTTAGGAGCTGATACCAAAATCAGGTTCTGTATCTCCCAGAAAGACCCTGACGGGGGAAATACAACCGGTATTACCCGTACCACCTCTTTTTTTTCGAACCATTTAAATATGGATATCGAGGATGCCGGGCTAAAAAACCTCATTCAGTGGGACCCTGCAAAATACATAAATATATGGCTGATAACCAGTATAGATGCAGAAGCGTATGCCGATTTTAGTTGCGGGGTTTGGTACAGGTTGGGCGTGGGCGGCTACGCTACCATGCCGCCCGGCGGCGGCCCGCTGGATGGCATTGTAATCACAGGTTTCGGAAAATTACTGGCACATGAAATGGGGCATTATTTAGGATTATACCACACGTTTCAGGGAGGATGTAATAACTACACCAACTGCCTTACAGATGGCGACCAGGTTTGTGATACACCGCCTGATAATAGTGTAAGGCCTTCGCCAAGCTGCACCAATCCTACCAACAGTTGTAATACCGATACGCTTGCCAATTATTCAAACAATACTTTTTTTATTGATGTTCCCGACCAGATTTCCAACTTTATGGATTATGGCAATACCGCCTGCAGCAACCTTTTTACGCAAGGGCAGGCAGACAGGATGAGGGCAGCCATTGTTACCCAGCGAAGTGGCTTGCTGCCGGAAAAGTGCAGCCGGCCCTGTACAGCTAATATGCTGGCCGCTTTTACAAGAAATATAGCCTATCCTGTGATAGGCGATATCGTTGCTTTTACTAATAACTCATCCGGCGCTACTAGTTACGAGTGGCTGGCAGACGGGATTCCCGTTTCAACCGGCACTAATTATAGCCATACTTTTACGGTAGCCGGAAAATATAAGATTACGCTGAAAGCTTTCAATGGCGATACTTGTTTTGCTGCCTCTTCAGATTTTGTGATTGTAACCTGTGGCGTAACCGCCAGGTTTTATACCAATAAAAAAGCAATTGCTTCCAAAATCCCGATTTATGCGGACAGCATTATTTTCACCAACACCTCTTACAATGCCCAGACCTACCAATGGCTGATTACCTATAACACCGGTGCTGAAACATTGATTAGTACCAACACCAACCTTACTTACATTTTTCCTGCGCCAGGCACTTACCGGGTAAGGCTAATTGCTACCAACGGTAGCTGTTCCGATACGACAAATTTTTGGACCGTGAACGTTTTGGACCCTACGCCTGACGGGGCTCCCTATGCCGTCCGGCTGTTGTGCTACCAGCCGAACAAAGTGAAGGTGGATTTCTGCATTGCTTCTTACGGGTATGCGCCCCTGCCAAAAAATACCCCAATCACGTTTTATAATGCCGACCCCAGGCTGCCCGGTACCATTAAATTGCTTCCTACATTTTATTTGCCGTATGCCTTGCCCGGAGGCAATTGCGGTTTTTGTTTTAGCCATATCCTTAATGCACAATATCATGGTATCGAAAAAGTTTATCTTGTATTTAACGACTCCGGAAATACAGTACCGGTAGCACTGCCCAACACTTTATTGGTAGAATCCAATTATTTCAACAATATCCAAAACTCGCAGGCCAACAGGACAATTATCAACAAATCTATCTGCCAGGGGCAGGCTTATGCCGGCTATACAACGGCAGGTACTTATATTGATACCCTGCCCGGCGTAATAAATGGTTGTGACAGTATCCGCACCCTTAATCTGACCATCAAACCGGTATTTACTACGACTGTGGCTGCTTCTATCTGCCAGGGGCAAAATTATGCCGGACATATTACAAGTGGCACTTATGCAGATGTTTACACAGCAGTAAATGGATGCGACAGCACCCGGACATTGTTGCTTACAGTGAAGCCCACCTTTGCTACAACTGTGACTGCCTCTATTTGTCAGGGCCAAAATTATGCAGGCCATACAGCCACCGGAACCTTTGTGGATGTGTACCCTGCCATCAATGGCTGCGACAGTACCCGAACTTTGCATCTTACAGTGAAGCCGGTTTTCCGTACAACGGTGACTGCGTTCATTTGCCAGGGGCAGAATTATGCCGGACATATTACAAGTGGCACTTATGCAGATGTTTACACAGCAGTAAATGGATGCGACAGCACCCGGACATTGTTGCTTACGGTGAAGCCCACCTTTGCTACAACTGTGACTACCTCTGTTTGTCAGGGCCAAAATTATGCAGGCCATACTGCTTCGGGTGTTTATGTGGATACGATTACGGCTTCCAATGGCTGCGATAGCGTACGCACATTAAACCTTACTGTAAACCCGTTGATTTTTGCCACGGTGACTGCTGCCATTTGCCAGGGGCAAAATTATGCGGGGCATACAGCTTCGGGCACTTATGTAGATGTATATAGTGCGGTAACCGGCTGCGACAGTACCCGCACTTTATTTCTTACCATTAAGCCCGTTTTTAATACCAGTATTTCAGCTACCATTTGTGAGGGAGAAAACTATGCCGGGCACACTGTGCAAGGCAATTATACAGATGTGTACACGGCAATAAATGGTTGTGATAGTACACGGGTATTACAACTTACCGTGAACCCTGTAAAGAGTACAACCCTTAACCGTGAAATCTGTATGGGCCAGACTTATTTTGCCGGGGGGCATTTGCAAACAAAAACCGGTACTTATTTCGACACGGCCCAAACTTTTTTAAGTTGCGATTCTGTTATCGTCACCCATCTTTTGGTACACCCTAATCCGGTACCTGACCTTGGCAAAGACCGTGGCATTTGCATGGGAGATACAGTCATTCTTTATCCTGGTAATTTTGCAAGCTATGTATGGCAGGATGGCACTACTAACGATAGTTTGAATACCCTTGTTGTTGGCACGTATTCCGTTAAAGTGATTGATACATTCGGCTGTATTGGCAGCGATACGCTGATCCTTACCAGGATTTATCCGCTGCCCGTACATTTTTTACCGGCAGACAGCACCCTGTGCAAAGGCAATATTTTAAAAATCCAATCGTCCGGCTATAAAAGCTACCGCTGGAGTACGGGTAGCGATAAGGCTTTTATAGAGGTAATAACAACAGGAACCTATCGTTTACTGGTAACAGACAGGTATGACTGCAAAGGCACCGATTCGCTGAAAGTAATTTTTAAAGAATGTGTGCCTATACAAATACCAAATGCATTCACGCCAAATAAAGATGGTAAAAACGACACATTCAAGCCACTGATACCTGCGCCGCTAAAAAATTATCAGATACAAATCCTGAACCGTTGGGGGCTGCAACTTTTCGTAACTAAGAATATTACACAGGGATGGGATGGAACATATAAATTGACGGAACAACCCACCGGGGCCTATGTTTACCTAATTACCTATACGAGTGTGGCCGGGCAAAATATACAAGAAAAAGGCACGTTTATGTTGATCCGGTAATCCGGTTGGTAAGTTCAGTTTATTGGCAACGACGGCAGATAGATCTTACAATTAAGTTATATCTATAATCCATCATCCGTCTTTCTGCCAGGAAATTATTCCGTTTAAACGAGGTATCGCTCGAACAAGTTAACCGGAATAACGTATTGCTGAATGCCGGAGTTTCAAATGCCGGAACACATCCAAAAGCCGATGATTGAACAAGTAGTACAATATTTCTTAAGTAGGAAAAACCCATGTGCAGGCGAAGCCGGGATTGGTGTCATGGAAATTATAGATCGGTTTTGTAATAAATAAAATTTGTAGCTTTTTTCAAATAAAATTTGTTTGCTAATCTAAAACGTTTATACCTTTGTTTAACAGTGTTAAATGATTTAAGTGCGTAAATTGCAGCCATGGCAAGTAAAGAAAGAATACAACGATTGAAAGAAGAAACCAGGGTAAATATTCTGGATGCTTCCTTTAAGATTGTGAAGGAGGTAGGCTGGCAGGCGCTTAGTATGCGTAAGATTGCAGATGAAATCGAATACACTGCACCTATCATTTATGAATATTTCGCTAATAAGGAAGCAATCCTGGCGGAACTGAATAAAAAAGGCTATGTTCTGTTACTGAAGAAAATGGAGGCTGCTAAAAACAAACACCAGCTTCCCGAAGACCAGTTAGAAGCAATATGGATGGCTTACTGGAACTTCGCTTTTGCTGAAAAAGAGTTGTACCAGTTGATGTTTGGAGTGTCTATGAACTGTTGCATGGCGCAAAAATCGGCGGAAGTGGAAGCTCCTTCGAAATTGGTAAATGACCTGATCCGGCAACTAATGAAAAGCAGTAATCCTTCGGATGACGAAATATGTATGCAGTATTTTACTTTCTGGTCTGTGGTTCATGGGCTTATCTCTATCAACCTGGTGAACAGAGGCACATCTGATAAAATTAACCGGCTGATTTTAAAGAATGCGATTACGGGTATTATAAAATCAATCACTAAATAAGGTACACACTACACACCGTTAAACGATTATTACCGGTTGAAAAACCTTTTTTTTACCAATGTTACTTAACACCGTTAAATTATTTAATTAAGTTATGAAAAAATTTATTGCTTTTAGTTTTCTTATCCTTTTATTCGGATGTTCCCAAAAACAGGCAGCACCTGTACCCCCGCCAGCTTCTGCAGAAGTAATTACTATTACGAACGGGCAGGCTACCACCGGCCATGATTACACCGCTTCTTTACAAGGCAAAGCAGACGTAGAAATACGACCGCAGGTTGATGGATTTCTGGAGAATGTATTAGTGGATGAAGGGGCTTATGTAAATGCAGGCCAACCGCTGTTTAAGATAAACGATCAGCCTTTCCGGGAACAATTAAATAGTGCTGCTGCAAGCCTGCAGGCTGCCGAAGCTGCCATTGCCAGTGCACAATTGGAGATTGATAAATTTACGCCGCTGGTACAAAACAAGGTAGTATCGGACTACCAGCTTAAAGCAGCCAAAGCAGCTTATAATATTGCTGTTGCAAATGCAGCGCAGGCAAAATCCATTGTTGCATCGGCCAATATTAAGCTTGGTTATACGGTAGTGAGGGCGCCGGTCAGCGGCTTTTTAGGAATGCTGCCGAAAAAGCGGGGTAGCCTCGTTTCTCCAACAGATCCACAACCGCTCACCGAACTTTCGGATGTACATGAAGTACATGCTTATTTCTCAATGGCCGAAACGGATTTTATTAATTTCAAATCACAATACCAGGGTGCTACACTAAATGATAAATTACAGCAATTGCCTGCCGTTTCACTTGTATTAGCGGATAATTCCATTTATCCATACCAGGGTAAGATTGATATGGTAGACGGGCAATTCAACAAGAACACCGGGGCCATTACGTTACGTGCCGTGTTCCCCAATGCACAAAGCCTGTTACGATCCGGCAATACAGGCAAGGTAAGGCTGCTGGAACAGCACAACAATGCCATCCTGGTTCCGCAGGTAGCTACCATTGAGGTACAAGATAAAATTTATGTATATGCTGTTGGGGATAGTAATAAAGTAAACCGGCAGCCCATTAGAATCATCGGTAAAAGCGGTACAGATTATATTGTAAAGGAAGGTATTAAACCGGGTGACCGTATTGTGTTCAGCGGCCTGGATCATTTAACAGATGGTGCTATTATCAAACCGGAAAATATAAAACCGAATCCTCAGATAACGATGGTTGAGAAACGTTGATTCATCAGCCCGCTACATTCACTTATATTATAGCATTGGCTTCGGCATTATCATCAATTCTTTTCAGAAAAGGATAAGTATATTCCGCTATACCCTGATATTGTCGCAACAGTCGCATCAATAAAAATCATCATCCGGAATTTGTAATAAATTTCCGCCAGCCAGAGCTATGCTTCTACTGTAATAATTGTATAGAAAAAAGTAAAGAACAAAATCGTTTTCCATTAACCCATTCTCTACAATAATTTACTTAGCTGGCTAAGCAAGAATACCCTCTCCTCATTCTTCATAAAGTTAATCATCATGTTTAAGAAATTTATAGACAAGCCTGTCATGGCTACGGTTATATCCATTTTACTGGTTATATTAGGCATACTGGGACTAACCGGATTGCCTTTACAACAATTTCCTGATATTGCACCACCGGCTGTTCAGGTTACTGCTTTTTATCCCGGCGCCAATGCCGAAACCGTGCTTCGCTCCGTGGCGCCTTCCCTGGAGGAAAGTATCAATGGCGTAGAGGATATGAGCTATATGAGTTCCACCGCCAGCAACGATGGCTCCCTGGTAATTACTGTTTATTTTAAACTGGGTACCAATGCCGACCAGGCATCGGTGAACGTGCAGAACAGGGTAGCCCAGGCCACAAGCCAGTTACCTGCAGAAGTAGTACAGGCGGGCATTACCACCGCCAAGCAACAAAACAGTTTACTGATGGTAGTTGATTTGTATGCTGAAGACGAAAAAACCTATGACCAGACATTTTTAGCCAATTATGCCCAGATTAATATCATCCCGGAAATCAAGCGTATCCCCGGCGTAGGCCAGGCCATCATTTTTGGTGGCAACAAAGATTACTCCATGCGGGTATGGCTGAAACCTGCGCAAATGGCCTCCTACCATTTAACGCCACAGGATATTACCACAGCTATTCAGGACAAAAGCCTCGAAGCAGCCCCTGGTAAATTTGGTGAGAGCAGCCAGGAATCATTTGAATATATTATTAAATACAAGGGTAAGTTAAGCGAACAAACAGATTATGAAAATATTGTTGTCCGCTCCAATGCAGACGGCTCTATGCTACGGCTGAAAGATGTGGCCCGGGTGGAATTTGGGTCCTATACCTATGGCAATTACACCCGTACCAATGGTAAGCCCGGCGTTAATATCGCTTCGTTCCAGTTAGCTGGTTCTAATTCCAACGAAATACAGATTGCTATTGGTGAACTGATGAAAAAGGTGCAGAAAAACTTTCCTAAAGGGATCAATTACACGACCATTTATGATACGAAAATTCCATTGGACGAATCCATCAAACAAGTAAAAGAAACATTACTCGAAGCATTCATTCTCGTTTTTATTGTTGTGTTTCTGTTCCTGCAGGATTTCCGTTCCACTTTAATTCCGGCCATCGCGGTTCCGGTAGCTATTATCGGTACGTTCTTTTTCATGCAGTTGTTTGGCCTTTCTATTAATCTGTTTACGTTGTTCGCCTTGGTGCTGGCCATTGGTATTGTGGTGGATGATGCTATTGTGGTGGTGGAAGCCGTACATTCAAAAATGGAACACCAGCATTTACCTCCCAAAGCGGCTACTACAGCGGCGATGCGGGAAATAACAGGTGCTATTATTTCCATTACCCTTGTGATGAGCGCTGTGTTTCTACCGGTTGGTTTCATGAAAGGATCCACGGGTGTATTCTACCGGCAGTTTGCTTTTACACTGGCCATTGCCATTGTTATTTCTGCTGTGAATGCGTTGACGCTGAGCCCTGCTTTGTGTGCGTTATTTCTGAAAAATCCGCATTCGGGCAATGAAGACGGCTCCATCAAAAAATTAAATTTTAAAGAAAAATTCTTTGCCGGTTTTAATTCCGGGTTCACCAAACTCACTAATAAATACCTGGGCAGCTTACGGTTTTTAATCCGGTATAAATGGATTGCGATGACAGGCCTTGTTATTGTAGCTTTTTCAACGGTATTCATGGTTCAAAAAACAAAAACAGGTTTCATTCCATCGGAAGATCTGAACTTCTTTGCTATAGCATTATCCATGCCCGCCGGTGCTTCACTGGAACGTACCACAGAGGTAATTAAAGAAGGCGAAAAAGTGTTGAGTACCATTGAATCCAAAAGGGCCGTGATGGGACTTTCCGGATTTAATATTCTTACTCAATCGTCCAACCCATCTGCTGCCGTTGCTTTTGTATCGTTTAAGCCCATGAGCGAAAGAGGAGCAATAAAAGACCTCAATGTGATTATGAATGATACCCGGCAGAAGCTGGCAGCAATAAAAGGAGGAAATTTCTTTGTTTTCACCTTCCCTACGGTGCCGGGTTTTAGCAATGTGGATGGATTGGATATGGTGCTGCAGGATAGGAGCGGCACGGGCAAGTTGGACAAGTTTTCAGCCGTATCAACCAGCTTTATTGGTGAGCTGATGAAGCGGCCGGAAATAGCATTTGCCTTTACAGCTTTTAAAGCCGATTACCCGCAACTGGAACTGGAAGTATACGATGAAAAAGCCGAGCAATTGGGTGTGAATAAGAAAGACATACTGAGTACGATGCAGGCTTATTTCGGCAGCTCCCAGGCATCCGATTTCAACCGCTTTGGCAAGTATTACCGCGTAATTGTACAGGCAGACAAGGCTGATCGTACCAGTCCTTCGAGCATGGATGGCGTATTTGTAAAAAACAGGATGGGCGATATGGTGCCCATCAATACGCTTGTCAATTTGAAAAGAGTGTATGGACCCGAAACGGTATCACGTTACAATCTTTTTAATTCTATTGGTATCAATGCCATCCCCAAACCAGGCTATAGCTCCGGTGATGCTATCGGGGCGGTGGAGGAAGTGGCCAAACAAAATTTGCCCGGCGGTTATACCTACGAATTCACGGGATTAACGAAAGAAGAAATTTCCAGCGGTGGTCAGTCTGCCGTCATATTTGGCCTCTGCTTATTGTTTGTCTATTTTTTACTGGCTGCACAATACGAAAGTTATGTGTTGCCGCTGGCCGTTGTACTGTCTATCCCGGCAGGTATATTAGGAGTGTTTATCGCTATTGGCTTTGCAGGTATCGACAACAATATTTATGTTCAGGTGGCGCTGGTAATGCTCATCGGGTTGTTGTCTAAAAACGCTATTCTGATCGTAGAGTTCGGGGTGCAACGCAGAAGAGCGGGTAAAACATTATTGTCCGCAGCATTGGAAGCCGCCAGGCTCAGGTTACGCCCCATCATTATGACTTCACTGGCCTTCATCGTGGGCATGATACCGATGATGCGTGCAGAAGGCCCCTCTGCCCAGGGCAACCACTCCATCAGTATAGCTGCAGCCGGTGGCATGATTGCCGGTGTTATTTTAGGATTATTACTTATTCCGGTTTTGTTTATTATTTTCCAGTATCTCCAGGAAAAAATAACAGGGGCACCTAAAGCTGTTCTACATTCAAAACCCTTACAACCGCTGCATCATTCACAAAATGTGATAGTATAAATGATTATTTTAATTAATGAATAAGAAATACTGGGCATTAATCTACCCGTCATTGCCCTCACCCCCGGCCCCTCTCCACAAGTGGCGAGGGGTGCCTCTGTACATCTTCTAAATAATTTCAATCAGCCGGTCTCATTTATTCGATTATCCAAACTATAACTGGCTTTTGCTGAACTTATTTTGACAACTTCCCTAAGCTAACACACCAGCCCGATAAAACAAGTAAGGCTGCAACCATATTCTATGATCATAAAATAGTTGCTATAAGTATTTGTGACGCAGCAGAATTCATATAGCTACGTTTTTCTATAGTCCAATTATTTATATGCACGATTTAAAAACTCAACAGAAAACGTAGCCCTTCATAAAATATTTACAAAATAAATAAGATGACCAAAAATAAAATTAGCCTGTTTGTTATCCTGTTCCTTTCGGCTTTATCTGCCTGTAAAGTTTCAAAGGATATCGTAACGCCGGCACCGGAATTGCCGCAAAATTTCAGAAATGCAACTGTATCAGATACCGGCAGTATTGCTGATATTCCATATCAACATTTCTTTGCTGAAACCTCATTGCAAAAACTGATTAAAACTGCCATTGCAAAAAACTATGACATGCAGTTAGCACTTAAAAACATTGAATCAACACAACTGGTGTTGAAGCAAACCAAATGGGCATATCTGCCGGACGCAAGTTTACAGGTAACTGCTACTTCCAACCGCCTCGCTGATAATAGTTTGAATGGATTGAGCGCCAAGCAATTTTTAGGAGCGATGCATGTGGAAGATTACAATGCCAATATTGCTTTGTCATGGGAAGCGGATATATGGGGAAAAATAAAGAACCAGAAAGCAGGAGCGTTAGCAGCTTATCTGCAAACAGAAGAAGCTAAAAAAGCGATACAAACCAACATTGTTGCCGGTGTAGCGCAGGGATTTTATAATTTATTAATGCTGGACGCACAACTATCCATTGCCCGAAAAAACATTGCACTAAACGACAGTACCTTACGCATTATCCGGTTTCAGTTTGCGGCGGGTCAGGTAACGGCGTTAGCTATTCAACAGGCAGAAGCACAGCAGCTTACTGCTACGGCACTTATACCACAATTAGAACAAAATATTAATATTCAGGAAAATGCATTGAGCATTTTAGCAGGCGAACTACCCGGCAATATTCAGCGTAACATATTGCTAAATAACGTAACGATTGATGACAGCTTATCCGCTGGTATACCTGCCGCTATGGTAAGCCGCAGGCCCGATGTAAGAAGCTATGAATTGGCTTTAATACGGGCAAACGCACTAGTTGGCATTGCCAAAGCAAACATGTATCCAACAATTAACATTACCGTAGGCGGTGGTATCAACTCATTCAAAGCCACAAACTGGTTCAATGTTCCGGCATCGCTTTTTGCCGTGGTCGCCGGCAGTATAGTACAGCCATTGTTTCAGAAGAAGCAGCTTACTATAGCTTATGAATTAGCTAAGGTAGAAAGGGAAAAAACCGTTATTGAATTCCGGCAGTCGGTACTGTATGCTGTAGGGGAGGTATCGGATGCCCTGGTGAAAATGGAGAAATTAAAAACGTCGCAACGCATTACAGCCCAACGTGTAAATACGTTACAGAAAGCCATTGCAAATGCGAATATGTTGTTTGCATCCGGCCTGGCAAATTACCTGGAAGTAATTACGGCACAAAGCAATGTATTACAAAGCGAACTGGAACTGGCTGGCATCAGGCGGGAACAATTAGCTGCTAAGGTTGAATTGTACAGATCGTTAGGCGGCGGCTGGAAGTAAGAAGTGACGTTTGGTTTTGCCGGAATATATTTAGCAGCAGCTGATGGAACAGGTAGTACCATACTTCTTAGGCAATGGGAAGAACGCCCCAGGTGCCTGAACCCTGATAGCTAGCCCTGAAAGAGCGGTAATAGCCTAGCGTAGTCCGTGGCGGCGGATACGACCAAAAAAATATTTTATTTTAGCAAGCCTTGCAAGAATGTAGTAACTGCTCATATTATTACGGCCTTGCAGGGCTTTTTCATTCTTAAAATAGCCTCATTACCCAGGGCTTATACCCCGGGCTAAGTTATCACGGCCCTTTCAGGGCTATGCAAAAAAGCTTTTTAATGTTTCGAACGCTTATAGATTCCTGCCCTTTACCTTACTGTTATTTTTCTGCAAACAGTATAAATTTCAGACACAAGTAAAAAGAATGCACAACTTGTCATATACCGCAAGTTGGGAGGCCGGAGACCTGCGTAAGAGGAGCAGGGGTGAAATCCCCTTGCTTATTCACTTAGCGGCGGTTTTTATTTGGCAGAAGTTTAGCCGTTTTAAGAACCTTGTTGGTCTGCTCTAACTTTTCCGGAAAAATGATTTTATCCATGCACTCGTTCAATGCCGGATCAATGGCCACAAAAGCCCGGTTTTTCGTTGCCAGATTTGGCACCGTTTTTATACTTGCAAGTTTAGGAAGTTTTCATTGCGCTAAAAACCCTTCGTAGCCCTGCCAGGTTCAGTCTCAGGAATTTTAATTTTTTTAGCCATAGAAATCGAATGTTATGCTATTTATTTAAAATTGTATTGTTCTGAAACTGCTCCCTTTTACTATACAAATTTTTTATATCAAATATGTTTTGTTAGCGGAAACCTTTGGCAACAGTGGGTACATCTACGAACGGAAAAAAGCGGGCAGACAATGGATAGATTCTAATTCTGCTCAACTACACTTGGCAAACTTTTAAAAATAAAGTTACAGGATGAATTCAGTTTACTACTTTAAAGACATTGAACCTTCCATTTATCGTCATAGAGGGATTGTAGAATTTAGTATTCTTGAAACAACCGTTTCGAGAGGTAGATTTAAAAATTATCTGAAAAATATTTCTGATGAGCTGGGAATGAAACCTCATCCTGAACAATCCGAACCTATAATTACTTCTGCATCCGGGCATACGTTGCAAAAACATAACGGCCTGGAGGCAATGCTTTTTTGGCTTGAATCGGGAATGCACGCCTATTATTGGGAACTGCCGCAACTGATAACTCTGGATATGCACTCCTGTGCATACCTTGACAAAGAAATTGTTGAGCGGGTAACAAGAAATTATTTTACGGTGATCGATTTTATTTATATGGATTTAGTGCCGATGGATACAAAAGCAGACAGCAAAAAAATTGAGGTACGCAATCACGACAGATACGGCAAAGGGCTTTTTGCAACAGAATTTATCCACAAAGACGAATTCATTGCTGGTTTTTACGGAGAAATTTATGAGGCGGAAAATGCCCTGTCTGTTCCCGAAATGGTAGTAAACCACGTAATCCAATTCGGAAACAATAAATTTAGGGCCGCCAACGGTTTGGCAAAGTTAACAAACCATTCCTGTGAACCTAATTGTGGTATCAGCGGCCTGTTTGACATTGTGGCAATGAAAGACATAAACACGGGGGAAGAACTGTTCTGGGATTATGCCATGACGGAAAACTCAAACTGGCAGGTGCCTGGAGGAAAATGTTTATGCGGCTCATCCATTTGCAGAGGCGAAATTTTACCATATAGAGACTTACCGGAAGAATTTAAAGAAAAGTACCGGGACTATACATCTGTTTGGCTTCTTCAGGAAACACCAAAACTGTAAATCAAATATCACAACCTCTTAAACCGGTTTTAACGGATATGATATAGACCTAATTGCTACAGGACTTTGACTATTAATATATCGGAACAACAATCCCATTACATTTCCTTATTTTACCATAAATATTTGAACGGCTTCCAACGGCCTTAGCCCGTCCATCGTAACTCCCTGCAGCCGGATGGTAAACGCACTAACGATATCATTCGTAAAAAAGCTAAATGTGGCGGTGCCATCTGCGCCTGTATCCAGGTTAGGTTCCCAAAATAAAGTGCTGCGCATTTCTTCCTCGTTCGATTGTTCTTTTTCAAAATCAGTAATAGTAAAGGTGTTGGGTGTGTACACTATCTTTAAAGGCACTACCGATCCGTTGTCCGTGTTGCCACAACCCCGGTACACCACCCGCAGGCCCATATAAGTGTATATTTCACCGTTTACCGGTATGGTGCCAAATGGGTGGTTGCGACAGTTGAGGATATTGTACATACATACCCAGTCGTTGCAGGTGGTACTTTTAAACTCACCCGCATTCCAGGGAATATCCTTTGTTTTTCGAACGATGACTGCCTGCAACTGGTGGGGGCTGGTTAACTTTTCCAGCGCCTCCGCTTTATAGGCTGCGTAGGTAGTAAAAACCGGTAGCGGATACAGGGGTTCATATACCATTACCCGCTTGTCGAATTCATCATCGTAGTGCCGTATTTCCAACACATACTTTTCCCGGAAACTGGTACCCACCACCAGGTTGCGCTGGTTGTTGCGGGGCGATAATAAATTTGCCGATGGTATATCAAACCGCCCATATTCGTCTATTGCTATCATCTGCAGGCCATCTTTTGACAGCATCGTCAGATCTTTCAGGTCCAGCTTTTTCTTTTTGTTCAGCATGGTTACCGTTCCATATACGCCACTGGTGTTTTTGAAAATCCGTATTCCCGCCGCCGGAAGGTATCGCTGCATACTATTCCAGTCGTAGCCTGCCCAGTTTTTGGTGGTCAGGCAGGTGTTAATATCCGCTATACTGTAGTTTTTACCCCATAATAATTGCGCCGGCATACCGGTATTTTTAAAATAGTAACTATAAGCTATCCCCGGCATGGTAGCCGTATCGGTGGTATGTATTTCGGCTACTGCTACCGAGGCATTTATTTTTACGGGCTGCCCGTTATTGTCCTTTGCTGTCAGGGTAACTACTACTTTTTTACGGGTACCATACTGGGCTTTATCGCAGGTCATTGTCAGGTGGCAGGCTTCGGAACGGGGGTTCATCCAAAGCCGCTCTGCTACCGCATGGCCGCTGGTGTCCAGCAGGTTCAGTGCTATTATTTCTTTTGGGAAACTGTCAGCCGGAAGTTCCGCCGTTGTTGCATTATTAGCAGGTATCGTGATGCTTTTACTCCAGAGAACGCTATCAAAACTGCGGGCCGCCAGCAGTACCTGCTCAGCACTGTTCCGGTTATAAATCGTAACGGATGGCTTTCCATTTTGCAAACCGGTTGTCAATACATAGCCTTCCCCTTTCACAGTCACCGGCAGCGGCATGGATTGTGGTTTTCCGTTATACATTATTTCCAGTGTGTAGGTTGCTGCGGCCACCGGCTTAAACAAAACCGGGCATGTACCTAACGGGCCTGTAACAGCAGTTGCTACTACGGTGTTGCCGGATGTAATGGTAACGGCAGCACCTGCTACCGGATTTTCATTTACATCGGTTACGGCTACCGTCATATTGTTGGTTGCGCCTTCTATAAAATTGCCTCCCCCCTCTGTAAAGACCCGTGCTTCCAGCATATTGCCTTCGTGGCCCAGGTGCAGCAGTACTTCTTCATAATCCTTCTCATCCTCAAAAAATATTTTGGCCGTCAGGGTTTTGTTATCCCCTATCTGCGGGTAGGTAAAAGAGATAAATGCTTCTCCCACAAGATTGGTTTTGAGGCCACCCTGTTTCACCACTGTTGTTCCATCCAGCAATTGGTAATGGCCTTTTACATTTCTCACCCGTTCATTATTCTGCCTTAGCTCCACAATAATGTCAACCGGAAGGCCCCGTTTTAGTTTGGACGTATCCCGGATGTAAGCGGCAGCCCGCCAGCGCTTTTGGTTTTTATGGATGCGGATGGATTGCATAAACACATCCGCCGGGCTGAAATTGATCATCCGGTCGGCATAAGCGTATAAAAAGTAATCACCATCTTTCAAGGTGTCCGGCAGCAGCAGGTCGCCGTGTGCCCGTATATCGTACATCGGGTAGGCGGCACGCAACATAAGATTTTTATTGGCATCCAGCAACCGCACATACAGCACTTTACTATCGGTTATGGCACCTGATAATGTATAAGCTTTAAACCAGATACGTTCATTGGGCGAATAAATGTTTTTATCGGTATGTAAAAAGAGATGGGTGGCCGGGTGCTGGCTAATATAATTCCAGTATTTTTCCTGCAGGGCTTTTGTAGAATCAGCAGGCGAGGCGGCGACCAACCCATAACTGAACAGTAGTAAAAGAGTAGGAGCAAGCATTGTACGAATTTGGAAGACTTCCGTTCTTTTTAAAAGGCAATGAGTTGCTGCCATTGATTTACGTTTGTATAGCTTCACGGCTTTCTTAAAAAAAAAGATAGCGTAGTCATAATAAAATATGTTTGCGTTTCCGAATAACAAAAGTATTGTTATAAACTGCTGCCAGTGCAAAGTAGCAGATTTTAGGGGGAATTAAAAAATGCAAAAGATTAGATGTAGGGAACAAGCGAGGCAAGGTGTATTGTGTTGGATTAGCACTAATGAGCTGTTTATTGGCCTGTACTGCAACAGGGACGGCGTTTTGTCTGGTACTCACCGTTCCATAAAGAATACTCATTATAGTTGTGCCGTTACGCAGGCATAGCAAATAGCCCACCATTTCCAGGATGCTAGCTACCCTGGTTTTAAAAAAAAGATATAGGTTCTTTCTCCAGGTTGCTATTTAATTTTGTAGGGATCGTATTAAACCGGTAAGAAAAGCAACAGAAAGGGATGCTTTAAGAAACCGCAAGGCAGTATTGACATTAGGTGGCAGGGCTAACGCATCTGGCAAAGTTTGTATATTTGCCACCCAATGCCAATGCTAAACGTTGGGTGCTATTGCCGTACAGTTCTCAATTTCCAACATCAGTCAAAAGAAATAATAGTGATAAAAACATACTTTGTAGATTCTTTTACTTCTGCGCCTTTCAAAGGTAACCCTGCGGGAGTGTGTATACTTGATGATGAGATAGGCAGTGAAAAAATGTTGAAAATTGCGTATGAAATCGGGTTTTCTGAAACCGCTTTTATCAAAAAAATAAACGGGGATCATCTCTATAGCATCAGCTATTTTTCACCAAAAAAGGAAATCGCATTATGTGGGCATGCAACGCTTGCTTCAGCCAAAATAATATTTGAGAAAACGCAGCTATCTGCTATCAACTTTATAACAGGCGAAAATGTAAACCTGAAAATAAAAAAGATCGGTAATAACATCGTAATGGAATTACCTGTTTACGATACTACTCCATTAGCAACACCACAACCTGTTCTTGTAGCATTAGGATTAAATGATGTAATCAATTGTTCATTTAGTCAAAAAAATAAAATAATCTTACTTGAGATCGAAGGCGCCGAAACAGTAGCAGCGTTAAAACCCGACTTCAATGCTTTAATAAATTCCTATGAAAATATAAATGGTGTTCTGGTAACCGCAGCTTCATATACAGATAATTACGACTTCCACTATCGCTACTTTTGGCCCTGGGCCGGAACCAACGAAGATCCTGTGACAGGCGGTGTTCAGACTTTCCTCGCTAAGTATTGGTCAGGAAAATTAGGTAAGAAAAGGATGAACGCTTTTCAATCATCACAGCGAACAGGTTTTATGACAGTAGAACTAAATGAAGATAAAGTTTTAGTATATGGAACAGCTGTAATTGTTTTTGAAGGCGTTCTGATAGGTGATTAATAGTTTCATAAAAAACAAACCAACAGCTTTATTAATAATCGTACACCTCTTTACAAGGGTGCATCTCAAGTTGTCGCTGTTGATGTTGAATGCCTGTTTAGCATTATGTGCCGTAGGCACTACTGTTTGCCATTTTCAGTTATCAGCTTTAGCTTATAAACACAGATAGCCCCTGACAGGGCATAACAGCATTCTCCCATCTGATTTTCTACAAACAGGTTGCCCCGCCGGGGCAGACCTCCTTCAACGACATTTTGGGATACACCCCTTCACAACTCGCAAAACGCTAAAATTGCAAAGAAAACAGGGTGCCTTTGCCCGGTACAGATTGTGCCTGGATAGTACCTTTATGCAGCATAACAATTTGCTTGCATAAGCTGAGGCCAATACCACTGCCATTTTTTTTGGTGCTGAAGAAAGGAATAAAAATTTTATCTAATACTTCCTCTGGTATGCCAGACCCGTTATCCGCCACTTTTAATACCATTTTCTTTTTTTGCGTTTGCTCGGCGGATAATATAATTTTCGGATCGGCTATTTCCTTTACCGCTTCCATCGCATTTACAATCAGGTTAATGAGTACCTGTTCAATCAGGTTAGGGTCAGCCTCCAGTTGCAAATCGGTATCCCGTAAAATGATCTCCAGCTCAATATTTTTTTGTTCAAAAGTAGGCTGCATTAACTGGTGCAGGTTGGCAAACAATTCCCGTACATACACCCGTTGCAAATTGAGCGTGGTGATCTTATTCAGGTTTCGATAGGTTTCGGCAAATTTTAAAAGGCCTTCGCTCCTGCGCTTGATGGTATCAATGCCTACTTCCAAATCCTCAATGGTATTGGTATCTTGGGAGGACAGCCTGTTCTTTAATGTTTCAGCCAACGAAGAAATGGGGGCGATAGAATTCATGATCTCATGCGTCATCACACTCAGGAGCTTTTGCCACGCCTTTGATTCTGTTTCATCCAGCGCCTCATTCACATTCTGAAAAGCAATGAGCTTTGATTTTTTCCCTTCTGCCAGAAAAGAAGTGGCAGACAGTAAAATTTTAAAAGAAGATTTCTCCAGATGTGCCGTTGCAATCCGCGTTTCGCCTGCTTTAATCGTATCAATATCTTCAAACAGCAATTTGTCTCTTTTTATCAATGAATGAACGGTTTTAAGGTAAGGAACCTGCAGCATCCGTTTGAGTGTGTCGTTCATCCAAACCACTTTACCGCTTTCAATTTCGTAGGAGAGAATTCCCGTATCTACCAGTTCCAGAATTTTTTGCAGGTATTGGTATTGTGTTTCTTTTTCTTTACTGATTACTTTAAAAGTGGTATTAATCTCATTAAAGCCTTTACGCAGTGGCTGAAGATCAGCCGGCGCATGCTTTTCATCGAAATACCTGGAAAAGTCCCTGTAATGAACAGCTTCTACAAACTGCTTTACTTCTTCCTGTGCTTTATTCTGAAAACGAATAAATGCATAAACCTGGTAACTAATTATAGGCACTGCAAATGCAAATAAAAGATACCATTGCTTTACTAAAAAAAAGGAAGCCGCTGCTAATACCACAAATAGCAGCAATACCTGCAGCAGCAGACTCACCTTAAAATTTTTAAATATCATATTTGTTCAGCCGGCGATACAGAGCCGTTCTGGTAATGCCTAACTCTTTGGCAGCTTTTGAAATATTTCCATTCTGTTTTTCAATAATCCGGAGAATCGTATTTTTTTCAAGTGTACCCAGATTACTATACTCTTCAGGAGGCGCTACCGATATTTCAATGGGTGAAAAAATAATGTCTTTGGCTGTCAGCTCTGAATCTTCTGCCATAATCACGGCCCTTTCAATGCTGTACTGCAGCTCCCGTACGTTTCCCGGGTAGTGATAGTTCAACAGCTTTTCAATAGCCTTTTCATCAAATTCCAGGGCCGCTTTTAAATATTTCTTGCTATAAATTTTACAGAAATGTTTTGCCAGCAACAGAATATCATTTCCTCGTTTGCGCAATGGCGGGATGGTAATTTCTACTGTGTTGATACGATAAACCAAATCCTTTCTGAACCGTGCTTCATTGGCCAGTTCCGTGATGGGGATGTTCGTAGCACACACCAGGCGGATATCAATAGGGATGGGTTCGTTGGTACCTAACTTCGTTACCATGCGGCTTTGCAGCACCGTCAATAATTTAGCCTGCTGTTGCAAGGAGATGTTGCCGATTTCGTCCAGAAAAAGCGTACCCGTATTGGCCGATTCAAACCTCCCTGTACGGTCAGCACCCGCATCTGTAAAAGCCCCTTTTTTATGGCCGAACAATTCGCTTTCAAAAAGGGATTCCGTTAGTGCACCCACATCCACTTTTACAAATGGTTTCGTGGCACGATTCGAAAAATGATAAATGGCTTTTGCAATCAGTTCTTTGCCCGTTCCGTTTTCACCCAATATTAATATGTTGGCATCGGTAGGTGCGATTTTTTGAATTTTGTAAAAAATATCCTGCATTACTTCCGACTCACCCAACAGCTCTGTTTCGAAAATGGAAGCTGCCGTTACAGCATTTGTTGCCTTACCCTTGTTTTCTTTTTGCCTGACAGCATCTTTAATCGTCGACAATAAACGGTCATTATGCCAGGGCTTTACCATAAAGTCAAAAGCACCTTCTTTCAACGAGCGGATGGCCAAGTCAATATCGGCATAAGCCGTAATCATGATCACGGAAGCTTTGGAACGGAACTCATCCTTTATTTTCTTCAACCAAAATATTCCTTCATTGCCCGTGTTCACCGCACTTCTAAAATTCATGTCCAACAGGATTACATCAAATTCCTGTTTAGCCAATAGCGAACGCAGGTTCTCAGGATTCTTTTCGGTAATGATTTCTTTTACTTCCGGCTTCAGCAGCAGGCGTACGGCGGTAAGTACATCTATATCATCATCAATAACAAGAATGCAGGCAGTTTTTAGCGACATAAGAGTCCTCCTTAATCCCGGCTGTGTCCGCCATGGCGGAAGGGGTTCAAATTGATCATGCATTAATTTATGTAACGGTCTGTTAGTGTGTGTTGGTTTTTTAAACTGCACCGGTTCGTCTCTACATGTAGAAACCAATACTGTTCGGAAGAATCATCAATTTTTTGCTCCGGAGGAGCTATCTGTTTGTAGCTAAAAAGCCTATCACCGCCTGTCTTTTTTGCCCTGGAAGGGCTACCTGACAAGAAGCACGAAAACAAGGTAGCCCCGCTGGGGCATGACATACAAACTGGCAATACAATAGTTACAAACAGGCAGCCCCGCTGGGGCAAAAAGCTAAACCGTACCGGTTCTTGTCTCATTTCTGCACCGCAGAGAGGATAGCAGATAATCATTATGTGTTATTTAATTCCTCATTTCAACCGCACCAGTTCGTGTCTCACGAACCGGAATGACCAATAACGATTATTTTTTATTTAATTATTCCTCTTCAATTATTCGTGCTGATTTATGCGATCTCCTTCGCTCACCGTTTGTGATATTTATCCCGTTTTCCGGTTCGTGAGACACGAACCAGTGCGAAAGGTATACATTGGATGCGCCATCAACCAGTGCGAAGTATGAACAGGCGAAGCTAAATAATTATGCCATCAACACAATCTTTTGAAAATGAATGACACATGCAAATACCCGTTTAAAACAGGTGTATCAAAACCGGACAGTTTTTGTACGCTTCCGAACACTTTCGTAGATTATTCTTTTATAAGTTGTTGAAAATCATAGCTATTCTGATATTGGCACCCGATTCTATTAGTGTAATCACATTTAAATCACCTATACAGACGATCAAAACCAAATACAGCAGTGGATAGAAAAATTGAAAAGAAAAAATGGGGAAGCAAAAGAATCCTCACGATTGCCGGCATCGTCGGTCTGATCGTTTTGATTACAGGTAGTATCTATTTTACTTCAGGAAAATCAAAATTAAATGTAGATACGGAACGTATTAACATCAGCGAAGTAAAAAAAGGGGTGTTCCAGGAATTTATACCGGTAAATGGCGTTGTATTGCCATTAACTACCATCTACCTGGATGCGGTTGAAGGCGGGAGAGTAGAGGAAAAATTAGTGGAGGATGGGGCTATGGTAACAAAGGACCAGGCTATTCTTCGCCTGTCGAATACGGATCTGGAACTGAGCCTGGTGAATCAGCAAACCTCTGTATATAACCTGCTTACCCAAATGCAGATTGCCCGTAATGCTGCGCAGCAAAACACTACGACCAAGCTAAATCAATTGACAGATGTAGATAATACATTAAAAGAAGCGAAACGGGTATATGACCTGAATAAATATTTATACGAGCAAAAAGCCATAGGCTCGCAGGAGTTCAGACAGGCAGAAAACAATTTCAATTACCAGGCAGAAAAAAAGAAACTGACAGACCAGATTCTCAGCCAGGACCGGGCTTCCAATGCACAGCAGATTGCACAGGCACAGCAATCTTACCAGGGATCGCAAACGGCGCTGAATGTAATGCGCAAAAAGGTAGGCGACCTGGTTGTAAGAGCGCCCATAGACGGACAGCTCACTTCGTTGGATGCAGAGGTGGGGCAAAGTAAAAATAAAGGCGAACGCCTGGGACAGATTGATGTATTGAGCGGCTATAAAGTACGGGTAGATATTGATGAGCATTATCTCTCCCGCATTGTGATCGGATTGCTGGCTGAAACTTCTTTTGCCGGTAAAGATTACAAATTAAAAATAAATAAGGTATTTACACAGGTAACTAACGGACGCTTTCAGGTAGATATGCAGTTTATAGAAGCGGTGCCGGAGGGTATTCGCCGTGGCCAAACCTTGCAGATACGCCTGGCATTGAGTGATAAAACAGAAGCATTGCTATTAGCCAAAGGTGGTTTTTATCAGCAGACAGGTGGTAACTGGGTTTTTAAACTAAGCAGTGATGGAAAAACAGCATATAAAGCAGATGTGCAGTTGGGGCGCCAGAACCCTGATTATTATGAAATATTATCCGGCCTGCAACCGGGTGATAAGATTGTTACATCCAGTTATGAAAATTATGGAACCATGCAGGAATTGGTGTTGAAGAAGGAGTGAGCTGATAGCAATTAGTCGTCAGCTATCAGCTTTCAGGAATCAGCTTTTCTGTTTAACTGTCAGGTCTTAATTTGTTTGAATAAGCATAAATCATTTTTTTGATCTGAATAATTTCTTCAGACAGCTCTACGTATAAATCATGAATAATATAATTTAAATCTTTACAAAGAATAATCTGTTAATGAAGTTCAGATGCAGATCCTGCAGCAATAGTGAGAAAGCGCTTGAATTCAGGAATGGTTTCACGTCCGCACCCCTCTGCAAAATTTGTTGGAACAGATGATGCAGACCGCCGCCTCTGTGAAACTAAACCGAATAACTCTTCTTTTGAAAAGGATCGGGTGGCTTAGTAAATTTTAAGTGTAATAGCATGACTGCGTTGCCAGATAGCAAGTTGTTGAAAATATCTCATAGTGAAAAATTTTTGGATTATAAATGTGAAATAGTCAAAAGTAATAAATAAGAATAATCCACTGATAGCTGATAGCTGAACACTGAAAACTAAAACAATGATAAAAATTAAAGATCTTGAAAAAATTTACCGTACAGAAGATGTTGAAACGGTAGCGTTGAACAAGCTTTCTTTTGAAGTAGGTGAAGGGGAATTTGTATCTATTATGGGCCCGTCGGGTTGCGGCAAATCTACCTTGCTCAATATACTTGGACTATTAGATGATCCTGATAATGGAAGTTTCCAGTTTAATGGTATTGAAGTAGCGAAATTCAATGAACGCAAACGGGCCGACCTGCGTAAGCGTAACATCGGCTTCGTTTTTCAAAGCTTTAATTTAATTGATGAATTAACCGTATTTGAAAATGTGGAACTACCACTGATTTATCTTGGTATTAAAAGTGCTGAACGAAAGCAACGGGTGGAAGCCGTACTGGATAAAATGCAGATCATGCATCGCCGGAACCATTATCCGCAACAATTGTCGGGCGGACAGCAGCAGCGTGTGGCCGTGGCAAGGGCTGTTGTAAATAAGCCAAAACTTATTCTGGCCGATGAGCCTACCGGCAACCTGGATTCAAGTAATGGTAATGAAGTAATGCAATTACTGACGGATCTGAATGAGCAGGGAACTACCATCATTATGGTCACCCACTCCGAACACGACAGCCGATATAGCCATCGCATTATCCGCATGCTGGATGGGCAAACGGTATTAGAAAATATTATGGTATAACAGGAAAACGGTTGTATCAGATAGTCAATATTGGTAATCTACTCAATTAAAGTTCATTTATTTACTGCCATCACCTTCATTCTGTTTATCGCAAAACCTGTTTTCGTATGTTTATTTTTTCTTTTTATTCGTCTGGTATTATCCGGTTACTACTCTACACACTATTGTTCTTCTTTACGTTTCATGCTTTTGCATTTCAAACACAAATTACGGGTGCCAGTTGCCTCCATAAAAGTAGCAGTTATCCGCAAAAGGTAGAGCCGGTTTATTCCATTCCTGTCATGGCACTATTTGATCCTTTACTGAGATAATATAGCCCGATAAAAATAATTACCAGGTGAGGATAGCACTAAAATATGCATTATGAAATGATTGGTTAACTATTAATATGAATCATGATTCGTAATTATATCAAAATCGCCTGCTGGAATTTAATAAAGCACAAGTTTATTTTGCTCGATGGCTTCATACGCTATGCATCAATGCCTGCAGGATTTTGCTTACCGTATTACCATTCCCTGAAGGATATTTCTGCGGGCAGGAATAGCTGCAGCTATCATTGCTTTTATGACCATCAGTTTTCAATCGGTAAAAGCGGCTTTGACTAACCCGGTTAAAAATTTAAGAAGTGAGTAAGCCATATTAGTCAGCTATCAACTGCATAAAATCATTTGCCACCTATTATGTTCAGGAATAATTTAAAAGTTGCCTTGCGCAATCTTTTCAAAAACAAGGTTTCATCTTTTATTAATATCGCAGGCTTATCTGTAGGGATTGCTGTTACCATATTAATCGGACTTTGGATATGGAGCGAACAATCCTTTGATAAAAATTTTGAGCAATACAACCGCATTGCACAGGTATACCAGCACCTGACTAACAACGGCGAGGTGCAAACTCAAAAAGAAGTACCTTATCCTTTAGCAGCTGAGCTCCGTAAGAATTATGGCAGCGATTTTAAATATGTGGTCATGGCTGCTGGAAACGGAAATCATATCCTGGCACATGAAGATAAAAAATTAACAAAGCAGGGTATTTACTTTGAACCGGATGCGCCGGAAATGCTTTCGCTTACTATGCTCAGCGGAACCAGGAATGGCCTGAGAGAGATGTCATCGATACTTACTTTCAGAATCGGTAGCCAAGGCCTATTTCGGAAATGTGGATCCCATGAATCAGGTAATGATAATTGATAATAAACTGACCGCAAAAGTAACAGGTATCTATGCCGACCTGCCTCAAAATTCGTCCTTTGCAGATCTGGGTTTCATGGCTCCCTGGGATCTTTTTTTCAATAACACAGAATGGATAAAAACCGCTGAAGACCCCTGGCGGCCGAATGCTTTTTCCATTTTTACGCAGTTAGCAAATACAACGGATATTAATACTGTTTCGCTAAAGATCCGTGATGCCAAATTAAGAAACGTAAATAAAGACCTGGCGAAGAAAAAGCCAACCCTTTTTTTACAACCGATGCGTAAATGGCATTTGTACGATGAATTTAAAAACGGCATTAATGTGGGCGGCAGGATTGAATACGTATGGATGTTTGGAATGATTGGTGTATTTGTGTTGCTGTTAGCCTGCATCAATTTCATGAACTTAAGTACGGCACGGTCGGAAAAGCGGGCCAGGGAAGTTGGTATCCGCAAGGCGATCGGTTCTTTACGCAGGCAACTGGTCTATCAGTTCTTAAGCGAGTCTTTACTAATGGTGGCTATATCATTTATAGGTGCTTTGCTGCTGACTCAACTACTGCTCCCTTTCTTTAATGAAGTAGCAGGTAAAAAATTAGTGATCCCCTGGGGGCAGCCGCTATTCTGGTTACTGTGTATAGGCTGTAGTGTAATTACCGGGTTAATTGCAGGCAGCTATCCTGCATTTTACTTATCCTCTTTTCAACCCATTAAAGTTTTAAAAGGATCGATACGGGCAGGCCGTTGGTCAACTGCGCCGCGGAAAGTATTGGTTGTTTTACAGTTTACGGTTTCCATTATACTTATCATCGGAACCATCGTTGTACTGCGCCAGATACAATTTTCCAGAAATCGTCCTGTTGGATATGACCGCAATGGCCTGGTTACACTGCCGATGTTTTCGGACGAAATTCATCAGCATTTTGATGCCGTACAAACAGAGTTGATAGCATCAGAAATAATCACTGCAATAGCAGAGGCAGGAGCTCCCACTACAGAAATCTGGTCCACCAGCAGCGGCTTTGTATGGAAAGGCAAGGATCCCAATTTAACTGTTGATTTTCCGAATATATCAGTGTCATACGACTATGGAAAAACGGTCGGCTGGCAGTTTAGAGAAGGCCGCGGCTTTTCAAAGAATTTTGGTACCGATTCGCTTGCGTTAGTGCTAAATGAAACAGCTGTTCGCTTCATGGGTTTAAAAGAACCGGTTGGAGAAACCATCACCTGGTTCGGACAGCCTTTTAAGGTGATTGGCGTAGTTGAGGATATGATTATGCAATCACCTTATGAGCCGGTAAAACCTTCTGTTTTTACACTAAGCAGTGGAGCGGAAAACTGCATTCTTCTTAAAATAAATCCTGTTGTAAGTGCGGCTGATGCATTGCAGCATATTGAAACTGTTTTCAAAAAATTTAATCCGGAACAGCCATTTGAATACCGGTTTGTAGATGAAGACTATGCTAAAAAATTCGGTAACGAAGAACGCATTGGCAAGTTGGCCGGCTTCTTTGCTATGCTCGCTATTTTTATTAGTTGCCTCGGGCTTTTTGGGATGGCTTCTTTTATGGCCGAACAACGCAGTAAGGAGGTGAGTATACGAAAAGTATTGGGTGCGTCTCTGTTTCATGTATGGCATTTACTTTCCAGGGAATTTATGGTGTTAGTCACCATCTCCCTGGTAGTTGCTATACCCATTGCTTATTATTTTATGCACAACTGGCTGCAGCATTACTCCTACCGTACAGCAATTTCGGGATGGATTTTTATAGTAGCCGGTGGTGGCGCCCTGATGATTACTGTATTAACGGTAAGTTTTCAGGCTATTAAAGCAGCTATTGCCAACCCGGTTAAAAATTTACGTGCAGAATAAAAGCAATAATTAAAAATGCTTAGCCTTTTAATTCGATAGCTGATGATTAAAAATTATTTGTTGGTTGCGTATCGCAATATCCTGCGTAATAAGACTTTATCTTTTGTAAATATTGCAGGGCTTAGTATTGGCCTTACCTGCGTAATGCTCATTATGCTGTTTGTAAAAGACGAGCTGAGCTTCGACGAATTTTTACCGGGTAAGGCTCAAATCTTCAGGCTGGTTCAAACTTCTACTGATACAGCCGGGGAGGAACGGCGAAGCGGCAATACCGGTTTACCACAAGGGCCGGCGTTTGCCGGAGACATTCCGGAGGTAGAAAGCTTTTGCCGGCTGAAAGGATGGGATATGACTACCCGGAAAGGCAACGAAGGCGTTGAAGCGAAAGTATTGTTTACGGATACATCCTTCTTTCATTTCTTTTCTGCTACTACCATTGCCGGTAACCCCTCCACCATGCTGCGCAATAATAATAACATCGTTGTTACGGAAGCTACTGCACAAAAGTATTTTGGGACAACGGATGCGTTAGGCAAAACAATAGAACTGGCAGTGGATACTGCTTTTGAACCATTTATCGTAACGGGTATTGTTCAATCTTTTCCCGTTAATTCATCCATTCAGTTTGATATGCTGATTCCGTTTGACAAGCAGTTTTCATCAGGTGCCGAAAAAACAGAACGATCAGATGACTGGAACAGTACTTTTTTAAATACTTTTTTTAAACTAAGCCGGGGTGCTAATGCTGCTGTAGCGCAAACTAAGATAAACCGATCTTTTCAACTACGGCAGGGCAAGGAACACGACAGTTTTAAAAAAGAACAAGGTATTGTAAGTTTCACTTATTTGTTGCAGCCGTTTACCAGCATGCACTTAGATGAACGCTTTTTTGCAAGTAATGGATTGAGCAACTGGAGTAATTCGAAGTACTCCTATATACTATCCGGAATTGCCCTGCTAATCCTCATCATAGCCTGCATCAATTTTATTAATATCACGCTTGCAAAATCAATCAGAAGAAACAAGGAAATTGGTATCCGCAAAACGGCAGGTGGCTCACGCAGGCAAATCATGATTCAGTTTCTTACAGAATCTTTCCTGCTTACCTTACTATCCGCTATTCCGGCAATTATATTAGTACAAATTCTACTGCCTGCGTTTAACCAGCTATCGTGGAAACATTTCACCTTTTCTTCTCTTGTAAAGCCAGATACACTACTGCTATTTGGTGCACTGATTATACTGATTTCCTGCCTGGCCGGCTTTTATCCTGCTTTTATAGCTTCCCGTTTACAACCTACGCAAACTTTGTATAGCCGGCTGAAACTGAATCATAAAAACAGGTTAGGTAAATCGTTGGTGGTGGTTCAATTTGTCATTGCTTTTTTGCTCATCATCGGTACGGTTGTTTTTCACCGGCAGTATAACTATATGACCACATCCGATCTGGGATATAAAACGGATAACGTTATCCGGGTTAATTTTCCCTGGGGTAAATCGGCGCAGCTACAATTAATAAAAAATGGATTATCGGCTGAAAAGAGCATACAATTGGTTGCTGCAAAAGGAGGCGACTGGAATAAAACAGGATTTACCGTTAACGGCAAAAAAACAGGATGGACTTATTATGAAGAAATGGATGATCATTATCTGCAGGCACTAAGTATTCCGTTGGTGGAGGGCAGGTATTTAAGCTATACCCGTGTGGCAGATACTGTTTCCAACTGTTTAGTTAACCAGGCATTTGCGGATAAATTTCTCGACAAATCAATAAGCCCGCTAGGGCAGTTAATAACCCGCAACAATATAAACTATACGGTAGTTGGCGTTGTAAGAGATTACCATTCCAACTCATTTAAAGAACAGATAGAACCTGTTTTTTACAGCCTCGATAAAAGGGGAAACCTCTACAGCATGTATGTAAAATACAATTCCGGCCAGGCAGCGCAGGCAATTGCAGCCATTACCAAACAATACAAAGCCTTGTTGCCTTACACCCTGTTAGATTATAGCTTTTTAGAGGATTGGTATAATACTAATTATTACGAGAGCGAAGCCAACTGGAAAAAAATGGTTACCAGTGCTGCAGCCGTAGCCATACTGATTGCCTGCCTGGGTTTATTTGCGCTGGCTGCTTTATCGGTAGAGCAGCGGACAAAGGAAATAGGCGTACGAAAAATATTAGGAGCCAGTGTAAGTACCATTGTTAACCTTCTATCGAAAGATTTTCTCCGGCTGATATTCATTGCATTTTTGATAGCGATACCAATTTCCTGGTGGCTGGCGGATAAATGGCTGCAGGATTTTGCATACAGAACAAAAATTGGCGTAGCGCTTTTTGCAGTATGTGGCCTGGTAACAGTGTTAATAGCCCTGGCAACTATCAGCTTCCAAACTATTAAAGCGGCCATGGCTAATCCGGTGAAGAATTTAAGAACCGAATAAAGCGTATGATAACTTACAAATGATGAGTGATAAATGGAAAACTGATAGCATATTACTAACAAATTATACAATCAACGCATGCTAAAAAATTATTTTCTGATTGCTTTGCGCAACCTGCTGCGTTATAAAAGTTATGCGGCCATTAATATAGTTGGATTGGCTATAGGCGTTGCGGCTTGTCTGCTCATTTTTATTGTGGTTGCGTTTGAAACCAGCTTTGATACATTCCACAATAACAGTCAGCATATTTACCGTGTCAGCAGTGAGTTTAATTCGCCGGAAGGGAAAAGTTACAGCGCCGGCTCACCCGACCCTGTTGCAGGAGCGATGCGGATAGATTTCCCGCAACTAAAAAACGTAGCCGCCATTCGTGGCTCAAGGGATATCCTCATTACCATTCCTGTTGAAAACAATTCATTACCCGCAAAAAAATTTAAGGAGGCAAGCGGCGTGTTTTTCGCAGAACCGTCGTTTTTTGATATCTTTTATTTTCCCTGGCTGGCAGGCGACCCTAAAACGGCACTTAGTGAACCCAATACCGCCGTACTGACAAAGGAAACCGCTGAACGTTATTTCGGGAACTGGCAAGCCGCTATTGGTAAAACCTTTTTGCGCAATAATAAGACCGGTATTAGGGTTACCGGCATTCTTGCCGATGTTCCTCCAAACACCGATTTCCCGTTGAAAGTGGTGGTATCGTATGAAACCTTCAAAAAGCTAACCCCGAATAATTTAACCGATTGGGTAACCACATCAAGCAATGCAGAATGTTTTGTGGTATTGTCCGACAATGAATCACCGGCAGCATTCAATACAGGGCTTACCGCCTTTGTGAAGAAACATAAACCCGCTGAGTACACAAAGGACAACCTGGTATTGCAACGCCTGCACGATATTCACTTTGATGAGCGGTTCTATAATTTTCAGCAACGTACGTTCAGCCGTGAGCTGATAAAAACGTTGACACTTATCGGTATTTTTCTGCTGGTGATTGCCTGCGTCAATTTTGTTAACCTCGCTACTGCGCAGGCGGTGAACCGGGCAAAAGAAGTAGCTGTAAGAAAAGTGTTGGGTAGCGGCCGCCGGCAACTGATGCTGCAGTTCATTGGCGAAACCGGGTTGATTACTTTGTCGGCAGTTGTTTTAGCTATAGCCATTGCAATACTCGCCCTTCCGGCATTGGGGAAACTACTGAACGTGCCACTTGCATTTCCCTGGCCATGTTCTATGCGGCTAAAGCAGCGTTGACAAAACCAGCGAAAATTTTACGGTCAGAGTAAATATCGTGAATCGTTCCGCCGCGGCGGATGAATCGTTAATGATAGAATGACCATTTTTATAATCAACTTTTGATCTAACGACATGCTCAAAACTTATTTTAAAATAGCCTGGCGCAACCTGCGTAAACATAAAACATTTTCATTAATCAATGTTGTTGGCCTGGCAACCGGTGTTGTGTTCCTATTGTTGGCTGGAGCGTATATATCCGGGGTGAGTACCAGGTAAATGCTGATCTGAAAAATAATGACCGTATTTACCTGGTGCAAAGCAAATGGAAAGATCCGAGCATGGGGCTATGATTTTGCAACGCTGGCGCCACTTGCGAAAGCGTTACAAGAAAATTATCCAACGCTTGTACAGGATTATTATCATCATGACGGCATTACTTCCATTGTATCAAAAGGCGATAAACATTTTAGCGAAGGATTACAGGTGGGAGATGCCAGCCTGCTTACTATGTTTGGCTTTCCATTGTTATATGGCGATGCAAATACGGCATTAAGTAAGCCAAATGCTGTAGTGATAACAGTTGCAAAAGCCATAAAATATTTTGGTAAAACGGATGTGGTCGGTCAAAACGTTGACGATTCAATCTTTCTCTGGCAGTAAGCAGGATTTTGAGATTACGGCTGTCATGAAAGATCCGCCACACAATACGATTACCTTTTGGGGTAACGGCATCAACAAAGGCAGCAATGAATTTTTTCTGCCGGCAACAAGCCTGAAATTTTTTAATCGTGACAAAGGCTTTGAAGCCTGGCAAAACGCATTTATTATTAGCTACATTCAGCTAAAAGAAAATGCGCATACCGTTGCAGACCTTCAAAAACCGGTAGCACAGTTATTAAAACTGAATGTAGCGGCTGATATGCAAAAGAACCTGCAGATTTATTTTACGCCCGTAAAGGATTATTACCTACAATCAAATAATGGGATAGCCTACCGGATGATCTATTCATTGGGATTTGTTGCCCTGTTTATTTTAATAATGGCTATTATTAATTTCATCAACATTTCTGTTGGTAATTCCGTTTCCAGGTTACGGGAAATTGGTGTTCGAAAAGTGATGGGCAGCACCAGGAGCCAGCTTGTAACCCAGTTCCTTACAGAATCTGTTTTAATGGCTGCATTTTCTGTGCTAATTGCACTATTCATTTATGTATTTGCCCGGTCCTATTTCAGTGATATGCTCGGCACACCATTGCAGCTGCTTACAGCCTTCCCCGCTTATTATTTGTTTATTCCGTTAATACTTATTGTATTAATCGGATTACTGGCGGGTTTATATCCTGCGTTTGTATTGTCAAAGCAAAAATCAACAGCATCACTAAAAGGAAAACTTGAAACGGTGAAAGAGAAAATTGTTTTTCGCCATTCACTAATTGCCGTGCAGTTTATTACCGCCATTGTTGTTTTTACAGCTGCCATTATTATCAATAAACAAATAAATTTCTTCTTTAATACGAATTTAGGATACAACAAGGAACAAATCATTACCGCAAGGGTTCCCCGTGACTGGACGCCGCAAGGGGTACAACACATGGAAATGATCCGGAATGAGTTTGCCACTATGCCGCAGCTTGCCAGTGCCAGTTTTTCTTTTGAGATACCGGATGGTGCCAGTGCCGGTATCAGCAACAATTTGTACAAAGCCTCCGGGGATTCTATACAGGGCATCAATGCAACCTCACTATATACCGATGAAAAATTTGCAGAAACGTATAAAATATTTCTTGCAGCCGGTACTTTTTTTAACGCCGGCAGGGGATTGCCGGATACTGCGGGTATTGTACTAAACGAATCAGCAGCCATAGCTTTAGGCTGGCGTAATACATCCGATGCAATTGGTGAGAAAGTAAGGGTACAAGGCGCCATCAATAGCCTGACTGTGGATGGCGTTGTTAAAGATTTTCATTTTGGCCCTATGCAGGAAAGTATCCGCCCTCTTTTTTTTATTCATGTACGAAATGCAACCCTTTTTCGCTATTTATCTTTTAAAATAAAGCCCGGCAATATCGCTGCTACCATTGCGGAACTACAAAAGAAATGGTCTGTACTGTTACCGGATGCACCATTCGATTACACCTTTATGGATGATACCCTTGCCAGGCTTTACACCACCGAAATGCAAATGAAGAAAGCCTCGCAGGCGGCAACGGTTGTAGCACTGGTGATTGTGCTGCTGGGTGTACTAAGTATTGTTATGCAAAGCATCACCCGGCGTACGAAGGAAGTAGGTATTCGCAAAGTATTGGGTGCATCAGTAGTGGAAGTTATTGTATTATTTGCGAAAGAGTTTTTCCTGTTGATACTCATTGCGAATTTGATAGCCTGGCCGCTGGCATGGCTGACAGTACACAACTGGCTAAGCAATTATGCGTATCGGATTCAGTTGAATTTCATGCCGTTCATCCTGGTTTCTCTTACGCTTGCCGGGCTGGTGGCTGCGCTCATCATTATAAAAACTTTTAGAACTGCACTGGAGAATCCCGTAAAGAGTTTACGGGCAGAATGACTTTGCAGATAAAAAACAGAGAAGCAAGTTGCTGTTAAAACAATTATATGCTTACTCATGATACACATAGTCGCATAGTAAGATAATATCATACTTTTCTTATGTTTAAAAATAATTTAAAAATAGCTCTCCGGAATCTTTGGCGGGATAAGGGATTTTCTGCTATTAACATTTTTGGGTTAGCTGTAGGTATTGCTACCTGCCTGCTGATATTGCTTTTTGTGCAGCATGAACTGAGTTATGACCGCTACAATGAAAAGGCAGACCGCATTGTTCGGGTTGTATTGAATGGTAAAATGCAGGGTGGCGATATTAAAGAAGCCAATGTAATGCCTCCCGTAGCGCAAACACTTAAAAACGATTATCCTGAAGTATTAGACGCCACCCGCATTCGCACGTATGGGGTACCCCGTATTACCTATGCAGATAAGACATTTCGGGAAGATGCAATTGCTTTTGTTGATGCTAATTTTTTCCAGGTATTTACCATTCCATTACTCCAGGGTGATTCCAAGACGGCATTGCTGCAACCCAACACGGTCATTATATCAAAATCGGTAGCCAAAAAGTATTTTGGCAAAGAAGATCCGATTGGTAAAATACTGACCTTTAAAGATAACAATACTTCACTTACAGTTACCGGCCAAATTGATGAGGTGCCTGCGAACGCCCATTTTCATTTTGGCTTGCTTGCTTCTATGTCAACCCTGCCGGAAGCAAGAGAACAAACATGGATGACCTCTAATTTCTATACGTACTTACTGCTACCTGAAGGGTACGATTACAAAAAACTGGAAGTCAAATTACCACAAACGGTTGAAAAATATGTAGGCCCTCAATTGCAAAAGGCAATGGGTGTAACAATGGCACAGTTCCGGCAAAACGGTAATAACCTTAGTTTGAAACTTCAACCATTAACGGATATTCACCTACATAGTAATTTCACAGAAGATATGGAACCACACGGCGACATTCAATATGTGTACATTTTTAGTGCCGTTGCCATTTTTATGCTCCTGATTGCCTGCATTAATTTTACGAATCTATCAACGGCCGGTGCTTCTAAGCGGGCAAGAGAGGTAGGTATCAGAAAGGTGATGGGCTCACTTAAAACGCAACTGGTCCGGCAGTTCCTGGTAGAGTCTCTGTTACTAACAGCCGTCGCCTTAATACTTGCCATTGGTTTGGTGTATGAAGCTTTACCCTTATTCAATAGATCTGGCATCGCAACATTTAACGCTCAACCTTTTTGCGAATCCGTGGGTGTTGCCCGGGCTGTTACTATTTGGTGTGTTTACAGGAATAGTAGCAGGCAGCTACCCGGCTTTTCTCCTTTCCTCCTTTAATCCAATTGCTGTTTTGAAAGGCCGGTTTACATCAGGGAAAAAAAGCATGGGATTACGCAGTTGCCTCGTTGTTTTTCAGTTCTTTATTTCCATTACGCTTATTATCGGCACTGCTGTGGTGTATAAACAACTGGCTTACATACAAAATAAAAAATTAGGATATGACAAAGAGCAGGTACTGGTAGTACAGGATACGTATTGGCTGGGCAAAAACGTTCAGGTATTCCGGCAGCAACTGCTGCAAGACCCACGGGTAGTGAGCGTAAGTTCATCCGGTTACCTGCCTGCCGGCCCTTCCAACAGTAATAACTTCTTTGCCTATCCGGATGGAGCGTCCACACAACTGTTGAAAACATTGAAGTATGATGTAGATGAAAGCTATATTCCTACCCTGGGTATGCAGATGTCGGCAGGAAGAAATTTTTCGAAAGATTTTGGTGCTGATTCTACCGGGGTAATTGTGAATGAGACTGCAGCAAATGCTTTTGGGTGGGGACAACGGGCACTGGGCCATACCATCACACATTTGGAAAATGACGGACGAAAAAGTTCCTATACAGTTATCGGTATCGTAAAAGATTTTCATTTCAGATCCTTGCATGAACTGATTACACCCATTGTAATGATAGCCGGTACGGACAACGGAACGATGATTGTAAAAGTAAAAACCGCGGACATTGCAGGTCTGTTAAGTTCAATAAAAAGTAAATGGAATGCCCTACAGGCAGAATCCCCTTTTTCCTGTTCCTTCCTTGATGAACGCTTTAATAACACCTATAAATCAGAACAAAACATTGGCCGTGTATTAGGCATTTTTGCAGGCCTAACCATTTTTATAGCCTGCCTTGGCCTTTTTGGATTAACAACCTTCACTGCGGAACGGCGTACCAAAGAAATTGGTATCCGTAAAGTATTAGGCGCCGACATAACAAGTCTTGTTTCTCTACTTTCAAAAGATTTTTTAAAGCTTGTATGCATTGCCTTTCTAATTGCTGCTCCTATTGCCTGGATTGTAATGAACAAATGGTTACAGGATTTTGCCTACCGTATTCATATCAGCTGGTGGGTATTTGCAGCCGCTGCTTTTGGAGCGATACTGATTACCGTTATTACAATAAGCTTTCAGGCAATTAAAGCTGCGTTGGCAAACCCGGTGAAAAGCTTACGCACCGAATAAATCATCATTATATGCTTCAAATTTATTTTAAGATCGCCTGGCGCAACCTGCAGCGAAACAAGATTTATTCCTTCATCAATATTATTGGTTTGGCCACGGGCTTGTGTTGCTTTTTGTTAATTGCCTTGTATGTGATTGATGAATTGAGTTACGATAAATACAACGACAAGGCCGATAGAATTTACCGCATCAATGCCGACATTCTTTTTGGCGGTAACAACATGCATTTCACGCAAACCTCCGACATGATGGGAGAGGTGCTGAAAAAGGATTACCCACAAGTGGAAGAATATACGAGAATTTACAATAATAACGGAAACAAGCTTGTAAAAAAAGGAACCGAATTCATTTACCAGGATGAAACGGCGTATGTTGATTCCACTTTCTTTCGGGTGTTTACACTGCCTGCTATCAGCGGCAATACGCAAACGGCTTTGAACGAACCCAACACCGTTGTGATTTCCAGATCAGCAGCTCTAAAATACTTTGGTACTACAGATGCCGTTGGAAAATTGCTTGAAACAAAAGACGATGGCGGCAGGGCTTATAAAGTAACGGCGGTGATAGAAGATGTGCCGGAGAATTCACATTTTCATTTCGATTTCTTTTTTTCCATGAAGAATGTTGACTACCAGTGGGGACAATTCGTAAGCCATAATTTTCACACTTACCTGTTACTTAAATCCGGTACCGATGCAAAAGCTTTCGAGAAAAATTTTGATCAATACATAGAAAAATACGTGTTGCCGCAGGCCAGGCAGTTCATGCAAATCAACAGCATGGATGAATTTAAAAAAGCAGGAAATTCCCTGGAGTATAGTTTAATGCCCATCACCAAAATACACTTGTATTCCGACAGGAATTTGGAAATTACGCCATCCGGCAACATTCAATACATCTACATCTTTTCCGCCGTTGCACTTTTTATTTTGCTCATTGCCTGCGTCAATTTCATGAACCTTACTACGGCACGTTCGGCTAACCGGGCAAAAGAAGTAGGTATCAGAAAAGTATTGGGAACCGAACGAAAATCGTTGATCATCCAGTTTCTTTCGGAATCGATGTTGATGGTTATTCTTTCCCTGCTGATTGCATTAGCACTAACGTATCTTATTCTTCCATTATTTAATGGATTGGCCAATAAAACCATCATATTCAGCAACCTTGCTTCGCCGGTCATTTTGCCTTTGCTGTTTGTGTTGCCGCTTATAGTAGGTTTAATTGCGGGAAGCTATCCTGCCTTTTATCTTTCTTCTTTCAAACCCATATTTGTTTTAAAAGGAAGATTGGCCAACAAACGGGGCAGATTGCGAGGTGCCTTGGTCATATTTCAATTTGCCGCCTCCATAGTCCTCATTATTGGCACCATCGTCATATTTCGCCAATTGAATTACATACAAACAAAAGACCTGGGTTACAAAAAAGACCAGGTGTTGATTGTGAACGGCGCCTTCGCCCTGCAAAAAAATGCCGGGGCTTTTAAGAACGAAGTGTTGCAAATGCCTGGCGTTGTAAGCGGTACGTTAAGCAGCTTTTTACCTGTTTCCAATTCATCGCGTAGCGATAATACTTTTTCCAAAGAAGCCGTCATGGATTCCAAAACCGGCTTTAATATGCAATGCTGGAACATTGATTACGACTACCTGAAAACAATGGGCATGGCGCTGACGAAAGGAAGAAATTTTTCCAAAGACTTCGGCGGCGATTCTTCAGGGGTTATCATCAACGAAACCACAGCAAAATTTTTGGGCTATGCCGATCCCGTGGGAAGGGATTTATACCGCAACGATAACGATGGACGCCAAACCAAGTACACCATCATAGGCGTGGTAAAAAATTTCAATTACGAATCAATAAAGCAAACCATCGCACCGCTGTCGCTGTTCCTGACCAAAAACGATTTCGGACTGGCTATTTTTAAAATCTCACCTGTCAATCTTCCTAACCTTCTCGCTTCCATCCAGGCCAAATGGAAAACAATGGCAGCGGGTTTTCCATACAGCTATCGCTTTCTCGATGAATCGTTCAACGAGATGTACCAAAGCGAACAACGGATCGGAAAAATAGCTTTGATTTTTTCCGTGGTTGCAATACTGATTGCTTGTTTGGGATTGTTTGGCTTGGCCGCATTCGTGGCCGAGCAACGAACAAAAGAAATAGGCATTCGAAAAGTATTGGGTGCTTCCGTTGTGCATATTGTTAATATGTTATCAAAGGATTTTCTGAAGCTGGTAATCATTGCCGCACTAATTGCTATTCCGGTATCATGGTGGTTCATGCACCACTGGCTAATGGACTTTGCCTATCGCATTAGCATTGGCTGGTGGGTATTTGTGATGGCCGCCGTCATTGCTGTTATTATTGCCCTTGCAACTATTTGTTCACAGGCAATCAAAGCAGCTATCGCAAACCCGGTGAAAAGCCTGAGAACAGATTAATAGCAGGAAATAATACCATATTAAAACAGGCTGCGGAAAATACCTGATTGGCTTATATTGATTTGCTTATTGCTATCTGTCTACCGGCTATTTGTATTCGGTATCATAGCCCGCCTTACAGACTGTGGGCAGTAAAACGTGAATGCTACAAATAATGAGCGTGTGCGGAGCAGTGCCGGATTGTCTAAAAAAAGTTCACTAATTTATATATTAAAATAATTTTTATGCTGAGACATTATATCAAAATCGCATGGCGGAGCCTGGTAAAGCAAAAAGGGTTGGCGTTTATTAATATTGCTGGTCTCTCTATTGGGTTAGCCTGCTTTATCCTGTTTCTGTTGTATGCGGTACATGAATTTGGCTACGACCGGTTTCATACAAATGCTGCTAACATTTATAGGGTATATATATGGTATGATGGTGTAAATGGTAATGAACCAGGCGGTAGCACTTACCTGCCCATGCCTTTGGGCCCTGCCATGAAGCAGGATTTGCCGGGCGTTGAAAATGCCATCCGGTTACGGGAGCCCTGGGGCGAAAGTTTTGTGCGGGTAGACGGCAACGTTACCCGTTCACAAATTTCTTTTACTGATCCTGAATTTTTTTCTGTGTTTTCCTTTCCGTTGCTACAAGGAAATACTCTAACAGCTTTACAGGATTTACACAATGTGGTGCTGACAGAAGAAACAGCACAACAACTATTTGGCAGCAAAGATCCCATTGGAAAAACACTTGATATTAAAGTTGAAGATGAATTTGTTCCCTTCACCGTAACGGGGGTTGCTAAAAACGTCCCATCAAATTCAACCATCCGCTTTAAAATACTGGGTAACTTTAATTATTTGCCAACGACAAAATCCGGTGCCGGTGCTGTCAACAACTGGCACCGGTCTGCTTATCAAACCTATGTACAATTAAAACCGGGCAGTACACTGCCTGCTGACCGGGCAAAATTGTTTGCTTTCCGGAAGAAATACAACAGCGATGAAGAAGCAGAGGCACGTAAAAGTGGTTGGAAAGGAAAAGAACTTCCTATCTGGTATGGGCTACAGCCTTTACAATCTATGCATACCGATCTTCGTTTTGAAGATGGAGCCGTTCCGCCGGTAGCTGCCAAAACCATCTGGATTTTACTGGGAATTGCAGCAGGCGTTTTACTGATTGCCTGTATTAATTTTACGACCCTTGCTATTGGCCGCTCTGCCGGACGTTCAAAAGAAATTGGTGTTCGCAAAGTTATTGGCGGCACCAGAAATTCGTTGGTTTTCCAGTTTTTTTCCGAAGCTATTTTACTTACTGTTTTCTCTGCAATTATAGGATTTATCCTCGCCTGGTTTCTATTGCCATTTTTCAACCGGCTCTCGGATAGGGAATTACATTTTTCATTGGCTCAATTCCCGGAACTACTTTGGCTCGTTGCCGGGTTGGTGCTGGTAGTAGGACTATTGGCCGGTTGTTACCCGGCACTGGTATTGTCGGGTTTTAAACCGGTGGAAGTATTGAAAACAAAAATAAAGCTTGGCGGTTCCAATTTATTTACCCGCTCACTGGTTACCCTGCAATTCGTGCTTTCAGCCGGGCTTATCATTTCTACCATTATTATACTACAACAATTGCATTTTATGCAATCGCATCATCCTGGTTTTGATAAAGAAAATGTGATAATGGTAGATGCAAATGAAATGGACACTAAAAGAATTTACCCATTATTCAGGCAGGAAATGTCTGTTAATCCCGAGATCGCTGGTGTGGCTGCTTCTGAACTGGGATTAGGTGAAGGCACGGGCTGGAGTATGTCTGGCTTTGAATACAACGGTAAGCACAGGCAGGTAGTTGAATATTTTATTGATAATAATTACCTGAAAGTATTGGGCATGAAATTACTGGCGGGTAGAAATTTCGATCCGGCTATTGCATCTGATACCATCACATCCGTTATCGTAAACGAATCTATGGTCAGCGATTTTGGCTGGACAGTTGAAAATGCGGTTGGTCAACCCTTAAAAGGATATAGTGAAAAATTTACACCTGTGGTTATCGGTGTTGTGAAGAATTTCAATTATAGTTCCTTTACCAAGAAGATTGAGCCACAGTTATTTCACCAGTTTGCTGACTATCAGCCTTATCGTTTTTTTGTTCGTATAAAACCGGGAAACCCTGCAAAAGCAATAGCCGCCATTGAATCGGCCTGGAAGAAAATTGTTCCTTCCTTTCCGCTGAAATATAGTTTCCTGGATGAAAGCCTGAACCGGTTTTACCATTCAGAAGCCCGCTGGAGTAGCATTGTAGGATGGGCCGGTGGCATTTCCATTTTTTTAGCATGCCTGGGCTTGTTGGGCCTTACCATGCTCTCCATTGTCAACCGTACCAAGGAAATTGGCATTCGTAAAGTATTAGGTGCAACGGTTATCAATATCACCACACTGTTGTCAAAAGATTTTGTAAAGCTCGTGTTAGTGGCCCTCGTCATTGCATCGCCACTTGCCTGGTATTTTATGAATAAGTGGCTGGAAGGTTTTGCTTATCGCATTCAGATTAGCTGGCTGGTGTTTTTACTGTGTGGTGTTGCTGCCGTTGTTATTGCATTGGCAGTAATTAGCTTCCAGGCAATCAAAGCCGCTGTAGCCAATCCTGTAACGAGTTTGAGAACGGAATAAAAATTATAATTCACATTAATAAAATAGTATGTTTAAAAATCTTTTGCTTATCGCTATTCGTAATATTTCCCGTAATAAAGTATTTTCTTTTTTAAATATTGGCGGCCTGGCACTCGGTATTGGTGCATGTATCGTTACTTTACTATTTGTAAAGAATGAGTTTTCATTTGATCATTTTCACAAAAACGGATACCGCATTTACAGGCTGAATGAGGTGCATAATTTTAAAGGTGCATCTGAAGAAAAGGTTTCCCTGTCGATGTTCCCCATGGCGGCTGCGTTGCAAAAAGATTATCCGCAGATAGAATCGGCTGTTCGCATAAGTGATAACGATGATATTACATTGAAAGTTGGAAATAGGCAATTACTTCCAAAATCAATTATCAATGCTGATTCTAATTTTTTTAAGGTATTTGATTTTAAGCTGATAACCGGAGATAAGAATAATGCGCTTAATACCCCTGGCGGTATTGTTATTACAAAAACGCTTGCTGAAAATTTATTTGGGAAAACAGATGTCATCGGGCAACCCCTGCAGCTTAACCGCTATGGTGAATTAGAGAATTTCAGTGTCTCCGGGGTTTTAGAAACTTTACCCGATAATTCGCATTTAACATTTGACGGAATACTTCCAATGCAATCTGTCAGGCTTAAGGATTGGATGAATACATGGGATGCCAATTGGGTAAATACGTATCTGTTGCTTAAAGAAAATGCAGATGTAACTCAACTTTCAAAAGAACTGCCTGTATTTGAAAAAAAATACCTTGGTGAGCAGGATGCATCTTATAACCTGTTTCTTCAGCCCCTTTATTCCATTCATCTTGATTCGGGAGATATTATTCATGACAGAAACTACAAAAAATTCAGCCGCAGCTATGTAAATATTTTCCTGGGTATTGCGTTGTTCGTATTACTTATCGCCATTTTAAATTTTATAAATCTTTCAACCGCAAGGGCTACAAAGCGTGCAAAAGAAGTAGGTATCAGGAAAACAATTGGTTCTACGCGCTGGCAACTGGTAAAGCAATTTACAGGCGAGGCTATACTTTTCTCCTTGCTGGCTTTTGCGCTGGCATTGATCATCACATCCATATCACTTCCCTTTTTAAATGATATTATTAAAAGAGATATTTCGTTAGTTTCGGCATCATCAGTTTATTTATGGACAATCTTTATAGTATCGGCTTTACTAATAGGCGTACTTGCCGGTATTTATCCTGCATTAGCCATTTCAGCATATAAGCCTGTAAAAGCGCTTAAAGGTATGCGGGGTATGCTTGCTCACGGCGGATTTTTATTTCGCAATACACTCGTTGTTGTGCAGTTTACAATAGCTTCTGTTTTAATTGTTTCAACTTTCTTAATGCTTCAGCAACTTAATTATGTAAAAAATAAGGATGTGGGTTTTAATAAAGAACAGGTTATTGTGCTTTCCATGAACGCTACCTCCAATAAAAATTATGAGGTATTAAAAGATGAACTAAAAAAGAATTCAACGATTCTTAATGTTACTGCTTTTAATGTTATGCTTGGAAATGAGTTTGGCTCAATGGGGTCTCACTATAAAACTGATAAAGGAGAGATAAAAAACCTTACCGTATCCCATTTAGTGGTAGACATGAATTACCTGGATTTCTTTGATATTAAGCTGGTAGGAGGCAGAAATTTCTCAAAAGAATTTTCCGATACAGCAGGGCATTCTTATATAATTAATGAAGCACTGTCGAAAGTGCTTGAGACTAAAACCCCTGTTGGAACGCTATATGCAGCAAACTGGATCAAACAACTTGGGTCAGTGATTGGTGTTACAAAGGATTTCAATTTTAATTCATTGCATAGTAAGATTGAGCCTCTGTATATCAGCATGCAAAATTGGGATTACCACTCAATGGCAGTTAAATTGAAAGTTGGAAATATTGAGAATGGAATTGCATTTGTTCAGCAGCAATGGCAAAAGTATGTACCTGATATGCCGCTTAGTTATACATTTCTTGACGAGCATTTAAATTCCTTATATCAATCGGATAAGCAGGTAAGCCAGGTTGTAAGTATACTTACCGTATTGGCAGTGATTATTGCATGCCTTGGATTATTTGGCATTGCATTATATAATATAGAAACACGCACAAAAGAGATTGGTGTTCGCAAAGCATTGGGTGCAAGCATTGGCAGTTTAACCAGGCTTTTATCAAAACAATTTTTGCAGCCTGTATTAATTGCATTGATCCTGGCATTTCCAATTGCATGGTGGGGGATGAGTAAGTGGCTCCAGAATTTTGCTTACCGTATAAGTATCAACGCATGGGTATTTATTATTTCAGGCATAATAGCTTTACTGGTAGCTTTTTTAACGATAAGCATACAGTCAGTAAAAGCTGCCAGTGCTAACCCCGTGAAAAGTTTACGTACCGAACAACAATAATGAATATGGAGTGACGGTTGGAAATTAATAATAATTGGTTTATCCTGTTTTTTAAATTAAAAATGAACAGTCACTGTATCATAACCGAACACCAAAACAGCGTATTTTAGCAATAACTTATTGTTTTTCAGGCTATTGTAATTTGGTACAGATTTGCGGAACAGGTGCTGATGGTTTTTATTTAGTTATGAACCTATTATCAAACTTATGATTCAACTGCAACGCCTGTCAAAATGGTATAACGTAGGAGGCAGGCCTACTTTTATTTTAAAAGACATCCATTTAAAAATTGAAGAAGGAGAATTTGTTTCCATTATGGGCCCATCCGGTTCGGGCAAGTCTACCTTGCTGAATATCATTGGTATGCTGGATCAGCCATCGGAAGGCTCCTACCAGTTTTTCCACCAGTCCATTTACGATATGAAAGAAAAGCAGCGAAGCGAATTATATAAAAAAAATATCGGCTTTATTTTCCAGGCCTATCACCTGATTGATGAACTAACCGTGTATGAAAATATTGAAACACCGTTATTGTATCAGAGTGTAAAAGGTTCGGAACGTAAGGCGATGGTTTCTGATATGCTGGACAAATTCAACATTGTAGGCAAGAAAGACCTGTTCCCTAACCAGCTATCCGGTGGGCAACAACAGTTGGTAGGCATCATACGAGCCTTAATAGCAAAGCCAAAATTACTGCTGGCAGATGAACCTACCGGGAACTTAAATTCCACGCAGGGTGAGGAAATCATGGAGCTGTTTCAAAAAATAAATGAAGAAGAAGGCGTTACGGTTGTTCAGGTTACCCATTCAGAAAAAGCTGCTTCGTACGGAAAACGTATTATTAATTTACTCGATGGCCGGATAGAGTCTATCTCTCAGAAGCCGTTAAAGTTGGTATAGTCATGTATCGGAAAATTTTCATTTTAATGTTTGTTTGTATGTGGACAGGTAAGGGCTTTGCTCAAACTTACACACTGGAACAATGTATTGATTCTGCAGTAGCGCATTATATTCCTGTAAAGCAAACCGGCCTGCTGGTAGAAAGTGCTGAGGTGGCCTTGCGCCAGTCGAGAGCTAATTTGCTACCATACATCAGTGCTGATATTTTCCATGGTATTTACCAGGGCCGCAGTATTGATCCTTCTTCCAATGCATACGTTAATCAAAATCTTAATTCGGCTAATTACCAGCTTAATACCGGTATTACTGTTTTTAACGGAGGTAGTATTCAAAATGGTATTAAGCAAAACGCGGCTGCTTATGAAGCTTCAAAAATGGAATGGCAACAATCAAAAGATAACCTGGTGTTAGATGTAATCCTGGCTTACCTGCAGGTACTGAACAATGAAGATATCGTAACTTCTGTAACACGGCAGGCGGATGTGAGCCGGAAGCAACTTGATCGGTTGAATATCTTAAACAGCCAGGGAGCGATCAAACCTTCGGATGTATCGGATCTGAAAGGCCAGTTAATGAACGACCAGTTAGCGATTCTTTCTGCCAATAATGCGCTTGAAACAGCAAAAATAAATTTGAGCAGGTTCATGAATAAGACGTATAAAAAAGAAATGAAAGTGGAGCGAATTGCCCTTAACGAATTCCTGGAAACATATACCCTTACACCGGAAGAAGTGTATCAAAAATCGCTACAAGAGTTTGCTCAGGTAAAAGCGGTTGAACTACGGAAGAAAAGTAATGCATATGCCGTTAAAGCTACCCGTGGCGGATTAGTACCATCTGTTTCTGTTGGCGGCGCATTAAATACCAATTATTCCAGCATTGCACAAACGGTAACCGGAAAAATTCCATACAATACACAGTTGCAAAACAATGTGTCTACCTCTATTGGGGTAGGTATCAGTATCCCGGTTTTCAACAGGTATGTGGTAAAAAACCGGATAAAACTGGCGGACATTGCTCTTAAAAACAGCGAGCTGGAAGAAGCGAACACCCGCGTGCAATTGCACCGGCAAGTAGACCAGGCCTATGTAAATATGACCAATGCATTTGACCGGTATAAAGTGCTGGTAGATCAGGTCGCTGCCTATACCGAATCTTTTAAAGCCGCAGATGTACGTTACAATGCGGGGGTAGGCACATCTATTGATTTTCTGATAACAAAAGACAGGCTCGACAGAACAAATATTAATCTGATTAGTGCGAAATATGATTTCGTATTACGGAAAAAAATTCTGGATTATTATGCTAATGATGTTAAGGGTAAATGAGTACGGTATAAGTGTGCCGTTGGCTTTATTCCTGTATCCGTACAAGGCCCCTTGTAAGGCTCTAATCTAGAGATGTTCGAAACATGAAAAGTGTTGCGATTTAACGTTGGCTGCCCCTAACCCCTAATCGGCCGCGGCGGAGAGTTTAAACAGCCATTTTGTAAGTGTTTTCCGTGCTATTCGTTGTTGCTATTGCTTTGAATGCCCGGTCAAAGCCCCCTTTAGGGCAATGTCATTAAGTGAAGGATTGTAGTATCAGTTATGTATGCACCGTAGGTGCAACCTGTTTGTAGAAAACAGACATCCTTGATGTTGGTGCATGCCACGTAGTGGCTACCTGATCAGAGAAGGGGGGTAGTCACTACGTGGCAATGATCCCCTTTGCCTCTTTGTTTGCTACAAACAGAAAGCCCCGATGGGGCTTAACTTAATGACATTGCCCTTTAGGGGTTTGGGGGCAACTAAGGCTGGACATAAACGTAGATGAACTATAGACGAAATAACTGAATCACAGGTTTCGAATACCTATGGGCTCCTGCCTTCCTGTCCTTATTCTACCGCCCCTGGCGGCTTATTAGCAGTCTGCTACCTGATTTAATCCGGGATTAGCTTTTTGTGACACTGGAGGTCACATGTCATAATCACCGCTAATGCCTGGTAAGCGAATTTTCGGGCCATTTTACGTTGCCAGCATATTATTTTTATATATTTAGGCCTGATTCCCTATTACGGGTGTTCGCTGTTTTCAGACTGTTTGCCTGTTGGCAGAAGTTTAGTCCTGTTAAATCCAATATTTACAGCTTTTGTTATTGCACGTAACCGATTAAATGATATGCTATGCCCGCCGCAACAAAACTCATTGTAAGTGTAACCACGGTTTCAAAAGACATAGATGATGCAGAAACAACCATTGTTCTTCCCGATAAAGAGCCGATGCAGATTATAGAAGCGGGAAACGATGCAGTGAATGGATGGGACGATGCACACATCACCAGGGAAACAAAACCGGAAGTAGTATTTGCGGAACCGGATATAGATGTTGCCGGCCCTTTGTACGCCTATGAACAGGAAATTGAGGAAAGAGGTGATCCGGTGAAAGAAGATTATTACGATTTTATTGACTACTGGCCGCATCCGGATGAGCCCGGCATCTGGCATTTAGGCGACGATTTCAGCCAGCTAAAAACCGCAAGAGACGAAGTGGCAAAACTGCCATCAAAAAAAATGGTACGGATTGCACATCTGGATACCGGTTATGATTCAGCACACATATCTCTTCCGAAGAAACCCATTATCCGGCACGATCTGGAGCGCAATTTTGTTGATGGTGAAGAAGACAGATGGAATAATGCAGAAGATCCTTTCGATAGCGGAAAGCTGAAGCAGCCAGGCCATGGCACCGGTACGCTAAGTGTATTGGCAGGTACGCAAGTGGCGCTGCCCTATTGCACGTTCGATGATTTTTTTGGGTTGCATGATAGTGTTGAAATCGTTCCCATCCGTATTGCAAAAAGTGTCGTGCTTTTTAAAGCCGGGGCCTTTGTAAAAGCCTTGGATTATATTGTCAATGAACTTTACACCGATGATACCAAAAGAGTGCACATTGTTACCATGAGCATGGGAGGACTGGCCTCAAAAGCATGGGCCGATATAGTAAACCTGGCCTACGACCGCGGTATTTTCATTGTGACGGCAGCCGGCAATAATTTCAATAAACTGCCGGCCCGGACGCTCATCTTCCCGGCACGTTTTAACCGGGTGGTAGCAGCCTGTGGCGTTACCTACGACCGGTCACCGTATGCAAAGCCACGTGGTGAAGGTGGTTTTCATATTATGGAAGGCAATTATGGGCCGCAGGCTTTAATGAGTACTGCGATTGCTGCATTTACGCCCAATGTACCCTGGGCAACTTTCCGGTTTCACGATACGGTTGGCATCCGGGGCGATGGTACCTCGTCTGCAACGCCGCAGGTAGCCTCGGCTGCCGCCTTGTACTACAGTAAAAATTACGATGCACTGGAAGCCCTGCCGGAACCCTGGATGCGGGTAGAAGCTATTCGGAAAGCGCTGTTCACCTCAGCCGAAAAAACCATCACCGACCGGGATGAAGGCTATGAAGTATATTATGGAAACGGCATCTTGCGGGCTGCTGATATGCTGAAGGTTCCTGTAGCAGCGCCCGGTGAATTAACAGAGCAGCCTAAGGATAAAATATTCTTCCCGTTTTTTAAATTGATCTTCGGTTTAAAGGGACTTGAGCAGGAGCAGGCCCCGGAAGATGAAATGTTAGAAACTGAATTAATGCAACTGGTACAAAGTGATGAAGAACTGCAACAACTGTTGCGTAACGAAGAAAAAAGTGCGGATCAGCTAACCCCGGAAGAACAGGTACAACTGGCGGAAATAGTTATCCGGAATCAACGGGCCTCAGAAACACTGAAAATGCAAATGCAGTTATTATTGAACCGGGCAGCACTTTGATATAATAATATTTAATAACCTGTGATTCGCGTATTACAATGGCTGATGATAACTTAGATAAAGGCGTGGGAACTGAAATAAAACCGGGCACCATTTCGGCAGCCGCTGCTGGAATTACCTATATCATTGCCATAGGGATTGATGAGTATGGATTTAAAGGGGTAAATGATTTTTTAAATAAAAATTGTGAAAAAGATTGTACTGATTTTGTAAATGTGCTGGAGCAGAATTATGAAAATTTCCGGGCGTTCCATAAAGACCTTGAGCCAGCTTACCTGATCAATGAGAACGCTACAAAGAACAAAATTATTACGAGGATAGAGGATTTTACGGAGTCAACTGAAAATAATATTAATAATAACCTGATCCTTTATTTCTCCGGCCACGGAGATATAATAGAAAGAACAGGAACAAATAGGGAGGGCTGTTGGGTGCCACACGGTATTGAGGATAAAAGATATAAGAACTTGATTTCCAATAATGAATTGGTTGACCGGTTTGGTGCACTTAAGGTAAGGCATTTTCTGTTAATTTCTGATTCCTGTAAATCAGGTTCTATTTTTAAAAAAAATCTTGTTCCGGCCGGGGTAGCAACTGCTGATACCGAAAATAAAGATGAAAGATCAAGGTGGGCAATCGTTTCGAGCAGGGCAAATGAATTGTCAAAGGCAGGCGGCCTGAATGAAAACAGTAAGTTTACGCAGAAGCTGCTGGATATTTTAAGTAAGAACAAAAGCCCCAAAATCTTCATTAGTAAATTAACGTCCGAGATAGATGATCGTTTTAAGGATGAGGGTGATCAAAAACCATTCTGGGGAAGGCTAAACCTGGATGATACGCCCAACAGTGGCCTGTTCCCATTTACCCTTAAAGAGGATGAAGCTAAAGTGCGGCAACGGGAAAGTCTTTTAAAAAGAAAACTCAAAATATTTAATTATACCGACCAGCGGTTGCTATTTCTAAAAATATACAACCAGAAAAATTCCCTGACAATATTCAGGGGTACAGTTTTTTGCGGGCTATGGCTATTGTCAAGAATTGCCAGGGAGACACTATTTCCTTCTAAACAGTTTATATATCGCTTTGTCAGGCCATCAGATGAAAGAAACGGTGAATTCTTTGCACTTGATCTTTTGAATAAAGCATTGAAAATGGATTTCAAAATAAAAGAAGCACTGAGTGATTATATACTTAAGCTATTGGTGACCAACAACCTTGTTTTGGAAGTACGTTATTATGCTGATGCAACAAATAATATTCAATTAACACCTGGTATAAAAAGAGAAAATTTAAAGCTGCTGGCGGAGTTTATGCGAACCATCGACGTTGCCTATACAGGTAATAAAAAACTGCTGCTCTTTATTATTGATGAAGAAGATTATGATTACGGCGCCTTTTACAATTTTGAAAAAATAGCCAATTTCGAAACAAACTATATTCCCCGCACAGATCCAAAAGAACTTACAGAGGAAAAAATCAGTTTATGGTACAACTTAATGCAGACGGAGTATTTAGCTGAGGAGGGAAACACTATTGAGAATTTTAATCTGTTATTTGATGAGGTAATTAATGAGAAAATAGACATTATTTATAAAAATGCAAACGGCTACCCCGGAAGCTTTATCCGTGAAATTTGCAGATCAACAAAATGTATCAATCTTGAGAGCATCCTTAATCCTGACTTAACGTAAAATGTAATATGCCTGTTTCAAAAATGTACCTCGGTACTGCCCTGGAAGATGAGCAATCAATCGATCAGAAAGACGATGCAATGAAGCCGGCGCCATACATACCGGGACCCGATCTGGTACGTGCCGTGCAATTAGCCCAAATATTGCAAAGGCCATTATTAGTAAAAGGTGAACCTGGCTGTGGTAAAAGCCGGCTGGCCGAAGCTGTGGCGTACGAGTTATTTGGCGAAAACTATAAGCAGTTTTATTTTGAATGGCATGTAAAATCAAATAGCAAGGCACAGGACGGCTTGTACGTTGTTAACTACCTGCAGCGGCTAAGCGACGCAAACTTTCATAAAGGCGCAGGCAAAGAGGAAAATGATTCAGAAAATAATCCACGCAACATTGATATTACATTAGCAAAAGAAACAGACGGAACATATAAAAATAAAGGCGATTACCTGGAATTAGGAGAATTAGGAAAAGCCTTTCAACTTACACAACACATGAAGGTTGTGGAAATACAATCGCCACCAGAGGAGATACAGTCGCCGCCACCGGTAGTATTGATTGATGAAATTGATAAGGCTGATATTGATTTTCCCAACGACCTGCTGCTGGAATTAGACCGCATGGAGTTTAGCATACCCGGCACCAACGATGGACATGACCAGCCGATAACCATAAAAGCAAACCCGGCTTTCAGGCCCCTGATCATTATAACCAGCAACGATGAAAAGCCTTTGCCTCCTGCCTTTTTAAGGCGCTGCCTGTTTCATTATATTGCTTTTGAAACCATTCCGCTAAACCGGATTGTAAAAGCAAATTATGGCGGTTTAACACCCGGCTTAATTGACAGATCAGTTGATTTCTTCAAAAAGTGGCGTTTAAAAATTGAAAAAAATAGTGTTGGCAATAAAAATATAACCACCAGCGAATTGCTGGACTGGATAAAGATTATTAATTATTATGTTGCAGCAGGTAAAACCATTCCTGCATTCAACGAAGATCAATTACCACCCTATTCCGCAGCACTGCTGAAAGATATGGAAAGCATCAAACTATTTATTTCACCGGATGTAAAACCGAAACCAAATGAATGATACGCTGTTGTATGATTTATTTGACGAAATCCGCAACGGACAGCAACGGGCCAGCCCTGGCCTGCAGGAGTATTATTTACTGTTTGATGTACTGAAACAGAAAACGGCCTACCCAATAAAAACATTCGATGAACTTGCATTTGTATTAGAAGCTATCTGGTTAAAATCAAACCAGTTTAAAGATACATTCAGAAAAATAATTCAATTCCGTAAACCACTGTTGCAGAAATTCATAGAAGAATTAATACAACAGCCGGAAGAAGTGGCGAATGATGAAATAAATAAAAATGCTAAAACAGAAAATGGTTCCGGAAAAAAAGAAGAACCAAAAACTGAGGAAGGTAAAAAAACGGATGGGGCAACGGCTGATGTAAAAACAGAAGAAAAAAAACAGGAAGAAACAAAAGTAGAAGAAGTAAAAATGAATGATTCTGTAGAAACAGTATTTTCATTGGGTAGTAAGAAGGCAGAAAATGGTGGAGCATTACAGATAGATACCACGGCAAACCAACCCTCCCTGTTACAGACCCCTTATTTATTTACGACGGATTATTTTCCGGTAAAAAGCCGGGATTTACAGCAGAACTGGCGTACGCTAAAGAATAAGGCAGCGGGAAAAGACCGGCCGGATATTGATATGGAACGAACCGTTTTGTACACGGCGACCAAAGGTTATTTTTCAACATTGGTGTACGAAAAAGAATTCAAAAATCAATTGCAGCTTTTTATTTTTATTGATCGTGCCGATACCATGGCAGCCGTTGAAGAATTCGGAAAAGAATTATACCTGACAGCGGAACAAAGCCAGGTACATGGAAAAAAAGTAATACCATATTATTTCTTTATGGTGCCGCAATCCAATGATAGCGGAGACGATTACATCTTGTTCGATGAAAGCTATATGAACCCGTCCGGCTTACGCAAGTTATTTGTAAAGTGGAGCCGGCGCAATATTGTAGTATTAATTTATAGTGATGCCGGGGTATTTAAAAATAGCCTGGATGATGAACTTATAGAAGAAACAGCTAAGTTTCTGACTTTCTTAAATCGTACTGCCGGGTACGTTGCCTGGCTAAACCCTGCCCCGAAAGAAAGGTGGAAATATACAAACGCAGAAAGGATAAAAGAGATAGTGCCTATGTTCGATACTACTAAAATGGGTATTGAGAATGCATTGGCCGCCCTGAAGGGAAAGCTATTTAAGTAATAGATAAATAAATAGTATGCTGCCTAATCATGCAGGTAATACACCGCTTTCGCAATCGTCTAAGGAAAAGCTGGACTATTATTTTCAGCGATTTTGCGAAGGCGAGAATGGCAGGCGTTATGGCGTTGCACATATTGTTTATGCATGTCACGCATCATTCCCATTGCTTCTTTCTCCGGCACTTGCTAATTTAATCTGGCTCAATTTTAAAAATTTTACCCTGCAAAAAACGGCGTCAATACTTCCTGAAACAAAAGATATAGATGCCGTTGTTGTAAGTGATTTCTTATTGTCATCCCTGGTGAGGCCTGTTGCTGCAAAGCAGTATGAAACAATTCCGGAGATACGTACCTACCTGCTGTATCTGTTGATGGATGGCCGCTGGTTTGCGTTGCAAGGCATTACCGGTTTTGGCAGCCCCCGGTTAAAGGAACTTGCACAATTTGTATGGCAATATACAAATGATAAAAGTGTTCAAAAGGAAAATAGTGCAAAGGGTTTTATTAAAGTAAATGAATGGGCTGCTTTGGCCTATCTGCAGCCGGATAAATTAGCAATAGATATGGCAATGGCATTGCAGGAAAACTTTAAAACCAATAATGAATTAGGACAATTGCACCTTAATTTATTAATGGACCGTTTTGATGATCAGTTTGAATTGCAGATTAAAGAGAAAGATCAACCAAAAAATGCTTTTATTAATCTGCATACCTATAGCAAAGCGAATAAAGCCAAATTGTTCGAACGTAGTATTGATACCATTTCTGACCTATTAGCTGAAATAACGCCTGAATTTATCGGTCAAAAAAACAGCAATACTACGTTGCTTGAATTTCCAGTAGAGAAATTGGCAGGCCAGCGTATGCAAAGGAAAAAAAATGGAGTGCAGCGGGTATTGTCGTTACTAATTGGGATTGATAAGTATGCTGACCCATCTATAAATCAATTGGCAGGATATACGCAAAGTGTAGATCAAATAGGAGATTTTTTGCGTACGCTTAATCTCAAAAGTTTTGAAACAGAGATTATAAAGATACTGACTAATGAAGTAGCAACAAGAGAAGGTATCATTGATGCCATAAGAGAAATATATTCGAGGTGTAATGCAGAAGACATTTGCCTTATTTATTTAGCAAGCCATGGAGCTAATAGTAACTATACAGAAAATACAGTCATACCTTTCGATTATAGAAGAGAAAATTCCCAAAATGGAATTTCAAATTCAGATTTCCTCGAAATAGTTACACGATCAAATTTTAATAAATGCCAATCAGTTTTTTTACTTTCTTCAAATACCGGGTATTATAAGTGGGTCAATGAGAACGATATTTTTATTGGAGCAGTCCGGCACACATTAAAAAGAATGATTCAATCTCCATCATTTTCAGGTTCATCATTTGGCAAATCATTTCAAGAAATAATTAATCAAACAGAAGGAAAAATCATCTACCGTGACATGTATCTGTGGCTCAATTTTAAAATGGAAAATGATTTTGAGCATTCGGAGGAAAACCCGGTGATGCTTACTTCCAGAGAAAACCTGGATAACTATTTTTTGACAAAAAACCCGGTCGGGCCACACAACTATTCGCTGATTGCTTTTAATAAACAGATTCCTGTATGGCAGCCTGTTGATGAAGATTTCAAGACGCCGTTATTGAACACAGAATATACGATACACGCATACGGTAGTAATGATTTTCCGGAAACTGTTTACGGGCAATTGTATCACAACGGTACCCATCTTATTTTTGATCCTTATTCCAATTTGTTACTGCCGGAAAAGTTGTACAAAATTTACAGCTATCAAAATCTGCTAACTACTTATATTCATTATTCCAGGGAACAATATCGGGGCATAGCTGCAAAAATTGCTGAAAGACTGGGGAATTTTCAACCGGGTCATTTTTCGATGTGGAATGGTATTAAGGCATTCGTTGGCGATTTGTATAATGTTGCTGAACAAAAGAACACAAGGCATGGACGTGGAGAATTAGCTATTCATGTTGCGGACATCGGGAATAATTATCATTTTCATGCTGCTTACTTTTCATCAGACAGGCAAAATTTTATAGATAACATAGCCTGGAATGTACCGGATGAAAAGACACTCATCAACTCAATTAATAAATTTGCCGGCTATTGTTTTTTTAAAAATCTTTTGCTTGAGGATTACCTGGGTATAGCACATCTACAGGCCGGCATACAATACCAGTGGAGCACAGGAAAGGAGAGGATACCTCTTTCCGAAACGAATATGCCTGTTTACATAGACAACAATAGTTTTACTGTTCAGGAAGATAAAATCCGGTTTAACCCGCTGGACATTTTCATAATTAACCACGAAGAATACCCATTGTTTTATGATGTGTACCTGGTAGCATCGGATTTTACTATCAAAAAGATTTCACCGGATTCAAATAAAATCGTTGAAAATAAATCTCCAGCAATTATTACCATGAACGAGCCGGTGCTACTGGATAAAATTTTTTCTAATAATCTGACAGCACAAGTAAAAGTGTTGTTGAGCCGTGATCCCATACGCTATGATTTTTCACAAACGGGTATTGATTAACTAATTATCTATGGCTATTGGCAGTACACAAAATACAGGCAACAGTAAAAAGCAATGGGATGTTTTGTCCGTTGATCTTTTAGTAAATCAATCTGCTGTTTGGGGCATTCATGCAAATATGCTTCCGCAGGTAATTATATTAATGAAGGAAAAAGGCATTGGGAAATTTGCCGATACCGAAAATACGCTAAGCTTCATTAATCTGAAAAAACTGGTAGCCTGGTTATATGAAGAAGATATGGATACGGCTGATTTGTCAAAAGCAGCGGAGCAGTTTATCAATGCGGCCGCTCCTGCTGCAAAAGCCGATGAAACGGTTTACAAAGATTTGCAATTGACCATCAATAATTTTCCGGGATTAATCCTTTCGCCTGTAGTGGCTGATGGCAGGTGGGGACCGGCTTCGCAAAAGGCACTGGATGCTGTGCAACAATTTTATAACCTGCCTGCTATTCCTCCCAACCAGGAGTTGCTAAACCTGCTTCAGTTAATTGCAAACCGGCTTTTTGGGATCAAAAGTAACAATGACCAATCTACTGCTACCATTCAGAAAGCTGGTTTTGCTACCGTTAAGAGAGATCGTAACTTCGAATTGTTATACTTACATGGCAACTATACCCTTAAGAATGGAAATAAAGATATTATTCTTTTTCAACAGTATAAAGCAGCTTTTACATTCCGGTTTGATGCCATTACTGCATGCCTGATGCTGTTGCAGTTACAGAATGGTAAACCGGTGGCAGATGTTTGTGATTTGCTGCTGCTAAAAGATGGACGGGAATGGCAAACACCTGACAATTTCACTTCTAAAAATAAAAATGACTTTTATTTTACGCCTGATTTTACTGTAAACTTTTCTAATCAGGCTACCGCATCCCTTACCATCAAATATATTCCCAAAACAACGGCTGCTATTGAATTCATGGCTTTTTACATGTGTGGCACATTTGCCATTGCTGCTACAATGGGCGAAGATGCCAATAATGATGAATTAGGGAAAACATTAGTATTTAATGCGGCACCCTTCTTTACTGACGAAAGCAAGAAGGCTGACATGAACGGAACCACTGTCCTTACCAAAGCTGACTATATTAAATTCTTTATCCTTCGGAGAAAAAGGGAAAAATACATAAGCGAAATCAGCAACCAGTCAAAAGATATTTTACTGCCGCCCGAATTTTACCAGCTCATTACCACCCGTGATGAAGATGTTTTGGCCACCGCCTGTTTTGGAATTGATTTTACACCGGTAAAAGAACCGAAAAATAATTTTAGAGAGGTTGTAAAAAAATTATATACTAAGCAAAAGATTACGGTGGCGGATGACCTGCAGAAAGAACGTTGGGGCGGTAAAAGCAGCAGTAATGGCAAGACACTGACAGTAGCAGTTGAATCCGTAAAATCATTACCTGGCCTATATTCGGTTGCTATCTCCATTCATACAAACGATACGGCTTTACAGGAAGCAGCTATTTTTTTACACGATACATTCAAAAACGAAATTGAATTTGTTCTGTTTAAAAATGGAATTGCAGAAATAAATGTAGATTCTTACGAGGCATTTACCGTTGGTGCTTACACGGAAGACGGTACGATGCTGGAACTGGATTTAAACGAGGTTACGGGTTACCCCAAAGGCTTCTATTATGATGACCCGCCGGCGAAATTCAAATCGGAGGTTGAAGAGTTAGACAAGAGGCGGAAAATAACGGTACCGGATGATTTGCAAAAAAACCGGTGGGAAGGGAAAGCAATGAATAACGGTAAAAACATTTCTGCTACGGTAGAAAAAAAATTAATTCCGGGGCTGTATAAAGTGGATGTACGGATTGAGCCTGCTGATAGCAAATCAACGCTGCATGGTTTTGTTGCTTTCTTTTTGCACGATAGTTTTAAGAGCAAAATCCGTTACAAAAAAGTGATTGATAATATTGCCCGGATAACCCTCACTGCTTATGAAACTTTTACCATAGGTGCCTGCACACAGGATGGGACCTTATTGGAATTGGATCTGCAAAAACAAACCGGTTACCCCGCTGGTTTTTATTACAAAGAAGAGCAATCGAAAACAAAACAAAACCCCAAGGCGAAGCCTAAGCCAAAAGTGTCTTCAAAAGCAAAAAAAAGAAAATAGGCAGTTAATTAAAGGGGAGCCCGGAAAGGGACACATGTAATTTGATATTATTTTATGGATCAGATTTCCGTACAAAATTTTTTTTCATCCAGCAAAGCCTATTTCATTGCGGTTAATACGTATGATTCACCTGCCGTAGCAGATTTGCAAACACCGGTTAACGATGTAAAGGCATTGTCAGCAGTCCTGCACCAACTCCAGGGATTTACTATTGAAACCGTTGCCTGTAAAACAGATGATGGTTTTGATGCATGTATAATTAATCCTCTACTCAATCCCGGATCTGACCAGTTGCTCCGTTTTCTACGTAATCTCACAGCCGGTAAAAACGACCGGGTGCTTCTTTATTTTGCCTGCCATGGTATTGCTATTGACAGCGAAGGCAACCCCGAAGGATACCTGCTTGCGGCCGATGCTACACCGGGCCAATGGGATAGTTTTATTAAAATGAGCGAAGTGCTGCAAATCCTAACTAAGCTCAACTGTAAACACCTGTTGCTGGTACTTGATTGCTGCTATGCCGGCGCATTCCGCTGGGCCGGCACCACCAGGGGAATGGGCACAGAAATTCCAAAAACAATTTATTATGAAAAGCTGCAACAATACACGGACAATAAAACCTGGCAGGTATTGACATCTACGGCCCACGACCAGAAAGCAATTGATACGTTGCGGCTCGGCAGGAGGGAAGGTGACAGCAATTCCCTGCTTTCGCCATTTGCAGAGTTACTGGTAAAGGCGCTGCAAACAGGTGATGCGGATTTGAGCTTTGGCAGTATGGAACCCGACGGTTTAATTACGGCAACCGAATTAAGCTATTACCTGCAACAAAGTATTTTCAAGAATTTATTCGAACAAAAAATTGAAGCGGATAAACGGCAGTTGCCCATGCTGTTTCCGGTAATTGATGCGGCTGCCGGTTTGGTGGGAAAGGGTGAATTTCTGTTTCAGAACCCTTCCATAAAACAGATCAAATTAAAGTCAAAAAAAAATACTACCAATCCGTATAAAGGACTGGATGCTTACACCAAAGACGATAATACCATTTTTTATGGACGGCAGCGGGTACTAACCGGTTGGATAGACGGAAAAACTGAAAATATTGGCCTGTTACCGGCGTCAGAACAATTTCAGGTAATTATTCTTACCGGCCCATCGGGTATTGGTAAATCCTCTCTGGCGAAAGCTGGTTTATTAGCTTACTATAAAGATAAGAAAAAATTATATGATTTACGGCCCGGGAAAACGCCATGGTCGGTAAATGAAATGATCCTCACCGAAATCGCCAATTCAGAAAATGCGATTGTACTGGTGGATCAATATGAAGAATTAGTAACTGTTTGTGCAAGTGAAGAAGAGCGGGAGAAATTTGAAAAAGCGCTTGTGCTTATTAGCAAGAAAAATGTGGTAGTCGTTACCATCAGGTCCGATTTCGAAAATCAATTAAGAAATTCTCCGCTATTACAAATAAAAACGGAAGAAAATAAATTAAAGAAATACCGTTTCGTAGTGCCGCCTTTCGAAAGAAATGAACTGGAAGAAATTGTGTTACAGCCTGCTATGCAGGAATTACTGGAGTTTAAGCCCATTAATAATGTAGCCGGCGCTGCAGATGCATTTGTGGATGCTATTGTGGACGACGCCTTTCAGAACCCTGGCTCATTGCCATTGTTATCTATGGCTTTGAGCGAGTTGTGGGAAAAAAGAGACAACAACAATTTACTTGAACAAACCTATTATGATTTTGGCGGTATTACCGGCATACTGGATAGAAAAGCCAATGAAGAATTTAATAAGCTGAGCGGCGACCCCGAAAGTCAACTTCTTTTTAAGCAGCTTATTTTCCGTATGGTATCTTTTGAAGGTGGCAGAATTTCGAGAAGAAGGATCTATACGGTATTACATGAAAATAATAATGGTAACAATGTAGGGGATGAACTGATTTTAGATACTCCTTCCCGTACAGATAAAATTAAAGACATTGCTGAAAACCTGGGAAAGGCACGGCTAATTAAATCCGATACGGATGAGTCCGGCAATTCGTTTATCGAACCCTCGCATGATGCCTTGCTTCGATCATGGGTTACGCTTTCCCAATGGCTGAGAGCAAAAGATGTTCGTACGAATCAAACAGGGCAGGAAACCATTGTGCTGTTACGTTCGGTAGCCGATGCCGTAAACAACCAGGTATTGTGGGATAGTGATCCGCGGCTACCGGTGGCAAGAAGAAATATAGCCATTAATTTAAATAGCAACGAAGAGCAGTTTATTAAAAATTCTATCCGGGAAAGGAATTATAATAAACGGATCAGGGGTTGGGCAATCGGCGTTGCTGTATCCATCATAACGGCGTTGGGAATTTTTGGGTGGGTACAAGCTGTCCGGGCTACCGAACGGGCGAAAAAGAACCAGGCACTATTTCTTGCTTCCGAAAGTGATAAATATGGAGAGACGGAGAGATTAGCGATGCTGAAAAATGCCTATACTATCTACGAAGACCCCTCCATTGAAGATAAAACAAATAGCCTGTTAAATAAAGATGATTACTATAACCCTTTTGCTATCGATAAAACGATTAGCAAGGATAGTATTGTGAGCCTGCATTACACTGCTAATAAGGAAGCATTGATGATTGACCACGCAGGATTGCGACAGAAATATGATTTTATAAATCACACCTACCTTCCACCTGCAGAAAGCGAAAAAGCCGGCGACGCATTTTTAATTTCATCGGATCAATTCAATGTGTATATAGAAAACAATCATAATAATAAGCAAATAAAGCTTAAAAATAAAAGCCTTATAGATCATAGCCGTACTGATACAGCGTTTGTTGATTTGCTGGTATCTAATAGCTTATCTTATTCTTGTATCCGGTTGGATGGTAACGGCCATTTCCTGATCAACCATCGGTTGAATATGCCTAATGAATATACCAACATTAGCTATTTTAAGGATAATGGATATTTTGCAATTGATTCATCCGGTTACAGCGTGCTATTTGACCCAACCGGCCGAAAAATTGATACACATTCCGAACAACGAATTATAGGTATTCATGTTATTAGGGGGCATATTGCGGAATTGTTGCAGGATAATGAATCCGGGGCTGTTTATTTGGCTGAGCCTGGTCAAAAAAGTAAGATGCCACAGGTAAATACCGAATACAATTTCCGTCCCTTTTCTTCTTATATAAACAGTTATTTATTAGCTGATTCCCTTTTTCTTTTAGTGGTTAATAACCCACCGGTAGAAGGACCTGGTGGCCAGTCTACTTCGGTAGTAAAATGTGATTTTAAAAACAGTAGAGGAATATCGCTGGTGGAGAAGGATTGTGTTTTTAATACATTTGAATTGTCTCCGGATAAAAGATCGGCAATTGCTACCAGCGAAGCCGATTCTTTTTATTCAATCAACCTGGAGCGTAACCAGGTAACCAGTTCCTATTATGCTGGTTTGGAAAAAGCCGTTTTTGGCGGTAAACAAAACACGTACTGCATTATTTCGAAATCGGCAGGGGGATATATAAATTTTGTGTTTGATTCATCGGCCCTTCTGCTGAACCGGATTGAATACTCTTTATCCCCCGATTTCATACAAATTTCAGATAACGATCAATTCATTTCTGCTTGTTATGGCGCTTACAGCATATTAACATGGGAATTAAGTAAACCATTTAATCCCAAACCCTGGGGCGATGCACTGAATAATGAGACATCCTATGGTTCATATGTGGTAAACGATTTGACTATTTCTAATTCGGGCCGTTACATTTACTTAGATGCAACCATTGAAGCGGGGCAAGGTTTACGCCCGGTACATTACCTGAACAAGGTTCTTCAGCCCGATGATATAGATGAAACATCAGCCACTACAAAAAACTATTATTTATTACCGAATGAGGATTCATTAATTACTTATACGGTAAATAATGAAACTGATAAACTGATAAGTATTACCTGCACCGTACTTCCAAATGATAAAACAGTAGTAATTGATACGGACGGAGATAAGCAAAAAATTATTACGGCGTTGTTAGCGCATCGGCTGCCGGTAACCGTGCAACAAGGCATACTGGCATATACTACTACCGGTGGAAAAAATATTGTGATTGATAGTGCTGACCATTTTATAAAGCAATGGAGAAGTCGGTTTTTTTTGTACAATAATGAATTAGTGAATCAGTATAATTATACAGATACATCATTTGTTGTTTATACACCATCGGGAATTAAAACATATAACACTTATCCGGAGGGGAAGACAATTTTCAAAAAGAGGACTTTAGAAAAAGAGGAAGCAACACTTGCATTTATATATGGAAATGGTAACGAAAGCAGTACGTTCAGAGAAAAACTAAAGCTATTGACCGGTTATGATTTGCAAGGTAAAGATTCTCTACATGGATTTATAGATCAGGGAAATCAACTGGTACATTCTGATAAGGGAACTTTTATTATTAAAAACGAAATTGTATATGTATTTAACATGGACAACCCAAATGGCTTTGACCAAATTAGTTCAATACAAATTGCTGCTGCTGCCTTATACAAAGACGGCAATAATATTATTTTAGTCGCCCAGAATGGAACTATTTATCTTAAAAAGACAAGAAAATACCTGAAATGGTTTTTAGAAAATGGCTATACCATACCGCTTGATACAAAATAGTTATACCCTGGATTATATCAGATTTAATTGGATTATAAACTTCATTTCAGATGTTCAAATCTATTTGCTTAAGTATTTGGGCAGAATTAATTTAGAATAATATTGCCGTCATTGCGAGATCGGGTTCTTGCCCGACAGCCTGTCCCGTTCGTCCGGGAAAGCAATCTCCCCGGTTTTGTTGGGGATTGCCACGGGCAGGAACCCTCGCAATGACTAAAGATTAATCTTATCTAATTTTGTTCGCTTACTTATTATCAATGGCTCATTGCTTATTTGAAACTGGTATTAAACCGTTTTATAAATTAACGCTAAGGATTCCGGATTTATAAAATAATTCAGATGATCTGTAGGCACTTCATGAATGTCCTGATTATTTTCTGAACCTTTTATCTTTACAATACTTTCATCCGAAGCAGCAATATCATTTGGCACCCTGAACAATACCAAATCCAGTGCATCATATACCCCTTTCTTTTTCAATTTTGTAAACAGCCTGCTTACCAGGCCGGCAGTTTCATCATATTTAGGTATAATGCTGCGGGTATTGCCGGCTATAAATGTATAAGGAACTTTCGGAACAGTGCCATCATTCAACCTATCATACATGCCGGTTTTTGCATCCATTTCCTTCAATGTTATTTGCACCCCTTTTACCAGCCTGCCGATACCTGATAACACGAACATCCACGGCTTTAAAAAGGCAGCACCGTTAATGGCGTAGGTAAGCAGGGTATCCGCTAGGTCACGTACATCGGCCCAGGGAGATCCATTATTGGGCGTACCCAGCATAATCAGCCGGTCGGATAATTCATGGCCATCCAGTTTTTCAATGAACCAGCGGCTTACCAGCCCGCCCATCGAGTGGGCGATGATAGTTAACTGCTTTCCATCTTCTTTCGTAAAGCCGGCTATCGTTAAACATTTTTTTAAATCAGCTGCTGTTACTTCAATTTCCGTGTTCAGGTTTTCGTAATCAAAGGCCAGCAGCAGGTCAAATTGCTGTTCCAGTGTTTTAGCATTTTCCAATTCTGTTTGTACACATTTCACCATCCCTTCCGTATCGCCAATGATACCGTGGATAAACAGTGCAATACTCGTTGCACCTTTTACTGCTTCTTGTACTTTTTGCTCATCTGCTTCATAGTTAACTTTATCATCTATTACGGTTGCAATAGCGAGGCGGGGGTAATGATAAGCAAACCCTAATTTTTGCCCGACTACTTTTTGCAGGTAAATGCTGATGGAACCTAAAAAACTTTTTTGCGTAATGGCTTCGTTACTATCGGTGTCATCCGGCAATGTATTAATTACAATATTACCTGATACGTTGGTATAGCCTAATGGGTAATACAAGCCGGTTTTTTTATCATAACCCACTGGTATAATATTTTCTTCGTCAGTTGATTTGGTAGCAGCAGGTGCAATAACCAACGGCGCATCCGGCGTCACGGTATCAGCGTTTTGTATATCCATCAATTCCAGCACATCCATCACCGTTTCCGACTGTAGGAAAGGCATAAGATTATAGGGCTGCAAATAGGTGTTTTTATTAACCTGGTGTGGTGGTGCAATTCCTTCAGCCGACCGGGCAGTATTTGCAGAACTGGTGATGCTGATTTTTGCATTCAGTGCATCGTGCGGTAGAATTCTGACTTCATTGATAATTGTTTCCCGGCCAGGTATAATTGCGGTTTCGTCCTGCGGTTTTACAATATGCAGCGCAATTGTTTCTGTTTTCCAGTCAATTCCACCAAATGATTTTACCACACTGCCAAGGCCTTTATCATCTGCTTCAAGAGATTTCGTTCCAAACACAGGCAGGTCAATACCGCCCTGGTTTAATACCCCAGGATCCAATTTTTCAGTTGAAACAAATAGTTTCAGGTACTCACTGATTTCCGTATAACCCAAATCCTGGAATGTAGATTCTATCTTTAGCTTAATGATATCGGTTAGTACAGGACCGTCCTGAAAGCTTAGCGACTTGGTTAGCCCTTTGCCCACCTGTATATTTGAGAAACCATTGTCGGTAATGCTGTAATCAAATCCCAGGTAAGCGCAGGCAAAACATAGATCGCGGCTACTATTATTGGTAAAGCTTAGCCGCATGGCAGGCTGGCACCAGTCTTCTCCGGATTTCTTATAATAAAAATCGTTAATGGGTTCGATAGCTATTTCTTCAAAATTCTTTTCTTCATAATTACAGGCCTGTGTGCTATGGTATAACTGGAGCGAATAATCGTTTGCTGTTAATTTTGTTTCCGCATTTTCCAATTCCTGCAGGTATTTCCATTTGCTTACTATTTCAATCCTTTCCAGGAAAAAAAGGGCTTCCGTATCATCAGCAACGGACAGTGGTTTAAATACCGGCCTGTTGCTGCCGGGCAGATTCATAAAAAAAGCACCATCTTCAGCATGAATAATATATTGGCCGGAAATTTCATTTGACACTTTCACATACGGCGATGGATTTTCTGCTGCTGCCTTTTCTATCAGTGCAATGGTAGCAGCATCCATATCCTGCCCAAAGGAAACAACAAGCGGACGTACCGATTGCCGCACTACCGAAGCCCGGTAAGTATTAGTGCTTTTACCTAACGGCAGTTGGCTGGCAATGGTGGAAAGATCGGCGCTGACATTGGCGGTTACCGTTGTTTCACAAACACCGGCAATGATTACTTTGTCGCCTTTTGAAACACCCTGCAACCTGCCGGCTTTTATACACCAGCCATATTTAGGTTCGGAGTAAATGAAATACAGTGGATTGGAAATACTGCCATTCTGTGAAAGAAAAAAATTATTCTCCGGTTTTTCTCCCGGTTGATAACCGTTTGGGTTAATACCAGGCTGCTGATCACTCACCAGGTTTTTTACCAATGCCGCGGCTTTTTCTACCAGTTCTTTGTAACTAATCAGGCCGCCTGCTGTATTTAATGTTTTTAAAAACGAATCGGTAAAAGCGCCTCTCTTGCTACCGTCAATTAGTAATTCTTTGGAGGTTTGATTATCCCTGGAAGCAGCAATATGAATATGCTTTGCGCTCTTAAGCGTTACTTTATTTCCATCGGTAGAAACGACGTACCCCATTTCTCCATCAATGGATTCACCAAACCCATAATAATCCTGAATAACGGATAACCGGTTATCCGGCGACTGCATACGATCAGTAATGCCGGAGTTATCCAAAAATTCCTTGGTGATGGTGCCCGAATGGCAGCAATCGGTAATGACAATAAACGTTACATCAGGTTTGTTTCTGAATGTTTGCCATATCAGGTAGCCCATTTCTTTATCCATCAAATCACGGCCGCCTTCCGTGCGGCTGTCGATGCAAACAAATGATTCATTGTACCCATCTGTTTCTGCCCAGAATGCTGCGGGTGCCAATGAAAAAGAGCCGTGGCCACTGTAGTAGAAAAGGCAGAAATCATTGGCTACTGCATCTGCAAAAAAATGAAAACTATCCAGCAGGTTCTTGCGGGTAGGCAGCGTGGTATCATCCGTAAGTTTATGAACGTGCAAGGTCTCATTTGCCTGCACGGAAAACTGGTTTAAGTAATTTTCCACTGCCTGTACATCGTTCAGGCAACCGGATAATGGCTTTTGCGGGTATCCGTTAATACCCACTAATACAGCATAAATGGCCATGGTGCAATTAATTTAATCAGGTAAATTGTTTTCTGTTTCTGCATCCGCTACTTCCTCATCACTAAAATCCTGAATGGTAAATTCATCAGCATTCGTAGCCGCTTCCAGTGATTTGGTTGCCAGTTTCAGTTTGCCCAAAAAAGGGTGCACCAGGCCCATCACTTTATACAAAGGCGTTAGGTGGCTTTGGGTAATGAATTTCAGGGTGCTACCTTTTTCTCTGGCTACAGTTAAGCCCAGGGAAGCATCTGTGAGCTTCAATTCACCAGCGCCTGCACCCGCTTTTGCTTTTAATGTAAGATTACTATTGCTGCTGTTCGAAATAATGATGGTTGCCGTGTCTGCCTCAATGAGTTGTGTTACCACCACCCAGTCTTTTTCCCAATTGCCATTGTTATACTTTTCTTTAATCTGGCTCTCAATATTAGCGATGTTAATGATCTGGTGGGTTTTGTAGCCGTCGACCTTAAAAACAATGGCATTTTCACTTTTAAATTCAAATTCAAAGCCGGCTTCTGCATTGGTTAATACACTGCCTGCGGCAGGTGCGGTTCCCGCTAATTTAATACCGACACTCACCTGGTCATTAGAGGTGTAATCGAGTCCGGATGAAGAACTGTCAGACAGTATTTCCGGTTCAATACCTTCTTTTTGCAGTGAAGAGAATACAGTAAAAACACCCGGGCCTTCCAGCTTACCGATAAACCCGATCTGAAGCGGCCTGCCGGGATCCCAGGTAGCCCGGTAACCGGTTTGCTCATTCATGTGTTTTAGATAATACTTATACGCATCTGCCATAATTTGATTTTTAGTTTTATAAAAAATGATATGGAAAAAATGATTGGTTCATTAGAGCTTCATAAACTGGTCCGAATCCTTAAAACACCAAATAGGTTGAGTCAGTAAACTTTAAATATTAATTAAATTATTTATATTTTTATATTTTAAAAAATTATGGATGAAAGGTAGTCTTAGGCAAAGGACACCACTTATCAAATGATTGCGGCAGTAAGTGTGGAAACCTGGAATTGCTCTCAGATATGATACAGCAGCGGACTAAATTTTTTTACGGTCTCTTCATACCGGTTATTCCTTTTTTTCGTAGCCACAAGTTAACCAGCGCTAACAATTTAGTGCTCAAAAGTTCTTTGTCGCCGCTCCTCAACTGAATGCTGCTTTTTAACTGGTAAACTGATTGCTGGTTTTCTCCAACGGTAGCATCAAAATAAATACCCAGCGCAGAGTCAGCTGTTAAAGGATCTTTCAGCATCGTTTCCAGTTTATCGGGATTAACGTTATTAAATTGAGGATTCGGAAGTTGCAAAACAATGGTTTGCGTTCCCCAGCCGCTTATTTTACCGGTATTATTTTTTCCGCTACCCAATCCCTTGTTTGTACCGGTACCCCTGTTTCCGGGAATGATGGGTGACGGCAAACTATCCAGCGAAAGGCTTGCGACATCAATCTCTTCAGTGCTGATAATTAACTTCAGGTATTCGGTTTGTTCTTTCCAGTTGTACCATTCTACTTCTTCATTCATGAAAAAAGGAATGGCCTGGCTGCCTTCATACTCCAGCGTCACCGGTTTTCCAGGCTCAATATAAGCAACCATGCCCGGCGCCAGATTATTAATAGCGCCAAAGTTGTAGGTAAGATAAATAGCTGCGCAATAGAGCGGTGTACTGGTTGTATTTTTTAACTCAATTTCGATTTCAGCTTTCCACTCATCCTCTACTTTTTCATATTCAATTAAAATGGTATCTTTTATAACCGGCAGGTTCTGTTTTGTGCCGGCTTTAATGGTGTTAATAGTTACTGCAATTTCGTTACCGGTCAGCTTGCCGCCGGCTTGCTTATTTATTAAATTCCTCAAATGTTCCCAGCGGGCTATCTGTTTGATATAATTTACAATAACGATTGCATTTTCCGGGTTGGCGGCCACCTGTTCGGTTAAAGGCCGGTATTCATCACCGGGATGCGCAATAGAAAATAGTCCGTTATTGTTGCAGATTGTGTACTGTGGCTCCGCTTCTTCCAGTTTTAGGAAATTGTTTACCGGATCTATAAGTTGTTGCAGTAATGTTTCCTGTACTTCAGGCGTGCCGTCCATCGTTTTTACATTTATGCGAAGGTTGCTGCACAATAAATTTTCAACATAACCCTTATATACTTTCGCCTTGTCCAATAGCTGATCATTTTCTACCTGTAAAAGGCTGATGTCCGCTTTCACCGTTGTAATCGTTCCGGCATATTCCTTATTGTCATTTTCAGCATCCAGTATTTTGATGGATTTTGCATTCTCGCCAATGCCATGAATAGCGCCGAGGCTTAGCTGCCAGCCGGTATTGGCATTGTACAGAACATCGCCGAACGCCAGGTTACTACCTGCAAAACTTTGGTGTAAAAAACTGCTATATAGCAGGTTCTGATTACCGTTTACTACATAAATTCTTGGTTTCTGTTCGTAAATATTTCTGAGATATTGGCGAACCCGGCTTCGCAATGCCTGGTAAGTAATATCGCCGCCGGCTGCCTGTAACGTTCCGATCAATGCTTTTGTAAAAACACCTTCGCCGTTCACCTCTACAGCCGATTCATCTGACTCGCAGGCAGCGATTTGCACATGCAGGCCTTCGGGCAAGGCTGCCGCAATACCTGTCTGCATTAGCTTTTCCCGGCTCCATTCTTTACTAAAAATAAATTGGTCCCAGTTGCGTTTCTTAAATGAAAAAGGAATTCTTTTTTCTACCACGTTTTGAAAGGCAGCTTGTACAAAACTGCCATTCCGGGTATTGTCGCCGGAGTGGCAGCAGTCAAAAAGCATCACTACATGGGCGCCGGTATCTGAAACCTTTTTAATCAGAAAACGAAGTTCTTTATCAGACAATAAAAAATTATCCTTGGTTTGTTCATCATAATAGCAGGCAATACATTCAAGCCTGCCATCACTTTCCGTAGTCCACACTTCTTCATCCGCCCATTCCTGTGCACCATGGCCCGAATAATAAAATAAAACCGTATCACCTTTTCCAGCCTTACCTAAGTGCGCTGTAAACTCTCCCGTAACAGCTTCTTTGGAAGCATTGGCATTTTTAATGAATTTAATATGATCCTCAAATGCTGTTTCGGTTTTTAAATAATTCTCTATTTTGGCGGCGTCTTTTACACAGCCGCTTAATTTAGGAAAACGAACACCTTCCTCCAGTATGATATCTGCCCGGTAATCATCAATGCCTACAATTAAAGCATATAGTTTCGCTGGCTTTCCCGAAGTTGCTTCTAACAGTACCGTACTGTCAATATCTTCATATTCATTATTTTCAATTTCTATTCCTTTTTCTCCGGGGTGTAAAGCCACCAGTTCATCCTCAGAGTGGATGGTTGCTGTATCGTTCATTACATCACCTTCGATAGCAGTAGTAGCAGCGGCAGGAGCAAAGGTTGATGTGTCGTCCATTATATCACGGTTGATGCCAGCAATAACGGCAGGCCTAAAGGAGGCCGCCTGCACGCCACCTATAACCCGGTTCCAGTCAAAGGCCGGCCCTATATCCCATTTACCGGAGGGGCGGTAATTAACATGCGAAACAATTCCATGAAAATTGAGCACTTCGTTGGTGGTGAGGTATCTTTTGGCTTCCGGTAAAAATTGCCGTGGAATATTGTGTTGTGCCGTTAGGTAACGAATCAGGATGATCAGGCTTTGGTATTGCTCGTTGGCAAAGGTGGCGTAATACTTTTGATCGCGGAATGGCGTAGTAAGTTCCTGATAGGCCTCCCTTTCGCTGAGTGAACAATATATATCTACAGGTCCAACCCTGCCCTCAGCATCTTTTAGCCGGGAGTAAATCGTTTCCAGGTTACCATCCTTTTCCGTCAAAAAAGCATAATTGGAAATTTCAATGCCAATCGTTCGCTTATCCTGTTCGTTATTCGTATTTCCAACTCCTTTACCAATATTTCCCGACCAGCATTTGGAAGAATACAACTGGTAAATAGTGCCATTGCGGCCAATAACAAAAGGAACTGACACATGAAAACCCTGCCTGGTTAGTGCTCCCATATCCGATCGGATATTGCCGGCAGTGAAGTGCAGTAAAATCCGCTCCTTAGGATGTTCACTGGTAAAAAAATAGTTATTACGATGAGCAGGTGTACAGGAAACGGCTTCCAGGGTTACACTTTCTCCGGGCACTGGTATCGCTATTTTACGAAATGTATATTCACCATTGTTCCCGGTCGTAAGAAAATTATTTTCAAGCTGGGGCAGGTCAGTGAACCGCATGTTATTTAGTATTTTGTAGGTGAAAGGACTATAAAAAAATAGAAATGTTGAAAGTGAAAGTAGTAGTACAGTGGCAGCTATTTACGACTTACGGGAAGCCTTTCGCAAACCTATCACCTTAAACAGCGGGGTAAGGCGGCCATTTAAAATAACGGGAACGGTTTTATTTTCAATAATGGTGAAGTTAGCTGGCAACGTCAGGGCTTCATAACCGGGAGTACTTTTATAGGCTAATAAAAGCTCTCCCCCTTTTTCCGAAGGCACAATAACAACGGCACTATCCGTTTCTACCAATTCAGTAACCACCAGCCAGTTAGGATCCCAGTTCCCCTTTTTTGAAAGCGTATTTATTGAATTCGTAATAAGCGGAATATCATCCATTTCCTGTATAGTTGAGATGCCGGTTTTAAACAGAAAACTATTGCCTGGAAATTTCATCCGGCAACTATCATAATTATAATGAATCTGTATATCGCCCTGTATAATATCAACTTTAAAAGGTTTTGCTGCCTTGTGATGGCTGAAAGGGATATTAAAAGAACTAAGGCTGCTCAATACTTTAAATTCCCCGTTGGCATCAAATTTCCCGATGTCGCCTATTTTTAACTGGTAACTCGGAGGCCACAGAGCGCTGTAATCGGTTTGGTTTGAAAGTCCATCCTGGTAACCTTTTATCAGGCGGTTATTGCTGGATTGTGCCTCATAAACAGTGGAAATATTTAATGTTTTGATGGTGTCGTTTTTGGCATTTAATGCTACTTGTGTAATGTCAAGCAAATGATACGTTTGCTTTAATTGTTGAATGGAAGAAACTAGTTCCTGACTTTTTCTGTCGAGGCTATCTGCCAATACTTTAATTGAATCCCTTTTCCTGTTTGCCATTTCCTCTGCCAACACCGATTTGCGATATGAACCCATAATAGAATCACGGGCTAATCCTAATTCCTTCGCTCTAAGATTCGCCAGGAGTTCATTCTGCACTGCTGTACGTCGTGCTAATTCTACCTTAATTTGTTCTTTTTTTACCTGGTTTAAAGCATCCAATGTTTTTTGCTGCTCAATGCTAACCGTTTGTAGATTATATTCAGCCTGCGATCGTAATGAATCGGCTAATAATTTTGATGAAATTGCCTCGTCTGACTTTATCTCAGCAATTTGTAGCGAACTATCTGCAAGGCGTTTTGAGCTGACAGCCGAATCTCGCTGTAAGATAGCTGCTGCTTCATTTTTTGTTGCCAGTTTTGCATTTTTTGTTGCCCGTACGGAGTTTAAAATTCCCCAGATTCCGAGTGCCAGGAACAGGATCCCTGTTGAAATAATGGCATAGGTAATCGTTCGTTTGCGGGAACCTTCCTGTTTTTTCAGCGTCTCCCACTCTTGTAAACTTGCCCTTGAAAAATCCAGTTCATTTTTATTAAACCAGCTGTTTTTCGATATAGCTAATTCTTTAATATCAAAAATCCGCTTGTCATCGCTCCAAAGACCGCTTGTGGCTTTATCCTTCGCTTCCCATTCCATAATTGCCGCATCTAAACGTTCCCTGAATAAAATATTTTCCTTTCCAAAATCTTTAATCCACTCCCATAGTTTGGTCCACCCTTTTAATAAGGCATCATGGGCCGGCTCCACATACATCATTCCATTCTCATCCTGCTGCTGTATCACCAGCCGTTCGTTTTCAAGGATTGTAAGAACATTCATTACTCTTTTATTTTCCTCATCTGTCTCATACATTAATTCTTTCAGATATACCCTGCGGCTGGCAAGTTCCGACCCTTCAAACGAAACCATCCTTAGTAAGGCTGCCTGCATGGTGAGCCGGCTTGCGTCGTCAAAGCTGTAATAAATTGTTTCTGCTTTTTTTTGTAATGCACCAAACACACCTATATCATTGTAAATTTCCTGTGTGATGATACGTGACGGCAAGCTTGCTTCATACATCAGGCTCAGTGCAAAGGAGAGTAACGGCAATGCAGAGGGCCGACCGGAAACTTCTTCCGCAATATTTCTGATAAGGGTTACCGGTTCAAAATAGCAGGCAGCCAGTTCTGCCGGGTTTTCAATTACCTGTTCCAGTTCCCGGGTATTCAGGTAAGGAACCACATAGCGTCCTTTGTCCCAGTATTTCTCCAGCGCCCCGGCCTTGAACTGCGGCTCAAAATCGGCCCGCACCGTAATAACAATGGTTAGTGATTGTGTGGTACTGAAATTTGGTAAAATGGTATTTGGCGTTTCTATTAAAGCCAGCAACTTCTGCTTAAATAATTCGGCATCTTCCTCTCTCTTTGCTCTTGTAATCAATTCCTCATACTGGTCGATGAGTAATAAATATCGTAATTTTTGAGATGTTTTAGATTGCATGTTGGTAATAGCCCTGTCCAGCGTAATAAGCGGATAATCGCCGGGTCTGAAATTCTCAAATATCTCATATCCTCTGCGTTTAAGTTCCGGGAAAATACCTGCTTTTATTAAGGATGACTTACCTGTACCGGATGCGCCTGAAATAACAACAAGCTTCCGGCTTTCAATTAATGCCAACACTTTTTCAATGGACTCGCCTCGTCCAAAAAATCTTTTGACGTCCTGCTCGCTTTCTGTAAAAGCAGCCAGCCCTTTGTATGGATTGCCTGCTAAAACAGGTTGCGTACGTTTTTGGGTGGCTCTCTTCAAACCTATTTTTGCTGCTACCGAATCATGCGATAACTCGTATTGATTCCCTTCCAGGGGCCGGATAAGCAAGGCATTGGTAAAAATATCGAGGCAGGCTGCTATCTGTTCTTCGGTAAGGCCCCGTTCTGTTGCTTTATCCTGAATCAGCCCAAACGAGACGGGCTTTTTTGTATCCTGCTCTGTTATGAAAATCTTCAGCAGACTGATTACTTTAGCATCAGAGGATTCGTTGATTTTTTCTGTTGCTTTTTTAATCTGTTCATCCAGTAAATTATCGATAACCGTTTCTATATTATTAACCCGGGTATCTTCCAATAATTGTTTATCAAAAACCAGTTTGCCATTGGCTTTTTCATAAGCTATTTTATACAATTTATCTAAGTAAACCTGTAGGTAAGGAAGCTCAATAAAAAACTTGCCGTTGGTTACAATATCTATAATATGGGGTGTGAGTTCTTTATCGTATTCAATATTTACCCGTTCCTGCTGCTCATTTTTTACAATATATGTATCCTCTGTTAATTTATCAAACAAATCATTTACCACTTTAATAGATTTCGGCTGATCCATCTGCCTAATCTGTAATGTATGATCAAAAAGAAACGGCGCCTCCTGCTTAAAGTCAGTTAGTTCCCCCAGGTACTCCTCTCTGATGATTAATACAATGACGCAGGGAATTTCAAGTTGCCGGATTTTTTTTAATGTAAAAAGGAAATCATTTTTCTCCGTTCCATCTCCTAATATAAACAGCTCTTCAAACTGATCAAAGAAAAGGTACACGGGCCGGAGATATCGGTTATAAATTTTCTGGACCATACCTGCGACATCGTCAGCAGCATTGCTTTTTACATTTGGAACGGCGGTTAACCTTACCTTCAAAGACTCAATAATATTACCCCGCCGTCTTATTTCTATCATTACCACTTCAGATTCATCAAATTCATTGACAAGGCCGCACCTAATGATACTGGTTTTTCCTACTCCGGACTTGCCATATATCACAACCAGGTTGGATCTTCTTACCAGGTTATATAACATTTCAATCTCTTCATCTCTGCCAAAAAAAAGTTGCCGGTCACCCTTTTCGTATGCTTCCAGAAATTTAAAGGGAGTTTCCATAATGCTTACTGGTTTAAGATGTCAATCTTTTCATTAAAGAGCACTTCTAGGAATGCATTGAAAGTAGCATGAACCTCCTCATACACCGGCTCGCCGCTTTTAATATATTTTTCAGCATCCGATCTGAAGGCTTCTTCATATAAGTAATTTCCCGTGTCTTTATTATAATTTGAGTAGATAAGCAAATTCCCTTTTTCTGCTGTAGGGTCATTTACATTATAATCCAACATAAATGGGAATAAATTAATCTGGCCCTCTAAATCCTGTGCTTTTGCCCCGGTTTCAAAATTTTCAGTTTTCAGCATTACAATTGATTTTACACTGGTGAAATTCATCATCACCGGGTTAGCTGTGAAATACTTTGTATTGCCGTTTTTTGGAAATTTTAAAAGGCGGTAGGTATAAGAAGGCTTGTTCAGAAACCTGGGCAACAGCAGTTCAATATTTTTTAAAATTCCAAAATCATACTTAGTACAAAAGGAAATGGTATTAAAAAAATCTGCCAGGTATTTTTCACCCTTTTCGCAATTTTTCACCCAGTCATCATTATTAAAGCGGGTATAGTCCTGGTTCTCTAAAATGCTTCTAAGCGTATTAAAATATTGGTAGCAGGCAATAAAATCTTCGTCCGTTTCTATCGCTATTTTTAATTGTTCCAGTTCATCTACAAAATACTTCTTTGATGCTTCATCAAAAATCTTTCGGATGGCCTGTATTTTGGGAACATAATTAAAGAACCTTCGTTGCTTTCGGGTAGTCGTAAAAAATTCTTTGATGATTTCCAACTCCGCACTAATTTTTCTGAAATCGACCGGTAACATGGGTTTGTCATTCGTACCTTTCAGGCATATTTCCCATAATTGGGAAAGCATAATCAAAAACAACAGCTCCGAAAGGGATTGATGTACATTATAGATATTATTAAGGTGTATTTGCAGGAGTTCCCGTTCACTTATGCCATCATTGTCTATTTCAACATTGAGCAGTTTCGCAATTTTGTACGAAATAGGCCCGGGATAACCTAAGAGTACGGCTGCATTAATTTGCTCCCGGATATCCTCCCCATTTAACCGGTCCTCTTCCAGATCCTTGATTCGTTGCAGACCCGCTTTCAGTAAAGAATTGTAAAGTGCTCCCTGTATGATCGTATTTATTTCATAGCTATTTGAATCAGCAGGCGTTGACGAAACCAGGTCAGAAAGTTTCCATTCTAACAGGTTTTTCTTGTTTTCATTGGCAAAAATTCCCCACAGCGGTTTATTATCAACTGTGGGCCGGCCGATGCCCCTGGTAATGGTGATGCTGTTATTAATTGTTTTTAAAGCATCCTCAGCCTTTTCAAAAGCCTGGCTAATGGGGTAGTCTTCCATTAACGCTTCGTAAAAATTAATGGAGAAATCGGTTGCGATACTATCTGCTACAGATGCCGATGTGCCAATTACGACCGGTACACCTGCCTGTAAAAGATCGTCCACCATGGTACCGGTTGAGCAGCCATTCAAAAATACCAGCACTAACTGTGGCAAGGGATTTTTACCAAGCACTTTTTTCATTTGCCGGGCAATCCCTTCAATAAAAGTTGATCCGTCCTGAAGTTTGATTTCCCCCATGCCGGCATGGCCGCTAAAATGAAAAATCGTTATTTTGTCAATATATTCTTCAAAACCAAATTTCAGATCATCCTGTGTAAAATCGGTAAATTGTAAAAAGCTGAAATCCGATTTTAGAAAACGGGGGATCAATAAATTGAGATGCGCTTTTCTTTCCCGCTTTAACTGTTGTAAATCTCCTTTCGGATCAGCATATGTGTAACAAAATATGGGCATCCTGAAAATTTAGCAGGTAAAATATTCAATCAGTTTCACAAAAGCAAACCTTTCCTTCCGGGTTATCAGTTTTAGCTGCCTTTTTTGTCATGGCAAACGTAACAGGGTAGCAACATAAAACTTTTTTTACATTATACAGGTAAGCCTTGTAAACAGCAGGGCCGGCAACAAGATATAACTGCGGGTGGTCACTACCGGCCATTCGGATGCAGGCAATCTCCCAACGGCAGCATGCTTGCCGGTTAGGGCACTAATATAAAAAAAATAGCGGCTATTGACTATTTTGATGAGTATAGACTAAACCTGGTGTAGCAGGAAGCGGTTGTGAGATAGGAATGAAAGGTAAAGTACTATAAGCGGATCAGGATTAATCATTAGCAGCTATACGGAAACAGGCCCTGCCCACAGCGCTAAGGCTGCGAAAGCTAACCCAACAGAAGTGTTGTGAATTGAGGTAGAGGCCATAGGGTTGGATACTATATTTTGTAACGCACCACGGTCAAACTGCTTATCTGTTGTAATGTACCTTATCCAGGGGATCATTTTATATTTCCATTTTGTATAAACCCGGCTATCGCCAAAACTTAGCGTTCTGCATTTCAAACATCTCTCACAGATACTTGTTACTTTTGCCGTTCAGGAAACAGTAATCAGTACACATGAAGAAACTGCATATTATTCTGCTGATTGCAGTGGCAGGCGCCATTGCGGTGATGATCAGCTTCATGGGGGATCTTACTACCTATGATACCATTGCCTCTGCCCGTAAAAAACCCGACCAGTTCGTGCACCTCATTGCCCGGCTTGACCGTACCCAGCCGGTACAGTATGATCCGCTGGCTAATCCCAATTACTGCACTTTTACTGTAGTTGATTCCCTCGGCAATTCTGCACGGGTTATCAGCCATAAGCCAAAACCGGTGGAACTGGAACAAAGCGAAAGGGTAGTGCTGAAAGGCCGCATGCAGAACAATGATTTTTACTGCGATGATATACTGCTGAAATGTCCGAGTAAATACAAGGATGATACAAAAGTGGCTCAAAAGAAAATACAGGAAACGTACTAGAAAGCAGTTTAAAGTTTAAGGTTCATCCGCCGCGGCGGATAAAGTTGTGCTAACCGGCCTTGTAAACTTTTTTCCGTTTGATTTTAATTTAGCATCAGCACCTATTTATTTGGTTCTTCTTTAGATTATTCACCTTGCAAATACAATTCAATAGAAGATTGAGAAAGCTGGCTACTTTAAACATTGCAAATCACCAGCAACATCCAAATCAAAGAACCTTAAACTTTGAACTTTAAACTTTAAACGGTACTCAAACACAACAAGCGGAATGAATTATATCGGTGAGCATCTTTTCCCGGGGAACCTGGGACATTTTTTTGCTGTTTTATCCCTGGTTGCCAGTGTACTGGCAACCATTTGTTTTTATAAAGCACACCGGGCTACGCTAATAGCTGCTCCCGAACATCAAAGCTGGCTATACCTTGCCCGTATTGCATTTGCGGTAGAAACGGTTTCTGTTATTGGTATTTTTGTAGTGCTGTATCATATTATTTCTGCCAACCTGTTCGAGTATAAATATGCCTGGCAGCATAGCAGCCGCAGCCTGCAGTTCCGGTACTTGCTTAGCTGCTTTTGGGAAGGGCAGGAGGGTAGCTTTATGCTGTGGAGCTTTTGGCATTGTGTGCTGGGTTGGGTTATTATCGGGCGGGCCCGCCGCTGGGTAGCACCGGTAATGACGGTGGTGAGCTTTGCACAATTTTGCCTGGCTACCATGTTGTTGGGTATTTATTTCTTTGGCGCCAAGGTGGGTAGCAGCCCGTTTGTATTGTTACGAAACGAAGGAATACTGGACAATGCACCTGCTTTTATGGATGCCACCTCCGGCCACATCCGGGCCGATTACCTGACATTAGTGAAAGACGGCCAGGGGCTGAATGCCTTGTTGCAGAATTACTGGATGGTAATACATCCGCCGATCCTGTTTTTAGGATTTGCGTCTACCCTTATCCCCTTTGCATATGCCATCGCCGGTTTAATGACAAAGGGCAGCGGGCAAGGGGCAATTGGCAAGGGGCAATCGGCAATGAGCAATAAGGAAGAGAAAACAGTAATCAAAGAGCAACAGGCAACAGGCAATAAGGACCAAAAGATAAGTAATGAAGAAAGCAAATTAACCATTTCGGATACTGATGTAACGAGGCAGGCAAACGACTACGGAAGCTGGACAAAACCGGCATTGCCCTGGGCCTTATTCAGTGCAGGCATTTTGGGACTGGGTATTATGATGGGTGCTAAATGGGCTTATGAAAGTCTTACATTCGGTGGCTACTGGGCCTGGGATCCCGTGGAAAATGCCTCCCTGGTACCCTGGCTGGTGATGATTGCCGGTATTCATACCAATCTTATTTACCGGCACAGCGGCTACTCCCTGCGAAGCACTTACCTGTTTTACATCCTTACTTTCCTGCTGATCCTATATTCCACGTTTCTTACCCGTAGTGGCATATTAGGCGATACCTCTGTTCATGCTTTTACCGACCTGGGTATGAACTTTCAATTACTGGCTTTCATCGGGGTGTTTTTAGTTCCTTCCCTGTGGCTATACTTTAAAAACCGCAAACAAATCCCAACGATTCAACGGGAAGAAAACACATATAGCCGGGAGTTCTGGATGTTTATTGCATCGCTTATCTTTTTCCTGTCGGCTGTGGTGATTATGTTGAAAACCTCGCTGCCGGTTTACAATAAAATCATGGTGGACCTTTTCCACTTTAATAAAATAAAGATTGCACCGCCGGAAGATCCGGAGTTTTCGCACAACCAGATCCAGATTTTCGTAGCTATCCTGATTGGTTGCCTTACTGCCGTTACGCAATACCTGAAGTATAAGAATACCGATTCCAAACGTTTTTTTCGTTCGCTGTTATTTCCTACGCTGTTTGCAGCCGGGGCCACATTGGCCATGGTACTGGCCGGTGGTATACGCTACCATTCCAAAGGACCTGTATTTCATGCAGCATTATATGTGGGTATTTTTAGTGCTATTTATGCCATTGCGGGCAATGCTGCCTATATCCGGAGCGGCTTAAAAGGGAAGCTTCGGGTGGCCGGCGGATCGGTAGCACATGTGGGTTTCGGGCTGGTGCTGCTGGGCATTTTAATATCTGCATCCAACCGCACCGTACTAAGTACTAACCTTACCAAAATATCGCCGCTAAAGCCGGATGACAAAGAAAATTCCTTTGAAAATACAACCCTGATCAAGGGGTTGGAAACGGATATGGGGCGGTACAACGTGACTTATGTAAAAGATACGTTTAACAAAAAGGAAGGCAAAACTTTTTACGAAATCGCTTTCAAGGGCAAAACAAACGGTCAACAGTTTAAGTTATATCCCGATGTAATTCCAAATAATAAGGGACAAGAGGGAATGAGTGCCAACCCCGATGCCCGCCACTACTGGAACCGGGATATTTTTACCTATGTTACCTACCTGAGCGATCCGCAGAACAAAGCAAGAGACACCGCACAGTATTACCGTAAAACCGTTGTGATCGGTGATACCTTATTTTACAGTAATGGCATGTGGGTAGTAAATAACCTCGAGTTAAACCCGAACGACAATGAGTTTCACTTTGCCAAAACAGATACGGCATTTGTAGCAAACATTACGGTAATTAATAAAGAAGGCAGTTTATACAAAGCAAGGCCGGGGTTTATTTTAAAAAACAACCAGTTGGAAATGCTGCCTGATACAGTATTGCAGCAAAGCCTGATCTTTCAACTAAACCGGCTTACCAATGCTGATAAAAAGGAAGTGGAAATCAGCGTAAAACAATCGGATGCGATATTGGATTTTATCACTCTGAAAGTATATGAATTTCCGCAGATAAACCTGCTATGGATTGGTGTACTGATTACGGTGCTGGGCTTTGGGATGAGCGTGGTAAGGAGAATTTCCCTCCCGAACTCCGCTCCCAGCCTCCGGCTGTCCCAACAGGGAAGAAAACCTGGAGGATCGGAGCGAACAATTGCCAAAAAAAATGGATAAAGGTTGAACTAAGTGAAGTTGTCAAAATAAGTTCAGCGAAAGTCAGATATGATTTGAATAACAGCAAAGGAGAGACCTTCTCGTTTAATCGGCAATCTAATCGGCACCTCCTGATCCAAGTCACTACATCTATTCCCGAAAAAATCTGTAGTTTCCATTTTTCAAACGGTGATCACAGCTATATGACGGAAACGAAAGGAGGATCGCATAAAAACGTGTGGTATGGTTTAGGCCGGCAGCGAATCGAAATACCCAAAACCATCCTGAAGTCGAGGGTTCATAATAACCCCATGTTAAAGCATCTCCATATCGGTTCAATCGGGTTTTATCCAAAAGCAAAAGATCATTTCACCTTTCGGAAAAAAGGGTTGCCGGAAAACTTTATCTTTTATTGTGTGGATGGAAACGGATGGTATGAAATTGAGAACCAGCGATACAAAGTTGGCCCGAATGAGTTTTTTATCCTGCCACAATTTAAATCGCATGCTTATGGCAGCGATCCTGCTAATCCATGGAGTATTTACTGGATTCATTTTGGTGGGGAGGCACTGCCGGCATTAAATGAAACATTGGCTATGCAAAAACATGGTAAGCCATTTCAAATAAAGAACAGCCAGGATACGATTAACACCTTTACCAAAATTTTCAAAGCGTTGCAATTAGGATACAGTATCGACAATCTGTTATTTGCTAATATGTGTTTTTCCCATTTTCTTACCTTGTTTATTTATAATGGCCGGCATTACGATACAGTCGATACGGCTACCCCGGACAGTGTGGATAGTGCCATCCTGTATATGCAGCAGCACATTGATGAAACCATTACTTTGAGTGATTTAAGCAAACGGTTTAATTATTCGGTATCCAGGTTTTCTAACCTGTTCAAACAAAAAACCGGGTATGCACCTATTGATTATTTTTTGCAGATGAAAATGCAGAAGGCTTGCCAGCAACTTGATTTTACCAATCAGTCCATCAAACTAATTGCTTTTGGAATGGGCTTCGATGATCCTTATTATTTTTCAAAACGATTTAAAACAATTATTGGTGTATCGCCAAAAAAATACCGGGCTATGAAGAAAAGTGAATAATTATGAATGGTAGATTACTAATAATACTACTCGCTTTTGTAACGGTACAGCTAACTGCACAACCGGTCACCGATCAGTATAATATTGTGTGGACCACTCAAAGTAAAAATTCTTCCGAATCAATGCCATGCGGCGGTGGCGATATTGGGTTGAACGTATGGGTGGAAAATGGCGAACTATTGATATATGTAGCAAGGAGCGGAAGTTTTGATGAGAACAATGCACTAATGAAAGCCGGCCGTATCCGGGTTAAGTTAAGCCCCAATCCTTTTGATGGAAACACTTTTAAGCAGGAACTGCATCTGCAACAAGGCTATGTAATGGTTACCGGCGAATCGAACGGTATTACAGTGAAAATTAAAATATGGGCCGACGTGTTTAGCCCTGTAGCACATATTGAAATTGATGCTGATAAAAAAATAAATGTCGAAGCGGCATATGAAAGCTGGCGATACCAGGACAGGGTAATAAAGGCCAGGGAAAATTTTGCCAATTCCTGGAAATGGGCTGCCCCTAAAAATAATATCTATCAAAAAGATGTCATCACTTATCAGAACAATGAAGTGTTGTTTTATCATCAGAATAAACCGGAAACCATTTTTGATGCAACGGTAGCCCAGCAAGGAATGGATGTTGTAAAATCCCAATTATACAATCCGTTGAAAAACTTAATGTATGGTGGTTCATTCAGCGGTGAAAATGTAGTAGAAGCCGGAACGTATACTGGCAGTTATGTAGACACAGATTTTAAAGGATGGAAGCTGAAAAATAAAATAGCCATTAATCATTACAGTTTAAACCTGTATCTGCACACAGCACAGGTAGCAGGTTTTCAGGTATGGAAGCAATCATTGGATTCACTGCAAAAGACAGTTGATAAAAATAAAAAACTTTCCGCTGTAAAAAATGAACAATGGTGGAAGCAGTTTTGGGCTCGTAGTTTCATTAATATTGACCAGAAAAATACGGGCAGTGCAGGATGGGAAGCGGGAAGAAATGTTGCCCTGTTTCGCTATATGCTTGCCTGCAATGCGTACGGAAAATGGCCCACTAAATTTAATGGCGGACTGTTTACCGTTGATCCTGTTTTTACAGATACTGCTCAGCATCTTACGCCGGATTACCGGAATTGGGGAGGCGGGCTGCATACGGCACAAAATCAGCGGCTGGTTTATTTTCCGACGATTAAAAACGGGGATTGGGACCTGCTGCAACCACAACTGGATTTCTATATACGGCTATTGAAAAATGCCGAACTACGATCTAAAGTTTACTGGAAACACGGCGGCGCTTGCTTTACAGAGCAAATGGAAAACTATGGGCTGCCCGACTACGCAGAATATGGCCAGAAAAGACCGGCAGACTTCGATAAGGGCGTTGAGTATAATAACTGGCTGGAATATGAATGGGATACGGTTTTTGAATTTTGCCTGATGATGCTGGAAGAGCAACGCTATACGGGTAAAGATATCAGTAGTAAAATTTCTTTCATTGAAAGCTGCCTGCAGTTTTTTGATGAGCACTATCAATACCTGGAGAAGCTGCGAAGTGGTAAACCGCTGGACGATCATGGCAAACTGGTATTGTACCCTGGGTCAGCAGCAGAAACTTTTAAGCTGGCTACTAATTCTGTTACAACTATCTCGGCCATGCAAACCCTTATTAAAAGATTACTAGCCTTGCCACCGAAATATGCAGATGCAAAAAAAAGAAAAGGATGGCAGCAATTGTTGAACAGAGTACCTGATTTGAGTTATGCCGACTTTGATGGGCACATAACGATTGCCCCCGCAAAAACATGGAAACGGATTAATAATACTGAGTCTCCACAATTATACCCGGTTTTTCCCTGGGGAATATATGGGATTGGAAAGCCCGGATTAGATACTGCACGCAACACCTGGCTGTACGATACCAACGTAGTCAAATTCCGTAGCCACATTGGTTGGAAACAGGATAATATTGGGGCAGCAAGATTAGGACTGTCTGACGAAGCATGGCGGTTAACACTATTAAAACTGCAAAATTCGGGAAGGAGATTTCCGGCATTCTGGGGACCTGGGTTTGATTGGGTACCGGACCATAACTGGGGCGGTAGTGGGATGATTGGCTTACAGGAAATGCTAATACAGACAGATGATAAAAAGATCTATCTGTTTCCGGCATGGCCCAAAAATATGGATGTACATTTTAAACTGCACGCACCTTACAACACGGTTGTGGAAGCTGAAATAAAAGGCGAAAAATTAATATTGCTGAAAGTAGTACCTGCTAGTAGAAAAAAGGATGTAGAAATAATGTTAGAGGAATAATGGATGTATTAAAATATTTGCAGGAGATTGTCACAGGCATCCACCGCGGCAGATGCCATGACCTACTTAAAATTAACATCAACTAATAGAGATGTCATTGCGAGGGTTCTTGCCCGTGGCAATCTCCACAACATGCAGGGAGATTGCTTCGTTGGGCACGAACCCAATCTCGCAATGACTAAAGGTTTATTATCAATTAATTTACTGAACACATTTACCCTTTAGAAACCAAAAATATTAGAGCCACCTACTTTCTTTTTCGCCCCGCCGATGGAGCGGATGTTATAGGTAAATGTTGCCATCACATAGCGGGTTAGTACATTGGATTGCGTAGCAGTAACCGTGTTGCGAAAGGTAGACAGGCCAATATTATTGTTTCGGTTCAGCAGATCCCATACACTTATTTTCAGCACTCCTTTTTCGTCTTTCAGCATAGTGAAGTTGATAGCCATATTTAGGCGCAAAGCCGTTTTAGGCAGGCCGGCGGGAACATTGCCATTATAGTCGTAGCCGAGATTTCCTTCCCAAATTACATGCTTAGGTACACGTACAATCAATTCCGTACTTAGGGTATGCTGAATGGCTTTTAAATTATTAAACCGCTTGTTGGTAAAAGTGGTATAATAGCATGTAAGATCGTAGCTGTTGTTCCATTCCAGTTTATCATTAAAGTTCAGGTTAAAGCCTGCCCATTGCTGAAGGTTCCAGGTAGTTTGCCAGCTCCTGTCACCATTATACAACAGCCGGTTGCGGGTATAGCCATACCAGCCGCCGGTATTCCAGCTAATGGTTTGGTTGCTTCGTTTTTTATACTGTTTATTGATGTTGTAATTCAAGGAACCATTCCGGCTGCCATCGGCATTTATCGGCGTGGTTGTTTGTACGCCTTTGTCATCTACCACAATGCTCTGTACCACGGCCTGTTTGGTAATACTGCCATTTGCATACAGGTTTACATTCAGGTTTCTTTTTGCATTATTGAAATAGTAATTAGCGGAGAAGTTATTTGTGATAGCAGGTAATAAATTAGGATTGCCGTTTACCACATAGTAAGGATTTGCATTATTGATTACCGGTATCAGATAGGTGTAAGCTGGCAAAACAACTCCTTTGTCGTAGTACAGGTTCAGTTGCTTGTAAACAACGGCAAGACCCGGCAGCAGGTTGAATTGATTTTGTTTGATAGGAGTTGGTAGAGAAAGGAGGATGTTATCTACCTTTTGCCACAGGCCACGCAGCGTAGGCGTAATGGTTAACTCTTTGTATTTATATTCCAGGCCAACACTGTTATTAGACCGGTGCGATTGCCGGTCGAACTGACTGCTGAGTAATGGATTTATTTTGTCGTACGCCGTACTACCGGCCCTGTTAAATGTGCTTACGGTATTGTTAAGCTTGCTATACACGTAACGGGTGTTTAACGAAAGCGTAAAAGCTTTACTCAAAGGGTCACGATAAGTAATGCTGGCGGTGGCTTCGGTGCGGGGAATGCGTTCATGCCGCATTTGCTGCAACAGGCTGTCGTATGGTGAAGGATTAATATAGCTGGTGAGCGCATCGGTTACATAATTATTTATATCATTATTTATATCCAGCCCATGAGAGGCGCTGATTCGTTTACCTTTTTCTTTTTTCGACAGCCGTGTGCAACTGATAGTATGCCGGTAGTAATAGGTATTAGCCTGGTTGAACTGGTCGATATTTCCCTTGCTGAGTGGGCCTTTAATATTATTGATACTGCTGACGAGACTGTTGCGGTCCTCATTTTGCAGGCCGATGGTGTAGTTGGCACTTGCCATAAAATTAGTAACGGAATCCGGTTTTAACTTTGTACCGATCCCAATGTTGTGGGCGTTCGTAATCACGTTACCATTTAAGTTTATATTGTTCGTAACAACCGTATCCTGGTTGAATTGATCAATATTGGTAGTGGTGTGTTTATCCACGTTTACGTTACCATAAAAGTATTGGCCAAAGATGGATTGCTTGAGGTTAGGGGCATGGTTGATATTAATGCCAACGCCCTTACTGGCTGCTATACCGCCCCCACTTTGCATGCCCCCGAAATTAATACCATTTACGGAAATACTGCTGCCACCGGAACTATTGTTCCATACACTGGTGCTGCGGCTGCTGAGGTTGCTGTTGCTGCGTTCCAGCCCGCCGGACTGCATGAGTTCTGTAAAACCAAAGCCCGGCTTGTTTAAATTGTTGGCATAGCCCAAAATGCTTACCTGTAAGGTATCCCGGAAAATATTGGCAATGCCGCCGGCTTCATACCGGTCATCACTGCCGGCGCCGGCATATACTTTGCCAAACACTCCTTTTTTTAGTCCTTTCTTCAGCGTGATGTTTACCACTTTACCTACATTATTGATGTTGTTATCACCGCTGCGGAGCAGTTCTTCCTTATCGTCCGTTACCTGCACTTTATCAATAATATTTGCCGGCAAATTGCGGGTTGCCATTTTAGGGTCGCTGCCAAAAAAGTTCTTGCCATCTACCAGCATCCGGCTTACCGGTTTTCCGTTCACGGTAATATTTCCGTCTTTATCTACCTGTACACCGGGCAACTTTTTAAGCAGATCTTCCACCAGCGCATTGGGTAATGTTTTAAAGGAGCTGGCATTGAATTCAATCGTATCATTTTTAATCATAACGGGTGGCCGTTCTGCCAACACCACTACATCATCCAGTTGTCTGGAAGTGGCTGTCATTACAATGCTGTCAAAGTGCATATCCGGATGGCTGGCTGATAAGGTAAATTCCTGTCTGTAAGCCGCATAGCCTGAATAAGATACAATAAAACGAAGTGCTTTATCCAATGGCAGCCCCTGAATTTTGAAGGCGCCGCTTTCATTGCTAAGCCGGTACGTAACAATGGATGTGTCCAGTGCTGTAAACACGGTGATCGTAGCCAGTGAAATTTGCCGGTGCTGGGCAGTATCCATTACCTGGCCGCTGATGCTGCCTTTTTGGGCATAGGAAAAACCGCAAAACAAAAACGAAATCAGTATGCAAAAAATTAGCTTCATAATCGATTGGTTTGATACAGGTACAGGCATAGAACAAATCAAAATAGGCAACAGACGACAGGCAATAAGCAAATGCAGGTCTAAATAGCTAAATGAAATCCACAACCAAATTGAATCTGGTATAACAGATATAATTTTTTATAATTTACTGGAAAATTAAAGGCGATCAACAGGCGGATTGAAATGAAACAGGCTGAGCGGTAGTATGGAATGTTATGCGGAAGAAGCTAACCATAAGTGTTTGAAAGCTTAAACAAGTAATGAAGTTAATTGGAGAGTTGGCTCATTACACCCACGCCGTTGTTGTGTGTTCCTCACCAATAGCCTTACAAACCCCTTATTACAGGCATGTAAGCAAGTTTGTATTTACAGTGTGTGAATCTTGTTGGTGAAGCACACACAACAAGGGCAAGGGCGTGACCTGTCGATTTTGAAGCCAAATAGCAGACATACATTCTATTTTACATCTTTCGAACCCTTTTGAAATACTTACTTAAAATCTACATTGCAACTGGTGCAGGTCAGGTTAAAGATGGTATGAGTACCTTTTATATCGCCGGTGGCTGCTGTAAAAGCATTATTGCTTCTACGGGAGGTGTAACTGCGTAAACCGGTTGCGTAAGTAGTGCCGCTGACAGTAGTGGCTGGGGTTTGTGCGGTCTCTTTTTCAATAGCCGTATCCTTTCTTTCAAACGGTGCAAATACGCTGGAATAATTACCTGAAAAAAGAACTTCATAATTTTTGAGCGTAGCTACCGGCAGCCTTACATCTGCATATTTATTATCAATGGTTATGGTAGAGGCTGTGGGTTCGATATTGCGTATTTTAAGATCGGCGCTTGTACCTTTCAGATCAAAGCTGCCGGTGAGTTTATCTACTCTTAAACTACCATATGTTTTTTGCCCGCTTAGCTTTTTTACTTCATCTATATCATAATCATCCGATATACTTTGCAACTGTAGTATACCACAGTTCCCGGCTTCTACCTTAGTATAACGGGTATGTAACTGAAGTTGCTTTACATCTTTCATAGACAACTTACCACTGGTCATTTCTATATCTGCATTGTCAACATTGCCAGTGGTAATATTACTGTAAACACCGGAAATACGGGCATTCCCGGCGTTGAGCATATCCAGTGAAGCATTGCTGATATGGGCCTTAATATAGGTCAGATCATGGTCGACGGATACATCGCCATACCTGCTGGCCACATCTACTTTAGCGCCGGTGGGTATATACAAAATCATCTCATTTTTCTGGCTGCTGCTGTTATAGGAAATAGTTCCACCATTATCAAACACAGCAACGCCATTGCCGGAAGAACTCCAATTACTTCTGGTGTACCCGCCACCGGTAGTAGCATAGCCATACACGGTGGTACCACTTCCCGTGGCGGTGCTCTTTCTTACACCCGTAGTTGCCGTTGCTACCGGCGCCAGTGCAGGTGTTGGTGGAGCAGTAACACCACTCGCATACGTATAAGCCCGGTAAGCATTATTCCAGGTGTCGGTTTTTTTACCCCGGTTATCGATGCCACTAATAATGGTAATACCCGTATCCGTATTTTTTACCTGGATGTTCAGTTTTTCCAGCCATTGTTCGTTGGTAAAAGCCGGTTCTCCGTAGTAGAAAGCAGTGGTTACCAATCGTACCTGGTTGTCCTTCGATTGCCGGATATTGATTTTTCGATATGCATTGTCGATATGAATGGTAGTGCCTTTTGTATAAGCCAGTTCTGTGCTTACTTCTTTTGAATTAATCGTTCTTCTGACGGTATCTGATTCAATAATCATCGTATCAGAACTAATTACTTTACCATCTACTACCGTTTGGTTGATGGTCACCTGCCGTTGATGGGATTTTCCTTCCTGGGCATGGCTTTTCAGGCCCAGGAGCAGGAATGTAAATGCAGTAGCTGCTATATAAATAAAATTTTTTGTGTTCATGTTTTTTTACATGTTTAAATAAAATGATTGGCTGCTGTCCGTGGCAGATTTAGCTTGATGTGTATTTAACTTTTTAATTTCCGTCCGCAGGTCTTTTAGTACCTGTAGTTTGTGTTGGGCCATACTGATAAGCTGCTGCAGCAACTCCTCCGTAAGGCCATGCTGCCGAATGTCTTTTTTGATAGTGGCTTCGTCTGCTTCTATTTGTTGTAATTGTCGTTTGAATGTGCTGAAATAACCAGGTGATTCAGCATATACCGGCGTTGCCCGCAATTGTACCAACTGACTATTTACCAGTTGTGCATAATTCTGTTCTACCTCATTTACAATCATTAAGGAGGGATCATCTGGTATTAAAGTTTTTTTTGTCCGTGTATGCTGTTTTGGAGCTGTTGTTTTTGTGTAATCCCTGGTATAAATAACCGGTGTCCTGCTTGCGGGTGGTATGGTTTCCTGAGTCTGTTTATTGGGGGCTATGGGTACTGTTTGAGGCTGTATGTTGACAATAGTAGCAGGCTTGCTAAAGGAATCAATGGCGGTAATAGTAGCTGGTTGAATTATCTGTTGCTTCCTTACCCAGAAGCGGATGCCTGCTGCGATACATAGCAGTGCACAAGCGGCTGCGGCGTATTGATATATCCGTTTTACCGGGTTGTGTTTACGTACAACCGGAATTATTTCTTTTTGTATGTTGCACCACACTGCCTCCCCTGGAATGTCTGTATCCATCTTCTCCAGGTGCTGTTGCAGGTGCTTTTTAAAATGATCCATTGGTTAGTTGCATTTGTTTAAGAATCCGTTCCTTCAATAAGGTTCTGGAGCGGTGGTATTGACTTTTACTAGTGCTTTCGCTGATGCCCAGGCTGGCGGCTATTTCCTTATGCGTAAAGTCTTCCAAGGCATACAGCACAAATACCTGCCGGCAGCCATCGGGTAAGTTCTTTATTTCCCGGTGAATGATTTCCAGGCTGATGCCTTCCCACCAGTCTCCTTCGCCATCGGTTATCCGGTCGTGGGTTTCCGCCCAATCGTCCCAGTTAATGCTATTCCTGCTTTGCCGGGTGCATTCATTTACCACGATCCGCCGCAGCCAGCCCGCCACTGCTTCCGGCTGCTTCAATTGGTGTATGTTTCTAAAGGCCAGAATAAAAGCATCATGCAGTATATCTTCCGCCAATGCCCTGCTGCCGGCCATCCGCATACAGATATTGAACATGGCTTTGTGAAAACTATGGTACAAAAGGGCCTGCGCCGTAGCGTTTCCGGTAGCCGCCTGAAGTACCGTGTTCATTTGTATAACTGATTGTTTTCCCAAAGCTGCCTGCATAGTTAAGAGCAGGAGAGGGGTCAAAGGTTGGAATGAATAGAAATATTTTTTTGATTGGTATAAGTAAAGAGCAATCCGAAAGGGTATGTTTAAATAACCGACCCATTGCCCGATCTAATCTGGTATGATGGCTACATTAAAAAATAAAATTGATTAGTAAGTAAACGTTTGTTTACTTTGTATTCTCATTAAAATAATCATTTGTCATGCGGCCTAAAAATTTGGAAAAAGAGGATGCCATTCGCAAGATGGCGCTACAAATTATTTCGGAAGAAGGCTTGGAGAATTTAAGCATGCAAAAATTAGCAAAAGCCGCCAACGTCTCGCCCCGTACGATTTACATCAAGTATGAAAACAAAGAAGATTTTCTGATAAAGCTTTTCATTGAAGAAGTATTGGGGGCTTATGAAAAAGCTGTATTGAATGGGTTTCGGGAAAACATGAATTTTGAAGAAGGGGTGAAAAAAATCTGGGGAAATACTTTCCGGTACCTGGTAGCTAACCGGCATGCTTTCGCCTTGCTTCGGCACGGTAAATCATCTCCCTTGCTGAATAAAGCATTTCAAAAAGCAAACATTACGGAAGGTCAGTTTTTTATGCCTATTGTCAGTTTTTTTGAGTTGAATGCAGCAGCGGGTGTTATCACAAATTTTCCGTTTGATGTGTACCGGGCTTTGCTGTCTGCCCCGCTTTTCGATTTAGTAAACGAATATTTTGACTATACAGACAGGCCTACGCAAATCATTACGGAGGAACTGCTTTGGCAGTGCTGCGAAATCGTCATAAAAGGAATGCTGAAATAAAAAAAAAATTATACGGTTCAACCATCAAATAAGAATAATGAGTATCATTAAAAATAAAAAAATAGCGATCGTAGGCGGAGGCCCCGGTGGATTGACCCTTGCCAGACTTTTGCAAATGAATGGGGCAGATATAAAACTGTATGAACGGGATAGTCATAAAAATTCGCGGCCACAAGGTGCTACCCTGGATTTACACCAGGAATCGGGGTTGGCAGCACTGCAGGAAGCAGGCCTGATAGATGCATTTAAAACCAACTATCGCTCGGAGGCCGGCTATATGCGTGTGCTGGATAAGGAAGCACAAATACGGTTTGACGATAGTATCAATGGTAGTGACGGGTTTCATCGTCCGGAGATTGATCGTGGCCCATTGAATGAAATTTTATTGTCTTCTCTGAAACCGGATACAGTTATATGGAACAAACAATTTATATCTCTTACCGGGCAAAATGACTCATTAAAACTGGAATTTAAAGATGGTACTGCTACCCTTGTTGATATTGTAATTGCCGCTGATGGTGCAAACTCAAAAACCCGTCCCTTTATTACTACCTTGAAGCCCGTATATTCAGGCATTACAATAGTAGAAGGTGCAGTGTACAATTCTGAAACAGCGAGCCCGAAGATGCACCAATTACTGAATGGCGGAAAAATATTTGCCTTCGGCGATTCTAAAACGCTTATTGTAAGTTCCAAAGGCGATGGCAGCCTGGTATTCTACACAGGATGTAACACAGATGAGGCCTGGAGCCGGGAAAGTGGGATCGATTTTTCGGATAAGGCACAAGTGATTGAGTGGTTCCAGACAACGTTTGCAGGTTGGAGTAATGCGTGGCTGGAATTATTTGAAAACGCAACCGGGCCGTTTATCCCCCGTCCTCAGTATTGCATGCCATTAGATAAAGAATGGGAAACCCTGCCAAACCTTACTATGATTGGTGATGCTGCCCATGTGATGCCGCCATACGCAGGCGAGGGCGTAAATATGGCTATGCTGGACGCATTGGAATTAAGCCAATGCCTGCTCAGCGAAGGATTTACAAATGTTCAATCCGCAATTGCAAATTACGAGAGCCGGATGCATCAACGATTTGCCGAAGTTGGAAAATTAACGATGGACAATACCGGCTGGATGCACAGCCCCAATGGGCTTTCCACTATTTTAGAATTTTTCAACGAAATAAAAAATCAACAAGACAGCCAATAATTATTGACAAGGCAAGGTTCTTCGGTAAACGTAGTGGATTTGGTATTTTAGGACTTTAAACCTTAGTAGCAAGCATTTTAATAAAACAGGTTGGAACCTTATTATCTTATTAAATCCTCTATCCGTTAATAAGGTTATGATGAGGAGAGAGTGGCAGCTTTTTCTACTAAGGTTTAACAGCCACTTGCTGCATATCACTTAACCTAAATTCCATTAACTATGCCGAAGAACCAAAATCAATCTAAATAATAGACCCTTTAAGTAAGTAAACACATGCAAAAAGATAGTATTAATACGCCTTTTACGGCTTATCAGAAATTTGTCATTTTTATATTAGCGATCACCCAGTTTTCGGTGGTGCTTGATTTTATGGTGATGTCGCCACTGGGTGACATATTAATGAAATCGCTTACTTTAAAACCTGCTCAATTCGGTATGGCCGTATCGGCTTATGCTTTTAGTGCAGGTATATCGGGCTTATTAACCGCAGGCTTCGCCGATCGCTTTGACCGTAAAAAGCTGTTACTGTTTTTTTACATTGGTTTTATTGCAGGTACTTTTTTTTGTGGCATAGCGCAGTCCTATCCAATGATAGTTGCTGCCCGTATCGTTACCGGTTTATTTGGTGGTGTTATCGGTTCTATATCTATGGCTATTATAACCGATCTGTTTGAAATTAACCGCCGTGGCCGGGTAATGGGTTTTGTTCAAATGGCTTTTGGCGCAAGCCAAGTATTAGGTATTCCTATTGGCTTGTACCTGGCAAATGGCTGGGGGTGGCATGCGCCTTTTATCATGATCACGATATTGGCAGCAATAATTGCCGGGATGATACTGGTGAAATTGCAACCTGTAACCAGGCACCTGCGTGTGCAGCAGAATAAAAATGCGTTGAAACATTTATGGCACACCATGTCCAATCGCCAATATGGTGTGGGCTTTATGGCTACGGCTTTATTATCTATTGGTGGTTTTATGATGATGCCTTTTGGGGCTGCCTTTGCCATTAATAACTTAGGAGTAAGCCAAACCAGGTTGCCAATATTGTATATGGTATCCGGCGTAAGCGCACTGATTATTATGCCCTTAATCGGTAGGTTAAGTGATAAGATGGATAAATTCAGGTTGTTTGCAATGGCCTCCGTTTTAATGATGGTGGTCGTATTATGTTATACGCATTTGTCGGCCACGCCCTTATGGATCATTTTAATATTTAACGTGTTAATGATGATCGGTATTATGAGCCGGATGGTACCTTCCGGTGCGCTAACCTCCGGCATTCCGGAATTGAAGGACCGGGGTGCATTTATGAGTATTAATTCCTCCATGCAGCAAATTGCCGGTGGCATTGCCGCAACGGCGGGCGGGATGATCGTTATTCAAAAAACAAAATTCAGCCCGCTTGAACATTATGATACCCTGGGTTATATAATCGTAGTGATCTCTTTTATAAGCCTCTATCTGGTGTACCGTGTTAGCCAAATAATAAAAAACAAAAGGGCAGTAGTAGTCAACAGTGTTTCGTCGATGGTTGAAGTTTGATTGAAGCCAATTATTACTTTTCAATACAGCCTTCCTGGCATATAATAGTGGCAAACTTAATCTGTAGAAAATCAGACCGCTTGCCCAAGCCGGAATAATATCATATTAAAGCAGCTAATGGAAAAGGTTGTTCGCTATACAGGGGCCCGGCCCATAGTTGTTCGAAACCTGCTGAAAAGCCTGTTTTTATTATGGTTTTTGTAGGAACGTGCCTTGTGGCACGTTCAGCGGAGAGGCAGGTTTCATCATAAAATCAGCCCTTTCGCCAATTCAGAACACGCCGCAAGGCGTGTTCCTACATTTGATCGTTATACAAGCTTCGTACCCTTCCTTCCGACGGCTTATTAGCAGTAGTCCGCAATCCAATAGTAAAATAATTATTCATGCTAATATGTTTTGAATTCGTTATTTCAGTTTGTGCTGATGAAATCAGGGCAAAAAATTAAAAGCCTTACCATCTTTTCCATTACTTTAGCACCACTTTTTACGTCCCAATAATCAACTGTTTATGAAAATGAAAAGCCTTATTGTTTGCGCCTACATCTTGCTAAGTACCCATTTCCTTCATGCACAAATGGCCTCTGCCACCTGGAGTGAAGAATTTAAAATGCACAAAGGCAGCACGGACCTTTCCGTGGTGTATGCCGATAAAACCGGTGTGTTTGTAAAGGAAGGCCACTTGGCTTTAAAGTCTTATTTTGTCATTGGCGCTTCCGTTCGTGAATCAGCAACCCTTATCAAACTCGACAAATCATTTACCGAAGAGTATCGCAACGATTTCAATAAAGAACTGAAAGGAAAAGAATTTGAAGACTTCTTTTTCATACAAAATAAAGCTTATATACTGGCCACTCACTACAGCAAGAAAGACCTGCAAATGGAAGTGTTTGCAGCCGAAATCAATAAAACCGATGGCAACCTTGCCGGCGACTGGCAAAGCATTACCACCCTGGAAGTAGAAGAAAAAAGCGATGGCCTGGATGTGCACTTTGACTATAACAGCGATAGCACGCAAATGATTTTAGTAAGCACCAACACCGCTAAAGCAAAATGTGCGTTTGCCATTGAGGTATTCGACAGTAAAATGAAACGTGCCGGCAAAACCATCCGTATTACCAATGCGTTCGAGCCAAAAACCTTTCAGTTGGAAGACGTGATTTATACAAAAATCGGGAATACAGTACTGGTAGGCAGGGTGTACGATTATGCCGAAGGGAAAAAGAAAAAGAGCAAGTTCCTGGAGTTCCAGCATTACAATATTCAATTGTACAACAACACCGGCGGTCTTATCAAAGAAATAAATACCGACATCAGCGACAAATGGCTCATCAGCAGTAAAGTGGTACAAATTCCCGGGAAAGACCTGGTAGTGGCTGCTTTTTACAGCAACGATAAAAAAGCAAAAGAAATAAATGGCATGCTGGTGCAGCGGATTGACCCGGCTACCGGCAACGTTATTTCTACTTCTCAAAAAGAGCTGGTCACCAACATGATTAGCGATGTGAGCGATGATGATGGCAACGACGATGAAAGCAAGCAGGATCGTAAAGAGCGGGAAAAGCTGGATAAACTGAAAGAAGATGAAGACGGCTTTTCAAAATACCTGCGCTTTCGCAATTTTATTTACACGGATGATAACGGCATTGTGATATTAGCCGAAAAATACCATCATTATACCTATACCACCACTTCGTTTTCGTCTGGTGGTATGAATGGCAGCTTTTCCCGCACCACCACTACTACCTACGACGTGTATGAATGCGGCGATATGATGATGAGTAAAATGGATGCATCCGGCCAGTTGAGCTGGTTGCACGTACTACCTAAAAACCAGCGGGAAGTATCCTCCGCCAGCAGATCATCTGAGGGTATAGGCTTTTCGATGGGCACCGATTATTTCGGCAGCTACAATATGCCTTTTTACGCAGGGCTGGGCTCGCTGCCATTGGCTGGTAAAAATATGCTGGCAATCCTGTTCAACGATAGTGAGAAGAATGCCAACGTGCTGCAACTGGGGCAAAAACTACAGCGGGTGGACCGCTTCGGCAAATCAGAATGCGTGGTAGTGTACTTAGATGCCGCTACCGGAAAGTACACCCGCAAAACCCTGTTCAGCAACCGGGACCAGCCTGCCGCCATGCCCCGCCTGGGAATAGCTGTAGGTAAGGATTATTACCTGGTAGGTAAGGAAGACCGGGTACTGGCTAAAACCAAAATAGCCGTTGGCAAAATTGTATTTAAATAAAAGACTATCCATATTGTAAACAGCAGGCCGGGCCGGTTGAATATGACTATGTTACAGCACTTTATTAATAGACAGAATCTGTACAGGGCAAAGGCACACTATTTTCTTTACAGTTTTAGTGTTTTATGAATTATCAGCGTATAAATTCCTTTAATCGTTTTCTGCGATACTTTTATTAGTTTTGTTCTGCACAAAAACGCCATGGGCGTAAGAGGGAGGAACAGAAATGTAGCATCCGCTCGTTGTGTAAAGAATTCAACCGCCGGCTATTTAGTTGGCGGTTTTCTTTTATAAAGCGTAAGCATTGCCAATTGCCGGCGACCTGTACGCACTTCCTGCAAGTAATAATAGTTGTACTCTAATTGTGCTTCAAACAGTATAACGTCCCGGCCAATTTTGTTCTTCCCTACATAACTTGCCATACCATTCGCAATAATAGCGGGTAGTTGTAAAAAATCATCTGTAACAATAGCTATTTGCCCTCTCTTCGCTTCTGTTATTGCATTGCCGTGCTGTTTAAAAGTATGTTTTATGCCTGATTTATCTATCATATATTCAAACTCTGCTACATCCAAACCTGTTGCATTTAATATATCGTTAGCCTGTTGTTTGGTAACTGAACCTATAGAGATGATACTGTTTAAAGAAGTATTGTCTGTGAGAGCAAAGTTTACAATTCCTTCTATGAGTGTTTGTAATTCCATAATACATAACCAATTCTGCTTCTTGAGTCACGCTATGGCGTGGTGCATAATTCATACTTATCTCAGGTTATCAGGAACTTTAGAAAAAGTAATAGGTTGGCACATGTCAGGAGACATGCGCCAGTGTAAAGATTTGCGTTACTCAATCAAAGTGCTCATTTGGTGAATATAAGCGTTTCAACTATTCCGGTTCGGCGCTAAGTACCTGCATAAAATTCCTTCACTTTATGTATTAGATGCTCCTCTAATTCCTGTGTCGTAATAGCATCTTCGCAATCTATCTCGAACTGTGATTTTGGGACAAGGCCTAATTCTTTTAGGGCAGTAAGGGCCTGGGGGTGCCTGCGCACATCAACGATGATATGGGTAAGCTGGCGGCGTTTGTTTCTTTTGGTGGCTACTCCTGCAATGGCTGGCATGGCGGTACTTTTTAAAGGATAGGTAAATGTAAGCAAGTTGCTGCTTTTATAGCTGCCGCAGCTCCGGCAAAAGATAGGTTAGCTACAGCGAGGTAATGAAAGCTGATTCATCCAGCCATGCACCGGTAGGGTTTGCTTTTTTTAATACAAATGCACCAGTGCAGAAAAAAGTGTTAGTCACAACCTTTTTTGATGAGACTCTTGCTTCGAATAATTTTCTTTAAATTTACCATTATGAATATGCAAGAGCTTATAACTATTGATGACGATATTTTAAGTGGGCAACCTGTTTTTAAAGGGACACGTGTTCCTGTTGAAAGTCTTTTTGATCATTTGGAAGTTGGCGTTTCACTGGATGAATTCTTAGATGATTTTCCCACTGTTTCTAAAGAACAAGCAGTAGCATTGCTGGACGTTGCTAACAAACTATTGACTTCTAAAAACGTTGCCGAATTATATGCGACTGTTGCTTGACGAAAATTTACCCAAACGGCTTAAACTTGATTTTCCGGAACATGAAATTTTTACAGTTCGGGATAAGCAATGGAACGGCATTGAAAACGGTGCGTTGCTAAAACTTTTGATTGACAATTCTTTTGATTCGTTGCTAATTTTTGATAAGAACTTGCAACACCAACAAAACTTTTCAAAGTATACAATAACTGTCTTTGTTTTGACCGCAACCATCAAACAATATACCGAATTAACTAAACTGACACCTAAAATAAAAGTGTATTTAAACAGCGATCAAATGCCAGTTGGGCCTATTATTATTTCGATTGAGTAAGAGGTTTTTACTATTATATTGCTGAATTTGCCAGATGAAATGCAAATGATTTAGCAAGATGACATTACGCACAAATGGAAATAAGTTCCCTTTGTTTCAACCATTATAATGAATGGATCATTTGAATTTCTATCTCATCTGCTGTCAGTAACTATTTCCAGTTGTCAATAGTGGAAGTCCAGAAGTAGACCTGACCTTTCACGATGGCAGATTTGCGTTGCTCAATCGGTATACTCATTCTATGAACGTAATAGTTTTAAATGTTCTGGTGTGTGAGACACCTACTCTTGCGGAGGATCAGTGCCTCCTTCCAGACTTAATCTGTGATTTACTTTTAATAATTTGTTCGTACACGTAAATGTTCTGTAAGTTGTAATCCAAAATTCTATTAATCTCTTTTTTAAGTAACAGAATCTGTGACCATTTTATTGTTGCTTTTGATTGTAAGTCTTTCCTTGATTTCCAGTTAGAAAGTTTTGTATTAATTGTAAAAAGGAAACACACATAAGTTATTTGTCTGATTCTTATTTCATCAGATTTTTTTTTAGTTAAGCTATTTAGTCCCGACTCACACATTTCGATTATGTTTTTATAATAATGATGCAGATCTGAATGGTCAGTATTTTTTATTTTGTCAATTAAAGGTAAAGTTTCCTTCATGCAAATGTTCATGTCATTAGTCTCTTTCTTATTTGTTTTCTCTGCAATTCCGGTTTGGTTTGGGTCTGTCCACGATTGTCTAATTTGGCTCTGAATTTTTGAAAAGAAATGCGTTTCGGCTTCATTTGTTTTTTGGTTGTTGCTCGCCAATAATGTTGTAATAATTGCTATAGATGTATTAATATCCCCTTGATTACAAATTGCCTTACCGTCGTCATCCACTTTACTAAAAATGCTTAATAAATCCACAACAACGTCTATTGAAAATAGAAATGCGGATAACTCTCTGAGATCATACCACGAACCATAAATTGTTTCTATGTCTTCAACAGTTATTTTTCGAGATGCGTTTGAATGCTGTTCGAATGGCTTTTTGGCGTTCTGCTCTTCTTCACATTTTTTGTTATATTCTGTGAAATTTACCTGTGCAGGTCTAAGCGTATCCATTCTAAACACGGATGCGTTTGTATGATCCGTTCTGCCGTCAAGCGTAAATTCTTCCTGATATTCAGCCGAAATCGTAAATTCAATGGCATCGTTATTAAGTGTAATTGTTAATTCCTTTGAGCCTCTAATCTTATCCTTCCAAAGTCCCACTACAACACCATTTTCAGATTCTTTTGGTGCAGCGTGGTTTGGTGAATCACTATAATGTTTAGATTTTTCTGCCATTCCTTTAGATGTAAGCGATAAAACGGCTGTGCCAGGATCTTCCGCCAATATGCTGGCATAACGAGATGACCATCTGGTTGTAAGCTGTGGTCCGTCACTAAGAAGGGCCAGCAGTAGGGTCGGACCTACACCCCTTATTACCTCACCAATCGGCTCTTGCCTCGCTAGGTCTTCGCAGATTAGTGAGGTAAGAGCCAGCCAACCATTGGGAGCAAGTATTGTAAGGCGACGCTGGGCTATTGCAATATACTCATACCAATCTTTATCGGCAGTTAGAACATTTTCAAGTTCGTATTGGATAATCTGGCTTCTGTCAAGCTGCCATCGGTGGTGCTTCAATTGAGTTATATTATACCATTTCCCTGCAAAAAAGATATTCATTTTTAGCTCATTATCATTGCTCTTCAGGTCGCTTATACTGGCTTCTTCACCTTTACTAGACTCGAACTTGCTTTCTTCAATCACACCAGCAACAATAATTGGAAGTTGAATATTCTTTTTTAAAGAATGATATTTTTCATAAAGTCCTTTACGAAGATATGTATATTGAGAATTATTTAGCGACATTTCGGGAAAGACAAGCAGATCAATTGGATTGTTCGTATCAGCCTTAGTACATATATATGTAATTAATTGGTCAAAGAAATCCATGTTTTCATTTCTAAGATACTTCACTTTGAAATATCTTACGGGGTGGTTTCGGTCTTCCAAGGATTCAAAGTCATTTTTATCAATGCTTGGTGGGTAAGGTATTGCGAGGATATTAAGTGATTTTTTATGATTATTAAGCCACGGAAATGTTCGCCACATAACTTCAACTTCGGTGGTGTGAAACGTTGCATAATGTGTTAAATTGCGTAACCCAATACCTAATTGAGGCGTTCGCATTTTTGGTAGCACAACTCCGAAAAATTTTGGAATTGTACTGAGTGATCCTGTGTTGTTTAACATTAGATTTCCTATTGCATCGTAAAGCCGCAATTTTTTCTTTTCATCTTTCGCATCTTGGCCAACTGATCCTAATCCCCTGCAACAAGTGTCAGAAATAGCAAGAATGACAATTAGTGTGGCTGCAAATTGCCTTAATTCAAGATTTTTTGTTTTGTTTTCATATTGCCCAACTGTTCTAAGATCATCTACATGTGTTACACTCCAATTTTTTGCTAACTGTGTATAGGAATTTAAATCCTCTTTATTAAAACGATAGCAAGGGAAAATAAGTGTTTTCCATTTATCGTCCATTGCAATACCGTTATTAAGTATTGATTTTGTAGCATATTCCTGCCAGCATTCCGCAGAATTTTCAACGATATCCTGCCAATCACTATCGTCCCAGCTTACAGGCTCTGTTTCAGTTAGACATATTTTATAACTGCCCGTTCTGTAAAGCACTGTAGAGATAAGTGCAAATATATTAGGCGGCCATTTCACCCAATCTTCCAATGTCCAATTAGGATAAATACTGTTCGCAATCCGTTCCAGACTTATTATATTCTGATTATTATCTGATTTTTTAGAATCCATATTTAAGGGTTAGGGGTATAAGAAAATAATTTTATTGAAAACAATCTTTAATAAATTAACGGCTTTATCGAATGGTAGTATGCTAATACCAATAAGCATTCGTTTCCAAATATAACTGCCTTATCATTTGCAACAGATCTTTGTAGAAAAGCCGCATAATTTTTCCCTATACAGCTTCATAAATCTACGCATCCAATTTTTTCAATTGGCGTCTCCAGTGCCCCACTGCGGCCTCCGGGAGCAACTTTTGCAATTAGGTAGTTTACAGCGTAGTAACCTGCAATGCCAACAGATTGCAAAAAGGGGAACGTCTCTGTTTGACGTTCCCCTTTTTGTATAAGCGTGCCTGCACATGGGTGCGCTGGCAATGGTAACTATTAATCCACTTTCAATGCTTTATCTATCGTGAAAATCAGGCTGGCACGATGTGCCTTGGTTTGCTCATCGGGCGAAACGGCTGTAACCAGTCCTGTTCTTATTTTGCGCAATGCAGCTAAGGCAGCCGCTTTTGATGCATTATCATAAGTGCCGGGTGCATTTACAATAGCAGCCAGGCCTCTTACATACATGCCCTGGAGATTCTGGCGGTACAGGTTTACGCTGGTACGCATATCCTCATCAAAAATGGCCTTGTTCAAATCCATCATGGTATTGGCGATGCTGTACGTATTGCCATACAGGCTGCTGCTGCTAATGCGTTCCAACGTGGTAGGGTGTAATAATTCACCTAATATACCAGCCTGCAGCGCCATGAAGGTGCGCTGTGGTTTTATATCTTCATTATTACCGACCAAAATTATAACCGCGGCGCTGCATTTGTAAGTACGGGAACAAGGATGAGTCGGCATCGAAAGCATGCGGCGCAAAGGCATATTTGCTCAGTACATCAATTGCTTTTTTCTGATAAGCTACCGGTACCGGCATAAAAGGCCTGTTCTTTGTTTCCTGCCCGGCAAAACTGCGGTCTACATACACCCCACCGATATAACGGCTTACAGCGGTTAATTGCTGGTTGCGCTGACTGTTTAGCTGGTTCCAGCGGCTACGTAGTTCGGCGTAGCTTTGGTTCGGCTTGCTAAAGCGGGCCTTTAATTAGGCATCATGGTATTTACCAGTTTCAGGCGGTCTTCCGCAAACGCAACGGCATCACTGCTCATATCGTTAATCATTACCCGAGGGTCAATCCCATTACCGGGCGTACGCATATCGTCGGCATCATTGCCAAAAGCCAACTGCGGATTAGTGCTGCGTTTTAGAATGCCTTCCAGCCCGCCGGCTTCATCGGCCACCCCAAACGGACGATAGCCATACTCAATTGCCCACAAATCATACGGACCAGGCTTGGTTGTATAATAGTCTCCCTGTTTGCTACGGTCGCTGCTTACATTAATAGCAGGGTAGTCCATTACCGAACCCTGCAGACCCAATTTATGCGTAATGGTCGTATCGTTCAACTGATCGGGCCGCAGCATTTGC
>CBDFGC010000011.1:0-232855 GCA_965246935.1 Chitinophagaceae bacterium | reverse complement strand
TACGGGAAAGAAAAAAATGTAGACATTGTATTATGGCTAACCTGGCTAACCGTGTACAAAAACATGGACCTGTTTAAAACTTTTAAGGACTGGGGGATAAAAGGTGTAAAGATTGACTTTATGGATCGCAGTGATCAATGGATGGTTAATTACTATGAAAATGTGGTAAAGGAAGCTGCAAAATACCAGTTGTTTGTTGATTTTCATGGGGCATTTAAGCCGGCCGGGCTGGAGTATAAATATCCAAATTTAATTTCTTATGAAGGTGTAAGGGGAATGGAACAAATGGGCGGATGTTATCCGGATAACAGTATCTATTTTCCTTTCATGCGAAATGCAGTAGGTCCTATGGATTATACGCCCGGGGCCATGCTGAGTATGCAGCCGGACGTTTACCGGGCAGCACGCCCAAATGCAGCGAGTATTGGCACAAGAGCCTATCAACTTGCTTTATTCGTTGTTTTTGAAAGCGGCATACAAATGCTTGCTGATAATCCTACCCTGTATTACAAAAATCCCGATTGTACGGAATTCATCACAAAAGTGCCAACTACCTGGGATGAAACAAAGGCGCTGGTGGCTGAAGCAGGTGAGATAGCGGTAGTTGCCAAGCGAAAAAATAATACCTGGTTTATTGGTGGTATTACCAACGGCAAAGTGACGGTAAGAGATCTTGAATTAAATTTTGATTTTCTGGAAAAAGGCAGAACCTATACCATGACCTATTTTGAGGATGGCATAAATGCCGGCCACCAGGCAATGGATTACAGAAGGAAAACCATGCAGGTGAAATGGGGGGATAAAATAAATATTAAAATGGTTCGTAACGGTGGGTGGGCAGCGGTGCTTAATTAATTCAAACCACCTAAGGGACACTGTCGCTAAATAATTTTAGAATTTGCACGGGTTTGTGTCCTCACAAACCGGAATCAGGAAGGTAAAAAAAATGTTAACAGTGTACTAACCTTTTTCAGAAACACCATAAAATTATGAAAAATAGATATACATCAGGGTTAAGCAACTACTGCTTTTTTTGTTTGAGATCATTTATTATCGTGATGCTATTGGCAGGTAGCGGCAAACAATCCATCGCACAGACCAGTGCTTCCGATACCGGTAAACTATTGGCGCCTGAAACACTGCCCGGAAAAGGGCTTAAACAATTTGATTTCTTTTATGCCGGCGAAGCCAAATCCCGTAACATGTATATTGTGCGTAACGGTAAAATAGAATGGTCCTACATTGATACGGCAGGCAGGGGCGAAATCAGCGACGCAATTTTGATGAAAAACGGTAATGTGTTATTTGCCCACCAGTATGGTATTACTTTAATTAACCAGGACAAAAAAGTACTTTGGAAATATGATGTACCCGATGGGTTTGAAACACATACCGCACAGCCTATTGGTACCGATCATGTAGTATTTATCCAAAATGGCAATCCTGCCAAAGTATTTGTAATGAATATCCGTACGAATAAAATTGAAAAAGAGTTTGCCATACCCTTTAAAAGCGGTACACATGGCCAGATAAGACACGCAAGGCTAACTGCGGCCGGTACGCTTCTGGTAGCCCATATGGACTTAGGAAAGGTTTGTGAATACGACATAAACGGAAAGGAACTTTTATCAATAGATGTTCCAGGCGTTTGGTCGGCTGTGCCGTTAAAAAACGGAAATATACTGGTAACCAGCAACAAAAGGTTTGTAAAGGAAATTACCCGTAGCGGCGCTACTGTATGGGAATACCTGTTAGATGAAATCCCTGACTACCAGGTAAAATCCCCGCAATTGGCCGTGCGCCTTCCGAATGGAAATATCCTGATCAATAATTGGTTTAACCAATGGGACAACAAGAACCCTGACATTGGCAATGCGCCCGTGCAGGCAATAGAAGTTACGCCTGGTAAAAAAATTGTCTGGGCGCTTCGCTCCTGGGCTAAGCCTGCAGACCTTGGCCCGTCAACAACTATTCAGCTACTTAATGATCCTAATGGCATAACCGAAAAAGTTCATTTTGGCGATATCAGGTAATACAGAAGTGGTAAACCGATTTTTGACGCACACCATTGCCGTTAATATCGCCACCATCAGCCACTTAACCGAACGAGGTATTTTAAAACAAAATGGTTGAGCAGGAAAATGAATACAATGAAAATAAATGTATTACCAGTGATGGTATTTGTTTCGCTGCTACTAACTGTAATAGGTAATGGACAACCAAAAGAAATCCTTTTATGGTCCGGCGGCGTCCCTGGTTCTGAAGGGAAAATGGAGCAGAAAATCGTTGTAAGAATTGCTGAAAACGGCGAATGTTTTTTTACCAATGTTCACAAGCCATCCATTGCAGCCCATGTGCCCGAAGCAGGAAAATCTACAGGCACAGCCATTATCATAGCACCGGGCAGCGGGCATAGAGAACTGCGGATTGATAACGAAGGCCACCTGCTTGCCAAACGATTTCAGGACAAAGGCATTGCTGCATTTGTACGTTTGTGCGGCATGGATGATTACGGAAACCTGACAGGCTGGTATTCGGCAAGTGTACTGGGGTATAGCGAGGCCGACCGTGCATCAGGTTATTACGAAATCGGGTCGCCGCTTTTTCCAAAAGTAACGATTGCGGTGGATGGACCAACCCCCGGAATTTTCATCATCCAGGCCCACAACGTATCGAATAAAAACAGGTACGTCCAATCAGCAACGCTGAACGGGAAACCTTTGAACGCACCCCCTGTTCCGGCAAAACGATATGATACCTGGCGGCAGTCTCGTTTTTGAAATGGGATCGAAGCCGAATTACAAATGGAGCATCAACATGCCCATTGACAACTAAGGCTGGTTTATCAACAAATTTTAATGACAATACGAAAGATGTTGAAACGAACGAATGATAATAGCAAGAGGATAATTACCCGTATAAGCCTGGTTATATTTTGCTTATTAGTAATGCAAGCGGGTTGGACGCAGGACATGCCAAAAGGGGTAAGTGATTTCATCAGAAAGAAAGAAAAGACCACTTTCCAGACCCGAGGAGAATGGAAGCCCACTACCGATGTGCGGTCAGATGTGGCAATGGTATACAGCACAGGTGACGGACCAGGAATGACCTTTGAACAACGGGTCCGGTCCTGGCGTGACCATGGTTACAATACCCAGTTCATGACCGGTATGGCCTGGGGAAGCTACCAGGATTATTTTCTCGGCAAATGGGACGGCGTAACCCATCTGGATGAAGCACAGGTGCAGCAGAACGGCGATACCATCTGGCACGGAAAGAACACGCCCTACTTTGTTCCAACCATGAATTACCTGAAGTATTTTAAGGAGAAGATTATCAAACGGGTAATTGATAATGGCATTGATGCCATCTACCTCGAAGAACCGGAGTACTGGTCACGGGCAGGATATAGCACGGCCTTCAAAAAAGAATGGAGGGATTATTACGGGTTTGATTGGCGGCCGCAACACGAATCACCTGAAAATACCTACCTGTCGAACAAGCTTAAATACTACCTCTATTACAGGGCCCTTAAAGAATGTTTTACTTACGCAAAAGAATACGGTGCAAGCAAAGGAATGAATGTACGCTGCTATGTTCCCACCCACTCCCTGTTGAATTATGCCATGTGGGAAATTGTAAGCCCGGAGGCAAGCCTGGCCTCATTATCATGCGTTGACGGATATATAGTGCAGTCGTGGACGGGAACGGCAAGGGAACCCAATTATTATAATGGCATTGCCAGGGAGCGAACCTTTGAAACGGCCTTTCTTGAATATGGTTGCATGCGGTCCATGACGGTGCCTGCCAACCGTAAACTCTATTTTGAGAACGACCCTGTTGAAGACACTCGCCGCGACTGGAGTGATTATAAAAAAAATTATCAAACCACCTTTACGGCTGAACTGTTTTTCCCCGACATAGACAATTACGAAGTAATGCCCTGGCCCGACCGCATCTTCGACGGGAAGTATTTTGTAAGCCGGACCAGTAACGAAAGGGCACCCATGCCAAGGTTGTACTCCACGCAAATGCTGGTGATGGTCAATAGCCTTAATGACATGAAGGTATCTTTCAACAAAACGTCGGGCACACAAGGTATTAGTGTGCTGATGGGCAATTCCATGATGTTCCAGCGCATCCCTACCCACGACGACGGCAAGGCCTGGGCCGACCCTTATTTCACTAATTTTTATGAATCGTCCGGTATGTTTCACCGCGTGCCGGCGGACAATAAATTGATGGATCCCCAGTTGTCAAATTTTTTTGGCGAAGCGTTGCCTTTTCTGAAAAGAGGCGTTCCGGTGAACATCGTCCACATTGAAAATACCGGGTTTGAAAAAGCATTCAGCGACACGAAAATCCTGCTGATGTCCTATTCCAACATGAAGCCGCTTGAGGAAAAGTCACATGAGCAATTAGCCCAATGGGTGCGCAACGGTGGCATCATCGTCTATTCAGGCCGTGACGATGACGCCTTTCAAACAGTAAGCGAGTGGTGGAATACAGGCAACAAAAAATACGCTTGCCCGGCGGATGATTTATTTGAGAAACTCGGTATTGGAAAAGCACCGAAAGAGAGCGCATACCAGGTTGGCAAAGGCAAGGTCTGCATCATTCGTATGGATCCGAAAGAATATGTGTTGGAAAGCAACAGGGATGTGTCGTTACGTAATAAAGTGGAAGCTTTGTACGAACAAGCCTACGGTGGAAAAATAGATTACAAAAACAGTTTTTACATCAGCCGCGGGCCATATGAAATCATTTCAGTACTAGACGAAGGCGTGAGCGCAGAACCCTATACCATTCAAGGAAAGTTGATTGACCTTTTTGATCCAACGCTACCGGTGGTGGACCAGAAGCAGGTAAAGCCGGGAGAACAGGGATACTTGTATAACATCGATCGTGTAACCAATCCGCAAACCCCGCAGGTATTGGCATCGGCGTCCCGCATTTATAACGAAAAGTTCGGTAGAAGGAGTTACGCATTCATCGCAAAAAGCCCTGCTAACACTACCAACGCCATGCGGGTACTGCTGCCATCGGCACCAAAGAAAATCACAGTAAAAGATGCGGATGGCAAGACGGTCACTAACGTTCAGACCTCATGGGATGCCCTTGGAAAAACAAGTTTTCTGGGCTTTGAAAATAGTCCTGTAGGAATAGAGGTTGTACTGGAATGGTAGTAATTTTTGACTGAATGAATTTGGGTGAATATAAAAGTAGTGTGTATACTATTTTATGACACGCCATACCGGATAGAATAGTAAATAAATTTATCATGTAAAAAATAATTATGGAGTCGCAATATCAGAACTTAATTAAAAAAATCTATTCCGCTTTCAATGCAAGGGACATTGACCAGGTACTTTCTGCCATGCATCCGGAAGTGCATTGGCCAAACGGCTGGGAGGGCGGATATGTAATCGGACATGATGAAGTAAGGGCCTATTGGACAAGACAGTGGAAAGAGTTAGACCCGAATGTAGAACCAATTGGATTTAAAGAAAGGCCAGATGGAAGTGTGGAAGTTGAAGTACATCAAATAGTAAAAGACTTGCAAGGGAACGTGTTATTTAATGGAATGGTAAAGCATGTGTACACAATAGAGAACGGCTTGATAAGAAATATGGAAATAGAGAAGACTTGATCAATGTTATATATCCGAAAAAATGCCTAAGCATTCATTTACTAAATGCGAAAAATGATGAGAAAGATTGCAGGAAGAATAAAAGCGATTGGTGTCGTACTATCAATTCTTTTTACAGGCATTACTTCCGTTTATTCTCAGCCCTTATGGAATGCAATGAAAACCGAGAAGGGTGTACTAACCCTTGCGGTCTGGTTTACGGCACAGGAAGTAGATCAGTACTTATCAAGACCTGCAGGCTTGGACAGCGCCATCAACTGGTGCAAACAATACGGTATTGCAAAAGTGCACCTCGAAGCCTTCGGTCGCGGCCTTTACGCCAAACGCGAAACCTTGATTGTTGCAAGAGACAGATTTGTAAAAGAAGGCATTGACGTTTCAAGCGGTGTTACTACTACCAAATTTGGAAAGAATGCCGTAAACGGTGGCGATGGCGCCATTGAATGGACCGGTTCGCAATGTTATACCAACAGGGGAACGCAGGAAGAATTACAGCGGCTGATTGAATACACAGCTTCGATGTTTGATGAAATTGTTTTGGACGATTGGTATTTCACGCAATGCCAGTGTGATGAATGTATTAGGGCAAAAGGAAATCTTTCCTGGCCGGCCTACTATACCGGTTTAATGGACAAAATGAGCCGGGAAAGGGTAGTAGATCCGGCACATGCCGTTAATCCGAAAGTAAAGGTCATTATTAAATTTCCGCAGTGGAATGACGAGTTTTACATGCGTGGTTATGATGTGGTGGGCGAACCAAAAATCTTTGATGGAATATGGGTCGGCACAGAAGACCGCAACTTTGAATATGATAAAAGCAACCTTGGTTATGAAATAGGTTATAATGCTTATTTCAACATGCGGTGGCTGGCAACGCTTGGTCCTGTTGGTGGCGGATGGTTTGATACCGGCGGTGGCAGAACAAAAATAACAACCTACTTAGAGCAGGCCCGCCATACGGTGTTGGGCGAGGGCAAAAATATGATTTTGTGGAGCTACAGCGGCCATCTCGGCGCTGCTCCAAAAATGGAAGCGCTTGGCAAAGAACTTCCCGGGTTACTTAAACTGGCCAGGCTTGTTCAAGGTAAGCCAATCAAAGGCGTGCAACTATTGAAGCCGGGCAACAGCGATCCCTTTGAAGAAGAATGGATATGCAGTTTCCTGGGTGAGTTAGGGATTCCCTTCGTGCCGGGCAATGAGTTAAACGAAGGGGCAAGCGCTACTGTTTTAGCCGTGCATGCATTGAAGGATACGAACATCGTTGCCAAGTTCGGACGCATCGTAAACAGAGGAACACCACTGCTGCTTACCGATGGGTTTGCAAAAAGATTTGCGGGCAACATCGCTTACCTGAACAACGCAAACGTGACCATCCTGCCGGTGAAAGGTTCCCCAAAAACAGTTTTGAACATTACCCGCGAACAAATAGGCTCCATCCGGAATAAACTGCTTGCGCCATTTGACATAACGTTTGATGCACCGCCCAAAGTGGAATTCTATCTTTTCGGGGACAATGTTTTTGTAGTGGAAAATATAAATGAAGAAGCGGTTGATGTAACGCTTGAATTGCCACGTCTCACCACTGCTAACAAAGTTTTGACATTGCCCGAAAGCGGGGGAGTAACAGACCTTTCACGAACCGGCAACCGTGTTAAAATTCATCTGTCGGCGAATACGCTTGTGGCTGTTGAATACAAGTAGCTGTGAATTTTTTCAAATCAAAGGTTGTGTAGTATCACCATCATAAAGCGAATAGTTATGTTGAAAAAAATAAACGGCAGTTATAAAAGCGCATTCACCAGTATAGTCAGCATCATCCTTTTATTCATAACCTTTATAAGCCGGTCGCAGACGGTGCAACTACGACCCGTTGATTACGTGAATCCACTCATCGGTACGGCGCCAATGCTGGACAAAGACCATATTGGGAACAACCCTGCACCAAATGAAGACCTTTATTACGGCAGCGTAAATCCCGCCGCAAAAACGCCTGACCCGAACGGCACCCTGCAACTTGGCCCGGTAAGCGGTTTTGACGGCTGTTGTTATCACGTTCGTGGTTCGGGCTATCGTTATGACGATAGTTCCATTATGGGATTTACGCATTTCAATGGACAATACAGCAGGGACAATAATCTGCTCTTCATGCCCACGGTTGGCGTTATCAAAACAGAAGCGGGTCCCCGTGAAAACCCTTTCCTTGGTTACCGGTCATTAAAGGATACGCTGCAGGAAAAAGCATCAGTTGGATATTACACGGTGTTTCTTACTACCTACGGAATAAAGGTTGAATTAACTGCTACAAAAAACTGCGGGTTTCATCGTTATACTTTTCCGGCTTCCAAACAATCAAATGTTTTGATTGACCTGGCAAACGCACGGCCCGCAGCTACGGAAGCATCGGTTAAAATAATTGACGGCCACACGATAGAAGGCTATCAGCTAAGCGGTAGAAATAAAATTTATTTCCGTGCTGTGTTCAATAAAGATTTTGTTTTATCAGGCACCTGGAAGGCTGGCATTATCTCTCCGGCCTCCACTTCGGATAGCGGCGTTCCGCTTGGCGCTTACGTTACGTTCAACACAACAGCCGGTCAACAAATACTTGTCAAGGTGGGCACTTCCAAAGTAAGTCTGCAGGATGCTGCTACCAACCTGGAAAATGAAATTCCGGGTATGGATTTTAACGCCGTACATCAGGATGCGGTATCGCAATGGGACAGGGTCTTGAGCTACATAACCGTTGAAGGGGGAACGGAAGACGACCGCAAAAATTTCTATTCCTGCATGTATAGGTTAACTGAAGGCCCGTCTTATGCAGGCGGCTGGCAGGGCGGCGCTTTTTGCACCCCGTGGACCGTAAGAACCCTGATGCGTGGCCGCGATTGGTTTAGCAAACGGATTGACAACCGGGACAGTAATAACTTAGGCAGCCGGTGGCTTTGGAGCGGTGAGTTTTGGGGCATTGGTTCGGCCTGGGCGCCGCTGGGAATGTATTTCAGGGGTTTTCCCCAATTCAATAAAACTAATCTTGCTGCCATTTATGCAAAGCTGCGGGAAGAAGCAATGATTGGTGGCGGTGCAGTAGGAGAGGCTTACCGCAAATATGGCTATGTTCCGTTTGGTGTAATTAACAACTGCATTAATCATTGCCTTGGGCTTGCCTACAGCGACCATGTGCTTGCGGAGTATGCGAAGCTGTTGGGAAAGATGGACGACTACAAGCTCTTTTCAGCAAGGTCAAAAAACTATAAAAATGTTTATAATGAATCCGTTGGATTCTTCATGCCCCGCAATGCAGACGGTACCTGGTTTTTAGTAGATCCGTATGACGTTCATGCAGAAAGCATTTTTCGTGAAGGCAATGCCTGGAATTATCTCTTTTACATGATGGGCGATGCACCCGGATTGATTGACCTCCTGGGCGGACCTGAAAAATTCAGCAGCCGGTTAGATACTTTGTTCAACAAACCTTTACCGGCCAATGCCTATCCCCTGCGGGACGTAACAGGGTTTTATAATCTGTATTGCCATGGCAATGAAGTCTACCGACATACGCCTTATTTATACAATTATGCCGGTAAGCCATGGAAAACGCAGGAGATCGTTCGAAGAATTCAGAAAGAACTGCAAAGGCCTACACCCGGCGGTATGTGCGGCATGGAAGATTATGGCCAGTTGTCGGGTTGGTATGTATCAAGTGCCATTGGGTTTTATCATGTAGATAATTTAACCGGCGATTGCGACATCAGCAGCCCGCTTTTTCCAAAAGTAACTATCAATACAGACGGGTCTGCACCAGGCAAATTTGAAATCATTGCGCACAATGTATCTGATAAAAACATATACATTCAGTCGGCAACCTTAAATGGCAAGCCGCTTATGGTGCCGAGATTTCATGATAAGGAAATTAAAGCCGGTGGCAGCCTTGTGTTTGAGATGGGGCCGGAGCCAAACTATAAATGGGGAACCGAAAGGCCTGCAGACAAATAGACACCTGATATTAAAAATAATGATATACGAATATTGAAAAATAATTAAATATAAATCTGTACGTTAATATTAAAAAATGAAAAAAATAAAGTTTATCTTACTCGTAGCGGTATCGGTTGTCTACTTGTTGTTACCTGGACGATCGTGCAGTCAAACCTTTTGTAACCCGCTCAATATAAGTTACCGGTTTACCTTGGATAAACCCTCACGCCGTGCGGCCGCAGACCCGGTTATCGTTTTATATAAAGACAATTATTATTTGTTTGCCACTGCTTCCGGCGGTTACTGGTATTCAAAGAATCTGCTGACCTGGAATTTTGTTACGACCAAAGACCTTCCGTTTGAAAAGGATGCGCCTGCTGCTGCTGTGATAAACGGTTCTTTGTATTACATGCCGTTAAACAGCCATATCATTTACAAAACGGACGACCCTGTAAGCGGCAAATGGCAAGTATATACAGATACTTTCCCGATGGCAATAGGCGACCCGGACTTTTTCCAGGATACAGACGGAAAAGTCTATTTGTATTTCGGTTGTACCAACAACGACTATTTATACGCAATTGAGTTGGATGTGAACAATAAACTTAACCCAATTGGCAAACCGGTAAATGTTTTAAAGGGAGACCCGGCAACACGAGGCTGGGAAAGACCCGGAGATTATAATACCCGGACCGACAACCCCTGGACGGAAGCGCCCTGGATGACGAAACATAACGGCAAATACTATTATCAATATTCCGCACCGGGTACCCAATATAAAAGCTATGCTGATGGCTATTTCATTTCTGATAAGCCACTGGGTCCATTCACCTATGCGCAAAGCAGCCCGTTTTCGGCTAAACCCGAAGGTTTTATTAATGGTGCAGGACATGCAGCAACGTTTATGGATAAATATGGTAATTACTGGCGTGTGGTCACCATGGTTATCTCTGTGAAACACATATTTGAACGCAGGTTGGGTTTAATACCGGTAACGTTTGATAAAGACAATGGTATGGTTGCACATACCGAATTTGCTGATTATCCGATGGTAATGCCCGATCATAAAATAAAAGATGTAAGCGAACTCTTCCCGGGCTGGATGATGTTGTCCTATAAAAAATCAGCCGAAGCATCATCAAGCCTGGAGGCAAACCCCGCATCGCTTGCCTTTAATGAAGAGATACGTGATTATTGGAGCGCCAGGACAGGCGACAAAGGTGAATGGTTGAGTGTAGATCTTGGTACGGTGTCAACGGTGAATGCCGTGCAACTCAATTTTGCCGAAAACAATACACAGCTTTTTGGGCGTGAAGGTGTATTGGCACAGCAGTATCTTTTAGAATATTCTACCGATAAAAAGAGGTGGAAAAAACTGGTTGATAAAACAACTAACGAAGCTGACTTTACCCACCAATACCACGTGTTTGAAACACCAGTCAAGGCACGTTACCTTAAAGTAACGAACTATCGTGTACCCAGTGGCACTTTTGCGGTTTCAGGTTTTCGGGTTTTTGGAAAAGGCACAAGCAAAAAACCGGGAAAGGTTACTTCGTTTGAAGCAATAAGGGATGTAAACGATTCGCGTAATGTTACCCTACGCTGGAAAAAACAGCCGGATGCCATAGGTTATAACATTCGGTTTGGCATTCAAAAAAATAAACTGAACCGGGTGTACCAGGTTTATGGCGATACCGAACTAACCATCCGCAGTTTAAATAAAGACCAAACGTACTGGTTCGCCATAGATGCATTTGGAGAAAACGGCATTACACGGGGTGGAACCTACTAAGAAATATGTCCGGGTTCGTGATTCATACATCCGGATAATTTTATATACTTCATGAAAATGTACTTGCGCAATCCGTGTAATGGATAACGCCATTGCAAGACGAAATGATGCTTCACCCTGTGTTCAAAAATACTTTTCGTATAGAAAAACCATCAACTTCTAATCAGGATAAAAATGAAAACCTGCCCGCATTGCCATCGCCTCAACGAGGTTGTTTTTCCTTCCCCGATCAGCCAACCGCTTCAGTGCGGAAGCATTGTGTCCCGGATGTCCGGGATTTACTTCACCCGGTACCAGCTTCTGCTTTGCCAGCGCACATCCGGGATTTTCAAAGATCTGTATGGTCACCCTTTGGTAGTTCTTTTCCGGTAAATAACAACCGGCGTAGTGCCGCCCATCTGCAACCCATTATGGAGGATATGAAAGCGAAGCTATCGGAGGAGCCGGTATTGCATGCAGATGAGACGGGCTTTTACTTTGGGGGCGAACGTAACCAGCTACATACGATCAGCACAGAAAAGCATAGCTGGTACGGCCCGCACCTGAAACGTGGCAGCGAAGCGATGGAGGAAATGGAAATACCACCGGCTTATAAAGGTGTATTGGTACATGACTTCTGGAAACCTTACAACGAATATAAATGTAGCCATGCTTTGTGCAATGTGCATCACCTGCGGGGCTTAACATTCTGCCAGCAGATAGAAGAAAGCAGTTGGGCAGGCATTTACAAAGAACTGCTACCGGGGCTATATACAAAAGTGAGGAGTGCCAAAGAAAATAGCGCAACCGCATTAAGCAAAGGGCAGCGGCAGCACTGGAGCAGCAAATATGATGCATTGATGCAGGAAGACCTATGGCCGCATCCGGTTGCTGAGAATCAAGCAGGTAAAAGAAGGGCAGTAAAAAAGTGCAGGAAGCAAAACAGGATAGCCCGCTTTATAGCGTACACGAATAAGATACCTGGTTTTGCGAAGAACTTCATTATCCCCTTTGGCAACAACATAGCAGAGCAGGCCATACGGATAGCCTGTCCCGATACTTTGGGAATGAAAGTAAAGCAGAAGATATCGGGTTGTTTCAGAAGTGGGCAGGGGGCTAAAGACTTTGCCATCATCCGTAGCCACATCGCTACGATGAAAAAACAAGGCACATTCATCATCCAGACAATACTGGCCGCTAATCAACCTACTCACATGCTCTCCTCAGCTTAAACAACTCCATAAATCCTGATATGCACCTGAATAGTACAAAAAATCAGTACTTGTTTTAATTTGACTAAATTTTTAAAAATGAACCCCAAATTTCTAAACGTAAATACATATTATTTAAATAAAATAATTATGAGAAAAATAAGAACGCTGATTTTGGCTGGAATCATTTTGCCTGCCTTAACCTGCGGACAGGCCAAAATTCGCCTCACAAGTTATGTTAACCCGTTAATCGGAACAACGGTTTTGACTGACCCTGCTCTGCTCGGCTACGATCCGCCCTGGCGCACCTGGAATGGCCTTACCGGACCGGCTGCTACCACCCCGTTCGGCATGGTACAGGCAGTTCCTGTAACTACTTATGGCAGTGGTAGCGGCTACGAGTACGAAGTAAATACGATCAAAGCTTTCGCTCAGACAAGCGGAACCGATTGGGGGCAACTTAACATTCCTATTATGCCGCTTGAAGGCAAAAATTTCACGGCCGATGATTTTGCTTCTACCTACAGCCACTCAAACGAAACGGCACATCCCGGATACTACCAGGTTCTGCTGGACCGCTACAATATCAAGGCAGAACTTACCGCCACTAAAAGATGTGCATACTATAAATATACTTACATAGGCGGTCAGGATAAAAAGCTCGCATTCGACCTTGTACATGCAGGCGGCGGTAGCAGTACCTGGGAACTAGACAAGGCCGGTGATTACATCGTTACGGGAAAACAGGGTAACCTCTATTTCTATGCCGTGATGAACCATAAGATCAAAAGTATTGACATCAATAAACGTAATCCAAACCAGCCCGACATCCCACGTAGCGGCCAGGGTGCAGGTGGTCAGCGGAAACTAACCGGCAACATTGATATTCCCGTTATCAGTTTCGAACAATCTGATAAGCCATTAGAGGTTAAAATTGCTATTTCAGGCGTTAGCTCCGACGGTGCAAAAGTTAATTACGATATAGAAATAGCAAACAAAAGCTTCGATCAGGTTTACAAGGAAGCTGATCAAAGCTGGGAAGGCCTCCTCAGCAAAATCAAGGTTACAGGCGGAACAAAAAAGCAAAAAGTGATGTTTTACTCATGCCTCTACAGGCAGTTCTGGTACCCAAGTGTTACCAGCGATGCAAATGGTAAAACAGCTCTTTATGAAAGAAGGCGGCCAGTTCCGGGCGAAACTCCGGCTGCCGCAGTTGCACCAAAGGATACCATCCCCGGATTCGAAACCTATGCAGGCCCGGGATTATGGGATGTTTTCCGTACACAACTTGTTATGGTTAATATGTTACTGTCTGATGTCAGCAACAATATTATCAAATCCATGATTTTAAGCGGAGAGCGTTCGGGATTTCTGTCTACTTCTTTCCACGGCGATTTCGCTTCATCTTACATCGCTGGTGCCTATGCTCGGGGCGTAAAGGGCTATGATGTACAGAAAGCGTACCGCCTTATGCTTAATAACGCCAATACCCCCGGCAGTAATGGCATAAGGACCCCAAGACCCCACAACGACGATTATCTTAAACTCGGGTATGTTCCTGAAGTAAATATTCCGAATCCAACAACCGAAACGGTATCTACCGCAGGAACTACTAAAACGCTTGAATTCGCTTATTCGGATTACTCAGTAGCGCAAGTGGCTAAAGCCCTGGGCGATAAGGACACGTACGCCAGTATGATGAAACGTAGCGGGAACTACAAAAACGTATTCGATGCCCAAACCGGGTTTATGAGAGGCCGTCTTGCGGACGGAAGATGGGTTACACCGTTTAATCCTGATTATCCTTACTACGAATTCATGTACCGCGAAGCAAATGCCTGGCAGGCATCGTTTTTTGTACCACAGGATACCAAAGGACTTATTGCCCTGCACAAGAGTCCCGCAGCCTTTGAGCTTAAAGTAGATTCACTTTTCTCGATTCCCTGGGGCGGATATGCAAAGGACAATCTGTCTTGCTTCCTCGGACAGTTCTGTATGGGTAATCAGCCCGACTTTAACTATCCTTATCTTTATTATTTTGTAAACAAACCGGAAAAGTCACAGGCCATACTTACCAAACTGTTGTCAGACTATTACGGAATGGGCCCCGAAGGCCTTGCGTTGGCCGGAATGGATGATTACGGTTCTCTCACCGGATGGTATGTATTTAATGCGATGGGTATATATCCCTATTCACCGTCAGACCCGGAATACATTGTATCGGTGCCTATATTCGACAAAATTGAAATGCAACTTGGCAACGGTAAGACATTTACCATTACCAAAAAAGGTGGCGGCAAAAACATTGACAAAATTACGATTGGCGGAGGGCCCCTCAAAGGATGGTTCGTTAATTACGATGATATGCTTAAAGGTAAAGGGCTGGATATTTATACAAAATAATGCTTTATAATGGGATTGCTGATGAGATGATCGGGGCAGCCGCATCCATTCAGTTTCTCGACAAAAGGGGGAATCCTGACAACGGCGATCTACAACGTTAATAACACCTTTTTAGAAATGAATTTAAAAAAAATAATGAATAAGAAAAGACGATGCCTGACTCAAATACTGATGGCCATTGGGATGGCCGTATTGTTTAATATGATGTCGGGGCATGTTTTAGCATTTGCAAAACAAAATAAGAAGAATAAAGCAAAGCCGGTAACTGGAAAATGGAACTTTAATAGAGTTATTACCATTGCGAATAGTGGTGAAAAGGTATCAGATGCCGTTATTTTAATTCAATTAAATAACAACGAATTCGATTATACAAAAACCAAAACCAATGGTGCGGATATTCGCTTTTTTGCAACACCCGGAAAGCTTAGCGGTGCCGGGCTCTCCTATTGGATAGAGCAATGGAATGACAGTGGCGTTAGCAGGCTATGGGTTAAAGTGCCTGTCCTGAAGTCCAATAGTCAAAAAAAAATTTATATGGTGTATGGTAATTCCGGCGCCGAGTCAGTTTCAAATGGTAATACCACATTCCTGTTCTTCGATGATTTTGAAGACGGCAATTACTCCAAAAAATGGAACAACGTTTCCATTGGCGAAGTAGCGGAGCAGGGGGGGATGCTAAAGTTGAAAGAAATAGATGGCCAGGACGGAATAATAACCGCCAACTTTGACGTAACAGGAAAAATGATTATTCGTACAAGTTACCAGCGTGAAAGAGGCGACGAGCATTGGACCCGGGCCGGCATTGGTGGCTGGAACAATTGGCTGTGCTTTGGCGACCATACTGATTTTGCCGGTACCGGAACCAATTATGTAATGCTATACGATAGTGCCAGCCTTTCCAGCCTTAAAATGGCGCCCCTTACGAAAGTTGCCAATGGTGTAATTACAGGCAAATGGCGCCGTGCTGCTTATTGGTACGATGGCAATATGTTGAAAGGTATGCAGGATGATGTAACAGTAGAATTACCGGTAGCCAAAGCTTCTTCCAAACTTAGCTTAAGAACGTTGGATAATGACAGTTGGGATAATTTTAAATATATAACGGTAAGTTCTTATCTTAATCCACAGCCGGTTGTAACGATTGAACAGCAAGAAAACAATGAATGAAAAATTTATTGAACAGGTAATTATGCGCTGAATTATAGCATTCATAAAAATGTGAAAATGAAATTAGAAAGGAAGCAGGCCTGGGCCAAACGCATTAAAATAGTGCAAGGCAGCATGCGGGGTTTTTTGTACCGTAGGTACATCTGGTGGGTAGATCTACGTCTGTAGATAGGGCACGATGCGTTCCAATAGGAACGCATCGTGCTTTGCTTCCTGTATATCTAACCCACCATAAGTTCCTGACGGAACTAAAAACCGTGCGGTATGTCGATAAACTTTTAATGCGTCTGCCCTTAAGAAGCCCTTCGGGCTGCTGCTCTTTCACATTTTTCAAAATAACCCGGCTTCACTTATTGCTTTAATGCCACATGTCAGATAGTACCTCGCTTGTTGATACAGTTAAATCAATCCGGCATGCCGTGTAGGTACCACAGCAGGGAAATGTTCGGGTAGAATGCAGACATCAAAAATATGACATGGATAATAATTTTAATATTGGTTGCCGTAATTTTCTGTTACGTTCTTCCATGGCGGCAGTTTTTACTATGTTACTGAAGAACATCTGGGGGCAGACAACAGACTTTGTAATTGCGGAAACGAGCTTTGGAAAGGTGAGGGGAACTACGAACCGGGGCATTAAGGTATTCAAGGGCAAACCGGTTTATGCCTCCCAACGATTCCGACAGCTGGACCGGCGTGAGGGATGCATTGGAATATGGGCACATACTGCAAAGAATCGGGAGACAATGGGTATCAACAATGAGAGCAAAGTGGTAAATGATCCGATACGGGAACAACGCATTGCCATGTTTGATGTTTTGAAGTACACCTAACCAAGCATTGCAAAATGAAAAAAGAAATTTTACGCACCGGGCTATGCGGTCTGATTTTGATAACCTTTCATATTATTGTTGTTTCGCAGCCGACCGAAGTTCATTTAAATAATAACGAGAGTAAAAAGCCTGCCATTAGCATAGAACCTTTGGGTGAAATAGCAGGGCAGAAGGTTTATCAATACACGTTAAAGAACAGCAAAGGCATGCTGGTCAAAGTCATTAATTATGGCGGTTCTATTACAGACATTATTGCACCGGACAAAAACGGCGAATGGGGAAGCCTTGTATTGGGTTTTGATTCGCTTGCTGCTTACACCGGCCGGAGTAATTCGCTGATGGGTGCTATCGTTGGACGTGTTGCTAATCGTATTGCAAACAAAACATTTATGCTTGATGGCAAAGACTATGTCTTAACCTCTTATATCCACGGCGGAGCACATGGCTTTGATAAAAAGATATGGAACATTGAAGAACTGCCCGGCAAAAAAGAAGTGGCGTTGCGATTAACCTATTTCAGTAAAGACGGCGAAGAAGGCTACCCCGGAAATTTAAATGTAACCGTTGTATATACCCTCACCAACCAAAACGAATTAAAGATTACTTACACCGCCACTACCGATAAGGCAACACCGCTTGTGCTTACCAACCATACCTATTTTAATCTTTCCGGAGGTAAGGATAACAAAGTGTTGAATACGGAAATAAGCATCGCCGCCGACCAATATCTTGACGCAGATAATGATCCGATCCCTACCGGTATTTTGCTGGATGTAAAGGGAACCCCATTTGACTTTACCTCTACCCGGACTATAGGATCAAAGATTGCCGAAACCAGGAACAGCAATGGTTACGACCTGACATTCGCATTGCGCAATCAAAGCGGTACATTGACAAAAATAGCTACGGCCTATGAGCCGTTAAGCGGACGCCGGATGGAAGTGTTCACCACGGAACCAGGGCTCGTATTCTACACAAGCAATCATCTTAGTGAAAGAATAATTGGCCGGGGCGGAAAACCGTTTTCAAAACATGGCGCCTTTTGCATGGAAACGCAACATTACCCGGATGCGCCTCACCATTCGAATTTTCCAAATACCATTATACGGCCGGGAGAAACGTTCCGATCTCAAACCATTTACAAGTTTTCGATATGTAAGTAAAATTCATTTTTATAAAAGTAAGTTGATGTTGTAACCCGCATCTGCAAGCAAATAATTTTTCGTATAGTGATTCTATTAAATGCGAATAAAGGATAGTTCATATGGTTACAGAAGTTTACGTATTGAGCAGTAAGCAAAAAAGAATGGTATTGCTGTTTGCCTGCCTTTGTGGCTTTGCTTTTTCTTCCAATTATACGAATCATACACCTCTAAAAAGCTGGCTCATGACAAGCTTTAATACTCCCTCATATCCTTTTACCAAAGCCATGTTTGGTTTTTTAACGACGGCCAATTTTTTTAACGCATGCCACGATGCAAATTCCAGGCGATTTTCTGGCCGATAAATTCGGTGCAAAAAGGATAATGGTACTTGCTTTACTCATCGTAAGCATCGGCAATTTTGACATCGCTTTTTCTCAAACGTATACAACGTTGTTAGCGTGGAAATTTTTTGTTGGTATAGGCACCGGTGCCAGTTTTGTAGCAGGGGCCCGTTACATTTACCAGTGTATTCCTTCCCAAAAATTATTGCTTTACCAGGGGTATTATGGTGCCAGTATTTTATTAGGTTCCGGCTTTGTTATTTTTGTGATACCAATCGTGGCCGATTTTTATCAGTCATAACCGCCAACATTTTTATTGACAGCTACCTTAGCGGTTGCCTTGTGTTTTGTCCTTTTCTTTTTTGCACCCAATCCGCCGGACAAAAGCCATCCGCAAACATCATTAATTAAAATGATGTCAAATGTCCAACTCTGGTTACTGGGATTTTTGCAAATGGTCTCCTTTGGTTTATTGATCGTTATCAGTTCGTGGATAACCAGTATGTTGAAAGAAAATTATACTCATAGCAACAATTTGCTAATCAGTTTTATCGCTTCTCTTGCCTTATTGCTCGGTATTTTTTCACGCCCCTGGGGCGGCAAATTATTAGGTAAATTTGGTGTAAAGCAACTGATAATGGTGAGCTTGCTGTTAAACGCTACCAGCTGTTTTTTGCTGGCCGCATACAGAAGTGAACTGATAGCAAATGTCATTGCCATTATATTATTAGGTATTGGATGTGGGCTTCCTTACTTCGGCTTGTTCAACAGAGCGGCCATTATATTTCCCGGAAGGGCAGGGGCCGCAATGGGTTTGGTGAATATGTTGGGTATTGTATTTATTTTGATAGCCGCACCACTGGTAGGAAATATTACCGACCGTACCGGCAACTTCTCCACTGCTTTTATTTTAATGGGTGCATTTGCTTTGGTTATTTGTGCCAGTACCCTTAAAATCCGGAATCAGTAGCCTTAGACAAATTATTAGTTTAAAATTTTTATCAATAATGGATTTAATTCATCTTTTTAATCTGTCACTGATAGGAAGAGAAAATAAGATTGCATTGGAATTCAATGAACAGCAGTTAACCTTTGGGGAAATAAACAGGAGGAGCAACTGTACGGCTCAGTTTTTATTAGCAAAGGGATTTGTTGCAGGCGACCGTTTGTGCATTTATCTTGAAAACTGCATTGAAATAATTGATCTTTTTATTGCCTGCGCAAAAACGGGGAGCCTTTTTGTTCCGATAAATATTTTATACAAAGAAAGGGAGATTGGTCATATACTTTCAGACGCGGAACCGAAAGCATTGATCGCTAATGGCGAAGTTCCGGGAAATTTATTAAGCCGTACATTTAGTTGAATATGAAGAAGCCTTCTACTGTACCAGGAGTGATCGAAAAAATGTATTAGCATACTGGAAATAGACATCAACACATTATCAATAGAAACATTTCTACAGGGCTTGCGTGGACACTATAGCCTTCAGGCTAAGCCCCGTTTTTGATTCATATTTATACGTTTATTTATTCTTAGATCACTGCTTGCTAAGCAATACTTTGTACACAATCCCTAACGACAACCATTCCACTAACCTTATAACAAAAAATAATTGCAGCGTTCATTCATGAAATTTGAAAAAGCTTCCTTTTTATTGTTTTCAACTTTCATCTGTAGTACATTTGAATTTTACAAATAGCAGAATTTATGAAAGCTACATCAGTTGAAGAATTTTATAAAGAAATAGCTACAGGTTTTCCGGAAGAAATAAGTAAAGAGATTGGGCACTTTAACGTATTCAATTATGAAGATTTTATTGCACAGCTAAAGATAAAGCCCGTGATGCCTTACAGCAGGAGAGCTTATTATAAAATTAGTTTAATCACAGGCAGATACAAGGTGGAATATGCAGATAAAGTAATGGAAATGGAGAACAATACGCTTCTGTTTGCAACGCCAAAAGTGCCTTATCATTATATACCAAAAGATGAAAGCCAATCGGGCTACTTCTGCATTTTTACAGACGAATTCCTGATTAAAAATAAAAGCGGCGTTGCATTGGATGACCTTCCTATTTTCAAACCGGGCGGCTATCCCGTATTTCAAATTTCAGAAGAAGAATTAAGGGAGTTGACTTCTGTTTTTAAGAAAATGTACAAAGAAATATCCTCTGAATACGTTTATAAATATGACCTGTTGCGCAATTACGTTTTAGAGCTAATCCACTACGGGCAAAAGCTGCAGCCTGCCACTTCTCTTTATACAACCAATAATGCTTCCGCCCGTGTCGCTTCCTTGTTTATTGAATTGTTAGAGCGGCAGTTCCCTATTGAATCGCCGCGGCAAAAACTTCGCTTGCGCACAGCTAAAGATTATGCAAGCAGGTTAGCTGTTCACGTAAATCATTTGAATAAAGTGTTGAAAGAAAATACAGGTAAAACCACTACTGAAATTATAAGCGGCAGGGTGCTACAGGAGGCAAAAATTCTTTTAAAACAAACCAACTGGAATATTTCTGAAATCTCTGACAGCTTAGGTTTTGAAGAAGTGTCCCACTTCTCTAACTTCTTTAAAAAACAAACTTCTTATGCTCCGCTAACTTTCCGTATCTAATTTTCTGATTTGAATTTTGCAAACAATAGATTGATACTCGCAAACACTGAAGCCTCGTTTCGTTTCACCTTTGTGCCATCAAAAAAAAATAAAAGAAGATGGAACTTAGAGACAATACAATATTGATAACCGGCGGAACAAGTGGCTTCGGTTTAGAATTTGCCGCCCGCCTTATTAACCTTGGCAATACCGTAATTATAACAGGCAGAGACCAGGCAAAGCTTGACCAGACAAAGAAACTTCATCCCAAACTACATACATTTCAAAGCGATGTAAGCGACCCTAATGCAATAAGGTTTCTTTATGAAAGTGTAATTAAGCAATTACCTGCGTTGAATATGCTGATTAACAATGCAGGTGAAATGCGTAAAATAAGCCTGCATGATACATCAATTGACCTGATGAATATAACCCGTGAAGTAGAGATAAATCTAATGGGACCAATCAGAATGGTTCAACAATTTCTGCCTCATCTTAAAAAACAAAAATCAGCGGCTATACTAAATGTTACATCGGGCTTAGCTTTAGTTCCTTTTTCGCTGTCACCTATTTACGGCGCTACCAAATCGGGTCTTCGCTCCTATACACAGTCTTTACGTGTACAGCTAAAGAAGACAAATATAAAGGTATTTGAATTATTGCCTCCGGGAGCTAACACGCCGCCTAAGTGATAAGTTTAAGGATACCGAAGGGCTTGATCCCAAAACGCTAATGGCGCCCGAAAAAGTTATAGATACTGCTATTAAAGGATTGCAAAAAGATCAACTTGAAATTTTCCCGGGCATAGTTAAGATATTTAAAATCATGAGCAGGCTGGCGCCTAAGTTTCTTCTCAGCCAGACCAGCAAAGCCGGAGTTAAGTACATGGAAGGATGAATAGGGTCTGATTTATACAAGCATAAAAATGGTCAATGTGTCTTTTTGAGTCCAGGCGGTATTGCTGCTATGAAGCTTACGTTGCGTCGCACTCCTGTACATTTTGTTCAGTATTGAGCAAGGCACAAAATTACCAGGGGCATGAAAATACTGAGTGTGAGCATAACACAGAAAAAGCTGCCATGAAAAGATTCCATACAGGTGAGACTCTCATTTTTTCTTCCACCGCAAGAAAGGATTGCAAACAATCACCTGATTACAACCGGAGTCGCCATGAAAATAATCTGTAGGCTTCCAAAAATATAAAGCCTAAACTTTAAAACAGAATAAATATTATTTAATAAAAAAACAATAAAACAAATGTCAACGAACAAAATTGCATTAGTAACCGGCGGCAGCCGCGGATTGGGTAAAGACATGGCATTGAACCTGGCAAAAAAAGGTATTGCTGTAATACTTACTTATAACAGCAAAAAAGACGAAGCCCTTGCAGTAGTTGCAGAGATTGAAAAAGCCGGACAAAAAGCCGCAGCCCTACAATTGAATGCAGGAGATATAAAGAGCTTTGATGCTTTTTTCGTGCAGATAAAAGAGGTATTGAGCAACACTTTTAATACAGAGCGTTTTGATTTTTTAATCAATAATGCGGGAACTGCACTGTATGCAGCTTTTGCAGAAACCACAGAAGAACAATTTGACACCGCACTAAATATTCATTACAAGGGTGTGTTCTTCCTTACACAAAAAGCGTTGCCGGTTATTAATGACGGCGGACGTATCATTAACATATCGTCGGGGCTTGCACGTTTTTCATTTCCTGGCTCTTCGGCTTACGGTTCTATGAAAGGGGCTATTGAAGTGCTTACAAGATACCTTGCAAAAGAATTAGGTTCACGGGGCATTGCGGCAAATGTGGTTGCTCCCGGCGCTATTGAAACAGACTTTGGCGGCGGTCATGTGAGAGATAATAAAGATTTAAACGCTCAGGTAGCAGGCATGACAGCTTTAGGTCGTGTTGGTTTGCCGGAAGACATTGGCGGTGTGGTTGCGTTCTTATGTACCGAAGATGCAAAGTGGATTAACGGGCAAAGGATAGAAGTATCTGGTGGTACATTGCTGTAAAAATGATTTCTTACAAAAGCAGGATTGTATTAATAAAATCCTGCCTTTTTTACAACTAAACAAACAACATGAAAATTGTAAGTGGCATACTTATTTTAATTACAGCCTTCTTAAATTTTAAACACGGATGGTCGGGCATAACAAACAACGTAAGCCCTGAAGAAGCTAAGATGTTTACGGATTTAGGAATAACAAAACCATTAGCTATAGTAGTTAGTATACTATCGTTAGCAGTTGGGGCTGATGGTTCTCTTTCCACAAACATTTTTTATTGGCAATGTCATTAATGCTGTTATGATATTGCTGATTATGGCTTTGTCATTGCGTGTTGGTAATATTAAAATTGCGCTGATTGAAATACCGTTTCTGTTGATGCCTTTGGTGTTGATTTGGTTGGAACATCCTTTTAAGAAGTAAAATGAGCGGAGCAGCGACTGATAAAAGGGCATGGTCCAACAAGAGAATATTGCTAATATTGGGGCCGGTCAGGCTGTTTTTATCACCCAGGTCTCTAATTATTATCTCATCCGCTCCGGCTTCTTTGGCTTTTTCCGGTTTATCTTCATCCCGAACTAGCGTATAAATAGTAACTCCTCGTCTTTTTAATTCAGGAAGAACAAGTCCGGCAAACTTACCGGTTGGTCCTACCATTGATACTTTCATTATTTTATTGTTTGTAGATAGATGAATAATCCCTGGTTCGCAACCATAACTATTGCTTCTGTCTAAGCATTCTGCCTGATTAAATTACTCTGAATGGTTGCACAAGTAGTGCATGGCTTCGCAAAAGGAATGTAGATGCGCCTTATTAGCTGTAGGATATTTCCGGTGGGGTTGGCTCTATAGTTTAATATGCTGTATGGTCTGCCTAAATGCTCCTACGTGCTGAGTTTTTACAACTATGAAGGATTAGTCGAGGTAATCAGGCTGATAAACTTTCTGCCCATGCTTTTCTGCAAGGGTTGCCAATTTTTTCATCGCTTCCGGATCATCCATTGGCGGCGGAAGAAATTCGCCGACGGCTACGGGCTTTCCTATTTCAATAAAAAACTCTTCCAAACCGGCAGGCACAACTGTGCAAAGAATGACTGCTTTTTGACTGGTTTTGTTTTTAAAATCATGAACAATACCTCCTTTAGGGATCATTACAAACGCACCTTTTTTTGCTGTATAAGTTCCCGCTTCGGATTTCACCTCCACTTCACCTTCAACCACGTAAAATGATTCGTAAAAATCAGCATGTGAGTGTGGGCCGGGGCCACCATTTGGCGGAATATTAAATTCCATAGTTGAGAAAGCGCCATCAGTTTCTTTTCCGGATATCAATATGCGATACGTATCGCCAACGACCGAAAGATTCTGCCCTTCAGTTGCCCCTATTGTTATAGGAGCAGGTTTTGATTTTGACATACTTATCTTGTTTATTTATTTCAAAGGTCAGAGAACTAATAGAATTAATTTTTTTTTAGCTAAAATAATAGTCTGATTCGTCATAGTTTAAAAGTTTATGCAAAGATGCTGTTTAGTATTTTAACACTTGTTAGAAAACAGATACAAAATGTGATAGGATCGGTTTTATGTGCTGTAGGCACATTCTGTTTGTAGTGCTAAGCATATAAGTGATTTGGTGCTTTATGCCACGTAGTGGCTATCTGTTTAGCCATTATATACCTCATTTGACAGCATTTGTTTAAAGGCTGTCTAAAATTATTTTAATAAATAATCTGTGTCGCTTTCCGGCTGCAATATCGTTGGATTTTTACTTCATAGAATATTTATTGTTTTCAATGGTATTCAGTGAGGTGCTTCGCAGTTCGCCATAGAATGCCGGCTATGGCTGCAAAATCCGCCTTATTTCGCTCAAAAATCAACTACATAGTAAAGTGTCAAATAAATGTAGACACTAAACAACTTCCTGATTTATTATTTCAAACAACACTTGTTCCTTTACTTTAAAATGATCAGACAGGTAGCCACTACGTGGCATCATGGCGTTCTTAAAACTTTCATTGCTACAAACAGGTTGTACCTACGGCACAATAGGCCATTACTCTTTGTTTATAAAGCCCGGCATACCTGTATTGTTAAAATACTAAACAGTTTCAAACTTTATCCTATTAACCTTTGGCTTTATTTTCAATCAGGCTCGCCGGTTTATAATCGCCTTAATTAAATAAATTATAATCCACTCTATCAAAATTTCTAACACCGGTCAATATGCGTTTTTTCAATCATAAACAAATAAAATGAAACTGCAGCAATGGCGGCAGAAGCGGAACTATTTGAAGAAACCTGACACCAGGCTCCTGATACCTGTCGCTGCTAATCGATACAATTGGTGGAGTTGGACTTTGTCTTTCAGCTTTTATTGGTAAATTTCGCGGTGGAATATAAAGTTGCCTACACCAAATTTCTACATTGCTTTTTTCTCTATTGCTGCGAGGCTGGTGTAACTGGCTAAATAATAAAAAATCTAAAAAATGAAGTTTATTCTACTGCTCTATCTTTTACTCTTCATAGAAGATTCTTACCGGTTAATATAAAACGGAAGAACTATTCACTACCTACTTTAACCAATAGCCTGAAAACGTAGAGAAATTATCATTAATCTTTTACCTCGTTTCTTACTCTTTTAATGGAAGCATATTAATTAACAGCGATACCGCAGTTGAACTTCCAAAATCACCTTTGGGTTTTGTTTCACCTGTTCTGGTGCCCCACTTCGTTTGGATAAGGCCTTGCGAATTACGATTGTTGTAGGCTACTCTGGCATTCATACGCAGCCATTCATTCAAATCTGTTTTGCCGGTTTCCACCGCATACATTCGGGCATAACGGGCAAAAATTCCTTTAAAGCCTGGCAGGTCGTTGCCGTTCTCTTCATTGTTCATGACTTTGTTGGCGTACATGCTGTCCCTGGTATATTGCGCAAACTTCTGCGCTTCTTCCAGGTAGCTGCGTTCCTTCGTACGATTGTAGAGCATGGTTGCGGCGCCTAAGTAGGTACCTTGGTTGTAAGTAGAACTCCAGTAGCTGGTTCTGATGAGTCCCGTATTCCTGTTCAAATCAATATTGTCGTATACTTTGCCGGTAGCCGCATTAAACAGGTGAACCTTAGACCAGGTATATAATGCGATAGCTTTGTTGTAGTAAGTAGTATCGCCCGTGGCTTTTGCCAGGTAACAAGAGGCAACCATCGCCGGTCCATTGATACAGGCATTTTTTGATGTTTTGGTTTCGTACCAGATTAACCCGCCGCCAAAAGTATTCGTAAAGGCACGGGCATACATCTTGTCAAACTGATCTTTGCCTTTTTCCAGATATGTTTTATTGCCGGTAAGCAGGTAGCCACGCACACAAAAAAGAACGGCCCATGTAATGTCGTCGTTGTATTTATTGTTCATCCAGTCCGTTCCGTTATTTACAAGAAAACGATTATACATAGTATCAAACATAGTTTTGTACTTCGCTTCTTTGGTCACTTCATATGCATCCAGAATAATCTCCATCATTTCAGCCCTGCCCCAGAAGCCTTTCCCCGTTTGAACGTTGTATTGGGTTGACCAGGCTTCAAATGCTTTACCGGCTGCTGCTGTTGTAGTTGCTGTTTCCTGCGAGGTCTCTTTTTGAAAAACCCATTTTTGTGCCTCACCATTTAAGGACGCATGTAACGTAACAGTAGAACCGTCCGCCGTATCTCCTGCATTTACAGTGAGCGAAAAATTGGGACCGGCAACCGGCTGTAAATAATAAGACCCTTTATCGGCTTTCTTAATCGTCCATTGAACTTCGGTGCTGCTGTTGTTAGTAGACTGGTTTACATGTACCGTGTCTGACGGAGCCGCAGCTATGTGTAAAAGCTTTCCACTCCCAATATTGGTTAATGTGTAAATGTTATTGCCGGTGTATCTCACCGTCCACCGCTGGGCGTCTGAGCCAGTGTTGGTCCAGCCATTTACAGTAGCGCCATCGTCCATGGAAGCGTTGCTAACATCCAGTACTTTATTAGTGGCTTTTGATTTTAGTGTATAGATGGCCCCGGAGGTGATGCCGGAGGTTTGAGCGAAACAAATGGTCGCATTTACTATGAAAATTAATAACAGGATGCTACGTAGGTGCGATAATTTCATATTAAGGAAGTTGTTCAGTTAACGATGGCAAATAGGACATATCAAGTTACATGTTGTCCTATGGTCTAAAGAATTTGTCTGATAATAAATGGTGTTTATATAAATGTGTTTTTTTGCAGCAACGCATTTCAAATAAGTGCCGGATGATTTTATTAATCACCTTAGGATGATAAAACAGGCGGGCAGTTATTGCAAGGCTTTGTGTAATTATAGCTATAGCACTTCCAAAGCTTCACATTGAAGTTTACTTATTCTTTACTATGTATTTTGCATCACCACCGGGCCCCTTATTTGATAGCGGGTACTAAATAATAGTAGTCACTTTGTATCGTCATTACCGCAATAAATAGTTTTTTTTCTTTGTCATATTCAGTACTGATGAAATGCCTGTGAAATAAACTCCAGCGCAACCGGTATGGCCGAACGCCAGTAAGTCCAGTTGTGACCGCCATCCGAAATGCGAAACTCATGCGGGATTTCGTTTTTCTTCATGGCAACGTGTATAAGTGCGTCAGACGGACTTGAGAAATCATCATCGCCGCAGGCAATGTGCCAGCGAACGGCTTTCTTAAGGCTGTCGGGCATTGTATTCATTAAATTCAATACACTTTGCCGGTTGTAATAAGCAACTATATCCTGTTGCGAAATATCGGGCGTTTCTTTTGTGAGGCTTGTTGCAGCATCTTCCTGCGAAAGTGGTCCGGCACCTCCGCTCATAGGGCAGGCGGAAGAAAACAATTCCGGATGATGCAAGGCATAGATAAACGTGGCCTCACCACCGTTGCTTAACCCCGCCACAGCACGGTAACGTTTTTCGCTTTTGATGCGGTAGTTTTTTTCTACAAAGGGCATCAACTCCTGGAAAAAGAAATCCTCATAACGCCAGGTGTTTGTTGCATTGTTATAAAAGCCCCGCCGCATGGCACTGGCATCCGGCATAATAATGATCATGGCTGTAGCCGTGCCTTCGGCAATGGCTTTATCGGCAATGTGTTGTATCTCTCCAAATTGCACCCACCCGGTTTGGTCGTCGCCACCGCCGTGTAAAAGATACAAAACGGGATAGCTGCGGACAGAGGTTTCATAACCCGCCGGAAGATAGACAGCAAACTTCCTGTCCATATTCAGAATCTTGCTTTTAAGGGAAAGGTTATCAAACACCTTACTTTCCTGCGCTATGAGAGCAGTATATAAAACCACAAAACAAAGCAGGAGCTGGAGCTTTTTCATACAACGTTTTTTGCTAAAGTAATCTTCTATACCCATTGTACAAAGCAGCGTGTAAAAGCATTAAAATTTTTACAGGAAAAAATCAAAGGAATATTATTACGCTTTGTTTTTATTCCATACCCTCTTTTTGTAAATGAAGAACTGCGTATTGTTTCTTTGTTTAAAAAAATTGAACTTTATGGAGGGTGAAGTTGCGGAAAATAGCTCTTTACGGTACTATATAGATGAAGAAATTTCAGATGCGCTTTACATTCAGGTCGTTAACTCAACAGAATTAATAATGAAACGTTCAATATGTTTTCTGCTGGCTGCTTTTGAATTGATTATAAGTGCGTCCTCTCTTGCACAAACTTCTACTTCAGGTAAACAACCGGTTGTACCGGCTAAAAAAACGCCGGTTGACTATGTGTATTCCTACTTCGGCACCATCAATCCCAAAACAAGGCCAACTGTGCCGGTTATAAAAGTGCCTGGTGGCAATGTGAGCCTGTTTCCTTCCTTTACCCCGGGAATGGAAGACCTGTACCTGGCCGATAAAATATTTGGATTTCCTTTGAGTTTCGGAAGTTTGATGGTCAACAACGGTAATGTAAAAATCGGAGCAAAAGAGAATGCATCAGCATTTGACCACGATCTGGAAACCGCAACGCCTTATTACTACCAGGCGCTTTTAGAAGATCCGGATATCAATGCCGAATTCACGCTTACGGACAATACAGTCATCTTTCGTTTCACCCTTCCTGAAAATGAAACATCCAATCTTCTTCTGACGATGTCGGGAAACGCTTCGGTAGAAGTAAGAGATAATAAAATTATACAGGGCGAATCCACGGGCAGGGGGCGGGCGAATAACGATGTCAAAAATTATTTTTATGCAGAATTAAGCAAGCCTTTCACCGCCGGTGGTACCTGGCAAAACAACGTTCTTGCGCCGGGTTTAAAAGTGGCCTCCGGCTCCGGTATCGGCTTGTACGCAAGCTACCCTTCTACCAGCAACAATAATGTAATAGAAGTAAAAATAGGTTTCTCTCAAAAGAGCATTGCTGAAGCCCGCGGATTTCTTAATACCGAAGTCGGTTCTGCGTCCTTTGACGGTGTAAAGGCCAAAGCCAAAGAGCGGTGGAATATGGAGTTGGGCCTCATTAAAATTAAAGGTGGCACCGAAAAACAACGTGCCCTGTTTTATACGACGCTGCATCGTACCCGTGCCCTTCGGATGGGCAATGTATGGGATACTTACCGGTGTGCTTATCCGCTTCAATCGCTCATCAAACCGGAGGAAACCGTAAAGGCCATTAATAACTTTATCAAGGCCTATGAAGAAACGGGGTGGTTGCCAAGTTCGGGTGCCATGATTGGTAACCATTCCACCGCTGTTATTGCAGATGCTTACTTGAAAGGGCTTCGTGGTTTTGATGTGGAAAAGGCATATGAAGGCATGCGGAAAAATGCAACGCAGGCCACTATGATTCCCTGGCGTGATGCCGGGCATATTACTGAGCTGGAACAATGTTATTTCGATAAAGGATTTTATCCGGCGCTGCCGGCAAGTGGTGAGGTAAAGCCCGCAGATTACGAAAACTTCAAACCGCTTTCCACCATGCCTTACCAGATAGCCTGGATGCCGGAAGTAGGCGTTAAAGAATGGGTGAAAGAAGTGGATCCCTGGCACCGCAGGCAGTCTGTTTCGGTAACGCTGGAACATTGTTACGATGACTGGTGCCTGGCACAAATAGCAAAGGAGTTGGGCAAACGGGAAGATTATGACTTGTTCATGAAGCGGGCACACAACTATCAAAACCTTTTTAAACCGTCTATTGGTATGATGGCGCCAAAATCCGCCAACGGGGCCTGGGTGGAACCATTTGACCCCCGCTTCTCCGGCGGCTTTGCCGGTGAAGGTTTTTTTGCAGAAGGCAATTCGTGGATGTATACCTGGCACGTACAACATGATGTACAAGGACTGATAAATCTGATGGGTGGAAGGGAAAAATTTGTTACCAAACTGGATTCCCTTTTTATCACAGGCCGCGTCATGGACAAGCTGCATTTTCTGGGTCAGTTTCCGGACATGACCGGCCTTGTGGGGATGTATTCGCAAGGCAACGAACCTGACTTGCATATTCCGTTTCTATACAACTATGCAGGCCAGCCATGGAAAACACAAAGCCGCCTAAGACAATTAATGGATTTGTGGTATGATGTTACACCACTTGGTTTAAGCGGGGATGAAGATGGTGGTGCCATGTCAAGCTGGTATGTATTTAATGCCATGGGCCTTTACCCCCAATGTCCGGGGCAGCCGGTATTTGACATTGGAAGTCCCCTTTTTGACGAAACAACTATTAATGTTGGCGGTGGTAAAACCTTTGTGATTGAGGCTAAAAATGTATCGGCGCAAAACAAGTACATCCAATCGGCTACATTAAACGGAATTCCGCTTAACAAGCCCTGGATCACTAATGCCAATGTGGTGAAAGGCGGCAAACTTATTTTTCAGATGGGCCCGCGTCCGAATAAAGCCTGGGGCAGTTCACCCGATGCGGCGGCGCCTTCCATGTCTGCTGCTACAGTTAATTAAATCATATTGTATTTTTAAAACAGATTATAGCGTTAATTAAAATAAATATTTCAATTCACACCATGGGTCATTGCTACTTCTCGAAGGCCAGGTTTACATACGCTATACTCTTTGGCAACAGACGGCATGGTATTTTGCAATCGTATTTTATCACAACATTTTAAATCAGGTTTTACAAAATGCCAAACAGCGGTATGCATAACCGCCAAACATCTGTCAACAAAGCCATTCACGTAGATAGGTAAAACGTAGTAAGAGTAGATGGCTTTCCTTAACAGCATAAGATATATTCTTACAAGTAAGAAAGTTATTTTGAAAGCTTTACTCATTATAGCGGAAAAAATGAAAAGAAAATTAACGGTATCCTGTTATAGCTATGAGACATTAATGAAATTGTAATCAAATCAAGTAAATATTGTAACATTTAAAAAGACATGTGTAAGACACCCGGTAAAATATCATTAATAGAGTAAGCTAATTACGCTACTTTTAAACACGAATCTACTTACTTCTAATTTATAGTAAATATTTGAAAAAAAGAAAGTCTATACATGACTTGTCCAGAGAACTTCAGGTCTCGGCAAGTACTGTTTCATTTATATTGAATGGTAAGAGTGAAGAAAGAAGAATTAGCAAGGATTTAGAAAAACGCGTTCTCGATTATATTAAGGAAACCGGTTTCCAGCCGAATATGGTTGCACAAAGCCTGCGAACGGGCAAAAGCAAAATTATTGGCATGCTGGTAGAAGATATCTCTGATACTTTTTTCTCTTGTATTGCCCGTGTCATTGAAATAAATGCATATAAAAAAGGCTACAAAATATTCTTTTCCAGTACCGAAAATGATACTGATAAAGCAAGGGCGCTGATCCGTATCTACCGGGACCGGCAAGTAGATGGCTATATCATCGCACCCACGCCCGGTATAGAGACAGATATTCAGAAACTATTGGATGATGGTATTCCTGTCGTGTTGTTCGATCGCTTTTTTCCAGACCTTCCTACCCACAATATCATCGTTAACAACTTTGGGGGAGCATTTGATGCCATTGAACATTTTTATAAAAATGGATACCGTAATATCGGTTTCGTTACCCTGGAATCTACCCAAAGCCAAATGAGCGATCGCCTGCGAGGATATAAAAGTGCCATCGAAACATATAAGCTACCGGCATTTTTACTGCAAACGTCCTATAGCCTGGATGAAGATGTAAGCAAGGTGCATATCAAGGAATTTCTATCAAACCACCATCAGTTGGATGCCATTCTTTTTGCCACTAACTATCTTACTGTTGCGGGCCTGAAAGCCTTGCGTGAACTCAACCTTCAGGTGCCGGCTAATATTGGTGTTGCCAGTTTTGATGATAATACCCTTTTTGCATTGCTGTCACCTTCTATAACGGCCATCGCTCAGCCGGTTCACGCCATTTCCGAACAGATAATGGATAAGTTAATGGCAATGATAGAAGGCGGCAAAAAAAAACCTAAAATGGATATAGATACGCTGCCTGTGCAATTGAATGTGCGGGAATCATCCATGAAAAAATAAAAAGGTAACTGATATCTTTAAAACGTTCGTTAATGTGGCAGGAGCAACACGTTTTCTTTTGGATTCCCATCCGTTTCAATAGCATACACCTGCCCTGATCGTGTTCCGGATACCAATCTTCGCTTTAATCCGCTTTGCGCCCTAATCCGGCGATTCAATCCTATCATTTAAAAGACCTTCTCCTTTAATACAGCCTGCTGGTGGCCTTTAGTCCGGCCGCTTTGCCGCTAAAGGGGTAAGAGCTTAAAGCACTAATACTTTTTGCTGACAGCGATTTCACAACTCATAGCACAAAGATTTTTAACCTTTCCCGCCGCCTGACTCCCGTAAAGTAACCCCCTCTTTATTAAGCGTAAAAAACGCAGGTAGCTTTGGATGATAGCTTATGAAGTTTTACGTTACAATATTAAAAGGGCTTCCGTATTTTCAATAATTTCTTCCTCTTAGGTTATTGGTTGTCTCATCTGTCATTTTACCCTGTTCCCATGCCCTGATTAAAACTGCAATTATTTGCTTTCTTGAATGCGATAATTCTTTTGTCCGTATCAGAAAAAATATTCCTACAAACCAATGCCGTTGGAAATTTCAGTCCGTGTTGCTGTATTGCCGTTTGTAACAGTAACTATAAATGAGGTAAAACCGGTTTTTAGCCGAAAAAATGATGACTAAATGAGTCTGATGTGGACTATAGTGCAAGAAAAATGGATGATTGTACAAGCCTGTTTACACTCTATTAACGTTCTTCGTGACCGATATTTTAATTTCAACCAGACTAAATATTAACCTTTGCTTTCTTGTATGCCATAACAGTCAGCGTCTAACGGTACTAAAATGCTGCCTTACTTTAAAAGAAGAATACCTGCCAGATTCGACAGCCTTGATGAAAAGTAGATAATCTTGAAATTCCGCTTAACCAGTTTTCTTATTTTTTATTGAGATACTTTGTTTTTGTCCAGATTATTATTAGGATAAATCAAATTTATTCACAACCAAAACCTGTCATTATGAAAAAACGTTTTTGCAAAAACGGGATTTTTATGCTTTTTAATGGGGAGATACTCATTGCATTGTTGCTATTCACATTAATTATACCCAATATCTCTAAGGCACAAACTCCTGGTTCCCGGGGGCTATTGGCTGTTACCGGTGTTATAAAAGATAAATTAGATGTACCCGTACCCGATGTAACAGTAAGAGTGGTAGGTAAAACCATTGTTACTTCAACTAATGAAAAGGGGTACTACTCTATTAACGTAGATGCTAAAGGTAGCCTCGAATTTTCGCGTATCGGATACAAATCACAAACCATTTCGATACGAAATACGCCTGTGTTGAATCTGGTATTGGAAACCAGCGAAGGCACTTCAAACGAAGTGGTTGTAGTTGGCTACGGTGTACAGCGAAAGACCTCTGTAACAGCGGCTGTATCAACTATTGCCGTTACAGAAATTACACAAAAACCCGTAGTGAATTTAACCAATGCGTTAGTTGGAAGGGCCTCAGGCCTCATTGCAACTCAGAGCGGCGGCGAGCCTGGTTTTGATGGTTCAGGTCTCCTGATAAGAGGGCCGGCTACTACAGGCCGTACGGCTCCCTTAACAGTTGTAGACGGGGTTCCGCGTGATTTTAGCCGGTTAGACCCAAATTCTATTGAAACTTTTACCATATTGAAGGATGCAGCTGCGGTTGCGCCTTACGGTGTGGCAGGTGCAAACGGCGTAATATTAATTACTACAAAGGCTGGTAAAGCAGGTAAACCTACCTTAACGTACAACGGCTACTATGGCATTCAGAACCCTACCAGTGTGCCCAGGTTTGTTAACTCTTTTGAATACGCTACATTACGAAATGAGGCAGCTACTAATGACAGTACAGCACTTCCTTATAAAGCCAGTGATATCGAATTATATCAAAATCACCTGGATCCTGACGGCCACCCCGACGGACATCCCTTAGACGACATTATTAAGAGAAACAGGCCCATGCAGTACCACAACCTTACACTTTCCGGCGGCACAGAAGATATAAAATACTTTGCTTCTATTGGCTTTAACCGCCAGAATGGAATGTGGGATCCAACTTTTCTCAATAAATACAATGGCTCATTAAGCATAACCGCAAATGCTACTAAAACTACAGTGGTAAACTTACGGGTAAATAGTTATGAGGAAGATCAGCATTTTCCTTCACAAGGTGCAGGAACAATCATCGGGCAGGCCCAGCGGCAAAATCCTACTTATCCTGTTCAATACTCTAACGGGGTAGGCGCCGGTTATATAGGCCAATCATTATACGGAGAAATTTACCAAAGCGGTTATGGGCTAAATAAAAATACAGCGCTGCTAACCCAGTTATCTATTGACCAGAAACTGCCTGTTAAAGGATTTAGCCTGAAAGGAGTGGTAAGTTATGATAACGGTCCAGATCCGTTGGGATTCAGTGGAAACCAAACCTCGTTCAACCGAAACTATACTACTCCTATTCCTTTTACCAACCCGGTTGCTCCGGGTAATGTGTTTGGCCCCGGCGTAGTATATACTTTTCCAATAAGCATTCAGGGTAGTAGCAAACCCAAGCTTACCGAAACTTCCGCTGAAAATAAAATGCTTACCTATCAGGGTATATTAAATTATACAGGTTCTTTTGGTAAAAGTGATATAAGCGGAGTACTGGTAGCTGAATACCGCCAGGTAAAGTGGCAAAATTTTAGTGCTGCCAGGATCAATTATAATTTAAGTATAGATGAATTAAATTTTGGTGGCCCCCTATCCACAGATGTAACAGTTTCCGGAAGCTCAGGCGGACAAAAACAGCTTGGATATGTGTACAGAGTAGGATATTCCTATGATAAAAAATACTTGTTCGAAGCATCGGGAAGATATGATGGAAGTTATGTATTTGCACCCGGGCACCGGTTTGGATTTTTCCCGGCTTTTTCTGTGGGCTGGCGCTTATCTGAAGAAAAATTTATACGGGATAATTTTAAATGGATAGATAACCTGAAGTTGAGAGCATCTTACGGTCAATCAGGTAATTATCCCAATGGTGGCCAGTACCAGTATCTAAGCCAGTTTGGTGTCAACACAACTTCTGCCGTGCTTGGTGGCAGTGCCACCCAGTCAATTTCCGAAAATCTTCAGGGCAATCCGAATATTACCTGGGAAAGGTCTAAAAAGACCGATATAGGTTTTGAAGGCAGTTTCTTTAAAGGTGTCTTAGGCCTGGAAGCAGATTATTTTTATGAAAAAAGGTCAAATTTCCTGGTTAGTATTGGGGCAGTTTTACCAGGTGAGTACGGTGTTACGACAGGCCAGGTCAACGGAGGTATTTTATCGAATCAAGGAGTTGAATTTACAGTTACTTCCTTCAAAAACTTTACAAAGAGTTTACGGTTAGATGTAAAAGGTACATTCACTTATGCCAAAAACAAACGCATTCAGGTTTTTGAAAACGCCTCTACATTTAATAATCCCAACAGGCGCCTGACAGGTCGCTCACTGGGCGAACAGTTCGGTTTAAAAGCGCTCGGCTACTATACTCCAGATGATTTTGTGGATCCAACACGCAAAAACCCGGTACTTAAGCCAGGCATTCCTGTTCCAAATTTTGGACAGGTTCGTCCCGGCGATATTAAATTTGCTGATTTAAGCGGCCCTGATGGTGCTGGTAAGCCAGATGGAAAAATTGACGCCAATGATATTACAGATATTGGCCATCCGCAAACGCCGCAGATCATTTGGGGGTTGGAACCGCGGTTAAGCTTTAAAAATTTCGACCTTGATCTTCTTTTCCAGGGTTCCGCAAATTCCAGTATCGGACTTAATAATTATTATGTGTATCCGCTTTTGGGCTCGGGGTCCGCAACCGAACTTCTTTACCTGGACCATTGGACACCAAATACCCCCAATGCCCTTTACCCACGGATTAGCGGTACGCCAACACCTAACAATACGCAGACTTCAAGTTGGTTTTTAAGAAATGATGCTTACATCCGCCTGAAAAGCTTGGAATTCGGTTATACGTTTTCAAGCAGGCTGCTTGGCCGCGGGATACGCTCATTAAGAGTATATACTTCCGGGCAAAATGTATTTTTCTGGACGCCATTTATGAAAGAAAAAATTGACCCTGAAAACAGCGGAAGCAACCAAAATTATTATCAGCAGAAAGTATTGACATTTGGTCTTAACGTAACATTTTAAAAAACTGAACTATGAAATGTAAAAATAAAATAGAAAAAAATTTTTTGATACTTGCTTTATTCGCCATAAGTCTTGGCTCGTGCAAAAAAGACGACTTTTTAAGCGTAGCTCCTAAAGGAATCTTAACGGACGCTTCTACTTTTAGCAGCCAAACCAACGCCGACCTTTTTGTGAATAATATTTATAACCGCTTGCCGGGTATACAAGGAAGCGAGGTGCTTGACCAGTGGACAGACAATAGTGAGTGCGGCGCTACCAACCAGGAAGGGGCAGCTAAAATACGCAACAATGCCCTCACCGCCAGTAACGCTACCGGTGGTCCCAATGGTATATATGACTGGGGAACGAATTATACAAGTATTAGGGCGTGTAATGTTTTTCTTGCGGATGCTGAGACTAGCAAAGGTATCTATTCTGCTACCTGGTATGCACAGCGTGTGGCAGAGGTAAGGTTCCTGCGGGCTTTCTATTATTCCCAATTATTTATTAGTTATGGTGGTGTACCATTAATTACTAAACCTTTGAATAACCTTGACGGCAGTGATATATTTACAGCAAGAAGCACTATAGACTCAACTTTAGCCTTTATAGAAGCAGATTGTGATGCTGCAGCTGCCGTTCTTCCGTTGAAACAGACATCAGCGGATTTAGGCAGAGCTACAAAGGGCGCTGCATTAACATTGAAAGGATGGATTGAGCTTTTTTATGCAAGTCCGTTGATGAATACTACCGGTGATGCTGCTAAGTGGGCTAAGGCTGCTAGTACAAACCTATCTGTTATAAATTTGGGTACTCACAGTTTGTTCAACCCAGCTGGATCTACAACAGCTTTTAAAGACCAGTTTCTGGCAGCTAATAATTTTAATCCGGAACAAATTTTTGTAAAAGCCTATGCACTGCCCAGCAAGGGGCATAACAGAGAAGGTACATTAGGCCCTGTTTTTGTTAACGGCGGGCAGCAGGCCTGGGGGAATCTTGCGCCAACCCAAAGCCTGGTAGATGACTATGAAATGGACAATGGTAAACCCATTTCAGATCCTGCTTCAGGTTATAATCCACAACAGCCTTACGTACACAGGGAATCAAGATTCTACCAAAGCATTTTGTACGATAGTTCGCTCTGGCAAAACTATTTATGGACATCAAGAATAGGCGGGAACAATCAGATTGACCTGGGATCAACTAGTGATATTACAAATACCGGTTATAATGGACGTAAAACGCTGGACGAATCAATTCTTGGCCAAACAAGTTTAGGCACTTCTCCGAATACCTCTAATTACCAGTATTTCCGATATGCTGAAGTTTTATTAAGTTACGCAGAAGCACAAAATGAAGCGGTTGGTCCCGATGCCTCTGTATATTCAGCCGTTAATGCGGTTAGGGTCCGTGTTGCCTTACCTGAGCTTCCAGCCGGTTTAAGCCAGGCTAACATGCGGGTCAACATTCGCCGGGAGCGCCGCCTAGAGCTTACTTTTGAAGATAAACGCTGGAACGATATCAGAAGGTGGGATATTACTGTGAAAGGCCCTGCGGTACTAAATACCCCTGAGTACGGTATGGTGATAACAAAAAGCGGGAATACTACGATCTATACACCGACAATCGTATTTCAAAACAGATTTTCGGAATACAAAAACTTCCTGCCAATTCCGCAAAGCATACTAAGCCAAAATCCAAAATTGGTTCAAAACACGGGATATTAATTCAATTAATAAATTTCACACTCTTGTTTTACAATAAGAGTGTGAAATTTTTATTTTACACTGGTTTTAAAAATATTCCAAATTTTTATTTTACGAGAGATTAAATAAAAGTGCGATTGAAGAAACTGATAGTTACAACTAAGAATCTAACGACCCTTAAAAGGCACAAGAAACCTTTAACCCATCTTGGTACCTTGTTGTTGATAATTGGGTTGTGGAATCCTGGTTGCAAAACAAATACAACAACCAATCAATCAACTTCCGAAAATTCTCTTTTTAGGTTGTTAACATCCGCACAAACCCATATTGATTTTAGTAACACACTTACTGAAGGATTGAATACCAATGTATTGATGTATCAATACTTCTATAATGGTGGTGGCGTAGCAGCAGGTGATTTAAATGGTGATGGCTTGCAGGATATTTATTTTACCGGCAATATGACTGATAATAAATTGTATTTAAACCAGGGAAAAATGCAATTCACAGATATTACCGAAACTGCAGGCGTAGCGGGGCGGCCGGGCCCTTGGAAAACAGGCGTTACAATGGTTGATATCAATGGTGATAGCAGGCTTGATATTTATGTATGTTACTCCGGAAAACTTCGCGATGAAAAAAGAATAAATCAGTTGTTTGTTAATCAGGGCAATGATAGCAACGGCGTACCTCGATTTAAGGAAATGGCAGCTGATTACGGCCTTAGTTTTCCTTCCTGCAGTACACAAGCCTATTTCTTTGATTATGACAGAGATGGCGACCTCGATCTGTTACTCGTAAACCACAACATTCAGCGCCTGAATATCCTGGATGATATTTCTGTTAAAGAACTGATGAGCAAGACCGATAATCAATCAGGAATACGGTTACTGAATAATGACAAGGGCCATTTTCATGATATCACTACGCAGGCAGGCATCGTAAACACTTCCTTATCCTATGGTTTAGCTGCGGGAATTTCCGATATTAATAATGATGGATGGCCAGACATTTATATATCGAATGATTATAGCGTGCCGGACAGGTTATACATCAACAACGCCAAAGGTAAATTCACGGATGAACTGCCTTCGCAGATCGGGCATACTTCCTTTTATTCTATGGGTAATGATATTGCTGATATCAATAATGACGGAGTGCCGGATATTTATACGCTTGATATGCTTCCGGAAGATAATAAGCGGCAAAAACTATTATTTGGTGCTGATAACTATGAATCATTTAACCTGAATCTTCAGGTAGGTTTTTATTACCAGTACATGCGAAATATGCTGCACATCAACAATGGTAATAATACCTTTAGTGAGGTGGGACAATTAGCAGGCATATCAAATACCGACTGGAGCTGGGCTCCTTTGTTTGCAGATTATGATAATGATGGATGGAAAGATCTTTTTATAACCAATGGATATACCCGTGATTATACCAACATGGATTTTTTAAAATTTATGGGTGATAATCTGCGGGACAGAAGTGTAATGCGGGAGGACTTGTTAAAACTCGTTAATCAAATGCCCTCATCAGACGTTAAAAGTTATTTTTTCAAAAATAATGGTGATCTCACTTTTACCAACACCAGTGCTTTATGGGGAATTGATCAACCGTCAAATAGTAACGGAGTTGCTTATGCTGATCTAAATAATGATGGTAGTCTGGATCTTATAGTAAATAACATTAATAAACCAGCTTTTATTTACGAGAACTGCGCTAATAAACTTAATAAAAATAATTATTTAGAAGTTAGCCTGAAAGGGGCAGACTTAAATACACAGGGAATAGGCGCCAGCGTTACTATTTACGCAGGTGGCAAAAAACAGCGTGTTGAGCAAATGCCCACCCGTGGCTTTCAATCCAGCGTATCACCGGTACTGCATTTTGGTGTAGGTTCCGAGGCACAAATTGATTCCTTACGTGTGGTATGGCAGAGAGGCAAAACGCAGCTTATAGAGAATGTAAAAGCCGGTCAGCAAATTACTTTAAATGAAAAAGATGCGGCTTCTGATTACAGGCGGCCAAATTTAGTAAAGCCTCTATTTACAGAAATAAAATCGCCGGTAAATTATCGTGAAAACGCAAGTCCTGTTAATGATTTTAAGCGCCAGCCGCTATTGGTAAATCCATTATCCTTCTCCGGCCCGTACCTGTTAAAAGGCGATGTTAACGGCGACGGACTTGAAGACATATTTATAGGTGGAGAAAACGGTAAGTCTGATTGCTTATACGTGCAGCAAAGTAATGGCGCCTTTATTTTAAAAATTGTAGCTGCTTTTGAAGCGGATAAAAAAAGCACGTCTGTAGCTGCAGCTTTCTTTGATGCCGATAATGATGGTAAGACTGATATCTATGTTTGTTCAGGTACATATGGAGATTATTTACCTAATGATACGCTATTGCAGGACCGGCTGTATATAAACGATGGCAAAGGAAGTTTTACCAGGTCGAAAGATGCACTGCCTTTGATGTTAAGCAGTAAAGGTTGTGTAAAAGTTGCCGATGTAAATGGTGATGGGTATCCTGATCTGTTCATAGGCGGAAGGGTAATCCCCGGCCGTTACCCTGAACCCCCCGCAAGCTACTTATTAATTAATGACGGGAAAGGCCATTTTTCTGATCAAATAATAAAGTACAATGCCGCGTTGAAAAATATTGGGATGATAACAGACGCCGCCTGGGCAGATATGAATGGCGATAAAAAACCTGATCTTATTGTAGTGGGCGAGTGGATGCCAATCACTGTTTTTGAGAATAAAAATGGGAAATTAATTGAAGCGACTGATAAATATTTTGCAAAGAAATATTCAGGCTGGTGGAACTGTTTACAGGTAACCGATATTAACCACGACGGCCACCCGGACATTATTGCAGGTAACCTCGGTTTAAATTCACAATGTAAAGCTTCTGACAAAGAGCCAGCCGAAATGTATTTCAAGGATTTTGATGATAATGGTTCAGTTGACCCGATATTATGCTTTTACATTCAGCATAAAAGTTACCCGAGTGTAACCCGTGATGAGTTACTGGATCAGATCAGTATAATGCGTCCCCGTTTTCCTGATTTTAAAAGCTATGCGGATGCAACTGTAGACCAGGTTTTTACTCCTGAAGAAATGAACGGCGCTAAACGTCTGACAGCAAATTGTCTTTCCACCAGTTGTTTTATAAGTAATACCCAAGGTGAGCTTCATGAGGTAACATTACCTGTACAGGCACAATGCTCACCTGTATTCACAATAACTGCATTAGACTATAATAATGATGGCAATGATGACCTTTTATTTTGTGGTAATATTAACCATGCACGTATCCATTTTGGGAAATATGACGCCAGCTATGGTATATTGTTACAAGGGGATGGCAAAGGCAATTTCAATTATATTAATCAGCAACAATCCGGTTTTCATATTAAGGGAGATGTACGCAGTGTGCTTAATATCAATAATATTTTACTATTCGGAATTAATCAGGATAATGTTCAGGCTTATAAATTGAATTGATTTTTTTTTACAAGTAATTGAGCACCGCTTATAAATGTAACAATTTTTATTGCAAGATGAACCAACAGGTAGATTTTTTAAAAGAAAAAAAAAGCTGTAAAAAATTATTTCAGTTTGTACCTGCCTTTTATTTTTTAATTATTATTTTTTCATCCTGCAGTCAAAAAAAAATAAACTCATTTGGAAGTAACGATATAAGTTTAATTGTTACTAAAATGACGGATATTATGGTTCATGATGTTACGAACCCTCCGTTGGCAGCACGTTTTTTTTCTTACGCCTGTTTGGCTGGTTACGAGGTTATTTCTCAGAACGATGCAAAGTTTAAAACCATGCATGGTTTGCTCAATAATTACCCGGAAATTAAAAAGCCGGATTCTCTTCAATCTTACTCATACCAGTTAGCAGCCTTACTTGCTATGATGGAAACGGCAAAGAAAATACAGCCATCCGGAAGTTTGCTGGGAGAATATGAAACCCATTTTTTAGATTCATGCAGACAGATAGGTTTTTCAGAAGAAATAATCGGGCAGTCTCAGAAATATGCAGTAATCATAAGCAAACAAATACTGGCTTATGCAAAGGCTGATGGCTACAATAAAATAAGTAATTACCCAAGATACACACCTGTCAGCAAAGAAGGTTCCTGGTATCCCACACCACCGGCTTTTCTGCCTGCGGTAGAACCTTATTTTAATAAATTAAGGCCTTTTACACTTGACTCTTACTCGCAGTTTAAACCGGTGCCGCCAGTTGCTTTTTCGAAGGAAAAGAATTCTGAGTTTTACAAACTGATGCTACTGAATTATAAAGAGACATTGCCTCAAAATCATCGGATAATTGCAGCATTTTGGGATTGTAATCCCTTTGCTGTTCAGAATAATGGGCATATGTTATTGGGCCTTAAAAAGATATCTCCCGGGGCACATTGGCTGGGCATAACCGGGATTGCTTGCAATAAAGCAAATAAGAATTTCAACGAGTGTATGCAGATTTATGCTTTGGTATCGGTTGGGTTAATGGATGCCTTTATTTGTTGCTGGGATGAAAAATACAGAAGTAACAGAATACGTCCTGAAACAGCCATACGCAAATACATTGATCCAAAATGGGCCCCATTATTACAAACACCCCCTTTTCCTGAATATTTAAGTGGGCACGCTGTTATTTCTTTTTCATCAGCAATAATTCTTACATATTTTTTTGGTGATCATTTTTCTTATAATGATAGTGTGGAAGTAGTGTATGGATTGTCACCAAGGCCTTTCAAATCTTTTAAAGAGGCTGCTGGTGAAGCAGCTATTTCGAGATTTTACGGGGGAATTCATTTTATGGATGCCGTTAATAATGGGATCAAACAAGGTACTATGGTAGGCAACTATGTACTTGATAAATTTAAACATTCATCTGGTAAATAGAATAATTTTAACTAATACTATAAAACTACACCCGGTTATTAGTTTTTTATTTCATTGTAATGGAAGCGATTAACCTATCAGTGTTAGAAAGGGGCAGCAAAGTAGTTTTAAAAGCAGGCAAAAGCTATCTGCACATATAAGTGCCTGGTAAAAATTCAGAAACCTAAAAGAAGAAAAAGCAAACTGGCATTTTACTAATAAGGATGCAAGGCCAAAGATTAAAAAACTATGTTCGACTTATTAGCCTTCAAGGAACAGTAGTTTTCTGATGAGCAATTCGGGAGAATTTCTAATAACAAAAATTTCATAATTAGTAAAGTATTACCCTTATGTAACGATTTAATAGTGAGTTGATAATGAAGCAATTATGTTTTTATGTACGAACGAAAAGTATGTTATTTATAAAAAAATGTACGATTTGACAACTCCTAAAATCCGATAATTCGGTTCTTTGTGCCATTGGGCTCTGTATCGTTTTGACTGTCTGCTGGACAACCTTTGCCAGCAATAGTTAGAATTGGAATAAAAAAATTTATTCACCACCAAAACTTGTCATTATGAAAAAACGTTTTTACAAAAACGGGCTTTTTAGGCTTTTTAATGATGCAATGCTCATTGCACTTTTACTATCCACATTTAGTATACCAAATAAGGGTATAGCACAAGCCCGTGTTCCTGCGGGGTTAGTGGCTATTACCGGTACTGTAAAGGATAACCTGGGCAAACCCATTGCCGGTGCAACGGTAAAAGTTACAGGCAGCACTGTTTTTGTTTCAACGGATGAAAAGGGAGCATTTTCAGTCAATGCTAAACTTCAGGGTAGTCTTGAAATTTCCCGTGTAGGCTATAAACCGCAAACCATCGCTATCAATAATACGATTGTTTGGAACGTGGTATTAGACGCTGTGCAGGGTAATGAAAATGAAGTGGTTGTGGTTGGTTACGGGCAGCAGAAAAAAGTGAGCTCTATCGGCGCCATCAGTACGGTAAATGCCGAAGAACTGAAACAGCCGGTTGCCAATATGACCAATCTCATAGCCGGGCGTATTGCCGGTGTGGTAGGCGTACAGCGCAGCGGAGAACCTGGCTATGACAATGCCTCCATTTATATCCGGGGCATTTCTACGTTTACCGGCAGTAGTCCATTGGTACTTGTGGACGGAGTGGAAAGGGATTTCGCGAATATTGACCCTGAAGATATTGCCAGTTTCAGTATCCTGAAAGATGCTTCAGCAACAGCCGTTTATGGTGTGCGGGGCGCAAATGGGGTTATCATTATCCAAACAAAGAAAGGAAAGATCAGTAAACCACTTATTAATGCACAGTATGATCAGGGCATTACCCAATTCACTAAAATTCCCAAGTTTGCTGATGGCGTAACCTACATGCAAATTGCTAATGAGGCTTATAAAAGCAGCAATCCCAATGATCCGTTGCCTAAATACACACAGGATAGGATACAAAAAACAGCCAGCGGCGTAGATCCTGATCTGTATCCCAATGTAAACTGGTTTGATGTATTGTTTAATAAAAATGGTCAAAACAGAAGGGCAAGAGTAAATGCAAATGGCGGCTCTGAAAGCGCCCAGTATTACCTGTCTCTTGGCTATTATGATGAAAAAGGGTTGTATAAAACAGATGGACTTACCAATTACAATTCGGCTATCAAATACACCCGGTACAATTTTACTTCAAATCTTACGCTCAAGGTTACCAAATCAACCAAAGTCGATTTCGGCGCTTCGGGCTGGATTAGTGATGGTAATTATCCAGGTAGTTCTGCAGGTGATATCTGGGGTTCCGCTTACATACTACCCCCCATTCTGATACCCGCCAAATATTCAAATGGGCTGAATTCCCAAATACGTACCGCCGATATATTTAATCCGTACAACCGGCTTACGCAAAGCGGTTATGTGAGTGAATTCAGAAGCCAGTTGTGGAGTAATATTCGTGTAACACAGGATCTGGGTTCAATACTTAAAGGGCTCTCAGCAACGGCTATGTTCTCCTTCGATAACTATAACAGCCACACCATCAGCCGTACAAAATCGGTTGACGGATACCTGGCAAGGGGTCGTGATTCAAGTGGCAAACTGTTGCTTGACAGAACAAGTACCGGCACCAGCTTCTTGGGTTATAGCCGTTCCAATGGTGGCACCCGCCAGTTTTATACGGAGGCTGCCATTAATTATGCAAACACTTTTGGCAAGCACGCCGTTACTGGCTTGCTCCTTTACAACCAGTCCGACAGGGAAGATGCCTTTGCGGGAGACTTTATTGCCTCCATTCCATACCGTTATATGGGGTTAGCGGGCAGGGCCACGTATGGCTTCCAGAATAAATACCTGGCAGAAGTGAACTTTGGCTATAATGGTTCCGAAACGTTTGCGCCGAACAAGCGTTTTGGCTTCTTTCCATCCTTTGGCGCCGGCTGGGTGATCTCTGAAGAAAAGTTTTTTAAACCTGTATCCAAGGTAATTGAATTCTTTAAAATCAGGTATTCTAACGGCCTGGTAGGTAACAGTAATATCGGCGGCCGCAGGTTTGCCTATATTTCCACAGTTGGTGGCGGCAACGGAAATTATTCATTTGGCCGCAATGGTACCGACCAAACAATTACAGGTTATGATATTGGAGATTATGCGGTAAGTGTAACCTGGGAAAAAGCAAAAAAGCAAAATATCGGTATTGAGGTTAAAACCTTACGGAATGCCATTTCGCTTACAGTAGATTTATTTCGGGAAGACCGCTCCGGTATATTTCGCCAGCGGGGTGATGTGCCCAATAATACTGGTATCAGAAACCTGCCTTATGCAAACTTGGGAGAGGTGCATAACCAGGGAATAGATGCAACGCTGGAAGTAAATAAATCATTAAGCCGGGATTTACAAATTGGATTCCGGGGCAACTTTACCTGGACCAGAGCCATGGTAATTAACGATGCCAATGCCCCTTGGCCTTACCCATGGCAACAACGTATAGGCCGCAAATACGGCCAGCGTTTTGGGTATTACGATTTAGGCTTATTTAAAGATGATAAAGATGTAGCCAACAGTCCCTATCAAACCGGTATTAATAAAGCCGGAGACATTAAATACAAAGACCTCAATGGTGATGGTAAAATAGATACCTACGACCAGGGACCAATCGGGTACGGCAGTTTCCCTGAAATTGTGTATGGATTTGGTCCTACTATCTCATGGAAAGGATTCTCACTGGCGGGATGGTTTAAAGGCATCAGCAATGTAGATATCTCATTGAATGGTGATGGATTCCAACCGTTTAGCCAGGGTGGCGAGCGTGGTAATCTGCTGGCACAGATCACTGACAGGTGGACACCTGATAACACAAACCCAAGACCATTTTATCCCCGGCTTACCTATGGCAATGATAATATGAATTATGCCAATAGTACCTGGTGGGTTAAAAACGGAGCATTCCTGCGCTTACAAACCGCACAGCTCAGTTATGATTTTGCCCGTTCCAAATGGCTGAAACGTGCCGGCATGTCCAACCTGAACATTTATTTTATCGGGTACAACCTATGGACAATGAGTGGCTTTAAGCTTTGGGATGTGGAATTGGGAGATGGCAAAGGGGCGCAATATCCGCTTACTAAGACCTATAATTTAGGTATCAAATGCTCCTTTAAATAATTAATATTAAATATTATACATATGAAAATGATTTCAAAGTACAATTTGGTCCTGCTGTCACTGGTCTTACTTTCGGCTACCGGTTGTAAAAAATATCTTGACCAGGTACCTAATGACCGTATTACAATAGAACAGGTATTTCAGAAAAAAGGCCCTACCGAGCAGTATTTGGCCAATGTGTACAGCTATGTAGATGATTATTCAAGCCAGGCAAGTGGAAACCCGTGGGGAGGTAATGCAGACGAGATTGATGTAACCTGGTCAAAATACCAGACGTACGACATTAATATCGGAAATATTAGCGCCGGCAATGCCATTTTTGACAGGTGGGGGCAGTATTACAAAGGAATTCGTTCGGCCACCTATTTTATGAACCATATTGATGGTAATGCCGAAATACTGGCACTGAATGGCCAGCAGCTAATTGATCAGTATAAAGCGGAGGCCCGGTTTTTACGTGCTTATTTTTATTTTTTACTCATGCGCCAGTATGGCCCGGTGATACTGACCGGCGAAACAGAAATACCGGCAGATGCCCCGGCAGATGATATGCAGATACCCCGTAGTCTGTATGATTCCTGTGTTAATTATGTAAGCAGCGAACTTGATAAAGCTGCTGCTGTATTGCCATTGGTGCCATCCAGTAATGGACAGGCAAGTGATATTGAATATGGCCGTGCTACCAAAGGAATGGCGTTGGCTGTTAAATCACGATTATTGCTATATGCAGCAAGCCCTTTGTACAATGGTAATACAGAGTTTGCAGCTTTTAAGAATAAGGAAGGCCAGCCTTTTATTAATCAAAGCTATGACCAGCAAAAATGGAAAAGAGCAGCCGATGCGGCCAAAGCTGTCATTGACCTGAATCTATATTCACTTTATGTTGATCCCAGTGGCGATCCTGTAAAATCGTATCAGAACATATTCTTACAGGCATGGAATTCGGAACAGATATTCAACCGAAAAAGTAATGGTTTGCCCGATTGGGATGTGAACGCAATGCCCAGGATTGCCGGCGGCTGGGATGGCATAGGTGTAACCCAGCAGCAGGTAGATGCCTATTTCATGGCTGATGGAAAACCGATTACCGAATCTCCGTTGTATTCCGAAACCGGTTTTACCACGGTAGGTGGATTACAGGTATTTAATATGTATGTAAACCGGGAACCACGGTTTTATGCCTCTGTTACCTACAATAACAGCGTTTGGCAGGGGGGTAAAATGACTGCTGCTGCACCTATTGTTTTTTATGCAAGCTCAGTTAATGGCAAAAATGGTCACGCCACTGACTGGACAAAGACCGGATACCTTGTACGTAAAAACGTAGCGCCGCAAACCAATGCAGGCTCCGGTGGTAACGGAACAAAGTTTGCCCGTCCGTTAGCTATTATACGGCTTGCAGAAATATACCTCAATTATATTGAAGCGTTGAACGAATATGATCCGGGCAATGCTGATATTACTAAATATTTAAACCTCATCAGGGCCAGGGCCGGCGTACCTCAATATGGTTCTGCAAACTTACCTGTTCCTTCCGGCCAGTCAGCCATGCGGGCAAAAATCTGGCAGGAACGCAGGGTGGAGCTTGCCTTTGAAACACTTCGCTGGTTTGATATCAGGCGTTGGAAAATAGCCCCGCAGGTAATGGGAGACATGTATGGGATGAACATTAATAAAGATGACAATACCTTTTATACCAGGGTAGTGGCCAGCACCCACATGTTTCGCAATCCTGCTTCTTACTGGTTCCCTATCAGCCAGTATGATATGGACAGAGCTAAACTCATGGTACAAAATCCGGGATGGTAATCCGGGATCAATAATTAATTCAGTTTAAATAAGTAAAACATGATTAATAAGAATATTCCTATATGTATAGTAGTACTTGGCCTTGGCTGTTTGTTTATAGCATCCGGATGCAGAAAAGAAAAGTACGATCTTCCGGATCAGCCTGTGGATAGTTATACCCGTGTGTATATGCCGGAAGCGGTTAACGGCCCGGTGGTGAAGACTTTCAAAATTACCGATAGTGTGCAGACCGTTACCTACGGTGCTAACTTTGGCGGGCAGGGTTATCCGGAGAATGATATACCGGTTACATTCACAGTAGACAATACCAAAGTAGATAGTTTTAACCTGGCCAATAAAACGAGCTACAAAGTTCTGCCGGCAGGTAGTTATACTTTATCAGGTACCACCAGCACTATACCAAAAGGGCGGTTAAGTACACCGCCGCTAAGTATTTCATTTGTTACCAAAGGAACCGGGGCCTTAGAGGCGTTAAAAACCTATTTGCTACCGGTAAGCATTACCAGTGCATCGCTAAAAATAAATGAAGCCTTGCGCACCACTTATTACGTGATAAAAGCGCAGCCTGACTTTAAAGATTATCCAAATTTTGACCGTTCGCAGTGGCAGATAATTGGTTTTTCATCACAGGAGGCAAATGGTGAAGGCCCGACTAATGGCCGTGCAATATTTGCACTCGATGGTAATACTGCTACCTACTGGCATACGCAATGGCAGGGTGCATCACCGGTGGCGCCCCATTTTGTGGTTATTGATATGGGGGCCGCAAAAACGATGCATGGTCTGTCATTCGTTGACCGTCAGGGTACGCAATCAGGGAAACCAAATGAGGTAAATGTTCTGCTAAGCACAGACAATGTTACCTGGACAAATGCCGGCACTTTTAACCTGCAGAATATTATCGATCTGCAGCCCCAGTTTTTGCCGGATGGATTCAATAAAACCGCACGTTACTTTAAAGTAATTATTAATAGTTCTTATAGCGCCTCCTATACCCACTTGGCTGAATTAAACGCATTTTAATAACTGTTTCACGGCACCGGTACCACTATTATAGTTGTACTGGTGCTTTTTAATTTAAATTAATTTATATGTTTCTGAAAAACCAATGGCATTAAGTACTTATGAGAAACATACTGCTATTGGCGCAAGTGCATACGGTAATATTTTCAGTGCAAGGTACAGCCTGAGGAAACATGAATTCAGAGTGATGAATAGGAAGAAGTAACATGATAAAAAAAGTAATATTCGTTTTCACTGTATCGCTGCTCATTTGTTGGGTTCATGCCCAATTACCACCGGATATTGCCGCTTTTAAACATCAGGATTCAATCGCTTTTCCGGCAAAGGGCTCCATCTTGTTTGTAGGTAGTTCATCATTCACCAATTGGAAAGATGTGCAGGCATATTTTCCGGGCTATCCTATTATAAACCGTGGCTTTGGTGGTTCTTCTTTGCCTGACGTTATCCGGTATGCCAACGAGATTATTTTTCCTTACCAACCCAAACAAATCGTAATATACTGCGGCGAGAATGATTTTGGTTTCAACCAGACTACTGCAGTTGATACGGTAGTCATGCGGTTTGAAAAATTGTTCAATCTCATACGGGAGAAAATGCATAGAGTACCCATTGCATACATCTCCATGAAACCCAGCCCCAGCCGCAAACAACTGGCTGCTAAAATGATACAGGCAAATAAAGGAATTGAGGATTTTTTGAAAACAAAAAAGCATACAGTTTACATTAATATATACGATGTAATGTTGTTGCCCAATGGGTACAGTAACGGCTTTTTATTCACTAAGGACAGCTTACACATGAATGCGGCCGGGTACCGCATCTGGCAATTAATTATCAAGCCGTATTTGTTGAAGTAGGTATAGATATACATTCCAAGTAATTCCGAATTAACCGGCAATAACGAATTAACCTGATCAAATCTTATATCAAATAATGAAGAATAATAAAGCAACTTTAAGTTTCATTTTTATTATGTTTATGTTCAGTGCATCTTATGCACAGGACTGGCCGAATTTAAACCACTACAAAAATGATAACGAACAAATAGGGCTGCCAAAAGCCGGTGAAAAAAGAGTGATATTTATCGGTAATTCTATCACTGAATTCTGGAGCAAAGTAGTTCCGGAATTTTTTTCACAGAATGGTTACATCAACCGGGGCATCAGTGGGCAAACCAGTCCGCAGATGCTTGTTCGCTTCAGGGCGGATGTAGTAAATCTAAAACCGGCAGTTGTAATTATTGCTGCGGGCACCAATGATATTGCAGGGAATACAGGCCCGTCCACCCTTGAAATGATAGCGGCCAATATATTTTCCATGGCAGAAATTGCACGGTCGAACGGAATTAAAGTAATTCTCACTTCTGTATTGCCAGTATATGACTATCCCTGGAAGCCCGGTCTTAATCCCGCCGAAAAAATTGTAGCACTCAATCAAATGATAAAGGATTATGCCAGCCGCAATAAATGCATATACCTGGATTATCATTCAGCCTTGAAAGATGAACGCAATGGAATGAAACCAGAATATGCAAAGGACGGTGTGCATCCCAACGAAGCCGGCTATAAGGTAATGATGCCACTTTGCAGTGAAGCAATAAAAAAGGCCTTAAAGAAATAGATAATCATGCGGTTGCCGAACATGCTGCTATTTATTAAATTGTGAATGAACGCCTGTTTTGTTTTTTATTGATAAGGAAAGCTATCAGAATAACTTGAACAAATGAAACAACATTATGCCCGCCCTTGGTTGCCCCTAAACCCTAAAGGGGAACTCGGTTTTACCTTTACAATGAACAGTAACAACGAGTAGTTTTACCTTCCTATAAAGTATGATGGTGTCATAAAGCCCCTTTAGGGAAATGTCATTAAGTTAAGGATTGATGTAGCAGTTATGCGCCGTAGGTGCAACCTGTTTGTAGAAGATAGACATCATTGATGTTGGTGCATGCCACGTAGTGGCTACCTGATCAGAGAAGAGGGGTAGCCACTACGTGGCAATGATTCCCCTCGCCTCTTTGTTTGCTACAAACAGAAAGCCCCGATGGGGCTTATCTTAATGACATTGCCCTTTAGGGGGTTTGGGGACAACCAAGACCGTATAAAGAAATGTGCAACTTTTTTGATAATTTCCTTAAGCTTAAAAACAAGTCGGTAATTTAATTGGTTCAAAACGAACAATCGCTGATACAACGACAATTGAATTGGAATAATCGATACCGGAATGAATACACATTTACCCATAGAAAAAATGTATCGCAGATAAGGCTTTAGGCAAGGAAGGAATAAAGCCATTGCCTGATCTGTGATTACCAATAGGATACTGATTGGAAATAAAATATAAATGAAAATAATGAAACGATTGAAAGTATTGTTCGCCTGCTTTTTTATCCTTAACACAATTGCGGTTTTGGCACAGAAAAATGATTATGCTGATTATGTTAATACTTTAATGGGTACAGATTCAAAATTCCTGCTTTCAAACGGAAATACCTACCCGGCAGTTGCCATGCCCTGGGGAATGAATTTTTGGATGCCGCAAACCGGCCCCATGGGCGATGGCTGGGCATATACTTATGCTGCCGATAAAATAAGGGGATTCAAACAAACCCATCAGCCAAGCCCATGGATAAATGATTATGGGCAATTTTCCATTATGCCGGTTACAGGCAAGCCGGAATTTGATCAGGATAAAAGAGCCAGTTGGTTCAGTCATAAAACGGAAATAGCAAAACCCTACTATTACAAAGTATACCTGTCGGACTATAACGTAACAACAGAAATTACGCCTACGGAACGGGCTGCCATGTTCCGTTTCACTTTTCCTGAAGAAAAAAATGCTTATATCGTAGTGGATGCTTTTGACAAAGGCTCGTATGTAAAAATTATACCCGGCGAAAATAAAATAATCGGATACACAACCCGGAACAGTGGCGGTGTACCTGATAATTTCAAAAATTATTTTGTTATTGAGTTTGATAAATCATTTACCTACACCGCATCTGTCGCCAATAAGGTAATTAACCAAAACGAGCTGGAAGCAACATCCAATCATTCGGGAGCTATTATTGGTTTCGCCACCCAAAAGGGAGAAATTGTTCATGCACGGGTGGCATCTTCGTTCATTAGTTTCGATCAGGCTTATATAAATCTAAACGAGCTTAAACCTGGTTTTGATGCCAATAAAGAAAACTGTAAAAAAATCTGGAATGAAATGCTTGGCAGGATTGAGGTAAAAGACGATAATATTGACAACATAAGAACATTCTACTCATGCCAATACCGCACCCTGCTTTTTCCCCGGAAGTTCTACGAAATCAATGCGAATGGTGAAGTGGTGCATTATAGCCCGTTTAATGGAAAAGTGCTGCCCGGGTACCTGTTTACGGATATGGGATTCTGGGATACGTTCAGGGCCTTAATGCCTTATGTGAATTTGGTTTACCCTTCGATGGGCGAAAAAATACAGGCTGGTTTATTGAATTCGTATCAGGAAAGTGGTTTCTATCCGGAATGGGCCAGTCCCGGGCACCGCGAAAGTATGGTAGGCAATGCAACAGCCTCTGTTATAAATGATGCACTTATGAAAGGGCTTATTAAAGCGGATGCGGTAAAAATGTATGAGGGCTTATTGCATGGTGCAAATAACGTTCATCCTACTGTTCCATCCTCGGGCCGGCTGGGGTATCAGTATTATAATAAACTTGGCTACGTGCCGTACAATGTTAAAATACGGGATAACGCCTCCCGAACGCTGGAATATGCTTATGACGACTGGTGTATTTATCAAATGGGAAAAAAGCTGAACAGGCCGGCTGACGAAATTGAGGTATATTATCAACGCAGCTTAAACTATAAAAATACTTTTAATAAGCAATTTAATATGATGAGTGGGAGAAATGAAGATGGTTCCTTTCCTGAAAATTTTAAACCGGTAAGCTGGTGGGATGCTTTTACCGAAGGAAATAGTTGGCACTACACCTGGTCGGTATTCCATGATGTGCAGGGGTTAATCGGGTTAATGGGTAATGAAAAAATATTTGTTGCTATGCTTGATTCCGTTTTTGCAACGCCACCTGTTTTTGGCAGCAGCGAAAAACCGGGAGACCTGGTGCACGAAATGCGTGAAATGCAGGTAGTAGGTATGGGGCAATATGCGCATGGAAACCAGCCGGCCCAGCACATGATTTATTTGTACAATTATGCAGGCCAGCCCTGGAAAACGCAATATTGGATCCGGGAAGCAATGGAGCGGTTGTATCATGCTACGCCGGATGGGTATTGCGGGGATGAAGATAACGGGCAAACCTCCGCCTGGTATGTGTTTTCGGCATTGGGATTTTATTCTGTATGCCCGGGCTCAAACGAATATGTTATTGGTTCACCGCTGTTTAAATCGGTAAAATTAAATCTTGAAAACGATAAGAAAATTATTATCACAGCAAAGGCTAACAACGCCGATAACCGGTATATCAATTCAATAAAAGTAGCCGGAAAACCGTACGGCAAAAACTATTTCAGGCATAGCGATTTTATTAAAGGTATGACCATCGATTTTGATATGTCGGCAACGCCGAACAAGCAACGGGGCACTGCGAAAGCGGATTTTCCTTACTCGCTTTCCAACGAGTAACACTATAGAAACAGCTAGCACTAAACCATCAATAATTTTTAATCATGAAGGGCTTTCTTTGGTTACAGCTGCTTGTTTTTAGCCTGTCTTCTTATTCTCAAACAGGTATTAAAAAAACGTTGAAAGTATCCCGCCTGTTTTCCGATGGCATGGTGATTCAGCAAAAAACGAAAGTAAATTTTTGGGGAGACGCATCTCCAGGCAAAAAAGTAACAGTAGCGGCAACCTGGGGCAAACAATCATCCACCACAGTGGACACAAACGGCAAGTGGCAGCTAAAATTGGCTACGCCGAAAGCGGGCGGGCCTTTTAGCATCACCATTAAAACAATGGACACTGCTGTTGAGGTAAACAATGTGCTGGTTGGTGAAGTGTGGTTGGCTTCCGGCCAATCCAATATGGACATACCGGTAAGGGGCTGGCCGCCAGGTGATACGATATTGAATTCGGCGCAGGAAATACGCAACGCTGGTTATCCGGACATTCGGTTTTTGAAAGTGCCCTTTAATATGTCAGCAATCCCGTTGGATTCTACCGGTGGCAAATGGATGGTGGCTTCACCCCAGACTGCCGGCGACTTTAGTGCCACGGCGTATTTCTATGCACGCAAACTTTACCAGGAATTGAAGGTGCCCATTGGAATCATTCAATCGTCTATCGGCGGCACACCAGCGGAAGCGTGGACGAGCAAAGCGTACCTGCTGAAATCGGGCGACTTTACTGAAAAGATAGAAGGCTTAAGCAATCTGCAAAATTCAACAGAAGCATGGTTTAAAAAATGGCCCACACAGGATGTTCCAAAAACGATGGAAGAGTGGCAAAATATCAGTTTCTTGGATGGCGTTGCGGCTACCTCAGGTTATGATGATTCAAAGTGGGCGACTATTAAGCTGCCAGGACGATTTGACCTGCTGCACCCCGGAGAATTTGACGGTGCGATGTGGTTTAGAAAAGTGTTTACTGTTGAAGATATCAACACGGATTACAAGCTTACAATCGGAGCCGTTGATGATATGGATGCCACTTATATTAATGGAAAAAAAATTGGTGGCCTTGCCGGTGCTGGTGTCGCCAATTTGCCGAGAGAGATGGTCATCCCAAAATCATTGCTGGTTAAAGGAAAGAACAGCATTGCCATTCGGGCCATTGACAACGGTGGTGCCGGCGCTATCAGCGGCCGGATAACGATCAGCAATGCTAATGGTGTAACGATTCCGCTGGAAGGGGAGTGGAAGTGCCGGTTAGTGGGGGAAATTTACAAAGGCCGGTTTTACACGTATGGTTTGCAAACGGCCTTTTCCGAACGACCTGATATTTCTCAGTTAAACAGCAACTCACCAACCGTTCTTTTCAATGCCATGATAAATCCCCTGGTGCCTTACACCATCAGGGGCGTTATCTGGTACCAGGGCGAATCAAACGTAGGAAGGGCAGAACAATACAAGCGGCTCTTCCCAAACATGATTGAAGATTGGCGGAACAAGTGGGGTTATCAACTTCCATTCTATTATGTTCAGTTAGCCCCCTACATTTATAAAGCTGCCGACCAAAGTGAACAGTCTCAAAAATTAAGAAACGCTCAACGCTACGGATTAAAACTTCCGAAAACCGGCATGGTGTCAACCCTTGACATTGGGTATCTTAAAACAGCACATCCGCCCTACAAGCAGGAAGTGGGCAACCGGCTGGCAAGATTTGCGTTGGCTAATGAATACGGAAAAAAATTAATTGCCTCAGGCCCGATGTATAAAAAAACCAGTACGGCAGGAACGGAATTAATTATCGAGTTTGCCTCTTCCGAAAGCGGATTGGTTGCGGCAGACGGCGGACTGACAAACTTTGAGATAGCCGGAGCCGATAAAATCTTCGTTTCAGCGGAGGCCAGAATCGTAAACAATAGGGTTGTCGTTAGCAGTTCGTCCATTACTGCTCCTGTGTATGTGCGGTATGCCTGGAGCGACAGTAGTGGGGCGACATTATTTAACAAGGACGGGTTGCCTGCGGCAACCTTTACTTCCGAAGAATAGGGATATAAATCCTTGCTGATTCAAAATAAAATTTACTTGCGGTTACGACAGAAGAAAATGGCAGAAAGTATATTTGATCAAAGCCGCATCGAAAGTTTGTATACTTTTTAAATAAAATCAGATGTATACATCTTAGGTATGCGAACAGAATTAGATGAGGTTAATTATAGGTCATTGCGTCCGCCAAGGCTGATGCCCGTGGCAATCCCCCACAAAACTGGCGAGATTGCTTCGCCTGCCGGCAGGCAAGCAGGTTGGGCATCCGCCTAGGTGGACGCAATGACACAAAGATTAATTTAATGTAATTGTAAATGATTACTTATATCCTTGTTCACTTTAGTAGTGATACATTAAAATGAAATTACATGAAAAGAAGATCATTCGTACAGCAAACAGGATTATTGGCGGCAGGTGTATTATTCAATGGTAAATCACTTTTTGCGCAAGGCTCCGCTTACCCGACTGTTCGCACGGCTGTTGGTTCAAGAAATTTCAGCAGTAAAGCGGTAGAAGCAGCTATTACTACATTCAGCAGCAAGGTGAAAAACAAAGAACTGGTTTGGCTATTCAATAATTGTTTTCCGAATACGTTGGATACAACCGTATTTCCCAACACGAAAAACGGCAAGCCGGATACCTATGTAATTACCGGTGATATTGATGCCATGTGGCTACGGGACAGTAGTGCTCAGGTATATCCCTATCTGCAATTTTTAAAAGAAGATGCACCACTGCAACAATTGATAGCCGGTATCATCAACCGGCAGGCAAGCTGCATTCTGAAAGATCCGTACGCCAATGCATTTTATGGTGACAATACCAAAGTAGGAGAGTGGGCAAACGATGTTACCAAAATGCAACCCGGCCTTCACGAACGCAAATGGGAAATTGACTCCCTTTGTTACCCCATCCGGTTAGCATATCATTACTGGAAAACAACCGGCGATCAAACGCCTTTCGATGCACATTGGCTGGAGGCGGTAAAAATGATCTTAAAAACATTTAAAGAGCAGCAACGGAAACAAAACGATGGACCATATTCATTCCAACGCAAAACATCATGGGCCACGGACGGCGTACCGATGAACGGATTTGGCTATCCCATCAAACCGGTTGGGCTAATTTGTTCATCATTCAGGCCAAGTGACGATGCAACCGTTTTTTCGTTCCTGATACCGTCCAACTTTTTTGCAGTAGTAAGTTTAAAGCAAGCAGCCGAAATGGTGCAGCAGGTTGCAAAGGATGCCGGCACCTCCAGCGAACTGTTGGCCCTGGCTGACGAAGTGGAAAAAGCGCTGCAGCAATATGCTGTGGTGAACCATCAGAAATTTGGAAAAATATATGCGTACGAAGTAAACGGTATGGGCAGCTACAACCTCATGGACGATGCAAATATTCCCAGCCTGCTGGCTATGCCCTATTTGGGTTTGGTAAAAAATACAGATCCCGTTTATATCAATACCCGCAGGTTCGTTTTTAGTGATAATAACCCCTTTTACTTCAAAGGCAAAGCAGCCGAGGGCGTGGGTGGTCCACATGTAGGGAAGGATATGATATGGCCAATGAGCATTATTATGAAAGGGCTTACCAGCAACAATGATTCAGAAATAAAAGCTTGCATTGAAGCCCTTCAAAAAACACATGGTGGCACCGGTTTCATGCACGAATCTTTTCACAAAGACGATCCTCAAAAATTTACCCGCAAGTGGTTTGCCTGGGCTAATACTTTGTTTGGTGAATTAATTTGGAAAACATATAAGGAGAAACCGTATTTATTAGTATAACCATTCCGGGTGACAGCTATAACTGATAATCAAAAATTATTTATCTTGGATAAAAGCATAGTTTGTGGAGTGGATATTGGAGGGTCGCATATTACTGCTGCTTTGGTAGATATGAATACCCGTTGCATTCTGGCACATACCCGGAACCGCACCAGCATCAATGCAAAAGGGAGCAAAGATGATATTATGGCATGTTGGTGCAATACTATCAGCACCTGCTTCAAAGTGGAAAATATTACTCCAGGCAGCATTGGCATAGCCATGCCGGGTCCGTTCGATTACGGGGAAGGAATCAGTTTTATTAAAAATCAGGACAAATACGACGCCTTATATGGCATAAACATTAAAGACCTTATCGCTGCAGCGTTGTCGTTGCGCAGAGACGATATTATGATTATTAACGATGCGGCTGCTTTTTTACAAGGCGAAATGTTTAGCGGGGCCGCAAAATATTGCAACAACGTATTAGGCATTACATTAGGAACCGGTTTTGGCTCCGCCAGGCATACAGATAACCAGACAATAGATGCAGAGCTATGGTGTTCTCCGTTTTTGGAGGGCATTGCCGAAGATTATTTTTCTTCCAGATGGTTTGTGAAACGCTATCAGGAATTAAGCGGTAAAAAAAGGGATAACGTAAAAGAAATAATGGCATTGGTGGAAACAGATGCTACCGTAAGTTTGTTACTGGAGGAATTCGCCGTTAACCTGGCTACCTTCCTGGCACCCATCGTAAAAGCTGAAGCGATAGAAGTAGTGGTCATAGGAGGAAATATAGCCCACGCATTTGATCACTTTTCTGCCAGTTTAAAAAAGCAGTTATGGCAAACAGTTCCCGGTATTAAGATCGAAAAAAACAAGTTAGGAGAATCTGCAGCTCTTATTGGCGCAGCCAGCAATAACAGGTAAAACCACAGCAATGATCTGAGTGTGGCAGGTGATTTTACTGTAAGATAATTGTTTGCGGAACTGAAACATATACAGGCTATGGTTTGATTTTGCTCACTAACCGTAAATAAATACTGAACTATTTAATAATATAATTTTCATGAAAAAATTAAACCGGAATAACGCTTTTCCGAAAGTTTCATCTATTTGCAGGCCTGTTATCAGGTTGTTTGTATTGGGTATTGGTATATCCTTGCTTTCTTCTAACGGTTTTTCTCAAAATAACCCCGGCAGCAAAAATGCCGATCCACCGCCCATAACGGTAAAGGTTGAGCAGGTTGCCGGTAACTTAGAAGCGCTTACGTCAATAGCCTTTCCTGGTAATGGTAGTATATGGGTAACGGAACAAAAAGGAAAAATACGCATAATTAAAAACGGGCAATTGATTGATGCTCCCTTACTGGATTTGAAAAGCAGGCTTATAAAAGTAAACAATGGTTATGAGGAGCGGGGCTTGCTGGCAGTTACTCTGCACCCGCAATTTAAATCTAACAGAAAATTCTATGTGTTTTACAGTTCACCATCATCCAATAAATCTAATCATAAGGATGTGATAGCCGAATACAAGCTATTCCCGAACTCAGAGCAGGTAGATACGAACAGTAGCAGAATTATACTCACGCTTGAGAAGCCGGAAGGAAACCACAATGGCGGTTGTATCCAGTTTGGCCCAGATGGATATATGTATGTTTCATTTGGCGATGGCGGCGGCCAGCATGATCAGCATGGCGAAATTGGTAACGGGCAAAACCTGGATACCTGGCTTGGGAAAATATTGCGTATTGATGTGAATACCAATACTGGTTATAAAGTGCCTAAAGACAACCCTTTTGTTGGAAGAGCAAATGTAAAACCAGAAATATGGGCATATGGTTTCCGTAACCCGTGGCGATTCTCTTTTGATAAAATTTCCAGACAGCTATTTGCGGGGGAAGTTGGCCAGGATTTATGGGAAGAAGTGGATATCGTTACTAAAGGCGCCAATTACGGCTGGCGAATAGTCGAAGGAACGCATTGCCATAACCCCGCTACAGGCTGTGATAGTAAAGGAATTACAATGCCTATAACCGAATATAGCCATAAGGAGGGTGTGTCTGTTACCGGCGGTTATCTTTATAACGGCAAAGAATTACCTGCGTTAAAAAGTAAGTACATATTTGCAGATTGGACAGGACCGGTATTCTATTTACAAAAAGCAGGTGCTGTATGGAACAGGGGGAAGGTTATCGTTCAAAATTTCCCTTCAAACTTTAAGATTACATCATTCGGTGAAGACGCATCAGGCGAACTGTATATACTAACGAACCCCGATACCGGCCCGGGAAATTCAAAGGGAGTTGTTCTTAAAATAGTAAAAAGCTAATTCGCAAATAATAAAAACTGCTTCAAAAGAGGCAGTTTTTATTTGGGTAAAATAAAGAATCTAAAAATTCATCCGCAAACTCAGCCCAAATGTTCGTGGATTACCTAAATGGGTTGCTCCAAAATCGTAGGCATAATCAATATAATATTTATTAAACAGGTTGGCTTCCCAAAAAAAGATCTCTATTTTTTTGCTTGCTATTCCTAACCTGGTATTAAATAAATGATAGGGATTTTGTTTTATTTGATTAGCCAGATCAAAATATTGGCTGCCCAGGTAACGCCATTCTCCTCTTGCTATTAATCTTAAATGATGTTTTTTGCCGATATCGTATCCATATTGCAGGGCCAGTATGGAGGTAACGTCAGGCGTAAATACCTGGTGGTTGCCCGTTAAGTTTACTTCAGCACCATTTGACGCCACATAAAGCGATTTGTACCGGGCATGGGTATAGCCAAAATTATAGTTGACCTCCCAATTTTTAAAAGGCTTTACAGCTATCCCTAATTCGGCTCCCTTACTTTCTAATTTACCGGCATTGCGGGTTATGGTAATAGCGTCCGGCAAAATAAGCGTTGGCACCTGGGCATTACTTTCCCGTGTATAAAATAGCGTAACATTTAGCCTGGCACGGCGGTTCCAAAAAGTATTTTTACTGCCTAATTCAAAGCTGTTGCCCGTTTCCGGATCGTAGGCATACAATGGTGGCTGGTTTGGGTCTGATCCTAACTGACTGATACCGCCTGAACGAAATCCACGACTATAGTTTAAAAATAAATAGTTATCAGTACTAATATGGTATGCTATGCCAAGCTTCGGCGAAAATGCTTTAAAGCCTGCCGCTGAAGCTGTATCTGACCGGCTTATGATAGCAGCTTGCCCGTCGGGCTGAAACTCGCCTTTTATGCTTTGCCTGTTATGCTCATAATCATACCGTAAGCCTGCAATAAAATCAAGTTTGTTATTTAATGAATATGTGCCCTGGCCAAATAACGCCATGCCATAGAGGTGCTGCTTATTGGTGCTTATACTGCTAAAAAACGGGAATGGCGCCCCTACCAATGTTGCATCCTTACCGAAATGAATACTTTGTTTTACAGGATTATTTTCGTAAAAGCCATATATACCTGCTACCCATTTAACGGGAAAGGTTGTTGAGGCCGGTGAAGTAAAACGAAATTCCTGTGTGCCCACTTTTACAGTATTGTATGCCTTGCCGTAATTATTATTGATAGATACACCATCAATAGGCGAAAAATCACCATCAATAGGGCTGTTATAGTACCTGTAGTTAGATTGATAAGCACTTTGTGAACTGAAATTAAAATACCTGCCTGCGTAAGTCATCAGTAATGATGCGTTTAAAATATTATCGGTAAGCGTTGTTGTATTGTTTTGATCAACCGTAAAAGGGCTGTTAAGTGCCGTGCCCGGGTCAGCAGCTAATGGGAATGCGCCATTATTACGGTTTTCTACATGCTTTACATTCAACGTAAATGACGTGCGGTTGCCAGCCACATATTTAAGATAATAATTACCCATAAAACTATGCTGATTATCAAACTTGGATTGTGTGAACCGGTTGGTATAGAATCCGGCCTGCCGGGTGTACAGGCCGGAAATACTTATGAATAGTTTATTTTTTACAAGTGGAGTTCGCAGGCCAAAACTGTAACGCTGCTGTCTATAATTACCAAGCTCAACGCCTGCAAAGCTGCGGGTTTCATTTCCAGGCTGTTTGGTAACAATATTAATCACTCCGCCCAGAGCATTGCGTCCATACAAGGTACCCTGCGGGCCGGGCAATACTTCTATGCGTTCAATATCCTCTAACTGGGCAATGTAAGTATCCAGCCCAAACTGGTTTATGCCATCAATATAGGTGGCTACGGCAGGATTGTAAGATGTGGTGGCAATACCCCTTATGGAAGTTACGTTTCGGTTGTCGCCGGGATTAGCTGCGTATAAATTAGGCACCAGGGCAGTAATATCCTTGCTGTTCTGAAGCTTGTAATCTTTTACCTGCTTAGCGGTAATTACCGACAAGCTTACAGGCAAACTTTGCGACTGTTCATCAGTTTTTTCCGCCGTTACTATTACTTCATCCAATTGCGTTGCCGCTTCAGTCAGCCTAAAATCAAATTTCTCCCTGTCATCTTTTATATACACCATTTTAATAACTGTTGCGTAGCCGGTGGCACTTGCCAATAGGCTATATTTCCCTGCCTGTACATTTTTAAAACTAAAAACACCATTTTCATTGGTAGTGGTGGTGAAGTTGGTATTCAATAAGTAAACCGTAGCACCTGAAATATTTTCATTCTTTACACTGTGCACAGTTCCGGTAACTGCTTTAACCGACTGAGCATAAATAGGATTGTGTATCAGCAACATAACAATGATTGTTATGGCGCCGTAGGTAGTCCTTAAGTATTGTATACACATTCTATCTACAAACGGTCCTGATGATTTTACTATTTGGCAAATAAAAAATTCATTTTGCTGTAAGCTCATTGTTATTCTTTTACAAAGGACTGTTTAATACGAAGTATATAATCTATCCTCTTCTTTATACCAGCCGCTGCCCAATCCGGCTGAGGTGACATAGCAATCTCTGCATATACCTTTACTTCCAACAGTAATTTTTTTAGTAAGCGGGTGATAATTTGTGCCATTAGCCGGGTCTTTTATAGCTTTTGGCAAACAGCTTATCTCATTCAATTCCTGGATTGAGAATTAAGGTTTACAGATGGCAATGTAAGATAAAAAATAATTTTGCTAAACCGGTTTTGCAAATAAATATTTCCTTAACTTGGCTTTTTATTATAAAGCTGCTATATGATTATAAAGAAATCGGTTTGCTGTTGACCCACGGCTTTTCTTTTTTGTTTCGTCTTAACTCATTTTTTGCTCACACAGTTGCGTTTAGTCAGCGGTATCGGCTTTAGATGACTTGCCATTATTTGTAACTGCCGGTATAGGGCTGTAAAGCTTCCTGTCGTGGCCCTGCAGCAACCTGATTGGTGTAATACGTTGCTGTTTAAAATAAATATGGTAGAAGTAGTACCCGATTAACCTGAAATCAGGCTTATAAAAGCTGTTGCATTAAAGTCCGCTGAAAATTTTTTCAGATGAAGTTTAAAGTGGTTTTCATAAATATTATTCCATATACGTCAGTTCCGCCGTAATTAGTAAAATAAGCGGTAGATATGCGTAAAAACGCTTCCTGTAGATAATAATAAATACTTTCTCTTTTATTTTTATTTAACTGCTTGATAATCATATAAAATGAATTATCATTATAGCCAAAGAGTGTACAACACCTTTATTTCTCTTTATTAATAAGTGTTTTCCAATATAAAAATTTTTCTAAATAGAATACCATATTATAGAACCGGTAATTGCTTGCTAACGTATGCAATCGTTAGATAAATAAATTGACCAAAACCAGATAGGTAATACATTAACCTTGTCCTTCTTGTACTAAGATTACCTATCCTCTAAAGAAATTCTTTGATAATTATCATCGATTTTTTGTAACCAAAATCTCTAATATTAAAAATTGCTTTGTAAAATGAAAAAAAATTACCTTGGTATTATGCGGCGAATAAGCGCATGTATAGTACTAATTCTATCGGTTACGATTGCCTTTGGACAAGGACGAACCATTACCGGTAAAGTTACTGATGCCAGGAACGGAACCGGAATCCCCAGTGCTTCTATATCCGTCAGAGGCACAACTGTGGGTGCCATTACCGGAACGGATGGCAGTTTTTCAATCACTGTTCCCCAGGGTACGGAAAGTATTACCATTTCTTCAGTTGGGTTCGGTACGCAGGATGTGGCTATAGGAAAATCAAACACAGTTACTACATCCCTGCAATTTGCCTCTACTGCCACATTGGATGAGGTGGTGGTAATGGGGTACGGAACCCAACGCAGAAGGGAAGTTACCTCGGCTGTATCAACGGTAAAAGCAGAAGATTTTAACCAGGGTGGTGCCCGCAACGCACTGGATTTAATTCAGGGTAAGGTTGCGGGGCTGACTATTACACGTACCGGCAGCAGCAACCCGAATTCCGGTGTATCCATTCAGTTGAGAGGTGTCACTTCTCTGGTGGGAAATTTGTCCCCGTTGATTGTTATTGACGGAATCCCGGGTGGAAACCTGGACTTATTGCAACAGGACGATATTGAATCTTTTGACGTGTTGAAAGACGGTTCTGCAGCAGCAATATATGGTACCCGGGCAAATGGTGGAGTAATCCTGATCACTACAAAAAAGGGCAGGCCCGGGCCGGCACGGTTTGACTATTCTACGTATGTCCGAAAAGAATATATGACACGCCGGCCTGACTTTTTAACCGCAGAGCAGTACCGGCAGAAAATAGCAGATGGAACAATTGCGGCCCAATACGGTACGGGAATTTATGGCTATAACTCTGACTTTTTTGATAATCTGATTAATCATGATAACCTGAGCCAGTATCATGATCTGGCGCTTTCCGGTGGCAGCAGTAATACCAGTTACAGGGGTAGCATTTACTATGATGATTTTCAGGGTATAGGGCTAATGAATAACCGCAGGCAGTACGGAACCAGGTTAAGCCTGAATCATCGTGGCTTAAATGACCGGCTCACAGCCCAGGTGAATGTAGTTACCAATTTCAACAAAGCCAATTTGTTAGGTGGTGGTGGCTGGGAAGATCAACTGGTAAGGATACCTACTTTATCAAATTATAATCCGGATGGGACTTACTTCTTTCAGCCAACCAATACTAATCAATATGCCAGGCTATTCCAAGAGAAGAATTTGCGTGATCAGGCGACAAGTTCCATGGATGCCAAATTTTCTCTTGAGTTGATTAAAGGCTTGAAGGCATCTGTTTTTGCTTCTATTCAGCGTGACAGCTATATTGATAACATTTATCGAAGTATTGCTTCGGAATCTTCCGTGGAAAATCCGGTTACCGCAGCCGGGGGCACAGCAGCCTTCCCCGGCGCTTTTGCCCAGAAGAGTACAAGTTTAACGACAAATTACGCCATTGAACCTACGGTTGAGTATACGAGGAAAATTGGTGCAAATCATACGGTAACTGCACTTGGTGGCTACAGCTACCAATACAATGTCACTGAAAATTTTAATGCTTCCAATTCCGGGTTTAATAACGATGCTTTTCAAAATAATAATCTTGGGGCAGGAAATCAATTAGCAGCAGGCAGATCTGGTGAAGGCAGCTTTAAAGAAGACAATAAGCTGATTGCTTTTTTTGGAAGAATCAATTATGCTTTCACAGATAAATATTTCGCCAGTTTGATCCTGCGTCATGAGGGATCCTCCCGTTTTGGCAATAATCACAAGTGGGGTAATTTCCCGGCAGCCTCAGTAGGCTGGAATATTTCGAAGGAAAAATTTATGTCGGGGATAAGTTTTATTGACAATCTTAAACTGAGGGCAGGCTATGGTGTTACCGGTAATTCAGGTATCCCTAATTACCGGTCGTTAGTTACTTTAAGCACCGGAGGATTTTATTTTTATCCCGATGGCTCATTAGGACAGACGTACGGCCCAAGCCGGAATCCCAATCCTGATCTTCGGTGGGAAAAGAAAGCTGAAGTAAATATCGGTATCGATTTCAGCTTGCTAAAAAATCGTCTGGGTGGTTCAATTGACGTTTTTAAACGCAGAACATCCGACCTGCTTGAGAATTACAATACACAACTTCCATCTTTTATTCAATCTACCCTTTTTACTAATGTAGGTACTATCGAAAATAAAGGAATAGAGGTCACCTTAAATATTTCCCCGATTGTTACAAAAATTTTTACCTGGAGTACGGATATTACCGCCAGCACAGCAGCTAACAAACTGGTTAAATTTTCTAATGATCTGTTTAAAATAACTTTTAAAACATACGGCGGAATTGGTGGTTTTGGTGCTTTGGGTGATGCTATCCGCACCGAAGAAGGTGGTAAATTAGGTAATTTTTACGGTAAGCGGTTTGCCGGTTTTGACCCGAATGGCAAATGGCTATATTACAAAGCGGATGGAAAAACACCCGTGCCTTTTAGCCAGATAACCGCGGCTGATCAGGGCGTTATTGGAAATGGCATACCAAAATTCTATGCTTCCTGGACAAATGACTTTACGTATAAAAACTTCGACTTTCGTTTCTTTTTCAGAGGGCGTTTTGGTAACCAGATATTGAATACAATGGAAATTGCTTATGGTACTAAAGCAAGTTTACCAAACAATGTGCTAAACAGTGCTTTTGGCAGAAATGCCCAGTTGAACGATACGTATAGTTATTCTGATTATTATCTGGAACCGGGTGGGTTTGTAAAGCTGGACAACGTTACCCTTGGGTATCGATTTAAATTGCATACGCAGTACATCCGGAATTTACGCATTTATGCCAGCGGTGTTAACTTAAAAACCTTTACAAAATACCGGGGAAACGATCCTGACTTCGTAAATGATACCGGTTTGGGCGCAGGTATAGATGGTCGTGGACCATATCCTTCCACACGCCAATACACAGTCGGATTAAATGTTGGATTTTAAAAAATAATAAAATGAAATCAATAAATAAATTTATCAAGATCGGGTCAGTGGCTATTTTGTTGCTGGTTACAAATTCCTGTACCAAATTGGATGAAACGATTTACAGTGAAATCTCCACAACAAGCTACTATAATACTAAAGCAGAAGTGGTATCTGCTGTGTTAAGACCGTACACGCATACCAATGCCTGGATCACTTCTTCAGGTCAGGTAGGATACTGGCGGGTAAATGAACTGGCCGCTGACCAGTTAGCTTGGCCGGTAAAGGGAATTCATGGCCAGGATAATGGTAACTGGCTCCGGTTACATTATCACACCTGGTATGCCGATGATGCCAATATTGTATGGGATCCATGGAACCTGATGTGGTCAGGCGTGGGTTATTGCAATTCACCTATAGGAATAATGGAAGGAAAAGAGGCCTCGTCTATGGGTATCACACAACAGGAAAAGGACGGTTTTATAGCAGAACTAAAAATGCTTCGTGCCTTTTATTATATTAAAATAATGGACCTGTTCGGTAACGTGCCAATCGTTACAGAGGTAGGTGTGCCTACCAGCCCTCCCACCAGACCCAGGGCCGAAGTATTCCAGTTTATAGAGAAAGAAATTAAAGATAATATTGATAAAGTGCCTAATCTGTCGCCATCTTTGGTGGGGCGGATGAGCAAGGCCGGTGCCTATGCCATGCTTGCTGAATTGTATTTGAATGCCGTAAAATGGTCGGGAACTGCCAGATGGGATGATTGCATAGCTGCCTGCGACAAATTAATACAAGCTACGGCTGGTAGCCAGGTCAGCACTACCATGGCACTCGACCCAAACATTACAGATACGTACAAAAACACAAACCATTTATCCAAAGAGATCATTTTCTCTATTGCTTATGATTTTCAGAAGTCAACTTTTCGGGCAAACTTCAATTCCGACTTTTACCATTTCAACCAGCGTTTTATTTACGACGGCTCATTTAATGGAAATGATGGCGTAGTGGTTATTCCCGGGGTTTATACTAAGTACAAGGATACTGATCTTCGGAAAAAAGAATGGATGTTGATTGGCCCGCAGTTTTACTTAACCAATCCTACCCAACCGGTGTTAGGTGGTTATGAGTATGCCAACCAGCCATTGGTATTTGTGGATAATATCCGGAAAAATAAAACCGGAAGTACGGTATCAGATATGACGCAAGGTGAAGAAAACAGTGGTGTACGCTTTAACAAATACAAACCCGGAAGGTTAGCTGATCCTGCCTACTTTAGCAATGACTGGTCGGTGTACCGCTTAACCCAGATTTATTTTGCTAAAGCAGAAGCACTGATGCGGAAAAACAATGGTACTGCTACACCCGAAGCTGTGCAGCTGATCAATGCTTGTAAGCAGCGTGCTTTTGCACCAGCCGACTGGCCTGCAGAAGCTTATACAACTTCAACATTAACCCTTGACGAGTTGCTGGAGGAAAGAGGCCGGGAATTTATTTTTGAAGGTGTTAGAAGAACTGACTTGATCCGGTTTGGAAAGTTTGTAACGGCCACCTGGTGGGATCATGTGCCATCTAACGACCCAAACAAAGAGATATTTCCTGTTCCTTTCAGGCAGACTGCGGCAAATCCTAACCTAAAACAAAATCCCGGATACTAGTTTTAATAACTTCTTTTTTTTTTTCATAAAAGCATCAAAGCCTACTGGTTTTGGTGCTTTTTATTAAATAATAACAAATAACTTTATTGCCGCCAAACAATAAATTTTTATTAATATGATAAAAATTTCTTTTATAATTTAGCTGTAATAATATCCTCCACTGGGCCGCAAATTCTACCCTATTGCTTAATTATATTAAAGATTTGTTTTGATGTCAGCGAGGCATCTAAAAAAGGGATACCTCTTTTCTCTGCTTGTTGTTCCAGCCAGTCGCCCCATATGACCAGGCCATTTTCGTTTCTATCCATCAGGGGATTTTTTCGGAAAGCGTTTAGTAAGCGTTCTCGTTGAAGTTCAGGTTTTACTTTAAGAAAATAGCTGGCATCAAATAAATCTAACATATTAAATATATTGCCGGCGCCTCCAAAAATATACACCTCTGAAAATTTACTTAAAAAATTTGCAAAAAACTTTTTACTCCAAAGAAAGGAGTAGTGATTAGCAGTAGCCTCGTCTGCACTTTGCGGTGGGGAAACTTTTTCTTCATGCTTATTGTACCAGCCTGATAAACCTTGAATATCATCAGCGTCAAAGGCATTGATACCCAAATTTTGGAGGGCACGGGATAAGTATGTTTTACCTGATCCGGAGGGGCCAAAAACGAGTACTTTCATATAGTGTTATTGTAGAAGGGTCTGCTAAAAGGTACATTTTAAAACTAAACTACAATAACATTACAAACAAGATGGTAAGTGATTGAACTAACTGAATTTCAAATAATTGTAGCAATTCTGGTAAGTCATTTTTTCCACTTGCTTTTGACTCACCTAATTACTCACCTAAACTTTGAGCAGTTTTGAATGATTTGGTATAGTCAAACAATAAAAGAGCCTGCAAACTTATAATTTGCAGGCTTTTAGCGTGTTTTAATACTTATATCAGCAGAGAGGAAGGGATTCGAACCATTGTTACAAATCTTTGATATTCAATTATTTACTTCATCAGGTGGTTGCCTACTCCACGATTCACGCACTTTGCAAGTAACTGTAAATCTTTATCACTACAAATATAGTAATGCATGTACATTATTTCTTCACACAAATTGCAAGACTGGTGTACAGACAAGGGATTCAGGCTCCACCACATACACCCTGTTAAGCCGCTATTAAATGTTTTCATTGAAAGAGAGAACGGCAGTATGAGAAGAGAATTACCGAACGCTTATTTATTATCCTCTTCGTCACTATATAATTGTTTTTATAAAGCTGTTAAACCATAACAGGTTAGCTGTGAGGTTTTTTAGGTGGAAGTTTAGCTGTTTTCAGCATATTGTTCGCCAGTTCAAGTTTTTTCGGAAACATAATTTTGTCCTCATACTTGTTCAAACCAGGGTCTATGGTCACAATGGCCACTTTGCGATTGCTGAGTTTCTGAACATTTTTCATAGTCTGCAAGTTAAGAAAATTTAGGGTGTGCTAAAAACCCGTCGTATTCCACACCCGACTCAAAGTCAAAGAAGTCCTCGCCCTTTTGTTCATACATGTAATAATCTTGCTGCATTTGCTCCAGGTGTTTTGTAATGCCCATCCGGTAAAGTAGTGTCCTTGCCTTTGTGCTGCCTGATGCGTACACATAAGCGTCCGGATATTGGTCACAAAAAGCATAAACAGCAGCCACAACGGTTGCCAAAACTTTCTCCGTGTCCCCATTGTCAGAAACGCTTAGGTCATCCATTTCGCTAGTCTGTGGGTCTTTATCACCAAAGGCAAGGTTAAACAGTCCGAGATCGTGAGTAGCCTGAAACTCTATGAGCTTACGAATAGCACCCTTTGGGCCTTCACTAATAAATTCGTAACGCTTTCCTTTAGAGCTAGTTTTGAGGTTGTACTTTTCAACTTTCATGCAGGTCAATATGGTCGGGATGAAGATACCTTTTTGGTCTGGTTGAATGATCACTAAACCTGCTGTTATGTACTGTTTTTACTACGTGTTTGGTATTGTGTAGTACCTTGTCTTCGATGTCGGCTCAATGAAAATATATAAGTTGCCGTCACCTGCTGCCGGCAGCCAGCAGGAACACTATGCGCTTACAGCGCAATCGCCAGATGGCACTTTCCTAGGTTTTCCTATACTTACAGCTAATCAAAAGCTTGTAAGGGGTTCATCCGTTTCAAATGTGTTGTGAAATTGTTGCTAACCTTGGCCATAGGATAAAGACATTTTACCATTTATGTAGCACTAGTTTCATAGAAGCTGCCATGAAATGATTTGGAACTGGTGGCCAGTGCATTAGTGCTTTTTAATATTCGGCTGGTTTCCCACCTTTGAGCGCAATTCCTAATTACTCAGGCAGTATAGTAAATGCAAGGCAACTGAACAGAAATATAAACAGATTTGGTACATGGCAATAGTATAATAAACCCAGTTGGAGAATAATAAAAAGAAGAAGAAAATAATTGATATTACTAAAACGGTCGTTTCGGTATAATGGAAATATTGTATAAGGTGAACTAGGCTGAATGAATAGTGATAATTAAAGTAAAAGAGCTGTTTTTCCTAAAAGGAGCGATTGCTTTTGAATAAATTTGTTTGTTATTTGCAATTGTAGCTTTAAAAGGTATTTATAACTCCCAAATATCAGCGATTTAAAGTTTTTATAAGGGTACAATCGTTTTTAATCCTATTTGAAAAGAGTTTAAACATTGATTTTTTTTAATTTCAGTTTCTGGATTAACTTAAAAAGTGGTTATTAGTTTAACTCCTTCATGCTGCCTTTGAATTTCAATCAATAAAACTTCCGAAGTATGGCCTTAATTCATCTTGAATATTCCTTCTGAACTATTGCCTTAAAACTGGCATCGTAATCTAAGGTGTAACCCTCCTTTTTATTGAGTGTGCCGCCCAGCATGCTAATGCAAAGCAGTAATTTATTAAATCCATCGTGCTGGTTGAGCTGATGCTGTACACCTTTTTGTGTGATGTGGTCAACAGTAGGGCTTTTAAGTTCCTGACAAACATATTCAACTGTATCGGGCGAGCAACTAAAAAGTTGGGGTTGGTCGTGAAACTGAGCTTTGAGCGTGTTTAAATCATGGAGCACATCACCGCCTATGGAAAACATATACAACAAATGCTTGATTACATCCCCATAGCTGTAAATAGTATGGGGACTGCGGGCACCTAAATGGCGGGTAATAACGGATGTAAAGCCCAATGCCCGGTATTCAGCTTCCATGAAATTTAATCCACCAAAGCATTGCTAGAATGCTGGTTTTACTTCAACTTGCGTCCTGTTAATTTTATTCAACTGCAAGTTCACTCAAAAAAGTGAAACTGCCATAAGCCTCTGATCTTCACTGGGTGAGGATGCGAGGCTTATTTCTTGTAGCCTCTTGCGATATTGAGGTTGGATCCATAAAATTTTTTCAAGCAGATATTTGGCTTAAAGGGATGCAACATATCGATGATGACCGTCGCATATAAAATTACCTTCAACTTTTATGGCTGGAATTTTTATATTAGCCAATATTTTTTTAGTTTTTAAGACAATAACTTTCCAATATTTAGGAACTAAAAAGACAATGGATGCCTAAAAAATTTAATATACTTTTAAAAAGGCCCTAAGTTCTGGGAGGCTTTTCCTACATTAGTTTCAAGATTTAACAACGCCGGCCTAACAGGCTTCTAAACTAGCTATTATGAAAAAGACCGCTTTTTCCATTTTGGCACTTTTATTATTTGCCAGGTGCGTAACAGCCCAAACCCAAGTAAGTGGCAACCAAAGCGGTACTTGGACCAAAGCAGCAAGCCCTTACATACTTACCGGCACCGTAACCGTACCCACCGGCCAAACGCTTACCCTACAACCCGGTGTGGTGGTGCAGTTCGCTTACTTCAACTACGACCTTACTGTAAACGGAACCCTTACCGCTGTTGGTACGGCAGCTGATTCCATACGGTTTAAAGGCAAATGGTATGATAACAATTCCACGCACGGTGGCGAAATTAATTTTGCCAGCACAACCACCAATTCGGTGCTTGATTATGTGGTAATTGACAGTTTAGGCGATACCTATTTTAGTGCTAACAGCAGCGCTGTTTATATTAATTCACCGGCAAAGCCCACCATTAACCATACCCGTATTGCCCACACCAAAGCAAGTGAGGATATCAATACCTGGCTTGGCGGTGCAGAATTTATAACTAATACGCCCAATACTATTTTAGGCATAAGGGGTGGCACCAGTTCCGGAAATACTACGCTTAATAAACAGGGAGGAAACTCGTATTATAGGTTACTTGGCAGTCAGACAATTGCAAGCGGCGACACTTTAACCTTACAACCCGGTGTGGTGGTGCAGTTTCCTTACTTCAATTACGACCTTACTGTAAATGGAACCCTTACCGCTGTTGGTACGGCAGCTGATTCCATACGGTTTAAAGGCAAATGGTATGATAACAATTCCACGCACGGTGGCGAAATTAATTTTAACAGCACAACCACCAATTCGGTGCTTGATTATGTGGTAATCGACAGTTTAGGCGATACCTATTTTAGTGCTAACAGCAGCGCTGTTTATATTAATTCACCGGCAAAGCCCACCATTAACCATACCCGTATTGCCCACACCAAAGCAAGTGAGGATATCAATACCTGGCTTGGCGGTGCAGAATTTATAACTAATACGCCCAATACTATTTTAGGCATAAGAGGCGGCACCAGTTCCGGAAATAGTACCCTTCCCAAGCCCGGTGCAAACTCGTATTATAAACTTTTGGGTACCGTAGAAATTGCAAGCAGTGACATTTTAACCTTACAACCCGGTGTGGTGGTGCAGTTCCCCTACTTCAATTACGACCTTACTGTAAATGGAACCCTTACCGCTGTTGGTACGGCAGCTGATTCCATACGGTTTAAAGGCAAATGGTATGATAACAATTCCACACACGGCGGCAAAATTAACTTTGCCAGTACATCCACCAATTCGGTGCTTGATTATGTGGTAATCGACAGTTTGGCGATACCTATTTTAGTGCTAACAGCAGCGCTATTTATATTAATTCACCGGCAAAGCCCACCATTAACCATACCCGTATTGCCCACACCAAAGCAAGTGAGGATATCAATACCTGGCTTGGCGGTGCAGAATTTATAACTAATACGCCCAATACTATTTTAGGCATAAGGGGTGGCACCAGTTCCGGAAATACTACGCTTAATAAACAGGGAGGAAACTCGTATTATAGGTTACTTGGCAGTCAGACAATTGCAAGCGGCGACACTTTAACCTTACAACCCGGTGTGGTGGTGCAGTTTCCTTACTTCAATTACGACCTTACTGTAAATGGAACCCTTACCGCTGTTGGTACGGCAGCTGATTCCATACGGTTTAAAGGCAAATGGTATGATAACAATTCCACGCACGGTGGCGAAATTAATTTTAACAGCACAACCACCAATTCGGTGCTTGATTATGTGGTAATCGACAGTTTAGGCGATACCTATTTTAGTGCTAACAGCAGCGCTGTTTATATTAATTCACCGGCAAAGCCCACCATTAACCATACCCGTATTGCCCACACCAAAGCAAGTGAGGATATCAATACCTGGCTTGGCGGTGCAGAATTTATAACTAATACGCCCAATACTATTTTAGGCATAAGAGGCGGCACCAGTTCCGGAAATAGTACCCTTCCCAAGCCCGGTGCAAACTCGTATTATAAACTTTTGGGTACCGTAGAAATTGCAAGCAGTGACATTTTAACCTTACAACCCGGTGTGGTGGTGCAGTTCCCCTACTTCAATTACGACCTTACTGTAAATGGAACCCTTACCGCTGTTGGTACGGCAGCTGATTCCATACGGTTTAAAGGCAAATGGTATGATAACAATTCCACGCACGGCGGCAAAATTAACTTTGCCAGCACAACCACCAATTCGGTGCTTGATTATGTGGTAATCGACAGTTTGGGCGATACCTATTTTGGAGCTAACAGCAGTGCTGTTTATTTAGCCAGCAGCGTTGGCATAATAAGCATTAGCAATAGCAGTATAAGAAACAGCGAAAGCGTGGGGATACAAAAAAACGGCTCCACGCAGTTACTGGTAAACAAGGTAAACATTATTGGCAATGCCACTGGAGTAAAAAGCAGCAGCGGCAGTCCCATTTTTAACGATTGTAATATTTTCAATAATAGCAGTAAAGGCATCGAAAATACCAGCAGCATAGTGGCCGATACCGTTGACGCCCGCAACTGCTGGTGGGGCAGCGCTACCGGCCCGGCGCACAGCAGCAACCCCGGCGGCACAGGCAATAGCGTAAGCGACAGGGTGAAGTTTGATCCCTTTCGCAGCAACCCCGCCGCCCCCGCCGCCAGCGATATTGGCGTGGTGGCCGTGCTTAGCCCCACGTCAGGCTGTGACGTTACGCCTGCCACATCGCCGGTAAAAATTCGCATATATAACTATGGCAATACCGCCCAAAGCGGCTTTAGCGTTAGCTACCGTATTAATAGCGGAGCGGTGGTTACGGAAAATGTGGGCAGCCTTTCCGTGCCTGCCCTCAGTACCGCCGATTACACTTTTAGCCAGAGTGCTAACCTAACCAACTCCGGCACCAATTTTTCCGTTACAGCCTATACCTCGCTGGTCACCGATAGCACCAGGAGCAATGATACCATCCGTGTGGTGGTGCTTTTTGCTTCGCTAAGCGGGCCATTTGGTCTTTTACCGCCGGCAGATAGCGCCGGGCTTACCAGGCCGGTGGCTTTTAGCTGGCAGGCAGTTACCAATGCTACAAGGTATCAACTGTATGTGTGGCACGATACGGCTACGCAGCCGGCTACACCTGACATAAGTAATATTACCGGCACAAGCTATAGCTACAATAGCGCAAACCTGCAATATGGGCAAACATACAAATGGCGGGTAAGGGCCGTGTGGGATAACTGCTTTTCGGAAAGCGCCGTGCAAAAATTCAGGCTGAAATTTGTGCCTGATATAATCGTTTCAGGGGTTTCCTCAAGCGCCACAACGGTTGCGCCCGGCGATTCTGTTACCGTAAACTGGACAGTGGGCAATATTGGCGTAGCACTGCTTCCCAAAAAATGGAATGAGCGCATTTACATACAATCGTCTTCCGGCGAAAACCGCACCTGGATTGGGGGCTCCGATTTTACCGGGCCCGATTCCATAGCCACCGGCCAGTCTATTACCCGCAGCCGTAAGGTAAAAATTCCTGAACAATTGTATATTGGCGACCAGGGTGTATTTGTGGTAGAAATTGTGCCCGGGGCGGGCGTGCAGGAAGAAGCCGGCACTACGGCCAACAATACCGCCGTGCAACCCACAGCGTGGATGGTGCAAAAAATACTTTCGTTTAGCATTTCGGCCAGCGGGATTACCGAAGGTGGTAGCGGCATTACCGGCTATGTATATCGCAGCGGCTCACTGGCGGCTGCGCTTACGGTAAATATAAGCGGCAAAAGCGGGCAGCTGCAATATCCCGTTTCGGCAAACATACCGGCGGAGCAAACCGGCGCATCATTCAGCATAACTGCGCCGGAAAATACCAGCATTGAAGGCGATATAACCGATACGCTTATTGCCAACGCTTTGGGCTTTTCGCCCGATAGCGCTTTTGTTACCGTTATTGACAATGACGACGCCACCTTAAGCATTACCCATCTTCCCCAGCAAATAATGGAAGGCGCAACGGTGGTCTTTAAAATTGAAACCAATAAAAACTCCGCAGCACCCATCCAGGTATTTCTCAGTTCGGGTAATCAGTTACGGTTTCCGCTTCCGGCTTCGGTAAATATCCCGGCCAACACCAATTCGGTTAGCGTGCAGGTAACCGTACCGCAAAATAATGTGCCCGATATAGACGCTACCGTAAGCATACGGGCCAGCGCCGCCAACCACACGGCCATTGATACCAGCATTTTTATAAAGGACGATGACCTGCCTGCTATTGCGCTCACGTTGCAAACCAATACTATTTCAGAAGGCGCAGGGCTTTACGCCACTCAGGCCTCGCTGCGCCGCATTTCGCCCGATAGCTCGGTCACTTTTACGGTAAATATTTCCGCAAGCATACCCGGCCTGCTCCTACTGCCGGCATCGCTACAGTTGGCAGCGGGCGAAAAAGAAAAAACATTTACCATTGGCGTACACGACAATACTACGGTGGATACGCTGCGCCCCGTAACCATTACTGCCGCCGTGTTTATTGCTGGTTGCGGCTGTAACGCACCTGCCAGCAGCGCAGGTCTGGTAAGCGCCATCCTCAATGTAAGCGACAACGACGGCCCGGCGCTTACCCTTACCGCCATGCCGCAAACCCTGCCCGAAGGAGTGGCCAATGCAGGCCGCCTGCGCATTGCACGCAATACGGCCACCACCAATGCGCTAACGGTAAATCTATCATCCGGCAACACCGCCGAGGCAACCGTCCCTGCTACTGCTACCATACCTGTAGGTGTAGCGTCTATCGAAGCACCCATTACCACTATTGATGATGGCCTTACCGATGGTAACAAAACCGTTTATTTTACTGCCACAGCCACCGGCTTTTCGCAGGGTGTTACCTGGGCCACCGTTACCGACGCCAATCTGCCTGACCTGACCATTTCTTCGGCTACGCTTAATCGCACCAGCGCACAGCCCGGCGATATAGTTGGCTATACGGTTGCAGTGAAAAATGCAGGCACGGCTACCGCACCGGCCGGCTTAGTGGTTCATGGGTATTTTTCGAGGGATAGCATCATTGATAATACCGATTCTCTGATTTCGGAAGACAGAATTGGCAGCTCTGTACAAGCAGGGCAAATTGTGCAGGTCTTAAATGCTTTTGCTGCGCCTGTAGTTGTAGGAAACTATTACCTGCTCTTTAAAATAAACCCCAGTAACGCCATTACCGAATTTCAGCAAAACAACAATACCGGTGCGCCGGTAGCCTTGCAAATTGTGCCTGGCTACACGGCCACGGCTGCTGTATCACCTTTATATGTTTTAAAAGGAACCGCCGTAACGATTACCGGCACGGCCACCCTCACCGGTGGCGGCGCTGCGGTGGGTAAACCGGTGGAAGTATATATAATTACCAACGGCCTGCGCAGAAGCCTGTCGGCTACCACCAACGCCAGCGGCACATACAGCGTGCAGTTTGTACCCCTGCAAAACGAAGCAGGGCATTACACCGTTGGTGCTTCTTACCCAGGCTTAAATGCTGCTGATACGCAGGATGCCTTTGATATACTGGGCGTAAAAATTAACAATGGCGAAACGGCAAGATTTAGCGTACAGCAGGGCGATACGCTTCGGGGCAAACTGCAATTGCAAAACCTGAGTAATACCCCGCTTACCAATTTTACGCTAAGTGCTACATCATTGCCCAACGGCGCATCCCTGCGGTTTGGCACAATAGCCTCGCTGGCCAGCAATGGCAGCGATAGTGTAAGCTATTCGGTAAGCGGTACGGCCGTAACCACAGGTCGGGCTTACGATATTGCCGCCTTTAATGCTACGGCTACGCAGGGTGTGCTGCAATGGACTAATTTCTATTATTACTGCTATTCGCCCCTGGCAAATATTGTGGCAAGCATCGAAAAAATTGATGTAAGCGTGGCGCAAGCGGGCGAACGGTTGGTGGAGTTTAAATTAACGAACCGCGGCGCAGCCAATTCGGGAACCATCAATATTAATTTACCGGAGGTAAACTGGCTTACTACCGTTACGCCTAAAACGCTGCCGAACATTGGGCCCGGCGACTCGGCCATTGTAACGCTGAAATTCCGTGGCACAGCCGAAATACCGGTTGGTGCACCCATAACTGGGCAAATTGGTATAGTGGCGCAGAATGGCAACGTGTTTACCCTGCCTTTTACCTTTAAAAAAGTGGCTACCTCTAATGGCGCAATTAAACTAAATGCCACAGACCAATATACTTACTATATGCCAAATGCGCCCAAAGTAAGCGGGGCACAGGTAGTAGTGAAACAATATTATACCGGCGCAGTGGTGGCGCAGGGCATTACCGATAGCAGCGGTATATTTGCCGCCACCGTACCCGAAGGCAGCTACCGTGTAGTAGTGGAAAAAGATAAACACCTGCCTTACAGCAATACCCTCATTGTAAACCCCAGCGATACCACCCGGGCAGAGGCGTTCCTCAACTACCAGGCTATTACCTATACCTGGACTGTGGTACCCACAGCGGTGCAGGATCAGTACACCGTTACGCTTACATCAAAGTTTGAAACACATGTGCCCGTACCGGTGGTAAAAATGATAATGGAAGATACCTTGCCCGAACTGGTTGGCAGCCAGCAGTACCAGTTTATGATTACACTGATAAACTACGGTTTGATTACGGCACATGATGTAGAGCTGTACCTGCCGGAGGCTGATGATTATGAATTTATCACCAACTACGAGCCTGCGGATTTAGGAGCGCTTTCGAGCATACAGATACCGGTATTGATGCGCAAACGTACAGATGGGTCATTCCGGCAACCATCACAACATAGTTTACACTCCTATTCCGATGTAGCGAGTTTTCTTGGCATTAAAGAGCCGGAAAATGTTCAAAGGGTAGCGTCGGGTGGTGGGTGCCTGTGGGCAGGACTTGCTTATTGGTATCCATGTGCGGGAATATTAAAAGGGGCGGTCTCAAAAGCAATCTCAATAGGGTCATCCGGTAGTGGTTGCGGGGGCTATGGTGGGAATCCAGGTGGTGGTGCTGCTGGTGGTAGTGGTGGCGTTACCCTTCCTTCTTCTCCAATTGTAAATGCATTAACAAACTGTAATTTACCCTTATGTGTGAAAGACGTCATTAGTACTATTCTTAGTGCAAAAGACATTCCTGGCCTTGTAGAATGTAGAAAAGTTTGGATAGCCCTGCAAGCGGGAATTGCTACATCTGAAACTATTATTTTACCAGTAATAATTGGCGTTGTTGCGTTAAAACCTGCATACAAATGCTACAAGGGTTTAAACGGTCTATATAATATTTACAAGTTGATTGAAAGATGCACAGAATTGGTTCAGGCTTTAAATGATGCCGGTCAAAATCGTGTCGAACAGCGGCCTTTTGGACAGGATAGTTCAGCCATCGCTGTTATCGCTAATCTACTTAATGATATGATATTTGTAAGTAATGCACACCACACTCAGGAAAATTGGTCTTTAGAATATTTTGGGAACATAATTGATAGTGATGCATGGGAAGAAATTGCTGATGGGATTAGGATTTATGTTTACAGTAGAGATACCATACCACAGAATGTACAACAATCAATTTTAAATAAAATAGCTGAGTATAACGTTCCTGAATCGGATGTCAATGAGTTGTTTACTCGGTGGAATACTTCAATTGAGGCGTTACGTAACAATATATTGGAGCCAAATACACAATATCCTAATATTATAAACTGGACAAAAGTTGCTGCATTTGAAGACTCGGTGATTATCGCACAAGCCAAAATAAATTCCGAAGGCTTTGACTATGGTTTTGAAATGTATGATGACAGGTATGAAAAGCTAATGAATTTTGTTAACGAACAAAAACAGGCAGTTTGCGCCTCTGTTACCATTCAATTTAGCCAGCAACTTACGATGACCCGTGAGGCATTTGCAGGTACGCTGGGCATTTTCAATGGCCACCCCACCGATGCCATGGATTCCATAACCGTAAACCTAAAAATAACCGACGAGAACGGCATACCTGCCAACGGGCGTTTTGAAATACAAACGTCAAATCTTACAGGCCTTACTAATGTAACCGGTATGGGTACTATTGATGCGCAGCAAACCGGCACGGTTAAGTTTTTATTTATTCCCAAAATTAATGCAGCGCCCACCGTGCCCAAAGTATATCGTTTCGGCGGCTCCATTACCTATTGGGATCCTTTTGTCGATACCATGGTTACCATGCCTCTTAATGCTGTACCCATTACCGTAAACCCAAGTCCCAACCTGGCTTTGCACTATTTTCTGCAGCGCAATATTTTGGGCGACGATGCGCTTACAAGTCCGCAAATTGAGCCATCTGTACCGGCTACGCTGGCCGTAATGGTGAATAACCAGGGCTACGGCCCTGCGGTAAATTTGGCCATATCGTCGGCACAACCCAAAGTGGTGGAAAACGAAAAAGGCCTCGCAATTGATTTCCAACTAACAGGCAGCAGCTTTAACGGCCAGCCGAAGCAGTTGGGCATTACCGATATTAATTTCGGTACCATACCGGCGCTGGAAACCCGGATTGGTGAATGGTATTTTACCAGTTCGCTATTGGGCAAATTTGTGAGCTACGAGGCCAATGTGGTACACAACAACAGCCTTGGCAATCCTGAGCTTAGCCTAATAAACAGCGTAAGGCTGCACGAGCTTACGCACAGCATAAAGGAATACGGCGCATTGGCCGACGGCCTCAACGATTATCTGGTAAACGATCTGTTTGATATAAACGACCAGCCGGATATCATTTATTTTTCGCAGGGAAGCCGTACGGCACCAGTACGTGTAGCCACATCCGGTAGTTTTTCAGCCCCGGTGACTGCACCTCAGTTTACTAACACGCTGAGTATAACCGCCTCACAGGTGGGCTGGAACTATATTAAGCTGCCCGACCCAGGCAATGGGTTGTATTCCATTGAAAGCGTTACCCGCAGCGACGGGCAAATCATCCCGTTGCCCAATGCCTGGCTTACGTCTGTAACGCTGCCGGCCGGCCATTCTCCCATTTACGAAAACAAATTCCACTTTGTGGACAGTTTTAGAATTACAACTCCCGTTACCTACATCATAGTCTGGAAGCCTAATAATACCGATGTGCCCAAAGTGGACAGTATAAACGGCGCTCCTGCGCAGGTGATAGCCACTGCGTTGCGGGGCGTAACGGTTGTGTTTAATAAAGCCATCAACCCGTCCACATTTACCTATGCCGACCTTACGCTTACGCTACAGGGCAGCCCGGTTACGCTTGGTTCATCGGTAGTAATTACACAAATTGATTCCGCAAGGTTCGATATTGATTTAGGTGCCGGAACCACTGGAGACGGCACTTATGTACTCAATGTGCAAACAAGCGGGGTAGCTGATGTTTATGGGATAAACGGCAATGTGGGCAAACAGGTTATCTGGACGCAATACCAGTACGTGCCGGCAGTGCAGGCCTTCCAGGGCATACCGGCCAACCGCTTCGATACGGCGTACACAACCATGCAGGTACTGTTTAATTTGCCCATTGATGAAACCACCGTAACGCCGCAGCGTTTTATAATTATGAAAAACGGCGTGGTGCAAAGCGGCTCAGTGGTAATTGATTCGGTGCGCAGCGACAGGAAGCTGTTTTACCTGTCCGGTCTTCAAAATATACTTACCACAAGCGGCGAATATGTGTTTACGGTAGATGTGCCGCAGATAAAAACACTGACCAGTATCGCCGGTTTACAGCAGCAGTCCATTACGCTTACGCTGGATAACGCCGGGCCAACCGTAATCAATTTTGTAAAATCGGATAGTGGCGCCCTTGATGCGCAGCACGTGCCGTATATTAAAATTAGTTTGAATGAGGATGTAATACCGTTCAACATAACGGCAGTAAAACTTACCCGCAACGGAATAGCATTGCCGCTTAGCATTACCCAGCTTTTAAATATTGATTTTAAAACATGGATTGCCGGAAATTTCGATTTGCTTACTTATCCCGAAGGCAATTATGTGTTCACCATTTATTTAGACAGCCTGAAAGATAAGGCGGGCAATAAAGGCACAGGTTCGCAGCAAATTTCGTGGACGGTAGATCGCAGTACACCGGTAAATATTACCAATCTTTCCATTGCGCCCGATAAAGGCTTTTCCGCCACAGACGGCATCACTTCGGGGCTATCGTTTACCGTAGGCTTTACGCTAAGCGCCGCAGCAACCAATCTAAAAATTTCGCAGTACGATTTAAGCGGCGAGGTTATATTGTACCAAACGCCAAGCGCTACAGCAGGCGCTAAATCAATACCCATAGCACTGCTTTCAGGTGGCAATACCGGCATAAAAGTTTCGGCAACGGGCACTAACGGCGTTAGCTTTTTTGTGCAAAAGCAAATATTTGCCGACCAGTTGCCGCTCACAGCTCAGTGGAAGCTCAACAATGACAGTACTATTGAGCGGCAGCCCGATACCATTACCCTCAAATTTTCGGAAAAACTGCTTAACGCAACCGGCTTTTTAAGCGGAGTTGAACTAAAGCTGAATGGCTCGACCATTCCCACAAGTAGCAATCTCGATTTTACCGCCATAAACGACACTGTTTACAACATAAGTGGCTTTAGGTCGGCAAGCAGGGCGGCTGGTAATTACGAGCTGGGCTTAGACGTGCAGAATTTTAGCAAGTATAGCAGCGGCAATAGCGGCAGTGGTAAGGCAACTGTAAATTACACGGTAAAATTCCCCAACAGACCGCCAGTGGCCAATGCGGGCAATGATACGGTGCTTTTAGCCTCCGGCAATATTTTGCTCAACGGCTCGCTGTCCAGCGATCCCGATCTGGATTCTCTAAGCTATGTGTGGACGCCGCCCACCGGAATTACGCTCAACGATTCTTCGAAAATAAAGCCAACGGCTACCATTCCAGCGGCAGCTAACGGTTCCACTTATTCATTTCTGCTGGTGGTTAAAGACGGCGCATTGTTTTCAACGGATGTGGTAAATGTGAGCCTGAGCTACCCGCTTTGCCCGGGTTCAAACACCTACTTTGCGCAGCCATCGCCTGGCGAAGGCTACAATTACCAGTGGCAGGTGGACAGCACAGGTACAGGTTTTGTCAACCTCAGCAACAACGCAATTTACACTGGTGCCACTGCCGATACCCTACAGTTAACAGTTTTGCCATCATCGTACTATGGCTATAAATATCGCCGTATTGCCACTAAAAGCAATTTTGTTATTTACGGCAGTATTTACACGATACGTTTTGCCAGCGTATGGACTGGTAATGTTAACACCGACTGGAATAATCCGGCCAACTGGAGCTGCATTTCCGTACCTGACGAATTTACCGACGCCATCATACCACGTGACCGGGCACGCTACCCGGTAGTAAGTGCCAGCACATCGGTACGAAGTGTAAGCGCCTATACCGGCACCAGCATAACCATCAATAACGGTGTGCAGCTTGATATTAAAGGGAAGCGGGGAAATGGATTTTGAGAATAGGAATATGTCTCCGGACCAAATGAACAGTGAAATGACCGAGTAACGAGAGTCTTGTAAAGGGAGCGCTCAGGCTGAAATGCACTTGCCTACTCTCCCGTGATAAGCCACGTAACATATTGTTTAGTGGTTTCTGCTGACAACTTTTTTTATCTACAAAGAAGCAACAGCCCGAATTTCGCAAGTGAAATCTTAAATCAGTCGAGAGGCTTATCTGTATTGATTTGTAGCAATTTTATATTTTCACCTAAATGGGTGAAAGTATTTTACAAAGAAAACTTGCTACAACCCTTAACAGGCTTACATTTCAGACTATTTCTAAAAAATCACTTGCGAAATTTGGGACACGCTGACTTCCCATATTGCCCGGTACACATTTGCTACCACCGTCACCTTATCGAATGGAGTACCAATAGAAACTGTTTCCAAAATGCTAGGACATAGATCTTTGAGACAAACACAGCACTATGCAAAAATTTTAGATAAGAAAGTTAGTGATGACATGAAAGATTTAAAACATTAGCTTAACGATTATTCAGAATGCTTGTAATAGTTAAGAGCTAATCTAAGTTTTGGTGACTAATTTAGGTATTGTCAGATTGAGTTCTAACTATTACACGTTATCAGTCCGACGGTATAAAGCCAGATCGTTTGTTACACGCCATTATTCGCCAATCAACTTTGCGAATATCAGCCGAAATTGCAAAGTTGAATTAGTGCATACGCTAGTGTCAAATTAGAATATCAGGCCATTTTATTGGGCCAAAACATACTTAACTGATATACAAAAATGACTTCTATAATTCCCGCTTTATAGACATTTTGTATCTTTACACTTGCTTTCAGTTTTTATTGTAAAACTAAGTTTTATGCATTTTCTTAAAAATATACCTGTATCCGAGCAAGCACCATCCATCCAAGAGGCAATACCGACGACTGTAGCAGCTGATGTTGTGGCTGAAGAGATCACAGAGGAAGTAAAATCTTATTCATGGTTTTCCCTGGTTGAAACAAGCCACAGTTTACTTAACACTCTAAAATGCTATTATGGCAGGCTATTGATGACTGAACTGGATAAATCAGAGCCTCGGGAGGAACTGATTACAAAATGCCGTTCTATTATAGATGTTATAGGTGCCATCGAACGAAAAAGTTCCAACTTCCAATCCCGGCAAAAAATGGAGGAAATAATTATCAAGTATGCCTCCATGGTAAAAGAGATTGCATGAGTGAATTGTTAAGTAAGCTTAAGGAACGATATCAGATAGGGGAACATGAAACAAAAGCCATATTTAATGAGTATTTGCTGCCTTCCCTCAAGTTTTATGCACCTGCCACTAATCCAACAGCGGTTATAGTCGGTGGCCAACCAGGTGCAGGAAAAAGTTCATTGATTGAATTTGTCAAAAATGAGTTTAGTGACAATATTGTTGAATGCAACGCAGACCAATACCGGCAGCTGCATCCAAAAGCAAAAGAAATTTTATATCACTACGAGAACCTTTTTCCGAATTTAACCACAGAACTCGCACAAAGCTTAAACCTGATGTTGCGGAATGAATGTAAAAAGCAGGGATTAAATTTTGTATTGGAAATAACTATGAGCAATGGTGCAGGTGCAAATGCCACCATACAAGGTATTAAAGAAATAGGCTATATATGTAATGTAGATTTACTTGCTGTAAATGAAAAGTGGAGCCGTTTAGGCACAATTGAACGACTTGAGGCTCAGCGGGCAACGGAACGATTTGGCCGGGTAGTAAGTAGTGAATTTCATGACAGGAGATATAATGAAATGCCCCTGGCAGTGAAAGAGGTAGCCGAAAAAAAGTTATATGACAACATAAGGTTATTTGGTAGAGTGATAGTAGATGATAAAAATAGGAGAGAACAGAAAATTGCGATAATAGCCAACAATCCTGCTAACCCGGTTTTAGAGCTTATAAAGCAACGCTTAAAGATTTTTACCATAGAGGAAAAAAAACTTTTTGTAAATGAAGTAAATCGGGTTGCCAAAATGATGGAAAAACGCCAAGCACCACAAAATGAAGTTTCAGAATTTATAAAGTCGTTTCTTCCTGCTGAATCACGGCTGAGGCGAAACAGACCTAAATTATGAGCATATCTTTCTGCTTTTCCGCGTTGCTTTTTTACCTTTATTGATCCCCTTCACTATTAGTTTTCGGAAAAAATTAGATAATTGGTTATGTAAACTTGGAAGGGGGTATAACATAGTGTTGGGTTATAGGCTTTGTCTGTGTGCCGGAAAGCTGTTGGTATAACATGGCGGACCTACCGATGAGTAAGACTAGTTAACAATGAACGGATCCACCTCTTGACTTTTTTCTAACCGTTTTGATGCCGACTTAAATCCTCTGACAACCTTAACATCTTCCTGGAATTTTCAGGCCACCTTTTTTGCCATATTGTTATTTGCAGAGCGTCTTCTACTTTAGTTCTTTGCTATATAAACCTGTGCATTTGCAGTGGCAAATTTGTTTTTTCCTTCTTTTGTGACAATCTCACAATGGTACAACTGCACGTTTTTGGCAGCATATATACCCATGGAATTGTCCGCTGTAATAATAACATTCCGGAAAATAATATTTGCAACTGGTGCTTCCGGCAGGCCCCAGATTAATCCGGCCCGCTTTCCACTTTGAGTGGTCGCTGTTATGTTCTCGAATGTAAGGTTTCGATACATGGGAGTCAGTTCGCCAACCGGTGCGGACAGATAGGTGGCTGCAAGTTCCGGGGTTAATTTCTGCAGGTTTCTAAATTCACGCTCTGTTGCCATATAAGCCGCATAGATTAAAATAGGAAGGCCCACATTTGTCATTTTTATATTACGGTAGGTAAGGTTTTGCACCACGCCACCGCGGTCACGATCCGATTTGATACGAATGCCACACTCCGTGTTAGTAAAGGTGCAGTTTTCAATTAAGAAATCTGACACGCCACCTTTTGTATAACTGCCTATGGACAATCCGTGTCCATAACCATACTTACAGTCCATAATATGAACATTGGACGTACCACCGCCGCAGGTAAAATCGTCATCGCCGGTGCTAATATCGCAATTCCTGATTAGTATATTACTTCCGGAAACATCGCAGGCATCCGTGTTGTGACTAGGGTTAACCGGGTCGTCTGAAGCCGGCGCACGAACAATAACTCCGCTGACTGTTACATTCGATGATTTACCACTAATGGCGATGTGAAACATTGGCGAGTTGGTTAACGTCACATTTTCAATCAATATTTTGTCACAGTTCTTCAGCGCAATCATACGGGGACGTCTTGCTCCTTCCTTTTTGGCGAAAGGCCACCATGGTGAACCCTGGCCGTCAATAACGCCTTTTCCGGTGATGGCAATATCATGCAGTTTCGAACCGCTGATAAAATCCGTACCCGTTTGAATGCCACCGGGATATTGGTTTATAGGTAAAAGCCTGATGACAGCGCCTGAATCAATTTGAAAATCTTTATTGCTGCTAAACTGCAAAGGGCCGCATAAAAAAATACCAGTTGATACAATCACCTTTCCACCACCGGCATCAACTGCAGCCTTGATGGCGCTTTGAATGGCAACAGTATTATCCGTCAGGCTATCACCCCTGGCACCAAAATCACTCACACGAAATAGCTTATTGGGAATGGAAGGCAGCGTTGGTGTAACAAAACCGACCTGCGCATAGAATTTTTGAAAAGCCAACGAACAAACACAAGCTATGATCAAAAGACAGACAGCTCTTTTCATTTAATTCGATTGATTTACAATATTAGCACTTTGCTATCCACCACCCATTTTAACAGGGTAAATGCATCAAAAATAGTTGGATTAAATAAAAATGGGAGCTTAATTGAAAAAAGGAGATGCAAGGCTTTACCGAACATTTCATTAGCATAACTGAGCTTTGGGCAACCTCACTGACTGTGCGACTATTTGTAACCATTTTTAGTACTTCTTCTTTAAACGAAGCATTGTACTTACGGCGCTTAGCACCTGCGTTTTGTTCTTTATGGGAATTGCTAATTTAAGCAATGCTACTATTCGGTTTTTCACTACACCTCATGGTTCAGATCCTTAAGAGAGCTTGAAATTTGGCAGTTAAGGACTAAAATGATAGCTGCTTTTTTGATGTGTGTTTTCAAACACCCTCATCCTGAGTTAATTGTAAATGAATTACCAGAATATTGATACAGCAAAGTCCCTAACGCTGTCATTGAGCAATTTAGAATTCTGATGCCAATAGCTACCTGACTGGCTAAATTTAAGTGTTGTCTTCTAACCATCAGGCTTTATCTTCTTGTTATCAATTCGTATCCCCTGCTTGCAAATACTGACTTACACCATAGACATGCAATATGATAACCTACGCATGAATGTGATTCATTTATCAGGTTGGTTTCTTAACACAGCTTACCCCGATAATGGAATAGTGAAACTGTAAATTATTACTATGACCAATTTTTATAAAATATTTTTTATTTCTTTTGAAGGAAGGGGGTAACAATATTTATTTACCTGCCTTCTTAAGTATATAACGCCAGGGCCATAACTAAACAGCCAGTCCACCCATTTCAATTATAGACTTCTTTTATATAGACCAAAACTCCTATTTCTAACTGAGTATTAAAATTATTTGTTCAACTGTTGTTGACCTTTTAGTGGTTCATATGCTTTATGTAAATCTTCTATCCGGATTTGTAGTTTCATATCTATCCTGATGTTGTTCATTTGACTGGTGGCGCTGTAGATATTCAACCATTCAAGCAGTGTAATTAAAAATTAAAATGATTTCATATTATGATTCCGGACATAATCGACAATCACCCCACTCTGCAAATTACACCTGGTGGTAATACATCCATAATTTTTTTCGCTGATAAAAAAATTGCTTTTTTACGAAGCAACTGGCACCCGACATTTAAATGTTTCATACTGATCATTTTTCAATGCCTGTTTTTTCTAAAGGTTACTGCACAATCTCCTGTAATCAGTTCTTTTTCGCCAACCAGTGGCCCTATCGGAACAACGGTTATCATCACCGGTACCAATTTTAGCCCGGTGGCTGCCAACAATATTGTTTATTTCGGTGCGGTAAAAGCGGCGGTATCTGCTGCCAGCACTACTTCACTCGCTGTAACCGTACCTGGTGGCACTACCTACCAGCCCATTACTGTTACTGCCAATAACCTTACTGCCTATTCTAATAAACCGTTTGTTGTTACATTTCCTGCCAATAATTCCGGATTTTCCACCAATTCTTTTGTCCCGAAAGCAGATTTTACGACCGGGAGCAATCCGCAAAGCGTTGCAACAGGAGACCTGGACGGCGACGGAAAGGCGGATATGGCTATCGTTAATGCTGCTTCTAATACCGTTTCTGTACTAAGAAATACAAGCACCAGTGGAACAATCTCCTTTGCGGCAAAAGTGGATTATGCAACCGGGCTCCGTCCTCAAGGTATTGCTATCGGCGATGTAGACGGAGATGGAAAGCTTGACCTGCTGGCTGTTACTACTATCAGTACGGTTTCCGTATTCAGAAATACCAGCACCAGCGGAACTATTTCCTTTGCAGCAAAAGTAGATTATACAACCGGAAGCAGCCCTTACAGTATAGCTATAGGAGATATGGACGGGGACGGAAAACCTGACCTGGCAATAGCTAATTACGGTTCCAGTACGGTTTCCCTATTCAGAAATACCAGTACCAGCGGAACTGTTTCCTTTGCAGCAAAAGTGGATTATGCAACCGGAAACAATCCTCAAAGTGTTTCTATCGGCGACCTGGATGGCGATGGCAAGGCGGATATGGCTGTGGCTAACTACAATTCCAATACCGTTTCTGTATTTAGAAATTCAAGCACCAGCGGGGTTATCTCTTTTGCTGCAAAGGTGGACTATACAACCGGAAGCACTCCTCAGAGTGTTTCTATCGGCGACCTGGATGGCGACGGAAAGGCGGATATGGCGGTAGCTAATTATTACTCCAATACCATCTCCGTATTCAGGAATACAAGTGTCAGTGGAACTGCTTCTTTTGCGGCTAAAGCAGATTATACAACCGGAAACAATCCACAAAATATTTCTATAGCAGATTTGAATGGGGATGGAAAGCCCGAACTGGCTGTGGTTAATTATGGTTTAAATGCGGTTTCTGTGCTTAGAAATACAGGCACCAGCGGAGCCATTTCTTTTGCGGCAAAAATAGATTATGCAACCGGAAGCAACCCATACAGTGTTGCAATAGGCGACCTGGATGGCGATGGCAAGGCGGATATGGCTGTGGCTAACTATGGTTCCAATACCGTTTCTGTATTAAGAAATCAGGCGGATGCTCCAAGCATCACTTCTTTTACGCCAACCAACGGCGGTATCGGAAGCACCATCACTATTACCGGCATCAATTTTACCGGTACAACGGCAGTTAGCCTGGGTGGTGTAGCAGCAACCTCTTTTACAATTGTTTCTGATGCTGTAATTACTGCCGTGGTAGCAGCAATAGCCAGTGGCAGTGTAGTAGTAACCACGCCAAAGGGAACAGCAACAATAGGTGGATTCTACAATGGCACATTTCTTCCTGTCATCAGTTCTTTTTCACCAGCCAGCGGACCCATTGGAACAACCGTTACGATCAATAGCAACAACTTTAGCCCGGTGGCTGCTAATAACATCGTTTATTTTGGTGCGGTAAAAGCTGCCGTGTCTGCTGCCAGCACCAATTCACTTACTGTTACCGTTCCTGCCGGCACTACCTATCAACCCATTACAGTTACGACGAACAATCTGACTACCTACACCAATAAACCATTTATACCAACATTTCCCACCAATAATGCCGGCTTTACTGCTAATTCTTTTGCTGCGAAAGGGGATTATCCAACTGACCTCTATCCGCAAGGCGTTGCTGTCGGAGACCTGGATGGTGACGGAAAGGTGGATATAGTGGTCGCTAATTATTACCTTAATACCGTTTCTGTTTACCGGAATACGAGTACCGGTGGTGGCGTTTCTTTTGCTGCGAGGGTGGATTATACAACCGGAATTCTTCCCCGCAGTGTTGCAATAGCAGATATAGACGGAGATGGAAAGCTTGATTTGGCAGTAGCTAATTACTCCTCCAATACCATCTCCGTATTGAGGAATACAGGTGTTAGTGGAACTGTTTCTTTTGCTGCTAAAGCCGATTATGCAACCGGAAGTAATCCGCAGAGTGTTGCAACAGGAGATGTAGACGGAGATGGAAGGCCCGACCTGGCTGTGGCTAATTATGTTTCCAATACGGTTTCTATACTTAGAAATACCAGTACCAGCGGAACTGTTTCCTTCGCGGCAAAATTGGATTATGCAACCGGAAGCGGTCCTCAAAGTGTTGCCATAGGAGATGTGGACGGCGATGGAAAGCCTGACCTGGCTGTGGCTTCCAATACCGTTTCTGTATTAAGAAATACAAGCACCAACGGGGTTGTTTCTTTTGTGACTAAAGCAGATTATCCAACCGGAAGCGGTCCTCAAAGTGTTGCTATAGGAGACCTGGATGGTGACGGAAAGGTGGATATGGCTGTTGCGAATATTTACGACAATACCATTTCTGTATTCCGGAGTACAAGCACCAGCGGGGTTGTTTCTTTTGCGGCTAAAGTGGATTATGCAACCGGAAGCAGTCCTTACAACATTAGTATAACAGACCTGAATGGCGATGGAAAGGCTGACCTTGCCGTAGCTAACTCCGGTTCCAACACGGTTTCTGTATTTAGAAATATGAGCACCAGCGGAACTGTTGCCCTTGCGGCTAAAGCAGATTATCCAACCGGCGTTAATCCCAGGAGCGTTGCCATAGGCGATCTGGACGGTGACGGAAAGCCAGACCTGGCTATAGCAAACTATGGTTCCAACACGGTTTACGTATTAAGAAACCAGGTAGATGCACCTAATATCACTTCTTTCACTCCCACCAATGCAGGTATCGGAACTACTGTTACCATCACCGGCAGCAATTTTACCGGTACAACGGCAGTTAGCCTGGGCGGTGTAGCAGCAACTTCTTTTACCATAGTCTCTGATGCAGTCATTACAGCCATGGTAGCGGCAGTTGCCAGCGGTGATGTAGCAGTAACCACACCAAAGGGAACAGCAACAATGGGTGGATTTTACAATGGCGCTGTCGTCCCTGTCATCAGTTCTTTTTCACCAGCCAGCGGACCCATTGGAACAACCGTTACGATCACTGGTACCAATTTCAGCCCGGTGGCTGCTAATAACATTGTTTATTTTGGTGCAGTAAAAGCTGCCGTGTCTGCTGCCAGCAACACTTCGCTTACCGTTACAGTGCCGGTTGGTGCTACCTATCAATCCATTACCATTACTACAAACAATCTGACTGCCTATGCTAATAAATCATTCTTAGTAACCTTTCCATCAAATTCGGTTGGTTTTACAGATGCTTCTTTTACGGCTAAAATAGATTATACCGCCGGAAGTGGTTCTCAAAGTGTTGCCATAGGGGACTTAGATGGTGACGGAAAGGCGGATATGGCTGTAGCTAATTATTACGCCGGTACAATCTCCCTATTCAGGAATACAGGTGTTAGCGGAACTGTTTCTTTTGCTGCTAAAGTAGATTATGCAACCGGAAGCGGTCCTCAAACTATTACCATAGGAGATATGGATGGCGATGGAAAACCGGACCTGGCGGTAGCTTATGCTAATAACTCCAATACCGTTTCCATATACAGAAATACAAGTACCAGCGGTACGATATCCTTTGCCGCTAAGGTAGATTATGCAACCGGAAACACCCCATACAATGTGGCGATAGGCGACCTGGATGGCGATGGGAAGCCTGACCTGGCGGTAGCCAATTATGGTTCCGGCGGTATTTCTGTCCTGAGAAACACCGGCACCATTGGCACGATTTCCTTTGCTGCAAAACTGGATTACGCAACAGGTGGCAATCCGCAGAGTGTTTTTATGGGCGATGTAGACGGTGATGGAAAGCTTGACGTGGCGGTAGGTAACTCTAATTCAAATTCGGTTTCTATCCTGAGAAATACGGGCACCACCGGCCTGATTGCCTTTGCTGCAAAAGTGGATTATGCATCATTAGGCTATTTCTACAGTTTTTCCTTAGGCGATGTGGATGGCGACGGAAAGCCCGACCTGGCGGTGGCTGGCTATTATGATAATATCGTTTCTATATTAAGAAATACAAGTACGACCGGAACTGTTTCTTTTACTGCGAAAGTTGATTTTGCGACAGAAAGCCATCCATACAGCGTTTCCATAGGCGACCTGGACGGTGACGGAAAACCTGACCTGGTGGTAGCAAATGCTTCTTCCACTACTGTTTCTGTATTCAAAAATATAGGAACCAGCGGAACGATCTCCTTTGCTGCAAAGGTGAATTACACAACAGGAACGGATCCCCGCAGCATTTCCATAGGCGATATGGATGGAGATGGAAAGCCTGACATAGCGGTAGCCAATAATTCTTCCAGCACCGTTTCCGTATGTAGAAACCTAATCATAACTACCACCATCCCAACCCTCGCTACCGGAAATACCATCAATACAAACTTATGTGCCGGCAATCCAGTAGATGTTCCTTTTACTGCCAGCTCCGCTTTAGATGCCGGTAATGTATTTACTGCCCAATTATCCGACAGTTCAGGCAGTTTTACAAGCCCTGTCAATATTGGAACATTAACCGGGTTTACTTCCGATACCATTCATGCCATTATTCCGTCTGCTACGTTGGCAGGTGCTAATTATCATATAAGAGTTATTTCCTCTTCCCCGGCTATTACCAGCTTGCCAAATACAAGCCCGATCATGATCAGTCGTCCGCCATCCCTGAATTTTACCATTACCGGAAATAGTAATGTTTGCCCGGGAACACAGACGTATAGTGCCAGTGTGGCTGAACCGAATGTAATTTGGAAATGGCAGGTTTCGGGTGGTGGAACCGTTAACGCCTCCGGTGCAGCAGCAATCATCAACTGGATCACACCTGGAAATTATACCATCACCTTGTCCGACTCTAACAGTTGTGGAAATGGCCCGGTGCGAACATTAAATGTAACTGTTGGTGCCGCTGCGCCAACAGTGGCACCTGTTCTTGCTGCAACGGGAAGAACATTAAAGTCATCCCCATTAACAGGGGCCGCTACCGGATATCGATGGTACAAAAACGGAACTCTGATTACCGGAGTAACGGATTCTACCTACTATGCACAGGTGGCGGGTATTTATACGGTAAAATTCTTTAATACGTGTGGAGAAGGGCCGGCATCCAACAGCATCGAATTTATAAATGATGCAGGTGTACAAACTATTTCATTCCCTGCCATACCTTCTACAACCTATGGAGATGCTGCCTTCCGTTTAACAGCAACCGCCTCTTCCGGGTTGCCGGTTACTTACCGGGTTATCTCAGGGCCGGTTTCTATTATTGGCGATACGGTATTCATAAATGGCGCAGGTACTGCACTCATTGAAGCGACGCAGCCAGGCAATCTGAATTACCAGGCAGCCCCGGCAGTAACGCAAAGCTTTACCATCAATAAAGCAGTTGCCACCGTCGTCTTAAGCAATCTGAACCGGGTGTATGACGGCAGTGCTAAAATACCCAATGCAGTAACGAATCCTGCCGGTTTACAGGTAACGTATCTTTTTAATGGCACATTGGCCCAGGCTGTAAATGCCGGTACTTATTATGTAGCAGCCGCCATTAACAGCAACAACTACTCCGGCGCAGCCTCAGATACATTAAGGATAGCAAAAGCAAACCAGCAAATAACATTAACCCTAATACCTGATAAGGAATACGGCACAACTCCGTTTAATGTGCAGGCAGGATCATCTTCCGGCCTTGCTGTTATATTATCTATAAGTACAAGCCCGGTCAACTGTGCAACGCTTTCCGGCAACACCATTACGATCAATAATACGGGTACGGTCATCATCAATGCTTCGCAACCTGGCAATGCCAATTACAATGCTGCAACGGACATTAGTGATACTTTTAATATTACAAAAGCAAACCAGCAGATTACCATTGCTCCCATTCCGGAAATCAGTATCGACAGTTCATTCGTTACAGTGAATGCTACCGTTAGTACAGGCCTGCCCTTGTCGTATAGTATTGTTACCAATCCACCGGCAGGTGTTGCATCCTTGTCGGGCAATGTGATTAGCCTGCCGGGAGATACAGGAACGGTAGTAGTAAAAGTATCGCAGGCAGGAAACCAATTTTACAACGCCGCTGAGGCGCAACGCACATTCAACGTATTGGGCCGCAGCCAATTCATCACATTTTCTCCGATACCCAACAAAACTTTTGGCGATGCACCTTTTGATTTAAATGCAACTGCCTCTTCCGCATTGCCCGTACAATTTAGCATCGTGAGTGGTGCCGCATTTCTTTCAGGGAATGTATTAACGATTTCCGGTGCTGGTATTATCATCGTAGAAGCCAGGCAGCCGGGCAATAGCAGTTTTCGGGCAGCCATTCCGGTAAGGCAAAGTTTTACGGTGGGCCAGGCAGCACAAACCCTTACCATTGACACTATTGTAAATAAAACCTATGGAGATGCGTCCTTTGCCATTACTGCGCAGGCAAGTTCCGGGCTCCCGGTTAATTTTACCATACTGTCCGGGTACGCATATCTGTCCGGAAATAATATTGTAATTACCGGTGCCGGTATGGTAGTAGTGAAAGCGGTGCAAAATGGTAATCAAAACTATTTGCCTGCTACTGCACAACGAACCTTTTGTGTAGTGCCCAAAAAGCCTCAAAAAATATATGGTTTTACACAATCCTGTATCAGTACACAGCAGTATGCTATTGATACCATTGCCGGCGCTACCTATACCTGGACTGTTCCCGGTGGCGGAACGCTGCTAACCAATTCCGGAAGTAAAATAAATGTAAGCTGGAACAATACCGGAACGCATCAGCTTTTTGTAAAAGCAAACAACGGATGCAATCCGGCCACGAATGATACCATTGGTTTGACGGTGCAGGTAATCAATCTTCCGGTACCTCCGGAGGTTACCAACCTGTTTCCTGTAAATGGAACCGTTGTCACAGACTTCCCGGTATCGCTTTCCTGGCAGGCTTCCGGCATATCGCAGGTATATGATCTGTATATCTGGCCGGAGGGCAGTACGCAACCGGCATCTCCCTTTGCTGCCAATCTGCAAGCGGTTGCTGCTGTTATTTATAATGGCAGCCAGTTACCGGGTTTTGCACCAGGGGTAAGATATAATTGGAAGGTAATTACGAAGAATGCCTGTAAGCAATCTAACGGGGTTACCGCTTATTTTATCATCAGCAAACTGCCCAACCTGGTATTGCAAAGTGTGCAGGCAGCCGATACCGTTTTTTCCGGTAAAGCCATTGATATAACCGTGAACGTATTAAATAATGGCGGGGCCTCCACACGCAATACGCACTGGACCGACGCCGTGTATCTGTCGAGAGATACCATTTTAGATACCCGGTTTGATGCCTATATTGCCGGTGCCGGCAACTTATCATCCCTGGATTCCGGTATGCAATACATTAATACCCTGCATGGCACTTTGCCACAGAATATAATTGGTAATTACCATTTGATTGTGGTTACAAATGCCTACAATTCACTTACCGAAGTTACCCGGTTTGACGATACGATTGTGCGGCCCATCCTGATCAACCTGACACCTCCGCCTGATCTGCAGGTTACCGTTGTAGCTACACCTGCCGATGCCTTTTCGGCACAGTTTATTCCGGTAACATACACGGTAAAGAATAAGGGAACAGGTACAACAAGTAGCAGCAGATGGATGGATTACATTTACATTAGCCCTGATCCTGTGTTTAATCGTACCACAGCCGTTAAAATCGGGGAAAAGGAGCAGTACAGCATATATAATCCGCTTCATTTATTGCCGGACAGTGCTTATACAAATACGGTAAGCGTACTGTTGCCTGCCAGATTTTTTGGAACGTACTATATTTTTGTTGAAACAGATGTGAAGGACAGCGTATACGAGTTTACGTTTGAAAATAATAACACCAACAGAAATGATTCCATTCAGATCTTCTTAACGCCACCACCCGATTTTGTAGTTACGCAATCTAACATACCGGCAAGTATCAGCAGCGAGGAAATAGTTACGATTAATTACCAGGTCAAAAATATGGGTGCAACAGCTCCGCCGGTACCCGACAGAAAATGGATGGATGGTATATATATATCGAAAGATTCCGTATTTAATATCAGTAAAGCCAGGTTGCTGGATTATACCATACCTTATACGAGATTTGTACCCAACTTTTGTCATATAGGAACAACATACTCAGGCGGGGGTGGAGGAGGTGCGGTCGGACCAGGTCCCATTGGATTTAACCCGTTAGATACCACATCATACCCGATGCCCAAACCGGGACCACCCGGCAGTAATATACAGAACTACTGCAATGCACAATCCTTCAATGTTAAATATTACACTGGAACTGATATAACTTCAAACAACGATACGCTGTACCATATAGGATACGGTTATTGTCTCGAGCCCGGGCGTTCCTATCATCCGTTCATGGTACCAGATGAAAGTTATCAAGGCCTGATAACCGCTATCCTGCCAGACAGCCTGGAAGGAACCTATTATCTGCATGTACGTACTGATTTCACCAATACTGTTTTTGAATTTCAACAGGAAAATAATAATACCAAATGGAGTAAGGTGCAAATCCTGAATCCCGACTTGGTTGTAAATAGAATCACTATTGCAGATACAGCTAATTCCGGCACCAATGTTCCCTTATCATGGATGGTAAAAAATGGGGGGCATGGTAAAGTATTTGATAAAAACCGGAAAGACCTGATCTGGCTGTCTGCCAGCCCGGTATATAATCCGGCAAATATGATCCGGCTTGATTCGCTGGTCTACTGCACGGCCATGGATACCGGCGCTACTGTAACGCAACAAAAAACGATCAGAATTCCGGACGGTCTTTCCGGCAATTATTACCTGTTTGTTGAAACAGATAAAGACAAAGCTATTTATGAAGGCAATCATGAAACCAATAATTATTTGTCGAAACTGGTTACAATCAATCTGTCGCCCTGGCCGGATCTGAAAGTGAATACCGTACAATTAAGTAAAGATTCTGTTGAGTTCGACGAGGATTTCATGCTCAGCTACAACGTATCAAACATTGGTATTGCAGCCATTGCAGGTAAAACATGGAAGGATTATATTTATATATCCGGGAGCCCTGTTTTAGATGTGGCGCATGCCTACAAGGCTGCAGAGGTTTTCAGATCACAGTCTTTGGATACGAACGCTTCTTACACGGTTAATCAGCCGATGCACGTGGACGGGGCAATAAATGCGTCCGGAGCAGCCAGTCATTACTATGTACATGTATTTACGGATGGAAACAATGATTTATATGAGCACAACGCTGAAAATAACAATATCAAAGCAAGCAATAGCCTGTTTGCAAAGTATTTAGACCTGGCTGTTACAACCGTTGGCGGATCATTAAATGTATTCTCCGGGCAAAATGCAAGCGTAAGTTGGCAGGTAATGAATAAAGGCGGTAAGTCGGACGCATATTCAACCATTTGGTACGATAAAGTGTACCTGTCTGCCGATACCGTTTTAGATGCAGGTGATGCAGATATTTACGTTACCCCATACATCACCGGGCCCATTTTATCGAACGGCACTTATACCCGGACCATTAATTACCAGGTACCCAATGGTATTTCGGGAAATTATTATTTGCTGGTAAAAACGGATTATTATAACAGCACGAGAGATATTAACAGGAATAATAATGTTAATACCATCCGGTATCCGGACGGTACGCCTAAAACCATTTTGGTGACACTTACACCATCGCCGGATTTAGTAGTAACTGCTTTGGATGTGCCTTCCATCGGATATACAGGGCAACCCATCACCATCAAATGGCAGGTTAAAAACGGAGGCATCGGGCCTACGCTTACAGGTGGCTGGAAAGAAAAGATTTATCTTACTACCACCCCGAATCCTTATCATAACGGCATTATTGATGGCACCCTGATCGGCACCTATACCAGATTCGGCAACCTGGCTGTAGATTCGTCTTATGCAGATAGCCTGCGGGTTTTTGTGCCGGCAATCCTTAATGGTAACTACTACTTATATTTTGCCACCGATTTCCCTTCACAGGTATATGAACATAATGCTGAAGACAATAATGGTGCATCAAAGCAGATCTTTATTATCAGGCCGCAGCCTTCTGATCTCGTAGTATCAACTATTACCAAACCTTTGCAGGCATTGGCAGGCGATACATTTACGGTGTCCTGGAAAGTAAAGAATATGGGCATCAACCCGGCTGAAGGCTACTTTACACAGGGCGTATATTTATCAGAGGATTCTGCCTGGAGTGTAGATGATGCACTGGTCAGCAATACAGAAGCCACTATTTACATCAGCCCGTCTGATGAAAAGCTTTTCTCAAAAAATATACGAACAACAGGAGCCAGGGATGGAAGCTATTTTGTAATTGTAAGAACCGACCTGACCAATAATATCGTTGAAACGGACGATAATAACAATACCGGTATTTCAACAGACAGTATCACCGTGTCCGTCCTGAACCTTCCGCTGAATACAGTAATACCGCATCCCTTACTTTCTAAAACAGAATTGTATTATAAACTGGTGATTCCCGATTCCCTGGAAGGTGAAACGGTACTCATCTCTTTACGGTCGTATCTACCGGTTACGCCCAATGAATTATATATAAAGTTTGGTGATATCCCTTCGAGATCCACTTTCGATTATGGGTACCAGTCTGCCAATAATGGTAACCAGGATATCGTTATTCCCGCTGCTTCAAAAGGTACTTATTATATATTGGTTTATAACAATGCTGATGCAAACCAGTACAATATTTCACTCTTAGCTCAGCGGATCAGTTTCAGTGTTATCAGCGTTCATACCAATGAGGGAGGCAATACAGGCCTGGTGACCGTGAAAATCGGGGGAGCAAAATTTGAGCCTGGTATGCAAGTGAGTTTGCAAAGTAATACCCTCGGAACTATTGTAGCCAATTCGATGCAGTATGTAAACAGTACAACGGTATTTGCCACTTTCAATTTAGGGGGCAGAACCATTGGGTTATATAATGTTGTTGCTAAAAAAATGAATGATAACATGGCTTCTCTGCCCGATGGATTCAGGATTTTACAGGGTTCGGGCGGTGGATTCCAGGGCGGCGGCACTACAACAGGTGGTTTTTACTGTACCATCCGCAATATTGGTGTAGATGAATTAGTGGATTTTGATATACAAAACCCGGCACAGGTAAGGCTTGGACAGTATTTCAGCATGAACATCAATTTCGGTAATTCCGGTAATGTAGATGTGCCGCTTCCGGGCAGGTTGATGATCAGTATGAGCGGTGCGCCCATTTCTTTAACACAGGAAGGGCTGGCGGAAGGTAAAACAGAATTGTACCTGGAATTTAAAGAGCTGAACGGGCCGGAAGGAATACTAAGACCAGGTGCAACCGGTTCGATAACGATTTATACAAGGGGAACCTTTGTTGGTAGCCAGGCCTACCGGCTAATAGAATAATCCGAGGGCTACTAAGTATGCGAGCAGAAATAGTTTAGATTAAACTGCCGTCATTGCGAGTTCCGGACATCCGGAATTGACTGACGAAGCAAACTTATCAGGGAATCTCGTTGATAATGAGGTTGCTTCGGCAATCCCGGACGTCCGGGAGCAATGATGTGCCTTTATAATTAATCTAATGTAATTGTGTTCAACTACTATCCGGAACCACATTAATTGCTTTACAATAACGAATCATTATGATAAAGATTTTTCATCTGCCTGTTTTTTATCTTCATCAGCAGCGCTGTAAATGGATAAAGAAAATATTGCTATCGTTGCTGTCAGTGCAGGTATTCTTACTGCCTGCTGTTGCCCAGAATATTACCCGTCCGAACATTCAGGGGCCATCCGGTTTGCAGGTAAACAGTTTTACCGGAAGCCTGTATTACCAACGCAGGGATTTGTTTGTTCCGGGCCGGGTATTGTCACTGGATATTTCATTTACCTACAGTAGTGTAAACCGGGCTTCCGACTGGGGCTACGGCTATGGATGGACGTTTAATTACAACCGTTTTTATACCGCCAACGATACCAGCGTTACTTTTTATAACAGCGACGGAAGAAGGGATGTGTATAAAAAAAGCGGAACGGATTACATTGCTCCTGTTGGTATATTCGACAAAATAATCAACTATGCCACCGGTAAATTTAAACTGGTTACCAAGGATGGAACGGTTTATTATTTTGATGATGCTACGCATAAGAAATTAACCAAAATAATAGAGCGAAATAACAACCAGCTTAGTTTATCCTATACCGGGAGTGTTTTAAGTTCCATTACGGAGGCATCGGGCCGAACCATTACATTCACTTGGATAGCTAGCAGGCTTAGCCAGGTAAAAGCAGATTTTAGCGGAGCAGTAAAGACCATAGACTATACCTACGATGCAGCCGGTACGCTTAAGTCTGTCAAAGACCCGCTTGGCAACATCATCTCTTATACGTATATCAGGGGCAGGCTGATGGGTAGCCTTACCGATGGCAACAGCAATACCACCAATATTTTATATACTAATAATAACGCAGTTAGCAAACTCATTTCCTGCGAAGGCGAGAAGAGCATATCTTATAATGAAGCGGAACTAAAAACTTATGCAACCGACCGGAACAGCGATAATACGTTTGTAACCACGTATACTTTTAATAATGCTTGGAACCTGGTCAGTAAATCTGGCAACTGCTGCGGCTATAATACCACGTACAGCTATGATGAAGATAATAACATTAACCAGCTAAAAGATGCCAACGGGCATACCACTGTTTATACTTATGACGCAAGGGGCAACCTTATTTCGGAAACCGACCCGCTTAACCAAACCGTGTTATATACCTATGAAAGCACTTTCAATAAAATAACAAGTATTACTGATAAACGGGGCAATAAAACGGAGTACACCTACGACAGCCGGGGCAACCTGTTGCAGGTAAAAGAACCGCTGAATACCATTACAAATTATACCTATGATAATAACGGCGACATGCGGGAAGTTACAGACCCTAAAAGCAACAAAACGAGTTTATCCTATGATTCATACGGCAACCTGATTACCATCAAAGATGCATTGAACGGAATTACTGCATTGACGTATGATGTATGGGGAAACCGGCTGTCGCAAAAAGATGCGAATAATCATACATCTACTTTTGTTTATGATGCACTTAACAGGATAACATTATTTACAGGTGCACTCGGCAATATAAATACCTATGTCTATGATGCCAACGGCAACCTGCTTTCAGTAAAGGATGCCAACAATAACACATCCGGTTATATCTATGATTCAAAAGACAATCCTTTGATTGTTACGGATGCAGCCGGTAATAATACGATCATGCAATATGATGCTGTAGGCAATATGATAGCCTTTACAGATGCCAAAGGCAATAAAACAGCTTACACTTATGATAAGCAGAGCCGGCTTATATCAGCAACCAATGCTGCCGGCGATAAACTATATTATAGTTATGACGGTATTGGCAACAAAACAGGCATCATGTATGCCAATGGAAACCTGGTAGCAACTGAATACGATGCCTTTAACAGGGTTACAAAGGTTACGGATAAATTAGGATCAGTTACCACCTATCAGTATGATGCCAACAGTAACAGGATAGCCGAATCAGATGCCAAAGGCAATACCACCACCTACACCTATGATGCACTGAACAGGCCGGTTACTAAAACAGATCCCCTTGGGAATGCTTACAATTATACGTATGATTTAAATGATAATATAACAATAGAAAAAGACAGGAATGGTAATACAACGGCTTATACGTATGATACGCTGAACCGCATAACAAAAATGACAGATGCCGGGGGATACGCTACCACGTATACCTATGATGCAGTAGGCAATAAATTGAGTGTTACGGATGCAAAGGGAAATACAACTGCTTATACCTATGATGCGCTGGATCGTACTACAGGAGAAACATTTGCCGATAATACCACCACCACTTATACCTACGATGCAGAAGGAAATATACTGACGTATAAAAATAATAACGGTCAAATAACCAGCTACAATTATGACAAACTATACAGGCCGGTTTCAAAAACATATCCCGGTGGTGTAGACTCGTTAAGCTATGATGCCACCGGACATTTAACAAAGGCAAAAAACAGTTCCGCAAACGTATTGTTTAATTACGATAATGCATACCGGATAATAAACGAAAACCTGAATGGGAAAATTACGGGTCATAGTTATAACATAGCAGCGGGTACAATAAAAATTATTTATCCCGGCGGCAGGGTAGTTGAACGGAAATTAGATGAGCGTACCCAGCTACAATCAATTAAAGAAGGTGCAGTTTCAATTGCAACTTATGACTACAATAATGCCGGTGAAAATACAGGCCGCCACTATGCGAATGGTACAAGCACAGCGATGCAATACAATGCTAACAACCAAGTAAAAAGCCTTACGGCAAATCCCTCCGGTTTTATTGATTTTGGCTATACATATGATAAAGAAGAGAATCCGTTGAGTACCGCATTCAGGCACCGTACTGTTAACTCAGAGCAATACAATTATGATACTAAAAATCAACTTATCCAATTTAAAAAAGGGAGTAGCCAGCAAACCGCTTATAACTACGACGGTGTAGGCAACCGGGCAACCATGCAGGTAAATGGTATAACAACCACTTATACAGCCAATAGCATAAATGCCTATACCACTATTACACAAAGCATACCTGCAAATTATACGTATGATGCGAATGGTAATACGCTTACGAATGGTACACAAACTTTTACTTATGATATAGATAACAGATTAACTACTGTAGATGCGGGTACAACAGCCATTTACACCTACGATGCTTTAGGAAGAAGGATAAAGAAAGTAACAGCGGCAGGTACGGTCAGCTATTATTTTGACGGCTTTCAGGTAATAGAAGAAAGAAATGCTTTGAATACGGTACTTGCATCGTATGTGTGGGGAAGTTGGTTAGATGACATTGTAAGCATGAAAAGAAATGGCAATACTTACTATTATCATACGAACACCATTGGTTCTGTAGCTGCTGTAACAGATTCTTCAGGTACAGTTGCAGAGCGGTATGAATATGATGCGTTTGGCAAGGTATCTTTTTTCAATAGCGGTTATACAGCCTTGATGCAATCTGCTATCGGAAATAATTACACCTATACCGGGAGAGCATATGAGCCTGAGACAGGGAATTTTGATTACAGGGCAAGACAGTACGATGCCTTACATGGACATTTTCAACAAAGAGATCCGATAGGCTACTACAGCGGTGATTACAATTTGTATGCCTATGTAGGCAACAAGCCTACAGGCTTTGTAGATCCGTTTGGACTGGCAGAAGAAAATTGCAAACAGCCGAAGAAGCTTCCACCTCCACTGAATAAGTTAAAACATTTAAAGGTTCCCGTTAGTCGACACTTTTCAAAGGATCTCATTACTGGTGAAGACAAATTCAAACTAAAGCCGTTTAGTGCAAGCATAGAAGGCGATAAAGAAAAAGGAGTAACGATAAAAGTTGAAGTTGGTCCGGACTTTAAATTAAAAAACATTGCCGGCGCTGAGGCAAAGGTCGGCCCTGAAATAACAATCAACCCGGGGAGTGGTGATGCATCAAATCTTGGCACTATCGGAATAAATGCTACAGTTAAAGCTTATATAGATGGCCTTTTTGGCAACAAATTAGTGGACCAGAAATTATACGAATATAAAAAAAGATGGACATGGGGAATAGGTCAGGGTGCCGACAAAGCATTCGGTCAAGGGGCGCAAAATAGGTTAGACGAACAAGAAAGGGCGGCTGGTTCCAATTGATTTTTATGCAGTCATTAATCGTTTTTACTAAAACTTACCCAAATGGATTATAAATTTTTTTTATATATCTTATTCATTTTCATTGTTGGAGATAATACTGCCGTATCAGCACAACCTTCAAGTAGCTGCTCTCAGGGTGGCCCGCAAGACGGCAACTATGGCCATGGCGGTGACAGCAGTAAATTATATGATAATTTTTTAGATTGGAGAGTGCGGGTGACACGCCCAGCAGATCCGAATGAAATGGTAGGGCCGGCCGGGTATGATAGCAGAAAATGGGTTTCTGTAAATGACAGGTTAAATTATACCATCCGTTTTGAGAATGATCCGAAAACAGCTACAGCCCCGGCACAAAATGTTTTTATCCGTATGCCGGTAGATGCCAAGATTAATATTAGTTCATTACAATTAGGCGAGGTAGGATTTGGTAGTTTCCGGTTTGCTATTCCGCCGGGCAACAGTTACTACGCTACCCGGCTGGATGTAAGGGATTCGCTCGGTTTATATGTTGATCTTACCGCAGGTATTGATGTGATCAATCATGAGCTGTTCTGGCGCTTCCGGTCAATAGACCCGGTAACCAGTTTACCCCCGGCAAATGCACAGACGGGCTTTTTGCCGGTAAACGATACCACCGGTAACATTCACGACACAATTCCAGGCAAAGGGGAAGGCTTTGTCAATTTCACCATTAAACCGGTAAGCATTGCCCAAACAGGAGATACCACTTATGAAAAAGCCACTATTGTTTTTGATTCGGAACAGCCGATTGAAACCAATAGCTGGACGAACACCATAGATGCCGTGGCCCCGGTAAGCCATATCAACACCGCTTCTGTTTTCAGGGATACGGTAACCTTGAACTGGACCGGAGCAGATGATGCAAACGGTTCCGGTATCAAAGAGTATGCTTTGTATTATGCTGAAAGTGGCGGCGTATTTACCTTGTACCAGCAGCATATTGCCAATACCACTATTAAATTTGTAGGTACACTTGGTAAAACGTACTGCTTCTTCATCTTAACTTCTGATAATACCGGTAATAAAGAGCAGTTGAAAACCACTTGTGAAGTAACCGCTGTATTGCCGTTGAATGTTATATTACCGATTAGCTGGTTATACTTCAAAGGCAAAGAAAGTGGCAAAGATGCCCTGCTTAACTGGGCCACCACCAGCGAAATAAACACCCGCTATTTTAGTATCGAAAGGTCTTTGGATGGAATTCGTTTTTCTGAAATCGGAACCATGCAGGCAGCAGGCAACAGCAGCATTACCAGCAACTATGCTTTCACCGACAGTAATGCTATGAATCTGCCTGTGAATACGCTCTATTACAGGCTCAGGCAAGTAGATGCCGATGGCAAATTCACTTACTCCATCATCATTTCGATCAGCATAAAGCATACGAACACCGAACCGGTTATTACCGCTTATCCAAATCCGTTCAGCCAGCAGATTACGCTTAAAATTGTTGGTGTTTCGGCCAGTGATCAAACGGACTATGTTGCACTATACACAGTTGATGGTAAAATATTGTTTCAGAAAAATATCGTTCAAAGAGGAAGTGCTACCATACTGCTGGATGATTTGCCAAATCTGAAACCGGGTATCTACCTGTTACATACCAGCATTAATGGAAAGCTTTACACAATCAGAATGGTACGTAAGTAGAAAGCAGAGTGCTTCCTGATCTCTAAACAAGCACGGCTTTCTTATAAAAAATTAATACTAGCCATCCACTTAATAAGGAGGTCAAAATTATCTGCAAAATCTTCGAGTTTTGCCTTGATATTTTTGAGTTTCAATTTATTTAAAAACGTCAATGCCAGCGTCCTGCAACAAGCCATAACTTTAGAAATGACGGGTTCTTTTGTTTTTAAATCATCTTCTTTGAAAGTAACGTCCCTTATATGGTTATTGGTTTCAACAGCCCAATGCCCACGTACTGCCCCGAAAAGCTCCTTCGAATTGCCCTGTCTTACCACCTCATTTGACACGTAGTAAGATACCTCTTTACTTTCCACTTTTGTTTTGCATTGCATGGTTTCCCTTTTCACCTCCACTAACGTCTGAAAGTTAGCACCCGCCCATCTTTCATCAAAAAATTCATCCTTAATATCATAGCTTTTATACGTTCTCTTGTCTATTCGCCCATGCCCTTTTTCAAGCGTTTGGCCTTCACTGAGCGGCCGGTAATTTTGGCTTACCTTAACCATATCATCGTACAGTTCCTTTTGATTCTCCTTTAGCCCTATCAGGTAGATGCCCTGGCTGCCAGCTATTTGTTTGATGGTTTCAGGAATAAAATGCAGGGCATCCAGCGTTATTTTTTGATTGCCTAATCCTACCTCCAATACTTGTTGGATACAGGGGCGCTCACTTTCTTTCTGACCATTGTAAAAGCCCTGCCCATACACCTGTCGGCTGGCATGGTTAACAGCTTGCACGACTGCCTCACCCCGCTTTTCACCTTTGGCAATCGTGCCCCTCAACTCTTTACCATCGGCAGCAAACCACTGTTTTTCCTGCTCACTTAACACCATTCCTGCAAAATTAAAGAGTAGCTTAGCAAAAAGGTGCGGATCTATCTTTTTTAGTAGAATAGGCAGTTGTGCTCTTGAAATGGGCGTAGTGTTTTCTATACCTAAATAGTGGCACAAAGGGGCATGGGTATTTGTAAGAGAGCGGTGAATGCCGGACAAAACCCCGTCGCGGTTACGATACAAACCGATGATAACCCCCATCAGCACTAAGCCCACACAATGCACTTTTCCACGATTATCCCGCAAATCCACTTGCTCACAGTTTTTTAGTGCTTCATATAATGTATTACTTTGCACCGGCAGTAGCGTCTCCATAACAGCTTTTTTGTTCCTCAGAAACTCAAAAATATTTGTTATTCAAACCCTACTGCTTTTTTATAAGAAAGCCCTGTCTAAACAAGTAAAAGATGTCCTTAATAATATCCGTCAGGATCAAAATTTGATTTTGCCTTCATAAACTGCTCAACTTTCGAAAGACAAGTTTGATTAAACATTATCTTAAAACAACAAGGCATGAAAAAACAAACAGCAATGCTTACGGCATTTAGGAAGGATTATAAAAATCGCCTGTTAACAAGTGTGCTGTTAGTACTATTGACCAGCTTTGTCAATGGTCAGAATACAAATTATGGCATCGGAGCACTGCAAAATAACACCACAGGCGATGGAAATGCTGCTTTTGGGTACAGAGCCCTGTATTCCAATACTACGGGTTTCAGCAATACTGCTCATGGTATAGGTGCCCTGAATTTCAATACTACGGGCGGCTTTAACACTGCCACTGGTGCTGCTGCCCTCAACTACAATACTATAGGCTTCAGCAATACTGCCAGTGGGCAATCTGCTCTTTTTTTTAATACTACGGGCAACCAGAATACAGCTAATGGTTCAAATACTCTTTTTTATAATACTTCAGGCAGTTATAATATTGCTAATGGTTCTTTTGCCCTTAACAACAATACTACAGGAAATAAGAACACGGCAACCGGTTCTTCTGCCCTTTACTACAATACTACAGGAAATGAAAATACGGCAATCGGTTCTTCTGCCCTTTTTTCCAATACCACAGGTAACTACAATACTGCAATTGGCGATTCTGCTGGTTACTCCAATAGTACCGAAAGCAAAAATGTATTTATCGGCAAAAGTGCAGGTTTGAATGAAACCGGCAGCAACAAACTATATATCGGCAACGACTTCAACAAAACAATCCTGTACGGCGATATGGCTACCGGCCAGGTGCTGTTGGGTAATGCACAGCCAACAGGTTATGTTTTTAAGGGTACCCATACGCTAAACGTGTTAGGAGGCATCATCACTGATAGTATACGGGTAATGCTGAGTAGTAACTGGGCGGACGATGTATTTGCGGATGGCTACCAGCTCAGGCCATTGAGCGAACTTAAAAATTACATTCAGGCAAATAAGCATTTGCCCGATATCCCTTCTGCCGCTGAAGTAGCTACCGACGGCATAAATTTAGCCGCTATAAATGCAAAATTGCTGGAAAAAGTGGAGGAATTGCACTTATACGCCCTGCAGCAACAACAGCAAATGACGGAGCAGCAAAAACAAATAAACGAACTGAAGGAAATGGTATTACAGCAGGTTAAAAAGAATAAAAAGGCAGTCCGGTGAAACAACTGCCATAAGATGTTTTATTTACGCATCAGCTATTTATAACGAAAACAAGCAAATAAAATAATGTAAGCAGCTATAAGCGCTTGCCTGCAAAATGGCAAGACTACTTGTATGTAAGTCAGTTTACTTTAAAACAAATTAACTATTACGATATATTCGCTCCAACTATGGAGCATGCTGATCAGAAATATATGGATGCGCTGTTAAACAAAGATGAAGTTCTGCTTAGAGAGATCTACGAAAGGTTTAGTGGCAAAATAAAGGGGATGGTATTGCACCGTGGCGGTAATGAAGAAGACGCAAAAGACATTTTCCAGGAAGCGCTTTTATCCATTTTCAACAGGGCTAAAAACGGTGCCTTTGCATTAACCTGCCCGTTCGAAGGCTTGTTATATTTGATATGCAAACGCAAATGGGCAAAAGAATTAAAAAAAAGGAACAAATTAAGCGTCACAATGAGTGATGAAGCGGCTTTTAATACAAGAGACGGCTCTGCCGGCCTTGCGGAGGAATGCGAAATTCAGGAAGCCCGCAGAGCGCTGATAGTTGAAAATTTAATGAAATTAGGAGAAAAATGCAGACAACTACTCTACCTTAGCTGGGAAGGCAATACAATGGAAGAAGTAGCTACTTTATTACATGTAACGTATGGATATGCCCGAAAAAAGAAATCGGAGTGTGTGGCAAAGCTTATTGACTTCATTCACCAATCCCCTAAGTATCATTCCCTGAAAAGGTAGTTTATGACAGCTCATCAAATAGAAAAGTTTGACGCCTTCCTTACTGAAAAGATGAACCTTGAAGAACAAAAAAACTTCGAACAGGAACTGGAATCTGATGAAGCGTTCACTAATGCATTCAATACCTACCGTGCCATTGAAACACATATGCTTAATGCCAAAAGATATGTGGGTGAAGCTTCTTTAAAAAGTTCTTTGACCAAACTGGGTGATGAATTCTTTAAAACTGAATCGAAAACAAATACTGACAACCAAAAAGAAGAATTAATAGTTAACGCACCTACATTCTCCCATACATCAACCAAAAGAAGTTTCCGGTTAATAAACATACCCATATGGCGAATAGCAGCGGCTATTCTTTTTGGAATCGTAATAATAGGAACCTGGTATGTATTATCGAATAAAAAAAACGCAAAAGACCAGGTAGTCATCATTCCTGCAACCTCACCCGACTCAGCAGGTAGGCCAAAAAACAGCGTTGATACGGGATTGCAAACTCCTACTTCGCCTAATCTTGTAAAACAGGACACTGGAAGCGACGCTAAGCCCAACATCAAGTTACCAGGGAAATTAACCAATGAAAAATTGTTTGCAGAACACTTTCAACCGGATGCAGCGCCTACAAATCAGGAAGGGCCTTTGGAAGACGCCTTTGACCAGTATGAAAAAAGACAGTTTACAAAGGCAGCCGCTGCTTTTGAAAGTGCCGACCTAAACGATTTAACACGTAGCGAGGGAACGGACACACTACTTACAAAATTTTATGCTTCTTATTACCAGGCACTAAGTTATATAGCCATAAAAAAAGATTCTAAAGCACTACAGCTTCTAAAAGATTTAACCGGCCCCATCCCAATTTTACATGCAAAGGTTCAATGGTACTTGGCGCTTGTATATCTCAGAACGGGTGATCTGCCGAAAGCTATATCCATACTTCAGGAAATGGATGGAAATAGTGAAGCCGGAGTATATAGGCTAAAGGCTAATAAATTGGAAATAGAATTAAAAAAGGGAATGGCTCATTTTAAAAAAAATTACTTATATAGAAAAGATGATCAATGATGCATAACAGCAATATATGCTACTCCCGATTTTTTAGACAGGAAAATAAGATAGAATTTCGTAACTATTCAACCCTGTCAAAAATGAGTAAAACAAGCCGTAGAAAATTTACAACCGAGTTTAAAAGTAAAGTATGCCTGGAGGCGATCAAAGAGCAGCAGACCATTGAGGCATTGAGCAAAAAACATGATCTGCATCCTACACAAATTAATACGTGGAAGAAAGAATTTTTAGAGAAAGCAGTCACTGTATTTGACAAAGAAGGCAATGCAGCCACTGATACGGCAGATAAAGATCAATTGATTCAGGTACTTTATGCACAGATAGGAGAGCTAAAGGTGGCCAATGATTTTCTAAAAAAAAAATTGCAGTAAAGCCGTTAGCTGAAAGAAGAGCGATGATAGAAAAGGAAGAAGGGCAACTTAGCATGGTAAAGCAATGTGAATTGTTGGCGGTGAGCCGCAGTGGGCTATACTATGAACCAGTGGCGGAAAGCACAGAGAACCTGGCGGTGATGCGTTTCTTAGATGAACAATACCTGTCAACTCCTTTTTATGGGGTGGAGCGTTTGTTGGTGCTGCTGACTGTACTGGGCTACCGTATCAATCGTAAAAGGGTGCGGCGGCTGATGAAACTGATGGGCTGGCGAACACTGTATTGCACACCCCGGACAAGTAAAGCAGACCCGGCAGCTTACAAGTACCCTTATTTGCTAAGAGGTTTGAAGATAGAGCGGCGTAATCAGGTGTAGGAGATTGACATTACTTACGTGCCAATGAAACATGGATTTATGTTCCTGTGCGCAGTGATAGATGTGTACAGCCGCTATGTGGTGGGTTGGGGCATCAGCAACACTATGACGGCAGAATGGTGTAGTGAAATCGTAGCGGAAGCCATTGAGCAGCATGGCAAGCCTGAGATCATCAACAGTGATCAGGGAAGCCAGTTCACTAGTGAAGTGTATATAGAACTACTAAAAAAAGCAGAGATACAAATCAGCATGGATGGTAAGGGCAGAGCACTGGATAATATCTTTATCGAGCGGCTGTGGCGGACAGTAAAGTATGAGCATATCTACCTATACGTGTATGAAGACGGGCTAAGCTTGTACAAAGGATTGCAACACTATTTTTCATTCTACAACGGTGAGCGGAGGCACCAATCATTAGCAGATGTAACACCTCTAACAGTGTACCAAAAAGCGGCAGCCTGAGTGTTGGGCTTGCCCTGCCGGCGGGCTTGCCCAATCTATAAAACGATTGCCGTAACAGACCTTATATTTGAGTAGCAAAACGGCAATCGTTTTATAGATTGGGCCAATAGAAGCCTTTCTCTTAACAACACAAACAAATTGTCTAAACTATTGGGAGTACCTTAATAATATTAAATTGGGTAATTGCTTAAGCAAGCAGCGATAATAGTGTTTAACGCATTCTAAATCAATTGGAGTATACATACAAAATAAATTTAGCTATTACAATGGCATATTATAAATCTGTATGCTTTTTATTAATACTTATCGCATATTCAGCTTGCTCATACGGGCAGGTTTGGAAGCAGTTTGCAGATAGTGCAAAGACTTACCAGGAACAAGAAAGAACAGAGAAGGCTATTGAATTTTATAACAAAGCTAGAGAAGTATTAAAGATCGACTCTATTAATACAAAGACTTACGCTACCTTCTGTTTTACCCTTGCTAAGCTTTACGTTAATACAGGTAAGTATGAAAAGGCAGAGCTGCTGTTGCTGGAAGTAAAGCAGCTACAGGAAAAAGTAGTAGGTATGGATCATCCGGATTATGCAATGTCCTGTAATAAGCTTGCTAATCTTTACACGAAAATGGGGCAGTATGAGAAAGCAGAGCCATTATACCTGGAAGCAAAGCAAATACGTGAGAAGGCCTTAAGTAAGGATCATCCGGATTATGCACAATCCTGCAATAATCTGGCGATTTTTTACAACGATATGGGGCAATACGAGAAATCAGAGCTGCTATATCAGGAAGCAAAACAAATATTGAAAAAGGCGTTAGGTAAGGATCATCCGGAGTATGCAATGTCCTGTAATAATATGGCAAATCTTTACATGAATATGGGGCAATATGAGAAAGCAGAGCAGCTATATCAGGAAGCAAAACAAGTATTGGAAAAGGTGTTTGGAAAGGAGGATCCTTATTATGCAGGTTCTTGTAACAATCTTGCTGGTCTTTACACCGAGAGGAGGCAGTATGCGAAAGCGGAGCAGCTATTTTTGGAGGCAAAGCAGATACGGGAAAAGATGTTAGGGAAGGAGCATCCCTATTATGCTAATTCCTGTGACGACCTTGCAAATCTTTACATGAATATGGGGCAGTATGCAAAAGCAGAGTCGCTATATCAGGAAGCAAAACAAATATTGGGAAGGGTGTTTGGAAATAAGCATCCGGAGTATGCACAATGCTGTAATAATCTTGCTAATCTTTACAGTATGATGGGGCAATATAAAAAAGCAGAATCACTATATCTAGAAGCAAAAGCAATATGGGAAAAAGTATTAGGGAAGGGCCATCCGGATTATGCTTCTTCCTGTAACGATCTTGCTAGTCTTTACTGGTTATTGCATGAACCATTAAAAGCGGAAAAGAACTTTGAAGAATCGTTTTCTGTTGATTCCTATAACCTATCCTCAATTTTTCAATTTACCAATGAAAAAGAAAAGGAAGCATACATCAAAAACATATTGGGCGAAGATGATAAAGCATACTCTTTTTTTGCATCCGAAAACATAAAATCCGGGCAGCCTTACTCTCTTTCCTTGTTCCATCGTAATCTTATTCTTTCTTCTTTCCAGGCTCTAAAGAAAGAAATGTTTTCTACAAACGATACTACATTAAGCAACAACTATACGGAGTGGATGAATTTTAAAAAATACCTGGCTGTATTGTATGCCAAGCCTATTAATGAAAGAAAGGAAGATATGACTAAAATTGAGGGAAAAGCCGACCAACTGGAAAAGGAACTTACCCGTCTTTCAACTGCTTTCGCAAAACAACAGCAAAGGATCGATTGGATAGATATTCAAAAAAAATTACAGTCTGATGAAGCGTCCATTGAATTTGCATCTTTTCACTTTCATAATGGGAAGCAGCTTACGGATACTGTTTTGTATATAGCGATCGTACTGAGAAAAGACAGACTTTTGCCTGCAACCGTCTTTCTTTTTAATGAAAAAAAGTTGCAGGATTTATTGTTTTCTACTGGGTATAAAACAACTAAGGAAAGTGTTCAAAAACTGTACACTTCGGATGGAACGGCGCTGAATAATAAAGCTGCTAAAAAATCTATTTATGAGCTGATCTGGAAACCGTTGGAGAAAGAGTTAAAGGGTACGAAAACCATTTATTTTTCACCTTCCGGGTTGCTGCATAAAATAGCTTTTGCAGCACTGCCCATCAACCAAAAAGAAGTGCTAAGCGACCGGTATAAACTGGTACAACTTACTACCACTGCTTCGGTGGCTGATCAACAGCCTTCCTATATTACGGATTCCGATAAAATACAGTTATATGGAGGTATCAGCTATCATGTAGATACGACTGCACTTAAAGATGTAGCGTTTGCTTACCATCATGAAAAAACCATGAGTCGTTCTCTACCAGTTGATCTTACCAGAAGCGGGGAATGGATGGATTTGCCTGGTACAAAAAAGGAAATACAAATAATCGCATCATTCTCCGGTAATAATCAAACAAATATTACTTTGCATACCGGCATTAACGCTACAGAGGAAAGCCTGAAAGCTTTAGACGGTAAGGCTTCCCCGGCTGTATTGCACATAGCCACGCATGGATTTTTCTTTCCGGATCCCAAACAGAATATTAAAAACCGAAAGAATGATGAAAGAGGCAATGTGTTTAAATTATCCGATGACCCCCTGATGCGTTCAGGGCTGTTATTTGCCGGTGCCAACAATGCTTGGCAAAACAAACCGGTTGAAGGAATAGATGATGGCATATTAACTGCCTATGAAGTAGGTAATCTTTATTTACCCAATACAAAGCTGGTGGTGCTTTCTGCCTGCGAAACGGGCCTTGGCGACATACAGGGTAATGAAGGTGTATATGGCTTGCAAAGAGCCTTTAAAATGGCAGGAGCACAAAACCTGGTAATGAGCCTTTGGAAAGTTTCTGACTTGGAAACGGCGGAATTCATGGAAGCATTTTATAAAAACATGGTTGCACAGCAATCCATCAGTGATGCGTTTTACAGCGCACAAAACGTAATGAAGAATAAATACAGGTTACAACCTTATAAATGGGCTGCCTGGGTGCTTGTCCGTTAAAAGGTAAGCGACCGTGCAAGCCCATATAGAAGTAAGTATTAATCATTTTACTTTTCCCATCTTGGTGAGCCACAGGGTAACTTCTCAGGAAAGCATATGGTTTATGATTTTGGTGTGTAAATAAATATAAAGTTGCTATTTTAATAATTTGAGCCATCGAACCAACGATTACCATAGCGCTATCGGAGTACGAAGGTCTTTTGCCCCAGGTTTCTGAATTGATAAAGACAGTAGAGGCTTTGCAGAAAGCAATCCGTTTACTGCGCAATGGTAAAAATAGTGGCACCAGCCATACGCCACCTTCTCACCAGATAGCAGCACCTAACAGCCGCAGCCTGCGGCAGCAAACACTCTGTAAAAAAGGCCATCAAAAGGGCCATTAAGGCAATACCCTGACAATAAAAAAAGTGCCTGATGAAATCATTGATCACATTCCCACTATTGTAATAGCTGTGGGAATGCCTTGAACAATGACCGGCTGTGCTGATACAAAGTCGCCAGGAAATAATCATCCCGCCTATTGAAGCCCGTTATGTAGAGCACCCTTCTCACAGCAAAGTATGCAGCCGGTGCGGCAGCATTTGCACCGTTGCCTTGCCCGTCCATCTTGCTGCCCCCATTCAATATGGCGGCAGTATCGGCGCACTGGTCAGCTACCTGTCGGTGTACCATTATATTCCCTATCAGCGCATCACCATTCTGCTGCGGGATTTAATGGTTGTGTGCCCATCAGTGAAGGAAGTATTGACAACTTGCTGGAACGTTCGGCTCAAAAGGCCTTACCCTTTTACCAGGCTATTCAACAAAAAGTACAGCAAGGCCAAGTGGTAGGCAGTGATGAAACCGGCACCTCCATTGGCGGAAAAAAAGGCTGGTTCCACACCTAGCAAACCACCTGCCTCACTATTATCGTTGCCTCCATGAACAGAGGCTACCAAACCATTGAGCATTATTTTACCAATGGCTTTCCTTTATCGGTGTAGGTAAGCGATTGCTGGGCGGCACAGTTGAAGGTCAAGGCTTTGCTGCACCAGTTATTCACGGCTCATCTGTTGCGGGAGTTGCGCAATTTTGAAGAGGCGCTGGCTTGTAAATGGAGCATGGCTATAAAAGCACTTTTTGAGGATACTATTGCTTTAAAGTAGCAGTTGGAGTCCCGTGATTATTTGCAGCCGCCAGGGGCTGTTAATCAACTACAGCAAAGGTTGAATCAGTTACTGTTACACGATTATTGCACTTCCAATAAAAGAGTACAGGCCTTCGCTAAGCGGCTGATCAAAAATAAAGACCGCATTTTCACTTTTCTCTATCATGCTAAAGTGCCACCTGATAATAATGGCTCTGAGCGGGCCATCAGAAATGTAAAAGTAAAAACAAAAGTATCCGGCCAGTTCAGAACACAGCGGGGAGCGCAACGTTTTGCCATACTGCGTTCCCTCATTGATACTACCACTAAAAATACGAAACACGTGTTTCAGGAGCTTTCTTGCTTATTTAACTACTTACCTGAGTAGTTACGCCACAGCTAATTGCCTGGCCTATCGGGCTCCGTGAAAGCACTTTTCCCTATTCAGCTACCATCCATTCTTTCAACGTTTTCGGCACAGGCACAGCTTCATCAAGAAAACTATTTATTATACGGTGATATGCAGGACAAACACAAATGCAATGACACCTGAAAGCCCCTGCATAAATTAATGCGCTCAACTCTTTTTAAGCTTTTTGTATATTCCGATGAAAGTGAGCCACCATTCCGGTGAAAGTGAGCCACCTAATAAATGGCGTACCTATAATTGATAAAGTTAGCCGTTTTTCTTTGTTCTTAGCGACTCACCTTTTAGTTCTATCCTATGTGCCTGGGCTGTCATTCTGTCCATAATGGCATCGGCCAGCGTGGGTTCTTTGATGTATTCGTACCATGTTTTTACGGGTATTTGGGAGGTGATAATGGTAGCACCTTTTGCATACCTGTCTTCCATTATTTGTAGTAATGCCAGTTTCATGTTGTGGTCCAGTGGTTGCAGTCCAAAATCGTCCAGAATAAGCAGTGGTGTTTTGGCTATCTGGTTCAGCCAGCGGATGTAAGTTCCATCTAGCCGGGCAGCTGCCAGCGCTTCTATAAATCGGTTCATGGCAAAGTAAATGGTTCTGTATCCCAGCATGCAGGCCTGCCTTCCCAGGGCACAGGCCAGATAGCTTTTACCACAACCGGTGGCTCCGGTAATCAGTATATTCTCCCCTTTGTTTATAAAACTGCCATCGCAAAAACGTAGCAGTTCTTCTTTGGTAAGCCCCCTGTCAACAGCCGTTTTCACCTGCTCGGGCATCGTGTTGTACCGGAGCTTGGCCAGCCGCAGAAAGAGTTGCGTACGCTGTGCCAGCCGGTGCTGTGTTTCTGCATCGGTAAGCATGCCGATAAGGGTATGGGCTTCGGGTTGCTGATGCACGGGCTGATCTGCCAATACCCGGTAGAGTTTGGCCATACCAAAGAGTTTTAAATCCTGCATTCCTGCTACCGTACTTTCTGTGTTCATGTTGTTTTCGTTTAATATTTGATAATTAATAAATAATAGGTGATTACTTTTTAATGGTAAGATCCCGGCCCACGTAGGTTGGCATGTTCAGGCATGGTAAAGAGGGCAAGCTGGCCAGCTTCTGATAAGTCAATGGTATCGAGATTGTTGATCAGGATATTATTGATGGTGGTATAGCTATAACAATGACCTGCTAAAGCCCGTTTACAGGCTGCTTCCAGGCGCTGTGGCGTGTAGGCAAGGGCAAGGCGCATGATGCCCAGGCATGCGTTATATGTCTGCTCTGTAAAGCGGCGGGCTTTTAATACTTGCTGTATATACTGCACCGTACATGGGCCTGCTTTGGCAGCCTGATTCAAAAAGTAATCCGGTGTCCATCCTTGTTGCTCCGAGTAGCGTTGATGGCTCTGGGGCATATGTTCTTTAATGGTGCTGAACCCATGGTGTTTAAAGCTTCTTACATGCAGCGCTATACGCTTGTTTTCAAAGTAAATTTCTACCGTATCGGTATCATAAATGGCACTGATGGTTTTGCCGATAAAACAAAAGGGAACGCTATAGTGGTGCCTGTCTTCACCGAGGGTAATATGAAAGTTACGCTGGACTTTTGCACTTACAGAATGTCTGATGCAATAAGGTTCTGCGGGCAGTGGCTGTAGTAAGGGTTGCTCTATTTTTACAAACCGTTCGTGGCGGCTGTAATCCTTGTTTTGAAGCAGTTGGAGGTGATGTTCTTTGAGTTGCTCAATGATATGGAGGTTAAGTGCTACAAGGCTAAAAAATACAGTATGGCGCAGGGGGGCATAAATGCGCTGGTAGACCAGTTTTACCTCGTTTTCTACCGAAGCTTTGTCTTTTGGTTTGCGTACCCTTGCAGCCAGCAGGGCAATGTTATTGTGCAGGGCCCATTGTATAAGGGTATCGGTAAAAACAGGTTCATAGCGACAACTTTTACGAACGGCTGTTTTCATATTATCGCACTTCAGCGACTGGGGCACACCACCAAAGTATTGGAGGCATAAATTGAGTGCTTTTATCACATATGGCTGAGTAGCATTGGGCAGTGCCACGGCAAAGCTATAGCCGCTGCAGGGCAGTACAGCCACAAATACCGGGCACTTTATTAGCTCGCCACTGTCCTTGTCCACATACGTTAAATAATCACCTGCAAAATCTACCATCATCACCAAGGCGGGTTCATGCTCAAAGTGCATGGAAGCTTCCTGCACTTTTCTGTATCGGGCAAACAGGTCGCAAAACTGAGAATAACTATATGCGGCTGTATTGTCTTTTTTGTACTCCTGCCACAATAAATACTTGGTTACACCGGTTCGTTTAAGTTCGGCAAGAAAATAAGGTAGCTGTAATTTAAAAGCATTGGTGCGGTTATTATCCTGCATTTGCTGAGCATCGGCATAAGCAATAGCATGCAGGCCTGCATCGTCCATTTGCCGTAGTTGTTCGAGGCTAAAGGCGCAGGCATTGAACCGATCGCTATACAGCTTGACGGTATTACGGGACAGGTTAAGTTCACGGGCTATTTTGCGGACGGAAATGCTCTTCTGTAATAGCTGTAAAATACCACGTACATTTTGCATTGTTACCACATTGTTGGACATCCTTTAGCTGTTTTTTGAACAGTAAAAAGAGGCCTTAATAAGTAAATGAAGTTGTACGCTATTTATCAGGTGGCTCACTTACGCCGGAATGGCAGTAACCACTTCTAAAGTAGCTGGTTTACTTCCACCAGAATTACTGTTTCTATACCTGAAAATAAAACCTAAAAACGGCTGTTTGGGACTGGCTCACTTTCACCGGAACACTGGCTCAGTTTGCTCCGGAATATGCATTTGTATTATATACATAAAAAATGTCGAACCTGTTCAAACTCTGGTAGGGTAAAATCCGCTTCATTCCATCTTCCGTTTTTATCTTCACTGGCCAGAAATACGGGCAGTTTTTGCTGGTGAAAAAGAAAAGTTTTACATCCGGAATTAACTGCTAAAATGCTCACAGATTTCCAGGTATTTTTTGTGTTTAAAACAAAGCCGAAATCGGTCTTCAAACTGAGCGTTTTTTTTAGAAGAAAACAGAGGTTGAAAAAGTAGATGAAAACGTCTCAAAAATAAAATAGAAATTAATGTTTTACGGATGATTTTGATGCCATTAAACAGAGAAGTTTCATTGTAAAAAAGGAAGTTGTTTTTGCGCTGTTACATCATGATTTAAAGTGCTATAAAAGCTAATAGCAAAACACTCTTTGATAAGTGGTGAGATACTCTAATTTGGAATAGGCAAATGTCTTTTTTTAAAGATTAAAAATATTGATAGAGCATGTGTCAAAGGTGATAAGAAACTGTTTGATTTATTAGGTCGTTTTTACAAATAGTTGATAATAGCTTAAGATCTCAATGATGTTAAGTCTGCCTTTTGAATAGCAATTGACCGCTAAAAAGCTTTCATAATCTATTTTAAATTAGCTGGTTCACAAAATTGATCGGACAATAGAAACTTACAAGTGAGTCCTGTATCGCATCTTAAAAGCTGTTATTGTAGCCTTGAAACCACTTTAGTAGTTTCTATAAGTAGCTGCTCCAACAAGGCAACAGGATGCTATTAGGATGCATTTTATACCATTGTTGGTTGGTGCTATCAGGGAAGCTGTTATTGAACGAAGCTTGCTGATAGGAAGCTTGCCGAAATGTTCTTGGCAAGCGGTGTTTTTGTTGCACAAAAACAGCTTGCCCTGTTGCTCCCGTTGGTCGCAAGCAGGGGTAGAAACCGGTAAGTCATGGAGAAGAAAATTAAAATATCACAGGTAAATAGAGTAGCGAATGAGCAGTGAAAAAGAAAATTTCTACCGAGGTGGCAGACCGAAACAGGCGATAAATAAGGATAAGATTATCGGCGTACGCTTTACGGGTGAAGAGTATGAAGTTGTGAAGGGAAAAGCTAAAGAAGCAGGTATGAAGTTATCCAAATTGTTGCGGTTATCAGCACTGAATATATCTCTCAAAAGCAGGGTTACAGCAGAAGAGAAAGAGGCTATCCGACAACTTACCGGCATGGCTGTTAACCTTAACCAACTGGCACACAAAGGCCATGTGGAGGGGTTCACTTTTGCACTTGCCGCCTTCGGTCAATACGAAGAAAAAATCAAGTTTATTCTCCAAAAATTCGACCCATGATTAGTAAGATTTTTACCGGTCATTCCTTTGCAGGAGCAGTGCGTTATGTGTGTGAAGATGAGCGCCGTGCAAAGGTGCTGGCAGCTGATGGAATCAGGTCCTATGACTGGCAAAAAATGACGGAAGATTTTGTACGGCAGGCAGCCTTTCATCCTGACAAAACGAAGTCCTGTTTTCATGGTATTTTAAGCTTTGCTCCGCAGGATAAAATAGATGATAAAACCATAGCAGAAATAGCACAAAAATACCTGGCAGAAATAGGTATTGTAAATACCCAATACGCAGTAGTAAAACACATAGATAAATCTCACTTGCATGTTCATTTATTAGCCAACCTGGTGGACTATAATGGCAAGAGCATCAGTGATAGCTGGATAGGGCTAAAAGGAAAGAAAATTGCACAACGTTTAACGAAAGAGTATAACCTAACACCAGCCAATTACAAAGACCTTTCTAAAACACATCCCGAAGCCCTCAGCCAGTCGGAAGCAAACCGCTATGCCATCTACATAGCTATTCGAACTGTTTTACCGAACTGCAAGACGTTAGCAGACTTAGAAGCAGCGTTACAAAAACAAGGCATTCAAATCATCATTAAATTCAAGAGCGGAACAACTGAAAAACAGGGCATTAGTTTCAAGATAGGAGAGGAGATTTTTAAGGGCAGTAAAGTAGACCGATCCTTTTCTCTATCAAGGCTGGAAAAAATGTTGGAATTACAGCGGCATTTTAACCTGAAAAAGAAGCCGGAAACCTTTGCAAACGACCTGCCGCCGCAGTGGCAAAAAGTTCAGGATAAATTATCCATCTCGACCATTTCAAAAGAAATTTCTGAAAACCTTGCTACCATAGCAGAAAACTTAGTACAACCAGAGCAGGGTTATGATCCTTTAGCGAATGAAATGACATATGCAAATCGAAAGAAAAAGAAGAAAAAAAGAAGAGGCTTAAATAATTAACTATCATCCCGAATCTTTTCCCATTGTTATTTTTCTTTCCAAATACCGCCAGGCATTAATTCATATTTTAATACCTTTTTGCACCACCCCAATTCTTTTATAATTATCTGCGGAGCGGCGTCCTGCGGTAAGTGACCAGCTTTTTCTAGCCAGATAACTTTTGCATGTGGCATTACACTTTGCCATTGATTCAGTGATTCAGCTGTGAAGATGTTATCTTTCATTCCCCAGATAATGGTTACCGGAAATGCCCGGAGTTTTTGCAGTTGATTCCATAACATTTCCAGCCATTCACCCGAGCTCTTCAATTGACTGATAAAAACAGTATAACCTTTTCTATTTTTACGATCTGCTAACGGCTTGTAATAATAAAGGTGAACATGCTTTTCTATTTCCGGAGAATTCCCTAACAGTCGTTTAATTACCTTCCTGGTGAAGAAAGGGATGTGTGCGTTTAAAAGCTGAACGATTTTGGTGCCGACACGACGATTCTTGTATGGGGAATAGGGATTAGTATTTAGCCTCCAGCACCAGGCATTCAGCAGTAAAAGCTTTTGTGTTTTTTCAGGATAACGCAGTGCATACGATAAACCAATAGGCCCGCCCCAATCGCTCAATACGAAAGTGCATTTTTCAAAGCTCAGGTTATTGAGAAACGTTTCGATAGTATGAGCATATGATTCGGGTAAATAGTCCCAGTTAACAGGTTTATCGGACAGGCCAAAACCAATGAGGTCAGGTGCAATACAGCGACAGTTCTTGCTAAGCGTTTTAATAATGTTGCGAAACTCAAACGACCAGCTCCCATTACCATGAAGAAAAACAGCTGGATAACCTTCTCCTTCGTCAATATAATGCATAGCGCCTATGGGTAAATGAAAGTAACGGTTTTGAAAAGGATACTCTTGTTTACCCAGCCATTTGGGTACAGCTTTTTGGAACATGGCTGATAAACGGAAATAGTAATCTGTTCGTTACATCGTTCAAGGCAGAAAGTTACTCACATAGAATCTTAATAATGTAAACTGCTTGTTCCTTAACTCAAACGTTTTGTGGCTATTAAATGGCAGCGTAATTTTCCATATGCAATACATTACATACAGTAGTACAGTTCGGACATTCGATGAAGGCATCAAAGGGTCAACAATATATAAATCATCCCGGTCGTTCATTGCAAATAACGCTCAAACTTTTGTCAACAAGCTGAACCACACGCCTTCCTTCCTGACATTCCACCGTTCATCACCATTAACGACATCCTTACTTTCAAGACAGTAGCTTGCTTTCTTAATTCTGCACCACTAATGCGCCGTTACCTATTGCTGTATTTGTGCCTGCTTGCCAGCCCTGTTCTCTTTGCCCAAACCGCCACTTCCGTGCTGGTAAGGGGTATCGTTAAAGATTCCGCTAAACAGGAAACGTTGGCCTACGTTACCATTACCGTACAGGCCGCCGCAAAAGATTCGGCACTTAAATCCATCCTAAGCCAAGAGAATGGCAGCTTTGAGCTCCGGGTTGCCAGGGACAGCGCCGTGCAGCTGGTATTTGCCGCCGTAGGTTACGAGGAAAAGAAGATTGTTACAAGAGCTACAGATACGGTAACCGATATTGGCGCCATTATGCTGCCGGCCATTATTAGCCAGTTGGGTGGAGTAGTAGTAAGGGCAACTGCTACCCGGCCTCTTATTAAGCAGGAAGCCGACCGCATCGCCTACGATGTGTTGGCCGATCCCGAAAACAAAATCAACAACGTGCTGGACATGCTGCGGAAGGTGCCACTGGTTTCGGTAGATGGAAACGACAACATCAAACTAAAAGGAAGCGGCAATTATAAAATACTTATCAATGGTAAGCCTTCCTCACTGGTCAGCAGTAATCCTTCTGATATTTTCCGATCTATGCCGGCTACCAATATTGTAAAAATTGAAGTGATTACTACGCCGCCGGCAAAGTACGATGCGGAAGGGCTAACTGGTATCATCAACATCATTACCCAAAAGACACTGGACGAAGGTTATAATGGCAGCATCAATGCCCGGGTTAATTCGGTGTGGGGCCCGGGTATTAACCTGAATGCTACATAGAAGCAAGGTAAGTTTGGGGTGAACGGGTATATAGGTTATAATCAACAGTTGCGGCAAACGTCAGCATCCGGATTTGCAAACGAAATTTACCACCCGGTGCAAACAACGGTTCGCCAGGATGGCGAACGGATGCGAAAAAGCAATAGTTCCTGGGGCAATGCAGAACTGAGCTTTGAATTAGATACGTTGAACCTGCTAACGGGCTCGGTAGAGTTTTACCGGGGAAATAACAGCAACCAGCTAAACCAGTTACTGCGGCAAACCAATAGCAGCGGGGTGCTGCAACAGCAGTACCAGCAAACAAATGATGGCACTGCAGACTATCATGGAACTGACCTTGCACTCAACTACGAAAAAGGCTTTCGCCGCAATAAAGAGCAACTGCTCACTACTTCTTATAAATACAGCCGGTCGGGCAACGAGCGGGATAACGAAGCTGATTTTTTGAACCGGGTAAATTTTACGCTACCCGGTTACCAGCAATACAACGAATCGGGCACAAAGGAACATACGGCCCAGGTAGATTATGTGCACCCGGTAAAAATGCTGAATATAGAAGCCGGGACCAAAGCCATTTTCCGAAACAATTTCAGTCATTTTACTACTGCTTACTACAACGAAACAGCGAAGCAGTATGTAAACGATCCTGCACAAACCAACGATTTTGACTACCAACAAAATGTATATAGTGTTTATAACTCTTACAATCTAAAGCTAAAAAAAACAGTGCTGAAAGGTGGCCTGCGGTTGGAACATACAGTGGTAAATGGGCATTTCGTTTCAACCAGTAGTGCGGTAAAGCAATCGTACAGCAACCTGGTGCCTTCATTTGCGTTGCAGCGTACGCTGAATGAAAGCAACAGCCTCACCTTTGGTTTTAGCCAGCGCATTCAGCGACCAGGTATCTGGCAGCTCAACCCGTTTGTAGACCGTGGTAACCCTACATTTCTCCGTGTAGGTAACCCTGACTTGCAGCCGGTGGTTAACCGCAGTTTTGAACTTGGCTTCAGCAATTTCAAAAAAGGGTCAATCAACCCCAGCATTAGCTATTCTTTTGCCAACAATACGGTGGAAGAAGTAACTCGAGTAGGGACCGATACAGTAACTATTATCACTTCACAAAATGTGGGCAGTTTTAAACGCCTCAGTTTCGACCTGAACATGAACTACCCCATCACAAAAAAGCTCAGCATCAACATCAATGCAGAGTTGATGCATGTGTGGCTGAAAGGGACGTACAACAACCAGTTTTACTACAATAAAGGTTTCCAGGGCAACCTGTTTACCAACACAAGCTATAAATTTAATAAGGGCTACCGGGCCAACCTGAATGCCGGCTTCGATAGCCGCTATGTGTTGTTGCAGGGCCGGGATAATTACTACCCCTCTTTTTCCGCCAGTGGTTCCAAAACCCTTTGGCATGAAAAAACTACCCTATCCATTTATGTAAACAATCCGCATCAGAAATTTCTCCGGCTGGACTTTTATACTAAAACACCGGACTTTTACCAGACCAATTACTATGACAACTTTTACCGCAACGTGGCCATTAGTTTCAACTACAAATTTGGGAAGCTGAATAGTGAGATTAAGAAGAATAAACGCAGCATTAGTAATGATGATGTAAATAGTGGATCAAGAAATTAAGGAGTTTTATAACCTGGATAAGTCTCAAAAACTTATGATAGGTTGCGTAACAAAAACGACAGCTGGATACCAATTTTCGCAATTCTTCCTCTATCTTGCTGCTCCAAATTGGTTACCCTGCCAATACCTGTATGAACTAAAACCCTGAACAACTTGCCCAAGATACGATTGACCTTATGCTTTCTGCAGCGGGCTGGCAATTGCAATTGAAACAAAAAATAAGATTAGCCGTGGCAACCGGCATGGCCGTAAGGGAATATTAAATTGATATTGGTTCTGTTAATTACATTTGTTCCGATTTTTAATTGGTGACTTACTTTAAGGTAATAGATTAATCATAATTATGACAACAACTCCCATTTATATAAAATCTCTTGAAATTGACAATATTAAAACTTTTGGAGAAAAGGTTTTGTTGGAGTTTGAAAATCCAGATGGGATTTTACCTCAATGGACATTAATTATTGGTGATAACGGATTGGGAAAATCTACTCTTTTACAATTAATTGCTTGGATGAAGCCTATATTACCATACGATAAGAATGACACGAAAGGCTTTATACAAACTCCAATAATAATGGATGAACAAAATGAAGTATTGACACAATTAGTTAGAAAAAGTGGTCGCCATATAGTGGCTAAGATATCTGCAATCTATACAGCACAAAGAAGTCTTAATCAAAAAGCAAGAAAGCAAGTTTCTAAACCAATTATATGCAAAACTGAAATAAGTATTGAAGTTGAAAATGAAACTTTAGTTGATGTAATTGTTCCTAAGCAAAAAAAAAATGAGAATGACGTTTTCTATAAAGAGGAAATATTAATTTATGCTTATAGCGCAACAAGAAATTTAGGAAAATTAAATGTAAGGTGATCCAAAATTAGAAGATACAATTTCGTCATTTATTGCAGAAAATACAATTTTATATGACGCAAACGAAATTTTACACACTCTTAAATATGCTAAACTTGGTAATAGAGGACAAGCAAAGAAGTATCAGAACTATATGGATAAAGTTCAGGCAATGTTAATTGAAGTACTTCCAGAATCTGAAAAAATTAGTAAGATAGATATTATAGCACCTAGAATTGAAAAAGATAAAATAGTACAACAAGAAATAGTCTTAACAACAAGGCATGGTGAGAATATTCCTTTAAGAAACTTTAGCCTTGGTTATCGAACAATTATTTCATTAACTCTTGACTTGTCTTGGAGATTAATAAATGAGTATCCTGAAAGCCTTAATCCATTAGCAGAACCAGCTATTGTGCTTATTGATGAAATAGATTTACATCTACACCCATTGTGGCAAAGAGAAATTATAATGTACCTTTCCAAACATTTCGAGAAAGTTCAATTTATTGCTACTGCACATAGTCCGCTCATAGTACAATCAGAATTAAATGCTAATCATGCTGTATTAAAACACAGTGAAAATGGTGTATGTATAGAAAATAATCCAAAAGATATTGACGGTTGGAGGATTGATCAAATACTTACAAGTGAGTTTTTTGGTTTAAAATCAGCGAGAGGAATAAAATATGAAGAGCTGATCAAGGAACGTCAAAAAATATTAAATAAAAGTAGACTAGAAAGAGTAGATGAACTAAAGTTAAAAAAAATTAATAAACAACTTTCTGATATACCTATAGGTGAAAATCCAGAAGAAATTGCAAATAGAAAATTAATCTCTGAACTGGTTGAAAAAATTAAAAAAGATATTCCTTTAATAAAGTTATGATCAGGATAATAAAGCAATCCGAAATACCAGATAAACTAAAAACATCAGGAAAAGCTGCAGATACAGGAAATCGAAAAAAATACAACAAAAATCCGAAGTTGTATGAGAGCAAAAGTATTGAAATCAAATCTGATATTTACGGCGATACAAGTGTAAAAAAGGTTTTGAAAAAGGCACAAAATAATAAGTGTTGTTTTTGTCAGAAAGACCAAGTAGATGAGTACGGAGCTGTTGAACACTTCCGGCCAAAACATGGGTATCAAAAAAGTAAAACTGACATATTAAATAAACCTGGTTATTACTGGCTCGGTTATAATTGGGAAAATTTGTTCTTTGTATGCAATGTGTGTAATACCAGTTATAAAGGGAATCTATTTCCTTTATTAGATGAATCAAAAAGAGCAAAGTCTCACAATGATGATATAAGTGAAGAAAGCCCTTTGATACTTGACCCGAGTGGAAAACGAGACCCAAGGAAACATATCTATTTCGAAAATAATCTTGTTAGTGGAAAAACACGTTTTGGGAAAAAAACTATTGAGGTATGTGGCCTTTATAGAGAAGATTTAGATATTTTGAGAGCTAAGTTGATTAGTGATATTACTGTAAGAATAGCAGTTATTTTAAGAAGGAAGCATCATAAAGCAGTAGATGTTGAAGATGCTTTAAATTATATTAGAAATTCAAAAGAACCAGGTTCTGAATTTTCCGCTGTTGCTGAAGATTATCTGCTAAAAATTAAGTTTCCATTAGATTTGTTATAAATTTTCTGCCATTTTTATCTAGAAACTTATTTTTTTTTAAATCAACTAATTGGTTGATCTCTATTATTATATCATCTATACGAGTTATTAAAAATTTATTTAGTTCATGATAATTACTAAATTCATTTATAATTCTTTTATAAAACTCATAAATAGCCCTAAATACAAACAATCCATGTAACACCCCCTGAATAGGTCGCAGCTCTTCTCTCCAGGGAGAATAATATAAATTTTTCGTATTAGGTTTTATCAGAGAAACATTATTTTCGATTAATGTCAGTTTTAAGTGCATGGCCTCATGCAAAATAGATTCAGCAACTCGTAGATTAGAAATTACAGAATCATCATTACACACTGAAATAAATATTGAAAAAGGAATTTGAGGATGACTGTAACTCAGATCAATATCAGCATCGGGCTGTCGTAAAATATGAATAGCTTGAACCAAGTCAGTAATGCAATCATAAATAGGATCAATTAAACGAAGTATAGAAAAAGCCTTGTTTAATTTTAAAAGCACGGCATCTGTTTCTATTTCATTTTCCGTTAGCAGTTCAAGTCCATGCTCATCATAAAACCATTGTAGTTGAGCCGAAGGCATTTCAACGCAGAAGCTGCTTTTAGGAATGGGTTTTCTTTTGTCTAATTTTAAAGACGGCTTATTTAGCCAAACACGTGCTGTGCTGTAATCCTCAGAACTTGTAAATCCCTTCCCCTTTAGTTCCGCCCATTGCTGTTGAACTAATTGATGTGTTAGTGTTGTTTCCCATAAAGGAAAGGGCTGTTTTATGAATTGATGAATTTGAGGGGTTAGCTCCATCCTTAGTTTTCTTTGAATGTATACACTATACTATACCTAAAAAAATTACGCACCGTTGACACTGCATGATAAGACTTATCTGAAATTTCAAAACCGAATGCAGAATTATTGATGGGTTGCAAAACTTTCGAAACGTCTTCCACATTATGTGAGCTAAATAACAATAAAAATCCTCCTTTTGTAGCATCCCAGTGCGGATTTATTTGGATAACTAATCTATGGGTTTCCTCTCCATTAATATAATCGTTATGAACACCAATTGTATGGGTATTTAAAAGTTTATGCGCAACTACCGAAACAGTCTCTAAAGATTTTGTGCTAAACGCTTTACAGAAAGTAGATTTAATTGTTTCAATGGTTTCATTACTTACTAAGCATTCAAGATGCTCAGGTAGAACAGCTTTTGAAACGACAAATTCGTATTGTGTATAAAAGTCGGCTTCTGTTAAATTCCATTCATTGGTAGACTCAAACCATTCGTATAGTTGTTTTTCAATACCTTTTTCAAGTACAGAAGAGCAGCATATATGTGGGAAGGGAAAGTTCTCAAATTGTTTGGTTGATAAGCTAATACAATTCAACTTCTGCATTCTGGTATAGTTTAGCAATAGCTTTACGCATATTCTTTATTAAATACTGTTGGTCATCACAGTAAACTGAAGGATTATTGAAGCCATTTTCTTCATTCCATCTGTGAAGTTTCATTCCACCTCCACAGACAGCATAATCTGCGCAAGTGATGCATTTTTTGGATGTGGCTTTCTGGCTTTTGTGATAATCATAAAACTCAGCAGACATAACAAAGTCAATTAAACTTCCATCTTTTATATTTACTGGCTTAATAAATTTATCAGCACCATTGTAGGTGCTCTTTAAAGTATCGTTCTTCATTAAAGTGCCATCAGTATCTATAATCAGGATTCCGAAGTCAGTAACACCTGCTCCCTCTTGTGTAACAACCCCACCCAGTATTACTTTCATCATATCATCAAGGATACGAATGGGAAGAGGATTGGAATCATGTAAATAGACATTTAAAAGCCGTACCATCCACGAGCCATATTCAACTGATTGGAGAGAAAGTTTTCCATAAGGTAACTTAGAATGATTACCATCCTTATATAAAAAATCAACACTTGGCGTTCCGATTTCTTTAAAGAAAGAGTATACCTCTTGGGGGTTGGAAAATGGGTCAATAACAGCCAGGCAACCTGAGTCTAAGAATTCAGCATCGGGATGTGCTTTTATACGATGAATACCTTCCAAGACTTTATCAAAAGTCCCACTTCCATTATGTCCTACTCTTTCATTATCATGAACATGTTTAGGACCATCTATACTTACTGCTACTGTAGTACTATACTGAGAGCAGATATCTAAAATATTGTCAGTAATTAAGATTCCATTGGTTTGAATGCTAATAGGGTAATTTTTAGGAAGTACTTTTCGCAATTGCCAAAGTAGCTGCTCTAATTTTGACGTTCCCAACAGCAAAGGTTCTCCACCGTGAAGTACTAGGCTAAATGGTTTTTGTTGGTATGTAACAAGCTGTTCAAGAGAATCGCAAATAGCAATTATCGTTTCCGCGGACATGAGTTTCTCCATGTGCAACCAGTTATCATCGCCCATGTTGAAAACATAACAGTAAGTGCAATTAATATTGCACCTGCCAGCTACTTTAAGAAGGATGGTATCGAGTTCGGGATGGTTCACTCAATTATCTAGAACGGTTATGACGATTGTGAAGTCGATTGTAAGCAGTAATATTATTTTGACTTTCGCATTTTACTTCTTCAAGCAACCTTTGTAAAACTGAATTCTCTATCTTACTGGCATCAATACTAATGGCGTCCTGTTGTGGGGTTTCCTCTTTTTGAGGTATAGTTTCAGGAATGTTGTTTAGTAAGGACATAGCTTTTATTGAGAGTTTGAGCGAAAATAAAACTTTCTAGGTTTTTTGAATTATGGCAAAATAAGCCCAAAATTCAGTTCCGAGCAATTATATGCAAGTCGGTGTCAAAGTTTTGTGTTGATCTTGTTAAGTTCTAAGGAGTGTTCTGCATTTATTACTGTAACCACAATGACGCTGATTTGAGGTATTCAAATACTAACTACACGAGTGGGCACAAAATATTTACTTTTTATCTTGAAGCAACCGTTCCAACATTTCAACCTTATCTTTTTCTGCTAGCAACAAACGTTCATAAAGCTTTTTATTCTCTTCAAATACCTCTACCAGTTTATCAATAGGATTAAAGGTTGGAGTATAAGTTTTTACATAACCAATTGAATGGTCATGAAAAGAACTTGCAACAAAATTTACAGCTGCATCTTCATCAAAATTCTTAATAGCCTCCACCGGTACTTTCAGCGCATGTGCAATCTCTTCCAGCAAGTCTGGCTCAATTGTCTCCCTATCTTCCATTTGTGATACTTTCTTCTGGTTCCATTCGCCACCCAGTTCAGTAGCCAGTGTGCTTTGCTTTACCTGTAGTATTTCCCTGATCCGTTTCAGGTTACGGCCTTCATGCACTTTGCGGGGTTCGATGATGTTGTTCATACGGGGTTGCGCTTTTATTTGCCTGGCTAATGTAAGATAATCACGGCATACCGTATCCGGTATAATATGCCCTTTATCAGAATACGATATGCTGCCCAAAACTTGGCTACCCTACCTGCTGCCCGTCATTTTGTAAGCACCGGCAGGCTCTCTTTCTTTTTTCACCAGCCAGCTTGCCGCGTACCCAAATGCACAGTGGCATGGAGAACAAAAAGTTTATTGGATATTTTAACTGCTTTGTTACACCCGAAGGGGAGGTGTACAATAACGATATCCTAAAAGTGCCCATTATTAAGGGTGCCAAAGCACCCAAAGTACGCTTGCAGGAGAATGGTATTGCTAAAGAGTATGGAATGGCTACGCTGGTGGCACAACTGTTTGTGCCTAACCCTCACAAGCACACCAAAGTAATTTGTAAAGATGGCAATAACCGCAACTGTCATTTCAATAACCTGGCCTAGGTATGCAACCGGGAGTATGTGCGGCATTCCCTGTTCCCCGGCAAGCCAGTGGAGCTCATAAGTAAAGAACCCGTTCCGAAGCGGTCATCAGCTACCAGTAAAAAGGCTATTGTTTATAATTGGCAGGCGCTGTTGCCGGTGAAAGTAAAAAGTACTGAAGCCTTCCCGCCACCTGAGCTTAATCCTGTGCCGATATCTGGTTTTCCGGGTTACTACATTACCCTTTGTGGCAAAGTATACAGCAGAGATAGGCTGCTAACACCTCAGAAATGCAGGAACAAAGCAGATAGAGTAAAAGTAAAAAGTAGGAGTGGGATACTGGAACGCCACACCGTTGCCTGGCTGATAGCTACTGCTTTTGTACCCAATCCAGATAACCATCTCAAAGTTGTATTTGTAGACAAAGACAAAAGCAATTGCACCCTTGAAAATCTCCGATGGGTATCGAAGGAAGATTATCATTATTTCTACCATGCATCTGCTGATATATTAGGTCCACCACGGCCGAAAAGAAAGGCGGCAGAACCTGTTTGGTTAGACCCGGAAAGAATACCGGTAGAAGGTTTTGAGGGCTATTTCATCAGCCCCAATGGGATTGTGTACAAAAGAAACCGCATCATCAAACCCAAAATAAAAAAGGGCAAGTCGTTGAAAGTAAGCTTGGTCATACCCGGTTCTGTACCTATTGTCCGCAAACATTTAGGGTTGGCAAAGTTGATAGCCCAGCATTTTATTTCTAATCCCAAAAGGCATGAGTACATCATCTTTAAAGACCGCAACAACCAGAACTGTTGCAAGGAAAACATTGCCTGGGTAGATGGTGAAACATTCATTTACTACTGTGGTATTTACCATAAACCCGGCAACGGCAAGATAGTGTTGGAAAGAAAAGATGCCATTGCCAAATGCACCGACCCGCTGTTGCGTAGCTACTACCAAACATTAGATGAATACTGGCTACTGAAGTGTTGGGAAAGGGTAGAGGGGAGGCTACAGCATGTGTATCAATGGGAGCACATGCAGAGTGATTGTTACCTGTACTTTCTCGACCGGGCAAAACGTTTTTCGATGCTGTATGATCCTACTGGTATGTTGTTCTTTCACCTGAAAGGGCTAAAAGCAAAGCTGGGAAAGGAAATTAGTACCGATATTCCTTACCGGCTATTGATGCAAACAGACGAAAGTCTGCGCAACATTGATCAATATGCAAATTTGGAGGAGTAAAATCCAAACTAGAATAAGGCATTCCCTGATAAGTTTTAAGCCTTTTAATTTCCTTTTTCATCAGCCATATGATTTAAATCTTTTCCTGTCATCATGTGATCTACATCTGCAGCTTTATAATACATGGTGCCACCAATCTTGGTATATGGCAACATACCATTAATACGCAGATTTTGTAGCGTACCAGGTGAAATGTTCAACAACTTTCGAACTTCACTGGATTTGAGCCATTTCTTATAGGGCTGATTAGATGTTGATTTTAAAAGTTCAGCAATCTCTTTCAGCAAGTCCACCTTAAACTTTTCTAAATAAGCGATAGTAATGAATTGATCACGGCGCAATCCAATTTCAGCATCTGTTTGATCATTGATGGTACTCATAAAAAAAGCAGTTTTTGTAAAACTGCTTTTCAATAGGTTTTTGTTTTCACACTTTATTCAGTAGAGGGAAAAATCGTATAACATTTGCTCAAATAATATCCCGCATTAAAGCTGTTGGCTCATTGTGGTCACCATTTTTAAGTTGAATGTATTATGATGATGGTAATAGCTTCTTCCTTAATGCCTGCATATCATTGCTAATCTTTACATCTAAGATTTTAGCATAGTGCTGTGTTTGCTTTAGTGATTTATGCCCTAACATTTTAGAGACTGTTTCAATAGGTACGCCGTTACTCAACGTTATCGTGGTGGCAAACGTGTGCCGTGCAATATGGAAAGTCAGGTTCTTATTGATTCCGCATACATCTGCTATCTCTTTTAAATAGGCATTCATCTTCTGATTACTTAATACCGGTAATACATTCCCTTTTACAGCGCATTGAGGATGCTGCGCATATTTCCTGGTAATTTCCAGTGCTACTGGCAACAATGGGATTTTTGAAGGGGTCTCCGTCTTTTGCCTTTTAGTAAAAATCCACTGTTCGCCGTCGATACCTGCAGTAATTTCAGAACGTTTCAGCTTTTTTACATCTATATAAGCCAAACCTGTATAACAACTGAAAAGGAAAATGTCTTTAACATAATTCAGCCTTTCGCATTCGAACGTTTTCGCTGTCAGTATTTGTAATTCTGTTTCCGTCAATGCAGTTCTGACTATTTCTTTTTTATTCATCTTGAAATTACAAAAAGGGTCAGTGGTCAACCAGCCGTTACGCACACAATGAAGCACTATCTTCTTAAAATTACTCAGGTACTTCATAGTTGTATTATGGCCGCATTGCCGAACGGTTTTCAGCCAAAATGCATACGCTGAAATAAACTCATAATTCAACTTGTTAATATCCATATCATCAACACCATACTTCCACTTAATGAAAGAGCGGGTATGATCAAAGGAAGTATGGTAGCGCTCCAAGGTTCCGGGAGCAAACTCATGGCCAACTAATGCTTTTACCTGATCGTTATGCTCTTTAAATATATCCATGATCATTCTTTTGCTTTCATTCTTTCCGGAAAGAAAATTTTTAATTGCCTCTGCTGTTACTTGCTTATTCGTATCAAGCAATATTCTTTTAGCATCATAAACTTTCGTTCGTAAAGTTTCAAGGTAAGTGTTCAGGGTTTTTACATCCTCTTTATTACCTGTTGCCTTTGCTGCTTTGGCATTCCATCGGGATGGCTCCCAAAGTCGTTTAGTAGACAATTCTCGAATGACGCCATCGACTGTAATCCGCATGTAGATGTATACGGGACCTGATTTGTAATTTTTGGGTTGTTTCAGATGAAAAAGTAACCCAAAGCTTTTTTCTAACATAAAAACTGCATTTAAAAGGTGAAACAAAGTTCGAAATGCAGTACTTGCTAAACAAGATGTTTAAGCCGTGAACATGTTGTAAATCAATTCATTATAAGCTTTTCAGTGAGTCTTTTTCTTCGGAAGGTCGAACTCCACGAATGACTCACTTTTATTTTGCTCTTTTTTGAACGATTTGACGGAGTAGGTACCATAAAAAAGCCCTGAAATCAACGATTTGAAGGCTTTTGATGCGGTTTAATTGACTTATCAGCAGAGAGGAAGGGATTCGAACCCTCGATACCTTGCAGTATACCCGCTTTCCAGGCGAGCCCCTTCAACCACTCGGGCACCTCTCTGTATTTTTTACCGGGCGGCAAAAATAAGGCTTCACTTTACACCCGTATTTATTTTTTTATCCTTTCATCAACTGCTCTTGTCATCATGATGGTCCCTTGACCAATTTTATCAGGCACCATTATGCTGGTTTTAGAGAAACATCCGGGAAACCTCCAAAAATCAGAATGAAGCATTATTCGATAGGGAGTCGAATATAGTTGCTGCATTTGAGGTAGTTTGTTGCGCTATTTCCTCCCTGGTTATTTTGTAAATTTCTGCTAACTGATCAACTATATACGTAAGGTAGCTGCTTTCGTTGCGCTTGCCCCGGTAGGGCACTGGTGTAAGATAAGGCGCATCAGTTTCCAACACTAGGTGTTTCAGAGGTATATGGCGCAAGGTTTCCTCCAGACCTGATTTTTTGTAGGTAACCACGCCGCCAATGCCCAGGTAAAAACCTACGTTGATGATTTGCATGGCCTCTTCGTAACTGCCGCCAAAGCAATGGAAAATACCTCTTAATCCTTTGGAGGCATATTGCTGTATGATTTGTATAGTTTGCGGTGTAGCGTTACGGCTATGAATGACAATCGGTAACCGGTAATGCAGTGCCCACTCAATTTGCCGGTGAAATGCCTGTTGTTGCTGCTCAAAGTAAGTGGTATCCCAATACAGGTCGAGGCCTATTTCGCCGATAGCGGCGAACGTTCTTTTGGAGAGCCAGTTTTCCACGTGTTGCAGTTCCTGCTGCCAGTTATCTTTTACATAGCAGGGATGAAGCCCCATCATTGCAATGCATTGGCCTGGATAATCCTGCTCCATCTGCAACAGCCGCTTTGTTTCACTATTGCTAATAGCGGGTAGATAAAGTTTTTGTACGCCGGCAGCTTTTGCACGGGCCATCATTTCTTTTCGATCCATATCAAACTGATGGAGGTACAAATGGGTATGGGTGTCAATTAAAAACATAGAAGAAATAAATGTGTCCGCAGCGGCGGATGACAATTAGCGAATGTGCAAATGAATACAAAATTCAATCAGGAAATTAAGAATGAAAACCTGAAAATTCACAATATTATCCATTGATAATTATCCATTATTAATTGTTTTCATCCGTTCATGAATGATTTGCCCATCATGGCAAATGCAGGCACCTTTTACCAGGTCATCCGCCCAATTTAAATTCAGAGCGCCTTCTTTGGTAATCATCAATTCTAAAAAATTCAATACATTTTTACCATAGAGTTTACTGGCATCTGCAGGCATGGTACCAGGGAGGTTGCTATCGCCAACAACCGTTACAAAATGATAAAAAACCGTTTGATTATTTTCAGTTACCTCTGTATTGCCACCGGTTGAAGCCGCCAGGTCAATCACCACGCTGCCAGGTTTCATGCGGTGCAATGTTTCTTTGGTAATCAGCACCGGGGCTTTTTTACCAGGGATAGCAGCAGTGGTAATAACTACATCGGCTTTGGCAGCCGCATCAGCAATCAGTTGCTGTTGCTGTTGCTTATAGGCTTCCGATTGCTCTACAGCATAACCCCCTGCATGGGAGGGGTCAGCGGCACCGGTTACTTCAATAAACCTGGCACCCAGGCTTTGCACTTCTTCTTTCACAGCAGGGCGGGTATCAAATACTTCTATCACCGCACCCAGGCGTTTGGCCGTAGCAATGGCCTGCAAGCCGGCTACACCGGCACCCAGTATTAATACTTTAGCAGGTGCGATGCTTCCGGCGGCCGTCATAAACATGGGAAAGTAACGGGGAAGTAATTGCGCCGCCAGCAGTACCGCTTTGTAGCCGGCAATATTTGCCTGACTGCTCAATACATCCATGCTTTGCGCACGGGTCGTACGGGGAAGCATATCAAGGCTAAAAACGGTTGCCTGCTGACCCGCTATTGCCTGCATCACATCCTGCTTAAAAAGCGGCTGATACACACCAATAAAAATCTTGTTTTTCCACTCAGCCGGCTGATGGAGATTCAGACATAAGATGATATCAGCCCTACTCAGTATTTCGTGGCGGTTACTGATGGCTGCGCCTGCTTTTACGTAGGTATCATCACTAACAAAAGCCCGCTTGCCGGCTTCTGCCTGTACTAATACATCCACCCCTTTTTTTCGTAATGCAGCTACATGCTCCGGCAATAAAGAAACCCGTGTTTCGGGCATCGGTTCGTGCAGTATGCCAATGGTCATGGGTAAATTTTTAGAAAGGCATAAAAGTAATGGAGAATGTCGTGAATGGTCAATGGTGAATGATCGACTGACCGTCTGTCGGCTGTTGTCCGTGGTCTGTCGTCTGTTTGCTGATTGCGGTCTTTCCGTTTGCCGGGCTTTTTCAAAACCGGATTACAAAATGCTGTTTCTCTTTAAAATCTGTCCTGAAAAAAACAAGACCAATGAAAAACAAGTCAATGGTTAATCGTACCCGGCTATCGGCCTGGACTGTTTCCCATGCCTGCTCCATTTCGATACTCCAGTGAATATCGTCGAATACCAGAATAGAACAGGCATTTGTATAACGCATCAATTGCTCAAAATACTGTAGGGTAGGCTGGAGGCGGTGGTTGCCATCAATAAAAGCAAAATCAACCTGCTTCATTTCAGCCAACGCAGGCAAAAGCATTTCATCAAAATTACCGGTTAGTTGCTGTATATTTTTTAATTTTAATACATGGAAATGATATGTCGCTTCTTTAGTAATTGCTTCTGATCCTTCAATCGTGATAAGTTTTGCTGAACTTTTGGCTGCTGCCAGGTAGGCTGTGGTTAGCCCTAAGGAAGTGCCCAATTCGATAATAGTTTGTGGCTGATAATATTGCACCAGCCGGAACAGCAATTGCCCTAATCTTTTAGGCTTGGCAGCATGGCGGGTAATGGATTGGATACTACGCAAATTAGTTGCTCCTGTACCGCTGCCGGCGCCAAAATCAGTAATCCGGAGTTTGTCCTGTTTTCGGAGCAATTCGTGCCGGAGATTTTCCACCCGGTCGTAAGCGTAAAAATGGCGCTTATCATTCAGTACTTCGGTAATAAAATCAAATACAAATGGTGAATGAATGCCATGGCCTTTTCCGCTGGATGCCGTGAAATAGTAGCGCAGGTATTTTTTTGCCAGTTGAAAAGGAGAGTACATAAAATTCAAATGTGCTAATGAGATAATGTGCTAATAGAAAACCGTACTGATTTGAAATCAGAATTTTTACAGACGATCTTTAACGGTACAATTGAAAATTAATTTAGAATCTTGTATTTATTTAGCCATTAGCATATTAGCATATTATCTCATTAGCACATTTGCCTCTCTCCCATATTTCAAAGGAGTAATCAAAAGCATGTTTATCATCTTTCTTAAAATCTTTGTTCGATGTACGTTGCCATTGCTGTTCATCCATTTCAGGAAAAAAAGCATCCCCATCTACAACCGTATGCACCCGGGTAATGTACAGCCTACCTGCCACATCCCATGCCTGTTTATATATTTCGCCACCTCCGATTATGAATATTTCCTCCGTTTTTAAAATGGAGGCTTTTTTAATAGCCTCATCTATATTGCCGGCTACTATCATATTTTCAGCATTGTAATTCCCTTGCCGGGTAATTACAATATTGGTACGGCCTTGTAATGCTTTGGGAAACGATTCAAATGTTTTGCGGCCCATAATGACCGGCAATGCCCAGGTAGTATTCTTAAAATATTTCATATCTGAAGGCAGGTGCCAGGGAAGCTTGCCTTCTTTGCCAATTACATTATTTTCCGATACGGCCGCTATAAAGCTGATGATCATTTTACTTATTTAAGGTACAAGGGTCAAGGATTAAGGATCCCAGGGACAAGTACACAAGTATCAGGAATTCATGATTATGTCCTGACACTCGCATATTTAATCCTGAGCTTTGTTTCCTGAGTCGTAATTCTTCTACCTTTTACCTGTTCAAAAAATACGTTTTAAAAAATTCCATTTCCTGTTGTTCGGTTTCCACATACTTACTGAATAATTTTTCGCCAACCTGGTTTTTAAGTGCAGAGATGCCAACATCAATCAATCGCAGGCCTTGCCGGGTGAGTAATACATTATCGAAATATTGGCCGTCCAGGCCGGAAGGCCGTTTGATATCCCGGTGCACAAAACCAGCTTTATGTAACGCATTTAACTCATCCTTGAATACCTCGAACCATAACTCCCTTTTTTCAAATTCATAAGCCCGGTAATCTATTGGATAAATTCGTTCCATTACCAGCACTTCTGCCTGCAGGTTTTCGTGATAATCCAACCGTATAAAAAGGCAAACCAGATTATTTACCCCATTGGCAAATTTCATTTTTTCCGCTTCCGATCCGATATCACTTCGGGTGTCTCCAATATATAACTTAGCAGCTTCCGTTTCAGAAAGGGCTATCACTGCGTTGTTTGCGCCTGCTGAAAGTTGACGTGGATATTTACGGTTCAAAGTATACAATTCACTGGTTCTGTTATTATAAATTGTCTATTTACTACTTTACTTTCCATGGTTGCATTTGTAGTTATTGAGTTATTGCGCCATTTGCAAATTTGCTCATTAAATTGCTACCTTCCCTTTGATAGCCGGGTGGCTCTGGTAGTTTTCCAATGTAAAATCTTCAAATCGGAAGCCATTTATATCTTTCACTTCCGGATTTATTTTCAACGTCGGTAAAGGATACGGTGTACGGCTTAGTTGTAGTTCTGCCTGCTCGAAATGATTATTGTAAAGATGCACATCACCGAAGGTATGGATGAATTCGCCGGGCTGCAAGCCGCAAACCTGTGCCACCATTAAGGTGAGCAAAGCATAAGATGCAATATTAAATGGAACTCCTAAAAATACATCGGCACTGCGCTGATACAACTGGCAACTCAACAGTCCCCTCCCCGGGCTATGCTCCCAACCATTAGTTGCTCCCAACGGGGGAGGAGTTACATAAAACTGAAACAGTGCATGGCAAGGCATTAATGCCATTTGCGGAAGTTCGGCTACGTTCCAGGCATTTACAATCAGGCGGCGGCTGTCGGGGTTGCGTTGTATTTCTTTTATCAGCCAGCTAATCTGGTCAATAGTGTTGCCTTCCGACCCCTGCCAGCTACGCCATTGTTTGCCATAAACAGGACCCAGTTCCCCGTTTTCATCTGCCCATTCATCCCAAATGCTTACGCCATTTTCTTTTAACCAGGCAATATTCGTTTCGCCTTTTAAGAACCAGAGTAGTTCATAAATAATTGATTTCAAATGCACTTTCTTCGTAGTCACCAGTGGAAACCCCTTGCTTAAATCAAACCGCATTTGATAGCCGAAAAGGCTGCGGGTACCTGTTCCGGTACGGTCACTTTTATCAGTTCCTTTTTCTATAATGGTCTTTAAAAGTTGTTGGTACTGCTCCATAGCCGCAAGGTAAGATATAGGTTAAATGGCAGTTGGCCTATGTGCGTAATTGTTACCCGATGGTGGAAAGTTTTTCCGGTTCTGTACCTGATAAATGTCGGTTGTGTTAACAAATAATAGAACCGGAAACCGGGATTCGTTAAAATCCTTTCTGATAAATCAATGTGTAAACAATGGCCGGTCTTTTGTACTTCTCAAAAAAATTAAAACCATGAAAAAGATTCTATTTTTAACGGCAGGAGTTACTTTTTTATTAGCTACCCAATCTAATGCTCAGATACAAATTGGCGTACAGGGCAGCTACTTAAAAGGAACGGGTGATAACAAGTCCAGTTTGTGGGGGGGTGGTGCACATGCCAAATTTTACCTGGGGCAGCACCTGGCATTCGGTGGGGTTGTTAGGGTATATCCAAAAAATACAAGTTCAGAAAAAATTGGTAACAATACGTATACAAACGGTGATTATATAACCAATGTGTCTGGTAGTTTTGATATACTATTAGCGAAAAAGGAGGATTTAATTCAGCCCTTTATTGGTGCAGATGCCGGTGCCAGCTTTAATAATCATACGGTCACCTATACCAATAACAGCCAGCAGGTAGCGGTAAATAATAATAAAACCTTTTTCCTGCTTTCGCCAAAAGCGGGCGTAAATCTTGGATTATTACCAAGCTTCGGTGTATTTGGTCAGGCGCAATACAATGTTACGTTTGGTGATGGTGAAAATCTAAATAGTAGCACCCTGCCCAGTTCATTCAATTCCAAACCTGTAGATAAATATTTTACTTTCGATATCGGATTATATTTCCGGTTGACGGGCGCAAAAAAATAAATAACTTGGTTTAATATTTACAGATTATAAAAGCCGGTGTAGTGATAGCACCGGTTTTTTTGTTCTTTAAAAGATTAACATGTTTGCCTGTTTGGATTTTAACTCGCTGACAACCATTTAAAGTGTAAAGCTCAAAGTTTGAAGTTCTGTGTTGCAATTGCTCTTTTGGTTACCCATTTGCATTTCCTTGTATTTTGATTTACACATTTGCTGATTATCATATTTGCACATTTGCCTTTCTTCTTCTTTCCAGTTCTTTTTGAAGTAATCCAAGTTCACGGCCTGTTTGACCGCTTACACTGCTGTTTTCACGGGCACGCCGCATCAGGTAAGGAACTACGTCGCCAATCGGTCCAAACGGTAAATATTTACTTACATGGCAACCAGCCTTCGCCAGGTTGAAGGTAATGTTATCGCTCATGCCGTACAACTGGCTAAAATGCACATGCGGATGGTTGACCGGTACTCCATTCTGCTGTAACAATTGCACAGCTACCAGGTTACTCTGCTCGTTGTGAGTAGCAATAATTACCGCTACATGCTCCAGGTGCTTAATCGAAAATTCCACAGCTGTATTATAATCCCGGTCACTGCTTTCCTTGCCGGGTTGTATGGGCGAAGGATAATTCTTCTCTGCAGCACGGGCCCGTTCTTTTTCCATATAAGCCCCACGTACCAGTTTTACACCTAATATAAAGTTGCGTTTTAATGCTGCTTCGTGCATATCCTTCAAAAATTGCAGCCGGTCGTGGCGATATAACTGCACTGTATTATATACAACGGTACGGCCCCTGTTTGTTATATCCATCATCGTAAGTGTCAGTGCATCTACCGGATCCTGCACCCAGGTTTCTTCAGCATCTACCAATACACCAACCTTACTGTCAGCACCGGCACGGCATATTTTTTCCATCCGATTTATTACCATACCCCATTCTTTTTGTTCCGCCTCCGGCAAATGATTAACAGCATACGCATACCGCTTCATCAACGTTCCGGTTGCAGCCGTCATCGACGCATCTATTTTTTCTAATAAACTGAACCTTGCAAAGCCCGTTACCTTAATGCTCATGAACGGAATATTGGGTTGCGTAGCAGCATAATCAATTACCCGGATAAACTCCTGGCAGGCATGGTCGAAGTTGGCCTCTCCTTCTTTGCCTTCAGCGCCGTAGTCTAAAATTACCTGCACATGAAATACTTCCAACTTATCTGCCACTTTAGCTGTTTGCTCCAGCGTTTCGCCACCTACAAATTGCGGGAATAACGTGCTGCGTATCAGGCTTTTTGTGAATGGCAGATTCCATTTTACCGCCAGCGGTGTAAGCCGGGTGCCCAGATTTACCAACCAGGGCTTGCCCATACTTTCAAACAGGAACCTGGCTTTCTTTAATTCTTTATCGGTTTTATAAGCAAAAGCATATTCGGTATTGTCAAACGAAATAGTAGCTGGCACAATGGCTGTTGTCGTCATAATGTCAAATGTAATTGAAAGAAAGATGTAAATTTTGCCATCTTATATTATGCAACAAACAAACCATTCTGTCTTTTGTTACCGTGCCGATGTATAGTGCTACCCTTGTTTTTCCACATCAGTTATATAAAGATCATCCTGCCATAGCCGAAGGCAGAACGGTATTTTTAGTGGAAGAATTTTTATTTTTTAAGCACTATCCATTTCATAAACAAAAGCTGGTATTACACCGGGCCAGCATGAAAGCCTATGCAACTGAATTGACAAAAAAAGGGTTGCCTGTTGTATATCTGGAAGCGGCGGGTGAACACAGCGATGTTCGTAAATTAGGTAGTTATCTTACCGGGCAAAAAATGACGGAAGTCCATTATGCGGGCCTAAGCGATGACTGGCTACAGCGGCGGCTGTTGAAAATACTGGCAGCAAACGGCATCAAACCCATGGTTTACGAAACACCTAATTTCATTACATCACAACCAGATGCGGATGCTTTTTTTGCTTCTAAAAGGGGGTATCTTCAAACGGACTTTTATATCTGGCAACGAAAACGTTTTAAGATATTGCTACAGCCCGATGGTCAACCGCTGGGCGGAAAATGGAGTTATGATGAGGATAATCGCAGCCCATTCCCAAAAGGTGAAACCGTGCCGGAGATTTGTTTCCCGGAGCAGTGCGCAGCCGTAAAAGAAGCAATCGCTTATGTAGAAAAGAACTGGCCCGGCAATTATGGCGACGTTGCTAATTTTCACTACCCGGTTACGCATGCACAAGCCGAAAAATGGCTGGATGAGTTTTTAAAAAACCGATTTGAAAAATTTGGTGTGTATGAAGATGCAATGGTGGCAAAAGAACATTACTTGTACCATTCGGTACTTACGCCCATGCTGAACACGGGATTGTTGAATCCGAAGCAAGTGGTAAATGCCGCCATCAAAACAGCCAGAGCTAACAATATTCCGCTCAATTCTACCGAAGGTTTCATCCGGCAAATAATTGGATGGCGGGAATTTATTCACGCCATTTACCAACGTGAAGGCCGCAAACAGCGTACCCGCAATTACTGGCTGTTTACCCGGCCTGTCCCACACCAGTTTTGGACGGGTGAAACCGGTATTTTACCGCTGGATGCGGTGATAAAAAAAGTGCTGCAAACAGGCTACAGCCACCATATTGAGCGATTAATGGTAATAGGTAATTTTATGCTGTTGTGCGAGTTTGATCCCGACGAGGTGTATCGCTGGTTTATGGAAATGTATATTGATGCGTACGATTGGGTGATGGTGCCCAACACCTATGGCATGACGCAGTTCAGCGAGGGAGGAGTAATGATGACAAAACCTTATATTAGCGGAAGCAATTATTTAATGAAGATGGGCGATTGGGCGAAGGGGCCATGGCAACAAACCTGGGATGGGTTGTTCTGGCGGTTTATGCATGTACACCGGCAATTCTTCCTGCAAAATCCACGGCTGGGCATGTTGGTTCATTCGTTTGACAAAATGGATGCAGCCAAACAGCAAAGGCACCTGGCAAATGGCGAAGCTTTTTTAAAACAATTAGATGAATGGAGTATACAAGCCTGCGGAAAAAGCCCTGGAACCGCATAAGCCTTCCGGTTTACAGCATTAGCAGCAAAACAGAAATAAATGAAAATATGCACATTTGTACCTATGTAAGTGCGGTAAGTATGCACCCCAAACAAATGATGGTGGCCATTTACCATGGAACAAAAACGCTGGAAAATATTACTGCCAATCCTTATTTTATTTTACAATTACTTTCCGCCAGTCAATATAACCTGGTAAGCCTATTAGGGAGGCAAAGTGGCAACCAAATTAATAAAATACAACGGCTGGAAAAACGAAAATTGTTATTGGACTGGAATAATTTCAAAGTGCTGAAAGACGCATTAGCGGTTATGCAGTTGCAGGCAATAAACCAAATGGAAGCCGGCGACCACCGGATGTTACTATGCAAGGTGATGGCTTTTAAAAACCTGCATGCAGGCGAACCATTAACGACAAAAATTTTACATGAAAAAAGAATTATCCGCATCTGACCGGCTGACGCAAATTGAAACCGACCGGGTTGTAGAAATGGCCTGGGAAGACCGTACACCTTTTGACGTCATTAAAGTGCAATTTGATATAGATGAAAAGCAGGTGATTGAGATCATGCGGAAAGAAATGAAAGCTTCCAGCTTTAAAATGTGGCGTACCCGGGTGCAGGGGCGGGCTACCAAACATACCGCATTACGAACAACTGTTGCAGGCCGTTTTAAAAGCAAATTCCAAAAAACCATTTCGATGAATAAAATTGCTAAAAGGTAATTTAGCTTTCAGTAGCAGCAGGTAAAAGGGAATTGCCAACCAATGTTATACCTGGGATCATAAAATACGATTTATTAATAAGGATGTTTAGCATTTTAACAAACGTATTAAAGTTAAAGTAAATGATGATTAAACAGGTAGCCACTCCGTGGCATAAGCCCCTTTGTTTTTCAACATGTGCTACAAACAGATTGTGCCGCCGGCACATAAACCCTCTTTAAATTTATTGCTGTGGTTACTCATTTAAATGTTTGGCTGTTAAGTATTTTAATAATGGTTGTATGTTGAATTTGTAAAGTGAATGAATGGTTTTATGTGCCGGCGGCACAAGCTATTTGTAGAGACTAAGGCTACAAAAACAATATCATGCCCCGGAGGGGCTACCTCTTTGATAGTTGTTCATGTAACGAAGCAGCCTATTGTTAAAATACCAAACAGTCTCAATATAAACATCATTTGCTAATCATTGCAATTATTTCCGGGCTATATTTAATGCATAGCTGTTTTAAATGATTATTACACATACCCACATTTACCGGTTCAGCATTCCGATGCAACCTTTTGCCATTGCTACCGGCACTATGGATTACGCACAAAACGTACTGATTCATATTTTCACGGACAACGGATTAAAAGGCGTTGGTGAGTGTTCCGCATTTCCGGTGATTACCGGCGAAACGCAGGATACCTGTCTGGCGCTGGCAACAGATTTTGCCCGTATATGGAAAGGTAAAGATGCTTCGCAAATTGAAGACAGGTTGCAGGAATTAGACAGCTATATCGTTCATAACTACACCGTTAAAAGCGCTTTCGACATGGCGATGTACGATTTAGCAGCAAAAGCCGCAAACCAGCCTTTATATCAATACCTCGGCGGTACTTATTCCGAGCCCGAATCGGATCTTACCATCGGTATTGATTCACCCGAAAGCATGGCAGCTACAGCCTTTGATTTTGTAACCAACCGGGGGGTACATATTATAAAAATAAAACTTGGTAAAAAAGCGGCTGAAGATGTGCAGCGTGTAAAACGAATCAGAGAGGCGGTAGGATCCGATACACAACTGCGTGTGGATGCGAACCAGGGATGGAGTTACAAAGACGCCGTATGGGCACTGGAGACTATGAATCAGTATAACATTCAGTTTTGTGAGCAGCCACTGTCAAAACATCTGGATCATAAAATGCCTGCCCTGCGGAACATTACCCACATCCCGCTGATGGCGGATGAAAGTGTTTTTAGCTATATGGATGCGGCAAGGGTGATTGATGATAAATCCTTCGATTATATAAACATCAAAGTTTGTAAGGCAGGCGGAATACACAAAGCCCTAAAAATTCATGATACGTGCAGCAAAAGGGGAATCCCGAATATGCTGGGTGGTATGCTGGAAAGCCGGGTGGCGCTTAGTGCCAATGTACACCTGGCATTGGCGTGCCCTAATATTCAGTTTTACGATCTGGATACCTGCCTGCTTGGCCACAAAGCCGACCCGGTGACGGACGGCGTACAATTTGACGGAATGAAATTAAAACTGCCCGACCTGCCGGGGATTGGTGCCGATGCAGATCCTGTTTTTTTGAAGCAGTGCGAAAAAGTGGTGATTTAGCACCAGATCAAAACAGGCAACCTGCTACCGGTAGTCAAGTGAGCAACAGGCGGGCACAAATCAGGTATAAACATAAAAGCGAAATCCGCGGCACAATTGATTACAGCCTGAAACAGCAATAGCTGAAAATGAATTAAAATGAACAAGAAGTTTTTACCTGTCAATGGGATATTTGGCTGCTTAAATACAATACAACCAACTACTTAATTGCCCTGCCGATTAGAAAATGGCACTTTTTTTGCTCTGGCGTTTGCACCCCCCTTAACATGATGAAAATTATTTCTCCCACCATCCCAGAGAAAATCCCGGATGATAAGCGTGTTGTTAATTTTTTAAATTTAGAAAACTTATACGACCAATATGCCCCGGCACTGTTGGGAATTGTAGAAACCAAAATTTTAAATAAGCAAAAATCGTTAGATGTATTACAGCTTGTATATCAGGAATTATGGGATCAAATCGATGAATTTGATACCCATAAATTTCGTTTTTTTACCTGGTTATATCAACTTACATGTACTATTGTAACTGTTTATAATAAAACGATAGCAACAACAGTCGTAAAAACTACATCTGTCAAAATGCACCAGGTAACGTCCCCCGACATGTTATCTAATCAGGGAGTGGGGTATGCCGGCTGAAAATATTCATTTTTATTTTACGATATCTTCTAGTTCCGGTTCCGCATCATCGTCCTCAGCTTCGGCTGCCATTAATTCATCCTGAATCAGGTCTTCATTTCCTTTGCGGCGGTCTACACTCAGATCCCTGTTCTTTTTTAATTGTTTATTAAGTACATCAACACATTCGTTTACGGAAACTTCAAAATAAGCAGCATTCCTTTTTACAAAAAGGTCATTCCCCGGAACTTCCAGTCGTATTTCGCAATAGCTGTTTTCCGGGTTGCTGGCCGGCCCCTGGAATAAGGTTACATTGGTACGGACAATGGTTTCGCTTTTTAATGTGTTTACTTTTTCCCGAATAAAGCTTTCTAACGATTCACCGGCGTTGAAACCCAAAGACTGAATGATAATATCCATATGGTTGTTATTGTTTGTGAAAAGGACAGGCTATTATTATGCCGGATATTGCTAATCAAAGATGAAAACGGCTAACAAGTTACTAACGATGAATGAATTGATAAACGCTTGTAAATGTTGGGATTAGTAGTGGCTCACACACTTAGCTGGTTCGACTATCCTGTACAATCAAATTATTTTTTTACAGCCGCCATTTTCAATATTGCTGAAATAATAACCGCAGCATTTTTAATGAATAAGTAATAATTGCATGATCGGTTTCTTCAACGTGACCTGCCATATCAAAACCGCTTCAGGATACCCGTTATTTTCCCGCTTTCTCTTTTACGGTGTCAGCAATTACTTGTCAGTTACCGGATTATTTTATAATCACCCAATAAGGGCACAATAAATAATGTGAATTAAAGGTTGCCATTCATGGATATTATTGGGCATCGTCCAATTCTGTTGGTAGCATCAGCATGCAAGGGCAATAGATAATTGGGCAGCGCCCAATCCCAACGGGTTCATAAATAGTCATTGAAGGGGGTTGGGCGCTGCCCAACAAATACATGCATTTGCGGGCAACTTAATCTACCAACGGAGTTGGGCGATGCCCAACAATACATAAAAAGTCAGGTACCCTTTTTCAGTATGTAATCACCCTGCCAAAACAAAAAGTGGCAAATGATGAACTTTATTTCATTCCTCTCTGTAGCAAAGCTTAACTCAAAATAAATCATCAGTGATCATTCAGGGGTAATTCAAGTAGCTGAAACGTTTTCCAGTTTAAATAGTCGTCTCCTTTTCTTTGAACTTCCATGGTGATGCAATTTTCTACCGGGCAAATCAACTGGCATAGGTTACATCCTACGCATTCTTCTTCTTTAATAGCATATGTATTATAAGGTTTACCATACGTTAGCGAAATTGACTGATGTGATGTGTCTTCGCAGGCAATATAACAAAGGCCGCAGTGAATACATTTATCCTGGTTAATTTTAGCAACATGGTGATAATTAATATCCAGGTCTTCCCAGTGGGTTAGGGTAGGTATTGATTTTCCAATAAAATCATTGAGCGTTGCGAAACTTTTTTCATCCATCCAGTTATTCAGGCCTTCACATAAATCTTCCACAATTCGAAATCCATGTTTCATAGCTGCTGTACAAACCTGCACATTCGATGCACCTAACAACATAAACTCCACTGCATCTTTCCAGGTACTTATGCCGCCAATACCGGATACCGGAACCTTCCTTGTTGTTTCGTCCTGGCTAATGGTGGCGAGAAACTTCAGAGCAATCGGTTTTACAGCAGGCCCGCAATAACCGCCAAAAACGGATTTACCAGCTACATAAGGATTGGGAACAAACGTTTCTAAGTCAATACCGGTTACAGATTGAATAGTATTAATTAACGATAAAGCGTTTGTGCCTCCTGCTACGGCCGCTTTACCTGTTGGAACTACCGAATGAACATTGGGGGTTAATTTGGTAATAACGGGAATCGTTGCTTTTTCCATTACCCATTCCACTACCATTTTGGCAATTTCAGGATCTTGTCCTACCGCAGCGCCCATGCCTCTTTCCGTCATCCCATGCGGGCATCCGAAATTCAATTCCAAGCCATGTGCACCGGTATCTTCTACCTGTGCAATCAGTTCATGCCATTTCTCTTTTGTATTGTCGGCCATCAGGGAAACGATCATGGCACGGTCGGGAAACAGTTTTATACACTCTTCAATTTCACGAAGATTCAAATGTAGCGGACGGTCGGAGATGAGCTCGATATTATTAAATCCCATTACCCGGCTGCCATTGTAATTGACTGCAGAATACCGGGAAGAAACATTCTTTACCTGCGAGCCTAATGTTTTCCAAACCACGCCACCCCAGCCAGCTTCAAAAGCACGCAGTACATTTATTTTTTTATCCGTTGGCGGTGCGCTGGCCAACCAAAAAGGGTTAGGCGATTGGATGCCGAGGAAGTTTGCAGATATATCGGCCATGAAAGTTATTTATGAATGATGAATGTAGGATGATGGTGTGTATGTAAGAAGCAGTAGTACTATAAATGTACAGAACCTATGATAAGAGGTGCAGTTAGTGAGTTGGATAATTACAATCATGCCGCTGTCAGGTGTTCCCTGAATAGCCGGGGCGGGCTTCACCAACAGCCTTACAAACCCCTGATCTGGCATGTAAGTATATTGATATTTATAAAGTGTGGGTCTTGTTGGTGAAGAACACATAACAAGGGCAAGGGTATGACCTGTTGATTTCCAGGATTAAAAGCAGGTATACATTCTATCATGATGTGTCAAACAATTTTAACAGTACTTCAATTAATATATTGTTGTATTTTTTATTTCGTTATTATACATGGATTAGAAAAAGGATGAGCAGAAATTCTCGTGCATAGGCATATCATTATTCAGCATTAGGATTCGGAACTGTAGCAGTAGGTGAATTGACAGCAATAGGTTGAACGTCATTCATCATTACTACTTCTTCATTCACCGTTTCCAAATACTCCAAAATTGCAGCAGCACCATCTTTTCCTGCCTGTACTGCATCTACTACTTCTTTACCGCCATTTACACAATCGCCGCCGGCAAACACACCTGTCCTGCCTGTTGCATTTTTTTTAATCACCAGTTTACCGCCTGCATTTTGCAAGTTGTTATCATCAACCAGATTCTTAAATGGCATTTGCCCGGCAGCTTTGATAATCATGTCAACCTTTAATGTAAATATTCGTCCTGTATCAACCGGTGCTCTTCTTCCGGATGTATCGGGGACGCCTAATTCCATTTCACTGCAAATAAGCCCAACTACTTTTCCTGCTTCGCCAATTACTTCTTTTGGTGCAGCCAGAAACCTGATGTTACAGCCATCCAGTTTTGCCAGGTTTAATTCTGCTTCCGTACACGGCATCTCCTCCTGCGTTCTCCGGTAAACGATGGTTACTTCTTTAGCTCCCAAACGCTTTGCCTGTGTAGCTGCGTCAATAGCCGTCATTCCCAAACCAATTACAGCAACAGAGTCACCTACCGGTATTTGTTGAAAGGTATTAGATCGTAAATAGTAGATAAACGCAATGGCATCCACTACACCATCCAACTCCTCACCGGGAATTTGTAATTGCCTGGCCAATCCGACACCAATTCCCAAAAAAACAGCATCATATTCCGTTTTTAAATTTGCCAAAGAAAGATTTTTGCCTAACTCTTGATTATATTCAATAGTGATGCCTCCCAATGAAGTAATGAAGTCCACTTCATCCTGGCAAAAGGCCGGTGTTACTTTATAAGCTGCAATCCCGTAGGTCATCAAACCGCCACCTTTGCTTTCTTTTTCAAATACTGTTACGGCTATTCCCTCTCTGGCTAATACATGTGCACAGGACAAACCTGCAGGGCCGGCGCCAATGACCGCCACTTTTTTTCCGGTCAATGATTTCCGGTTAAATAGTTGCCATTTTTCTGTAATGGCCTTTTCGGTTGCATAACGTTGCAGCTTTGCAATAGGAATAGGAGGCTCGTGGAGTAAATTAAATACGCAGGAACCTTCACATAATTTTTCCACCGGGCAAACCCTGGAACAACCGCCGCCGAAAATGTTTGCTTCAAAAATGGTATGTGCTGAACCTCTGATGTTATCTGTGGTGATTTGCTTAATAAATTTGGGAATATTAATGCTGGTAGGGCATTGCTTTACACAAGGTGCATCGTAACAAAAAAGACAGCGATTGGCCTCCACCAGTGCTGCTTCCTTTTTATCGAAAGGTGGATGAATATCGCTGAAGGCTGCTTCATATTGTTCTGCGGAAAGTCTGTTATTGATGATTGACATAAATATATTTTGAAATAAAGGCAGGAATACGGATGACATGGATGTAACGGATATTCACGAATTTGATCTGTGTAAATCCATCTAATCCGTGTCATCCGTGTTCTATCTCTCATCCGTGTTCTATCTCAGAGTTCCACCAGCTTCCCGTAAGTTTCTGGTCTGCGGTCTCTATAAAATTGCCATACACTTCGTACTTCTTCAATCATATCCAGATCAAATGTTGATACCAGTAATTCATCATTGTCTTCAGATGCCTGCGCAAAGATTTGTCCACGCGGATCAACGAAATAAGACGACCCATAAAACCTGCCTAAGTTCCAGGGCTTTTCTTCACCTACCCGGTTAATACATCCCATAAAATAACCGTTGGCCGCAGCGTGGGCAGGCTGTTCCAGTTTCCATAAATATTGCGACAAGCCGGCTACTGTTGCAGAAGGATTATAAACAATCTCGGCTCCGTTTAAACCAAGCACCCGTGCCCCATCCGGGAAGTGACGATCATAACAGATATATACACCAATTTTCGCATACTTCGTCTGAAACACCGGGTAGCCAAGGTTTCCGGGCTTAAAGAAAAACTTTTCCCAAAAACCGGATGTATGCGGGATATGATTTTTGCGATACTTACCGAGATAAGTTCCATCCGCATCTATTACAGCGGCTGTATTATATAAAACACCTGCCTGCTCTTTTTCATACACCGGTACAATCATCACCATGTTATACTTCCTGGCATATTCTGCCATGCGTTCGGTGGTTGGGCCGGGAACCGGCTCTGCAGATTCATACCAGGCCCTGTCTTGCCCCGGACAGAAATAAGGCGTATTAAAAATTTCCTGCAAGCAAAGTATTTGTACACCTTGTTCGCCGGCTTTTTCAATCAGCGGAATATGTTTTTGCACCATTGCTTCCTTGATCTCTGCAATGCTTCCTTCTCCTTCCGTTTTTGGAAGACTCATTTGTATCAGACCTGACTTTATGATTCGTGGCATATAGTAAAATTAGGATGAATAGGTTATTAAATTTCCCCGGAAACTTTTGTCCGTTTAATGAACTTGCCAAAGCCTTTTTCGATTTCGCATTTATTGTTGTCAATGGCAACCTTCCCTCTCAGGATAACCGTTTTTACTTTACCTGTTACTTCCCAACCTTCGTATGCAGAGTAATCTACATTCATGTGATGGGCGGCTGCAGTAATGGTGTGCTTCTCATTCGGATCGAAAATAACAATATCGGCATCGGCGCCAATAGCAATGGTCCCTTTCCGTGGAAACATACCAAATATCTTTGACGGGTTGGTACAGGCTACCTCTACAAATTTGTTGACCGAAATCTTTCCTTTGTTTACGCCTTCGCTGTACAATAATTCCAGCCGGTGTTCAATAGCAGGATGACCATTCGGAATTTTTGAAAAATCGTCTCTACCCATTAGCTTTTGTTCCCAGTGAAACGGACAGTGGTCTGTTGCCACTACTTTTACCAATCCCTGATTAATTCCTGCCCACAATGTTTCCTGATCTTTCTTCTCTCTCAACGGCGGGCTCATTACCCATTTGGCGCCGTCTTCCTTTTCATATAAGGAAGCATCTATCACCAAATATTGAATACATGTTTCTACCAATACATTTTGATTTCTCCTGGTTGCATTTCGTATGGCATTCAGGGCGCCTTCGCAGGTAAGATGCACAATATAACCGGGACAACCCGTGTAGTTTGCCATATCTGCAAAACGTTCGGTGGCCTCTGCTTCCGTTACTTCCGGTTGGGAAAGATAATGATACAATGGTGACAGCTTTCCCTCTGACCGATGTTTGGCAACCAGGTAATCAATCATATCTCCATTGGTAGCATGAACCGTTACAAGGCCACCCTGCTTTTTCACTTCTTCCATCAGGCCGATCATTTGCCGGTCATCAATCATCAGGGCGCCTTTATATGCCATGAACGTTTTGAAAGAAGTGATGCCTTCCGCTTCGATAAAATGTTTGATCTCTTTTTTGGTGTCGTCATTAAAATCCGTCACTGCCATGTGAAAGCTATAATCACCCACACAATTATTATCAGATCTTGACCGCCATTCCTGCAAGGCTGCCTGTAACGAAGCTCCCTGCTTTTGTAAAATGAAATCAATCACCGTAGTGGTACCGCCGAATAACGCAGCCCTCGTACCGGTTTCATAAGTGTCACTGGAGAAAGTTCCCATAAACGGCATATCTAAATGCACATGCGGATCAATGCCTCCGGGAAATACCAGCATGCCTGCGGCATCAATAGTCTCATCTGCACTTATTCCTAAATCTTTTCCGATGACTTTTATGGTTTCATCTTCGACAAAAATGTCAGCCACCTGGTCTGCATCTGCGGTAATAATTCTTCCATTTTGAATGAGTAGCGACATCAAATGTTATTTTGAATGTTAAGTGCGGCAGGTTGAATGTGTATCGGTTTTTCAACCATTATTTCTTCTGTTACTTCTTTAGGTATTCGTTTCATCATCAGCAGGTAACTGATGCCGGATACAAAAAAACCAACAAACCATGCATAGTTGTACAGGCCGTTCAGCCAAGGCCAAACAGCATCTTTATTTATTATATGAATATTTGTTAAAAACCCCGGTACATTGGGGAGTATGCCTAACAGCAAAGCAATCAGCGCCATCTGATTAAAACCGTTTCGATATGCATAACTGCCGTTCGATTGATATAAATCCTTTACAGCCAGTTGCTGGTGGCGGATAAAAAAATAATCTACGATCATAATACCACCGATTGGGCCTAATAAACTGGAATAACCAATGAGCCAGGTAAAAATGTAACCGCTTGGATCAGCAATTAATTTCCAGGGAAAGATGAGCATACCAAAAATACCGGTGATGTAACCGCCCAACCTGAAATTAATTTTGCGGGGCCAGAGGTTGGAAAAATCATTGGCCGGACTTACGATATTGGCTGCAATGTTGGTAGCTAATGTTGAAATGGCTACAGCGATCATCGCCAGGCTTACTAACATTTTATTTTCAAACCGTGCTGCCAACACTACCGGATCCCAAATAGTTTCTTTATAAATGATGGCCGTTGCAGAGGTAACCACTACACCGATAAAAGCAAATAAGGTCATGGATGTGGGTAATCCAATAGACTGCCCTTTTACCTGTGCTTTCTGGCTTTTTGCATAACGGGTAAAGTCGGGAATGTTTAAGGAAAGCGTTGCCCAAAAACCAACCATGCCGGTTAATGCAGGAAAAAAGAAATGCCAGAATGAAGCACCGGACAATTTGGATGGGATTGCTAAAACAGGCCCCAATCCGTGTGCTGCCGATATAGCCCAGAATAATAATGCCAGTGCAGCTACAGGTAAAAAGATGGCCTTAAAAACCAGCAGCTTCCGTATGCTTTCAACGCCGAGATAAACGACAAACATATTCAGCAGCCAGAAAAGGAGAAAGCAAATGGCAGGTCCCGTTTCTAAGCCAAATGAGGCAGGGAAAATGGGCGGCAAAGCACCAATAGCAGGCACCCACAAACGCAGCATCTGGTAAATGGCAAATCCTCCGATCCATGTTTGAATGCCAAACCAGCCACAGGCAACAATGGCCCGTAACAAAGCCGGTATGTTTGCTCCTTTCACACCAAAACCGGCCCTTGCCAATACCGGGAATGGAATGCCGTATTTGGCGCCGGCTCTTCCATTCAAAATCATCGGAATCAGCACAATAGTGTTCCCTAAAAAAATAGTAAGGATTGCTTGCCACCAGTTCATGCCGCCCTGTATTAACGAACTGGCAAGCATATACGTCGGAATACACAAACTCATGCTGATCCACAAGGCTGCGTAATTCCAGGTACCCCAGGTTCGTTTTTCTGTAGGAACAATGGCCAGGTCTTCGTTGTAGAGAGAAGCATTGTCTTCAGACATGAAGAATAATTATGATTTATGAGTTATGAAGGATGTAAAAATACTCCAGTCATTGCGAGGGTTCTTGCCCGTGGCAATCCCCAGCAAAACCTGGGAGGTTGCTTCGTTGAGCACGAACCCAATCTCGCAATGACAAACGATCGAAGTCATGACGAACACTCATCATTCTTAATTTTAATTCGTTGTGTATTCATCAGCAATAGCAATTGCCTCGGAAATAATAGCCAAGCCTTCGTCAATTTGTTCTTTAGTAATGCACAGGGGAGGAGCAATAAATACATAATTCCAACGCACAAAAGTGTACATTCCCAGTTCTCTTATTTTAGCAGCTACTTTATTCATCACCACCATTTCATCCGGCTTTGCATTAAAAGGCGCCATTGATTCTTTGGTGGTTTTATTCTTTACCAATTCAAGGCACCCCAGCAACCCCTGGTTTCGCCAATCACCGATACTTGGATGTTTGATTTTTAATTCCGCCATCCGCCTGTCCATATATTCACCCATGGTTGCTGCATTCTCTACCAGGTTATCGTCTTCGTAAATTTGTAATGTTTCCAAAGCAGCAGCACAACTAACGGGGTGGGCAGAATAAGTTAATCCCAGCGGTAAAACCGCATCATCGTATTTTGTTGCGATTTTATCACTAATCATTAAACATCCAAATGGTAAATAACCACAGGTCAGTCCTTTTGCCATCGCAATCATATCCGGAATAATATTATGATGCTGGAAGCTGAACCATTTCCCGGTTCTGCCAAACCCACTCATCACTTCATCCATGATGATTAAAATGCCATTCTTATTACAAATTTCCCGTACCGCTTTTAAATAACCATCCGGGTATAAAAAGCAGCCGGAAGTTCCCGACTGCCCTTCCAATAAAACAGCGGCGATGTTGGCTGGTCCTTCATAAGAAATGATCCGTTCTAATTGTGCAACAGATTCTTTTAATAAGTTCTCTTCACCATACTCCCAACGGTATAAATAAGGGAGGTCAAAATGCACGAAGTTGGGTGCCTGCTGTGCATCTACGGGAAGTCGCCGTGGATCGCCACTTGCCGATATGGTGCCAATAGAGGCGCCATGATAGGATTGATAACGGCTTAGAATTTTATGACGACCGGTATAATGTCTTGCCAGTTTGATAGCATTATCAATGGAAGTAGCCCCACATAAAGTAAAGAAAGCCTTGTTTAAATCGCCGGGGCAGATTTCTGCTAATTTTTTTCCGAGCTGACCACGCACTTTGGTTATACAACTTGGTGTCACATAACTTACTTCCTGCATTTGTTTTACAACGGCTTCTGTAATACGCTGGTTGCTGTGGCCAATGTTCACGTTCATTAAACCGGAAGAGAAATCAATGTAGCGTTTGTCATCATAATCATATAGGTAAACGCCTTCGGCATATTTCACTGCAATCGGGTTTGTCCCTTTTTGCTTGCTCCAGGAGAACAAGGTATAATCCTGGTTGTCCTGAATAATTTCTGCTGTTTCAGATTGTATTAATGTTTCAGTCATGCAAAAAATTATAGTGATGAATTAATTGTAAATAATATTCCTGTCATTGCGAGATTGGGTTCGTGCCCAACGAAGCAATCTCCCAGGTTTTGCTGGGGATTGCCACGGGCAAGAACCCTCGCAATGACAGATAATATAACAATGATTATGAATCTCCATTAGTAAAAAACTCTAATTTAGAATATAAGAATTTTGAATATAAAGACAAGTAATCTCAGACGATAATGGAGTTACAAAGGTTAATTCACGGTTCAGGATTCATAACTCTCATTTACCATTCTCTTCAACTCATCCAGTTTACCCCTGCCTCCGGGTTCCATTTAATAGTTGATTTTTTTAACCGGGTCCAGAATTCAATAGAACTTTTCCCGGTAATATCTCCTACACCAAACTTGCTTTCATTCCAGCCACCAAAAGAAAAAGGTTCCCTGGGAACAGGTACGCCAACGTTTACACCCACCATTCCGGCACTTGCTCTTTCAATAATGTATCGGGCCACGCCGCCGTTTTGGGTAAATACAGAAGCCGCATTACCATAGGGGTTTGCATTTTCAATGGCCAGTGCCTCATCCACGGTATTTGTACGCATGATGCTGATCACCGGCCCAAAGATTTCTTCTGTGGCAACCGACATCCCCGGTTTTACATGATCAATAACGGTAGGGCCAACGTAGGTTCCTTGTTCTTTGCCGGCCACTTTCGTTCCCCGGCCATCCAGCAAAATAGTAGCGCCTTGCTCTTCAGCTTCGGTTATGTATTTTTCAATTCGTTCTTTGGATGCTTTGTTGATAACGGCGCCTAAATTTTCACCGGCTACGATCTTTTTTGCTTCCTCTACAATCTTCCTGATAATATGATCGGTTTCGCCGACGGCCACCATGGCGGATGCTGCCATGCAACGTTGCCCGGCGCAGCCACTCATAGAAGCGGCTACGTTTTGTGCGGTCATTCCCGGAATGGCATCCGGCATTACCAGCAGGTGATTTTTTGCGCCGCCTAAAGCCAGGCATCTTTTATAATGATTAGTTGCCCGCTGATAAACGATCTTGGCTACTTTGGTAGACCCTACAAAAGAGATGGCTTCAATATTCGGGTGATCGCAGATGGCCTCCACTATTTCCACATCCCCATGAATCACGTTGAACACGCCATCAGGTAAACCTGCTTCTTTCAATAATTCAGCAAGCCGGCCTGCACTCAGGGGAACTTTTTCGCTGGGTTTCAGGATCATACAATTACCCAGGGCAATGGCATTCGGAAGTGTCCAGTTGGGAACCATACTGGGAAAGTTAAACGGAACGATGGACGCTACAACGCCCAGTGGCACATGCTCTGTCCGGCATTCTACTCCTTTACTTACTTCCAGCACCTCACCTGCTACCAGTTGCGGAAGGGAACAGGCAAATTCTGTTAATTCAATACATTTTTCAATTTCGGCAATGGCTTCGCTCATGGTTTTACCGTTTTCCTGCGAGCAAAGGGTAGCCAGTTCCTGCAGGTTTTTTTCCAGTAAAAATTTATAACGGAAGAACACCTGTACTCTTTCCTTAATGGGTGTTTTCGACCATGCTACAAAAGCAAGGGTAGCTTTCTGTACAGCCTCATCCAAATCGGTAGCCGTTGACATTGGAACAGTTGATAATTCCTGCCCGTCGATAGGGGAGATAACTGGTAAAGACCGGGATGCGGTGGAAACAACGAATTGCCCGCCAATAAAATTCTGCACAGGTGGATACAACATTCCGTAACTATTTGATTTGTATAATTAAAGCTATGTAAAAAATTACATTTCTGAAGTATTCAGAAAGGTGCTTCAGGTCCTTATTCCATTGTGGTATAGCTTCAATAAGTATATAGGGCTACGACTACAGCCAGTTGCATTTTTTTTAGAAACTAAAAAGGAGCAGGTATAAATGAAGGTGGCTTAGCTGCCACGGAATAATGCAAGCATTATCAAAAACCAAAAAGGAGGGGTAAGCCTTCTTGTAAGGTTGCCGACTTGTGTCCAAGTTTGTTTTCTAAATCGGATGTTATTTCTTCTTCCTGACCATTCTTAATATCGGTATTGAAACCAATAATTTTTTGAAGCATCAATTCGGGCAGACCGGCTTCTCTCATTTTTTTCTCAAATGCAGGAATATTATCGGCTGTGTATTTCACTTCCTTTCCGGAAAGTCCGGATAATACTGCTGCTACATCATAAAAAGTATATGCCTCGCTGCCTGTAAATTTATAAATTTTGTTTTCGCAATCTTCCAAAAGAACGTTAGCCATCGCTTCGCCCATTTCTTTTCTAAGAGCAAACGCTACTTTTCCATCGCCTGCCGGTTGAAAAATACCTTTTTCAAAAACCTTTTTACCCACAAATAATGGAAGTACATCCATATACAAAGCATTTTGAAAAATAGTGTATTTCAGGCCGCTTTTCCTGATGTAAGCTTCTGTCTCAAAATGTTCCATCATCAGTTTATTAACCAGCGTTTCCTTATTTTTTAAAGAACGGCTGGTATAGGCAATGCACGTAACTCCCGTTTTTTTAGCTGTGTCTATTACATTTTTATGTTGCTGCATACGGTCGCCTTCATCCGAAGCTGAAATAAGCAGCACCTTATCTATTTCTTTCATTGCTGTTTCCAGTGCATTAATATCATCATAGCTACCTTGAAAAGTTTGTAACCCACTTGCCTGCATTTCGGGTACTTTATTTTCTTTTCTTATAAATACCGCAATCTGGCCGGCGGGTATTTTTTTTAATAAAGTGTCTATGACTGCACCGCCCAGGTGACCGGTGGCGCCCGTAACTAAAATTTTCATTTGTCTGCTTTTTTCAAAGATCGGCAGTTGTTACAAAGCAGCGACATCTACTTTATTATTCTTGCAGCAGAAACCAATACTATGTAAAGCCTTTTTTGCCGGTAGTAATAATAGAAATCCGGGTGGGTAACCCGGTAAATTATTCTTTATACGCCAGCAGCGGTATATCGGATTGGTATTTTGGTTACTGTAATGCCGGACGTAGGAAATCCCTTATTTTGCCTGCCGGCAAACAGGCAACGCAATCTCACCCGCATACGCAGGCAGCTACCACAGGCGTTTGCGGTTGCAGGCACAACGACCTGCCTGCCATTAACATCGACTAATGGCAATTCTTACACATTACCCTTTTTCAATAATTCAACGGCATGGTTGGCTGCCCGGGCGGCCAGCGCCATATAGGTTAAGGATGGATTTTGCGTGGAGGTAGATGTCATACAGGCGCCATCGCTTACAATTACATTCGGGCATGCATGCATTTGATTCCAGCTATTCAACAAAGAAGTTGTAGGATCTTTACCCATACGCACACCACCCATTTCGTGAATATCCAAACCGGGAGCCTGCTTGCTATCGGTTGTTTTGATGTCCGTAAAACCAGCCTTTTCATACATTTCCGTATATTGCTCCATAAAATCTTTAATCATCTTTTCATCATTGTCGTCATAGGCTATACTCATGCTGATAAGCGGGATGCCCCATTCGTCTTTTTTCACTTTATCCAGAGCAAGATAATTCGTTTCCTTAGGTATGGTTTCGCCCATAAACTGACTGCCTATCGTCCATGTACCCAAGTCATTGTTAGTTTCCAGCAACTTATTTTTCAATGCTTCGCCAAACAGACCTGCTGTGTTGCCCGTGCCTTTGGGATAGCGGTTAGCGCTTAAAGTAGCAGCATAGCCGCGCAGGAAATCGGTTTCCTGTTTATATACATTTCTAAACCGTGGAATATAGGCACTACTTGCCCGGCTATTTTCGGTTTTATAATCAAGCAACCCATTATATTCTGCTGTAATCCGTGCCCGGTAATTATGAAAAGCAAAATATTTTCCCAGCAGTTCATGCTCATTTCCCAAGCCATTCGGGAAACGTTTGGAGGTAGAATTTAATAAAATTAAATTGGTATTGATGGCTCCCGCATTCAGGAAAATTACTTCCGCAAAATACTCGGTGGCCTCGTGGGTGATCGCATCAATGATCCGTACGCCGGTAGCCTTGCCTTTTGCATCATCATAAATAATGGAATGAACAACGGCATGTGGACGCAATGTAAGGTTGCCTGTTTTTTGGGCCCATGGGATCGTAGTAGAATTAGCATTGAAATAGCCACCAAAAGGGCATCCACGCTGGCATAAATTTCTTGCCTGACATTGAACCCGGCCCTGTTCCAGGTGTATCGGTTCCGGTTTTGTAAGGTGTGCACAACGGGCAAAAATTACATGGCGGTCTGTATAGTTTTGACCGGTTATTTTTTTGAAATGCTGTTCTGCTGCACTCAATTCCCAGGGTGGTAAAAACTCACCATCCGGTAGTGTATCAAGACCGTCCTTATTTCCACTAATACCTGCAAATTTTTCAACATAGGTGTACCAGGGTGCTAAGTCTTTATAACGGATGGGCCAATCGACTGCATACCCATCACGGGCCGGGCCGTTGAAGTCAAAATCGCTCCAGCGCTGGGTTTGCCTGGCCCACATAATACTTTTGCCACCCACCTGGTAACCACGAATCCAATCGAACGGTTTTTCCTGCACATAAGGATGTTCGGTGTCTTTACAAAAAAAGTGCATCGCATCCTCTTTAAAAGCGTAACAACGGCTGACGACCGGGTTTTCTTTTTGAATCTCATAGGGTATCTGACCCCGGTGCGAAAACTCCCAGGGCGCCATATTAGTAGTCGGATAATCCTTCAGGTGTTTTACATCACGGCCACGTTCCAGCAACAATGTTTTCAAACCTTTTTCACAAAGTTCTTTGGCACTCCATCCACCACTCATACCACTGCCAATTACAATAGCGTCAAATTTGTTATCAGGCATATATTATTTTAAATAATAAAATTTGTGTTGCGTTCTTTGCTTTTGTGGGACTATTATGGTCTAAACAGCCGTGGAGGAAATTTTTACACTTCCCTTAAAATTACTGCCCGGTACCAACTTCCATTTTTTTATATCTACCATATATGCTTTGCAACTGGTAAAGCTTTGCAGGGTATATTTTTTAGTGGTTCTATAAAAACCAATAGCTGCATTTTTTTCGTCTTTACCTGCTTCCAGTTCTTTCAACAAATCAGAACGCTGTTGCGGTGTACATTTTACAAAAGAAGTATTGAACTTTTTATTACAGGCATCCTCAAAAGCTTTCATCCCATCCGTAAATTGTTGCTGGTCTTCCGGTGATGTACAATCATCAATCATGCGTAGCAAAAACTCATGGCTCTTTAGCTCTTTGGCTCCCAAAAAGGTAGGTGTCGAAGGGATGATGGTCTCTGTCAGTTGTGCAAGCATCTCCTGCTGCGACCCTTTGAGGGAAATGTTTTTTAAAGCAATGACCGGTGTATCTGTATTGCGGCAGCCAGGAAATACAACTGCACCTGCCGAAATGATTACCATGTTACGCAAAACTGTTCTTCTGTTCATAAGCGGGGATTCTGTAAACTGTAAACTAAATTATCCGAAGTGCTGAATTATGGTTTGTTAGAGCACAAGCCGGGGCATCTCCTACAATAATTTTGTCTATCGTTTATTTAATTTTAAAACGAAAGTTTTTTCAAATAATTCATATTGTATTTCATGCTTTCTACAGGTGTGCCGGCATATTCCTCCTGTTCAACGAACATATATTTTAAACCTGCTTTCTTTGCATTTGTAAGCATGGATTTTATATCCAGGCTGCCCTTGCCAAATTCCACGCTGTGCTTTTTAGTTAGATCCATATCTTTTAAATGCCACAATGGGAAACGTCCGGGATAGGCAGCAAAATAATCCAGTGGATTTTTGCCGCCGATGATCACCCAGCCCAGATCAAGTTCCATGTGTACCAGCTTTTCATCGGTGTTGTGTAAAAGCACATCGTACAATACCTGGCCACTTTCACTTTCAAATTCGTATTCATGGTTATGGTATCCGAATTTTATTCCTCTTGCATTACATTCTTCCCCGGCTTTATTAAATGTTTCGGCCACTTTTTGATAGTTGCTTACTGTTTGTCCGAATGTGGGCATGGTAGAGCATATCAGGTATTCCTGCCCGCTTTCCGCCGCTTCATCCATCGTTTGCTGCCATTGATTTTCTATGTGCACATGGCCGCTGCGAAGCGTCATCCCCAAATCAGTGCAGACCTGTTTCATTTGTTTGGGTGTAAGACCATAGTAATGTCCTTTATCGCTGCTGGCCGTTTCAATTTGTTTGATTCCCATAGCGGCAATTTGCTGTAGAGTTCCTGCCGCATCAGCTATCATTTCGTTGCGGAAGGTGTACAACTGTACACCTACATTTTTTACTTTGTTCGCAGGTGGAGCAAAGGAAGGAAGCAAAATAGCACCTATACCGAGGGTAAGGGTTTGTTGTAAAAACAATCTTCTTTTTATGGGATTTATACTGACAGGCATCTGTTAAATATACAGTTTTAAATAATTTAAGGAGTACATGGAACTAAATCAGGGCTTAGAATCAATTTAGAATGATTGGGCGGAGCATGTATTTCGGCGTTTTTACTATTAATTTTTAGCATTTGCTTTTCCGCTTTTACACAAGTTTTTAAGAATAAGGAAAGTTATCAAAATAACCTGAACATTTCATCAATCTGGCCTGGTTGCCCCCAAACCCTCCCGACCTATCGGTACGGAACAGGCTCTAAAGGGGGCTTTTGGATACCATCAAACTGTATAGGAACTTCAAAATACTCATAGTTGCCACTAATTTTTCAGGTAAAAACGAGTTCCCTTTAGGGCAATGTCATTAAGATAAGCCCCATCGGGGCTTTCTGTTTGTAGCAAACAAAGAGGCAAAGGGAATCATTGCCACGTAGTGGCTACCCCTCTTCTCTGATCAGGTAGCCACTACGTGGCATGCACCAACATCAACGATGTCTGTTTTCTACAAACAGATTGCACCTACGGCGCATAACTGATACTACAATCCTTCACTTAATCACATTGCCCTGAAGGGGGTAGGGGCTACCAACGCCGGGTAATATCCCACTTCTATTGTACCAGTTATTTTGACCACTTTACTAAGGTAGTAGCACGATGACAGCGTGTAAAATAAATCCCGGTAACCCTTCTAAAAAATCTGCTTCTTTCTTTTAACGGTACTGCACTTTATTCTTCCTTTTCTTTGCCGCAATGATGCAGAAAAAAATAGCCGACAGCTTTAATGTAATGAATGAACTGGTACTGCCGAACGATACTAATACTTTTGGAAATTTAATGGGTGGCCGCCTGATGTATTGGATGGACATTGCTACCGCTTACTGTGCCAGCAAACATTGCAATTCGCCGGTAGTTACCGCTTCGGTAGATAATATTTCGTTCAAAAGCCCGATTAAATTAGGCCACTATGTGCGGATGGAAGCGAGGGTTACCCGTGCCTTTACCAGTTCTATGGAAATATTTGTAAAGGTTTGGGGCGAGGATACACTCCGGCAATTCACTTATGAAAGTAATGAAGCGTATTTTACTTTCGTTTCGCTTGACGCTGGCGGCAAACCACAGATGGTACCGGAGATTATTCCGGAGACAGAAGATGAGAAACGCCTGTTTGATGGTGCCCTGCGCCGCCGGCAGGTGCGGCTGATATTAGCCGGCAAAATGAAACCCGATGAAGCGCTGGAACTGAAAGCATTATTTAATCTTTCGGATTAATATATGAATTACGAATATATCATTACGCTCAGGCGACCCAATTACCGGGCAGTTGACATCATTAGTCAATTGCTGCTTATCTTATTTCTCATTTTCTTTTATCGACATGCCTGGATGATGGGGTGGTTGGGATCCATGCTGGCTATTAATATTATTCCTTTACTTATTATTGGGTTATGGATTTATAATGTAACCAGGCCCAAAGGCTCCATTATATATTATCGGTTGCCACTGGTAATTGCAGGGTTGGGCTGGCTGATTATTCCCAATGGCTGGCAATGGCTGGCCGCCGTATATGGTTTTTTGAGTGTGGCAGAACGGCAGGTAAAATTTCCGGACGAAATTGGATTTTCGGCTGAGAAAGTAGTACGCAGTTCTTTTCCACGCAAAACCTACCAGTGGATTGATATTGATAATGTAATGATCCGGGACAACCTGTTTACACTGGATTTGCGCAGCAATAAAATTATTCAAAAAGAGTTAGAAACCAAAGTGAGCAAAACCATCGAAAGCGAATTCAATGCCTATTGCCGGGAGCAGTTGCATTTTTGTCTGCACCAAAGCAGCCCCCACTTGACCTCCCCCAACGGAGGAGGAACAAAACCGTAGCGGCCCCTCTAAATCTCCTCCAACGGGAGACTTCAGAACCGTAACATTTTATTCTTGGCTTATTAAAATGAAGTAGTTCTTCTACCCTATCTTATTGGTTTCCTCCCCCGTTGGGGGAGATAGAGGGGGCTCTCCTCAATTCAATAATTGTTGTATTTCCTGTTTTTAGGTACAGCGTACTGTTTGTTATCCGCCAGGCAGTCACCATTTCCATAGCTTTTAGCATGCTGGTTTCCGTATCAATGGCTTCGCAGGCCATCCGGGTGCTTCCGATTGCTTCAAATTTAATTTGCCCTTCATTCCCAGTAGTGTAGTTCCCAAAAAAACGGTTGCAGCTTGCTCTTCCGGTTATTTTTAAGATCACCGGATCAAATTGCAATGTCTCATTATTAGCACCTAACTCCGTTTCTTTCCCTGCAACGATCAATTTTGAAAATTTCCACTGACCAATTAACGCAGAAGGGGGCTTTATGGTAGTATCGGTACCGGTTTTACTATCTGCCGGTTGCTGTTGTACCGTAGATTTTGTTTTACTAATCACTTTTAATAGGTTCCATTGCTGTCTGTTGACCGGAAGCTGCCGTATCTGCAACCTGTAAAAATAACCGGGATTGTAGGTAAAGCCCCGGATAGTACCGCCCTTATAAATGCTCCATGCTGTATCTGTTTGTTTGTATTTGTACTGGAGGCATTCCTTTGTTTTACCCGTGTTGGTACAGGTAACGGTTTCACTATTGAGGTATACAATGGCTGGCTGTGCTGTTATTACCGTTGCTATACAAAGCATAGCTGCTATACAAATGAGCTTGTTCATGAAAATCATTTTTAATCTGTAACCGGATGAAAGTTGTTGCCTTTTTACACCTATGAAGATGTTAATATGTTAGCCTGCTTTTCAAAAAATATACCACGGCCATTTAATTGACGGCAGCAACCATTTCAGCGAACGCATGTTAATAAGCCATGTCAAAAGTGTATCGTTTACAATTGGTGCAAAAGCTACCTGCCACACTGGAAAAAGTGTGGGACTTTTTTAGTAGTCCCCGTAATTTAAAAGATATTACGCCACCTGTAATGGGCTTTGTAATTAAAAGTACCAGTCACGGCGAAAAGATGTATGCCGGGCAAATCATTGAATACACCGTAAAACCATTGCTGGGCATACAGTGTATTGGATGACGGAAATTACTCATGTGGAAAAGGGTCAATATTTTGTGGATGAGCAGCGTTTCGGACCGTACAGCTTATGGCATCACCAGCATCATTTTACAGAAATACCAGGCGGAGTGGAGATGACAGACATCGTTCATTACAAAATTCCATTCTGGATTTTTGGCGATATGGCAAATAGCTTGTTTATTCATCAAAAACTGAAATCCATTTTTGATTTCCGTTACCGAAAAGCCGAAGAATTATTTGGGTCTTTTGCCACATAGGCACATAAATTACACATAGGTTCACATAGAAATACAGTAGAATATAATAGAGAATGGGTAGAGAACAGAAGTAGAAAACATGAAAGTATTTTTAAGCTGATTAACAAAACAGGCTGCTCCATTCCTGAAACAGCCTGTTGTTAATTGTACGGTTATGTATTTACTATTATTCTCAGTTTTCTGACTTCTTCCCTTGTATTTCTATGTGAACCTAATGTGTCTACTTGGTGAAAAATCAGCCTGGTATGCGGCTAATGTATTTATTCAAATCGGCTATTTGTTTTTTTACTTCCTCGTTGGTTGGCTTTTCAGCTTTTGCCTTACGGAAAAAATCTTTTGCCGCCCGAAACTCCCGCCGGTTCATATAAATCTGGCACATCTGCAGATAGGCCATTGCTGCCCCGTCTTTATCTGGTATGCCTGCCCGGATGGCTGCACGGATATAGCTTTCGCCTCCTTTCATATCGCCTTTTTGCATGGCCAGCATGCCCAACTGCAACTTGTTCGCTCCTTCGGCTTCCTTCATCGGGCTTCCCAGGTCCAGGCTTTTTTTCATGTGCTTTTCAGCGCCTTCATAATCCTGCTTCATCATAGCCAACTGGCCTTTTACGGTATAATAAGCACTACGAATGGGCTTATACAGCAGGTTTGGAAACCAAATGGAATCCAACACTTTTTCGGCACCTGCTACATTACCGCTTTCAATATGGCCTTGTATCAGCCGCAGCGGCCCTATAAAAAAATGACCTGCAATTAAGACCACACCAATCAGGTACAAGGGAAAGACCGGCCAAAACCCACTGATCGTCAGGTTCATTGCCACGCCGGCCACTATCATAATTACGCCAATATAAAAACGATATTTAATCAGCCAGGTATAAAAACGCATGCTTTAAAATTAGATGGAAACGGCCTGATTTGCAATATAGACCTGTTTAAAAGGGTGCAAATATAAGCGGCTTACGGCAACCATACCATTGCAGGTTTTCTAAATCCATTTACCAATGCAGTGGATAACTGTATCATTTTCAATGCAACCACGAAGGTTGTCAAAAGCCTCATGGTACAACAAGCCTGACGACGAACTACCGGTAAACAAATTATTTTTTACCCATACACCAATTCTTCCGCTATATACAGATGTTGCTCCAGGAATCGGTCGGCTTGTTCAACACACTCTTTCACACAAGCCAGGTATTCCTGTTCCACTGTCCGGTTTTTGTGCGCATCATATCCCCAGATACCACATTCTATATAGCCCAGGTGATCCCAGTCCGGCCTGTCGAGTACCGGGTAAATACAAATGCCCCGCATATCTACCCCGGCTTCTATGGCCGCCATACTATCCTCCGTTACCTGGTACATCCAGGCCGCACGGTCTTCCTTAAAATGTCCGGTTTCGCTTAAAACCAATGGTTTATCATATCGCCGGTAGGCATCAATGAGTAATTCGGTGAGAGGTGTTTTGCGATGTTCTTTGCGCCAGCCATGAAATGGTCCGCAATGCTCCCATTGGTTATTGTAATAATAATTAAAACCGATAATGTCCAGCAAATCCGGATGACCACCCAATTCCGGGCAAAGCCGGCCCGTAACCATATCCATTGCCTGGTATTGGCTTTCATTAATACTATGTATGTGGTTGCAAACAGGGGCACCAGGAGCAGGGTGTACCCTTATCAGTGGCTCTACCATCATTACCTTTGCCTGCGGATCAATTTCCTTAATGGCTTCAATACCCGCAATAGCCGCCCGGCACAAAAAGTACTTTACATCAAAGCCCGAGTGTATGGCAAATGGAACAGTGCCCCGTACATCGCCGCCGAGCCAACTCATAAAACTAATTTCATTAATAGGGGTAATAATCAACTGGTCTTCGCTAAGCTGGCGGAATAACCTGGTGAAAGCAGTACATATACCAACAAAACGCTGCAGAAATTGCGGATGGCTGGGCATCAAGCCATCGGGGTAACCAAAATGGCAAATATCCCAGCACTGCTGTATGCCGGCATCCTGGGCTATTTTTATGCGGTTAATGACTTCGCTGAAATCGTATTGGTAAGGCGTTTTTTCTACAACGCTCCAGCGAATCCCTTCCCTCACGCTGCGGATACCAGCCTGTGCAAGGAGTGCGTAATCTTCTGCAGCACGGGTATCATGGGCTGTTTCCACTAATAGATCAACTCTGTTACCACGGTTGTTGATCATATCGGCGCATTCATAACCGCCAATAAAAAAAGTGTTGAATAACTTCATTCAGTTACAATTTGGTGAACGAATGTGGTTTTACAAGAACCGTGCAATGTTAAAGCAACCCTATATGGGAAACTTGTTGGCAAATTGGCGGGCAAACAGGATATTTGCGGCCCGAAAGGAAATTTAAGAAGGACGGTTTATATGACATAAGGGATAAGTTGTTACTCAACTCCTATATACACTAACTAATAGTTTCCATTTTGGCCCGGTAGTTCAATGGATAGAATAGGAGTTTCCTAAACTCTAGATATAAGTTCGATTCTTATCCGGGCTACGTAAACACAATACAGGTAAGGCTTTCAGGCCAGTGTGGCGCCAGATGCGGCATAGTTTCACAAAACTGCTACATCCTACCTGAATTGAATTGCGACTTTATTATAAGGCCTTGGGAATCTACCCGGGGCCTTTGCTTAAATATTACTTCCTTGTACTTCGTACTCCATACGGAGTGTACGAACGGCAAGAGCAGTACGAATGTCCACAATACGCTTCCGGCACTTTATCTACCTAAAGTAAACTTGAATAGGGTTGCAAATTACAGATGCCATATCAAGCTTTGCAAACGTGCAAATATTCTTTGAAGCGTTTCTATAACAGGCAATTGGCTAACGGGCCTGATCGGTGACATACCCCGTCAAGTAAAAAAAAAGCCATCCCAATATTAATTAGAATGGCTATTCAGTCATGGAGTAAGGAAAACAACTGAAATATATTATAATAAGCACTATTTTGAAGTACTTATTTGTAATCTGGCTTTATTAATATGTCAATAATGTTATACCGGCAACTAAAAAAAGTTCTACAAAATTACTGAAAAGCAATTTAACTTACCTGTGATTTGCAAATAATGCAAAAAATTCTTTTTTAATAAGCTGTTTAATTGCTCAGAGCTGCTAATATCTGAACTTTTATTTGTTTGTACGGCTATTAGCAGGGCTTGTAAGTAATTTGGCAGTAATAGATTATGAAAAGAAAGTATAGCATTGTACATTTAAACTGTCAAGGGAAGACAACTAATGGGCTCTTTGGTAAAGTAGTCGGAATTTTAACCAGGTTCTTTTTAGAACTATCAGTCCTTGAAACTAAGGTCCGTCTATAATTCAATTTCATGAAATTGACTATTTCATCAAAGAGCCTATTTTTTGCGAATATCCAGTTTAGCGCTGCAACCATTATTGCCTCTATGCTGCTGTCCCGTATTTTCTGCATGCCCAAACTTTTAAACAGATAAAAAACACAGGAAACAATCCTGATTGCGGAATCTTAACAATTAACAATTCTTAACATCACCTACTTCATACTATTTTTGGAGCCAGATGATGAGATCGGCAATAGCATTTTTCTTTTCTGTGTTTTTCCTCCTGTTGAGTGGAAACAATCAGCTCTGTGCCCATCCACATCACAACCGTATTTGCTGCACTACGGCAAAACTTTCCCAAAAATCAGAACAAGCCGGTTTAGGCAGTGTAAAAAATAGTCAAACTCAAATCCGTACTTCTGTTTCATCTGATGTAGCAGATGATGCAATAAACGCTACGGATGAAATGGACGACGATGATGACTTTATACCTTTTAGAAAGTATATAGAGATTAATAAATACTTTCTTACGTCTTACAATCAGATATCTGGTAAATTCAACCAGTATCAGAAAGAGTGCCTGCCTTTCTGTAAGCACTTTTCCTATGTTTCATCTCATAAATACATTTTATATCGGGTATTCAGGATATGATTTTGAAAGATCTTAGTAGTCGAAAGTAAAAATCACCTAACCGGTTCACCTATATTTTGTATTGCTCTGCCCCCTTAGCACTTAGCTATGGAGGTTATTGGTGTGTTTATCTACCATTTAAGAAAGTCTTATCCGGAGCATCCCATTACTTTAAGAAAGCATCATCATTATGAAGAGGATTCTTACGCTCACGGGCTTGTGTGCCTTATTATGTCATATAAGCTGTACAACAACAAAAAAAGAAGAACAAAAGGAAGCGGCCAGCAAATTTACCGTTACCAGTCCTTTTAAAATGGACACGTCCTTCACTAAGGAATACGTTTCTCAAATACGCTCTATACGCAACATCGAACTCAGGGCGCAGGAGAAAGGATATCTACAGAACATTTATGTTGACGAAGGCCAATTTGTAAGAGCAGGGCAGTTGTTGTTTAAAATCATGCCCAAAATCTATGAAGCCGAACTGCAAAAAGCTGAGGCAGAAACAAAAGAAGCCGAAATAGAGGTTCAAAACACTGCCACCCTTGCAGATAAAAACATCGTTTCTAAAAACGAGCTGGCAATGGCTAATGCCAAACTTGACGCTTCAAAGGCTGAAGTCGCACTGGCTAAAGTTCATCTGGCACTTACTGAGGTCAGGGCACCATTTGATGGCAATGTTGACCGCCTTCCTTTAAAGTTAGGAAGCTTAATTGATGAGGGCGCCTTACTCACAACCCTGTCAGATAACAGCCAGATGTACGCCTATTTCAATGTTTCAGAACCGGAGTACCTGTCTTATGAATCCAGTACTAAAACAGAAGGCATGAAAAAAGTGGGACTGTTATTGGCAAACAATGAGCCTTTTAAATACGAAGGAATGGTAGAAACGATTGAAAGTGAGTTTAACAATGAAACAGGGAATATTGCTTTCAGGGCCAAATTTCCTAATTCCGATAGGTTGTTAAGGCACGGGGAAACCGGTAAAATTCAAATGGTCGTTCCACTGAAAAATGCACTGGTCATCCCCCAGAAAGCCACGTATGAAGTTCAGGATAAGGTATATGTTTTTGTGGTTGATAAAAACAATATGGTGAAGTCAAAAGAAATTACCATTAGCGCCGAAATGCCGGATCTGTATGTGGTAGGCAGCGGACTAACAGGGAATGAACAAATACTGCTGGAAGGTGTGCAGAAGGTAAAAGATGATGATAAAATTGAATTTGAATACCGGAAACCAGCGGAAGTAATTACACAGTTAAGACTGAAATCGGAATAAGGATCGTGAATGGTGAATCGTCAATGATTCAAACTGTTTGGACTTTCTTCTGGATTTCTGTCTTGCAGACTTTCCATTTTCCACCTCCTGAACTTTCTTATCATGAATGATCACAATCATTCTTCCGGACTTCCCGACTTCCGGTCTTGCTGACTTTTTCTACGGTTCTCCTGCCGACTACTGACTGTCGACTTTTCTTCTCTTAAAAACGTATTACATGTTTAGTCAATTTATTAAAAGACCAGTCCTTTCTATCGTTATATCGCTCATGATTGTCTTTTTGGGCGTATTAGCTATTACCCATTTACCCGTAACACAATTTCCTTCCATCTCACCTCCCAAGGTGAACATTACGGCAGATTATCCGGGTGCCAACAATGAGCTACTTATAAAATCAGTAGTGATTCCCCTTGAAAGAGCCTTAAACGGTGTACCCGGAATGAAATACATGGAATCGGATGCCGGTAATGATGGTGAGGCCAATATTCAGGTGGTGTTCAATCTGGGAACCGATCCTAACCAGGCATCGCTGAATGTGCAGAACCGGGTAGCCGCAGTAACTAATAAACTGCCGCCACTGGTAGTGCGTGAAGGCGTAAAAATCAGCCGTGAGGAATCCAACATGCTGATGTACATCAACCTTTACAGCAATGACCCGACAATGGATGAAAAATTCCTGTTCAATTTTGCCGACATCAATATCCTGTCGGAACTGAAAAGGGTTGATGGTGTTGGTTTTGCCGACATTTTGGGCAACCGGGAGTATGCCATGAGGATATGGTTAAAACCCGACCGTATGCTCACTTTTAAAATATCGGCAGACGAAGTGATGCAGGCGCTGGATGCCCAAAGCCTGGAAGCATCGCCGGGCAGAACCGGAGAAAGTTCGGGTAAAAGATCGCAGGCTTTTGAGTATATTTTGAAATATCCGGGAAGGTACAGTACGAAGGAAGGGTATGAAAATATTATCCTGAAGTCGAGTCCCAATGGCGAAATTCTTCGCCTGAAGGACGTAGCTGATATTGAGTTTGGAAGTTCCATGTACGACATCTATTCCAACCTGAACGGAAAAGGTTCGGCGGCCATTGTATTAAAGCAATCCTATGGTAGTAATGCCAGCCAGGTAATTAAAGATGTGAAGGAAAAAATGAAAGAGATTCAGGCCAGCACTTTCCCCAAAGGCCTGAATTATGAAATTAGTTATGACGTTTCCAAATTTCTGGATGCCTCCATTGAAAAAGTAATTCACACCCTGGTGGAAGCCTTTTTCCTGGTAGGATTAGTAGTATTCCTGTTTCTTGGTGATTGGCGATCTACGATTATACCGGCTATAGCGGTGCCCGTATCGCTTATCGGAACCTTTATGTTCATGCAGTTCTTTGGCATTTCGCTGAACCTGATTACCCTGTTTGCCCTTGTGCTGGCTATTGGGGTAGTGGTAGATAATGCCATTGTGGTGATCGAAGCGGTACATGCCAAAATGGAGCAAAGCCACATATCGCCATTGAAAGCTACCCAACAAGCCATGCATGAAATCAGCGGAGCCATTGTTGCCATCACCTTTGTAATGGCTTCGGTATTCATTCCGGTGGCATTTATGTCGGGGCCTGTGGGAATCTTTTACCGCCAGTTCTCCATTACCATGGCAACCGCCATTATACTTTCCGGTGTGGTGGCACTTACGCTTACACCGGCGCTTTGTGCCATGATGCTAAAGAACAATCATGGTAAACCCAAAAAGAAAACGGTTGTAGATAAAATTGTGGGCGGTTTTAATAACCTGTTCGACAGAACAGCCAAGACATACGAGCGGGGATTAAACAAAGTAGTTAGCAGGCGCCTGGTTACCTTTGGAATGCTGATTGCCTTTTGCGCCGGTACATGGCTGCTCAATAAATCGGTGTCATCGGGTTTTATCCCGAACGAAGATCAGGGAATGGTGTATGCCATTATCCAAACCCCGCCAGGGTCAACTTTAGAAAGAACCAACCAGATAGCCGAAAATTTACAGCGGATCGCTGAAAAGATCGATGGCGTACAATCTGTTTCTTCTTTGGCTGGTTATGAAATTCTTACAGAGGGAACCGGGTCTAACTCCGGAACCTGCTTAATTAACCTGAAAGACTGGAGTGAGCGTAAAAGTTCAGCACTGGACATCATCAAGGAATTAGAGGAAAAAGCAAGGGATATTACCGGCGCAACCATCGAGTTCTTTCAGCCGCCAGCTGTGCCGGGCTATGGAGCAGCAGGCGGTTTTGAATTGCGCCTGCTGGACAAAGCAGGTAGCGGTGATTATAAAAAGATGGAAGAGGTGAGCAGGGATTTTGTAAATGAGCTGAGTAAAAGAAAGGAACTTTCATCCGTATTTACTTTCTACAGTGCCAGCTTTCCGCAGTACATGCTCAAAATTGATAATGATATTGCCCAGCAGAAAGGAGTGACGCTTGATAATGCCATGAACACCCTTTCAACGTTGATAGGAAGTAACTATGAAACCAGCTTCATCAAATTCGACCGCCAGTACAAGGTAATGGTTCAGGCATCACCGGAGTACCGGGCACTGCCGGATGATATTTTGAAGCTATATGTGAAGAATAACCGGGATGAAATGGTACCATTTGCTGCTTTTATGAAAATGGAAAAAGTGTATGGTTTATCAGAAATCACCAGGCATAACCTGGCCAATTCCGCGGAAATCAGTGGTTCATCAGCAGCTGGGTATAGCAGTGGCGAAGCCATTAATGTAGTGAATGACGTGGCGCAGAAAACCCTTCCAAGGGGATTTGCCATTGATTGGGCAGGTATTTCAAAAGATGAAGTTTCAAGAGGAAACGAGGCTGTTTTTATCTTCCTGATTTGTTTGGGCTTTGTGTACCTGATACTGGCAGCACAGTATGAAAGCTTTATTCTTCCGCTGGCGGTTATTCTTTCTTTGCCGGCCGGTATTTTCGGAGCATTTCTGTTTCTTAAAATATTCAATCTGGAAAATAATATTTATGCCCAGGTTGCCATGGTTATGCTGATTGGGCTATTGGGTAAAAATGCCGTTCTGATTGTTGAATTTGCAGTTCAGAGGCATAGAGATGGTTACTCTGTACGGCATGCAGCGATTGATGGTGCCGCTGTAAGGTTTCGCCCAATCCTCATGACCTCCTTTGCTTTTATTGCCGGTTTAATACCACTGGTGTTTGCCACAGGTCCGGGAAAAATTGGCAACAGAACCATTGGTTCGGCTGCTGCCGGAGGTATGCTTTTCGGAACCATATTCGGGGTAATCGTTATACCCGGCTTATATTATTTGTTCGGTAAAATTGCTGAAAAGCGCCAGTTGATCAGAATTGAAGAAGAAAACCCTTTAACCGAAGAAATTGAACACAATGTTTAAAAACAAAATCTATCAGCAGGTAGCGTTAGCCTGCATCTGCCTGGCTTATACGGCTTGTAAAGTGCCTGAATTAGCAGAGAAAACAGAGAACAGGACAGTTCCTGCTATGTATGCGGCCTCCCGGGATTCCACCAATTTTGCAAAAGTGAAATGGAAAGATTATTTCACTGATCCAAATCTAAATGCCCTTATTGATACAGCTCTACGGAATAACCAGGAACTGAATATTACGTTACAGGAAATTGAAATTGCAAGAAGCGAAATCAGGGCCCGGCAGGGTGAATTATTGCCATATGTAACGTTGAATGGCGGAGCAGGCGTGGACAAGGTAGGCAGGTACACCAGCCAGGGTGCAGGTGATGCCACAACCGACATTAAACCTGGTATAGAAACGCCGGAACTGCTGCCTAATTTTGTAGGGGCTGCCTATGCACATTGGGAAATTGATATCTGGCATAAGCTACACAATGCTAAAAAAGCAGCCATCACCAGGTATCTGTCTACTGTAGAGGGTAGAAATTTTGTAATTACCAATCTCGTCGCCGAAGTAGCTAATTCTTATTACGAATTATTGTCATTAGACAACCAACTGGAAATTGTGAGGCAGAATATTACGCTGCAGACTAATGCGCTGGAGATTGTCAAAGTGCAGAAGGAAGCCGCCCGTGCAACCGAATTAGCGGTACGTAAATTTGAAGCGGAAGTACTGAACACCAGGAGTTTGCAGTACGACATTCAGCAAAAGATCACGGAAGCTGAAAACAGGATCAACTTCCTGTTGGCCAGGTATCCGCAGCCCATTAAAAGGGATGATCAAAGCTTTAATAATGTGATACCTGCCGCTGTGCAGGCTGGTATTCCATCCCAACTGCTGGCCAACCGGCCGGATATCAGGCAGGCTGAACTAGAATTAGCAGCAGCCAGGCTGGATATTCAGGTAGCCCGAGCCCAGTTTTATCCTTCTGTTGGTATTTCTGCCGGGGTTGGTTACGAATCATTCAACCCTATCTATTTGTTAAGAACACCAACATCCGTATTGTTTTCCCTGGGGGGTGATTTGGTGGCGCCTTTTATTAACAAAAATGCGATTAAAGCTGCTTACTCCACTGCGAATGCAAAGCAAATACAGTCCGTTTACAGCTATGAACGAACGATTCTGAATGCCTACTTTGAAGTTGCCAATCAGCTATCAAACATTAGTAACCTGGAAAAAAAATATGATTTTAAATCCAGGCAGGTGCAGGCGCTTACACAATCAATTGATATTTCAAATGACCTTTTCAGATCTGCACGGGCCGATTACCTGGAAGTGCTGCTGACCCAACGGGATGCACTGGAATCAAAACTGGAATTGATTGAAACCAAGAAGGATCAATTGAATGCCATGGTCAGTATTTACCAGGCCTTAGGCGGCGGATGGAATTAGGGAGTTGAAATTTACATGTTGAATTTGAAAGAGAACAATAGCCGGCCTTGCCGGCTATTGTTCTTTACCAGATTAACCGGATAGAAAATGGAAACAGAAATTTCCAATGTCATCTATCACATATTCAATTTTTTAAAACAGATAGTAAAAACGTAAATGCAATGACCATTTAGCTGACAGAAAACCAGTAAAATCTTTGGTAATTTTTACAAGCCAACATTCATTTAATCGTAATAATACTGCATTAAGGCAGGCTGCGGAAAACACTTGACTGATTGGCATTCATTTGCTTGTTGTTATTTGCCCATAGCTTGTTTGTATTTGGTATTATGCCTGTCAAAGCATCTGTTTACAAACCGGAACGGCTCAGCAAATAACAGGAGCAAAAATTCTTATCATTGCTTTGGTATGCCTGATGGTAAGGGCTGTGGCGTTGTAGTTGGGCCTTCCACCACAAGCCGCCCATCTTTTTCGATTTTCATCCGGTCAATAAATACAACCCGGTCATCGCCGGTTGCAGTTGTTCTGCCGTGGTATACGCAAAACATTTCCTTACCGTCGGGTGAGTACGTAATGCTGTTGTGCCCGGTGCCGGTAACGATTCCGCCTTTATCAATATTTTTACTAAGCACCGGGTTATCGGCAGATTTTTGAAATGGACCTAACGGGTTTTTGGAGGTGGCATAACCCACCGCATAATTTTTACCACCAAAATAATTGGCAGAATACATGATGTAATAAGTATTTCCTTTTCTGAATGTCGTTGAACCTTCCGTCCACCGGCGGTTTACTTCTTTGGTTGTTACTGAACGGCTTTCCCAATCCGCCTGCTTGTCCTTCATGCTTACCGGTGGGCGTAATGCCAATACCGGCTCACCAATTACTCCACTAAAGTCCGGTTTTAGTTCCACGCCATATACCCAACTTTCTTCAATTTCGGTAAACCAGCCTTTGCTTTTTGCCCACGTCGCTACCTCACTTTCCACCGGGTGTTTATATGCACACCGGGAGTAATACAGATATAATTTTCCGTTTGAATCAAAGAACACGTTTGCATCAATGATCGGATACCCGGGATCAAAAACGGGCTTATTTGTTACGTCAATAAATGGTCCGGTTGGTTTGTCGGCAACCGCAACACCAATGCGAAAGTTTTCAACGTCCTTGGTTGGATTCACTTTCCATTGGGCACTGTAAAACAAGTAAAACTTTCCCTTTACTTCGTACACTTCCGGCGCCCAGTAGGCGCCGTCCCATGCCGCTGTGCTATCGGTCCAGCCATTTGTAGTATTGGCCCACCACACCTGCCCTTCACTTTTCCAATGCACCAGGTCGGCAGATGAATAAGCAGCAAAACCATGCTTCACACCACCGGTTCCATACATATAGTACTTATCGCCTTTTACATACAATACATAAGGATCTCCCAATTGGACCGGCAAGGGATTTTGATACGTAGTTGCTATTGATTTCGCTGTGGGTTGGGCAATGGAGCCCATATTATTTTCTATCATAAAAATTATCATTAAAAGGCAGGCAATCTTTTTCATTGTGTTTTTAATAAGTACACTGTAAACTAAATATTTTTAACTTCCTGATTCCGGTTTGTGAGGACACAAACCTGTGCAATTTCTAAAGTTATTTTGTTTACAATGTATTAAGCTTCGGGTACAATTGGCTTTCCATTTATTTTCTGTTAGACGGGTTCAAATTAAGGGCATGCAAAGACGATACTTCCAATTTATCGATATAATTATTTATAGTACGAAATTTAGTTCCTTTATGAACTTACATTTAAACTTTTATTTGATTATTGCCACCATTTAATCCTTACGTTTTAGAAATCAAAAGCTCTTAAATCAACAATAATGTTGCAAATCCCATTCAAACAATTCATGCTGCTATTTATTCTTAGTGTAGGAGCAGTGAAAACCATTGTTGCAAAAACACCATGGCAATTTAATCTTTTAGCAATAGAAACTGCTGATACTGCTGACAAGCAGTATAATATTGTAGAAGGGGGCGCTATTGGCGATGGTAAAACATTGAATAGTAAAGCCATACAGGCCGTGATTGATGCATGTGCCCAAAATGGTGGCGGAACCGTTGTAATACCGAAAGGTATCTTTTTGAGTGGTTCATTATTTTTGAAGCCGGGTGTAAATATTGAATTGCAGGAAGGCGCTGTATTAAGAGGCTCACAAGACATCAACGATTACCCAAAAATCAATACCCGGATTGAAGGTCACTTTGAACCATGGCGGGCTGCCTTGCTGAACGCAGATGGTGTGGATCATCTCCGTATTACCGGCTCCGGTACACTCGACGGAAATGGCGAACCTTTTTGGAAGGAGTTTTACAGCAGGCGTAAAGCAGATAACAAAACTACTAACCTGAGCGTAGAACGCCCCCGGCTTACATTTATCCGGGATTCAAAAGACGTTACTATCCATGGCATTACTTTTTTAAACTCCGGTTTCTGGAACCTGCACATTTACCGCTGCCAAAATGTAACAGTAGACCATTGCCGTTTTCAGGCGCCATCGGGAGCCGTACCAGACAACCATGCACCCAGTTCAGACGGTATCGACATCGACAGCTCGCAGGACATTACCGTTAGCAATTGTTTCTTTTCCGTAGGCGACGATGATATTGCCCTAAAAGGATCTAAGGGGCCGTTTGCTATGCAGGATGCGGACAGTCCACCGGTAGAGCGGATTCACATCTATGACTGTGTATTTGAAGAAGGTGGCGGAATTGTAACCTGCGGTAGTGAAGCTACGCTTGTACGGGATGTGGACATTAAACGCTGCATTACCCGTGGACCTACCGTGTTACGATTGAAACTTCGCCCCGACACGCCGCAGCAATACGAAAACATTAGTATTGAAGATATTACGATGGAAGGGAGCGGTGCCATTTTTAAAGTGTCGCCCTGGACCCAGTATTTTGATTTGAAAGGACAGGCTCCGCCAAAAGCCCTGGTGCAAAACATTCGGATATTCAATATACACGGTACCGCCGGTTCTTTCGGAGAAATTACCGGGCATGCGGAAACAACCATTAAAAATATCGTAGTGAAAAAGGTAGACCTGCAATTAAAAAGCACTGATTTTAAAATAGGGAATGTGCAGGGATTACAGTTTAAGAAAGTGAAAGTGAATGGCAAGAAGATGGATGCACCCGGGAAAGCGACTGTAAAGGTGTAAGGAATGCAGCAGCTTTCAGAAAATACCGGTTGTCTATACATTAGTATAACGTGTAATAGAATTTTAAGTTGTACTTGTATGCTTTATCATTTCCGATTCATTCCTGAACACTGGATTTTATTTAAATTTTTGATGGAGCTAAATCCCTTTCTGTAGCACAGTTTTTAGCCGACCGGTTGTCAAACAAAAACAACAATGGAAAACACCCAAAAGAAATACGCACTCATTACCGGTACTACTACCGGCATTGGTCACGAACTGGCAAAGCTGTTTGCGAAGGATGGTTACAGCCTGGTATGTGTGGCACGTCCCAGTGAAAAACTGGAAGAAACCACCGCTCAGTTTTCAGCGCAGTATGGTATTGAAGCCATTGCCATTTCAAAAGACTTGGCCGTGGATGGTGCCGCGGAAGAACTGTACAAAGAGGTAAAAGAAAAAGGAATTACCATTAATGTATTGGTAAACAATGCCGGGCAGGGTACCTATGGCAAATTTTGGGAAGTGGATCTTAACGCACAGCTTAAAATTATTCATTCCAATGCCATAGCTCTTACTACACTTACTTACCTGTTCATCAAAGAAATGGTGGCCCGTAATGAAGGTAAAATTTTGCAATTGGCTTCCGTAGTTTCAGAACTGCCGGCGCCGTTGCAAGCCGTGTATAGCGGCACTAAGGCTTATATTTTGCAATTTACCGAAGCCATTATCAATGAGCTAAAAGATACGAATGTTACCGTTACCGCATTACAACCTGGCTTAACCAATACGGATTTCTTCCGCAAAGCCGGTAACGAAAATATGAAGATGCTACAGGACAAAAACAATGCAGCAGACCCTGCCGATGTGGCCAGAGATGGATACGAAGCCCTGATGAAAGGGAAAGACAAAGTAGTATCGGGTTTTAAAAATAAAGTACAGGTAGCAATGGCCAACCTGATGCCGGATACAATGGTAGCAGAAAACCTGCGGAAGCAATCAGAACCTGCCGATCAAAAAAATTAATAGATTTTCCAGATAATCTTTTCAAATGGAAATGACGGAAGGTTTAGGAAAATAAATAATGTATAATACCAAATCAAAACAAGCAATGGGCAACAGGCAAATGCAGGTATAAACAACTAAAGCAAAGTCTACAACTTAATTTGATTTGGTATAATCACCTGCTTTCTGTTATTTTTTTGCAACTGCTTTTTTTGCCGCCGGTTTAAAAGCTGCGGTTTTGCTTACAGCTTTTTTAGCCGCCGCTGCCTTTTGCTTTTTCTCAAAAGCACCCGGCACCTGCAATTCAATTATTTTTTTTACCTCATCCAGTGGTAGCTGTGTAGCCTCTTCCTGTGTGTATTTGCTCTTGCCCGGCTGTCCTAATTTCAGCATTTTTTTTCCAAAGCGTAGGTACGGGCCCCAGCGTCCATTCTCAATTGAAATTTTTTCGGCAGGCCATTGCTGTATGTAACGGTTGCCTTCTTTTTCTACTTTTTTCTCAATCAGTTCCTCAATATCTTTCTGGTTCAGGTTGTCAAAATTGTATGCCCGTGGCACGTTTATAAACAAGTCATTCCATTTAATAAACGGCCCGAAGCGGCCTTTACCTTTGGTAACCGGTAAATCCTGATAAGTTGCGATAGGTGCATCAGCCTGTTGCTTGCCGGCAATAATCTGCAAAGCTCTTTCCATGTCCACACTATGCGGGTCTTCGCCTTTAGGCAGGCTAACATAGTCTTCGCCAAACTTTACGTAGGGGCCAAAGCGGCCAATTCCTACCGAGATTTCTTTGCCATCCTGTTCGCCCAGACTAAACGGTAGTTTAAACAGATCCAATGCTTCCTGCAGGGTAATGGTTTCAATACTTTGCCCGGCTTTCAGGCTGGCAAACTGTGGTTTTTCATCTTCTTCTGCATTACCAATCTGCACCATCGGTCCAAAACGGCCCATACGGGCTATTACCGGCTTTTTTTGTTCCGGGTGTTCACCCAGTTGCCGCTCCCCGGTAGCCCTTTCCGCCGTTTCCAGCGTATTGTTCACATCCTTATGAAACGGATCATAAAATTCCCCAACCATTTTGCTCCATACCTTTTTTCCCTCGGCTATTTTATCAAATTCTTCTTCAATGCTGGCTGTAAAGCCATAGTCCATTACATTGTCAAAATGCTTGTATAAAAAATCGGTTACCACATTACCTAAATCACTGGGGAATAGCTTGCTCTTTTCGGCGCCAAAAGTTTCCTGACTGGTCGATTTCGTTATCTTATCAGCTTTGAGTTTTAAACTTCGTACGGTGCGCTGCTGGCCTTCCCGATCCAGTTTCTCTACATAATTTCTTTTTAAAATAGTAGCGATGGTAGGGGCGTAGGTGCTTGGCCGGCCAATCCCCAACTCTTCCATTTTCTTCACCAGGCTTGCTTCTGTGTAGCGGGCACTTGGCCGGGTAAATTTTTCTGAAGCCGTCATTTCCACAAAATCCAGTGCCTGTCCAACTTTAATATTGGGCAAACGGTTTTCCTCTCCTTCTGCTACACCATCTAATTCTTCATCTGTGCTTTCAGCATATACTTTCAAAAAACCATCGAATTTGATGACTTCGCCGCTGGCAGTCAGTTCCTCTGCGTTAGTGCTAATGCCGATTTTTGCCGTTGTTTTTTCCAGTTCGGCATCTGCCATCTGGCAGGCAATGGTTCGCTTCCAGATTAGTTCGTACAGGCGGCTGGCATCAGCCTCATTTACCGTAGCATTACTCATATAAGTAGGCCTAATGGCTTCGTGAGCTTCCTGAGCGCTTTCGTTCTTTGTGCGATATTTGCGGTGTTGCAGGTACTTATTACCATAATTGGCTTTGATAGCCGCTGCAATATCGTCCATAGCAGTATCGCTTAGATTCACGCTGTCCGTACGCATATACGTGATATGGCCGTTTTCGTACAGCTTTTGGGCAAGCAGCATGGTACGGCTTACACCGTACCCCAATTTGCGGCTGGCTTCCTGCTGCAGGGTAGAAGTGGTAAAAGGCGCCGCCGGTGATTTTTTACCGGGCTTTACCTGTATATCGGTTACTTTATACGTTGCACTAATACAACTTTGCAGAAATTGCTCGGCTGATTCCTGCGTTTTATAACGCAGTCCATCTGCCCCGAAATTTACTTCCCGGCCCGCATGGTCTTTAGCTTTAAAAATGGCCCGTACCGCAAAGCTGCTCACCGTGTTGTGGTTATTTATTTCCCGTTCTTTTTCTACAATTAAGCGGACAGCTACACTTTGTACCCTGCCTGCACTCAATCCGCCCTGCCTGCCTATTTTACGCCACAATACGGGACTTAATTCAAAACCTACAATGCGGTCGACTACCCTGCGTGCCTGCTGGGCATTCACTAGGTTCATATCTATTAACCGGGGATTGGCAACGGCTTTCTGAATGGCCGGTTTGGTTATTTCATGAAATACAATCCTTTTGGTTGTGGCAGGATCAAGGCCCAGCACTTCGGCCAAATGCCAGCTAATGCTTTCGCCTTCCCGGTCTTCGTCGCTTGCCAGCCACACTTCCTTGCTTTTTTTAGCATAGCTACGTAATTCGTTTACTACCTTGCTTTTATCGTCCGGGATAATATAACGGGGTTTAAAATTGTGAGCTATATCTACGCCCATATCGTTTTTTTCCAGATCTCGTATGTGTCCGTAACAACTCCGTACTTCAAACTCGCTTCCTAAAATTTTTTCTATCGTCTTTGCTTTTGCCGGGCTTTCTACTATCAATAAATTCTTTGCCATAGGGGGGTTATATGCTATTAGCTTAGTGTATAAAGCGGTGAAGGTGCGTAAACTGACGGTAATAGCTATAGTTAATAAATACGTACACAGTAAGGAGTATGAAGGTTGTCTGTAATAAATAATTTCTGGTCATGGTTTTGGTACAGCGTTTACATCCTGTTTTCATTGAGTAAATAAGCAAGTCCCGAGATATTATTTTGTAACGTTGCTGCCATTGATGTTATAACAAACAGTTGCCGCTTATAAAACCATTCATTTCATCTGATCTTTAACCAGTTACCATTTACACAACAGTTTCTTTCGATCTGATCTTTAAAAGTTTAATTTGCTGATACCCTAAATATTTAAACAAGTGATGAATGGCAACAGTTGCGAACGGGCGCAAAATAAGGCAAAGTTTAGGAATACTTTCTTTACCCTTCATATTGCGATCAACTGCTGAATCCTTATTCTATGAAGTAACGTATTTTGTTACCCATGAAAACGAATTAGTAAGTAAAATTAAATGTATCAAAATAGCAAGGTTTCCAATACTACCATACAACAGGCAACAAATCCCTTTCCTGTTGTGGCAATTGGCGCTTCAGCCGGAGCGTTCGAAGCTTTGTCGGAGTTACTGGCACATTTACCGCCCGGCCTAGGTCTGTCATGGATAGTCATACAGCACTCAGGCCCCATCCACGAAAGCATACAGCCTGTAATGCTGGAAAGCGTGACAAACATGCAAGTACATAAAGGGGAGGATGGCGTGCAAATTCTACCGGATCATTTATATGTAATACCTCCGTATACCTTTATAAGCATTATCGATAAAAAGCTAAAGATATCAGCTGATATTAAAAGTGACGACAGCTATTATGGATTGGATTTTTTTATGGTATCGCTGGCTGGTACCTGTCAGGATTTAGCCATAGGTGTGTTACTAACCGGCATAGGAACAGATGGAACAGAAGGTATCAGGCATATAAAAGCCGAGGGGGGTATTACGTTTGCACAGGAGAATGTAGCTCATTTTCAGGAAATGCTCCGTAATGCGTTGGTAAACGGCTTTGCCGATTTCATACTTTCCCCTGAGGAGATTGCGAAAAAAATAGTTGAAATAGTTAAAAGGGATTCTTCTACAAACACTCTGAAGGAACAAAAATCCGCCAATGATGCCGGGTTGAAACTAATTCATCATATCCTGAATAGTAAAAAGTTCGTAGACTTTTCTTTCAACAAGCAAATGGCCATCCGGCGACGCATATGGCGCCGGATGAGGTTGAAAGGTCAGTCGTCGACGGATGAATATGCCGGATTGATCCAGCATGACCCTATAGAACTTGACCTGCTGTATAGCGACCTGCTTATCAATGCATCTCTGTTTCTCAAAGAACCAGAAGTTTATCAGGTCTTATCAGAAACTATTTTCCCTGCTCTGCTGAAAAACAGGATAGCCGGTGATGTAATCAGGATATGGTGTCCGGCTTGCGGCACCGGGGAGGAAGCAACTTCTGTGATGATATGTCTTTATAAATATTTGACTGAGTCCGGCATCAGTATAAGTGTGCAGCTTTTTGGTACCGACATAGATGAAAAAGCTATTGAAAAAGCAAGAGCCGGTTATTATTCACACGCTTCGCTTCAAAATGTACCGCCTGAGTGGCTGAAACGTTTCTTTAAAAAAGTGCATGACGGGTATCAGATTATTAAAGATATAAGGGATATGTGCATTTTTGGGACGCATAACCTGCAGAAAGATTCGCCGTTTTCCAATATGGATATTATCAGTTGCCAGAACGGGCTTATTGATATGGAATCAGAATCGCAGAAAAAGATGTTACAATCTTTTCATTATAGCCTGAAGCCGTCCGGGTATTTAGTATTGGGTAAATCGGAAAGCATTGGCCATGCCGCCGTCGATTTGTTTGCCCTTCTAATCAATAACGTGAAAATTTATGTGAAGAAGCCCTACAAACTCCATCGGAGAGAAATTGATTTTTTAAAAAAGACCGTTCTTTCACCGAAACCGCAACCCCTGCCTTTATCAAAAGAAAGAGTTAATACATACCCAGAAATATTTGATATTGACAGGCAAACCGAAAAATTATTACTCTCCACTTTTGTTCCTGCAAGCGTTGTTATCGACAGTAATTTTAATGTTGTCCGCGTTTATGGGCTGGTTGAAAAATACTTGCAGCCGTCATCTGGTAAAGCTTCTCAGTATTTACCGAAACTGTTACAGAATGCACTGGTATACGAACTGCAAAGCCTGATAGCCCAGGTTAAAAAAGAAAACAGATCAATATGTACGAAAGGATTTTCATTCATGCTTAACGGGCAATACACAGAAATAGATATCGAGGTGTTGCCTGTACAGGAAAATGTAAAGGAGCCCAGCTATCTTATTGTATTTCAGGAAAAGACAGCGGTAGCCAAACCGCCAACCAACAATCATGCAATATTGCATGAACCCGGCGATGATAAAAACAAACCTCAGTTGTTGAAAAATGAGACCCGGAATGCCAAGTTACAGATAAAAAACATGATGAGAGAATTTGATGCAACCCCCGTGCAACTGGAATTTGGCAGTAAAGAAATTATAAGCAAGAAAGCCGAACTCCAAAGCATCAGTAAGAAGCTGGAAAGTAGTAAAGAAGAATTGCAAAGTGTAAACGAGGAACTCACCGCTATTAATAAAGGACTCCTGCTTCGAAATGCAGATATGAAAGAAGCCATTGCTTATTCGGTAGCTATCGTAGAAACCATACGGGAACCGTTGATACTGTTAGATGCCAAGCTCCGTATTCATACCGTGAATAAGGCCTTCTATCAGGTTTTTAAGCTGGCTCCGGAATATGTGGAAGACTATTTTCTGTACGAAATAGATAACCGCCGTTGGAATGTGCCGGAACTGTTAGCCAACCTAAGTGAGGTGTACAGAACAAAAAAAGGGTTTACTATTTTTGAATTGAGTGGCATATTTACGAACCGGGTATTACTATTTAATGCCATGCCACTACGAGTGGACAATAAAAAAGGCGACCGGATATTACTCAGGATACAGGACATTACAGAACAGCGTCAGGCACAGCAAGCAAAAGAATGGCTCTCCGCCGTGGTCGATGCCTCCGGCGAAGGCATTTTTAGCTTTAGCACCACCCGCGTTGTCATTAGTTGGAACAAAGGAAGCGAGGAAATATTCGGGTATACGGCAAAGGAAATGATTGGAAGGAGTGTTACAAAGCTATGGCCATCGGATGTTAGAATTTCGCATTTGAAACAGGTTGAACAAGTATTAAATGGCGAAACCTTACGGCAACATGAAACGACATGGGTTCACAAGGATGGGCACTTGATTCCGGTATCCCTCAGCATATCACCTATAAAAAATGGCGGTAATGAAATACAGGGTTTAATGGCATCTGTGCAGGACATTACGAAGCGCAAACTGGCAGAAATTGCTTTACAGGAATCGGAGGAACGTTTTCGATCAATTGTAAGCCAAACGGCTGTTGGCATTGGCCGGAGCGACTTTGATGGCAGGGTGCTGTTTGCAAATCAAAAGCTTTGTGATTTGATGAATACAACCATGCCGGAGTTGATGAAACAATCCATTTGGGACTTTACTGACAAAGAGGATTTAGAAAAAACCAAAGAAATCTACCGGCAGCTTCAACAGGATGGCATCCCGATTCAATATGAGAAACGGCTAATACGTAAGGATGGAACCCGGTTTTGGGTAAAAGTTAGTTTATCCTGTATCAGAGACACAGGTGGCAAGCCCCAATATGCTTTGTCTGTTGTGCTGGACATTAGCAAACGCAAAGACGCAGAAGTCGATTTGCAAAAAACCAAAGAAAGCCTGCAGGTAGCATTGGAAGCAGCTAATATGGGCATTTGGGAAATGGATATATCCAATAATATGACGGCTACTTTCCACAGTACCAAGCACGACCAGATTTATGGGTATACTGACTGGCAACCGATATGGACCCACGAGACGGCAATGCTCCATATACTTGATGAAGACAAGCATCTGTTTAACCAGGCATTTGAAAAAATGCTGCAATCCGGAGAGGGATTACAAATAGAATTACGGGTGCGTTGGGATGATGGTACCATACATTGGATGTACAAACTGGGCCGGCTATTTTACGATGCTGCTGGTATCCCGGTACGGGCAGCGGGTATTGTAATGGACATAACCGAACGCAAAAAGCTGGAACGTCAAAAAGAAGAGTGTATCGTCATAGCCAGTCATCAACTAAAAACGCCTTTGACTACGATAAAAGCGTATGCACAAATTTTACAAACGCATTTTCTGGAGGAACAAAACAAAGTGCCGGTAGAAATGCTCGGAAAGATTGACAAACAGGCAGACCGCCTTGTTTACCTGATCAACGAACTGCTGGATGTAACGCGGATTACCGAAGGACACCTGCAGCTATATCCGGAAACGTTCGACATGAATGACCTTATAAAAGAGCTGGCAGAGGAAATGCAACCTACTTTGTTGCAGCACCAAATTGTACTAAAATTATTGCCACTACAAATGCTGATGGCAGATAAAGAAAGAATAAGGCAAGTAATACGTAACCTTATTTCAAATGCTGTCAAATACTCACCCGACGCTGATGCGGTGATTGTTCACACAGAAAATAATAGTGAAAATGTAACAGTGACCGTGGAGGACTTTGGTATTGGTATGACTGATGCGGAACTGTCCAAGTTATTTGACTTTGCAAACCGGACCTTTACACGGTTAAACAGCACTTTCCCCAGAACGGGGTTGGGGGTATATATTTCCGCAGAAATTATAAAAATTCATAAGGGTACAATGCATGTGGAAAACAAAAAAAATCTTGGAACTGTGTTTAAATTTAGTTTACCGTTAAATATTTGAAATAATATTGGTGAAGATGGTGTTTGTTTGGTTCCAGGCCATTTTTGGCTACTGTTTTGTAAGGGGGCTTTTACAATATTTATGAAAAAAAAGATTCTCGTCACAGAGGATGATCCGGGCTTACAGGACATCTATAAGTTTATTTTTGAAAAAGCTGGTTACGAAGTTGCCGTTTCCGCTGATGCGGGTTGTATTTACGAGGATGATTTTTTGAATCCGGACATTATTATTCTCGATAGGTACTTAATTGGAATTGATGGCCTGGACGTATGCAGGTTCCTAAAAAATGAAGCAAAAACTTCTACGATCCCTGTTATAATGGTATCCTCTTCCCCTGGAATTACAATTTTGGCCAAACAAGCAGGAGCTGATGATTCAATGGAAAAACCATTTAGAATGAATGAGTTGCTGTTAAAAGTAAGCAAATGGATTACTAATCCTAACTAAATGCTTTCTTTGCCCAATTTTGCTGCTTTTATTTAACTCATTATATGAGGATCGTTATTGCAGGGTCGGGTAATGTAGCCACTGTACTTGGACGAAAAATAATGAATGCAGGCCACACCATCGTACAGGTAGTCGCTCATCATCAAAAACAGCAAGCGTCAGCGTTAGCAAACATACTTCAGGCAAATGTCATTTACCATACCTCAGAACTTGATATACGGGCAGACCTGTATATCATTGCCGTTAGCGATGAAGCCATTCCTGGGACGGCGATGACTTTTCCTAAAGTAAATGGCGTAGTTGTTCACACGGCAGGTTCTGTTTCTATAAAGGTGTTGGCAAATACGTCCTCCAATTATGGAGTTTTATATCCTGTACAAAGCCTGCGGAAAGAAAAATCAGATTACGGGTGTATTCCGCTGCTGATAGATGGCAATACGGTTGAAACATGCCAAATCCTCACCAATTTTGCCCGTACCATTAGCCCCGTAATACAGCAATCAGATGATATACAACGGTTGCGGCTTCATACTGCGGCAGTGATCGTTTCCAATTTCACCAATCATCTGTATACATTGGCTTCCGGTTATTGCCAAAAGGAAAACGTTGATTTTGGCTTACTACAACCGCTTATTGCTGAAACGGCGGATCGCCTGCAGCATTACGATCCTGCTCAAATGCAAACCGGGCCGGCTGCCCGTAATGATCTATCTACAATCGCAAAACATATGGAATTGTTGCAGGCCTATCCACAGTTAAAGAAGTTATACGAGGTGTTTACAGAAAGTATCCGGCAATATAAGCCAGACAATAAACCTTTGGTGTAGCGGTAGATGGCTTAACCCTATTTTTGCGACAAGTTTCTGCTAAACATATGTACACTATCCTGTTCCGGTTTGAGCAAAAAGGCTTGGAACCAATTACCATTGAAAATGCCAATACCGATGATAGTTTGCTGGAAGTAGCCCTTACCAACAAGATCAACCTGCATCATAATTGCGGCGGCGTTTGTGCCTGTAGCACTTGTCATGTCTATATTCAGAAAGGAGATGAACTATTGCCTGAATTAAGCGATAAGGAAGAAGATTTTATTGACCGGGCGGTAAGCCCACGCATTAACAGCCGGTTGGGTTGCCAGTGTGTGCTGCAGCCAGGCTCCGGCAATATGGAAGTACTCGTACCCGATCAAAGCCAGTTTTTGGGAGAGTAACCATAAATTGCTCAATGTGAAAATGGCACAATGGCTCAATTCTTACATTCGGATATTAGTTTTAAAATGTAATAACCTTATCTTGAATGGCTAATAACCAATTTTTTAAATAAACAAATAATTACCTAATAGAAATTAGCTCAATACATCATTAGTAAGCTTCCAATAATTTTGCTGCTTATATAAAAAACGGTTTTAACATTGAGTAATTGAGCCATTTAGTAATTTCCACATTGAAGAATTATGCAATTCGAGCCGCCTATACATTGGAATGATTACGAAGACATTGCCCAAAAGTTATATGAACGCTTTGGCAACGATTTTACGGAAAGTAAAATTTACCGCCTGCGCTTTACCGATTTGCTGGAGTGGGTACTGAAAATACCCAACTTTGCCGGCACCCGGGAGCAAAGCACTGAAGGCCATCTGGAAATGATTCAAAGCACCTGGGTGTATGAGTGGCGGGACGGGCAGAAATAAACTACATAAGTGTGAAATTCACCAAATGAATCTCCTTTCCTTTTTCAAACCCATTACTACTTTTGTGTTTGATGTAGATGGCGTACTTACTGATGGCAATCTTTTTTTATTTCCGGGTGGCGAAATGGTACGCCGCATGAGTATAAAAGATGGCTATGCTTTACAGCTGGCCGTGAAACAGGGGTTCAAAGTAGTCGTTATTTCAGGCGGCTTTTCAGAACTGGTTAAGGAAAGATTACTACGCCTGGGCGTATCAGAAGTGTATATGGGCGTAACGGATAAAAAGCAGGTACTGGCAACATATACTGCTGCAAACAGTGTGGAATGGAACCAGCTATTGTTTATGGGTGACGATATACCGGACCTGGAAGTAATGGAGCAGCGTGGCCTGTTGGCTTGCTGCCCGGCTGACGCTGCACCGGAAATAAAAAACGTTTGCCGGTACATCTCACCTTTAGGCGGTGGTGCAGGTTGTGCAAGAGATGTAATAGAAAAAACCTTGAAACTGAATAATAAATGGCATCATTTAAGGGAATTGAAAAGTAAATAAATAAAGTTCAAGAAATAAGGAGCAAGAAACAAGGAACAGTAAAAAATAATGACTGATTAAATTTTTAATTCCTGACCCTTGTTCCTTGCATCTTGAATCCCTATTCCTTGAATTCTTCACCCTTGCACCCTGAATCATAAATCTTGACCCTTAGACCCCTATACCTTACCGCTGCTTTTTCCCGCCTTATCCGCTGGCCTAACCTCGTTTTCATTGTTATTACGCAGGTTATGTTCAATTACGCAGTCGTGCGGCCGGTATTGCACCAGGCAGGCCTGCTGCCAAAGCTTTCTTTTGTTAGTTTTATGTTGCTTTGTTTGGCTTCGGTACTTATCGCTGCTGCCGGTTATATCATCAATGATTATTTTGACGTTCACATTGACCGGGTTAACAAGCCGGGAAAAGTATTATTAGACCGATATATACGCCGCCGGTGGGCCATCTTCTGGCATTTGCTGCTAAGCATGGTTGGCGTAATGATTAGCCTTGTCATCAGTTTTTCCATTGGAGACCGGTTTCTTATTATTGGTATTTCTAATTTCTTTTGCGTTATTGCACTATGGGTATATTCTACTACTTACAAACGTAAAATACTGGTAGGTAATATCCTTATTTCGGTACTGACTGCCTGGACGGTTTGGGTAGTTTATTTATCGGAGGTAATTAGCTGGTGGCGGTTGCCGGCACTTACACCATTGCAAACACAGGCGTTAAGTAAACTGCTGCGGCTGGCAGCTTTGTACGCCGGATTTGCTTTTATTATTTCTTTGGTACGTGAAGTGGTAAAGGACATTGAAGATATGGAAGGTGACAGGCGTGGCGGCTGCCGCACCATGCCCATTATATGGGGCATACCCGTATCGAAAACGTTCAGTGCTGTTTGGTTAGTGGTGCTCATTAGCATATTGCTGGTAATGCAGTTTTATGTGGCGCAGCTTGGATGGTGGATACCGGTGGCTTACCTGTTACTACTGGTAGTGGTGCCACTTTGCCTGGTACTACGGTGGCTGTACCTGGCTACTGCCAAAACAGATTATAGCCGGCTCAGCAGTTGGATTAAAACCATCATGCTTACCGGAATTTTATCCATGTTATTTTTCTTACTTTACTTCCGTTGAATTTTCACCACATTAAAATATAGTTATACATAGGTTTACATAGAAATACATAAGGTTGAACGCAGATAGTGCTATAGAAGGAAATTGATCCGAGCGAATAAGTTAAAACAAGCTTTTCAAAATTTAAAATCACCTGTCTTCAATTGTATTTCTCTGACTTTCCTTTCTAAATTGTCTTTCTATGTGATCCTATGTGTAACTATGTTCCTTTGTAGTAATAAAAATGCAAAAAATCATACTTGCCTCACAATCACCAAGGCGAAAAATGCTGCTGGAATGGGCGGAAGTGTCTTTTGAAGTAATAACGCATCCCACTGATGAAATGATTCCGGCAGGGGTAGCTGTGGAGGAAGTGCCCATCCATATTGCAAGGGAAAAAGCGGTTGCTGTAAAGCAAAAATTATCACGGCAAAATGAAGGATCGCTGACTACCAATGCCGGTTATCCGATACTGGCTGCCGATACAATTGTAGTACTGGATGATGATATTATTGGTAAACCGCAAAACCGCGAACATGCAATTCAGATATTGACCCGGTTAGCGGGCCGTACACACCGGGTAATTACCGGGGTGGTTATTCAGGCCGGCGAAAAAGAGATTGCTTTTTCCGATGTTACAACCGTTGATTTTCATCCGCTAACCCAACAGCAAATAGAATTTTATATAGATAAGTACGTTCCTTACGATAAAGCCGGCGCCTACGCCATTCAGGAGTGGATTGGCGTAACCGGTATTAAAAGCATTAACGGTGATTTTTATAATGTGATGGGCCTGCCCGTAAGCCGGGTGGTGCAGGCGTTGGAAGATCTTTCATCAATCGTCAATGGCCCCATATATTGAGCGATCTGGATAAAACCGTGAGTCGTCAATCATGAATGGTCAATAGCAAATAAAATTTTTGTAGTACGCTTCCTGAATTTTCAGCTAACGATTATAATTTTAAACATCAATTTGCATCAATTATTCATCCGCCGCGGCGGAACGATTCACGAACATCATTCACGCCTATGTCCGAACGGTTGCTACAATTTATCTGGCAGTTTCAATATTACAACCGGCAAGCCCTGCAAACAGTTTCCGGCGAAGACTTAGAAATTATTTTTCCCGGAGAGATGAATCACCACCAGGGTCCCGATTTTAAACAGGCACGTATTAAGATCGGTGAAGTACTTTGGGCCGGCGATATTGAATTGCATTTGCAGTCATCGGTATGGCACCAGCACCGGCACAGTTCAGATAATAATTATGCTAAAGTGATACTACATGTGGTATGGCAGCAGGATGAGATAATTACAGATGTATACAATAACCCTATTCCCACATTGGAACTGCACAACCGGATACCTAAGTTACTACTTGACCGATACGGGTATTGGATGCAGCAACAACATGCCATTCCCTGCCATGCCGATATTCATACGGTGCCGGCCATTACCTGGCAAAGCTGGCAGCAACGGCTTCTGATAGAACGGTTGCAGCAAAAAACCAGGCACATACAACAATTATTACAGCAATACAATAACCATTGGGAACAGGTGTGCTGGCAGCTCACCTGCCGCTATTTTGGTGCTCCGGTTAATACCGAATCGTTTGAGCAAATAGCTGCTTCATTACCTATAAGCCTCCTGGGCCGGCACAAGTTACAGTTGCACCAGTTGGAAGCTTTACTATTAGGGCAGGCTGGTTTTTTGACGGGTGATTTTAAAGAATATTACCAATTGCTGCTGCAAAAGGAATATGCGTTTTTACAAACAAAATACGGGTTGAAACCGGTAACCCGGCTACCGGTTTTTTTACGGATGAGGCCCGTAAATTTTCCGACGGTAAGGCTGGTGCAACTGGCCATGCTGTTACACCAATCCATACATCTTTTTTCTAAGATAAAAGAAGCGGCCGGTTATAAACAGCTGGCTGCCTTATTTTCTGTAACAGCCGGTGCTTATTGGAACACCCATTACGGTTTAAAAGAAACAACAGACCATCAGCCAAAAAGAACAGGACAACAAATAATTGATACCTTACTTATTAATGTGGCAGCCCCCTTGCTGTTTTGTTACGGGCAACAGCAGGCCGAAACAAAATACTGCGACCACGCCATATTACTACTGGAAGAAATTGCCCCGGAAAAGAACAATATTACCAATGCTTTTGTAGCATTGCATGTTGAAAATAAAAATGCGTTTGCTTCCCAGGCCTTATTGCATCTTAAACAGCATTATTGTAATGTGAAACGATGCCTGGAGTGTGCCGCCGGAAATGCAATATTGAAAAGGTCATAGATAATATTTCCATTATTTTATTATGAAAATGATTTTATTAAATTTAAAGGAACAACGCTTTTCTGCTGCCTTTATAGAACCCTAAACCGCTTTATGAAAAAGAACAAACAGGACAGATACCAACCCGAGCCCGTTAAAGGTGTAATGGATATCACACGTAGTGGTATTGGCTATGTAATTATTGCAGATGGTAGCGGCGATGTGCTGGTACGTCCCCAGGATTTTAACCAAGCTTTTAATGGCGATACCGTAATGGTGAAAATAACACGGGACGGAATTAACAGCAAACGGCGGGAGGGTCGTGTGGACAAAGTAATCAGCCGCAGGCAAACGGAGTTTATCGGCACTTTAAGCAGCCAGCAGGGGCGACTGTTATTTGTACCTTCCGGCGACCGGCCTTTGCCTTATTTTGAATTAGATGCCCCGTTATCACAGCAGGTGGATGAAGACCAGAAAGTAGTAGTACGTTTAATAGATTGGCCACAAAAGCACCGTCGCCCAACGGGCAGGTTGATGGAGGTGCTCCCCGCTGACGCAGTGAATGATATTGCCATGAAAGAAATTATCACTGAGAAAGGTTTCCCATTGGCTTTTAGCGATGAAGCAATCGAAGCGGCTGCACGCCTGAATGATACCATAGATGAAGATGAAATAAGTAGCCGCCGTGACTGTAGGGAAATACTCACATTTACCATAGACCCGGTTGATGCAAAAGATTTTGATGATGCGATCAGCCTGCAAAAAACAACGGATGGCTTCTATGAGATAGGTGTACACATTGCCGATGTAAGTCATTTCCTGGAATCTGATACACCATTGGATGATGAGGCTTATCAGCGTGCTACCAGCATCTATCTGCCGGACAGGGTAAATCCGATGTTGCCGGAGCGGATTTCTAATGAGTTATGCTCCCTGCGGCCACATGAGGATAAATATACTTTTTCCATCCTTTTCAAAATGAACGAGCGGGCTGAAGTAAAAGATTTTTGGATAGGTAAAACGATTATTCATTCCGATCATCGTTACACGTATGAAGATGTTCAGGAAATAATAAAAGGCGGAGATGGTCCCTATAGCGATGAAATTTTATTAGTGAATAGCGTAAGTCAGCAACTCCGGAAAGAACGGTTTATGCATGGCGCCATTAATTTCAGTTCGCAGGAAGTCCGCTTTCAGTTAGATGAGAAAGGTAAACCGATTGGCGTGGTAATTAAAGAAAGTTTTGAAGCTCACCAGTTGATTGAAGAATTAATGTTACTGGCCAACCGTTACATTGCCGAGCGGGTGCAAAAGGCAACGGTTAATGGCAAACCAGTGCCTTTTCCCTATCGTATTCACGATACACCGGATGAGGAAAAGCTAATCCCATTTGCTGCTTTTGCCCGTAAGTTTGGCTATAAATTTAATACCAGTGAACCCAATACTATTGCGGCTTCTTTCAATGCTATGCTGGTTCAGGCACGTGGTACACCGCAGCAGCACGTATTGGAACAATTGGGCATCCGCACGATGGCAAAAGCTGTTTATAGTACTGATAACATCGGCCACTATGGTCTGGGATTCGATAATTACTGCCACTTTACGTCGCCCATACGCCGCTACCCCGATGTAATGGTGCACCGCATTTTACAACAGGTATTGCAGGGCCACATTCCGAATGATAAGAAGATGGAACAAAAATGCAAGCACAGCAGTGATAGAGAACGAGCTGCTATGGAGTGCGAAAGGGCTGCCAATAAATACAAGCAGGTTGAGTTTATGAGCGATCACCTGGGTGAGGAATTTGAAGCGGTGGTTGCCGGTGTATCGTCATTTGGATTTTGGGCCGAAACAGTGGAGCATAAATGCGAGGGTTTAGTAAGTATCAGTTACCTAAACACGTTTGATGATTTCAGACTGATTGAAAGCGATTACCAGTTAGTGGGTATGCGTAGCGGCCGCACTTTCCGTATGGGCGATCAGGTTCGCATAAAAGTAATCAGTGCCAATCTGAACCGCCGGCAACTGGATTATGAATGGCTTCCGGGTGAAGAAAATAAAGACCTTTTACCAACCGGAACGAAAAAGGAAAAACCTGCTAAAAATGCGGGTGATGATGAACGGAAGAAAAGGGCAAAGGCAAAATCGGATGCGAATCGGGAAATACAGAAAAAACGGGCGGCAGCGAATAAAGAAGTGGGTGGGACGGTAAATAAAAAACAGGGTGCAAAAAAAGAAATTGCACCACAAAAAAATAAATCTAATAATATTACGGCACCAGCGGCTGGCCGGGACAAAACAAACCAACTATCAACCCAAAAAGCAACTGTACCAAAAAAAAAGAAAACAACGATACCTGATAAAAAACAAAAATCTTCAAAAAAAGCGGCTGCTAAACCTGTTGGTAAAAAAGTTGCCAAACCATAGAAAAACTATGCTGGCGGCTCAATATAATAAACGAATCTTGTCACTCATTATTTACCGGGAATAGCGATTCAACTACCATGTATTTAGCCGGCCCTTTCGATCAAATAGTAACCATGCGGCACCTGCCGTTAAAAGGGCCTTTACAGGATGCGGAACTGGAAATAATTGCGGAGGGTGGGGTGGTAATAAATGAAAACCAAATAGAAGCTGTCGGAAAATTTGACGAATTAAGAAAACAGTACCCACAGGCAGTTGTGCACGAAACAGAAAAGCCAGCAGTACTGCTTCCTGGTTTTGTTGACAGCCATACCCATCTTTGTTTTGCGGGCACCCGCAGGATAGATTATGCCCTTCGAAACACGGGTAGCAGCTATCTGGAAATTGCCAGGGCTGGTGGCGGCATCTGGAGTACGGTACAGGCAACCCGGGATGCCAGCGAAAACGAATTATTGCAAACCTTACTGCAACGCATCAACCGTCATGTAAGTGAAGGCGTTACCACTATTGAGATTAAAAGCGGTTACGGCCTGAATTTAGAGTCGGAATTGAAAATGTTGCGGGTAATAAAAAAGGCACAGGCATTTACAACTGCCCGGTTAATTCCCACCTGCCTGGCTGCACATATTTCCCCTAAAGATTTTGATGGCACTACTGTTGAGTACCTGCAATGGATAGTAGCCGACTTATTACCAATAATAAAGATGGAAAGATTAGCGAACCGGGTAGATATTTTTATTGAGGAAACCGCTTTCGGAAGAGAAGAAGCTACCTTTTTTTTACAACAGGCAAAAGCTTTGGGTTTTCAAACTACCGTGCATGCGGATCAGTTTACAAAGGGCAGCAGTTTAGTGGCTGTGCATTGTGGTGCAGCAAGTGCCGACCACCTGGAAGCCAGTACCGACAATGAAATAGCGGCATTAGCTAGTAGCGAAACGGTTGCTACAGTATTACCTGGTGCCTCGCTGGGTTTAGGAATGGCTTTTGCACCCGCCCGCAGGTTGTTAGATGCTGGTTGTTGCGTAGCCATTGCCAGTGACTGGAACCCGGGTAGTGCACCGCAGGGCGATTTGCTAATGCAGGCGGCCATTTTTGGGGCTTATGAAAAACTTTCTGCTGCAGAAATATTTGCCGGACTTACTTACCGGGCTGCCCGTGCATTAAGATTGCGAAATAGCGGCAAAATTGAAAAAGGATTTACGGCCGCTGTACAGGCATATCCAACAGCGGATTATAGAGACATCTTGTATAATCAGGGAAAGCTAAAACCGGATAAGGTGTGGTAGTAGTTAAAAAGTAGTAAAATAACCAAAGTTCAGGCTACATAAAAATCTTGCTGTCCGCACCTTGTGTTTTGTATAAAGTCTTGTAAATCTTTAAACGGTTATTCAAACATGCTTCCCTGCAAATCAACACTCCGGCGTAGTTGCAAAGAAGGTAGTTTTTGTTGCAACAAAGCAAACGTACCGAAGAGTACACCGCTATAAAACAAATCGCCCAGTAGCGTTCCTTTCAGAAAAGGAATACCGGCAGCAAAACAGCTCATTAATCCGCTAAAATTCTGAGTATACATTGGATTACCCGGCCAGCAGGCAAAATTCGTAATCAGGAAAAAAAGTAAAGTAGAAACGAATGCACCTGTAAGAATACGTGGCAACGTAACTTTTTTAAAAATAAAAAATCCTGCTATTGTGATTAGCAGATAGGTACCATATTGCCAATAAAAACCATTATAAAACCAGGTAAAGGCCGGGTGTGTATTGGCATAAATAATATTGTTGATAAACAAATCGCTAATCCAAATGGCAATGACAGGTATTAGCAATGCCTGCCACCGTTTACTAAAATAGGCTGCACCAAATAGTCCGATAGCTCCCAACGGTGAAAAATTAAGCATATGCGGAATCATCCGGCTTAAGGCAGCTACAATGATAAGCCCTGCCACTACAGTAAAACGAAGGTTAATTTTTTGGGGGGTGGACATATACAAAAACTAATAAGGGTTGATTTTTAGAGTCGCAAAGATAAGAGAGGGAACGGGTTATATCAAGCGATCCGAAAACGGACACAATATAATACCTGCAAATAACAAGCTGTTAATAAAACCTGCAATATTATACACTGAAACTGCACCTGAAATTTTTCTTAATAAAAAAGCCGCTCTGTACAGACATATCCTGAACAGAACGGCTTTTATCCTGTATATCCTTCTACCACTTTCTAAGAGAACAATCCACCTTTTTTGAGATCTTTCTGGCCTTCGCCAATTTTAAATCCATTGTGATACACTTCTACCTTGTATACACCTACCTGAAATTTTTGATCCGGGCGCCAATCAAAACTTACGTTGGAAGCTTTACCATTTTCATAATTAACTGTAACTTTATTTGTAAAAGCTTTTTCGCCTTCATTTCTGGTGTTAAATGTACCGCTACCGTTTGCAGGTATAGTAATTGGCTGACCGTCCGGGCCGTATACGCATACGTACAATTCTTTTTCACCACTGGTAGTGATACGGTTTTCATCTACATTAAAACTTATACGAAGTTTATCAACACGTTTAGCAGTCGTTGTCGTTTTTTCCTTACCACCACCTTTTTCATTTAATGCAACTACATTGATATTGGAGGCATGTAGTGTAGTACCAATATCAATTGTAGAGTCTGCCTGTCTTTTTGCAATTTGCGTGGCTTGCAAATCATTTTCAACTGCCTGCTTTTCTGTAGTTATTTGTTCATTCCGGGCAGTTAATTCTTTATTTTGATTTGTTAGTTCGTCTATTTGTGCGATGTAATCTTCTATTTTTCCATTCAGTTGATTAATCATTTTCCTTGCAGAAGCTAATTCGCCAGCGGTTGCATTTTTATTAGTAAGAATAGAACTAATGTTTGCTTTTAATTTAGTTATTTCCTGATTCCTTGCGCTCATTTCACTATTACGGTTCTGTAGAGAATCTGTAAGCGATCTGTTCGTACCGGTCAATGAGTCAAGGCGTGCAAGCGATGAATTAAATTGTTCCTGCACTTCGTTTCTGGATGAATCAACAGCAGAATAAGAACCTTCTAAACGACTAATTCTTTCCGAAGATTTACTTTTATCATATAGTAAATAACCCCAGGTACCTAACAAAGCTGCGATCAGCACCCCATAAATAATATTTCGATTATCTTTTCTCTGCGGCACATTTACATTTTCATTGGGATCGTAAGCCATAGATTCGATTTTAGTTTAGTGATTTTTTAGAAATCTCCTAATAAGTCCCAATTATGTGCCAATTCTAAAAATCCGGTTGTTAAAAAGTTTAGAATGCTTCGTTTTGTTTTTACTTTCTTTGCCGGATGTCGTTTGAAAAACTAATAATGGCTTGGAAAAAAAAAGATTTTAAGCCGGTTTATTGGCTGGAAGGGACCGAACCATTTTATATTGACGAGGCAATGAATTATGCTGAAAATCAGATTCTTACAGAAGCGGAGGCAGGATTTAACTTAACGGTGTTTTACGGTAAAGATGCAGATTGGGCACAGGTTGTAAATGCCTGCCGCCGCTATCCCATGTTTGCCGAAAGGCAGGTAGTATTAATAAAGGAAGCCCAACAGATGCTAAGCTTTGAGAAGTTGGAAAGCTATGTTGAAAACCCATCTGCTCACACCGTACTGGTGGCTGGTATGAAAGATAAAACATTGCACGCAAGCAGCCGGTTATCCAAATTATTAAAAAAAAATGACCAGCTTTTCACCTTCAAAAAAATGAAGGAAAATGAATTATCTACCTGGGTAAATATGGTGTTGCATGAAAAAGGAGTAGCTATTTCACCAAAGGCTTCCCAGCTATTAATTGATCACATTGGTAATGATCTTAACCGGTTGTATAATGAATTAAGTAAAGTATTACTTAATATAAGCAAGGATCGGAAAAGCATTACGGAGGATGATATTGAACAATATGTAGGCATTAGTAAAGAGTATAATATATTTGAATTACAAAATGCGATTATGCAACGCAATCTTTCAAAGGCATTGCGGATCATACAATACTTTGGATCCAACCCAAAGGCTGCCTCTATCCACATGGTACTGCCGGTACTACACGGCTTTTTTGCAAAAGCATATATGTTATTTGGCGTATCGGAAGGTAACGATGCTGAAGCAGCCCAAACATTGGGTATTAGCCCATATGCCCTGCGTGATTACCGTCAGGTTGCCGGCAACTTCCGGCAAAAAGGAATTGAAAATGCTTTATTACTGCTGCATGATTATAACCTGCGGAGCATTGGTGTAAACGATACCGGAACAGATGATACTAGCTTATTAAAAGAAATGATTGTTAAGATGATGGGTTAAAGCCTCCTCTCTCGGTCTCTCCTCCAACGGAGGAGAGATGCCTCTGTGTAATAGTATTTATATTACGCAAAATCGTTTTCCTGATACTTAATCTGCCAAATAATTAGCAACGTTCAATTATTGCGAATTAATTGACTGCTATTTATCAGCAAAGGTTTACAGGGGCATCTTTCCTCCGTTGGAGGAGAGACCGAGAGAGGAGGCTTTATCTTTCGATAGTTGCTCTTTCAGTTCCTCCAGACCATTAAATTTCTTTTCTTCCCGCAGTTTTTCTTTTACAAAAACCTGTAAGGTGCTGCCATAAATATCGGTATCAAAATCAAAAATATTTACTTCAATCGTTTGTTTCGTTCCGTTGATGGTTGGCCGGATGCCAATATTCATCATGCCGGTATATTGCTGTCCGTTGTGTTCAGGATAATGAATCAGCACATCAACCGCATACACCCCATTTCCCGGAATTAATTTTTCTGAGTCGGATATGTGCAGATTAGCAGTAGGGTAGCCAATGGTACGGCCCAGTTTGTTTCCTTCTGTTACCAGCCCTTCAAAAAAATAAGTGTAACCCAAAAATGTATTTGCCTCGCCGATACGGCCGGCCAGTAGTGCCTCCCGTATTTTGGTACTGCTAATAGTGCTTTGCTGCAGCACATGTTCCGGAATTTCTTTTACCCGGTAGTTGAAAGTATTTTTCATGGCTTCCAGTAAATGATAATTTCCCTGCCGCTGGTAGCCGAAATGATGATCGTAGCCAATGATAATAGTATGCGGATGAAAACGTCGAACCAGGAAATTCTCGATGTATTCTTTTGCAGGCTGTTCAGAAAACGCAATGGTAAATGGTACTACCACTAAATGATCAACCCCTTGTGCTGACAGTAGCCATATTTTCTCGTCCAGGGTATTTAACAACTGAACAGCACTTGCAACGCCCCGTATAATACGCCGCGGATGAGGGTTGAACGTGATGATAACGGTTTCACCATGCTGTTTTACTGCCTCATCTTTCAGTTGTTGCAGTATTTGCCCATGCCCGGTATGTACGCCGTCAAATGTGCCGATTGTTACAATGGCATTTCTAAAATAAGGCAACTGATCAAGGTGGTAATGTACAGTCATAAAGTACAAAATAAAGTAAAAAACGATGACAGACCACGGACTACAGACGACAGACCACGGATGACGGGCCTGAATTTTAAACAGTTTAATAATTATTAGTTGAATGTAAATTGGTCAGAGACAGCTCAATAGTAGTACGAATTTGAACGGTGCCAATCCCGAAAAATCGGGACAGGCTGCCACTAATACTTTTTTACTGTACCATTGTTTGGCCCAAAAAAGATCAGCTCAAATAATGTCACCTGTGATGATTAATGAACATTGATCAATTAAAACGGCTGTGATCTGTTGTCTGTCGCCTTTCTCTTACTTTTGGCGCTTTCAAGCTATATTATGTCGTTATATGCACAACGGGGCGTTTCGGCGCAAAAGGAAGAGGTACATGCAGCCGTTCAACACCTGGACCAGGGCCTGTACCCAAAAGCTTTTTGCAAAATTTATTACGACTATTTGGGAGGTCAAACGGATTGGGTAAACATAATGCACGCCGATGGTGCCGGCACCAAAAGCATTTTGGCCTATCTGTACTGGAAGGAGACCGGCGATATTAGTGTATGGCGGGGCATTGCACGGGACGCCATTGTGATGAACCTCGATGATTTGCTTTGTGTAGGTATTCATGATGGCATTATTTTCAACAGTACAATCGACCGCAACAAAAGCCGTATTCCGGGTGAAGTGTTACAGGAAATCATCAATGGTACACAGGAGGTGTTTGATATGCTGAAAACGTTTGGTGTAAATATCCAGTATCTGGGCGGCGAAACGGCTGACGTGGGCGACCTGGTACGCACCATTGCCGTAAATGGAACCATGAGTGTACGCTGGCCAAAAGATAAATTGATAACCAATGAAAAAATAAGGGCCGGTGATGTGATTGTGGGCCTGGCAAGTTATGGTCAAAGTAATTATGAAAGCAGCTACAACAGTGGCCTGGGTAGCAATGGCCTTACCAGTGCCAGGCACGATGTGTTAGAGAAATGGTATGCCCAAAACTACCCGGAAAGCTTTGAGGAAACATTGCCAGGTGATGTAATATATATTGGCAAGCACCGGCTTACCGATATTGTAATTGATGAAACGCATTCGGTAGGGCAACTGTTATTAAGCCCTACCCGTACCTATGCACCGGTGCTCAAACAAATATTACAAAATCATTTTGATAAAATTCACGGGCTGATTCATTGTAGTGGCGGCGGACAAACCAAATGCCTGAAGTATGTTCCGGATAATGTAAAAATTATAAAAGATAACCTGTTCCTTCCGCCTTATATTTTTGAATTGATACAACAATGCAGCGGGGCTGATAACCGGGAGATGTACCAGGTATTTAACATGGGCTGCCGCATGGAAATTTATTGCCATGAACAGGATGCCCAACTGATGATAGATGCAGCGAATTCGTTTGGGATAGATGCACAGGTAATAGGCCGTGTTGAAGCAGCAGATAAGCAATCATTAGAGATAAAGATAGGAGAGGAAGTGATGGTGTATTGACCTCATCCCCGGCCCTTCTCCACGGGGTGGAGAAGGGTGCCCCGGTGTAATATTCCTGATAAATTATAGCGGCGGGTTCAAAAGAATCAGAAATTAAAATTAATCGTGATAGTGGGTTCAGGAAAATTAATCCTCAAGTACAACTGTACGGTAGAATAGTATGAACACGCTATAACTATTTATTAGCAAAGCTAAACAGAGGCATCCCTCTCCGGGAGGAGAGGGAACGAGGGTGAGGCCAGACCGGAATGTATACTAAGTAAAGGTTACAACGGTTTTTGAAATGGTGTTTTCAAAATTACTGAGTGCGATTATCTGGCCTGTTTTGAAGAGATGATATAGTATCCCTTGTAGTGTTATCAGTAGGTTGCGGGGTATCACAGCCACAATTTTTCCTCAGGTCATTCTTTATTTTCTCCAGCCGTTCATCTACACTTTTAAGGCTGCTGAAATGTGTAGTTGTATCTACCGTAGTTGTAAATCCATATCTATCGATTTGCGCCATTTCCTGATCAAACGCCTCCCTTGATAATTCATATGCAGTTAGGGTAATTGTTTGATTCTTTGAAGTGATAAAATCCTTTTTCGAAAAGTAAAATTTGCCTTTCTGTTCGCCAACGGCAAATACAAGCGCCTGTGTTTGTTGTGGTAGGGGAATGCTACCATCCAAATCGGCAAAACCAATATCAGATCCCTCTTTTAAATATCCGCCCTGGCTAATAACTTTCATGGAGGGTATCGCAAAATAAATTTCCTGCTTATCTGCATATATACCTTGTAGTTTCACTATCAGCTTGCTTTTTACAACACCGGTTTTCATCTCTAACAATACATCCACATTATACCATCCGGTGGCATCAATATTTACTTTATAATAATCTGTTTTTTGCTCCAGAAAATCAACTGTGGGAGGCGGATTTTTTTTAACCGGCAGATTATATTCGATGTCGATCGTACCATTATTTGAAATGGCTATTTCATTGCGTTTATTCAACAAACTATCATACATCTGCTGCATTTCTGCGCAACTATCCGAACCTGTCATTCCCGGTTCGCCATTTAATCCTAACCGTTCTGCTTCTTCATCAACATATTTATAAATTGAATCAAGTGCTTCATTTGATAAAGCCGGAAATGCCTGCATCATCACCCCATACTTACATTTTAAATATTGGGTATATTTATCGGTTGTCATAAAACCAGTTGGGTTGTGCGTCCATGCATATAGCTTTTGCCTGTCTTTCCAGGGGCCACGGTTTCTAACGCCAATCAAAGCCGGCCCGGTTCCTGTATTTATTAATCCATGGCACCGGGCACAGTGTCCATCAAATAAAGCCTTTCCCAAAACATTTTCGCCAAACGCTTTTATATTCTCAACTGGTTTCGGATCCTGCCAATCAATCTTTCCATCTGCCGAATCGCCTTTATATAATTGCATACCGCTAACGATGGTTTCCGCACGCACATCAATGCCAATGGGTTTTTGCATGGTTAGTTTTTCTTTGGTGTTGAAATAAAACATACCACCGCTCCGCAAAATACTTTTGCCGCTTTTTGTCAGCAAGCCAGCTTTCAGCATGCTCTGAAAGTCCAACGCTTCTTTCCATTCTATCGCCACCGGTTTATCTCCTTCAAAACTGCCTTTCGTAATATGGATTCTTACGCCACCATCTGTTACAAGTGTGGTATCATGATCCGGATCAATGGTGAATGATTGCGAAGGCAGTTTGCCTGTATTGAGATAGCCGGACAATAGCAAATTTTCCGGCTCACGACAAGCGGAGATAAATAGTGTCAGCAGGCAAATCCGGTACAGCGTTTTCATATAAATATTTGTCATTAAAAATAATGGTTGTAAGCTCATACCATTCTTCTTTTATTTTATACATTTCCAGTTCCTTTTTTTCTGAAAAATTACCTGCTTATGCGTCTTGTTGTACTTTCTGTATCCTGTTTATTATCTGTTTTCATTTCTGCCCAATCCAAAAAACCGTTAGATCACACAGTGTACGATAGCTGGGAAGTTATCAGCGAAAGGCTTATTAGTAACGACGGCCGCTACATTGCTTATACCGTAAACCCGCAGGAAGGCGATGGCCGCCTGGTAGTAACTGATGCCGGCGGCGTTCATCAGCGCAACATTGAGCGGGGATACAATGCCACCCTTACGGAAGATAGCCGTTTTTGCATCTTCAAAATAAAACCACTCTACAGGCAAACCCGTGATGCCCGCATTAAAAAGAAGCGGCCCGATGATATGCCAAAAGACTCGCTGGGCATACTGGAAATGGCTACCGATAGCTTAGTAAAAATACCGCGGGTAAAAACATTTAATACACCGGAAAAAGCAGCCGGGTGGTTAGCCTACCAATTAGATAAGCCATTGGCCGATACAAGCCGCCGGAACAGAAACAATTCCGGAACGTCTCTTGCCAATGCCCGCCTTACCGACCCTCAGTTAGACAGTGCCCTGAAAGTGATTGATAGCCTGCGTTCCGTAATAGGCCGCCTGCCGGAAAAAGTAATACAGAAGTACCTGGTGGAGTCCGAACAAGGGAAAAAAGATGGTTTAATCCCCGATTACCAATGGCAGAACACACCTGTAGGGGCTCCCTTAACAGGTGCCCGGAACACCATGCAAAATACCGATGCCGATGAACCCACAAACGCTGGGTCAACTGCAGATGAAGGAACCGAACTTGTGTTGAAAAGCCTGCAAACCGGCGGGCAGCGCAGTTACAAAAATGTAAGTGATTATGGCTTCAGCAAAAACGGTAAAAAGCTGTGGTTAAAAACAACAAAGAAAGCAACAGATTCATTGAGCAGAGCCTATGTGTTGTTGATTGACTTGCCCAACTGGAAAGTAGATACGATTATGCGGGGCTTAAACGAAGCTAAGAATTTTGCTATGGATGAAACCGGCGAACAGTTGGCATTTGTGGCGGAAAGAGACAGCACCACAAAAGCACTTCGCAAAATTTATAAGTTATGGTATTACAAACCGGGCATGGATAGTGCTGTTATTTTGGCTGGTATCGATACTACAAGCATTCCCAAAGGCTGGGCTGTCAGTGAAAATGCCACGCTTAGTTTTAGTAAAAGCGGCAAACGTTTACTGCTGGGAACAGCGCCGGTTGCACCCTTGAAAGATACTCTTACGCCTGAATTTGAAAAAGTATCGGTTGACGTATGGAATTACAAAGACGATTACCTGCAAACTGTTCAACTAAAAGGCTTAGATCGCAACCTGAAACGCAGTTATGATGCCTTATATGATTTCAACACCGGCAAACTGTTGCAACTCGGTAATAAAAAGTTGGAACGGGTAGAAGCATCAGGTGAAGGCGACGGTGAGTTGTTTGTAGGAATCGACAACCGGGATTACCGCATCAGCAGCCAGTGGACCGGTAATACATTGCAGGACGTATATGCCATCAACCCGGAAACCGGTGTGGCTACCTTAATCATTAAAAGCCTGAGTGGCAATGCCTCCGTAAGTCGCGGTGGTAAATATATCATCTGGTTTGATAATAAAAAGCATAACTATTTTTCGTGGCGCAACGGCGTAGTTAAAAATATCAGCGCCGGCATTAAAACTTCTTTAACCGAAGAAGAAAACGATGTGCCGGATGACCCCAACCCTTATGGTCTTGCCACCTGGCTGGAAGGCGACGAAGCCGTACTGATTTACGACCGCTACGACATTTGGAAAGTGGCCCCGGACAGTGCCAAGGCACCTGTTTGCATAACCAATGGTTTGGGTCGCCGTTACAAAACAACGTTCCGCTATCAGTCGTTGGACCCCGAAGAACGCATGGTAAAAAATAATCAGCCGTTACTACTTACTGCCTTGAATGGGGTTAATAAAACAGGCGGATTATTTTGGTACAACCCAGCCAAAACCTTTGCACTACCGCCGGATAAGCAACTTACTTTGCCGGTGAGATTGTTTAATTTTCGTAAAGCAAAAAATGCGGATGTGCTGATCTACAGCACCGAAACAGCGCTGCAAAGTCCGGATATAAAAGTACTGCCCGGCATGAGCAGTGAAATAGCCGCCTTAGCTGATTTAACGCAGGCTGGCACTACCTTATACCAGCCCAAACCCACAGCAGAAGTCCTATAACTGGATGACGGCTGAATTAATTAACTGGAAGGCATACGACGGTAAAATGACGCAGGGAATTTTATACAAACCCGAAGATTTTGATCCGAAAAAGAAATACCCGCTCATCAGTTATTTTTATGAAACGTTGAGCGATGGATTGTATACCTATTCGCCCCCTGCACCTACGCCCAGCCGTTTGAATATTCCGTTTTTTGTGAGCCGTGGTTACTGTGTATTGGCGCCGGATATTCATTACAAAACCGGCCAGCCCGGCCAGGATGCCTTTAATTATATTGTAAGTGGTGTGCGGTACGTGGCAAGCAAAGGCTTTATTGATACCACCCGCCTGGGATTGCAGGGGCAAAGCTGGGGTGGTTACCAAACGGCCATTTTAGTTACCATGACTAATTTGTTTTAAAGCGGCCTGGGCCGGTGCACCCGTTGCTAATATGACCAGTGCTTATGGCGGCATCCGGTGGGAGAGTGGCGCCAACCGGCAAATGCAATATGAACACGGCCAAAGCCGCCTGGGCGCCAGCTTGTGGGACAAGCCGGAAGTTTATATTAAGAATAGTCCGCTTTTTAATTTACCTAAAATAAAGACCCCGTTGGTAATTATGAGCAATGATGCCGATGGCGCTGTACCCTGGTATCAGGGCATTGAAATGTTTACCGCTATGCGCCGCTTGGGCAAACCTGTATGGCTGCTCAATTACAACGGCGAAGCCCACAACCTGGTGGAGCGCAAAAACCGCAAAGACATCCAGATACGGGAGCAGCAATATTTCGACTGGCAACTAAAAGGTGAACCCGCTCCACAATGGATTACTGAAGGTGTACCAGCTACGGAAAAAGGCAGGAATTGGGGGCTGGAAATAGTACAGAATCAGGCAGAGAAAAATTAGTGGAGAAGGATTTATGGGTTTAACAGTAGTGCAGGTGAGTAAAGTGGTCAAAATAACTTGTGCAATAGAAGCGGGATATTACCCGGCGTTGGTAGCCCCTACCCCCTTTAGGGCAATGTCATTCAGTTAAGGATTGTAGTATCAGTTATGCGCCGTAGGTGCAATCTGTTTGTAGCAAACAGACATTAATGATGTTGGTGCATGCCACGTAGTGGCTACCTGATCAGAGAAGAGGGGTAGCCACTACGTGGCAATGATTCCCTTTGCCTCTTTGTTTGCTACAAACAGAAAGCCCCGATGGGGCTTAACTATATGACATTGCTCTAAAGGGGAACTCGTTTTTTACCTGAAAAATTAGTGGCAACTATGAGTATTTTGAAGTTCCTATAAAGTTTAATGGTGTCCAAAAGCCCCTTTAGAGCCTGTCCCGTACCGATAGGTCGGAAGGGTTTGGGGGCAACCAGGCCAGATTGAAGAAATGTTCAGGTTATTTTGATAACTTTCCTAAGGCAACTGTATTGTCATCACACTTGGTTTCATCCCGCTTAATGTTAAGCATGTTTACCGCTTTAATATTATCGGTTAGAATTCGTTTTTTAAATAAGTACTTTGTTTGAAAACTAAAAGCCCCTTTCCAAACGTGAAAAGGGGCTTTACTTTTTTACCAGATATGTATTCGATCTGCAGGCGCCACATACATCTTGTCACCAGGTTGTATATTAAATGCATCGTACCAGGCATCTATATTTACAATAGGGCCATTGGCACGGCTCATGCCCGGCGAGTGCGGGTCGGTAAGGATTAACTGGGCCTGTGTTTCGGGCAGGGCATTGCTGCGCCAAACCTGTGCCCAGCTTAGGAAAAAGCGTTGGGTAGGGGTAAGGCCATCTATCTTTTTACCCTCCTTAAATTCAGGTGTTTTTGGTAAAAGCTTCATAGGCAATATTCAGCCCGCCCAGGTCGGCCAGGTTTTCGCCCAGGGTCAGTTTGCCGTTTACGTGCACCGTATCCAGCACTGTAAAATTATTATACTGGTTTACTACTTTATCGGCACGGGTTTTAAATTTATCGGCATCTTCCTTTGTCCACCAGTCTTTTAAGTTGCCATCGGCAGCAAACTGCCGGCCCTGGTCGTCAAATCCATGTGTCATTTCGTGGCCGATTACGGCGCCAATACCTCCATAGTTCACAGCATCATCAGCGCCAAAATCAAAGAATGGGAACTGCAGAATAGCTGCCGGAAATAAGATTTCGTTGTTGCCGGGATTATAGGAAGCATTGATAGTAGGAGGTGTCATACCCCATCTGCTTTTATCTACCGGCTTACCCATGCGGTTTGCCATGTCATTAAATTCATACATGTCGGCACTGCGCACATTACCCCAAAAATCATTCTTATTAATCACTACGCCCTGATAATCTCTCCACTTGTCGGGATAGGCAATTTTTTTCCCAAAAGCATGTAGCTTTTCAATGCCGCGTTGCTTGGTTTCTTCACTCATCCAATCTGCCCGTTTAATGCGATCTTCAAATGTAGTTTGCAGGTTATTTACCAGTTCCTGCATGCGTTGCTTGGCTTCCGGCTTAAAATAACGGGCTACATACAACTGGCCGAGTTGCTCGCCCAGGTTGCCATCAATTAGGGCGGCCATACGCTGCCAGCGGGGTGTTTGTTCTTTTTGGCCGGTAAGTGCCTGGTTATATTTAAAATTCGCATCTACAAAAGCACTGCTGAGGTAAGGAGCACTACTTTTTAATACATTCCATTGCAGATACGCTTTCCAGTCGGCTAATGACGCGGTGTTCAGCAAGGTATCAGCTGTTTTTAAAAAAGAAGGATTGCCTGCCAGAATACTATCTGCACCATTAATCTTCATCATGGGCAGGAGCGTTTCCCAGTTGAACGCCGGGGTAGTGGCACTTAAATCTTTTAAAGCAAACTTGTTGTACATTTTGTAGGGATCCCGCATTTCCACACGGCTATACTGAGCTGTTGCTAAAGCTGTTTCTATCCGCAGTACAGCATCCATATTAGCCGCAGCCTGAGCCGGCGATTGGCCTACCAACGTAAATAGCTGTTGTACATAGGTTTTATACGCATTGCGTACGGCAGTGCTGCGGGAATCATTCTTTAAATAATAATCCCTGTCGGCCATTGTAGTACCACCCTGGCCTATGCTGGGTATGTATTTGGTTACATTCTTGCGGTCGGGGGCTACGCCGGCCGATAAAAAACCAACATTGTTATAGCCCTTTGTACGCAATACTGCCATTTGATTTATAACATCCTGCTTACTGATAAGGGTAGCAATCTGGTCAAGGTCGGCTTTTATAGGTTGATAACCTTTAGCTTCAATAGCGGCACTGTCCATACCGCTTGCGTAAAAGTCGCCGATCATTTGCGTAGTGCGGTCTTTACCGGTATTGGCAGCGGCTTCCTGCAACAAGGTTCGCATCCGTTCGCTGCTTTCCTGCCGGAGAATATCAAAGCTACCCCAGCGGGTTTTTACTGGCGGGTACCGCATTATTCTTTACCCAGGTACCATTGGCGTACAGGTAAAAGTTATCACCGGGTTTTACAGCCGGATCCATATTCGCCTGGTCTATGTATTTGAAAGGCTTTTTTGTACCTTTCTGTGTGTCCTGAATGAGAAATGAGTAAAATCATTAATCAATGCTGAATGAGAGATGGCAGCCGGCCTGCCGCACACGTTATGCAGATGAGGTGTGCAAACCACCCAAAGGTGCTTTATTCAAAAGGTAAGGTATTGAGCGTTTGGGCTAAAAGGTGTCGAAAGGCATCAGGTGGGTGTAGTAAAGCTGAACGAGAGTGAACCGTCTACGTAATGTGTCGAAAAACATTAGATGTTGGCAAAACTGCCGGCAAAGAAAGGCTGGCAGGACAGACTGTAACGGATAGCTGCTTACTGGTTACAGGCCAACCGGCATAAAGACGGCAGGAGTGCTACACAGGCTTTCATTGGGAACAGGAGAGGTTTGCTGCTGATGTGCCGATGTGCTTTGCGGAATCCCGATTATTATCGGGAGGCGATATGTCAGAACACATAAAGCCCATACTGCAACTCAATTTTGCCACAGGCAGAAGATGCAGCAGCAAGCGTCGGACGAAGCCATAGTAGTGAGGAAGTGCCTGTAACGGGCATGGAGCGAAGGGCTTCGGTTATCTGGTCTTACTATTTTAAAACAACCGTTGTAAAACAATGGAATGATGGAGAAAGAAAAGACAAAATCGTTAACAAGATTAGATAACAAGAGCCGTATGATGGGAGACTATCACGTACGGTTCCGTGAGCGGCTCGGGCTGTAATGCCCGGGCCTACTCTACTTTCGGGAACAGCCATCGCATGGGTGGTAAATGAAATGGCTGCCACCATCAGCCAAGGCTTAATTTGTTGTTTCATTCGTACAAAATGTTTTTATCTGTACCGCAATATAAGTGCTATTATGCTTTTGCCCAATACGTATAAGGCAATAAGGACATTTTTTTGCCTTCCTTTTGTACGGCTTTTATCCTATTGTTGTATTACTTATTGTTGTATTACTTACGCAACTGTAAATGAATGTCCTATTTTGCCGCCTTAATTATCAAACGGCATGAACGAAAATCATAACCCGTGGCAGATCGTTTCGTCGGAAGAAAAATATGACAATAAATGGATCAATGTAACGGAGCACCAGGTGATTAATCCTTCCGGTAACCCCGGTATTTATGGAGCGGTTCATTTTAAAAATCTGGCCGTTGGCGTACTTCCTTTAGATGAAGAAAACAATACCTGGCTGGTAGGGCAATACCGTTTTATGCTGAACCAGTATAGCTGGGAAATACCGGAAGGCGGTGCACCTTTTGACGAAGACCCCGTAGCAGGGGCTGCCCGTGAACTGGAAGAAGAAACCGGTCTTCGGGCGGAACGATATACCAAACTGGTACAAATGCACCTGAGTAATTCCGTAGGTGATGAATATGCCGTTATTTACCTGGCGCAGGGTCTGAGCCAACATACGGCTATGCCGGAGGATACAGAGCAATTGCAGGTAAAAAAATTGCCTTTTGAAGAAGTTTATCAGATGGTGATTGATGGAAGAATAACGGATTCGATGACGGTAGCATCTGTGTTACGATTGAAGATTATGTTAGGAGAAAACAATCTGTAGGAAACAGGTATCTCTGCGTTCCGTATGCTCCCGCTTATCTTCTCATTATAAGGTTTGAAACAGAAAAAGTCAAGCGAAGGACAGGTTGGAATCTTAATGAATCTTAAAAATTTACGGTTTTAAAGTCCCCCGTTGGGGGATTTAGGGGGCTTTACCCTTACATTTGCCGCCTTAATGAAAACATTTGTACATACACATCATACTTACCGCAGCAGGTAGGCCGTTGATGTTTTGTACCATACCATAAAACTTACAGCAAGGCTTACCGCAAGGTGAGCCTTGTTTAATTTAAGGCTTATACCTTTTGGGAGCAAAGGCAAAAGCGAAAATTATGCAAAACGAAAAAAAGCCTCTGACGATTGCCATTCAGAAATCGGGGCGGCTATATGAAGACTCGGTAAAACTGTTGAAAGACTGTGGCATCGGGCTTAAAAACGGGATTAACAAGCTGAAAACCGAAGCGGAAAATTTTCCGCTGGAAGTTTTCTTTTTGCGGGATGACGATATACCACAGTACGTGCAGGACCGGGTAGCTGATGTAGGCATTGTTGGCGAGAATGTGCTGTACGAAAAGCAGTTATCGCATACCGGCAATATTGTAGGGACACGCCTAACGGCGTGTTCTGAAACCGAAAAAGCACCGCTGGAAATTGTAGAGAAACTGGGCTTTGGAAAATGCCGCCTGAGCATTGCAGTACAACGGAGTGAAACATACACCGGACCGCAATTTTTACAGGGCAAAAGCATTGCCACCAGCTACCCGGGATTGGTAAAAAAGTTTTTAAGCGAGAACAACCTCCAAACGGAAATTCATGAAATAAGCGGCAGTGTGGAAATTGCACCGGGCATTGGGTTAGCCGATGCCATTGCTGACCTCGTTAGCAGCGGTAGTACGCTTTTTATGAACGGCCTGGCAGAAGCAGAAACCATTTTAAAAAGTGAAGCTGTATTGGTAAAAAACGATGGTTTAGACGAAGTGAAACAGGCCTTGCTGAACAAGTTGTTATTCCGGATCCGGTCGGTAAAAAAAGCCCGCAATAACAAGTACATTTTACTGAATGCACCCAACGAGAAGCTGGAAGAAATAAAAGCATTGCTACCCGGCATGAAAAGCCCCACGGTGATGCCGTTAGCCGATGCAGGCTGGAGCAGTGTGCATAGCGTGGTAAATGAAAACGACTTTTGGGAAATCATTGAGCAATTACAAGCCGCCGGTGCCCAGGGAATTTTGGTGGTACCGATTGAGAAGATGATTATTTGATTGTATACGCCGGGTTAAAACCCGGCGCTACAACATGGATCGTGCCTACGGTTCCAGGGATTAAATTCCTGGCTACAAAATGAATCGTGCCTACGGCACTTCGAGTTGGGCTTCACACCCATACCTGTATTTTACACCCATAGCCTCGTAGAGGCGGCCCATATTGTAGCAACGGATTTTAATCCGTTGTGTTGATTAAATGCAACGGATTTTAAAAACATAGTTGTGATATGAACATTATTATAAATCCTTCCCGTAGTGAGTGGCCGGACATTATTAAAAGGCCAGTGATGGATACGCAGGTGATTTATAAAAAAGTAACACAGGTGATGCAGGAGGTACAGCGTAACGGCGACGCCGCTTTGCGTAAATACACGCAGCAATTTGATGGCGTGGAAATTTCAGATTTATTGGTAACCGACGCAGAGATGGAAAATGCATTGGCAATGGCACCCGATGAATTAAAAACAGCTATTCAACAGGCTGCTGGTAATATCCGCACCTTTCATGCGAAGCAAATAATACATGTTGAAAAAACAGAAACGATGCCAGGCGTAGTATGCTGGCGCAAAAGTGTTGGCATTGAAAAAGTAGGCTTATACATTCCTGGTGGAACGGCGCCCCTTTTTTCAACCGTATTGATGCTGGGTATTCCGGCACAATTAGCAGGATGTAAAGAAGTAATCCTTTGCACACCACCGCAAAAAGATGGCAGCATTCACCCGGCGGTATTGTATGCAGCCTATACTACCGGTATTACAAAAATTATTAAAAGTGGTGGGGCACAGGCTATTGCGGCTATGGCTTTTGGTACGGAATCCGTACCACGGGTTTACAAAATATTCGGGCCCGGCAATCAGTATGTAACGGCTGCCAAACAATATGTTCAGCAATCCGGAATCGCTATTGATATGCCCGCAGGGCCAAGTGAAGTTTGTGTGCTGGCAGATGACAGTTGCGTACCCGCCTATGTAGCTGCCGACCTGCTGAGCCAGGCTGAACATGGACCTGATTCACAGGTACTGCTGGTAACAACTAATGAAAGCTTAGCAAAGCAAATAAATATTGAAATGAGTAAACAATTAAAGTTATTGCCCCGAAGGAAAACCGCAGAAAAAGCATTGCAAAAAAGCTGTTTTGTGGTGATGCAAAACCAGGACGAAGTCATTGCATTGATAAACGAATATGCACCGGAACATTTAATACTCAGTTGCCGGAACGATGAAGCTGTTGCAGAGAAAATAATAAATGCCGGTTCCGTTTTCCTGGGAAATTATTCTCCGGAAAGCGTAGGTGATTATGCAAGCGGCACCAACCATACATTGCCTACGAATGGCTTTGCCAGAACCTACAGCGGTGTAAGCGTAGATAGCTTTGTAAAAAAGATTACGTTGCAAAAACTAACGTTAGATGGATTAAAAAATTTATACAAGACGGTAACGCTGATGGCAAGAGCTGAAGGCCTTGAAGCACATGCAAAAGCGGTAGAAGTAAGAATGGATTGTTGATGGTTAGATATTAAATTTATATCAAATGACACCCTACAATTCGGGAGATTTCAAAATTGATATTTTTCACGATTCAACTTTCAAAGAGAATTCAGCTGACAATGTCAATCAATATAATTTTGTGTACTTAGACAAATCAAAATATGAATTTCCAACAACATTTGGAATCAATGTTTATAAGGAAGGTTTGCTTTTTAAAAGCGCAGTAATAGGTGCTTCTGGTGGAGGAGTAACTATACATAAAAACTTGACATTACTTGATGGCAATAAACTTCTGATTTGCTGTTCTAACATAATTTTCTGTTTGTCCATTCCGAGTTTAAATTTATTATGGCAAACTCAATCTGACACATCAAATTGTTTTGAAATTTTTAAATATCAGGATAGTTATATTGTTCATGGCGAACTTGAAATTTCACGGGTTGATAATGATGGAAAAATTCTTTGGCAACAAAATGGATCAGACGTTTTTACAACATTAGAAGGGAAAGATGATTTTATAATTACAGATGGATACATTTCAGCAACTGATTGGAATTATACTGTTTATAAATTTAGCTTCAACGGGCAGTTGTTAGAATGAATATTAAATTTTGAAAAGCAGCTTTGTAGCAAGAGAAAACTAATTTTCTCCTGTTAATTTTTAAATGAAATAGAAATGTTCAATCTCGATTCCATTATACGGCCTAACATCAAAAACCTGACGCCCTATTCATCTGCAAGAGATGAATTTAAAGGCGAGGCATCTGTATACCTCGATGCCAACGAAAACAGCCTCGGTTCGCCGCTGCTGAAATGGTACAACCGCTACCCGGACCCGCTGCAATGGAAGGTAAAAGAAAAGCTGAGTGCCATCAAAAAAATTGCACCGGAGCAAATGCTATTAGGCAATGGCAGCGATGAATGTATCGACCTGTTATACCGGGCATTTTGCTGGCCGGGTATTGATAATGTAATCATTGTTCCGCCTACGTACGGCATGTACGAAGTAAGCGCCAATATTAACGATATAGAAGTACGCAAAGCACCGCTGCTGGATGATTTTCAACTAAACCTGGCTCACATAGAACAACTTGTTGATACAAATACAAAAATCATTTGGTTGTGCACTCCCAATAATCCTACCGGCAATTCGCTGCAGCGGGAAGATGTGGAAATGGTACTGAACAATTTTGACGGCCTTATAGTGATAGATGAAGCCTATATCAATTTCTCCCGACAAAAATCATTTACTGGCAGCCTGGCCGATTATCCCAATGTAGTCATCATGCAAACCCTTAGCAAGGCATGGGGTTTGGCTGGTCTTCGGTTAGGAATGCTGTTTGCATCGGCGGAAATCATTACGCTTCTCAATAAAATAAAACCACCATATAATATTGGTGCCCATACCCAGGAACTGGTTTTAAAAGCATTGGATAACTATAGCCAGGTAAATGATATGATTTACCTGCTTACCGATATGCGGGATGCTTTAGCAGAAGTATTGCAACAGTTGCCGGTCGTTGAAAAAATATATCCCAGTGATGCCAATTTTTTATTAGTAAAAGTGCAGGATGCAAAAGCTATGTACAAATACCTGTTAGAAAAAGGGATTGTGGTAAGAGACCGCAGCAATGTAATGCTTTGCGAAAACTGCCTGCGTATTACCGTTGGTACGGAGGATGAAAATACCAGGTTGGTAGATGCAATGGCCCTCATCCCCGGCCCTTCTCCACAGGTGGAGAAGGGTGCCTCAGATCAAATTTCAAAATAGCTTGTAACGAGGGGTTCAAAAAGGGTAAGATTGAAATATAATTTTGAACTAACATGTATGTTAATAGGTAATACTTCTAAATTAATCAGCAGAATTTGAAATAATCTCTATAACTCAAAATCAATAACGTAATGACCGAAGAAAATAAACAAGGATTGGAAATGGGCACCCCTTCTCCACCTGTGGAGACGGGGCCGGGGGATGAGGGCGAGAAGGGGCCGGGGGGTGAGGGCAAACGAATTCTTTTCATTGACCGCGACGGTACGCTGATTAATGAAGTTCCGCCGACCTACCAGATTGATAGCTTTGATAAAGTTACGTTTTACCCACATGTGTTTCAGTACATGCACCGCATTGCTACAGAACTGGATTATGTATTGGTAATGCCCACCAACCAGGACGGTTTAGGAACGCCATCTTTTCCCGATGAACAGTTTTTTCCGGTGCATAACTTCATTATGAAAAGTTTTGAGAACGAAGATGTCCATTTTAAGAGTGTACATATCGACAGGAGCTTTCCGCAGGAGAACTCACCCAACCGAAAACCGAATACCGGTATGCTAACCGAATACCTCAATAATTCCGCATACGATATTCCTAATTCCTATGTAATTGGCGACCGTATAACTGATATGCAGCTGGCTAAAAACCTGGGCTGCAAAGGTATCTGGCTAAATAATCATTCCGGGCTGGGAACAACTGATACAAAGATTGATGAAGCGGAACTTCGCAGCAGTACCGTTGTATTGGAAACCACAGAATGGAAAGATATATATGCGTTTTTAAAACTTGGCTTACGGCAGGTAACACACCAGCGAATTACGAACGAAACCCAAATACATATTGAATTAAATGCTGATGGAACGGGTAAAGCTGCAATAGACACCGGCCTGGGCTTTTTCGACCATATGTTGCATCAGGTTGCAAAGCATGGTAATGTTGATTTAAGCATTAAAGTAACAGGTGATTTTGAAATAGACGAGCATCACACCATTGAAGACACTGCCATTGCATTGGGCGAAGCATTTGCCAGGGCATTATCCGATAAGCGGGGTATGAACCGCTACGGTTTTTGCCTGCCAATGGACGATTGCCTGGCACAGGTTGCTATTGATTTTGGCGGCAGGCCCTGGCTGGTATGGAATGCAACATTTAAAAGGGAAAAAATCGGGGAAATGCCAACGGAAATGTTTTACCATTTTTTCAAATCATTCACCGATGGCGCCCGTTGCAACCTCAACATCAAAGCAGAAGGCGAAAATGAGCATCATAAAATAGAAGCCATTTTTAAGGCATTTGCCAAAGCCATTCGCATGGCTTTAAAACGGGACCCGGACAGCAACCAGTTACCCAGTACGAAAGGCGTACTTTGATTTGTGATTTAGGAATTAGGATTTGTGATTTCTTTAATTTGTAATGTTCAAATCTTTCCGGAAGTTCACAAATTTTGTCCATTTAGAACTAGTAGTAATCTCTTTAACCCCTTTGTATTTCAGAATTAATAAAGTAATGATAGAAAGCAATAATCAAAGCATCATAGAGGCACCCCTCTCCACCCCGTGGAGAGGGGCAGGGGGTGAGGGCCAGGTCGTCATCATACGCTACAATGCAGGCAATATTCAATCAGTTCTGTTTGCGCTGGAAAGAGCAGGCATACAAGCTATTGTAACCGATGATCCTGAGAAGATTCAACAGGCATCAAAGGTTATTTTTCCCGGCGTAGGCGCAGCGAATAGTGTCATGCCTTATTTAAAAGAAAGAGGATTGGATCAAGTGATTCGTTCCCTTACACAGCCGTTCCTTGGTATTTGTCTGGGCATGCAACTGATGTGCAGCCATAGCGAGGAAGGTGACACAGAATGCCTGGGGCTGATTGATTTACCGGTTAAGAAATTCACACAAGGAAAAGTACCACATGTAGGTTGGAATTTATTGCGACCCAAGCCATCCAATCTGTTAACTGGCATGGAAGAGAACCCCTATTGCTATTTTGTGCATAGCTATTATGTCACGGTAGGGCAACATACCGCAGCCATTACCGATTACGGTATACCGTTTAGCAGCGTAGTGCAAAAGAATAATTTTTACGGGGTGCAATTTCATGCCGAAAAAAGTGCAAAAACCGGTGAAACCATCCTTCTTAACTTTCTGAATTTGTAAATGCCATGCGTTTCCGGGGATTAAAATCCCTGGCTACAAAATGGGTCGCCTCTACGAGGCTTTGAGGGTGAACATACAACTTGTAGTGCCGTGGGCACGAGCCATTTTGTAGCAACGGACTTCAGTCCGTTGTGTTAATTTACATTCTTATCTTCCCATCCCATTCCTATCCTAGTTTAAGATAATCCCTGTATGTTCTCCATCATCCCTGCCATCGACATCATCAACGGAAAGTGCGTACGCCTTACGCAGGGCGACTATTCGCAGATGAAAGTGTACAACGAAAATCCGCTGGAAGTAGCTAAAGCATTTGAAGATATTGGCCTGCAACGGCTACATCTGGTTGACTTGGACGGTGCAAAAGAAGGGGCGGTAAAAAACTGGAAAGTGCTTGAAAAAATTGCCGGGAAAACTTCCATGATCATTGATTTTGGCGGTGGATTAAAAACTGTTGCGGATGTGGAAATCGTTTTCAACAGCGGTGCTGCCCTTGCTACAGTTGGAACCCTGGCCGTAAAAGAAGAGGAACTATTTAAAATGATGTTGCAGCATTTTGGTGCCGCTACATTTTTGTTAGGCGCCGATGTAAAAGGAGAAAAGATTTCGGTGAGTGGCTGGACACAGCAAACAAATTTGTATGTCATGGATTTCATTAGAAACTATCAGCAATCAGGTGTACAACAGTTTTTTTGTACCGATATTTCAAAAGATGGTATGCTGGAAGGCCCGGCTACAGAACTGTATAAAAAACTATTTGGCGAAATTGAAAACCTGCAGCTCATTGCCAGCGGCGGCGTAAGCAGTATGAAAGACGTGGATACCCTTCAAAATATTGGCTGTACCGGTGCCATCATTGGCAAAGCCATATATGAGAATCAGATTACCATGGATCAATTGAAAGATTTTGTGAGAAGAAATTAGTTGTAAAAGTTTCAAGAGGCAAGTAACAAGAATCAAGAACCAGGAAAGAACAATAGCAATTCTACGTAAATTGAGTGTATAAAATTACACTTGCGCTATACGAAGGCTCCAGCCTTCGTATACATATTTACAAATAAAAAGTATAATTTGTAATATAGTAAAATTATCAAAATAAGTTCCCGAAAAGTGTTGTAATCTTGTTGAGCAAAAAAGGGATATGAAATTGAAACCATTTTCCGATGAGATAGTACAATTGATGCAGTTGCATTACAGCCGTTTATCAGAAAAGGATCGCCGGCATTACGCTGCCCTGGAATCGCTTAAATTGGGTCGTGGTGGTGTGGACTATATCAGTGAAATACTGCTGATTGATAAAAAAACGCTTTGGCAGGGACGAAAGGAGCTATTGGAACAGCAGCCTGTTGAAGTGGGCAGGCAGCGTCGCAAGGGCGGTGGCAGGAAAAAAAAAGATGGACAAATATCCTGATATTACCAGCCAGTTACTTGCCCTGATAGAGACGTATAAAGCTGGCAGCCCAACAGCAGCCGAGGTGTATTGGATAAGCCTGAAACCCTGTGCCATTGCTGCTTTGTTTTATGAGAAGCATCAAATCAGGCTGAGCCACCAGTTCATCAAACGTCAGTTAAAGGCATGGGGCTATGCTTACCGCAAGCAGCACAAACAGTTAGCTACCGGTAGTTATGGCAAGCGGGACGAACAGTTCCGCATTATTTGTTCTTTGATATTAGTAATGAGTTGTCAAAGCCCTGTACTTAGCATAGATTGTAAAAAGAAAGAACGCCTGGGCAATTTATACCGTAACGGCAGGTGCTTTTGCACAGAAGCACTGAAAGTATACGATCATGATTATGAACATCTTTCGCAAGGCAAAGTGATACCCCATGGCATCTATGATGTGCAAGCCAACAAAGGGTACATTTCTATTGGCAGTAGTAGTGAGACAGCCGATTTTGTAATAGATAACCTACTATGGTGGTGGTATGAATATGGCATACATCATTATCCGGATGCAAAAAATATAATGCTGTTGTGTGATGCGGGTGGGGCTAACAGTTACCGGCATTTTATATTCAAACACCGGTTGCTGCAATTTGCCAAAGAAACGGGACTGTCGGTTATTGTGTGCCATTATCCGCCCTATTGTTCCAAGTGGAATCCAATTGAACACCGCTTGTTCTCGCAGGTACACAAAGCCATGGAAGGAGTGGTGTTTTGCGACTACCAAACCGTTCAAAGATGCATAGAGCAGACAGCTACTAAAACAGGATTGACAGTCGTAGTCAGACTTAATCTTAAAGAATACCAAACAGCAATAAAAGTTGATAAAAAATTGATAGATCAAAAACGAATTACCCATCATCCCCAGATACCTGAACTCAATTACAGAATTTACCCTTAATTCAGGGTTTTATTTTGACACTTTTACATACCCATAAATTATAAACCGTTTTGTTAACCAAACGCATCATACCCTGCCTGGATATTAAAAACGGCCGCACGGTAAAAGGTATCAACTTCGAAAGCATCCGGGATGCAGGCGACCCGGTGGAACTGGCCCGGCGTTATGCTGCCGAAGGCGCAGACGAACTGGTATTCCTCGATATTTCAGCCACCAATGAAGGCCGCAAAACCGTTGTGGAACTAGTACGCCGGATTGCCCGCCATCTGAACATTCCATTTACTATTGGCGGTGGCATCAGCAGTGTCCATGATGCAGGGTTACTCCTGAATGCCGGGGCAGATAAAGTTTCTGTTAATTCATCGGCTGTGGCGAATCCGCTATTGATAGATGAACTGGCCTTGCACTTCGGTAGCCAGTTTGTGCTGGTAGCCATTGATACGAAGTCAGACGGCGGACAACGGACAACAGATGACTTGATGAATGTTGAGCAACGAAATGAAATAAATTTCCACTATGTACACACCCATGGCGGAAGAACAAAAACACAACTTCAAACAATCAATTGGGCAAAAGAAGCCGCTGCCCGTGGAGCCGGCGAAATATTACTGACCAGCATGAATGCCGACGGCACCAAAGCGGGCTTCGATTTACCCATTACGAAAGCAGTTTCCACAAAACTTTCCATACCGGTAATTGCCTCCGGCGGGGCCGGCAATAAGCAGCATTTTTCAGAAGTATTTCAGCAGGCCGGTGCCGATGCAGCCTTAGCGGCTAGCATATTTCACTATGGGGAAATAGCCATACCTGATTTAAAACGATATTTGGCAGCACAACAAATCCCTATGAGAGTATGAGCGGCTTTTTGAGTGATATGCTGCAAACAGTAGTTGCCAATATGCTACTCATCCTATTCTTTTACATGGTAGCCATCAGCATATTTTTTTATCAGCGAAATCAACAGCGTAGCCGCAGAGAAAAACGTTTAATTAAATTACGGTACAATCACAGAAAGATTATGAATTTATTACACACAAAAAGTTAAGTAGCATCATACCTTATATGACCATTAATTTTTCAAAATATACGGACGGCCTCGTTCCCTGCATTGTGCAGGACAGTGACACCAAAACAGTGCTGATGCTGGGTTTCATGAACGACGAAGCCTTAAAAAAAACAGCAGCAGAAGGTATCATCACCTTTTACAGCCGTACAAAAAAACGGTTGTGGACAAAAGGAGAAACCAGCGGACATTTTTTACTGGTTAAAGAAATAAAAACCGATTGCGATAACGATACGATCCTGATAAAAGCTACACCGCAAGGCCCGGTTTGCCATACCGGCGCCGATACTTGTTTCAATGAAGAAAATGTAAAAAAGATTGTTGAACGCAATGCTACGCCTTATTTATTTTTAGCAGAATTGGAATCGGTAATTACTGACCGTATCAGCCATCCAACCGAAAAGTCTTATACGGCTTCTTTGTTTGCTAAAGGCATCAATAAAATGGCACAAAAAGTAGGAGAGGAGGCGGTAGAATTAGTAATTGAATCAAAGGATAATAACGACGAATTGTTTTTGAATGAAGGCGCCGACTTATTATTTCATTATTTGATATTGCTGCAAGCCAAGGGCTTTACACTTCAGGATGTGATTGCTATTTTGGAGAAACGGCATACGGGTTTGAAGTAAAAATCACTCTAAATCGTTGTTAGTCCTTAGCTTACGAACATCTTAAACATCAACACCTGTTAAGTCAGCAATTTGTTCATCTGAAAAGATTTTCGTTGCCAGCAAGTTCATTATTACTTTTTTAAGTACTTCGACTTTACCTGCGATGTAAAAAATGTCTTTCTTTTCATCTAGAAATGGTACAATACTATCCATAGCAAAATCAATTTGAATGGCTAAGTTACGTAATTGTGATAGAATCCGAAGCTGTGCAATAGCGCAACATGAGCCATAACACTATTTGAACATTTATAAATCCGGCATTGGTTGCCCCCAACCCCTGAAGGGGAGTTCTGTTTAATCAGAAGGAGTAATTGTAACACCGGGTAACAGGTACAACGTACACAAACACAAAGGTCAAACTCAGGTTCCCCATCAGGGGTTAGGGCCTACGATGGCCGGATAGCAATACTTATATACTGGATATCATCCGGCAATTCTTCGGAATTGGTAGCATCAATGCTCAACAAGTCTTTAATGAGGAACGGGATTACCGCCTCCTGGTTCTCCCGGAAAATTTTATCGTATTGATTGACTTGCTGGTCCGGCATCGCTGCTTAATTGATTGGCCAACATACCATTCCTTTTTCTACATTCACCGTTACAAACTATTTACTTTGTTGTTATCACCGCTACTACAGGAATACCTGGTTGAAAATGGCTACCTGCCGCTACCCGATGCTGGCCAGCTTACTATTGAACATGCACCTGCTCAATTAAAAGCAATAGATAAAACTTTTACAGCACCTGCCAGCAAGATTGTATTTTCCAATAGTACACCAACAGCCGCTGATATTGAAAAGCTAACTACATTCATAGGAAGGCAATTAAATATAGCTGACGACCAGGCAATAACGCTATTGAAACAGGAGACGGGGTCTGCATTATCCGTCAATAAAAACGGAGATATTTTACAATGGCCCGAATGGAATTTATGGGATGAAAATGAGGACGTTCTCCCTGATTCCCAGTATCATTCGCTTAATAGTTACCTGCCTTCTTTTCTGGCAGAAAAAATACACCGGCAGCCGGTTACTATTAAAGAAACAACTACGCTTCCAAGTGAAACGTTCTTAGAAGAAACCTATCCTGAATTGGATGAACCTGCTCCAAAAGATTACTGGTGGGTATGGGCTTTGGTTGTTTTTATAATTTCGGTATTGCTTATTGCAAATCGGTATGCATAAAACCAAGAATGATATCATGCTTTACAAAAGCTGTTGGTTTCATCATCCAAATCCATTAAACGCTAATAAATTGAACGTCTTAAGATGAACGTCATAAACAGCTCCCCAAAATGATGTTCCTCCGTCACATACTGTAATGGGTGTTGTCTTCAAATCCTTCTTCGATCTTTTATAGTCATCTGCTAATGGTAACGGGAAAGCATTTATGTAAATAAGTTTTTCAGCGTTGATTTTGATGCCTACATATTGAAAGCCATAATAATCCAAAGATTTGCCGTAAGAACTCATTACACAACATTTCATACCTGTAAGCTGATAAACTTTTCGAAAATTATTTTCAAGGCTGTCAATGTCACTTTGTAAAGGTGTCCAATAACCAGTTACTTGTTGGGGCACATCTCTTGAGCACTGGTTTAACAACTCCTTTCCATTAGCAGAGTCGAACACAATACCATATTTTGGAGTAAACTTAAACACCTGGCTATACCCTGTTAAGCTACCTGTCAGAAGGAACAGAACGAAGCATTTCTTTAGTCGCATGTTTTTGAAATCATATTTATTGATGTTTATACAATCAGGTGACTATTTCTTTTTTTCGTTTCCAGGTACTTCCGCCGCCGCACATCCTGCACGGGTACGCCTTCAATCTTACTTTCCAGCCAGCTAATCACATCCAGGTACATAAAGGCACGGGTTTCAAAACGGTTCGTTTCCTGACTTTTCAGCGTATGCAACAGTTTCTCAAATTCCGGCTTCAACCGGGCAGGCGACAGGTCAAATGCTTTCCGTAAAAACCGGAACATTTCTTCTTCTACCGTACTTAGGTTTTCCATTTTCGCCATAAACCGGTACACCGATTTTATCAGGTATTCCAGCAACTGAAAATTACCCAGTTCGTAGTGTGCAATCAGGTGCAATAGCCGGGCATAGCATTGCAAATCGTTCCGCAGATCCACCTTCCAGTTAATGATTTTATTCAGGTAATCAATAGCCGTATCATAATCGCCGCTGCCAAAATAAAGCGAAGCAAACTTGTAATAAAAAACCAGGATACGGTGGCGGTCGAGATATAGCTTGTTGTTAGAAAGGCCCTTTTCGATCTCAGCTATTACCTGTGTTCCCTCTGTAAAGGTACCTTCCAGAAAGTAGCGGTTAATGCGGGCAATGCTTACATACACAAACGACTGAATGCGGTTATTGTCGTTATGGGCAATAATTTCCGACGTTGCAAATGCTTCAAACTGCTGTAAAACCTCGTTGAACTTTAAAAAATTCTGCAGGTTAAAATGTGCACCCATCAGATTGTGCATTCCTTTAATGTAGTGTGCCGTTTCCACCTCAATCATAAACGGATTATTTGTAAACAGGTCCACCCATTTTTGCGAGTACCGGTAGTACATCAGCAGATCCTGCCGGATAAACGCATACCAGCAATAGCTTTGGTACAGGTATAGTTGGGCGTAGAAACCGGTTGTTTGCTTTACATCAAAACTCAGGTGCTGCGAAAAAAACTGTTCTACAGCAGCCTCATCCTCCCGGCTGCGTGCATGGCCATTATTGATATACCAGCTATACAGTTGCAGGCTTAGGTTGCTGAGTTCACTAATCATTTTCAGCGAGGCGGTTACACTGTCAGCTTCAGTTGCCAGCGTATTTGCCCGGTCCTGCATACTCCGGGTAATATGAAGTGCCTCAATTTTTTTTTCCAGAAAAAGTACCTGCAGCAAAAAACTGGTTTGATGATATGCTTTCGCCTGCTCTTTAATTTTATCCAGCAACTTCAGGCTTTGCAGGTACAGTCCTTTATTATACAAAATGCGGGCATAATCCAGTTGCTCGTGCAGTTGAATGTCAATATTATCCTGGCTTTCCAGCAACCGGATGCTTGCCAGTAGTTCTTTATATAAATGTGCTTTTACGTTACTGAGCTGTAGTTTGGTAATTGCTTTCGTTTTTCGGAGAAGCATTCCTTCGTCATACTCCGCCATGGCATCCAGCGCATCGAACAGGTGAATGATTTTTAAATCAGCCTCTGCTGTATAATTTCTCTTTACGTACAGCTTAAAATTCCGTTTCTCGCTTTTTTTTAGCGATTTTATCAGTTGAAACAGCGTATCGGTTGAGCGGTTGGGCATTGTATATTTAATCAGTCAAAATCTTTTACTGGCTTGTGTTTCAGCAGTTTAGTACCACCTTGCAGCATGTAAAAGTGCAACTAATTTGATGCGGATATTTCGTTTAACCGCATTATTTTACACGACCATTACAAAAATAGGAAGAGCAGCCCAGTAAAACCATCACTTTACTTCATTCATCAACGGTATGTCAACAAACCAGGTTCATATATTCGATACTACGCTGCGGGATGGAGAGCAGGTACCCGGCTGCAAGCTGAATGCAAATGAAAAACTGTCACTTGCGCTAAAGCTGGAAGGGCTGGGGGTAGACATTATTGAAGCCGGTTTTCCTGTAAGCAGCCCCGGTGATTTTGAGTCGGTTTCCATCATCAGCAAGCATATTAAAAACGCTACCGTATGTGCCCTCAGTCGTTCGGTGCTGAAAGATATAGAAGCCGCCGCAGAGGCATTGCGCTCTGCCAAACGCCCCCGCATTCACACCGGTATTGGCACTTCCGATTCGCATATCCGGGGCAAATTTCAAAGCACCCGGTCAGCTATTTTAGAACGGGCAGTACAGTGCGTAAAATGGGCCAGGAATTTTACCGATGATGTAGAGTTTTACGCAGAAGATGCAGGCCGTACGGATGATGATTATCTGGCACAAGTTGTAGAAGCAGTGATCAGGGCCGGCGCCACGGTTGTAAATATTCCGGATACGACCGGTTATTGTTTGCCACATCAGTATGGGACTAAGATAGCCAATCTGATGAACCGGGTTCCCAATATCGATAAAGCCATTCTGAGTTGCCATTGCCACAACGATTTGGGCTTAGCTACCGCAAATGCTATTGCAGGCGTTATCAGTGGGGCAAGGCAAATTGAATGTACCATTAACGGACTGGGTGAACGGGCTGGTAATACCTCGCTGGAGGAAGTAGTGATGGTGATGCGCCAGCACAAGGAACTGGATTTATACACCAATATCGACATCAAGCAATTGAACCCGATGAGCCGGCTGGTAAGTGCTACCATGCGGATGCCCGTGCAGCCTAACAAAGCCATCGTAGGTTCCAATGCTTTTTCCCATTCGTCCGGTATTCACCAGGATGGATTTTTGAAAGATGCTGCCACCTATGAAATTATTAACCCGGAAGATGTGGGTGCCGAAGGCAGCAAAATTGTGCTGACCGCCCGTAGTGGCCGTAGTGCGTTGGCTTACCGGTTTCAAAAAATTGGTTTCTATTTCGACCGTAACGATATTGATGTGCTATACGATCAGTTTTTAAAAATAGCCGACAGCAAAAAAGAGATTGACGAATCGGACTTACAAAAGTTAGCAGAGAGCCATCAGGTAGCAGAAGTAGCAACCCCATGAAACCTGCAACTAATACAAATACAATTTGGGCATTTCACCAAGCTACGCAAGGGGCCGGGCTTTCCGTTCCAATCTTTTTGTCCCGGTTTAACCGGGAGCAAAAAGGATTTCCACTGCAATCCCTCATGTAAATTTCAACCTCATAAACTAATATGTAAACGAAAAACTTTCAAACTTCATCATTCATGTATTCATCTGTATTTATCCCATCCTGCATTCAAGTTCAAGACAAATTCTAACATCAAAATTTTAGAGTTGCCAACTCATCACCATATCTGTATTCATTCCATGCCTTATCCCAATAATCCCATCCTATCCCATTTTAAGATAACCTATCCTAAACCCATCCCTGTATGATGACACTCTTCGATAAAGTTTGGGACAAACACGTGGTTCAATCCATACCGGACGGGCCTTCCGTGCTGTACATCGACAAACATTTTATTCATGAAGTTACCAGCCCGCAGGCATTTAAGGGGATTGAAAACCGGGGCTTACAAGTGTTCCGGCCAAAGCAGGTGGTGGCCACTGCCGATCACAATGTGCCTACCATTAACCAGCACCTGCCCATTAAAGATGCACTCAGCAGAATGCAGGTGCAACAATTAGTAGAAAACTGTAAAAACCACGACATCGAATTATATGGGTTAGGCCATCCGTTCCAGGGAATTGTGCACATCATCGGGCCGGAGTTGGGCATTACCCAACCCGGCATGACCATCGTTTGTGGCGACAGCCACACCAGTACCCATGGCGCTTTCGGAGCCGTTGCCTTTGGCATCGGCACCAGCGAAGTGGAAATGGTTTTTGCATCGCAATGCGTACTACAAACCAAGCCCAAAGTAATGCGTATCAATATTGACGGCGAATTAAATAAAGGCGTAGTCAGCAAGGATATTGTGCTGTATATCATTTCCAAAATCTCTACCGGCGGTGCAACCGGTTATTTTGTAGAATTTGCCGGAACTGCTATCCGTTCGCTGAGCATGGAAGGCCGCATGACCATCTGCAATATGAGCATTGAAATGGGCGCCCGTGGCGGCATGATTGCCCCGGATGAAACCACGTTCGATTATATGAAAGGCCGGCAATTTGCCCCGCCATTTGGCGGGGAAGAATGGAACCGGAAACTGGCGGAATGGAAAGACCTGTATAGCGATGCCGATGCCATATTTGATGAAGAAATCAATATCAATGCTGCCGAAATTGAGCCGATGATTACGTATGGCACCAATCCCGGCCTCGGTATTTCCATCACCGGACATATTCCCGTAACGGACCGTATTCCCGATGAAGGCGAACGCAAAAACATTATTAAGGCCTTGAATTATATGGGCCTGCAAAGTGGCTCAACCTTATTAGGTATGCCGGTGCAGCACGTGTTCATTGGCAGTTGCACCAACAGCCGTATTGAAGATTTACGGCTGGTAGCCGGTATGGTGAAAGGCCACCAGAAAAATAGCAATGTGCATGTAATGATTGTGCCCGGCAGCCAGCAGGTAGCCGCACAGGTAAAAGCAGAAGGCCTTGACAAAATTTTTGAAGCGGCAGGCTTTGAAGTCCGCCAGGCCGGGTGCAGTGCCTGCCTCGGCATGAACGAAGACAAAATACCCGCCGGTGAGTATTGCATCAGCACCAGCAACCGAAATTTCGAAGGCCGTCAGGGTGCAGGTGCCAGAACCTTATTAGCCAGCCCGCTAACGGCAGCCGCCGCCGCATTGACGGGGGTTGTGACGGATGTTCGGGAATTGCTGTAACACACCCTGTGTATTTTATCCTGAAAGGATCTGACCCACACCAACCAAATTAATTCAATTAACAATGTTATTGGTGTAAGTCAGATGTTTACATCATAAAAATTAGAAGGGTATGATATGAAGCAATTTACAACTATTACCAGCCGGTTTGTTCCGCTACCCATGGAAAATATAGATACAGATCAGATTATCCCTGCCCGGTTTTTAAAGGCAACTACCAGGGAAGGCTTTGGCAAAAATTTGTTTTGCGATTGGCGTTACAATGCCGCCGGTAATCCCAAACCGGAATTCATTTTAAATAACCCGACGTATGGCGGCGAAATACTGGTGGCTGCTAAAAACTTTGGTTGCGGCAGCAGCCGGGAACATGCCGCCTGGGCCATCACAGATGCCGGGTTTAAAGTGGTGGTATCCAGTTTTTTTGCGGATATTTTTAAGAACAATGCACTGAACAATGGCCTGCTGCCGGTTACGGTTAGCGAAGCCTTTTTACAGGAAATATTTCAACAAAATAATGAGGCTACACTTACTATCAATTTAAAAGAACAAACCATCACCAACAATGCCACTGGTGCCATCGAACATTTCGACATCAATATCTACAAAAAAACCTGCATGATTAACGGCTACGACGATATTGATTATTTATTAAACATCAAACCAGAAATTGAAGCATTTGAGAGTAAACGACTTTAAAACGTGTAACACCGAATCGACTCAAACAATTCGAAAACCAGCAATTACTTTTTAAAACTTAAAATACAAGAACCCGCCGCCACAGTTTATTGAGAAGATACACATAGGCACCCCTCTCCGCGAGGAGTGGGGCCGGGGTGAGGCCATTATGAACAAAAAAATTACGGTAATACCAGGTGATGGCATTGGCCCCGGAAGTTACCCAACAGGCAATCAAAGTATTAAATGCGGTTGCGACAAAATACAATCATCAGTTTAGTTATGAATATGGACTGATGGGAGCCGTAGCAATTGATAAAACCGGCGAAGCACTACCCCAGCAAACGCTTGACTTCTGTATGGACAGTGATGCCGTTTTATTCGGTGCCATTGGCCATCCGAAATACGATAATGATCCATCCGCAAAAGTGCGGCCGGAGCAAGGGTTGCTGCAATTGCGGAAATCGTTACAGCTATTTGCCAACATCCGCCCCGTGACAACCTACACCGCTTTAGAGAAATTATCACCCTTAAAATTAGATCGTATCAAAGGAGTTGATTTTATTATTTACAGGGAACTGACCGGCGGTATTTATTTTGGTGACAAGGTTACGGCAGAAGATGGGAGTTACGCAACCGATAGTTGCCAATACACAAAAGCGGAAATTGAACGCATCGCACATCTTGCCTTTAAAGCGGCACAACGACGTCGAAAAAAACTAACGCTGGTAGATAAAGCCAATGTATTGGAAACCTCCCGGCTGTGGCGGAAAGTAGTACAGGAATTAGCAGCAACTTATCCGGATGTGGCGTTAGACTTTCTGTTTGTTGACAATGCCGCCATGCAACTCATTTTGAATCCAAAACAATTTGATATAATTCTTACGGAAAATATGTTTGGTGATATTTTGAGCGATGAAGCAAGCGTCATTACTGGTTCACTCGGATTGTTGCCGTCCGCATCTGTCGGAAATAGCACGGCCTTGTTTGAACCTATTCATGGCAGTTACCCGCAGGCAGCCGGAAAAGATATTGCCAACCCACTCGGTTCCATTTTATCCGCAGCTATGTTGCTGGATCATTTTGGATTAGCGGAAGAAGCGGAACTGGTTCGTAATGGTGTTGAATGGACGTTGAAAAATAATTTCGTGACCAAGGATATTGACAATCTCAACTTCTATTTTACCAGTACCATTGGTGATTTGGTAGCGGAATATGTTGGTGGCACGATACCCGGCGCTGTGAATAAAGGAAACATTGAATTACGAAAATCAACGATAATATAAAGCCCCCACCTATCCTCCCCCAACGGGGGAGGGAAGCCTGGAAGAT
>CBDFGC010000010.1:0-31008 GCA_965246935.1 Chitinophagaceae bacterium | reverse complement strand
CTCTAACCTCACCTTTCTTTCGGACATCCTCTCTATTTATGGATAGGAACAGTGGATGCAATTTTTTTAGAGAAAGGAAATGGGTGCAATTGTGTTGGAGAAAAACACCTCTATATTTTTGATGATAGATTGCCGAAACTTTTGCAATACATTTAACTGTTCTGCATTTAGAAACACCGTTATTTATTTGACGCCAAACAATGGCAATAACCATTAATAACCCGGATTTTGTGTAAGCGATGTATTCAAATCCGTTTCCCTTTGCGGGACAGGAAATAATTTTTGAAATGCTTTGGTGGCATACCCCTTCGATGTCATTACCGGTAAGTATCTGTCGGTACGAACCAGGTCGAACCAGCGCTGCCCTTCAAACGCTAATTCTACCCGGCGCTCTTTTTCAATGGCAAGTCTTGCATCGGTTTGAGATAAGGTTGTTGCCAGGTTAGGCAGGCCCGCTCTTGTTCTTACCTGGTTGATGAATGGGATAGCAGTTGCCCCTTGTGACTGCTCATTCAAAGCTTCGGCATACATCAGTAATACATCGGCATAACGTAGCACCGGAAAATCAATGTCAGCGTCACCGGCCACCGTACCCGCTTGTTTGTACTTCACGGTATATCTTTCATTTACGGTGGTTGTTCCGCTTACATAGGACGTGGCAATGCTTGCTGCTTTCCGAAGATCACCGGCTTCATATTCATTCAGCATATCCAAGGTAGGCCGCATAAAACCTTCACCGCTGCCACCGCTTACACCAAAGAAAGTTCCGGTGCCATTCCAGGGGATGGTGGCACTCCAGATGGCACTACCCTGGCCTATTTGCCCGGATTTGTATTGCACCGAAAAAATCATATCCTTATTGGCAGTAAAAGATGTGGTATTGCTAAACACCGCCGCATACGTATTAGCCGTTACATTAAATTGTCCGGAACCAATTACTTCATTCAGTTTTGCAGCTGCTTTTGCATAATCTTTTTGCGTAAGATAAACTTTACCCAGCAACGCTTTAGCCGCCCAGCGGGAAGCTCTGCCGCCTTCAGCCGTGGTAATGGTTGCCGGAAGATTGGTTTCGGCAAATGATAAATCAGCAATGATTTGCTCATAGATGGTAGAAGCCGCAGTGCGTGGGATGGCATACCCCTGGGATGGATCGGTGGTTTCGGTTGTCACTAATTGTACATCACCAAATAAACGAACCAGGTTGAAATAAAACATCCCCCGCAGGAATTTTGCTTCCGCCTCAAACCGGGTTTTTGTAGCCTGATCAAAAGTAGCAGCCGGCAATCTGGCCAGGATGGTATTAGCCCGGCTGATGCCAATGTAATGACCTGTCCATACAGCGGAAAAGATGGTATTGCTCAGGGAATAATTAAAATCTTTCAGTTCAAAAATAGAAACGTTGCTGGTAGCACGGGTAGCGCCAAAATCAACGTTATCGGTGGCAGTTTCACCCAGGTTTAAAAGGCCGGTGTTGGAATTACAGTTACCGTATAAGCCTGTTTGTTTAAACGAGGAATAAGCACCCACAATGGCATTGTAAAAATCCGAAGAAGTTTTATACACATTATTGGTGGTACGGGTTGTATCGGGCAACTGGTCTAAAAAATCCTTCTTGCAGGAGGTGGTAAAAACGGTAGCAAGCAGCAGGATATATAGCAGGGAGTTCTTTTTCATATAAACGGGTTGAAGAAGATTTAAAAAGTTACATTAATGCCTAAAGTGGTAGTACGGGCCATGGGATAGGTACCAAAATCAACACCCAATACGGATTGGTTATCGCCTGCATATCCTACTTCAGGATCAAAGCCCCAGTATTTGGTGAAGGTGTGCACATTGGTCATGCCCACATAAATCCTTGCCCCCTGAACTTTATATTTATTGATGACAGCAGCCGGGAGGTTATACCCGATATTGATTTGGCGGATGCGGAAAAAGGACGCATCGAAAAGTGATAGTGAACTGTATTGAAAATTATTATTTTTGCCTCCCCGAATATCCCGGCCAAACTGGCCGTACTTGCCACCACCGGGGTTATCCGCACTTCTCCAGCGGGCTTCATCTATAAAGGCCGCATTGTTTTGCACCCCTGAATTATTAGCCGTAAAAGTTCCTGAATACACTTTTTGTCCAACCATTGCATTTGTCAGGATGTCAAGACTAAACCCTTTGTAAGAAAGGGTATTATTGAAACCTAAGAAATATTTGGGATGGGGTGAACCAATAATTTCGCGGTCGTTGTCATCAATTTTTCCATCACCATTGATGTCTTTAAATTTTACATCACCTGCTCTGGCTAATGGTTCGGCGCCATACGCTGTTGCTTCAGCATCGCTGTTAAATACACCAATTACCCGTCTGCCGTAAAACACACCAATGGGCGAACCTACCTGCGTAACATTTGTATTTCCTTTGCCACCGGTGTTGCCATAAATTTTATCATTGGCGGTACTCATCGCCAGTACTTTATTATGATTAAAAGTAATGTTGAAGGCAGTAGTCCAGGTAAGTTTGCCCGTAAGGTTCCGGGTATTCAATGAAAATTCATAGCCTTTGTTTTGTACTTCGCCCAGGTTTACGGTAGCAGATGTAAAACCCGTTACCGAAGGCGTTTGCACACTAAACAGCATGTCTTTATTACGCTTGTCGTAGTAATCGGCAACAATGTTGATGCGGTTGTTGAAGAGCGATAAATCAATTCCGATATCAGCCTGGCTTTGTGACTCCCACCCGAGGTTGGTATTGGCAAGTGAACCCGGAACTGTACCCGGCGCCAAGGCATCGCCCATTACATAATTGGAGGTACTTAATAAACTTAAAGCCCGGTAATTACCAATAGCATTGTTACCGGTAACGCCATAGCTGGCACGGATCTTAAAGTCGGATACAAAATGAAGGGGCTTCATAAATGCTTCATCTGACACTCTCCACCCGATGGCTGCAGAAGGAAAATTACCCCAGCGCTTATTTTCACCAAAGCGGGAAGAACCATCTCTTCGTATCGTAGCCGTTAATAAATATTTATCATGGAAAACATAATTCGCTCTTGCTAAGAATGAAAGGATGTTATTGCGGTTGATGTTCTCCGTTCCAACATTTACGGTACCACCATTAATGTTTTGCACCAGGTCGTCGGGGAAGTTTACAGCACCGGCGGTAATGGCATCCACATAATCACTTTGCGCCGTAAAACCGGCGATCACATCTAACTTATGCTGGCCTTTACCCAGTTTATACGCCAGTGTTGTTTCGCTTAACCAGTTCGTGGCTTCGTTGTTGGCGGCATTCGCAAATGCAGGCGCCGTGGGCGCATTCGTAGCTAAGGTAGAAGCCTTGAACTCACGGAATTTATAGTAGTTAATATCGGTACCAATGGTTGTTCTTAATTTCAAATTCGACAGCATATTATACTCCGCATAGGCATTGCTGAACAACCGGAATTGGGTTGTTTTGGTTTTGTACTCATTCGCAATTTTGATAGGATTGGCAATAGGTGCATTGCCGCTTTCGCCGGAAATAGACGAACCATAAGAGCCATCGGCATTGTAAACCGGAATGGTTGGATCAGAACCTAAAGCGGATACGATCAATCCGTAAGAACCGTAGTGGCCGGTAATGGGCGGGCTGAACTCTTCGCTAAAGCTGGGCAACACACTAATACCCACATTTACTTTGCCTGACACTTTAGTATCCACATTCACCTTGAAACTATAACGCTTATAATTTGATTGAATGATGATACCATCCTGATTGAAATAACCGGCAGAAATCGAATACTTCGTGCCTTCACTACCACCGGATACAGATACCTGGTGGCTTTGCACCACCGCCTTTCTGAAAATTACACTTTGCCAATCGGTACCGGCTCCTACCGAATCCATAAAGGCCTTGTTTCTATAACGATCTGATACATCGTATGAGGTGCCAGGGCGGGTATTATTATCATCGTTGATGCTGCCCGCAGGATAATTATCCAGATAGCCGGCGTTGCGTCCGTCAATGTCAAATTGTGCAAACTGCTGGGCATTCATCAGCTTTATTTTGTGCGCTACTTCCTGCACACCAATGTAAGAATCAAAGGCAATTTTAGGGGTGCCGGCTTTTCCTCTTTTGGTGGTGATGATGATGACTCCGTTAGAGCCTCTTGAACCGTAAATAGCCGTGGCCGAAGCATCTTTCAGTACATCAACGGATTCAATATCATTAGGGTTAATGGTAGATAGCGGATTGCTGTAACCTACGCTGGTAACGGGGTAGCCGTCTATTACAAACAAGGGCTCCACGCCACCGGTAATGGACGAAATACCTCTTACCAAAATAGTGGTATTGCCGCCTGGTGCTCCGGAGGTAGTGCTGATTTGCAAACCGGCTACCTGCCCCTGCAAGGCTTTATCGACACTGTTGGTCGTTACTCTTTCAATGTCCTTTGCACTTACGGAAGCAATGGCCCCCGTCAGGTCTTTTTTGCGTTGCGTACCATAGCCGACCACTACGACCTGCTCCAGCTTTTTTGAATTGTCCGGCGATAAGGTAACGTCTATAACCGGCTGGTTACCTGCTATTAGTTCTTTATCGGCATAACCCACAAAAGAAAAGACCAGTACTGCTTTGGATGAACGGACAGTAATGGTATAAGTACCATCCGGCTTTGAGGTTACGCCACCTTTTGTTCCTTTTTCTACAATGCTCACACCGGCAAGTGGCTGGCCGGTATCGTCAGCAATTTTTCCTGTAATGGTTTGAGCAGTTGCAATACCTGTTACGAACAGGACTATCACTAACAGCCAGCATTTTAATGGCGAGAAAAGCAATCGTTTCATTATTGAGATTTTAAATACTCTATTAATGTTGAATAATACTATGGCAATGCAATATTAAAGAAAATATAAGTTGATAGACAAAAATTTTTTTGCCAGGAAAATGCAAGGCTGCTTCTTTTAGAAAATCACCTGTAGAAAGCGTAATCCTGTTTTACTCCTTTATCTGTCAAAACCCCTGTAAACGTTACACTCATTACCTGCTACACCACTGCTGAACAGGAATACATTAAAGAAGCATGTTGACAGTAATTGCATCAAAAGGAGAAATAGAATATACAAAAAAGGCTAAAAGCTATATGATGTTATTTAGAAAAAAACATAGTTTTACTCTCACAATAATCAAGTATGGTACGGGTTGTTTTAAAAACGTTTGATATTTTAGAAATGGTGGCCAAGCGAAGCGATCAGGGTGCTACCCTAACGGAAATTTCGAAAGAGCTGGAATTTAACCAGGCAACTGCTGCCAATATTATTACCACTATGGTATCGAGGGGATACCTGGAGCATATTGGGAAAAAAAAGGGTTACAAATTAGGACCGGCGGCTTTTGGCCTAACGAACGATGTAGCATACGGGCAGGAATTAGTGGAAGCTGCACGGGATGTAATGGAAAAACTAACCGGCAAATTAAATGAATGCTGCCTGTTGGGGATTCTGCGCCATAACAAGCGGTATATATTACATGCCGTTAATTCCACCCAGGAAATTCAGGTGCAGGTGCAATCTGAGCGGAATGTGTATGAAACGGCAAGTGGCCGCCTGCTAATGGCTTACCTGTCAGAAAAAGAAATCGATAAATTTCTGCAGCAAAACGGTTTGCCGGTTAAATCGCTTTGGAGCGAAGCCAGCACCACCGGCGGACTGATGAAAGCGCTGGCCAACATTAGAAAAGAGGGTATTTCTATGACCTCTGTAAAAGACCGTCATGTAAGAGGTTTTGCGGTGCCCATTTTTATGCAGGAAAAAGTAGTGGCCGGTATCAGCGTATTCCTGCCCGATTACCGGTGTACGCTTTCCCGGGAAAAAGAAATTATTAAATCACTAAAAGAGTCTGCAGCCGTTATTTCCGCAAGGCTTGAAAAATGAAACCGGCCTTATTGATCATCCTGCCGTGGCTAATGACTGGGATTTTATTATAGGTAAACAGGATATTTATTGTATTACATGAAGAGTATATTCATTTCCAACCATCCATTGTTGTTGGCTTTAGCCAACGAACTTAAAAAGATAAATAAATTGTATTGGCTTTAGCCTCATATACAATATGGGGCTAAAGCCTGGTACAAAAGCAAGTATCCCTTCATCCGTTGGCTAAAGCCAACGGCAATGGATGAAAGCCCTGGCAACCTAAGTTGTTCAGTAAGCCCTAACTAACTGCATTACCTATTATATCAGATAATTAATTTGTATTGAAAACCGGCTTAGGAAAATTATTTGTTAGTAAGATTATCAAAATAAGTTCCCGAAAAGTGTTGTAATCTTGTTGAGCAAAAAAGGGATATGAAATTGAAACCATTTTCCGATGAGATAGTACAATTGATGCAGTTGCATTACAGCCGTTTATCAGAAAAGGATCGCCGGCATTACGCTGCCCTGGAATCGCTTAAATTGGGTCGTGGGGGTGTGGACTATATCAGTGAAATACTGCTGATTGATAAAAAAACGCTTTGGCAGGGACGAAAGGAGCTATTGGAACAGCAGCCTGTTGAAGTGGGCAGGCAGCGTCGCAAGGGCGGTGGCAGGAAAAAAAAAGATGGACAAATATCCTGATATTACCAGCCAGTTACTTGCCCTGATAGAGACGTATAAAGCTGGCAGCCCAACAGCAGCCGAGGTGTATTGGATAAGCCTGAAACCCTGTGCCATTGCTGCTTTGTTTTATGAGAAGCATCAAATCAGGCTGAGCCACCAGTTCATCAAACGTCAGTTAAAGGCATGGGGCTATGCTTACCGCAGGCAGCACAAACAGTTAGCTACCGGTAGTTATGGCAAGCGGGATGAACAGTTCCGCATTATTTGTTCTTTGATATTAGTAATGAGTTGTCAAAGCCCTGTACTTAGCATAGATTGTAAAAAGAAAGAACGCCTGGGCAATTTATACCGTAACGGCAGGTGCTTTTGCACAGAAGCACTGAAAGTATACGATCATGATTATGAACATCTTTCGCAAGGCAAAGTGATACCCCATGGCATCTATGATGTACAAGCCAACAAAGGGTACATTTCTATTGGCAGTAGTAGTGAGACAGCCGATTTTGTAATAGATAACCTGCTATGGTGGTGGTATGAATATGGCATACATCATTATCCGGATGCAAAAAATATAATGCTGTTGTGTGATGCGGGAGGGGCTAACAGTTACCGGCATTTTATATTCAAACACCGGTTGCTGCAATTTGCCAAAGAAACGGGATTGTCGGTTATTGTGTGCCATTATCCGCCCTATTGTTCCAAGTGGAATCCAATTGAACACCGCTTGTTCTCGCAGGTACACAAAGCCATGGAAGGAGTGGTGTTTTGCGATTATCAAACCGTTCAAAGATGCATAGAGCAGACAGCTACTAAAACAGGATTGACAGTCGTAGTCAGACTTAATCTTAAAGAATACCAAACAGCAATAAAAGTTGATAAAAAATTGATAGATCAAAAACGAATTACCCATCATCCCCAGATACCTGAACTCAATTACAGAATTTACCCTTAATTCAGGGTTTTATTTTGACACTTTTACTTATACTGATAATGGAAAAAATCAACATCTATATACCCATCATCTGATTTGTTGTTATAGTTATAAATAGCAATCCTGTCTCCCCGGTATGCACCCCACATCATTTGATACCGACTTCCAAAAGGAATATAGGAATCACCGTCGATACTATAATAATACTGGCTATTGCCATCTAAGCCCCAGGTGGTTTTCAACCAAATTGTATTGTTTGTAAGCAACTCCCCTTTTGTTATTACACCCTTTATACTGAACGTTACTGTTTTGGTTACACCTTCGCATACAATGCCTATTGTTGCGTAATTGGGTGAGCCAAAATGGGCAAGCCCGGCTTCCTGCCCGTCAGCCATTCCGCTAATATCAAGTTTAATGGTTACTTCATTGTTGCTTGTGCGAAGCGTACGTTGGGTTAGTGTGTTGCCGGCTTTCAACAGATCATTTTGTGCTAACGGGGTAAAGGCATGTAGCCGAAGCCAGCCCTTTCTTTCTGTCAACGACCATTTGCCTTTTCTTGGCTGGTAATTCCACTCCCATTGTTGCAGTAATATTGATTGATCAAATTCATCACTGGTTTGTGTAATGTCCTTTTCTGAGCTTGTAAGGGGCATCTTACCAGACCAGATCATGGTACCAATGGTGTCTTTTCCAACCTCGCCAATAATTGGCCAGCCCTCCACCCAGGTAACAGGCAACAGGCTCATTACACGGCCACTCCAATCACCGGTACCGTGATGCGTTAAAAAATACCAATCGCCTTTTTGTGTTTGTACAATACCACCCTGGTTGGGTTCGTTGTATTGTTTTTGCGGATGGCTCAACTGCTTCACCTCGGTATACGGCCCGTAAATATTTTTCGAACGCTCCATCATTACTGCCCGGCCATTGGGTTTTACTTCGCTAAAAAAATGATAATACATACCATTGATTTTGTACAGCTTATTTGCTTCACTGCCTTTTGACTGATGAATAATTTTATCGCTTTTTTTTATTAGTTCCTTGCCATCCGGTGTCATTTTAAAAAGATGAATCTGGTAGCCTTTACTGAAGTTGCTTCCCACTAAATAACCCTGGCCATCATCATCCCAAAAGGGACAGCAATCATCCCAGCCTTTTTCTCCTAATACTTTGTGCAATGGCTCCCACGGGCCTGCTGCTTTTGTAGCAGAAGTCATAAAATAGCCGGCATCCGGATCACCAAAATAAATCCAGAATTTTTTATCGTGGTAGCGGATAGCGCCTGCCCAGATACCCCTGCCATACCGGTTCATTTTATCCCAGTTCATTTCCGGCGATATGGTAGTAATGTCATCTACTGCATGACCAATAATGTTCCAGTTCACCAGATCCCTTGAATGAAGTATGATAACTCCGGGAGAATACTGAAAGGTGGATGATATGGCATAATAATCGTTGCCCACTCGGATGCAGTCAAGGTCGCTGTAATCGGCGGGAAGAATGGGGTTGGTATATGTTCCGTTACCTGCATCGCCCCAGGTTTGCCAGTCACCCCATTTGCGGGTTTGGGTATCGGCCTGGCTGAAGGCGTACCCAACACAAAATAGAACAACAGTAATCACTATTACGAACCTAAACATAACGGGCAGCATAAGTTGAAATGGAAAGATAATGATAACCCGTATCGAAGCCCGTTTCAAAATGGCTGACAGAATCGAAAGCGTTGTTATAGCTTATATGGATGTTTTCTGCTACAGCCGTTAATTTTCCATCCCATTTTAGAGACGCCATAGCTTACTTTTACGGGCAATGATTAACAAAAAAATCAAAGTAGCATCTGCTACCCTTTCAAAAATGACTACCTTAAAAATAGTAAGTGCCAAAGCCAAAACTGTGCTCATCAGTTGGCTCATGCTGATTCACTTATCAGCCATTGCACAAACAACCCAGCTTCCCACCAATAATCCATCCGCATCAAAAGTATTGTTGCCCAACGGCTGGTCATTAAGTCCGGCAGGCCGCTCACTTCAATTAGGCGATTTGCCATTGAATATGGCTATATCGCACAATAAAAAAATGCTTGCTGTTACCAACAATGGTCAAAGTAAACAAACGGTGCAACTAATTAATCCCGCAACAGAAAAACTACTGGACGAAGTGCCTATCGCAAAATCATGGTATGGAATTAAGTTTAGTGATAATGATAATCAATTGTACGTTTCCGGTGGAAATGATAATATTATCCTTGTTTACAACATCAGCAATAATAAAATAGGCAAAGCCGATACCCTGCGGCTGGGCAGCGCATGGCCAAAGGAAAAAATAAGTCCGGCAGGTATTGATGTAAATAATAAAATAAACCGGCTATACACCGTTACAAAAGAAGATAGTTCGTTATATATCCTTGATTTGCGAAATGGGAAAACGATACATAAAATCAAGCTTGGATACGAAGCATATGCCTGTTTGCTAAGCCCGGACAAACACACCCTGTATATATCCCTGTGGGGCGGCGACAAGGTGGCCGTTTTTAATACGGCTACGATGAAGGTAGTGGCAGAAATAGCTACAGAGAGCCATCCCAATGAAATGCTGTGTACCAGAAACGGCAAATACCTGTTTGTGGCAAACGCAAATGATAACTCTGTATCGGTAATTAATACGGCTACCAAAAAAGTAATGGAAACCATTGCTGCAACGCTTTTCCCAACCAAATTAACCGGGTCCACCACCAATGGGTTAGCACTTTCCGTAGATGAAAAAACGTTATATATAGCCAATGCCGATAATAATTGCCTCGCTGTTTTTAATGTTTCTGTTCCCGGCAGCAGCATCGCCAAAGGCTTTATACCAACAGGTTGGTATCCTACCAATGTAAAAACATACGGTAAAAAAATACTGGTAACAAATGGAAAAGGTTTTGCATCTATGGCTAATCCGCAGGGGCCGCAGCCGGTAAAGAAAACGGATAACAGTGGGAGCCATGTTGGCATTACAGCAGCCGCTGAAGTGCAGTACATTGGCGGATTATTCAAGGGTACCCTTTCATTGATTGATGAACCTTCAACTACACGGCTAAACGATTATTCAAAGCAGGTGTACGCAAATACGCCTTTTACTGCTATGCAGGAAAAAGAAGCAGGTGGCGAAGCAAACAGCCCGATACCTCGGAGCACTGATAAAAAATCACCCATCAAACATGTATTTTACATTATAAAAGAAAACCGTACGTATGACCAGGTATTAGGCGATATGCCGGAGGGGAATGGTGATACGGGCCTGTGTATTTTTCCGGAAAGCGTAACGCCGAACCATCATGCCATTGCCCGTCAATTTGTACTGCTGGATAATTTCTATGTAGATGCGGAAGTAAGTGCCGATGGGCACAACTGGAGCATGGCAGCTTATGCTACGGATTATGTTGAAAAAACATGGCCCATCAGTTACGGTGGCAGGGGCGGCACCTACGACTACGAAGGCAGCCGGAAAATTGCGTATCCACGGGATGGCTTTATCTGGGATTATTGCAAACGGGCAGGAATCAGCTACCGGACCTATGGCGAATTTGGTGAGAATGGACGGGCAAATATTAAAGCCCTCGAAGGGCATGTGGCGCCTGGTTATGAAGGGTTCAATTTAGATTATAAAGACGTTGATCGCATTACGGTTTTCAAGCATGATTTTGATTCACTCATTACCATTAACCAGGTGCCTCAATTTAACACTATCCGTATTGGCAACGACCATACCAGCGGCCAACGCAAAGGAAAGATTAGCCCTGTTTCCGCACTGGCAGATAACGATTTTGCATTAGGACAACTGGTACAACATATTTCGGAAAGTTCAATCTGGAAAGAGACTGCCATTTTTGTGCTGGAAGATGATGCCCAAAACGGCCCCGACCATATAGATGCACATCGTTCTCCGGCGTTTATCATCAGTCCGTACATCAAAAGAAAAACGGTTAACCATGCCATGTACTCTACCTCAGGCATGCTACGCACCATGGAATTAATATTGGGACTGCCACCTATGAGCCAGTATGATGCAGCGGCAGTTCCCTTGTTCAGTTGTTTTACAAATGAGCCTGACCTTACACCGTATATCGTTAAGCAACCAGGTGTAAGCCTTGATGAAAGAAACACAGCATCTAACAATAGTGCCCTGCGTAGTGAAGCTTTTAATTTAGCAAAAGAGGATGCAGCCCCGGATCTGGATTTGAATGAAGTAGTATGGAAATCGGTAAAAGGCGAACACTCCATGATGCCTGCACCCCGCCGCAGTGCTTTTGTAAAAATGGAAGCAAAGAAAAAAGATGATGATGATTGATGGGATACTATTCAGTAAGGTAGTAAAAGAAAATATACTGTTATGTAGGCAAGAAATAAAGGGCAAATAAATTCGGAAAACAATAATCGGCAAATACATGTTTTTTTATCTGATTATTGACGAAATATGGCATTGCTGACAATTTAGCGTAGAACGTTGTATCATTATCTTTTAATAGCTGTATGAAAACGATACTTTCTGCCTGGATATTGATCCTTATTGCTACTCCTACGTTTTCGCAAACCAACCAGTTTATCATTACAAAATATGGCGCAGTGGCAGATGGGAAAACAGTGGCTACCAAAGCACTGCAAACGGCCATAGACGATTGTAATAAAAACGGTGGAGGCGAAGTAGTGATCCCAACGGGCGTATTTATAACAGGCACCGTTCACCTGAAAAGTAATGTAGGGCTTTATCTGCAAAATGGTGCTGTACTAAGAGGAAGTGCTAACCTGAATGACTACGAGGCGTACACACCTGAGCAACCTTATGTTCCTATTCATAAAGGCATGTTTTTTACGGAAGATGCAGAAAATATCACCATCTCCGGCAACGGGCAGATAGATGGCAACGGGGATGTTTTTTTTGAACTGGACAAAGCTAAAAAGCTGGATGCCATGACTACCCGGTTTACCCGGCAAAAAGAGGGCTACAGGCAGGTGGCGCAGGGGATAGGCGATGGCCCTGTTGTACCAAAGGACAGGCCCTACCAGATGTTTGTTTTCAGCAATTGCAAACGCATTACCATAAAAGACATATTTATTACCACGTCCCCTTTTTGGTGCATGCACATAGCCGATTGCGATGCAGTGAAAGTAAGCGGCATCCGCTTATGGAACAATTTACTGGCGCCCAATGCAGATGGTATTGATATTACAAGCAGCACCAATGTAATCATTGACGGATGTGATATCAGGGCCGGGGATGATGCCGTGGTGGTAGTAGGCTACGATCATCATTTCGAAATACCGGGCTATAAACATCTGCGCCATATATCCGAAAACATTATTATCAGTAATTGCAATCTGCAATCGTATTCCAGCGGTATCCGCATTGGCTTCCTCGACCAGAATACCGTTCGGAACGTACAGGTCAGTAATATCAATATCACCAATTCAACCAGGGGCATCGGTATATTTCTACGGGATGAAGGGTCGCTGGAAAATATCAGTTTCTCTAATATCTACATCGAAACAAAATTGCATACCGGTGATTGGTGGGGCAATGGTGAACCCATCCATATATCCGCCGTAAGAGGAACGGAAAAAGGGAAGCTTGGGCAGATCAGGCATGTACTGTTTAGCAATATTATTTGCAAAGGCGAAAATGGAATGCTGGTGTATGGCAGTGATGAAAGTGTAATAGAAGACCTGGTATTTGAGCATATACGTTTTGAACTTACCGGCAGCCCCTTAAATTCTGTAGCCGGCGGCAATATAGACCTCCGGGGAGCAGCCATTGAGAAACCGTTGTTTGCAAGGGGTCTCCCGGCACTGCTGATGCAGTATGTAAAAGGTGTTCGCATAAACGACCTGCAGTTAAAATGGTCGGTTACCAACGCTCCTTTTTTTACCCATGGTATTGAACTGAATCATTTTGAAGAAGTACAGATAAAGGATTTTAGGGGAACCGCTTACCCAGGCAATACCAGAGCCTATTCTTTGTTTGCGAAGGATGGAAAAGGCCTGGTATCAGATGTAAAAAAAGCAAGTTCGGTTAATGTTGTGCAATAAACCTATTCATTGTAATGGCTTAAAGCTTCAGACATAACCAGTAATTTATACTTAAGAGTTGCTCTATGACTTCAGTTAAATGAGTGCCTTCAGGGCAAACGGATCTAAATTTTTTAAGAGACAAAATCTCTTGGATTATAAATGGCTTTTAGTCCCATCGGGACTTTTGGTGGGTAGAAAACCGTTTAGCAAAGCACCAGGCGTTCCTATGGGAACGCTTGGTAGCCCCGAAATTCATGTTGCTACCCACTCCGCGGCGGATGACCTACGGCACAAAAAACCGTAATATGCTTACCCTAAATATTTACATGCGTTTGCCCTGAAGGTGCCTTACCTTTAAAATGAACTTTCTGTTATTAATTTTATCTTCTTCATGCAAATACTATATCAGGATAGTTTTGTTCCTACAGACTAATGAGAAAAAATTTATTATTAGGGTTCAGCATTGCGATTTGCAATCTTTCATTTGCACAGCATTGCGATTCTTTAAACTTAGGTACCAAAACCCTGTATACGGTCACCCCCGCTAAAGCTTCTGCTGTGCCGGCAGGGTACTACCCGGTATTCATCAATCATGTCGGGCGGCATGGTTCAAGGCATCTCACCAAAGACGTGAATGCTTCAGCAGCTTATCAGTTACTACTAAAAGCGGATAGCGCAGGGCAATTAACGAAAGCGGGCATAAGCTTAAAAAGACTGCTCCAACAACTCAATACTGTTGAACATCCGCACGTAAAATCAATATCCGCACAAGGCGTTCAGGAACAGCATGGCATTGCAGAAAGGTTATTTCAACAGCATCAACAGCTTTTTAATAATAACCTTGCCCCGTACGCCGTGCAAATAACAAAAGAAATCAGAACGAAGCAAACGGCAGATGCTTTTCTTAGTAAGCTGATAAATCTTTCCGGTATTACCGGGGGTGTTACCTATCAGGTGAATGATACTATTCTTCGTTTCTACGATCTGTCTCCTGCCTACACCAGCTTTGAAGAAAACGGGGACTGGAAAATGAGTTTACAAAATTTAAAGCAAAAATGGTTTCCGGACAGCATGGTTGAAGATATCATCAACCGGTTTTTTAAAAAGCCTTTTTTAACGTCAGTAAAGGAAGCAGGGAAAGAAGAATTTGCGCTGGATGTTTATGGTTTCTTTACCATCATGCCTTCTATTATGGCCGAGGTACAGGAGGCAGGAATTCAATTGGCGCCGGATTCTATCGGGCAGTTTTTTTCGTGCCAGGAATTAGCAGCTATTGGTAAAGCCGACCGGGGGGAAGACTTCCTGGTGAAGGGGCCAGGGACGAATAAGGAAGGTATTCAGGTTAAAATTGCGGCGCCGTTATTAGTTGATTTCATTAATACGACAGATAAATATATACAGGGTAAAGATACTTGGTTGCAACTACGTTTTAGCCATGCCGAAACAATAGCGCCGTTTGCGGCTTTGTTAGGATTGAGTGGTGCTGATAAGCCGGTAAAAAACATTTCTTTATTTGATGATGGGGTTTGGAACGCAGCTACCGTAGCTCCGCTTAGTGCCAACATTCAATGGATACTGTATAAGAACCGCAATAAAGAAGATTACTTAGTAAAATTTCTGTTGAATGAAAAAGCCGTAAAAATCACCGGCCTTACAACGGCAACCTTCCCTTTTTACAACTGGAAGGCCGTGCGGAAATTTTACATTGACAAATTAAAACACCTGCAACTCCGGCTTTCAGATAGCCTTTACCCCTATTTACAAAAGCTTCAATAGATCAGGTAACAATCCGGTAACAATTTAATAATATAGCAGACATATTGAAGTAATAGGTAGGGTCTTATTTTACGTGAAATAAATACTCATGAAGAAAGGGTTACTCCTGTTTTTTTGTTTGATAGCTATCACAACGGTTTTTGCAAAAGATATCTTTAAAGGAATTATTCAGGACGGAACTACCAAAGAACCACTGCAAGGCGCCACCATCAAATTACAGAATAGTGATGGTAAGCTTGTAAAAATTACCATCAGCGGTTTAGATGGCAGTTTTGCCGTACGCAATGTTGCAGCCGGGAGTTACCAGGTTGAAATTACTTACCTGGGATATAAAAATGTGCGGCAAACTATTACGATAAATGACAAAGAAGAAGCAACCATTTTTGCCCTGGCGAAGACAGGGATGGAATTAAATTCCGTAACAGTTACCGCAAGCAGCGATAAAGGCAGTGATGCTTTAGCCCTGACAACCGAAAGAGCTGCCGCCAGTGTAACCAATGTGGTATCAGCTAAAACCATTGAAGTTTCTCCTGATCTTTCCGTAGCCAACGTAACGCAACGGGTATCAGGCGTTTCTATTCAGCGTTCCAATAATGGCGAAGGGCAATATGCCATTGTAAGAGGTATGGATAAAAGGTATAATTACACCCTGGTAAATGGAATTAAAATTCCAAGCCCCGATAATAAAAACAGGTATGTGCCGCTGGATATTTTCCCGGCGGAACTGCTGGACAGGCTGGAAGTAACAAAGGCACTAACGCCTGATATGGAAGGCGATGCAATTGGTGGTGTGGTAAATATGGTGATGAAGGAAGCACCCTCAAAATTTACGCTAAGAGCAAATGCAGGTGCCAGCTATGCCCAGACTTTTATAGATGGTAAAAAATTTACAACCTTCGATCAGTCGGCAACTAATTTTAAATCTCCACGGGATCGTAATGGCGAAAGTTATCTTGCCAATAATACCGACTTCCCTACTAATCCCTATCAATATTCCAACAAAACGCCGTTGGCCTTTAACGGTGGAGTTTCCATTGGCGGCAGGCTGCTGAAAAACAAATTAGGTATGCTGCTGGCAGCAAGTTCCCAAAATAATTACCGGGATGTGCATACCCTGTTCTTCAGTACGGAAACCAACCGGATTGATAACAGCCCTTCCTTTACGAGTATTCAGCGGCGAAATTATTCCATTCAACAAAATCGTTCAGGGTTACATAGCTTTTTGGATTACACATTCAATAAAAATCATAAGCTTAACCTATACCTTGTGTACCTGAACCTGGGGCAGGATGAATACCGCTTTGCTTCCGATACCAACCTTACATTGGGGAGGGTAGGGCCAGGATCCGGCAGGATTAACAATTCTATCAGAACTACCAGCCAGACACAAAAGATTTACAATGCAACGCTTAAAGGCGACCACAAATTCGGTCGAAACCTTTTATTAACCTGGGCTGCCGTTTATTCAAAAGCTACCGGAAACCAGCCCGGCAGAGCTTCCCTGGAACTATCAACAGGCGTTACTAAAGATGCAACCGGAAACCTGCAACAGCAGCCGGTGTATATTGATAACAGCACCTTCCGGGATTGGAGCCGTAATAGTGATGAAGATAAAAGCGGTTACTTAAACCTAACGTATAAATCAATCATTTCTACGCTAAAAGTTGACTGGTCAGTAGGAGGAATGTACCGGGATAAAGACAGAAGCAGCATGTATGATAATTACAACCTGCGACCTTTTCCCAGCCCACAGTCCTATACCGGAAATATTGGCAACAACACATTTACCGTATTCAATCCGCAGGGTAGCTCAACCGATCCGTTGAACTACGATGCGTATGAAAAAGTAGGGGCTTATTATGTCATGGCAAAAGCTGAAAAAGAAAATGTGCAAATTGTTGCAGGAGTAAGAGCTGAACATACCCAATTCGACTGGACGACTGCTGCTCCTAAAACCGTGGAAGGTGCTGAAGGCAGTATTACCTATTATGATATCCTTCCATCTGTACACATCAAATACAAATTATCGGTGAAGCAATACCTGCGGGCTTCTTATTTTTCTTCCATCAGCAGGCCGGGTTTTTACGAACTAATACCGCATACCTATATTGATCCGAATTCCGATTATCCGGAGCAGGGAAACCCTTACCTGAAAAGGACTACAGCCGAAAACTTTGATTTACGATATGAGTATTTCCCAAAAGGTATTGATCAGTTGCTGATGGGTGCTTTCTACAAAAAAATCAAGAATCCGATTGAATACGCTATTATACAAAGAGGGGCAGGCAATACCTATTATGCACCTGCCAATTTCGGAACCGGATCTAACTACGGTTTTGAATTCGACGTTACAAAATATCTGAATGCGTTTGGTATCCGGGCAAATTATACATTTACCAGCAGCGAAATCACCACTTCGAAGATTCGCCGTTTTCAAAAAACGGATGCTATGGGAGGTACTTCACTTACACAGGAAAATGTAATGCAAACCCGTCCGTTGCAGGGCCAGTCAAAACATATTGCTAATCTTTCACTATTGTATAAAAATGGCAAACGGGGTATCGATGCACAACTGGCAGGCGTTTATACAGGCAGCAGAATAAATATTGTATCACCATTCCTTGATAACGATATCTGGCAGAAAGGTTTTATACAAATGGATTTTTCTGCTGAAGTGCGGCTGGTAAAGCAGTTTTCGGTGTTTGCAAAAGTGAACAACCTATTAAATACGCCGTACCAGTTGGAAATACATCAGAAAAATACAACAGCTGTTAAAGATATTCCTTTTCAGGAAATGGGTGAAAACGGTTTTGTGCGTAAAGACACATATGGTGCTAATTATCTCTTGGGATTCCGCTATAAATTATAAAACTTACAATTAGTAATAATGAAAAAAACATATTCCTTTCTTCTGATAACAACAGCACTGCTCATCCTGGCTGCCTGCCATAAAGAGGAAACGGTTTTTATCTCTACACCGGTCATCCGGATAGGGCAGGAAATAACGACAGATACACTGACGGGTAATGTAAAGGGAACATTAAAGGCAGGGAAAACGTACTACTTCAAAACGGATATTACCATCAATACCGGTGACACGCTTTTGCTACAGCAGGGCGTTAATTTAATAGCAATTGGTGACGGTACTTCGTACAGCAAAAGCCCGCAGATTAGTGTAAATGGTACGTTTATAAGCCTCGGTACGCAATCCGAACCTAATTATATAACCGTGCTCCCTGCGTTACGTATAAGGGACAATGCCTTCAAAGGATACTGGGGCGGCATACAAGGCGGGGCTAATGGAGGCGATATCATTATTAAATGGACGCACCTTGAGTTTGCAGGCGGGCCTGCAGGCCCGGCCAACGATCCGGCAGTTTATACATCGGGTGTTCCCCGGTATACAATTGTGTATGCAAACTTGAATGGCAACTTCATCCTGGAAGATTCCTGGGTATCGAATAGCAAGGACGATGGTGTAAGAGTTATTAGTGGCAAAGTGAATGTGATGCGTAACACATTTGAAAATAACGGTGAATCAGGAGGCGAAGGCTTTAACGTAAAAAGCGGTACGGTTGGCGATATAGCTTATAACTTGTTTATAGGTTCAGCAACCAATGCTGTAAAGGTTTCCAATAGTGGTGGAACTACTATTCAGAGTAATGTAAATGTTTATAACAATACCATTTTGAATTGTGGTTTCAGACAGGTGCAATCAGGTAGGGGCGGCTCCATCAATTACGAAAAAGGAGCTAAGGGAAAAGCTTATAACAACCTGATTGTAAATTCCCGTTATGGTATGCGTATTACTACAGATGCTGATATACCCAATGCTTTATATGATAAACAATACTATTATGGAACTGCGCCGGTTATTACGGGCCAGTTTTACCCGACAACCGGTGTAGCCGTTGCCAGGTCCGGCGATATCATCACCACAGTAAGCACACCTAATAATCCACAGTTTGCCAATTATAATGTAGATGCTTTTAGTTATGGTACTGTAACTATTCCAATGGGTTTTTCGGCGATGCCGGCTTTGCTTACGCATGTTGGTACCAGCGATTTTCGCCTGTTGCCTTCTTCACCGGCCCTTAATAAAGGGAAGACCGATTTTATACCTTTAAGTGTAGTAAGTAACAAGAGCGGCACTTATGGCGCTTCTATTGATTTGCCCGGAAAAGACATGGGTGCATTTCAGGCCGATAATTCCGGCAATAAACACTTTTAAGGTATTTGGAAAGACCTGCTGGTGTAAAGTCTTTTATATCATAACATTTGGAACTTGTAAGTAGGGCTTGCTCAACAACTATAAATCGTTATCCCGATTAAGTTTTAGCGATAATTTTATTTTAAAAGTGCAAGGTATTGGATGAAAATGCCTGCTGAATCCTGCACTTCATTTATGTATTCGAACCCAATATTTGTGAAGCATACGAATAGGTAAGCAAGCTTTTTATTGTATTAAATGAAGTATCTGTTTGGTACAAACTATCAATTGCCGTTGGCTTTAGCCAACGGTTAGCAGTGAATGTTTCAGGTATTGGCTTTAGCCACATAAAAATCATGGGGCTAAAGCCAATACATTTAATATGTATTTATTCCGTTGGCTAAAGCCAACGGCAATGGATGAAAGCCCGATCAACCTGAGTTGTTGAGCAAGCTCTAAGTACACCATCATCTGTCGCTCTTTTACGTAGGGCTACACACTACGCTGATATAATATTGCCCTTTCAAGGCTAAAATGCAATCGTTTTCTCTTAACTATTTGACTTTGGCCTAAAACCAATGGATACAAATAGAGATAAAAATTTTAGTTGTTAATAAAGATCTATTTGGTTGGTAGTGAAATAGTAGTGCTGCATCATTAATTTGTATTTTTAAAGATAAAGCCATCAACGGCGACCAACAGGATTGCCAGCGATAGCGTGCATGACCGGTTGCTACTTTTACCCGCCAGGTGTAGCGCTTGGAATTTTTTGGCCAGAATGCCGCCTAAGAATGTGGTTGATAGAACTATTGTAAAAGCACCTCATTTAGTTACATAGTATAAATACTGCCAGCCGCTACAACTACTTACATACAGGCGGGCTCAGAGCGATGTTATACAATTTACACGCTGTTATATGTAAAGCAAATAGTAAAATCTTCCATCATTATAGTAAAACCCTGCATGGAATAATGCAGTCGTTTAACTTTATTTTGTTACACTGATTGCTGATCTCATCAATTGCAGGTTTCCTGTTGTAAACTATTTGTAATGCCATATGAAGTATCCTATCAATATCCCTTTTTTTATCAACATTCAACTGGTTTTCCATGGCTTTTACTGCAAAGCCTCTTTAAACACAAAAATTCAGCGAACAATCTACATTACTCAAGCTGTTAACCCGGTATGCCTGTAAATAAATATTTCGAAGCGTTTGAGCTGGGTCAGCAACGCCTTACAGCGGAGCGGAAAATAACCGAATCGGATATTATAATACATGCCGAAGAGTCAGGCGATTTTTTTCCGCACCATATGGACGAAGAGTGGTGCAAAACCCAGCCTTTTAAAAAAAGGATGGCACATGGTACACTTGTTTTTACCGTAGCTGTAGGGCTTACAGCTGATATAATAAATGAAGCCGCTATGACTTATGGCTATGACAGGCTGCGTTTTATAAAGCCGGTATTTATTGATGATACAATTAAAGTTTCTGCAACCATCACAAATAAAAACGAGTATAAGAAACCCGGGTACGGAATCGTAACAGAATTAGTAGAAGTATTTAACCAAAATGATGAACTGGTAATGGTTTGCGAGCACCTGCTACTGGTGAACAAAACAAATATTTAGTATGGGAGCTATTGTGCTGAAGGGAATAACATGGGGACATAGCAGGGGTATCACACCGCTGCTTGCAGCTTCACAGCGTTATACAGAATTACATCCGGATGTGGAAATACAATGGCAGAAGAGATCTTTACAGGCCTTTGCTGATGCTCCGATTGAAGAACTTACCACAGCATATGATCTGCTTATTATTGACCATCCCTGGGTTGGTTGTGCGGCGGCTACCGGTTGTGTATTGCCGTTGAATAAGTACTTATCTACAGCCTGTTTGAATGACCAGGAAAATCATTCAGTCGGGTATTCACATTTTAGTTATCAGTATAATGGCAGCCAATGGGCATTGGCAATTGATGCAGCAACACCGGCTGCCAGTTACCGGAAAGATTTATTGCAGGCAAACCATGGTACCGTGCCACAAACCTGGGAAGAATTAATAGTATTTACTAAAACAGGCAGGGTTGCTATACCGGCTATCCCCATCGATATATTAATGAATTTCTACACCTTTTGTATTGCCAATGGCAGTACACCTTTTCAAAATAAGGAAGAAGTAGTGAACAGGGAAACGGGTTTGCAGGCAATTAACATGATGAAGGAATTATATGGAATGATAGATAAAAAAATGTATAACTGTAACCCAATTGCCGTAGCTGAACTGATGACTGCTACAGATAATTACTGGTATTGCCCTTTTGCCTATTGTTATTCCAATTATTCCAGGAAGGGATATGCAGCGAACATTTTACAGTATGCTGACGTAGTCTCCGTAAACGGTGCGAAGTTAAGAACCACCATTGGCGGAACAGGATTAGCTGTTTCCGTATATAGTGCCAACAAGGAAGCAGCCATCAACTTTGCAACTTATGTAGTATCCGGTGAATGCCAATCCACACTGTACGTGCAACATGGCGGCCAGCCGGGTCATCTTTCGGCATGGCAGAATAAAGATGCGAACCGCCTTACGCATGATTTCTTTACAACCATTTTACCGGTAATGCAGAATGGATATGTACGGCCAAGATATAATGGCTACCTGCATTTCCAGGATAAGGCCGGGTACCCGTTGCAGCAATGCCTGCTGCATAACAGCAAGCCCGGACCGGTGCTTGATGAAATGAATCAATTGTATCGGCAAAGTATTAAGATGAACCCATTAAATGTAGCGGTATGATGGAGTTGCCTTTAGATGGTTTGGTGGTGCTGGAGTTCAGCCAGTATTTATCCGGCCCTTCTGCGGGTTTGCGTTTGGCTGATCTTGGAGCAAGGGTGATCAAAATAGAAAAACCACTGACCGGCGACGCAGGAAGAAAATTATCCATCAAAGATTTATGGGTAGATGATAACTCCTTGTTGTTCCATACCATTAACCGGAATAAAGAAAGTTTTACGGCTGATTTAAAAAGCAAAGATGATAGGGAAATAGTTAAAAAACTGATTGCCAAAGCGGATGTACTGATCCATAATTTCAGGCCGGGTATTATGAAGAAACTGGAATTGGATTACGATGCAGCAAAGACCATCAATCCGAAAATTGTTTATGCAGAGATATCCGGCTATGGTAAAGAAGGTATCTGGAAAGATAAGCCAGGGCAGGATTTGTTACTGCAATCCATAACCGGTCTTGCCTATACCACCGGAAACGGCAATAGCGATCCGGTTCCTTTTGGAATAGCCATTGCCGATATTTTATGCGGGGCCCAATTGGTGCAGGGAATTTTAGCTGCCCTCATCCGCAGGCAAAAGCGGGGAATGGGTGCTTTAATCGAAATCAGTCTGATGGAATCATTACTCGATTTTCAGTTTGAGCTGCTGACTACTTACTATACAAACGGACTACAACCACAACGTAGTGATGTTGGCAACGGACATCCCTTACTGAGTGCACCTTACGGCATTTACGCTACGAAAGATGGGTATATTGCCCTTGCCATGATGGATATAACTGAATTAGCAAACGCCATAGATTGTACACCGTTGCTGCATTTTTCGAAAGAAGACACCTTTGCACGCAGAGATGAGATTAAGGTAATGCTGAACCAACATTTTCTAACGCATGAATCAGCACATTGGCTGGCTGCTTTACAACAGCAAGACTTATGGGCTATGGAAGTGTTCGACTGGCATAAAATGACCAGCCATCAAGCCTATAAACAACTGGATATGGAGCAGGTTATTCAAACAGCCGGCAAAGAATTTGTAACCACCAGGTGCCCTATCCGGATTAATGGGAAAAAATTAGTTTCCCAAAAGCCTGCGCCGCAACTGGGGCACCATAATGAAAAAGTGTATCGGGATTTTATAAAACAGTAAAGAAAGTATGCGTTTATTGGAGGACATAGTTGTTGTTGATTTCAGCCAGTTTTTATCAGGGCCATCGGCAGCTTTGCGACTGGCAGACATGGGGGCACAGGTCATTAAAATTGAAAAACCAGGAACCGGAGATATTTGCCGTACATTATATGTTTCGGATGTAATGATAGAAACCGAGTCAACTATTTTTCAATCTATTAACCGCAATAAGCAAAGCTACGCAGCCGATTTAAAAGATGCAGGCGACCTGGAGAAAATAAAAAAGATACTTGCCAAAGCAGATGTAATGATGCACAATTTTCGGCCTGGCGTAATGGAGCGGCTCGGTCTGGATTATGAAACCGTTAAGCAAATAAATCCTTCTATTATTTATGCGGAGGTTAGTGGTTATGGAACAGAAGGCTCCTGGAAAGATTTACCCGGCCAGGACCTGTTATTGCAGGCAGCATCAGGGCTTACCTGGCTAAGCAACAACCAGGAGGCAAGCCCAACACCTATGGGCGTAGCCGTAGTAGATATTATGGCCGGAACCCATGTGGCACAGGGCATTCTTGCCGTATTGTATAAACGGGCCACCACTAATGAAGGTGCATTGATACAGGTAAGTATGTTTGAAAGCATTTTGGATTTTCAGTTTGAAGTGCTTACGTGTTTTTATAATGATGGCAGGCAATTGCCGGTACGCAGTACAGTTAACAGTGCACATGCGTATGTAGCAGCGCCGTATGGTATTTATAAATCGACAGATGGTTACTTGTCGCTTGCTATGAGCAATATTTTATTATTAGCCGAACTGCTGTCGTGTGAGCCCCTAAAACGTTTTACCGATAGCAATGACTGGTTTATTAAAAGAGATGAGATTAAAGAAATACTGGCTGCACAACTTCTCACCAACACAACTGCACACTGGTTAATGATACTTGAAAAAGCAGACATTTGGTGTGCCCCGGTGATGGATTATGATGAGCTGGTGAAACAGGAAGGATACCGTACGCTAAATATGGAAATTGTGGTAAAAACAAAAAATGGGTTATCTGTAACCACTACCCGCTGCCCCATAAAAGTGGACGGCGAAATGTTAGTATCGGATAGGGGGGCGCCACTACTGGGCGAACACAATGAACAAATCGATCTACAGTTAGGCATTATAAAAGAACTGCAACCTGTTGATGATATTGTCAACTAAATAATTTTAAAAGTTGTCCTGATTTGTGTCCTCACAAACCGGAATCGGAGAATTAAAATATTTAGTTGACAGTGTATTAATGATTAAATTATACTTTGTATATGTCCCGGAAAATGATTGATACGCATATTCATATATGGGATTTAGATAAAGCAAAATACAACTGGCTTGCAGGTGATACTTCAATCCTAAACCGTACGTATGCCATTGACGAACTGGAAGAGGAAAGAGTAAGAGTAGGAATTACCGCCGGCGTATTGGTACAGGCTGCACCTGACTACAGGGATACGGATTGGATGCTGCAAGTGGCAGCGAATACAGAATGGATTGCAGGCGTGGTTGGTTGGTTACCGCTTTTAGATACAGAAGCAACCGCAAAAGCTTTGGAAGAAAAATATGGAAAAAATTCTTATTTTAAAGGGGTACGCCACCAGATACATGATGAAGCAGATGTAAACTGGTTACTACAACCTGCTGTAATAAACAGTTTAAAAATAATAGCTGAAAATGGACTGTCGTACGACGTGGTAGCCGTACAACCGGAACACATAGAAACAGCTTTGAAAGTAGCAGATAGCATAGCCGATTTAAGAATGGTTTTCGATCACTTAAGCCAACCGCCAATTAAATCCGGTAAACAATTCGGAAGATGGGGAGAATTAATGAAGAAAGCCGCCACGCATCAGAACTGCTACGCAAAAATTTCAGGGTTGGGCACTGTTATCGGAAATGGAAGATTAACAACGGGTGCAGAAATGAAGCCTTATGTGGAGTTTGTACTGGCACATTTTGGAACAGCGCGTTGTATGTGCGGTGGCGATTGGCCGGTATCATTACTGGCAGGGGGCTATCCACAAACATGGCAGGTTTATCTGCAGGTGCTTTCTGAATTACTGAATGATGATGAGCAGGAAAAAGTGCTGTACGGTAATGCAAAAGCTTTTTATGGGTTGGAAATCTAAGTTCTGTTGTTAATGCTACAATAGTATCTAAAAATTAATTTCAGAAAGCTTATACGATAACATTTTCTTCTGTATCTCTATGTGATCCGCCGCGGCGGAGTTTCTATTGTTCCTATGTGGCAAAAGATCCACACCCTAAAATATGAGTGTAATTAATGGAATTCTGTTTCATGCGGTTGGCGCCTCCGGTGCTGCACTATGCTATACACCGCAGAAAAAAGTAGCAGGGTGGTCGTGGCAAACCTACTGGTTGGCACAGGCATTCATTTGCTGGTTTGTTTTACCTGTTGTGGTAGCGGCTATAACGATTCCGGACTTAATGACCGTTTTACAGCAGGCACCTACATCTGCTATGCTTAAATGTTTCTTTTTAGGCCTGGCTTATGGTATTGGCGGCACTGCATTTGGCATTGCTATCCGGTATGTAGGGTTTTCATTAACTTATGCTATTGCAGTTGGCATCAGTTGTGTAGTAGGAACGTTGTTGCCACCATTGGTACATGGTACATTGGGTGAAGTGATGAAGAGTAACGGAGCCGGATTTTTAATGAGCGGTGTTGCCATTGGTGCAGCCGGAATTGCCTTATGCGGATTAGCCGGGCGTAATAAAGAAAAAGATTTGGAAAAAACACAAGGCAGCAAGGTTGGCTTCTCTCTAAAAAAAGGGTTACCACTCTGTTTGATGGCTGGCGTTTTATCAGCACTGTACGGTTTTTCAATAGATCAGGGCCAGCCAATTGCAGATATAGCTGCCAGGTATGGAGCAGGCAATTTTCAGGTAAATGTGGTGTACATTTTTTCGAATACCGGCGCTCTTGTTACCACACTCATTTATTGCTTGTATTTGCATAATAAGAACAAAACTATTGGGGAGTACACAAGAACGACGGGTAGTTTAGGCATTAACTATAGCATGGCAGTCTTGACCGGATTTCTATGGTACGGGCAATTCTTTTTTTATGGGCTTGGCCATGTTCGTATGGGGGATTACAAATTTTCAAGCTGGGCTATTCACATGATTATGCTGGTATTGTTCAGCACCATCACAGGATTAATACTAAAGGAGTGGAGTAACATCAGCAGCCGTACCCGGCAGTTATTAGTGCTTGCATTATTTGTATTGATTGCAGCCGTGCTGCTGCTTACCTATGGAAATTATATAGGGAGTAATGAATAGGAAGAAAGGGTTAAAATGAAGCGTATCATTGGGCAGCGCCCAATTCTGTTGGTAGCATGAGCATACATGGCAAATGTATTATTGGGCAGCGCCCAATCCCTCAGGAATCACGATCTTTTATAAAAGGGGTTGGGCGCTGCCCAACAAATATAGGGAGGTGGTGTTACCCGGTACTACCGACAGGGTTAGGCTACGCCTAACAAAGGCAACAAAAGGATAATAGGACCAAGTGTCTTTTTTAGGGATTGCCACGGGCATGAACCCTTACAATGACGGCTCCTCGAACGTTGAGATTGCTTTGGCATCCGCCTTGAAAGCGATAATGACAAACTCGGTAATCGGAATAAACAAATTAAAAAATATCTATTTGCCGATAACAATACCATCTGAACGAAGGCCCATTTTCATAATCGGTGCAGGTGGTATTGTGAATACGGCTCATCTTCCGGCGTATACAATAGCCGGATTTGAGGTACAGGGAATTTATGATGTGGATTATAATAAGGCATTGGCAACCGCTAACACATTTTCAATCTCTAAAGTTTTTTCATCACTTACGCAAATGCTGGAAGCGGCGCCGGCTAATGCAGTTTTCGACCTGGCACTTCCGGCATCCGCCATTATCCCTGTATTGCAACAATTACCGGACGGTGCAGCCGTGTTGATGCAAAAACCGATGGGTGAAAACATGGCCGATGCAAAAGAAATTCTGGCAATTACGCAAAGAAAAAAAATGATCGCTGCCGTAAACTTTCAGTTACGGTATGCCCCGTTTATTACTGCTGTCAGAAAAATGATAAGCGAAGGTTCGCTGGGGGAAGTAAATGATATTGAAGTGAACGTGAATATATATACACCCTGGCATCTCTGGCAATTTTTATATGATTGCCCACGGGTGGAAATCTTATACCATAGCATTCATTACATCGATTTGATCCGTAGCTTTTTTGGTAATCCTGTTTCTGTTTATGCCAAAACAACCAGACATCCGGCGATGATGGAATTAGCTTCGGTTAAAAGCAATATCATTATGGATTATGGCAATATAATCAGGGCCAACATTTTAACCAATCACTGCCATGCTTTCGGAACCAGCCTGCAACAATCCTATATTAAATTTGAAGGTAGCAAAGGAGCCGTAAAAATAAACATGGGGGTCTTAAAAAATTACCCGGAAGGTGAGGCTGATACAATAGCGTATATTGTAATGGAAAATGGTAAATATGGTGAATGGAAACAATTGGTTGTAGAAGGAAGCTGGTTTCCACATGCCTTTATTGGTAGCATGGCGCAGGTAATGCTGGCAGCGGCCGGAACAACAAATAAACCGGATAATTCAGTGGATGATTGCATTCATACTATGGCTTGTGTGGAAGCAGCTTATCAGTCAAATGAAAATGGCGGGGTAAAGCCGGAACAGGTAAGGTAAAACAATTTTATGATAGCAGTGCAATTATTCCAAACAAGCGGGAGATATTGAATTCTTTTACTTTTATAAAGAAATAAATTTTTTAAATGCGTTATCAGCTATCGGGTATTAAATTTTCGTATTGTTTGATAATTGTCTTTTTTAGCCTGACCGCAAAGGCACAAGATAATGCAGCGAATGGGAAGAATGGCCAGTTACCAATGATTGCCTTTCCCGGTGCAGAAGGTTTTGGTAAGTATGCCACCGGCGGCAGAGGTGGTAAAGTAATTGCGGTCACCAACCTGAATGATAAAGGTGAAGGAAGTTTGCGTTCGGCATTAGTACAATTTCCGGATGACCCACTGACGATTATTTTTAACGTGAGCAGTATTATCGAATTGGAGTCGAATATCAATATTAAACGGTCCAATCTTACCATTGCGGGGCAAACAGCACCGGGAGATGGCATCTGTCTGAAAAATTATTCTTTTATTTTGAACGGGGCATCTGCCAAAGGCAATCATGGAAATATCATTATCCGGTATATCAGGTCGAGGCCCGGTGGCACCGATAAGAAAGGCTTATACGGATTCGATATGGAAAACTGTCATGATGTAATCGTAGATCATTGTAGTTTTAGCTGGGCAAATGAGGAATGTGCTGCTATGTACGACATGAAAAATACAACGGTACAGTGGTGTATTGTAAGTGAGGGTTTATACAATGCAGGCCACATGAAAGGGAAACGTTCCTATGGTGGTGTGTGGGGTGGTCAGTATGCAACGTATCATCATAATTTAATTGCTCATCAAAATAGCAGGGCCGTACGTTTCAATGGTGCAAGGGCCCATGATACCATTGCTTTAATTGATTATAGGAATAATGTCATCTACAATTGGGGTAATGTGAATGCCTGCTACGGCGGTGAAGTAAATATTCCGGGCGGCCTGTCACAAATTAATATCGTAAATAATTATTACAAGCCTGGCCCGGCTACACCATCCGAACTTAAATTCGTTCATGCGTACTATGAACCCGAAAAGGCCAAAGGAACGGGACAATGGTTTGCCAATGGTAATGTGATGGATGGGGACAAATCGTTAACCAAAAATAATAGCCGGGGTATTGATTTGGCAGACGCTGGTTATCCTAAAAATGCCATTGCAGAAAAGCCTTTCCCCATTGCAGTTCCTATACCGGATCAAACGGCGGTGGATGCATATAATGCTGTATTAAATTCTGCCGGAGCATCCACGTCAAAAAGGGATGCGGTGGATGAACGGGTAATTAATGAAACCCGAACCAGAACTGCCATCGGGAAAGGTGTATTTGGCAAAAGCGGCATTATTGATTTGCCGGAAGCAGTTGGTGGCTGGGGCCAGTATAAAATGGGAGTCGCAGCATTAGATACAGATAAGGATGGAATGCCTGATGATTGGGAAATAAAAAATGGATTGAACCCGGCTGATGCAACAGATGGAAACAAAGCAGACCCTGATGGATTTACGATGCTGGAAAAGTATTTGAATGAACTTGCAAATGTTAAATAAATTTTTTATATTGAATTATAAAAGAATTCTTTCAGGAAGCCTTCTGCTAAGGTTATTGCTGATAAGTGAAACTTCTTTTGGAATTCCTGAAAAGAATGCTGTAAGTGTTACTGTTTCTAAACAGGTGGCAGCTTCGCCAAGGGCTATGTGGGGCATAAAAGAGTTAGTAATAATACTGAATAAATATGGGTACAAAGCCAATCAGTTTGTTTATGACAGTGCAAATGCATTCGTTTCAAAATTATTGAATAACCAAATTAATATTACATTTAAGACTGCTGGTTACAATTTTAAGGGTGAAAAAAAAGATAGTATTATTAAAAAAGAGCATTTCTCAATTAATGGAAATAATAATCGGATATCAATACAAGGTTGGGATGCGTCTGGTATCTTATATGGCTGTCTGGAATTAGCCGACAGGATAAAAACAACCGGTAAACTACCCCAAAATATTAGATTCTCAGATGGTCCCGAAATGGTATTACGTGGCGCTTGTATCGGTATACAAAAGCCGTATTACCTGCCCGGCAGAACCGTGTACGAATATCCGTATACACCGGAAACCTTTCCCTGGTTTTACGATAAGCAATTATGGATACAATACCTGGATTCCATGGTTGATAACCGGATGAATTCTTTGTATCTATGGAATGGTCATCCTTTTGCTTCGCTGGTTAAACTGAAGGATTACCCGTATGCCGTAGAAGTGGATGATGCCACCTTTAAAAAAAATGAAGAAATCTATCGTTTCATTACCAGCGAGGCAGACAAACGGGGAATCTGGGTGATACAAATGTTTTATAATATTATCGTATCCAAACCTTTTGCTGAACACAACCATATTAAAACGCAGGACAGAGAAAGGCCTATCATTCCACTGATTGCCGATTATACCCGGAAATCCATTGCTGCATTTATTGAAAAATATCCAAACGTAGGTTTAATGGTGTGCCTGGGCGAAGCCATGGAAGGGGTGGGTAAAGATGATATTGAGTGGTTTACCAAAACCATCATTCCCGGCGTAAAAGATGGATTGGCTGCATTAGGTAAAAAAGAGGAACCTCCGATTGTGTTGCGGGCACATGATACCGATGCACCTTCTGTAATGGAAGCGGCATTACCCATCTATAAAAATTTATATACGGAAGCAAAGTTCAACGGCGAAGCATTAACGACGCCAAGGCCGCGGGGCGCCTGGGCACAACTACATCAAACATTAAGCAAACTGGGAAGTGTGCAAATTGAGAACGTACACA
>CBDFGC010000009.1:117500-181280 GCA_965246935.1 Chitinophagaceae bacterium | reverse complement strand
AAAGGCGTATTATCCCGTATTCGATAAAGTTTTCACCTTAAAGCTGTACCCTGCCAGGGATTTCTTATTTTTAAGGCCTCCCTTTATTTTCAACCTTAATTTAACTGTGGATGAGTTTTAGAATCCTGATGCTTTTTAATAAGCATGGCTTAAAATCTTTTGTGTTACTTGTACTCATCCTTTTGCTTTCGCAAAAGGCAGATGCTCAGTTAGTTACCGGATTTAAGGCGAATGGCAAATTGGTATTACAGGGAGATACCGTAAACATATGTGTTGGTAGTACAATAAAGTATGAAAGTACTGCTCAGGGTTTTAATATGCTGAACTGGCGTTTTAACAACGGTTCTCCCACAACAGGTAACAGTACTTTACAAACCATTTTATACCCAACTGCCGGCATTGATTCTACCTGGCAAATAATTGTTCAGGGCAACGACAGGGATTCTATGTATGTTATTGTCCGTGTGAACAATACGAAGCCCTTAGCAGGTTTTACGTTTGCACCTGACGGAGAATGTGGTAATGTACCCGTACTTTTCACAAATTTATCTTCTGGAACCGGGCTAAGTTATTTATGGGATTTTGGAGACCTGATTACCAGCACTGCATCGAACCCTTCGCACCAGTTTCTGGCAGCAACCGGCAGTAGTGGCATTCAACCTTATAGTATAAAGTTAGTGGTAACAAATGACCAGGTTTGTAAGGATAGTATTACAAAAGTGGTTACTGTAAGAAAAATTCCTGATGCCTCGCTTGGAAACGGCCGTAGTCCGGAAGTTATTTTTGGTGCTTTCAATGGCGATCAAACCTTCAGGCGTTGTGAAAACACACCATTTTATGAATTCCGGTTTATCAATGCCAGCAATACTACCGCCATTATCAGTCAGTATAAAATTCAATGGGGCGATGGCACGCCGGATGCCGTTTTTTCAACCTGGCCGGCAGGTACGCTTAATCATACGTATCCAAGGGGTAAAAGCATTATGACGGTAACTGCACAAGGCACCAACGGATGTGTAGGCATTAAAACGTATAATGTATTTTTAGGGACCACACCGGCAGCCGGGTACGCCAGCCCGGGTAATACCAGCATTTGTGCACCCAACCTATTGCAGTTTATCATTACCGGATATGCCAATAATGCACTTGGAACTACCTACCAGGTAACTACCAGTGACGGTTCGCTGCCGGATAATTATCAACATCCGCCACCGGATACGGTTAATCACATTTTTACTATAGGCAGTTGTGGTATTGTGTCTAACGTATATAACAATGCATTCAGCAGTACTTTGTTCGTTGAAAACCCATGCGGATCCACCACTGTTTCGGTTGTGCCTATTTACGTTTCCGGTAAGCCACGGGCTAACCTTAGTTTTTCGCCTTCGTCTAATGTTTGTATAAATTCTGCTGTTATCATCAGTAACACTACTGCTTACGGCGGGCAGATAACTCCCACCGGTGGTACGTCTTCCACTTGTGTTAACATTGGCCGTCAGGTTTGGAAAATTACGCCTGCTACCGGTTACACGATTACGGCAGGCTCTTTAGGGTCGGTTAATGGTAATGCCGCTAATGGCTCAGTATGGACAGTAGGCACTCCATCCTTAAATGCCATTTTTACGGTACCCGGAATCTACAGCGTTAAAATATATGTAAGTAATGATCTGTGTGGTGTTGACAGTATCACTAAAACGATTTGCGTGCGCCTGCCGCCAACGGCTTCTTTCACAATGGATAAACATGAAGGTTGTGCACCTGATACACTGACGATCACTAACGCATCTCCTATTGGTACTTGCCTGGGAGAAACATATAGTTGGGCAGTAGCTTACCAGGATGCTCAAAATTGCGGGGTTACGCCTAATTATAGTTTTATTGGTGGTACAGGAACTACCACGAGGGATGCTAAAATCCGCTTTGTAAATCCTGGCCGTTACATTGTTTCACTGACTGAGACGGCAATTGCCTCTGGTTGTCCCTCCCCTGTATTCAGGGATACTTTTTATGTAAAAGCAAAACCCAGGGTCACGATCAATACGCTTACTGCTGTATGTATCAGTAATCCGATTTCCCCGACGGCAACGGTTACTGCCTGTTATTCCAGCCAGGCACTTATCTACAACTGGACTTTTGCAAACGGAACACCCGCTTCCGCAAATACATTAATTCCGGGTTCGGTTCAATATAGTGCAGTTGGAAATTACCCGGTTACACTAAGTGTCGAAAATGAATGCGGTATTACCACTGCCAATGCCACGGCCAGTATTACCAATGTGCCGGTAGCCAATGCCGGCCCCGACAAAAGTTTCTGTAGCGGTACATCCACAACGATTGGTATAAATACGGGAAATTATACTTATTCCTGGAGCCCGGCAACCGGCCTTAGTAATCCAAACATTGGCGTACCTACTGTAACACGTACGTATAATGGACTTAATGCCGACACCGTTTTTACCTACATCCTTACAGTAGCAGCAGGTGCCAACTGCAGTAGTATGGATACGGTAAATGTTACGGTAAAAAAGAGTCCGGTAATTACAGTTACACCTGCTACTGCAGCTATTTGCAGCGGTACCAGTATTGTGCTGGTTGCCAGCGGTGCAGTTACTTATTTCTGGCCGCCGGGATCCACGTTGAATACAACCACCGGGGATACGGTAATTGCTACCCCAACCGCTAATACTACCTACACGGTAACCGGTACCTTAAACGGATGCTCCGCAAACGGACAGGCTACTGTAACCGTTACCACCGTTGCAACACCCGATGCCGGTCCGAATATTTCTTTTTGCAATTTTAGTACATCCGTTCAGTTGGTTGGCACACCTCCCGGCGGCGTATGGAGTGGTCATCCTAATCTTACTCCTGGTGGTATATTCAATCCAAATGCAGCAGGTAATGGAACATATAAAGTTTATTATACCGTCACGTCCGGCATTTGCTCTAAAAAAGACAGTGCCCTTATTACAGTAACTAATGGAGATACAGCCAGGGCCGGCGCCGATTTAAACATATGCCAGCAGTCCGGCACGATGCAGTTGAACGGAACACCATCAGGTGGTATTTGGAGTGGAAGCCCGTTGGTAACAGGTACCGGTATTTTTAATACAAACACGCCGGGTACTTATACCCTTATTTATGTCATAGGCAGCGGAAGTTGTATTTCAAGGGACACCGTTATTATCACTGTAAATAACGGGATTACCAATAATGTAATTTCTGCCAATCAGGCGCTGTGTTTTGGCGCCCAGCCTGCACAAATAACCGGGCAATCTGTTAACGGGGGAAATGGTACGCCAACTTACCAATGGCAGCAAAGTACAGATAGCCTTACGTGGACCAATATAAATGGAGCAACAGGGCAGAACTATCTTCCGCCGGTTGTTACGCAGGTTATTTTTTACAGGAGGGTGGCATCAACCATCCTGTGCTCTGGTGCGCAAAGCAATATGAGCCTTCCTGTAAAAATCACCATCAACCCCGATGCCCTTGCCGTATTTAACCCAACAGATACAGTTGGCTGTGTACCTTTCAATATCACCCAGGCTGTCATCAATCTTACCCCTTTTAATAACGCCGTCATTCAATATTTCTGGTATGTAAACGGAAATCTATGGAGCCCTAACCAGGCTTTTCCTACCTACACCATGAATACGCCCGGCGATACGGCTACCATTAAACTCGCAGCCATCAGCCGCTTTGGTTGCAAAAACGATAGTGTGCAGCATGGCTTTAAAACGATTGCCCGCCCTGCACCTGCCTTTACCCAAAGCGATTCGGTTGGCTGCGGTCCGCTGAACATCACGTTTACTAACCAAACTCCCAACGCTGCACTATACACCTATCAATGGATCTTTGGTACCGGTGCTACTTCCACACTGCAACAGCCGGGGCCTGTCAATTTTCCAACCCATCCGCAAGGCGGCGATACGGTGTATACGGTGAAATTTATTACCATCAGCCAATGCAACAGGGATACGTTGATTCGCTACGTACGGGTAAAATCAAAGCCCAAAGTATTATTTACGCCCGACAGAACCACTGGTTGCAGCAGTTACAACTTCACCTTTACCAACACCAGCCGCAGTAGTGGCACTACGACCTATGTATGGGATTTTGGCGATGGCTCACCGCTGCTTCCCTCCAATGCTGCCCAGGTAAACCATATGTATACGGTGGGCATTACAACGACTTTCCGGGTGAAACTAAAGGCCACCAACGAATGCGGAACTGATTCGCTGATTTACAATCTGGTGGTTACCCCTATTACCATCCGGCCCGATTTTGCTATTAACGGCAACCAGCAGTTCGGATGCCTGCCGCATACTGTACAGTTTATTAACAATAGCCAGGGCGCTACTCTTTATTCTCTCAACTTTGGTGATGGCAGCCCTATAGTTTCTGGTTTTAATGGAGTGGACACCATTACTCATACCTACACGACTGCCGGTACTTTTACGGCCACTCTTCGGGGTACTAACAGTTGCAGCGATACAATGGATGTGGAAATAATAACGGTACAATCAAAGCCGGCAGTTTCCTTTACGGCTTCTTCCGTGCTTGCTTGCACTGCCGATACCATCCGCTTTACAAATCTGAGCGATACGGGTATTTCCTATAACTGGCGCTTTGGGGATGGCAGCACCGCATTGATTCGTAATCCTACGCATATTTATACGACCGGCAACACTTTCCGGGTATGGCTTACCGGCACAAAAGTGTATGCGGGTGGCAGTTGTGCTGACAGTGCCTTTAAAGATATAGTGATACGGGATACCTTACCGGGCAGTTTTACCGCTGGCACCCTTGCAGCTACCTGTTTACCGGTAAGCATTTCTTTTGTAAATGATAACCGGCCTGCTGCCTTTACCTCCTGGACGTTTGGGGATGGCGGTACCGGCACCGGCGACAGTGTAAATCATACGTACACCCAGGCTGGCACTTATACGGTAAAAATGGTTAGTAAGGGAATAGCCGGCTGTACCTATAGTTCTACCAAAACCATTACCGTAACCGGCCTTAGCGGAACGCTGCTGTACAACAGTGGTTACCTTTGCCCTGGCATTCCGTTGCGTATGGAAGTACAATCGCCGAATGCGCCACAGATCCGGTATATATTCGGTAATGGCGATTCGCTGACTACTACCAATACTATTATCAATTATACCTATCCACAGCCAGGTATTTATGTGCCGTATGCCTATATTATTTCGCCGAATTGCCAGCTACGGTTACAAGTAGGCGATACGGTAAAAGTGGATCGCCTGCGCACCGGCTTCCGTACACAAATACAGCAAAGCTGCGGCAGTACGACCATTTCCTTTACCGATACCTCTAATGCCTTTTTCGGAATCCGCAGCCGGCTGTGGAGCTTTGGTGACGGCACTACTTCTACGCTGCAAAACCCGGTGCATACCTATACCCAAAGTGGTACGTACAGCGTAAGGTTACGAATTACCGGCAACAGTAACTGTGTAGATACCATCACTATTTCTGTAACGGTTTCTATACGTAACTTCCCGGTAAGCAGTATTGGTGGCGATACGCTTGCCTGCATCAGCCAGCCGCTTGCACTTTCAGCAATTGTGCAATCTACCGACCCTATAACCGGTTATAACTGGGACTTTGGAAATGGCACCGGCGGCGCCAGCCAAAATATAAATGCGGTGTATAATAACGTAGGAACATACACCGTACGCCTGATAAGCCGGACCGCTTTTGGCTGTGCCGACACGGTATATAAAACGGTTCGGGTGGATAATACGCCAATCGTAAATGCTGGCCCGGATGTAACCATTTGCCGTGGCCAGAGTATTCAGATAGGCGCCACAGGTGCTACGGTCTGGCAATGGAGCCCGCTGCAGGGATTGAGTTGTACTACTTGTGCCAATCTGGTAGCCAGTCCGTTAGTTACCACCAGCTATGTGGTTACGGGTAGTTTTGGGGCTTTGTGCCGGGCCAATGACACGATACGGGTTCAGGTAATTCAGCCCTTTAACATGACGGTTTCGCCAACCACTACGCTTTGTATTGGCGATAGTGTGCCCCTGTTTGCCACTGGTGCCTATACTTATTCCTGGAGCCCGGCAGTTAGTTTAAATAATGCCAATATCTCTAACCCAATTGCAAAGCCAACCGCAACTACCTTGTACCAGGTGGTAGGAAAAGACAATTTTAATTGTTTTACCGATACCGATTACGTGCGGGTAAATGTGGGGCAATACCCAACGGTTGATCTGGGCACAGGCGCAACGGTAACAGCTGGTACAGTTATTACACTGAACCCAACCATCACCAATGGCCCTATCACCCGGTACCGCTGGACGCCACCAACCGATTTAAGCTGTGCTAATTGTCCGCGGCCGGCGGCAACCATCAACAGGAACATTTCTTATAAACTGGAAGTTGAAAATGCGTTCGGCTGTATTGGCAGCGATACCATTAATTTCAGAGTTAATTGCGATCCGAACCAGTTGTTTATACCCAATGGCTTTAGCCCGGATGGTGATGGCACTAATGATATACTGATGGTGAGAGGCAAAGGAATATCGGTAGTGAAATACTTCCGGATATTCAACCGGTGGGGGCAGCTGGTATTTGAGCGCAGTGATATTAATGTAAACGATGCCCAGCAGGGATGGGATGGCCGCATTAACGGTGTGCCGGCTCAGCCTGATGTATATGTTTATACCGCCGAAGCTGTTTGTACCGCCGGGGAAACGTTTGTGTATAAAGGAAATGTAACGCTGGTGAGGTAGTGACTATCGTGAATGGTGAATGGTCAATCGTGAATGGTAAAAAATCAACGGGTTAAAACTCGTTGCTACCATTATCCAAACAACGGACTGAAGTCCGTTGCTATAAAATGGATCGTCCCTACGGGACTTTGAGCATGAAAAAGCAACTTGTAGTGCCGTAGGCACCATCTATTTTGTAGCTAGGGATTTTAATCCCTGGGAACGTAGGTAAGATCCATATTGTAGCACATGTTTTTAACCCTGGGCCGAAATCCGTTGTGTGTCGTTCGTAATCTGTAGTCCGTGGTCCGTTGTCTGTATTAACTCTTTCTTCTTTTCTGATATGAAAAAGATTTTTAGTGTGTTATTTGCCTGCCTGTTATATGCAGGTGCTCATTCTCAGGATCTGAATTTTTCACAGTTTTATGCGTTGCCCTTGTTACGCAACCCGGCATTATGCGGCGCCTTTGACGGCGATATCCGGGTGCAAAGTGTGTATCGCAACCAGTGGCAAAGTGTAACCGTACCTTATCGTACCGGGGCGCTTAGTTTCGAAAAAAAGTTTTCCTGCGTGGATGGTGAAAGCTACCCTACCGTTGGTGTGCAGGCCACTTACGATATAGCAGGCGACAGCCGCCTGAGCCGCGTGCAGGTGTTGCCGGTGTTTTGCTGGCACCAAAACCTGGGAGGTATTGAGGGTGCCTATATTACCGGCGCCGCTATGGCGGGAATTGTAAGCAGCCAGTTTGATGAGAGCCGCCTGAAATGGGATGATCAGTATCTGAATGGTAATTATTCGGCAACCAACCCAACCAACCAGGTGTTTAAAAATACAACAGCTACTTATTTTGATCAGGCAGCCGGTGTTTCTATTATCTGGCCTTTTGCTGAAAATGCAACCGGACGGGTTGCCTCTTTTTATGCAGGTGGCGCTATCTATCATTTTCTGAAACCATCTGTTTCTTTTTATGCCAGCAATGCGGCCACAACAAAGCTTGCCCCCAAAGGTGTTTTCAACGGCGGCATGCAATTACCTACCAATGATGGCAATCAATTTAATCTATTTGCCGACTACCTGTTTCAGGGTGGGCACCGGCAGTTAATGGCCGGTATGTTTTACACCATCGATCTGTCACCTGATTATACGGATGAAGGCCTGGGCAAGACCAGCCTGAGCATTGGTGGTGCTTACCGGTGGAATGATGCACTTGTTCCCATCCTCCTGTTAGACCAGCGGCAATGGAGCTTTGGCCTAAGCTATGATGTAAATGTCTCCAAATTAAAAACGGCTTCCCAAAGCCGGGGTGGGTTTGAATTGACACTTGGTTTCAAATCTATTTCCAATTGCAATAAGCCCATGCCCTGCCCACGGTTTTAGCGAACCGGTAATAATAGCAGAAACGTTTTTACATCTTACATTTGAGTAAGAAGGAATTTTTATGCAAACTACTTTTGAAACTGAAGAAAAAATTTATACGGCGGAAGAATACCTGGCAATGGAGGAGCATTCGCCGGAGAAGCATGAATTTTATAACGGAAAAATTATACCGATGCCCGGAGGAACTGCTACACATAATCTGATTGGGGCGAATGTGGTAACTGCTATAAATATTGCTTTAAACCAGCAGGCAGCAGATTTCTTAGTTTTTAACAGCGATATGAAAATCCATATTTCCCGTTTAGGATCATTTGTATATCCTGATGCCGTGGTAGTATGCGAAAGAATAGAACTATATAGAGGCAGAAAAGATGTAATTATTAACCCATTATTAATTGTGGAAGTTGCTTCTCCCTCCATAGCTACCTATGACCGTGGCAATAAATTCAGGCACTATAAATCACTTCCTTCTTTTAAAGAGTATGTCATTGTTGAGCAGGAAATGCCTTATGTGTTTGCCAGTTTCAAAACTGCCGAAAATACATGGATTGACACTGAGGTTACTGCATTGGATCAATACATCCGTTTACAATCCATTAATTGCAGCATTGACTTGAAAAGAATTTATAAGCATGTGCAATTTTAATAAAGTGACTTATCTTTTGGAAGATTCTGGATTTGCAAAAAAATATATTGCTGTTTTTCTGTTGCTTTGGCTTTTTTAGAATATGCCATCAATAATCAGTACAGAACAGCTTTATGCCATTTACCAACAACACCCTTCCGTTACTACCGATACCCGTAAAATAAAAAGGGGCGATATTTTTTTTGCTTTAAAAGGCCCCAGTTTTAACGGGAATGTGTTTGCCCGGCAGGCATTGGATGCAGGTGCTTCGTATGCGGTAATTGAGGAGGAAAAATACGCAACGGATGACCGGTTTTTAGTAGTGAAAGATGCACTAACTGTCTTGCAGGAATTAGCAGGTTATCACCGTTCTCAATTTAATGTTCCGGTAATAGCCATTACCGGCAGCAATGGCAAAACCACCACAAAGGAATTAGTACATGCGGTACTCAGCAGCCAGTATAAAACGTGCACCACAGAAGGGAATCTGAATAACCATATCGGTGTGCCACTTACCCTGCTCAGCATACAAGCCGACGCCCAGATGGCCGTCATAGAAATGGGCGCTAATCATTTATATGAAATAGAAAGCTATTGTAAATACGCCCGGCCTACACATGGATTAATAACGAATGTTGGCAAGGCACACCTTGAGGGTTTTGGAGGGGTGGAAGGGGTGCGAAAAGGCAAAGGAGAATTGTTCGATTTTTTACGGGCTACAAACGGCGTTGCATTTGCCTGCGCCGATTTTGAGTATTTTAAGGAAATGACCAGAGGTCTGCCGGAAGTACATTGGTATGGAAAAACGGATGGTGAAATAACCGGCGAACTCCTGTTAAATGATTCCTATTTGAAAATGAAAATAGAAACAGGTTCTTCCACTCAAATAATACAAACACAATTAGCAGGAACGTACAATAGCTATAATGTGCTGGCTGCCATAGCGGTGGGTAAATACTTTGAAGTACCGGAAGAAACAATCGTACAGGCAATTGAAAGCTACGCACCAGGCAACAGCCGCAGCCAGTGGGCAGAGAAGGGCAGCAATCATTATATTTTAGATGCCTACAATGCCAACCCTACCAGTATGGCCGCCGCTGTTGAAAACTTTGCCAGCCTGCCGGCCGAAAGTAAAATCCTTTTTGTAGGAGCGATGATGGAACTGGGCGAAGACAGCCTGGCCGAGCACCAGGCAATCATTACATTAATTGAATCCTACAACTGGAAAGAAGTAGTATTAGTCGGTGGCGATTTTAAGAACACGGTTCACCCCTACCGATATTTTGATACGGCTGATGAAGCTGCTTTCTGGTGGGGATCACAACAATCCAAAGGAAATTATATTTTAATAAAGGGCAGCCGCAGTATAAGAATGGAAAAGGTTTTTGCACAGTAAGGTCATGCTGTAGTTACGTCGCCAACTGACTTTACAAAGCAAAAGGAGAACAAACCAGTATAGAAGTGAACAGGCACAACTTCCGGTAATTATTACCCATTTAACTCCCTGTGTAAGGACTGCATCCGCAGTACCTTTGTACTGATTAATCATACCTGTATGACACCAGCCGAATCAATATCAACCGACCTGTCAAAATATTCCGACAAGAAGCCTAATTATTTCTGGAGCATGTTTACGTTGCGCTGCCCACGCTGCCGCCGCGGCCCGATGTTCAAAAATAAAGCAAGCCTTAAATTCACTAAGCACATGGCTATGCACGAAGAGTGCCCCTTGTGTGGCCAGCCGATGGAACTGGAAGTAGGTTTTTATTACGGCACCAGCTATGTAAGCTATGCCCTTACCGTTGCCATTAGTGTAGCTACGTTTGTGGCATACTGGGTACTGATCGGTATCAGTATTAATGATAATAGCTTATTCATTTGGCTGGGTGTAAACATCTTTGTACTAATTGTTACCATGCCATATATTATGCGGTTAAGCCGCACCATGTGGCTCTCCTTTTTTGTACGTTACGATAAAGACTGGAAAACAAAGAAGCCGCCACCACCCGAACGCATTGTAAAAGAACAGATGAATAACTGGTAGGTCACAAATTGATAATTAATAATTGATAATTAATAGTTGTCAGTTGATAATTATCCAATCCGCATAAAGGCTCATCATTATTAATTATCAATTGTCAATTATTATTCAGGTCATGCAATTCAGAAATTTTAAAATGGTTAGCTACGTGGTGTATGGCCGTGGTGCTTTTAACCAGTTAGACGAAATAATAGCGCAGCACCGCAAGCCGGGTGCACCAATGGTTTTTTTGCTGGATCATTTTTTTGAGGGTAAATCACTGGCAGGCAGGATACCTCTCCGGGGGAATGACAAATTGTTGTTTGCCGATGTAACCTACGAACCCAAAACAACAGGCGTAGATGCTTTGGCAAAGGGCTTAAAAGAGGAGTTTGGCGCCGTTAGCGGGGTAATTGGTATTGGCGGGGGCAGCACCATGGACCTGGCAAAAGCCGTTAGCCTGATGATGACGAACCCCGGCTCTGCTGCCGATTACCAGGGCTGGGACCTGGTAAAATTTCCGGGTGTTTATAAAGTAGGTATTCCTACATTAAGCGGTACCGGTGCTGAAGTAAGCCGTACGACTGTGCTTACCGGCCCTACCCGCAAACTGGGCATGAATAGCGATTTTACGCCATTCGACCAGATTGTGCTGGACCCGGAATTAACCAAAGATGCACCCTGCGAACCAGCGCTTTTACACCGGCATGGACTGCTATATCCATTGTATTGAAAGCCTTACCGGTACGTATTTAAATGAATTCAGCAAAAGCTATGGTGAAAAAGCATTGCAGCTTTGCGGGCAAATATTTTTGGATAGCCGGGAATGGAACGATGAGAAAGATGATAAGCTGATGATGGCCAGCTATGCCGGCGGTATGAGCATTGCCTACAGCCAGGTAGGCGTAGCCCATGCCGTTAGCTACGGGCTTAGTTATTTATTAGGCATTAAGCATGGTATTGGTAATTGTATTGTAATGGATCACATCGCAGAGTACTATCCGGAGGGCGTAGCGGAGTTTAAAAAAATGGTTCAGTTAAATGGTATTGAGATTCCACAGGGAATTTGTGCCGGCCTTAGCGATGATCAGTTTGATGCCATGATAAACGTAAGTTTGGGAATGAAACCGCTTTGGGAAAATGCTTTGGGGAAAAATTGGGAAAGTATCATGACCCGTGAAAAATTGCGGGCTTTGTATGAGCAATTGTAGGGAGCCCCCTCTCGAACTCCGTTCCCAGCCTTTCTGCTGCCCCAACGGGGGAGGAATCATAGAGGATCGGAGTAAAGAACTACTTCATTTTAATAATCCAAGATTAACATACTACGGTTTTATTCCTCCCCTATTGGGGGAGGTTAGGTGGGGGCTTTTACAACTTTTGATAAACTGATGACTCAGGATTACGATGCAGATAAACTGTTCTTCATTCGCCCGGACGATGATACCAAATCATTTTCAGGAGAAGTGAAACAGTTTGCTGAAATAAGAGACTGGTATGACAAAATAAAGATGTTTGGGAACACAAATTTATCTATGCACAGTAGAATTGTTGTTTCTGAACCTTACAATATTCAATATGAATGGCGGTTATGGGTCGTTAATAAGAAAGTGATTGCTGCATCAAAATACAGGGAGTACTTTAAACTGGTAAAGGAACAAAATTGCCCGGCGGAAGTAATTTTATTTGCGGAAGAAAGATGCCGGGAGTATACACCACATGATGTATTTGTAATGGATGTATGCCTTTGTGGCGATCAATATTATATTGTTGAATGTGGATGTATGAACGGGGCAGGTTTTTATAAAGCGGCTATTCATAAAATTATCTCATCTGTTTCTGAATGGTTTGCTAACCGGTAAGTGTCCCAATAAGTAATTATTACCGGAATACATGAATGTGTTAACTATGAACTTTTTAACTTGATGGAAAATCAAAACAGTAAAAGCAAGGATATTGCTCATAATATATTCAGTGGTTCTACTACAATGACTGGTGTTTGCATTACGGTTATTGCGCTATTTAAAGCAATGAAAATAGCAAGGGAAAGTTATGCAGATGAAATCCTAAGTATTGATACATTCATCTTTATTGTAGCAGCGTTGCTTTCTTATCTTACACTTCGTAATAACACACTGCGCAACACGGAAAAAGTAGCGGATGTTTTATTTTTTACCGGTATGCTGATTATGGTTGTAGTAGGGATCATTATTGTTTTTACTGCCTATTAGCAATTACACAAAAAATACATTTTTCATTTAAACCGTTTGCATAGTGCTATCCGTTATTACCAGCGGGCACACATAACAGGCCTGCACGCCTTCCTGGTGAAACCACCGGCAGGTATTGCGGATAATGCAGGCCGGTGCATCGTCCGGTAAATTTTCCAGGCCTGCATTCAGTACCTTTTTAATAACAGAACAACCTCCACCCTGCCATTGGTTACAGCCATTTTGCACACAGGGCGAACTAAAGCGGTAATACCGTTCCGGCTCACCTAATTTCTGAAATTCCTGTACTGAACTTTCATCCAATTGCATCCGGTTTGCAAAAAAAAGTACCGTACCATCCTGTTTTACTTTACCCAGCAGTACTGAATCTTCTGCACAAACGCTGCTCGGGCAACTTTTATGTTCATTATTATTATTCATCATATTTAGTTTAAATAAAAGCCGGCCTCTGCAACACAGAACCCGGCTTTTAAAATAATTACAGTCCGCCCTGCGTTGGGAGATTTTTGTAACTCAGCTCCTTCATGGATAGTTTATCTTTAAAACTCTTAATCCAGATACCATACCATTCGGGTTTAATTTTAGTAATTGATCCCACAAGTGTGGGTTGTGTAGTGGCAGCTATTTGCCTTAGCACTACAGCATTCACTTCTTTTTCTAAAGCAGCTAATTGGCGGTCGGTCAATTCAAGACCATCCAATTTAATGTTGAGCGTTGTTGCAGCCATAAAATAAAATTTAAAAAGGTTAATAATGCCACTAATGTAATACCTCTGTTTTACAAATGCAAATACAATGAGTAAATAAAAAATCCAGGTAAGCATTTATATTCGTGCAACAACCGTTTACAATATGCCAACCCGTCGTCATTTCCTGCAAAAAACAACCGCATTAGGATTAGGCGCCTTTGGTGCAAATAATCTTTTTAATCAATTGCATGCAAAAGATTTCAAGGAGGCAGTAACTAATTGGAATGGCGCATCACCGGACGATGAAAATAATAATGAAGATTACTGGAGCATGATTCAGCAGGCATACACCGTGAATCCCAATATTATTAATTTAAATAATGGAGGTGTTAGCCCGGCGCCACGGGTAGTACAGGAAGCGCTTACCCGTTATAATGCCTATTGCAATGAGGCGCCCAGTTATTTTATGTGGCGTATCTTAGACCAGGGCCGTGAACCACTGCGCCAGAAGTTAGCCCAGTTAGCGGGTTGCCAGGCCGAAGAAATTGCAATTAACCGTAATGCAACGGAGGCACTGAATACGGTAATCTATGGCTTGCCGTTAAAAAAAGGAGATGAAGTTATTGGCACGTATCAGGATTACCCTAATATGGTGCAGGCATGGCGGCAGCGGGCTGCCCGTGAAGGAATTACCTACACGCAACTTAATTTTAATTTTCCAATTGAAGACGACGGGACGATTGTGGATGCTTTTGCAAAAGCGATTACACCGGCTACAAAACTGTTGCACATTACGCATATTATTAATTGGGTAGGCCAGCTAATGCCGGTAGAAAAGCTATGCAGACTGGCACACAGTAAAGGCATCGAAGTATTGGTAGATGGCGCCCATAGCTTTGGATTGCTTGATTTTACCATTCCCGGTTTGGGATGTGATTATTTTGGAACCTCTCTTCACAAGTTTTTAAGTGCGCCAATTGGTAGTGGTATGTTATATATTAAAAAAGAAAAGATTGAAAAAATATGGCCTTTGTTGTGCAACAGCGTTCCGCAAAGTGCCGACATCCGCAAGTTTGAAACGCTGGGTACCCGCAGCTTTGCTATTGAGCAGGCAATTGGGGAAGCTATTAATTTTCATAATGCCATTGGCAACAAACGTAAAGAAGACCGCATCCGTTTTTTAAAAAACTACTGGGCTGAAAAGGCCAGGGGAATACCAGGCGTAGTACTACATACATCATTGAAGGATAAATACAGTTGTGCTATTTGCGGTATTAGCATCACCGGAATGACACCTGTGGAGTTATCTGCGAAGTTATTCGATCCGTATAAAATTCATACAACGGCTATAGACTGGGAAAACATCCATTGCGTACGTATTACACCACATGTATATACGACACTACCCGATCTGGATAAGCTGGTAGATGCATTAAAGGTAATAGCGGCCCCCTCCTAACCTCCCCCAACGGGGGAGGAACAAAACCGTAGCCGTTTCAATCATTTCTTTAATCATCACACTTTCTCCGACACCAATCCGCCTGAATTTTTGTTCTTTAGTATAAAATTTTAATTATTACCTATCCTCTGTGGCGATCTTCTAAGTTTCCCTCCCCCGTTGGGGGAGGATAGGTGGGGGCCGGAGGCCGCCTTTTCTGGCCCACATTTGGCTGCTTCTCTTTTATGAAACAGATAATAATAGTTGCTGCTGGTTTTATGATGTTGCTGACAAGTTGTAAATCGCTTAATAAAACCCAGGCAGAAACCGGTCAGAATAATGCCGGACTTAAGGACCTGATGGCTGGCATGAAATCCGGCAACACCATGATGAGTGCTTTAATGGAAGGTGTAATGGGTGGTAACGCCGGCATGGTGATTGGTAAAAAAATGGATGATGAAGCGGCTGCAATACAAAAAGCCATTCCCGGTGCACAGGTAAAACGTATTGGCGAAGGTATCAATATCACTTTTGAGTCCGGCTTCCTTTTTGGGAAATCATCAGCAGGCATTAGCGGTGACGCTGAAACAAATTTAGAAAAACTGGCATCTTTTTTTACCAATAATCCGAATACCAAAATCTTAATTGAAGGCCACACCAGTAAGGATAGCAGCATGGCTGCAAATGAAGCAGCGAATATGCAGTTATCTCAGCAGCGGGCAATAGCAGTGAGTCGTTTTCTCCAATCGAAAGGTGTGGATAGCAGCCGTATTACCGAAAAATGGTATGGCGATAACCAGCCCAAATATCCAAACGATACGGAAGCCAACCGGCAGAAAAACCGCCGGGTAGAAATTGGTCTCATTGCAAACGAGGCCTTTAAGAAAATGGCACAGGAAGCAAAGGGTAAATAATAACCAAGTTTAAACAGGTGATAGAAAATTTGCAACTCAGTGTAAGCCAGCTATTTTTCGCAGCTTGTTTCAAAGTTGTATAAATGCCGGAACTGATCAAGTTTCTTCTATATTGCTTCTCCGGTGCTGTGCGTTTTGTTACAGTTCAGTTCAATCCGCAACAGTTTTTTTATTCCTGTTGCTGGTAGTCTTCATTGCTTTTTTCTTCTCATCCGATCCGTATTGACACACAAAAAGCCCCCGGCATGGTGCCGGGGGCTGAGAAACTATTCCAATAGTGGTTACTGAATGATGATCTTTTCTGTGCTTGTTTCTTTTTCAGAATATATCTTTAAAAGATACATTCCTTTTGAAAAGTTGTTCAGCGGAATGTTAACAGACTGCCCGGCTCTCAGGGAAGGAATATAGCCGTTATAAAGCAATTTGCCGGACACATCGGTTAAGCGTACCTGCACTGCATTCAGATTCGATTTGGCATACAGGGTAGTCTTGTCTTTTGCCGGGTTCGGATATACGCTCCACAAAATACCAGCCTTATTGAATACTACTGTAGCAACGCCGGAGTAGGTAAATTTACCGTCGTTATCTACCTGTTTCACCCGGTAATAATTAGTGCCTATTACCGGAGCCATATCGTTGAACAGGTAGGTTTGTACACCATTACTATTCCTGCCTGCAGCAATACTGCCAATCATCATGAAACTTCTTCCATCGATGCTTCTTTCAATTTCATAATGATGGCTGTTTATTTCGCTGGTAGTTTGCCATTTGGCACCTACACTGGCATTGTCTGCATTTTTTGTTGCTGTAAAGCTCAGCCAGTTTACCGGCAAAATAGGTGAACTTGTATAGGTGCATATCCGAAGTCCCCACCCGGTTAATGCACCGCCATCAGCCGGGTCAGCATCGGTTACAGATAAGGTCCACGTACCAGTACTATTTTCATTATCAAATTTAGAAAGGGCTTCTGTTGGCCTTCTAACCTGCCCACCCGTTGGTGGGCACGTAATGGCGCCACTTGCGGCTTCATCATCCAGGTTAATATCAAAGTCGTGCTGGCTGGTACATACGCCGCCGAAGAGTAATACGGAAGTACTGGCAGGGCTTCTTAAATTAAAGCTCAAATCACTAACATACGTATGCGTACCTTTTAAACCCACCACATCCACGTCGTTAATGACACCACCGGCCGGGATGTTTAACGTTGAGGTAATAGTTACGGCTGCCAAAGGAATGGTAACAGGCACATTTGTGCTGCGAAGCGTATCGCTGCAAACTACAAAGCCGGTTCTGAAATTATTACCGCCTGAGGACAAGCCTGCACCACAGGTATTGCGGGCAGATACACGCCAATAATAAGGCATATTTTGTACGAGCGAAGTAGTAAACGTATAACTTGTACCTGTAATGTTTACAACACTAATTACCGTATCGGTAAATGAATTGCTGCCGGAAACCAGTAGATTATATCCTGTAGCTCCTGTAACCGGCTGCCAGGAAAGTGTAGGTGTGAAGCTTTGACCAGTTGCATTATTTGCAGGCGAACTTAACAAGGGTGCGACAGTTGGGGTACCAACAGCAAACAAAATTACTTTTGTCTTTACTACTGCACCGGCTGCACCGGTAACTGTAATACTATAATTGCCGGCAGGTATTGTTCCTGTTAAAGTTACCAATACATTACTACCGGGAGTAATAGGATTACCGCTGAATGTAACCCCGGTACCGGCCGGATTGCCGGAGGCTGTGAGGCTGATGGCAGAAGTAAAGCCATTTAACGAAGCCGTTAATAATTGCGTAGAAGGACTAACGCCATTACAGCTTACAACGGTAACAGGGTCATTAAAAACAAACTCAGAAGCGGTGGTTGGTTTTATGGCAAAGCTGCTATCGGACATATCATAAAATACATTTTTTAATGCCCTTATCCTGACACGTGCAGTTGAAGTAGGGTTATTCGGTACAATCACGTCCTCGTCACCATCATTCAACGTTTTAGATAAAAGCGTAATCGGAAAGGTAAGTCCGCCGTCCAGTGATAACTCCAGGGCAACACTGTCGCAACTAACAGGGGCAACATTGGTATTAGCCACATCCCATTTTACGTGCATAAAAGTGCCAACTCTAAAACTATCTTTGGTGTTAGGCGATATTACTTTAAAAGGACCTGAATTACCATTTACGGTAAGCAGCGTTTGGTCCCAGCATATTCCGCCACCGCCTGCCCGGTTATCCCTTGCAACAAGCCGGAGGTTGATTGTTCGTCCATAATTCGGAAGAATTTCTCCGATGGTAGTTGTATTATTAATAACATCACTCAGTTTTGGAAAATACCTTACCGGGCTGGCAGTAGGGCTAAAAAAGCGGAATAACGGAGCTTGCCCAACTGGTGCGTTCCAATCGCCGGCCGGGCCCAGATCCATCTCATCCCAGCTATAAGTGAGCACATCATCATTGGGGTCGCTGCCGGTTCCTGTTAACACAAAAGGAGTCGATTTGGGAATAATATAATCCAACCCGGCATTTGCTACAGGAGGCAAATTGCCAGTCAGAATTTTTACCGGACAACTATTACCATTTCCATCAATGGTATATTTTGTAATCTCGTTATAGCTGATCGCATGAAAATAGGGATCGCTGTGTGGCTGCAAATCGTTGATGGCGCCGCAAATACCTGCATAGCCCATAATGCTGGAACCACTGCCTGGCTCTACTGCTGCAACAGCCGCCCGGTTTCCGCCCCCGCAATTGCTGGTAGTAGCATTAAAGGGGTGATTGCCACCGAACTGATGCCCCATTTCGTGTGCCACATAATCTATATCGTACGCATCGCCGGTAGGGTTGGGAAGGCCTGTAACCCCTCTTGCTTTATTATTAGCTCTGCATACTCCGCCTAAGGTGGCAACGCCTCCACCACCTGTGCTGAATACATGGCCAATATCGTAATTCGCGGTTCCGATTGCGGAATCGCATACTCTCCTGTTTTCTGTTAAAAGGCCGGTGCCATTATTATTCTGAGTGAAAGGGTCTGTGGCAGGGTCTACAAAAACGACTTTATAATTACTATCCACCAGTACCAGTCGGACGGCCAGTTCCGTTTCATATACCCCATTTACCCGGTTTACGCTGGTTACGATGGCTGCCAGCGCCTGTACTACGGTAGTGGCACCTACTGCCACGGCATATTCTCCGGTGCAGGCAACGGTCAGCCGGTAGCGCCGTAGTGTATCACCAATACAACCGTTAAAAACCTCAGTACGTACGGCGTCGCCAACGATATTTTTGTCAAGCGGATCCCTTTCTTCCGTAAAAGATTTCGGCGCCAGGTCTTTTTTATAGTAGGAAATATAGTGAAGTAAAGTACCGGCGGCGTATGGATCAATATAAGAGGAACCATTTGCAGAGGAAAGTATTTGTGCATGAAATCCGCGGGGTGTCCAATCAATTTTAATGGTGGCTGTAGGATCGTCTATCCCTTGCCCCCCAAACACTTTTATTTGAGGGAACATCGCTTGTAACCCGGGTTCCATTACTTCTGTTTCTACAATTGAAAACCTTTGAAACCCGCCATAGGGCATAGGAATGGATACAATCACGTGCCGCAAACGGGCGTCCTGCGAAAACTCTTTCGGTACCGTTTGTAAAAGATTTTTCAGACTGCTTGTATCCAACATTACCGTCCGGTACCTGTTCGGAATTATTTTACGCTGGCTGCTTGTTTGAATGCCGGCTTCCGGCTGGTCTGTCCAAAAATTATTTTGTGCCCTGAGGCCCGAAATAACAGATGTGGCCATTAATAAAGAGAGTAAAATTCGTTTACGCATAGACTTAATTTTAAATGACAAAGAAATATTAGGAATATGAAAACTACGCATTTGTTAATAAAAACCAAACTATAAATAGTGTTTAGTAAAGTGGTCAAAATAACTTGTACAATTGAAGCAGGATTTTATTCGGCGTTGGTTGCCCCTAACCCCTTTAGGGCAATGTCATTAAGATAAGCCCATCGGGGCTTTCTGTTTGTAGCAAACAAAGAGGCAAAGGGAATCATTGCCACGTAGTGGCTACCCCTCTTCTCTGATCAGGTAGCCACTACGTGGCATGCACCAACATCATTGATTTCTATCTTCTACAAACAGGTTGCACCTACGGCGCATAACTGATACTACAATCCTTCACTTAATGACATTGCCCTAAAGGGGAACTCGTTTTTACCTGAAAAATTAGTGATAACTACGAGTATTTTGAAGTTCCTATGAAGTTTGAAAGTGTCCAAAAGCCCCCTTTAGAGCCTGTCCCGTACCGATAGGTCGGGAGGGTTTGGGGGCGACCAGGCCAGATTAATGAAATGTTCAAGTTATTTTGATAACTTTTCTTATTTTCAGCCCTGCTTTTTTCCTGCATTTGAGGGTTATTATCTTAGAGGCTGTCTAAAATTATTTTAATAAATAATCTGTGCTGCTTTTTGGCTGCAACTACGTTGGATTTTTCGCCTTAGAACGCCAGCTATGGCTGCAAAATCCGCCTTGTTTCGCTCCAAAATCAACTACATATTAAAGTATCAAATAAATTTAGACAGCCTCTTATTGATTTTGAAAGAGAAAACGCCAGCCTGCTTATGAATTACTCAATTTAAAAATAATTTTTTGGAAATAAAATAACCAGTATTATAACCGTTGTTTCAAAATTTCTACCTGCTCCTTTTTCCAGCTATTAAAATCGCCGGCAATAATATGCTTACGGGCTTCGGTTACCAGGTGCAGGTAAAAAGCAAGGTTGTGAATACTGGCCAGTTGGAGGGCTAAGATTTCACCTGCTTTAAACAGGTGCCGCAGGTAAGCTTTGCTATAGTAGTTACTTACCTCGCAGGCAATGCCATCATCCAGAACAGCAAAATCCTTTTCCCATTTTTTATTATCAATATTAATGATGCCCTTACTGGTGAACAGTTGGGCATTGCGGCCATTGCGGGTTGGCATTACACAATCAAACATATCAACACCTAAAGCTATGTTTTCCAGAATATTCCAGGGCGTACCAACACCCATCAGGTAACGGGGTTTATATATCGGTAAATGCTCACAACAAAGGGCAGCTATCTCATACATTTTTTCTTCCGGCTCGCCTACGCTGAGGCCACCTATCGCATTGCCGGTGGCCTGTTTACCGGCTGCATATTCGCAGGAAATTTTTCGCAGTTCCGGGTGTACACCGCCTTGTACAATCGGGAAAAGATTTTGGGTGTAGCCGTATTTATCGTTTGTGGTTTGAAACCGGTGAAAACACCGGTCGAGCCAGCGGTGCGTAAGTTCCATGCTGGTTTTGGCGTAAGCATACTCGCTGCCGCCGGGCGGGCATTCATCAAAAGCCATGATGATATCAGCGCCGATGATGCGTTGCGTATCCATCACGTTTTCCGGTGTAAATAGATGCTTGCTGCCATCGATATGGCTGCGGAAAACAACGCCTTCTTCGGTTATTTTTCGCTGGGCTGCCAGGCTAAAAACCTGGTAGCCGCCACTATCCGTTAGTATAGGCTTTTGCCAGCCATTGAACCGGTGCAGGCCACCGGCAGCTTCCAGCACTTCCAGTCCGGGCCGCAGAAAAAGATGATAGGTATTTCCCAGGATAATCTGTGCCTGCACATCATTCACTAACTGTTGTTGGGTTACTGCTTTTACTGAACCTACTGTACCTACCGGCATAAAAATAGGCGTCAGTATTTCGCCGTGATCTGTAATTATTAAACCTGCCCGTGCATTGCTGTATTCATCGGTATGCTGTAGCTGAAATTGTAGTGCTGCCATAAAAAGGGCGGCAAAGATAGCGGGCAATAAAGAGGGCAAAGCAGTTGGCAGTCATTAGTGGGCAGTGGGCAGGAAGACAGAGAAGGCAAAAAACAGAGGGTATCAGTCACAAATGAAAGATTCAGGTTCAACTGCCGTTAATTTCTGAGTAGCAACGGCTGGCTGCTTTCTGTTTTCCTGTTGACTGCTGACAACTGACTGCCGACTAATGACTTAATTACCTATCAACACGATGTTCCAGGTGCAGTTATAGTTGACAGGTGCATTATCGGTGTTGATGATTTTGCAATCACACCCGGTGGGAGTTACATTGTATAATTGTAAAATACACCTGTACAATTCTCCTGTGGTGCCGCCGGAGGTTACGATGTTGCCAACAAATGCAACCGGTGTACTGTTGAAGGGGTTCCAAACAATATTAGCCGTTAAGGAGCCGTGTGCAGGAAGGTTCATGACAAAAGGTGCCGGAAATGTTTGATATCTTAGCTGGCTGGCAGTTGAATTCCGGATAATACCTTTTCCACCATCAACCGTAACATTATTATCAACAGTCAGGTTATCGTCAACAGCTAAATTGTCGGTGAACCTGCCACTGCCTGTTACATGCAACTTTACAGACGGGGCAGTATTACCAATGCCTACATTACCACCGTTAGCAATTACCATACGAACAAAGGAAGTAGTTCCGGTAGCTTCAGCTAAATAAAAATAATTATTTCCACTGCTGTAATTAAAAAGCCAGGTTTTTGAATCGGTTGAATTAAAAAAGCCAATACCTCCATTCTGTATCCTTAACTTTTCAGTAGTGGGAAAGGGTGCAACGATTGTACCACCAATGCCTACACTACCGTCAAAATAAGCATTGCTACTACCACTGATTACACCTATAACGTCAAGTTTACTCTGCGGATTAGATGTACCGATGCCCACATTTTGTGCAAACAGAAAACTACCTGCACATATTGTTAGCATCAGGGTGGAGAAAATCTTTTTCATGCGTTTTTAATTTAGGATAAAGAAACCCACATAAAAACACGTAGAAATACGCTAATGAGCAAAGGGATGTATTGGTTGATGAAACGCAGCAAACTGATGAGGCAAAGGAAAATATCCAAAATGCAATGGGCAACAGGCAATGCGAAGCGGGCAATTAAAGAAAATTGGCGTCAGCATAATTACTGCACTCAGTTAAGGAAGGTATACCGTTTTGAAAAATGGATACGGTTGGGAATCATCGGAATATAATCTTATCCGTTATTAGTTATCAACTATTCGTTATTAATGCGAATTAAGGGTTGAAATTGATGTGTGTTATTGGGCAGCGCCCAATCCTATCAGGCGCTTCGGCTATGGGGTTAGGCGCTGCCCAACAAATACCACGAAATGGTTTTACCTTGTACTACCAACAGGGTTGGGCGATACCCAACAATACAGGTGGCAATCAGTTTGTCGCATTAAAACCGGACAGATTGTGTATCTAACTTTCTGTTGTAACCTCGCCAACCCTTGATTCGCATTAGTAACTAAATATCTCTGCCATCATACACCGGGCACTACCACCGCCGGTTGTTTCGATAGTAGTAATATCAACCGGTAATAGCTGGGTATGGGCCATCAGGGCTTCTATCTCTAAAGCAGTAAGGCTGTCGCAGGCTTGGCGGCTGAGTACGGTTATTTTTTGGCCGGTGCGGCTTTGCACCTGCAGCATATTTCCGGCAAAATGGTTCATCTGATCGTACGTAATGGAAATAATAACATGTCCGGTAGAACGGAGCAAATCGGTTACTGCTTTCCTTTCCTCATGATCGATAATGGAATGGGTACATACAACCGCGTATCCTTCGCCAATATGCATCATTACATTTGTATGATAGATAGGCCTGCCCTGCTCATCGGCGGCTATAAAGCTAATAGCCTGGTAACCATTGGCAGCAGCAAATTTGTCGAGCAGCACTTCATCTGTGCGGGGGCTCAGGCAGGCATAAATCATTTTATTTTCATGGTCTATCACCATACTGCCGGTACTTTCCAAAAAGATATTATCCCCTTCGGAAGCGGTCCAATCCTGCACTTCCGGGATGTTCAGTTTTTCTTTTAGCTGCGCTATCACATCATTTCGCCGCTCCAGCCTGCGGTTGGGTGCATGCATAGGGAAAATAGCCAGTGTGCCACCGGGTAATGTGCAAAACCAGTTGTTCGGGAAAATGGCATCGGGTTTTTGTGGTTCTGTTGTATCATCTATTACCATTACCTCTACCTGCTGCTCCCGCAACTGGGACACAAATGCATCAAACTCTTCCAGCACTTTATCGTGGTTCAGTGCTTCCGGTTCGGTTTGAAAACGATTGTTGACAGCAGTTTGCCGGTTAAAGGCAAATGATGCAGGGCGAACCATTAATACGGTTGAAGCCAGTTGGCTCATAAGGTTTGTTTTTGCTTAGGCTTCGTTATCAGTCACTTATGATTGTATCTCACTTCGAACAAATGCTGTGGTTACAAAATAAATCGTACCGACCTACCCAGGGCTGAAACCCTGCGCTACAATACAGATCGTCCGCCGCGGCGGACTACACGCAATTTCAATAACCCCTGCTTTGCATTATTTACTATTCACCACTAACAGCTCTATTTATCTACACTCACCTTGTATTTCGTAACCGTGTGATACCGTTCACCGGGTTGTAAAATGGTATTTGGAAAGTTCGGTTTATTGGGCGAATCGGGAAAGTGCTGTGTTTCCAGGCAAAGGGCGGTATGCAGCTTTATCGGTTTGCCATCCCGGTTTTTAATGGTGCCATCTAAAAAATTGCCGCTGTAAAACTGCAGGCCAGGTTCCTGGGTAAACACTTCCAGTTTGCGACCACTCATAGAATCAGTTAGGGTAGCTACTTTGGCCATTTGTCCACTCTTATTATTTAGTACCCAGTTATGGTCGTAACCGCCGCCTGGAATGGCATCTATCCTGGCTCCTATTTTAGTAGCGGTTGTAAAATCGAATGGCGTGCCTTTTACAGCTTTGATTTCACCCGTCGGTATCAGTGTAGTGTCAACCGGGGTAAAACTATCGGCTGCAATCTGCAGGCTATGATTAACAATAGGATTATTTACATCACCCGTGAGGTTGAAATAAGAGTGGTTGGTCAGGTTTACCGGTGTAGCTTTATCGGTAGTAGCAGTATAGTCAATCGTTAGTTCATCGTCATCCGTTAGTATGTATTTCACTGTTACATTCAGGGTACCCGGGTAGCCTTCCTCACTGTCATTGCTTACGTAATTCAGGGTTAGCCCAGCCGTACTGTCGGCAGCCGGAGTAGCATCCCACACTACTTTATCAAAACCAATGTTGCCGCCGTGCAAATGGTTGGGGCCGTTATTGGTAGCCAGTTTATAAGTAGCATTGCCGATTTTAAAAGTGCCTTTGCCAATGCGGTTTCCGTAGCGGCCAATCAACGCACCAAAATAAGGTGGCTTTTGCAGGTACCCGCTCAGGCTGTCGAACCCGATAACGATGCTGCTTTTGGCGCCGCTTTTATCAGGCGTAATCCAGCTAGTAACAGTACCGCCGTAATTGGTAATGCTTACCTGCATACCGTTTTTGTTGGTAAGGGTGTACAGCATTACCTTTTTGCCCGCCCAAATGCCCCAGTCTTTTTGGGTGATGGATGATTTGGTATCCGTATTATTTGTAGTGCCTGTTGAATCATCATCGGCAGGTTTCGTCCCGGCGTTGTTGCAACCGGTGGTAGCAAGCCCGAGGGCGGAAATAAGCATCATGGCAGAAAATATTTTTTTCATATAGCGGTTTTTGGGCCTCACCCCCATCTCCTCTTCCCGAAAAAGTCGGGAGGGTGTTTCTGCGCAAGTTTATGATGAACAGGAACGGTGGACCGTTGATTTTTAGGATGGAAAATTATAGCAGGAAATGATTGCTTGCTTATTTTTTATTTTGCAAAATGAATAGGTTAAAAAACGACAGACCACAGACGACAGATGGATGAGTATTTGAAGTAGTTGTAATTATAGCGGTCCGGCCTTCGGTGCCGACCGGTTGTGCGTCGCAAATAGCTCAATAGTAATACGAATTCGAATGGTGCCCTCACCCCCGGCCCCTCTCCACCTTTCGGATAGAGAAGAGTGCCTCTATATAGCTTTCAATATGAAATTCATCAGCGGGTTCAAAACTATGAGCGCTCAATGGATATTCTGACCTTAAACGGTGCCAATCCCGGACAACGGGACAGGCTGCCACTGAAGTTTCATTCCTGCAATATCGCCTGGCCCATGAAAATAAAACCGAAACAAGTAACCCGTGATGATTTAATCATGAAAGTCAGCATTACAGCAACCCATCACGCATCTCTCCTATCTCATCTCTTTAAAAAGCCGCTTTCAGCCGTGCCACTGAAAATGAATAGGGTGGTAAAGTAAGTATCAGATTGGCTCCGGTTACTTTGGCCTGTTCCATGATCGGGCTTAATGCTTTTGGCTGTTCCAGCGAATTTACCTGCTGCAGGTTGATGCTTTGCAGTACCAGTACATTGGCCATAAGGGCTGGCTTTTTAATGCCACCTAATACAACTTGTGTAGTTTGCGAAATGGCCGAAGTATTGGCAATTTTGATAACCACTTCACCAGCCGTTTTATCCAGTACAGCAGAGGCATATAAACTATCCTTACCGGCAGCCGGCTGGCCATCCAGCAGCAGCGGTATTACCTGCGTACCTTTATTGGCACTGTATAGTTTTTGTACATAATAATTAGGCGTACCGTAGCTGCGCAAATTATCGAACCAGATCAGGTCAGGTGTCCATTGCCAGGCATCCACGTGTGCAAACAACGGTGCGTACGAAGCCATACTTACCACGCCGGCATTGCGTTCCAGCCCGGTCATGTAGGCAGCTTCGCTCAATGCGGTTTGCCAGTTGTTGCGGTTGTCGGGGCTGGCAGCGCTTTTACTTTGAGCAGCGTATTCACCGGCAAAAATTTTAGGGCCATTGCGGTCATAATTATCGTAGCGGCCGGCATTTTGCAGAAACCATTCCGTCGCCCGGTAGTAATGCTCATCTAAAATATCAGCATTCATTTTACGCAATGTGTCGTTCAGGTATTTGAACCGTTCGCCATCCGGATCGGTGCCGGTGCTGTTCACCAGTTTTATATTGGGGTATTTATCTTTAATAGCTTTGGTAAAAACGTTGTACCGCTCAATATACTGTGGGCCCCATTGCTCATTGCCTACACCCATCAGGGTTAGGTTAAAGGGCGCCGGGTGGCCCAGGGAAGTACGAAGTTTGCCCCATTTAGTATTCTGATCGCCGTTGGCAAATTCAATCAGGTCCAGTGCATCCTGCACGTATGGATCAATTTGTTCCACCGGTACCACTTCGGCGGTATTAAACTGGCAGGCCATACCACAGTTAAGAATCGGCAACGGCGATGCTCCGATGTCTTCTGCTAACTGGAAATATTCGAAAAATCCAAGCCCGTAACTTTGGTAATAATCCGGTGTAGGCCGGTGGCGGAATTCGGTATTCCAGCGGTTCACGATCAACTCCCGGTCATCTACATTGCCCACTGTTTTTTTCCACTGGTAGCGGGTAGCCAGTTCCCGGCCTTCTACAATGCAGCCACCGGGGAAGCGTATAAAGCCTGGCTTCATATCGGCCAGCAATTGCACCAGGTCTTTCCGCAATCCGTTGGTGCGGCCTTTCCAGGTATCTTTTGGAAATAGTGAAATCATGTCCATATCTACCGTACCTGCTCCTTCAAACCAGATATTCAGTTTTGCCTTAGGATCGGTAGCAGTTGCCGTAAGGCTGGCGGTAAAATGCTGCCAGTTACTGCCAGTAAGAGATGTCGTTGCTTCGCCAATTTTATCTCCTTTAGCATTTACCAGTTCCAGCCGCAGGTTCATAGCAGAACCGGAAGCCATACGGGCCAATACTGAAAAATTGTAAACAGCGCCGGCTGTAATTCCCATGCCCCGGAAACCCTCATTGGTAATACCGTAGTTGCCGGCATTCTTAACCGTAGCCCTCACAAAGCGGGGATTACTGGCTTGGCTAACTTCGTTGCGGTTGAGTAACAGCAGGCTTCCTGCCTCCTTTACTTTATTATTTTCTTTCCAGCCCGTCATGGGAATGGCAAACTCAAAGGACCGGTTTTTTACCAATTCGGCATACAGGCCACCGTCGGCTGCAAAGTTGATGTCTTCAAAAAAAATACCCCACATCGTTGGTTGTACATCGGCAATAGGATGAGTTGCATCCAGCTTTAATATTTTGGGAGGTTGTGATAGGGCAGTCAGTTCAAAAGCAGCGATGCAAAGGGTTGCCATCAGCGGTTTCAGCAATCGTTTTTTCATATAGCAATAATAAAACGAAACGGGCATTTTAATCCAGGCCTGTTAGGGAGTAAAAATTGAGACGAAAAACCTGCATATTGAAACCATTTGTAGAGAAGCGTAGATTTCAAATAGTTAGCATGTGCATTCACTTATTTGGTTTCAAAAGCTGACTGTGATTTTTTACCCAAACGTTGGGCTGCTATTTGAATATCAGCAAGATTGGTATTATCTGTTTTTAATTCTAACAGTTCTTTTTGCAGATTCAGTTTATCTATGAAATCCATAACCGCCAATTTATCTTGCGTCGAATTAAAAAATTGGAGTTGTAAATACTTTTTTAGAAACAACCTGAAGTGATCCAACAATTCGTTCTGCTTAATTACAGTTGAAATATTTTGCTGATAACTTGTAATCAAAAATGATTCAAACATCATGTTTGAGATCGTATCAAACTCATGCTTATGAATCTTATTATTTTGTTCTATTTCTTCGATAGTTTCCATTGATATCTCCTCCATTGATATTGTAAAGGTATTCCGATTGCTTACATCTAAAACTTTAAATTGAACCATTGCCTTCTCATAAATCGTTAATTCTGAAAGCTCATTATTTCGCTCACTTTCTTGAATTTCCGATATCTCTCTATTCAAATATTTCTTTGCATACGCTTCAGCGGTTTTCAAATAAAATTGGTTTTAAAATTAAAGTATTTTTATACCCGTTTAATGCAGTTATGCTTTGCATCTCACTTCAACTCTACCACCACCACACTCTTACCCGGCAGATCCACTACCAGATCATTTCCGTCTTTTTTAGCACCGGTAAAGTTTGTTAGCTGCAGATTATTTGGTTTTTCGAAGGTATTAATGTCGGTAAGATTAGGGGATGTCAGCATCCTGCCGGTAACTGTTGAAAAGCTAATGCCGTCCAGCTTTAATTTTATTTGAATATTTTTTTTCGGATCCAGATTTACCAGGGATACATGCACAGCACCTACCGAATCCTGCGAAGCCGAAATATTAATAGCCGGTATTTTACTCCCGTCTATTTCATAATCGGGGCTCTCAAATTTCACGGGCAGCAGCTTTGCATCCTGGTGTACTTTATACAAATCGAATACATGGTACGTAGGTGTCAAAATCATCTGGCGGCCTTTGGTCAGTATTAATGATTGCAGCACATTAATGCTTTGTGCCAGGTTAGCACCTTTAACCCTGTCCGCATGGTTATTAAAAATATTGAGGGTGGTACCGGCTATCAGGGCATCCCGCAGGCTGTTTTGCTGGTACAGAAATCCCGGGTTAGTGCCCGCCTCCACATCCGTCCAGATGCCCCACTCATCCACCAGCAGCGCTATCCTTTTTGCCGCATCATACTTATCCATAATAGCGCTATGCTTCGTTACCAGTTCCTCCATGTGCAGGCAATTCTTCATAGTAGCGAAATATTGTTTTTCGTCAAACTGCGTAGCGGAACCTTTGGCCTGCCAGTTATTGGTGGGCAATGTATAATAATGCAGGGTAACGCCCCAGGCACGTGTTCCCACATTTTTCATCAGGGTTTCCGTCCAGTTATAATCGCCGCTGTTAGCCCCGCTGGCAATGCGTTTTAACGGTGCACCGGGATAGTTGCGGGCATAAGTTGCATAGCGTTTGTATTCGTTCGAGTAATATTCCGGGGTCATGTTGCCGCCGCAGCCCCAGCTTTCGTTGCCTACGCCGATCCAGGTTACTTTCCAGGGGGCGGGGTGGCCATTTTTACTTCGGATGATTCCCATAGGGCTTTCGGGTACCCCATTAAAATATTCCACCCATTTGGCCATTTCTTCTACCGTACCGCTGCCTACGTTAGCTGCTATGTACGGTTCGCAGTGCAGCAATTCACATAACTCCATAAATTCATGGGTGCCAAAACTATTGTCCTCTGTAACGCCGCCCCAATTAGTGTTTACCATTTTTGGACGTTGCGGGCGGGGTCCAATCCCATCCCGCCAGTGGTATTCATCGGCGAAGCAGCCACCGGGCCACCGCAGGTTTGGCACTTTTATTTTTTTCAGGGCCTCTACAATGTCCAGCCTTATCCGGTCTTTCTTCGCAACTTTCATCGTATCACTTACCCAAAAGCCATCATAAATGCAGCGGCCCAGGTGCTCGGCAAAGTGCCCGTAAATATGGCGGCTGATGGTAATAGCCGGTGCATTGCCATTTACGGTTACTTCTACCTGCGCAAAGGCGCCAACAGAAAAAATACTAAAAAACAGGCACGAAACAAACGACTGTAAAAATTTCATACGACAGCAATGATTAGTTGAGATAATAAATGGCAATAGCAATGTTAGTACTTAATCCTATTAACACAACCGGAGCAGGCAAATTTCCATTTCGTCACCGGGTCAGGCATTACCCGGTATCATATTCCTTTATCAGGAAAATGGATCATCTATTCCTGCGTTTTATGGTTGTCAATATTTCGAAACCGCATTTCGGGTAAGCTGCTACATTTGCCAAATTACCTTTTATGAGTCTGCTGATAAAAAACGTACATATTGCCGGTGGTCCGGTACCGGAAACAGCAGTTGATCTATTCATTGATAATGGAATAATAGCGGAAATAGGTGAGCAATTGGGTATGGAGGCTGCTAACATTATTGACATTTCACATCTTTATATTTCTGCCGGCTGGGTAGATCCCTTCTGCCATTTTCACGATCCCGGTGCAGAACAAAGGGAAAACCTGCAAACTGGTGCAGCGGCCGCAACTGCCGGCGGATTTACAGATGTGTTTGCCGTACCGAATACGCAGCCGGCCATACACAACAAAGCGCAGGTTGAATACATTGTTCAAAAAAGCCATGCTTTGCCAGTTACCATTCACCCGTTAGGCGCTATTACCAAAAATTGCGAAGGCAAGGAATTAGCGGAAATGTATGATATGCGGAACAGTGGTGCTGTTGCCTTTACCGATGGCTGGCAAACACTGCAGCATCCGCAAATCATGCTGAAAGCGTTGCAATATGTAAAAACGTTTAACGGTATTATTATCCAGTTGCCGGATGAGCCGCAGCTAACCAAACATGGGTTAATGAACGAAGGAATCACTTCTACCCAACTGGGATTGCCCGGTAAACCCGCCCTTGCCGAAAGCCTGATGATTGCCCGTGACCTGGAACTACTGGAATACACGGGCAGCCGGCTGCATATCACCGGCGTTAGTACTCAAAAAAGTGTAGACCTTATAAAACGGGCAAAGCAAAGAGGGCTTGATGTTACCTGTAGTGTAACACCATATCACCTAAGCCTTACTGATGACGAGCTGACCAGCTATGATACGAATGTAAAGGTGAACCCCCCATTACGAAACGTTTCCGATGTGGAAGCCTTGAAAGCCGCTGTTCTGGATGGTACGGTTGATTGCATCAGCAGCCACCATTATCCGCAGGATTACGACCATAAAATCTGCGAGTTTGAATACGCCGGTTACGGAATGGAAGGTTTAGAAACCAGCTTTAGGGCGGTACTACATGCCTTGCCGCAATTACCGCCCAACCGCATCGCTGAACTATTCTCCTTGAATGCACGGGACATTTTTGGCCTACCCTTTACGTCTTTTCAAATTGGACAACCCGCCTGCTTTACCCTTTTCACCACTACCGGCACCAGCCTTTTTGATGAAAGTTCTATTCGGTCTAAAAGCCGGAATAATGCTTTCGTTGGTAAAACGCTTCCGGGGAAAGTTATTGGTACAATCGCCGGGGAAGGAATAATTTTGAACGATTAAATTTTACGAATGAACAAAATTGCAGTGCGACAATCGGTGATTGCAGGTATAGTAGCCGGGCTGGTTTTCGCCGGTTTTTCATTTGGTACTTACTATTCGGGGATATCGTCTTTTGCAGGTTTTACCCTAATATACACCTGGATACCTTTTGTTTTGGTGCTTATTCTGGTTCTTGGTTTTAACCTTCGTAAAAAGATGGGAGGGTTTATGAGTTTTAAAGAGGTACTTCAGTATGCACTGGTAGCTTACCTTGTTTATGAAATCATCTATGCAATCGTTATTTATCTTTTATTTGTGGTGATAGATCCGTTACTTACTAAAAAGCTGCTGGATGCCGTTATGAAAACAACGACGGATTGGATGCGAAGCTTTGGTACCCCCCAGGCTAAAATTGATGAAGTGGTTGCCAATGCCAACAAACAGAAGGTGGAAACCAGTACAGGAACCATTTTAAAAGGAATTGCCTGGAGTCTGATATGGGCTTTCCTAAAAAGCCTGCTGATTGCCTGGATCGTAAAAAAAGACCGGCCTGCCGACCTGGATTTTAATCCAAAACCTGTTATTTAATGGACCTTAGCATTGTCATTCCACTTTTAAATGAAGCCGAATCTTTACCGGAGCTTACCACCTGGATTGCACGGGTATGCACGGAACATCATTTTACCTACGAAATTATTTTTATAGATGATGGCAGTAAAGATGAAAGCTGGGCAGTAATTGAGCAGTTGCGCCAGCAAAATCCCTGCGTAAAAGGTATCAAATTCCAGCGGAATTATGGTAAAAGTGCCGCACTGAATGAAGCGTTTAAAGTAACGAAAGGCCAGGTAGTGATTACCATGGATGCCGACCTCCAGGATAGTCCGGAGGAAATACCGGAACTGCGCCGCATGGTACTGGAAGACGGTTACGACCTGGTAAGCGGCTGGAAGAAGAAGCGGTACGATAATGCACTCACCAAGAATTTACCATCCAAATTATATAATGCTACTACCCGCCTCATGAGCGGCATAAAGCTGCACGATATGAACTGTGGCCTGAAAGCTTATAAAAGCAAAGTGATAAAAAATATAGAAGTATATAGTGAAATGCACCGCTACCTGCCGGTACTGGCTAAGTGGCAGGGCTTTACTAAAATAGGCGAAAAAGTAGTAGAGCACCAGTCCCGTAAGTTTGGTGTCAGCAAGTTTGGTATTAGCCGCTTTATTAATGGCCCGCTGGATTTGGCCAGCATTATGTTTGTAGGTAAATATGGCAAAAAACCGATGCAGTTTTTCGGGCTGCTGGGTACCTTGTTTTTTGTATTAGGATTAGGGTTTAGCGGATATTTAATTGTCGCTAAAATTGTCAACGCTGCCTACACCATTACCAACCGGCCTACCTTTTACATCGCACTTATTTCGATGGTAATCGGGGTACAGCTTTTTTTAACTGGTTTTTTAGCGGAATTACTGGTACGCAATGCCCCGGAAAGAAACCATTACGGGGTAGAGGAAAGGCTGGGGCTGTAGTCATATCCCCGTGCATTCCAAACCCATTGTATTTAATCCTGAAAGGATCTGACTCACACAAAGAAGATATAAGTTATGAGATATGAGTTCATCTAATCCTGCTTGGCTTTTTACTCATCACGGGTGGCCGTATTAGGTTTATTTTTTTGAACTAAGCAATAGTGCCGGAATTAAGCATCAGTGGCAGCCTGTTCCGATGTATCGGAATCACACTCTTGTACGCAATATCTTTATTTACATTTTCAAATCATTTTTATAAAAATTTGAGTTAGATTTTTTTTAAATGAATAGAGTGATTTTAAATTGTGGCAACTCATAACTTATCTCTCATAAATCATATCTTCTTCACAAAGTGTACGTTCAAACCTTTCAATGTTAATTCAGTTGTTACAAATTGCGGCAACTCATAACTTATCTCTCATAACTCATATCTTGTTCACAAGGTGTGGGTCAGATTCTTTCAGAATAAACTACAAGGGTGTGATATGAACATCGTCATTCTCGGATCTGCGCACCCCTACCGGGCTGGTGGCATTACTTCTTTCAATGAGCGGCTGGCCAGGCAATTTCAGCAGGAAGGGCACCAGGTTACTATCTACAATTTCACCTATTACTATCCAGGCTTTTTATTTCCCGGTACGACCCAATATTCATCTGAACCTGCACCTACGGATATAAAAATTGAACGACGTATTCATTCTATCAATCCGTTTAACTGGCTACTGGTTGGAAACAGGCTGCGTAAGCTGTGCCCTGATTTAATAGTGGTTCGGTACTGGCTGCCGGTAATGGGCCCTAGCCTGGGCACTATTTTACGAAGGGTGAAAAAGAATAAACATACAAAAGTGATTTGTATTGCAGACAACGTGATACCGCATGAAAAACGACCTGGTGATGCAGCATTTACAAAGTATTTTATGAAGCCGGTAGATGCATTTATTACCATGAGTGATAAAGTAATGGCTGACCTGCGAATGTTTGAAAAGGTTAAGCCTGCGCTACAAGTCAATCATCCGCTGTATGATAATTTCGGAGTGGCTATTTCAGCAACGGAGGCCCGGAAATATTTGACAATCCCATTAACTAAAAATGTAATTCTGTTCTTTGGATTTATCCGCAGTTACAAAGGGCTGGATATATTACTGGATGCAGCTAAGCTGTTAAAGGAAAAACAAACGCAACCTTTTACTATTTTAATTGCCGGTGAGTTTTACGAAGACGCCAAACCCTATCAGGAGCAAATTGCACGAAACGGCATTGGTGATGTACTGGAATTACATACTCATTTTATACCTGACACGGAAGTAAAATATTATATGTGTGCTGCCGATGTGGTGGTGCAACCCTACCGCTCCGCCACGCAAAGCGGCGTTACGCCCCTGGCTTATCATTTTGAAATACCCATGATTGTAACCAATGTGGGCGGGCTTCCGGCACTGGTGCCCGATGGTAAAGTTGGCTATGTGGCTGAACCAAATGCAGCATCTATAGCGGAAAAAATAATATTGTTTCTGGATCGGGGCAAAGCATCTTTTTTACCGGCTTTACAAGAAGAAAAAAAGAAGTATGCCTGGGAGAATTTAACAGAGGCTGTTTATGAATTGATGGAGGCAACGGATTAAAATGCAGTACGATGGAGCCTACAACGGGTTAAAACCCGTTGCAACACATGAATACAACGGATTAAAATCCGTTGCTACAAAATGAGCCGCCTCTATGAGGCTACGGGTGTGAAATACAGGTATGGGTGTGAAGCCCAAACTTGTAGTGCCAGCCTGTCCCGTTGTTCGGGATAGGCACGATCCATATTGTAGCCAGGGATTTTAATCCCTGGGAACTTCGGATAGCGCAGGGTTTCAACCCGGCGTAATTGAATGAACATGATTTTTCTCCACCAAATGCTTCCAGTACCGCTTGGGCATGTGCTGTATGTGCAGCCGCATATTTTTGCGGGCCTTAATATTGACACTATTGAAATACCGCCGCCATAAATGCTGGAATAAATCTTCCTGTTCATCGCAAATGGCAGCAATGCTTTTGGAATACGTAGTATTGAAATTGAAGGTTAGTTCTACCTGGGCCACCGTTTGCAAATCGTAATAGATTCCATACTTGCGGCGGGCATCGTAGATAAGCCAGCGTTGGTCGGCATAGCGTTTTTGAAAATGCTCGATAATGAGTGGCAGCACATTAAAATCCGGCTCTACTACCGCATAATACAATCCGTCTTTTGTAAGCTGAAACCGCACAAATGCTTCCATCCGATGCTTTTCCCGGTGTACTTTTTTCCCGGTTTGGTTTACGGCAAGTACAGCACTATTACTAAAATCAGTTTCTACAGGTTGGTTGCTGATAAATACATATTGTACATATTTCCACATAACATTTTCTACATTTTCGATTTCGGAGAGAAACGTTTTGTACAAGTCATGCAGTGCTTTTTCCGATAGCTTTTGTTTCAGCCCATTCAATACCCTTTCCCACTTTTTAGGATGAGTAATTACCTGGTGAGGCTCCGAAAAAATGGATGCGGTAATGGCATTATCTTTTGTAAAATGCACATGCTGCAATTTATATTCATACACTTCAAACACGGCTGTAAGCCAGCCTTCGTAGGTACCGTCGTAGGATACTATGGTCATGGTTAAAACAGGTTTAACTGTGGTGAAAAATTACGTTGGTATTTGCTGTTTTGTATTTGCAGAATCTGCTGGCGAATCTGACCTGCTGTAAAATCTTCCTGCTTAATGAACGGACTTTTGCTGCTCAGAAAGTATTTAGCCCGGTTGTAGGCAATGCCCATCTTTTGCAGGTGCTCTGCATTTAGCTTATTGAATTTTCGGGCAGCTACTATTTTGTCTGCGCTTTGCACACCGATACCGGGCACCCGCATAATCAGTTCCCGGTCGGCCTTATTAATATCCAACGGAAACTGATCCAGGTGTTTCAAGGCCCAGTTTAGTTTAGGATCAATATCCATATCCAGGTGCGGCTGATCAGGGCCTACCAATTCAGCTACATGGAAACCGTAAAACCGCATCAGCCAGTCGGCCTGGTACAGCCGGTTTTCCCGAATAGTAGGCACCGGTGTGCCAATTACAGGAAGCCGGTTATCGCTGCTGGTGATGGGAACATAGCCTGAATAATATACCCGTTTCAACTGCATTTTTTTGTAGAAATAATCGCTCATGCCCAATATTTCCATATCGTTTTCCGGCGTAGCACCTATGACCATTTGGGTGCTCTGGCCTGCCGGGGCAAACAGCGGTGCTTTCCGGTTCAGTTTCTTTTCCTCCTTATGTGCGGTAATTTCCTTTTGCAAATACTCCATCGGCTTTATCACATCCTGGTGGTTTTTGTCCGGCGCCAGCAGTTTTAAACTTTGTTCGGTAGGCATTTCTACATTTACGCTTAGGCGATCGGCATACAGACCAGCTTGTTGTAGCAATTCATCACTGGCGCCTGGTATGGCTTTCAGGTGTATATAGCCGTTGAAATTGTGTTCGGTACGCAGCTTCCTGGCTATCCGTACCAGCCGCTCCATGGTATAATCCGGGCTGCTAAAAATCCCGGAACTAAGGAACAGACCTTCAATGTAATTACGGCGATAAAAGTTGATGGTCAGATCCACCACTTCCTGTACGGTAAATGCCGCCCGTTTTACATCATTGCTTTTGCGGCTTACACAATAGGCACAATCGAAAATGCAATGATTGGTCAGGAGGATTTTTAGTAGGGAAACACAACGCCCATCCTCGGTGTAGGCATGGCAGATACCCATACCATTGGTATTGCCCAAACCCTTACTTTTATTATCCCGTTTACTACCGCTACTGGCACAACTTACATCGTACTTAGCGGCATCCGCCAATATTTCCAGCTTCTCCGTTATCCGGTCACTCACAATAGATTGGTTTGATGACCGAATAAAAATACTAAATAAAGTAGTATTTAATGCTAAAACTTTTAAACATTTTCCTAAAATTCAAGGATTGGTTTTCAGCATAACAACCTACATGTCCTGGCTTTTCACTAAAAAATCTATTAAGGATATACGAATTGTTTTTCAGGGACTAATAGTTTAACCGGCCACTAACTACTTGAAGCAGTTGTGTTTACAAAACGGATTTACCTTCCCATTTTCTCTATGAATTATCCTTCATTTTAAAGTTGGGAAAAAAGAGCCATTAAAATGCTTATGACCGTTCAGGGTTTAATATTTAATTTTTTTCCGGCCAATACGGTTAGCCTGCCGCCATCCAGCAGATTTATATTTCCGGTGTAGGTACACTGCCCACCTGCTACAGGATTAATAATCACTTCCATACCTGTGGTAAGCGTTGCCGGCGGAACAACCTGATTTAACCAGTTGTCAGGATCGCTCCAATTGCCATTACCGGTAAAGGTGTACACCTGCGATGTAATATTTACAGAGAAGTTTTTAATGACCGTCTTGTTGTCGTATTCTGTAATACTGATTGCAAAAGAGTAGTTACCGGGCTGGGTAGGCACCCCGGTAATGGAGCCCGTAAAACCATTCAGGCTAAGGCCACCGGGTAATGTTCCGGACGTAATCTCAAATTTATAAAAGGGTATGCCGCCGGTGGCAACAATTGAATGATTATAAGTTTGCCCTGCGGTGCCATCAGCTAATGTGGAAGGAGTAACAAAATCAACGGCTTTGAAGGCAGATGTTGCTTTTAAATCATAGCCGATTGCTTTCAGGCATAATAAGTTCAGCTTGGTAATCAGCCATCTTCCATAAGGCATTACTGCGGCATATTCACTTCCAAAAGCCCCTTTCTTGCTCATCCGGTCAACAAATTTCAGAGAGTCTTCTAATTCGCCGTTGGATAAATGATCATTATAATCTACCGGTACATTACTACCCTGGTATTGTACTACTTCCGGGTCATTTATAAATCCCTGGTTTTCATATATTTCAAAAACGGGGTAGCCAGGATAAAAGCATAAAGCATGACCCATTTCATGTAATGCAATAGAATACAGGTCATTGGCTACATCGCCGAAATTAGTAGCATTGTACCAGGTGTTATCTGTTATAGCCGTATCCCAGCCTAATGTATTAAAGTTGCCATGTATTTCTGTTTCATAAGCCCCGGAGCGCCGGAGTTGTGTAGGCACCCCATTCATTTTTTGAAAATTATTCGTAGAGGCACCGCCACTTGAGTGATGACCAGTTGTATGAATTCCATAAGGATATAATAAAAAACCATTATAAGCAGTAGCGTTCATAACGTAAGAGCCACCGGCATAATCATCTTCATAGATGTAAGTAAGTTCATTATTGGCCGGCACTGTGTCTAAATGCATATTTGCAATAAAGTACGCCCAGTCATCAGCAGCTTGCTTTACCCGGTTTTTATACGCATTATTGGAAAAGAAATGATACGTTGTATCTTTTGAAAAATCAGTAATGATATTATAGTCCATTACCGGATTTGTTTTATCCTGATCAACAACCTGAACAGCATAATTCTGTGTACCGGAAGTGCTGTTAACCGTTAATAGATAGTTTTCATTGATACTATCCCGGTCGGGAAAAACAGAGATATAAAAATTAACAGCATTTGTATCATTTAACGTTATTGTTTTTGCAGGGCCGGTAGCGCCGGCTAATGAAGGCATATCAAAATATAGGCGGGCCCCATTGGCAGATAAAACAATGTTATATGGATACGTCACCCCTAAAGCTTGTACGGATAACCCGATAGCGGGGTTTGCTATGTAGCCTTCCCAATCCGTAAGTATGATCGTATGCCCGGCCAGGTTTCTCCCGAATTTGTCTTTGAGTAATATTTGGCTATTGCAACAAACGGATACCACTATGGCTATGATGACTAACGGAATAGTTCTCATGTTGCAATGAATTATCTTGAAAATAAATCAATGTATAAAGATGGAAAGTTTTTGCTTTTAAAAGAAGATAAAAAAGTTATAATGTAAAGATCAGGTTGTGATGTCAACTCATTCGGATAGATGTAAAAATGTTCTTTCAGGTAAAATATTAAAAAACAAAAAGGCTCCCAGTAACAAAACTGAAAGACTTTTTAAATGAATACGGCAGCTACCTACTCTCCCGGAACTAAATCCGGTACCATTAGTCATAAGGGGCTTAGCTGCCTTGCTGGATCACAAATGGAAGTGGCGAACCCAGTATTCAAGTCCTTTAACCAACGGCGCAAGGCCCTAAAAAAACAGATACAGGTAAGGAGTTATTATAAACTTATTTGGAACAGGTCAAATGCTTATTTTTTTGAAAACAAAGTACAGGACTGTTACCGCTTACATCTTATCAAATCAGTTATAAAAGAAAAATCCCTATCCGTCTTCTTGTAATTGGATGGGGATTTTTGATAATTACTTCTTAATCATTTTTCGTCACCTGCGCTATCCTGCCTTCATCAAAATTTTTTTCCGCCTGCTCATAGCAATGCTTTCACCATTGGTCAGTAACAGGCTTGAATAGTTGATTCCATTGATTTCCTGTATATACATTTTATTCACCAGGTGGCTGCGATGTACCCTGGCAAATAGTTGCGCAGGCAAATGATCTTCGAACCAGTGCAGCACTTTAGCTACTGTCATAGGCTGGCCTGTGCTAAAATGGACGCGGCTGTAATTGCTAAGGCCTTCTACCCGGATGATTTGCTCAGGCTGCACTAAGCGTATGCCCCGGTCGTAGGGGATGGTAATGAGTTGCATAATAATTTGAATTGTTAATGTACTAAACGGGTTTAAATCCTTATCCATTATCAGTATAACGGATTAAAATCCGTTGCTACAATATGGGCCGCACCTACGGCACTTTGAGTTATGTAGTTTGAAGTGCCGTAGGTACGATCCATTTTGTAGCCAGGGATTTCAATCCCTGGTATCTGTTTTAATCCGGCGTTAATTAGCAGGGAGCGTTACACATTTGCCTTTTACATCCGCTGTTTTGCTATTGGCCGTTTGCACAGTGCCGCCATTGCGTACCTGTATGCTGGCTGCCTGTGCATTGGCCGTGCTAATGATGCAGGGGAAAGGCGTAGCGCCGGTAATGATGACATGCGTTTTATCCGTAGGCACTTTATTAATATTCCAGTTGCCCGGCGTATGCCAGTTGCTGCTTATGGTACCAAGCCAAAGGGCGGTTTCCAGCTTGATGATGGCAAAAGCCGTATCGGTGCAACTGAAATTATTGGTAATTACCAGGCGGTATGTGCCCGGTGGTGCAGCAGTAGTGTTAACCGTGTTCCATGATGCTGTTAATCCGGTGGTACTATAAAGCAGGTTAAGGTTAGATGTCTCCCCCGGGCAATCGTGAAATATAGTGGTATCTGCACCAAGTGAAGGTGAAGGATTTCCGGTGAGCGTTACCGAAGCCGTATCCCTGCATCCCTGCACATTACTGCCAATGACCTGGTAGGTTCCTGCCTCTACACTGTCGGAGCGGGTAAGGGCAGCAAAACTTGCAGTATAATAGGTGTAGGTAAGCGAATTATCTGTAAAGTTTTGGGTAAGATTGTAGCCACGGCCTATGCAATAGCTACGGTTTAGGTCTGCCCCTAAAGCTGGCTTCAGAACACTGATAGCTACAGATGTATCGCCAATAAAAGCAGGGTTGGTGCTGCGCACCCTGATCCTGTAATTGGTGCTGTTAGGCAAATTGCCGGGTAAACCAATTTTCAGAATGCCTGCTGCCTGGCCAATACCTGTAATGGCAGCACTGATAATATTTGCAGTAGCGGCTGGTGTTGTAAAATCACCTGTGCCATTACTTAATTCGGCTACAAACTGGTTGGCAGCAGGGCTGGTATAAAATACACCGTCTGTATTAATGGTAATGGTTACACTATCCTTAGGGCAAGGAGTTACTGTAGAAAGCGTATTGCCGATCCGTAATTTGTATATGTTCACCGGTTTAGTGCTTGTATCACCTATACAGCCATACTGGTTGGTTTCTATTACCAGTATCTGTGCTGCTTTAATCGCATTCGCATTACCCGCAGCCCACGCTATATTACCCGTATTTGTGCTGCCACCGGTTGTTTTTACACCATTTATAATCATCCAGTTCCAGGTACTGTTGGTGGCATTGGGCAAACTGTATGGCCAGGTTTCATTGCCGTTTACCGATGCCAAACCACTAATAGTTTGTGCAAATGGCCGGTCATGAATAGTGAATGTTAAAGTACTGGCTGCCCCGGTAAGTGCCGTATTGCTGCTTTTTACCCTGAGCTTATATCCGCTGCCATCGGGTAAATGGTTGGGTAGCTTACAGCTTATTAATCCATCGCTGCCGGCGGTTACGGATCCTACCACTTGTTCGCCTGTAAAGCTGCTGCTTGCGTCACTTAAAAATGCGGTAAATGTATTGCCGCTATTATAAGTGCCGGTAATATGGTAGCCAATGGTAAAGGAATCCCTGGCACAAAGGGTAGTACGCGAAACGCTGTTTACCACAATCGCCGGAATGGCAAGGGCCGCAGGAATCGTAAATGGCAAACTGTTTACCATGCTCCACGCACCACTGCTATCCTGTGACCGTACCTGCAGTTGATGATCACCTGTTGCAAGGCCGGTTACATTTATGGATACCAGCAGGTCGCTAAGGTCTGTAATATGCTGGATAGCCACCGGTACAGCAAGCCCGTTGCCAGGGTCGGTATCAATATAGTATTCCAGCTTACGCAGGTTTGCAGGTGGTAAAGGTGCAGGTGGAGCAGCCGGAACCGGATAAGGTTTGTAAAAGAGCCAGGTATTGGTTAAGCTCCAGCTTCCGTTAGCATCTCTTGCCCTTACAAATAGCCTGTGCACACCCATAGCAAGCGTTGCAGGGTCTATTGAAATAACAGCATTTTGAATGTCGGCAGAAGGTGTAATGCTTAGGGTTGTTGCATTTCCAAACCCCGGATCAACATCAAGATAATATTCAATCCTGGTAATGTTGGGCTGAGCCTGTGCAGCAGATGGAAGGAGATAAATGGCAAGCAGGATCATTCCTGTCAACCTGAGCCATCTCTGCCAACTCTTCTCCCTATTGCCTGGAAAATGCTTTTTATTTAAATATAAGGGTAACATAATTAGTGTTTTTAAAGTGAGATAATGATCCTCCTGGTGAGGAGAACAGGATTTGATTAATTATTACTCCTTACACTAATAGTTACATTATACGGGTTGGTAGTTGCTGCATTGGTTGGCGCAGTTAATTTATAAATGGCAGGTATTGCCGGTATGCCGCTAAGTTTATAACGGTAAGCCGGTTCACCACCGTAAATACCTGCATCCGTGGGGTTATTAGCTGCATTTAAACCGCCATTAATGGCAGGTGAGCCTGCTTTTAAAACATAATAGTCTTCATCAAAAGAATCATTAAATGAAGCACCTGGAGCGTCATCAGTACCCCCAAGCCTGTTGAAAAGTACGGCCCAATCCTGGCTCCAGCGATTATTACTGCCGGCAGGCAAAGGAGAAGGTTGGGCAGCACCAAAGAAATTACTTTCGAAAACCGTGTTAATACTGCCTGCATCGTAATTAGCTAAAATGCAGTTTTTAACCAGGAAGTTTGCATCCCTGAAATACCAGTTAGTGCCATAAAAAGTTACGGGAGTTACGCAATTAATTACAGACCCTGTACAGGCTGGCAAACCAAAACTTAAATTTTGAATAATGCAATTATAAAAGCGTGTATTGGTGCATGGCACTGCCAGATTTTGTTCTTCACTATATACTACACAACTTTCTATAAGTGTATTATTAATTGTTGTATAACCACTTAAATATATTTGATAAGCAAAACACCTGCGAATGGTAATATTGGATACATAAACAGTAATAGATGCAGTACAACCTTCAATAATTGAATTTTCTGAACCTGCATCAAATGTCAGGGTAATTGTGGAAGGTGCATCAGTGCCGATAGCCTGCAGATTTTGGTTTATATCTAAGTTATAGCCGAAACCTATTATAACAAGCCGTTTGGTTAAGGTGCCACTTAGGCTACCGGTACCGGTATTGTAAAGCTGGATAGTATCACCGGCACTTGAAGCATCATGGGCTAATGCAAAATCTGATATTGCATAATCTACCCCGGCTCTGGGTATACCACTATAGCCAACCCTGCGGATAGTAGCAAAAGAAATACTGGTGATTAATAAAGCAGTAACAAGTAATGTGGAAAATTTTTTTTTCATGGTTTTTATTTTTGAAGGATTATAATAACAATAATTCTGAAGAAATTAAGCGGTTAGAGATCCGATATTTAGGCACTTATTAAACAGCTTTTACTTTAATTGCCTAATAAGATTTTTTTTGAGAAAAGCGGGAAAGTATCAGAAGCTAATGGACTAAGAAGTATCACAGAACATGTTATACATGGTGTGCTTTAAACATGCTATGAATAAACGTGATTTTAAAAAAAGATTATTTCCTGGCCATTGACAATGAAGGCACACATAGTAATTGTACATTAAGAGTTCAAGAGACAGGGATTTAAACTAACCGTAGCAGCGTAGTTGTTGCTGATAACAGTTAATGATCTTTCCCCGCTAAAAATCTTAATGTGAAGCTATAACTACCAGTATCCCTGGTTTTCATTCAAAAGATGGAAATTTCACTCATACTTTAGGATGATACCGGTTAATAAGTTAGTGGAGCAAATTGTTTTCCATGACAATACGGACCAGGGAAGCCGTGTTTTTTACATCGCATTTGCCTAATATATTACTGCGATGTGTTTTAACGGTGGGAATACTGATGCAAAGCTGATCGGCTATTTGCTGGTTGCTAAATCCCTTTACGATGAAAGTAAGAATTTCTTTTTCCCGCTGGGTCAGGTCTTCCCGCATGGCTTTTATGCGTTTGGCTTCCGGCGTCTGATTAAAACGAATTCCTTTCAGTAAAACATCAGATACCTCTTTATTGATATATACCTCGCCGGCTTCGGCAAATTCCAGGGCCTTAAACAATTCATCGGCCCCTGCATTTTTCAATACATAGCCGTCAGCGCCACTTTGCAGCATTTTGTGAACCGAGGCATACTCATTCACCATGCTTACTGCAATTACCTTAATTGCCGGGTTCATTGCCTTAATTTTTTCCGTAGCCGTAATGCCATCCATACCGGGCATATTAATATCCGTGATGACCACATCAACAGGATTGAGTGCTGCAAACTCAATGATAGCGTTCCCGTCTCCTCCGGAACCGGTAATTTCATAGGCCGGATGCCCTGCAAAAATGAGCCGGAGTCCATCAATAAATAACTGGTGGTCATCGGCAATGAAGATTCTTATTTTCCTTACCATCTTTTCAGGTTCCATTATAAATAGTTGATCAGGCATTTGCAGCCGATCATTAAAAATAAGAAAGGACTATTTGTTTTTTCTCATACTTAAGTATGATTAAACGGAATGATGATGCTAACCCTTGTACCACCAGCGGTATCCCATTCAATTTTTCCGTTCATCAGCACCACGCGGGTATGAATGTTTTCTATCCCATATCCCCTTCCTATTTTCAACAGATCAAAGCCTTTACCATTATCGGCATACTGAACTTTTATCAGGTCAGCCGTTTTTTCTATATCCAGTTGAATGGCTGCAGCGCCGGCATGTTTCAATGTATTATTAATCAATTCCTGCGTAATGCGGTACAACCCTGTTTCTATATCTGCAGGCAGGCGTTGCTCCATGCCTTTTTGATGAAGATTAATAAAAATGATATGCAGGCGGCTTAGCTTATTTACCAGGTCTTCAACAGCAATCAAATATCCATATTCATGTAACGTTTTGGGGCTGAGATTAACGAGCATGTACCGGATGTCGTCAACCGATTCATCAATTACATTGATAGACTTGTTATAAGTATCTATTGCAAGCAGGTTGCCTGGTTGTAAATGATCCTTAAGCGAACTCACAAAATATTTTAATGCGGAGAGGCGGACACCCAGGTCATCGTGCAAATCGGCTGAGATATGTTGCTTTTCCTGTTCCTGCGTATTTACAATCAGCCGCAACTCCTTTTGTTGTCTTTTCCTGAATTGTTTCTCCCGCCTGCGAACAATGTATATCACTAATGCAATCATCGCCAGGCCGCTTATAAGATAAAACCACCATGTTTTCCAGAAGGGAGGTGATATCGTGATCATAACCGGATTTGAAAAGTATATCCATTGACCGCTTGCATCGGTTGCCTTTACCCGAAACACATAATTTCCGGGTGGTACATTGGTGTAAAAAGCGGTTCTTCTTTCCTTCACATCATTCCAGTCTCTATCAAAACTTTCCAGTTTGTATGCATACCGGGTAATCGTTTCCGGGTTGGGTTTTAATAAAGAATATTCAAACGAAAAAAAATTCTGCCGGTAGGAAAGGTTGATGCTTTGTTTTCCGGCTGTGTCTTTTGCGATAGAAGTTTCCTCTTCAAAAATTTTAAAATTGCTCAACAATATTTTTGAAGGATAGGTAGATTGTAAAAATGGGCCCGGGTCAATTTCCACCATTTTAAGTCCTGCAAAAAAAAGAATTTTTTTATTTTTCCGAATGATACCATTGGCAACTAAATCATTGTTGTCAAATGCAAGATCTATTTCTGAATTGATAATCGAATTCGTACGGGCATCAATAATGGAAAGGCCGTTGGGAGTAGTGACCCAGGTATTTGAATACGCATCGGGTAATATAATATTGATATAATCACCTTTCAGTCCGTCACTTTGGTTGTAGGTAGTAAATGAATTTTTGTGCCTATCAAAATAAACCAGCCCGCCACCATAGGTACCTAACCACAGATTTCCCCGGCCGTCTTCACTAATGCTGTTTACGGAATTGGAAACGTTTGCAAAAGGAGAGGAGGTGGGTATTTTAAAATTCTCTATTGTATGTGTATTATAATTCAGCCTGAAAAAACCATTCTGAAAATTGTAACCTATCCAAAAACAGGGTTGTTTATTACCGGTTGTGAAACACGTTAACCCATTATACCGGATTGAACCGGAATCACCGGGTTTCTGAACGAGGTGATCTGTTAACTGACCACCGGATGAAAAGTTAAACAGGCCCTTAGACCAGGTGCCTACCCAAATTTGCCCCTTATTATCAACTGCAATAAATTGAGGATTCGCATGAAGGGAGATTTTTTTTAATATCCTTTCTGATCGCAGATCAAAAAGCAGCAACTCATCCCAGCCCCCAATCCATAAAGTAGAATCGTTTTGAAGGTACAGGCACCGGATATTGGGGTAAGAAAGGGGTAAGTGTTCAATAGCCCTGGCTTTTTTTTGAAATACATCATATTGAAACAAGCCAGTTCTGGTGCCTATCCATATTATGTTTTCGTTTTGCTCAGCCAGGCAGGTAATGGCATTATCAGGACCATTTTCTTTTTTTCGTTTGTCATTCAACAAAAAATAGGTAACGGCTTGTGCATGTGGATCATATATGCTTACTCCCTGTGCAGAGCTAATCCAATAAATACCACTCCGGTCAAGATACAGCTGATTGGCCATTGGAGTCAGGGCCGATTGCTGATGAAAATAGGCTAAAAAGCCTGTATTCATTTTATTTGTAGCCGGATCAAATATCCAGGTGCTATTGGTCCAATAGCTGAACCAAAGCCTGTTTTGTGCATCTACTGAAATATTTCTGATACCACCGGAATGTTTCTTAACAGAAAAAGTCCTGATCGTATTATTATTCATGGAATATTTACACAACGCTCCGCCCGGATATTTATAAAACCAGATGGCGCCAGCGCTATCCAATACACTGAAATCATCGGCAGGAGTCATATTGAAAACGAGCAGATTTTTCGGATTATGCTGCGCATGATAAAATTTAGACGTAGCTATATCAAAAAATACTAATCTGCCATTACTCATCCACAAACCTTTATGAAACTTATCGTATTGTAACGATGGATAAATCCCTCCAGGTATGGAAGCATTATCACTAGGGTTATTTAAATACCTGGTCCATTGACGGGAATAAATATTGTATTGCCATAACCCCGCAGATGCTATCCAGATATTTCCTTCGTCATCTTTTGCCATTCCGCTGACAGCGTTCACCTGGGCAAAGGACAGCGTAGGATGAGATAAATAATATCTTTCAAATCGCTCTTCTTTTGTTACATAACGGTTTACGCCCCGCGGAGTAGTTATCCAAATATCACCATTGTCATCTTCAAGCAGGTTAAGACAGCTGTTGCTGCCTAATGAAGTAGAATCGTTTTTGATATTTCGGAAAATTTTGCAACTGCTTCCATCAAAACGGTTTAAGCCGTCTTCCGTTGCAATCCAGTAAAAACCTTCTCTGTCCTGAATGACTTTATTGACCCGGTTGGATGATAAGCCGTTTTTTGTAGTGAGGTGATGGAATATACCACCTGCTTGCTGTGCTTTCGCTAATGTACCGGCTGTACAGGTAACTATGCAAAAAAACATCACATTCAGATTGTTTTTCAGCCTGCTCATACCTTTCAAATTCTTGTAAAATATAACAAACTTTACAGCCAAGGCAAAAATATTCGATAGGTATTGACTATCCTGTTGAGTGAAGTTGTCAAAATAATTTCCATAGAAGCCATTTAATATAAAATGCCTTTTACTTGATTTTTATTGAAACGCTGGCTGCTGCTAACGGATGGAGGCCTGCCTTTGTGCACAGCCGCTACCCTACAACCGGAACATACTTTGCACGGGGCTGATTTTTTATTTTAATTTACCGCCCGTTCAACTTAATATGTTTATTGTATGGCAGAAAAAACGCTTCTTCAACAATTGAATAGCCTTGCAGGCACAATATTCTCCATGGCAGATAAATATAAGGGTGAAATAATCTATAAAAAAGGCTTTTGCCAGTTGCTGACGGCTTCCCGGAATGCGGTTGAAATACTGGTAAATGATACAGATGAAAACACGGAATACGAAGTGATTCTAAAAGCAACTGAGGAAGTTGTTTTGTACCAGAAAAATGGCAAGCCTGCTCCCTGGGATGCTATTGCGTATGCAGCCCTGCAGCAGGCTAAAGATGAGTTGCAATTACCCGCAACGCTGGTACAGGCAGAAGGCAAAGCCTATACCCGTGAAGGCATGATAAAAAGAGTGCTTGCAGAGCGGAAGGAAAAAGCGCTGAAGGCTGATTACAGAATAAAATTTGCAGCTAATATTTTTGGTGAGCATGAATTAACCAATGAAAAAGGTGTAAAGTTTAAAGTGCTGCTGCGTGACTTTGACAATGAAACCGGCTACATTAATAACCCCGACTGGCAAACCAATAAGCTGGGTACTACCAAGCACATTATGTATGCCTTTGACAAGCTGAAAGAAAACAAAAAACTGTTCAGGAAACTATCAAAAAAATTTCCATATATAGAGGTTTACACCGATCCGCTGAACGATTACCGGATTACCTGGTATTACCCGGAGAAATTACCGGAAGAAGTTGCGGCAATTATCAAAAAACATTTCGGGAAAAATAATTTTATTGAGCCTTCAAAGAACAAAGACTTTTTAGCATTCATACAGGCAGCAGCGGATATGCCGCAAATCATTATCCGCCCGGAGGTGGAGCAGGCGGTACAGCGGGCCTGGGATAAAGAGGCCCTGCAGCAACTGGAAAAAAATACGAAACTTGATTTTGGGCTTTTAAAAGTAAAGCTTTTTACTTACCAGCAGCAGGGCGTGCAATTTGCCGTTTTTAAGGATGCCGTCATTATTGCCGATGAAATGGGCCTGGGCAAAACCTTGCAGGCTATTGCCATTGCAGTGATGAAAAAACAGTTGCTGGGCTTTACCCGTACGTTGGTGGTATGCCCTGCCTCGCTAAAGGAACAATGGAAAAAAGAAATTGAAAAATTCAGCCATGAAAAAGCCGTAATTGTGGATGGATTGCCTGCCGAACGGAATGCAACATACAGAACTACGGATGCTTATTTTTTGATCGTCAACTATGAAACGGTATTGCGTGATTTTACCATCCTTAATAAAACAGGTATCGATTTTATTATATTAGATGAAGCACAGAAAATTAAAAACTTTGATACCATCACATCGCAAAGTATTAAATCCCTGCACAAAAAACATGCGCTGGTAATTACCGGAACACCTATCGAAAACCGCATTACCGACCTCTATTCTATCGTTTATTTTATTGATCCTTATTTTCTTTCACCGTTATGGGAATTCAGTTACCAGCACTGCTATTTTGATGAAAAAAGCGGACAAAAAATTACCGGTTATTTCAACCTGCAGCAATTGTATGAGCGAATGAAGCCGGTACTGCTGCGGCGGGAGAAAAAAGAGGTGCTGAAAGACCTGCCCAACATAACAGATATAACCGTGCCCATCACCATGCACCCCGAACAAACATTTCTACATTCTAATTATGCAAGGGGCATTGCCACCATATTGAAGAAAAAATTTATAACGCCTTACGACCAGAATAAACTGATGCTGCTATTGCTGAATATGCGTATGGTGTGCGACAGTACTTTTTTAATTGATAAAGAAACATATATAAGCCCCAAGCTGGCTGAACTGGAGAATATTTTACTGGAAAAAATGGATGCCGCCAACAGCCCGGTAAAAATCATCATATTTAGCGAGTGGGTAGTGATGCTGCAACTGATAGCGCAAATGCTGCACAAAAACGGTATTGGCTATGCGATGCTGAATGGCAAAGTGGCTGTAAAAAACCGGGGCCTGCTGGTAAAGAAATTTGAGACCGACGCCAATTGCAAAATATTTTTGAGCAGTGAGGCAGGCGGCACCGGCCTTAACCTACAGGTAGCCGATACGATTATTAATTTTGAACTGCCCTGGAACCCCGCCAAAAAGAACCAGCGTACGGGCAGGATTGACCGCCTGGGCCAGCGCAGTAAAAAACTGACTGTCATCAGCTTTGTCAGCCGCCATTCAATTGAGGAAAACATTGTGCTGGGCCTTGGTTTAAAGCAAAATCTTTTTGATGGTGTGCTGAGTGCCGCCAACCGGATAGATACCGTGGATTTTTCGGCATCGGGCAGGGCACAGTTTTTAAATAGCCTTGAGGCTGCCGTAAATGGCATTTTGCAGCAAACAGTCGAACCTTCAGAACCGCAGCAGGAGGAAAGGTTGGAGCCGTATATGCCTGCCGATATAAATGGCTTAACAGATGAAGAACCGGTGGCCGCAGCACCGGAAACTGCCGTAGTAACGGACAGCCCTATCATTGCAGAAGCCGGCGCTTACAACATGCAACAGGAAAAGGCAAAGCAAATGGAAAAAGTATTACAAAACGGCATGGACTTTTTAGCCGGTATGTACCAAATGGCGACCGGGCAGCCGCTGGGCACGGAAGATAAAAGCGTATCAGTTGATTCTGAAACCGGTGAAGTGGTGATGCGTTTTAAAATGAAGTTTTAATTGTATGGAATATGAGATGTTTAAGCGGATTCATAACAAAAGGCAGCAATAAGCCCGCGGTTGATTACGCAGTTCAAATCGTATTGAATACCCGCTCATCCGGTCCTGCTTATTTGTCAACTAATTTGATGAATACGGTAAAGTCTTCCGGCCTGCAGCCGGGCTTCCGTATGCTGGCGCAGGTCTCCTGACCTGTGCCGGCCTGTTACTTTTCTACAAAGAGCTTGCTAATTGAAATTAAGTGACCATTACGCACAACTTGTCCCGTTCCATCAGAGCGTGAAGATGCCTTTCGCAGGAATAGATTGGAAATAGTATCTGAGAATTACTGACAGCCGTTTAAATATCAAGAAGGTAACTTGTGCTTCTACCTCCCGCAGGTTCTTTTATCAGTATACCTTGCAACAATAACTGGTTTATATCCCGTACTGCCGTATCGGATGAACATTTTGTAATCTTTGCCCATTTAGAGGAGGTGAGCTTTCCTATAAAACCATCCAGCAATTTATTAAGCATCAGTTTCTGCCGCTCGTTCATAGGAACCAGTTCATTTTTACCCCAAAACGTTGCTTTTTTAAAAACAGCTCCAAGCGTTTCATCCGTAGCCGCTAATGAGCGACTTATACATTCCAAAAACCATTTCAGCCAATCTGTAATATACATTTCGCCTTTCTGCGTTCTTTCAAGAATCTCATAATACGCATTTCTTTCCTTTCTTATTTGGGCCGACATGCTATAAAAACGCTGTTTGCTATTGTCGGCACGGGAAAGCTGCAAATCAGTAATGGCCCGGGCTATTCTCCCATTGCCATCATCAAACGGGTGATTGGTTACGAACCAAAGATGCGCAACGGCCGCTTTTATAAAAGAATTCATTTCATTTTCAGTTGCGAACCAGTGAATAAAAGCCTGCATTTCATCATTCAGCAATTCAGCAGCAGGTGCCTGAAAATGAACTTTCTCCTTTTCCATAGCACCCGAAACAACCTGCATAGGATCGTCTTTTGTATTATTTCGCCACGCACCAACCACAATTTTATGTATGCCGCTTCTTCCTGTTGGGAAAAGCGCCGCATGCCACCCAAATAGTCGTTCTGCAGTCAATTCAGCTTTATAGTTTTGGGTGGCATCCAACATCATTTCAACAACTCCCTCCACATTTCGGTCTGCTTGTACCAGGCCACCGCTATCCATTCCTAAACGCCTGGCAATAGATGATCTTACCTGGTTGGGATTCAATAGTTCTCCTTCGATTTCACTGGATTTCAGTACATCTAAAGTGAGCGTTTGCAGCGTTGCTTCTGCCTGTAGATGGAAACCTAAATGGCTCATACGCCCAAGCAGCCGGCTTTGGCTATGATGCACTTTGGTTAACAGAGACGATAACTGCTCCTGCTCCCATTTAAAACGTGGCCAGTCTCTTTGCTGATGAATGTAAATAGCCATTATCCTGCTTTGCGGTGAATATAGCTTTTATTCGCCGCATCTTTTAATAATCGCCGCATGAGATGCGACATTAGGGAGTATAATGCCTAATGATCTTCACACAAATTGAGTTATGCCTATCATCAACTTTTATTTCTAAATTGACCTGTAATTTGCAGGTTGGAGGTGATTTTAAACCCTTTACAATGCTTTTAAAGTATAATGAACAGAATTTATACCGGTATTAAAATGTAGATTACCTAAGTGCCTGCCAATTTATATTGGCGTATGTTTGAGACGATTGCAAGCCCATGAAAAAAGCAGCCAACATTCCCAGGCCAGCCAACGAATATGATAAGGTTTTTAAAGAGAATATGCAGCAGGCTCTGCCCGGTATCATTGAGCGCCTGCTGGGCCTGCATATTGTACACAGCGAAGATTTGCCTACCGAGCTTCAGCAGACGAAAGAAAGACCTCATCCCCGGCCCTTCTCCACAGGTGGAGAAGGGTGCCTCTTTGCAACAAAGTAATTAACTGAAATAACATAAAAAATAGTAACAGATGCCAGTGGTAATACTTTTGTGCTGCACATAGAGTGGCAGGTAAAGAATGATAAGGAAATGGTGTACCGAATGGCTGAATACCGTATTATGCTGCTGCGTAAATATCGCCTGTTGGTAAAGCAGTATGTGCTTTTCATTGGCAAAGGCAAGGCTACCATGCAGGACAAGATTATTGAAAAAGGCTTCGTGTACGATTACCGGCTCATTGCTTTGTCACAGGTGGATTACAAGCTGTTCCTGCAATCTAAAGAGCCGGAAGAAAAGTTGCTCTCCATTTTAGCCAACTTTGGAAACGAAAAGGAAGAGCAGGTATTAGCAGCTATCATTGGCCAGATTAGAAGTGCAGCCGGCAGCGATTTGAGGGTTGGCAAATATTTCAACCAGTTGCGGGTATTGGCTCAATTACGTAACTTGCCATTCAAATTAGCGGATATGTTAGATTCAATCAGTACCTTTTTTAAAGAAGAAAAGGATCCGTTTTATATCAGGGGCCAGAAGAAGGGTGAAGCAAACAAAAGCTTTGAAGTAGTGGCAAACCTGATCAGGAAATTAGGCTGGAGCGATGAACAAGTAGCTGATATTGCGAATGTTCCGGTTCAGTTTGTAAGCGAGGTACGTAGTTCATTGAAGAAATGATGACTTGCCATTCAAAATAGAGGATATGTTAGATTCCATCACCACGTTTTTTAAGCCGGAGAGGGACCCGTTTTTCAAATTGGGTAAAGAACAAGGAATTGAACAGACCGAAGTAAAAAAAAGCCGTGAATTTGTAACGAACCTGATCTTGAAATTAGGATGGAGTGATGAGCAAGTGGCTGATATTGCCAACGTTACAGTTGAATTTGTAAGAGACGTGCGCAGTTCGTTGAAAAAATAACGAACGGTACCAATTACTGCTTTTCTTATACCATTTAAAACTGAATCCCGGTAAAGTATATCCTGTTTATAGTCCGGTGAATTCAACATTTACTGTGGAGCAGCCGCTGCCAGGAAGGCTTTCCATCTGCCCCGCTTCGTGTCGGCAATACTGTTCGGAAGATTTTTTATTGCTTTTTAAAACAGTTACGGTTTTTTGCCCTGGAAGGGCAACCTATCTGTAGCAGTGTACATTTCCTGTTTATCAAGGGTTTCTGCCCCGGTTAGCCTGTCCCGACCCTTCGGGAGGGCAGCCCTACATCATTAATCCGTAATACCCCTTTTTAGGGTTGCTCCGCTGGAGAAATACCCAATTTTGATTGACTCGTGTTTCTACAGATAGAGCCTGTTCCCGCACTTTAGTCGGGATTACGCCGTTGGCGTAAAGAACTCATAGTGAAATTTCTTCCAAACGGTATTCGTGTGACATGAAGCGGAGCAATACAATTAAAGTGATAAAAAAACCGGCTATGCTAACTGTACTATGCAACGCCGGGTTAAAATAAATGAAAATTTTCGCTTATAGTAAAGCCATAAGGGGATTATTGATGCCTGGCAGCTTTTACACCGCAGCCGGCCCTTTCGTTTCCACAGGTGTTTTTTCTTTATGCGATTTAGACGCTTCCAGCAGGTTGAAATTGAAAAAAGTAAGGCATTGTGCGGTATCGCCGGGAAAACGGTCTGCCACCTGGTGAACGGCATGGAGCAGCACTATTTCCAGGCCCTTGCGAGTCGTGCTACGGTCGGTACGGTCGCTGCTGAGGCCGGCTTTCACCTGCTGATGATCGGTACTTACGGCTTTCCAGCCCGCTTCAAAACCTTGTAGCTTCTGGAGCAGGTCGCTTTTTAAGGAGGCGGCATATTTGGTAGCTACCGTATTCAGCCGCGTTACAATCACAGGCATTTTGGCCAGGGTAATAATGGAATATTCCGAAACGCCACCGGGGTAAAACTCCAGGTAAGCCGGCGTATCGAAACCGCCTACCGCATCGGCAATAACACCTTCTTTGTCTGCCATCCATTTTTTAAAACCGGCCTGAAACTGCTGTACCGTAAGGGTTTTGCCCTTTTGGGTAGCCTGCGAACTGGCTACATTGCCCAGTTCGGTTTTCAGCGTTGTAAGGGCAGGCGTAAGCTGCGCAATCAGCAGGGCATAACTGCCATCGGTATTGGCTTTGGTAAAGCGGTTGAGGCAATCTTCGGCAAAGTTGGCGAGGCGGGAAGCCGTAATTTTCTCATCAGCAAAGGGATTCTCGAAAATTCGTTCAAGCTGTTTCATAGGCTAAACTTTTAAAGATAAATAGGTTTACAACCAGCCACTTATAGATGGCTGGTTCTGCACTAGATATCATTATCTTTAATAAATTGTTCTTTTTTAGGCAGAGAAGTACGGATTGGAAATTCGGTAATGGTTTAAAATGGCGGCTGCCTGTTTTGTTTTACAGGCATATCCGCCGGATTTGCGAAGGCTCAATTTGTTTTAGATATGCCATCGCTACAATGGCGGATGGCAAAAAACTTTTAAAAGTGCTTCCGCTACAATGGCGGGTAGCAAAAAACTTTTACGGATGCCATCGCCAAATTAGCGGGCACCTGATTTCTTTTTAAAAGGGGCATCGCCAAAATGGCGTAGGGTAAAAAACTTTTTTGGATGCCAGGGTGCATATTTCCGAACTCGATTATCAGTAAACCGGTATGGCTGGAAGATTTTAACGTAGAAGCCGTAAACAAGCAGTATAAGTTTGGCAGCGTGATTTGCTGGCTTTTCCATTGTTTAACTGGTCAGCTATCAATCAAAAGATTGATTACATGCACAACGATCCGCTAAGCGGCAAATAACATTTAGCTATTTCGGCAGACGCATATCAGTTTTTATCTTCCACCTTTTGTCACCACGAAGTAGCAGCGAAGCTAAACCGGCAAGGACGTGTTGGGAATCCTTACACCTGTTGGAGCAGTATTTAACCACAACCATTCTGGTACGTGTGGCACTAAGCGGAGCGATAAGGACAAACTACAATTTTAGCAAAATCAAAAGAGCTACGTTCAAACGCACAATCCAATACAATTTCACCACATTTGCTTTGATATAAAATGTAAATAGAAACTTTTCGTAATGACAGTGACTGAACTTGCTAAAAAAATGAATACTTCAGTTTTGGAAATTTTCGAACGCTACGAAAAACTTTCAGAATATCTTCCGCAAGATGTAACCTATGTTCTAAACACAGAACTTATACACAAGCTTATTCCAGATTACCAACCGACTGAACGATCTGACAATGTAGAAACAATTAAAGGTGATAAACCCAAATTGATAACAAATCGACTCGAAGACTTGACATCAAAACCTGATGATCGAAGAACAAAAAGAATTGAAATTCTTGACAATCTTGAACCATATTTCAAAAAAAGTGATTACACTTTGTTGAAAGAATTCAAGACACATAACTCAATTTCCAATTTCATCTTCGAAGGATTATACAGAAAAGTTCCGAGTAAAGATTTTGGATTCTTCAAAAACATTACTCATCAGGACGGAAATGTTTTGACATACCCAATTTCACACGATTCGGTGGGAGAAATTTTTATTGCAACTGGGTCACTCTCTGACAGTACAAGATATTTATTTGAAGCAACTATAGCATCAAAATACGAAAGAATAAATAAATCTAATCCATTCTTACTACAAGCCAAGAATGAGAATATTCAGGAAATTAAAGAATTTAGTGCACTAAGCCAAGAATTAAGAATAAAACAAGAAAGGTTAGAAGAAATAAATACTTACTTAGAAAAGGCAGAAGATGATTTTGAAAGGACAAAAGGCGAAATAGAAGAAAGAATTAGGAACGTTTCATTGGAAAAGCAGATGGAAGCAAACAAAACAATTGAAGAATACAATCAAAAAATAAAAAGCTCATTTATTGAAATCAAGGCGAAAGAAAAGGAAATTTTGACGTTACAGGAAACAGTTGAAGAAACAAATAAAAATTTATCGAAGATGGAAGACTTGATTAGCACTTTAAAAGAAAGAGTTTCGCTTTGCAAAAACCTTCAGTTCATTAGTGATAATGATGAAGACAAATATTTGAATCTTTTATCTCCAAAGGAATTTAAACCAACGAATCACCTTGACTTTAGAAATGATTTTGAAAAAAGCTTTTCAAAACTTTCAGAACATATTCATGCCTATCTATTTCACAAGAAACATTTAATTTACACAAGGTATCAAATACGAAATTTTTTGATTTTATTAAAAACTCATGACATAATTGTTTTGAGTGGATTATCGGGTTCGGGTAAAACACAAATTGTAAAAGCATTTGCCGAAGCTTTAGGTGGTGTTGCTAAGATTATTCCTGTAAAACCAAACTGGACAAGTTCGGAAGATTTGATTGGGTATTATAACCCTTTACAAATGTCATTTTTGCCAACACCCTTTACAGAGGCAATTGTAGAAGCAATTAATAATCCGAACCAACTGTACTTTATCTGTCTTGATGAAATGAATTTAGCAAGGGCAGAATACTATTTTGCTGATTTTCTTTCGAAGTTAGAAGAACGAAGCAAGCAACCGGAAATTGAACTATATGCAAATCATGAAGAAGAATTGTTTGTTTCAGAATTCAGCACATTGCTAAACCTAATTGAGAGTAGCATTAAAGGGAAACAAATAAAATCATGGCAAGAATTTTTGGATGATGAAGAAGCAAGAAAGAGATTCTTTGAAATGTTAGGTAACACTGACAAAGAATCAATGTTACAATTACATGCTAAAATGAAAAGACGATTGATTGATATTTTGAAATTCCCTTCAACCATCAAAATCCCTGACAATGTCCGTTTCATTGGAGCCATCAATGTGGATGAAACAACTCACTATTTCTCTCCGAAAATTCTTGATAGAATCCATGTAGTAAAGTTTGACAACCCTTTACTTTTTGAAGAACAAGTGACTGACTTATTTAAAAACGTAGAATATAAAAAAGAGTTGCTACCGGTATATCTTAAACCAAGTCAGTTTTCTGAAAGAATAGATTATCCAAAACTGGGTATTAAAGGTTCCGAAAATGTAACAAGTAAATTAAAAGAGCTTAATAAAAAATTTTTGCATCTTCTGAATATTGATTTTGGAATTCGTTCAATTCGTCAATCAGTAAATTACTCAATTATTCTACCGTCATCCTTTCCATCTATAATGGATGATGTAGATATTGAAAACATTTCAGAATCACCTGATTTTGATTCAGAACAAAAATACCTTGATAATATTTCACTTAACAGTGTTATAATTCAAAAAATTTTTCCAAGATTTATATTTGATGGAAACGACATCGCTAAAAACGGTGAAGTCAAAATTAAAATAGTTGAGGATCTGCGTTTATACCTTTTTGAGAACTTCGAATACGAAGGCCAACCTGATGAAGGCAACGTTGGTAAAACCAGTAATGAGTACTTAACCGAAATGCTTACTCAAGCCAGAAGAAATAATTCACAATTTAACTTCTTTGCCTAATGTCAGAGTTTGAAGTCCTCATGATTTCTATTGATTGGGAAAGCCCTGACAGTGTTCGGACAATTATTCCTTCGAAGAAGTTTTTAGAGGCATCATTAATTAACGGAAACAGGTATGAGTACGATATTGTCCTATACGACAAAGAGGATGGATTATATTTTCAGTTTGCAATTAAGACTAAGTTCATTCCCTTTCTCAAAAACAATGAAGGAAATTGGAATCAAAACAGTCAGCTTTACAACATTCAAGATGATTTATGGATTATTAAAGGAGATTGGAGAACAGGACAAAGAGGAATTAGTTATCATCATTGCCCATCAATAAACACAATCGGGAAAATAGAAATTAGAATTTCAGAGAACCTTCAACAGATTCATCAGTTCGTCACCATTGACATAAACAGCAACATTGAGGATTTTGATTTTGAACAATTGAAAAATGATTTTGAAGGAGAACTTTGGAATCTAATTACTTCAAAAAAGTTGATAGTTAATGCAGCAAAAATTGATTTTAGATACGGTGATAAAATAATTCGTTTTCCTGAAAATAAGTGGATAGTTGAATTCATAACTGAGTTTGATAAAATTGTTAAAAACCCAAAAAAGGAGTTAACACACTCAAAAGAAAATAGAAGGGTCGAAAAAGTAATTCCTATTGCAGAAACGTATCGAAAACTATCTACTACTGGAACTGCAACATTTCTACCTTCAAAATCAGTTTTAGAAAATCATGACATTTATGAAAACAGATTTGTTTGTTTCATGCTCCGTAGTATTCACTTGATAGTTTCTAAAAACATAAAATACACTTCACTGCAAATTGAAAGATTGAAAAATGAAATTGAAATAATTAATGAATACATATTTCAAATTCAAAAACCTCAAATACTAATCGAAGAAAAAGTTTTAGAAGAGATTCGCTATCAAGAACTGGAACTATTTGAAGCTGAAAAAAAATGGAAGCTAATAAGCAACAGTTTGAGCTTTCTTAAATCTGCAAATTATATCACAACATTTGTGAACTTGTGGAAGGAGCATCATGAATTGCCAAACACATATTGGTCATATAATCCTGATTTCTGCTTAATAACATTTCCTGAAATTATATCCTCACATCTGAATGAAGGCGCTTCCTTTAAAATTGAAATTAATTTTCAGGGCAAAACAGGAATAACAAAATCTGGAAAGGTGTATCAAATATTCGATGCAAGTCTTATTAAAAGTATTGAGAGTTCGGCTGTGGAATTAGGAAGAAATATTCTAAAAAAGCAAAAGCAAAATGCAGAAATTCTCAAAAGAAATAATTGGGTAAAGTTTCTAACTCCGCAAGAAATTACTGAGCAACAAAATCAGATCCAAACATTAAACAAGAAAATTGAGAAGATAAATTTTCAGATTAAAAACATTACTAAGTTTAACGAGGAGCAATCAAAACTTCAACCATTGCTTGAGCAAAGATTGAAGACAAGTTTTTTCAAAAAAATAAAGTGGAAGAATTTTCAGGGTTTCAAACCATCCATGACTTTTATTCAAAACATTGCTTACAGGAATTCACTTCACTATTATAGGGAGATATTAAAATCAGAAGGCATAGATATTGCAGTTTTTGACCTTTACGAAAATGTTACTTCATTCGGATTAAGAGAAATGCCACAGGTTTATGAGTTGTGGTGTTTGATTACACAAATAAAAGTGTTGGAGGAAAGCTTTCACTTTGAGCATGAACCTAAAGACCTAACATCGCTTTTGAAAGCCACTGACCCGAAGAAACAAACAATCGCAGAACATTCAAAAATTGATTTCAAAAAAAGTTTAACCGGTAGGCGAGTTACACTTCACTATCAGAAAAGCATCGCTGAAAACAAAAGACCTGATTTCATTTTGGAAATAACGTGTAACAGACGGACAATAAATTTAGTCCTTGATTCAAAATTCAAAAACTACAATTATAAGCAGTCAATCATTTATGAAACGATTCATATGAAGAAAAAATACGGAGATAATGAAAATTACGTTTTTATTCTTCATCCATGCATGGATGGAACTTATAATAACAGCAAGGTGAAATATACAAATTACGGAGGAGATAAAATCTATATTATGGAAGGTGAAGAAAAGCTAATTAAATTTCCCTTCCACGAATACGGCTACATAGAACTTAAGCCAATTTTCACGGATACTTTAAAAAAACTTATCGCAATGAGTTTTGAATATTTACTCGAACCGTCGAAAATTGCAGACGATAAAAATCCAAAACCTGAAAACAAAATGTTCTGTATCAACTGTGGTAATGACAGTTTTGATATTCAGGAAAGAAATTATAAAAGCGGAGGTAAATTTTATAAATATTCTTGTCTTGCTGAAGATATAAACCACAATAAAATCTGCGGACATGAAGTAAATATTTCATACTGCTGGAACTGTAAAACCAAATTGTTTAAGCATGGTTCGTATTGGGATTATCATTTAGAATCAACTTGGAGCATCTTTGACATTCATTGTCCCAGCTGCGGACTGACTGTTGCTGATAGACCACAAATCTCAGATTTTTAAGAACTGTCTTTATGCTAAAACACACGATAAAACTATGTTCACGGAATTATAGAACTTAAATGGTGACATAAACTGATTTTATCCCAACAACAAAAAAGCCTCTCGATAAATCGAAAGGCTTTTTAAATGAATACGGCAGCTACCTACTCTCCCAGAACTAAATCCAGTACCATTGGCCATAAGGGGCTTAACTTCTCTGTTCGGAAAGGGAAGAGGTGAACACCCTTGGAATAACCACCATAAAACGGTAATTGACAAATAGCTATTGGCAACGCAGCCAAACTAACGGTCAACTTAATAAAATGACATATTGGAAAAGTATAGAACCGATATAATAAAATTAAAGCATACGGGTAATTAGTACTACTTGGCTTTGATGTTACCACCTTTATACCTATAGCCTATCAACGTCATAGTCTTTGACGACCCTTAAAAGTAAACTCATCTTAAGATAGGTTTCACGCTTAGATGCTTTCAGCGTTTATCCTGTCCGTACGTAGCTACTCTGCATTGCAGTTGGCACCACAACAGATACACCAGCGGTACGTGCGACCCGGTCCTCTCGTACTAAGGTCACGTTCTCTCAATTTACTTGCGCCCATCACAGATAGGGACCGAACTGTCTTGCGACGTTCTGAACCCAGTTCACGTGCCACTTTAATCGGCGAACAGCCGAACCCTTGGGACCTTCTCCAGCCCCAGGATGTGACGAACCGACATCGAGGTGCCAAACCTCACCGTCGATATGAGCTCTTGGGTGAGATCAGCCTGTTATCCCCAGAGTACCTTTTATCCTTTGAGCGATGGCCCTTCCATACAGAACCACCGGATCACTTTAGCCAGCTTTCGCTCCTGATCGACTTGTTTGTCTCACAGTCAAGCACCCTTCTACTAATGCGCTCTGCGTACGATTACCAACCGTACTGAGGGTACCTTTGCAAGCCTCCGTTACTTTTTAGGAGGCGACCACCCCAGTCAAACTACCCGCCATGCAATGTTCCCCGTTGGGGGTTAGGTTCTAAGCAACAAAAGGTTGGTATTTCAACGTTGGCTCCACAATGCCTGGCGACACTGCTTCAAAGCCTCCCAACTATCCTACACATTTGTTGCTCAAAATCAATGCAAAGCTGTAGTGAAGGTTCATGGGGTCTTTCCGTCCCGTGACGGGTAACCGGCATCTTCACCGATACTACAATTTCACCGGGCTCGTGGAGGAGACAGCGTTCAACTCATTAGACCATTCGTGCAGGTCGGAACTTACCCGACAAGGAATTTCGCTACCTTAGGACCGTTATAGTTACGGCCGCCGTTTACTGGGGCTTCAGTCAGAAGCTTTGGCTTGCGCCGAACATCCTTCCTTAACCTTCCAGCACCGGGCAGGTATCAGGCTCTATACGTCATCTTTCGATTTTGCAGGGCCCTGTGTTTTTGTTAAACAGTTGGTTGAACCATTTTACTGAGACCATCCGAAGATGGTACGCTTTATCCCGAAGTTACAGCGTCAATTTGCCGAGTTCCTTCTCCACGGCTCACCCGAGCGCCTTAGAATATTCATCTCGACTACCTGTGTCGGTTTACGGTACGGGCTGCTTTAATCATAACTTAGAAGATTTTCTTGGAGGTTTGATTAGGGACATTATCAGCGCTGCCGAAGCTTTGCTGTACTATCAGGTTCGCCTTCCATTGCGGATTTACCTGCAAAAGAAATAACTACACCCTTTAACGCATACATCCGTAGATGCGCAGTCCTTTCACTACCCCGTCTCTCCATCGAAACTAAAGCAGGTACTGGAATATTAACCAGTTTTCCATCAACTACCCCTTTCGGGTTTGCCTAAGGACCCGACTAACCCTGATCCGATTAACGTTGATCAGGAACCCTTAGTCTTACGGCGAAGGAGTTTTTCACTCCTTTTATCGTTACTTATGCCTACATTTTCTTTTGAAACCGCTCCAACATGGCTTACGCCACACCTTCGACGCAGGTTTCAATGCTCCCCTACCGATATACACTCAAAGTGCAATCATAGAGCTTCGGTTCGTGGTTTGATGCCCGATTATTTTCCGTGCAAGATCTCTCGACCAGTGAGCTGTTACGCACTCTTTAAATGAATGGCTGCTTCCAAGCCAACATCCTGGCTGTTATAGAAATCTCACCTCGTTTGATCAACTTAACCACGTATTAGGGACCTTAGCTGCTATTCTGGGTTATTTCCCTCTCGGCCACGGACCTTAGCGCCCGCAGCCTCACTGCCGCAGATATGTGTTAGCATTCGGAGTTTGTCAGGGTTTGGTAGGCGGTGAAGCCCCCTAGCCCAATCAGTAGCTCTACCTCTAACACACTTCTTTATATACGACGCTGTTCCTAAAAACATTTCGGGGAGAACGAGCTATCTCTCAGTTTGATTGGCCTTTCACCCCTATCCACAGGTCATCGCAAAACTTTTCAACGTTTACGCGTTCGGGCCTCCAGTGTGTGTTACCACACCTTCACCCTGCCCATGGATAGATCACAAAGTTTCGCGTCTACCCCCACTGACTAAACGCCCTATTCGGACTTGCTTTCGCTACGGCTCCGCTACAAAAGAGCTTAACCTTGCCAGTGAGGAGTAACTCGTAGGCTCATTATGCAAAAGGCACGCCGTCATACGCCGAGGCGCACTCCGACCGCTTGTAGGCAAACGGTTTCAGGTACTATTTCACTCCCCTGTTTGGGGTACTTTTCACCTTTCCCTTACGGTACTGGTTCACTATCGGTGTCTGAGGAGTATTTAGCCTTACCAGATGGTGCTGGCAGATTCAGGCAGGATTTCTCCGGTCCCGCCGTACTCAGGATACTGCTCGTCCCTGTCAATTTATGCTTACGCGACTTTCACGCTCTATGGCTCAACTTTCCAGAAAATTCAGCTTGATGACAGATTCTAAATGCA
>CBDFGC010000009.1:0-112500 GCA_965246935.1 Chitinophagaceae bacterium | reverse complement strand
ACAAGCTGTATGTAATCTGAATGCAGTGGTTAAGTTACGGAAACAACAAAATGAGCTGCTACGATAGCGCATTCGGATATGGGAGGATCGTATTGTGGTATGGCAGAACAACCAAAAAAAAGACAGCACTAACAGCAGCAAGCCACCCGCTACAGACCTGGACAAAGCGCAACACACTCATTGATGATTGGAAAGCTAAGCTGCCCGGCCAGCCGGTACTACATGCAGATGACACGGGCTTTTACTTTGAAAGCAAGCGCAACTGCCTGCACACCATCAGTATAGAGAAGCGATGCAGGGGATGGAAATACTACCAGTCTACAGGATGTATTGGTACATGACTTCCGCAAGCCATATTTATATGGAGTTTGGGTGCAATCATGCTTTAGGCAATGTGCATAACTTGCGGCACTTAACGTTCTGCCACCAGGTAGAAGAAAGTAGTTGGGCAGGCAGTGCCAAAGAATAAGAAGGTAAAAGAGGCGTAATAGAGAAAAGCAAGACGCAAAATTTGCTGGCCCGTTTTATGACATATAAGGATGAGATACCAGGGTTTGCAAAGAAGTTTATCATCCCCTTTGGCAACAATATAGCGGAACAGACCATAGGGATAGCCTGTCCCGACCCTTTGGAAATAAAAGTAGAGCAGAAGATAGCGGGTTGTTTTAGAAGTAAGCAAGGTGCTACAGACTTTGCCACTATCCGTTCCGATATGGCTACCCTGAAAAAACAAGGCACATCCATCATGCAAGCGCTACAGGCCATTATTAACGGTAATCCTATTTTTCCTTCGCTTAAATAGATGTATAAATCCTTATAGGTGCCTAATAGTTGGGAATAATTGATTAGTATTTTCTATAAACAGGTAATGCCTACTGCACATGAATATAATAGCCGTTTACCACGTATCTCCTAAAATGAACGATGCCGGATGATTGGTTATACCCGATGTTACTTTGAGGTATTTAAATTCAATTGTTTTCGAAATCATGATAAATTCATTGTATATCATTTTCGGCATCACCCTTACTTTCCCTCAACTCCCAACCCTGGCATCATTTGCGGCATATTCCGGGTTAGCCCACTCACTATTTCTACTGGCTTGGATACAAGCTTTAGTATGCCACTGGTCAATCCTTTACGGGAAGCTGTAATTGTAATGTCGCCTGCCATCAGTGTGGAACGAATAGTTACCCGGTTAATACCACATTCCGTATCCAGGTAAAGATTGTTGGTGGTGTTAAGTTTGGCTGCATTAAAGCCGCCCCGCCAGATAGCCGGTCCGGTTACGGCAAAGTCAACCCGGTCTTCATCGGCAGGGCAGCGGCGGCCCTGCACATCCACTACTTCAAAATCAATTAGTGCCACATCACTGCCGTCTGCCTGCAGGCCCTGCGGCCCGGCATGCAGCGTAAGCTTAATGGATTTTGCTTCACCGGCAGTCTGGATTTCCTGCTGCGCCACCACTTTTCCAACCATTTTAGCTACGGCTTTAATGGTGCCGGGAGCATACACCACATTTGGGAAAGCGTAAATAAAGCCGGTGTTTTCGGCAGGGCGTTGTGTAGCGTTGGTAGCTACGCCAACTGTATCGGCAAATGCGTAAGGTTTTGTTTGTACACCAACTGATTTTCCATTAATGAAAAATTCCACAGCGTCACAATGGGATGCCGCTACATACATGGTTTTTTTGGTGCCAGCCGGGTAATTCCAATGCCCGATAATGTGCAGGTCGGGCTTCTCATTCTGCATTACCCGTGATACATAAAAAAGGGATTTTGGCAAACGCACCCCATCTGCCTTACCACTCACCCGGAGCACATAACTACCCTGCTGCCGTCCGTCGGCATCGCTATCGGTAAAATAGATAGAAGCATAAGCCGCCCATTTGGAATGAGCAGGATCCACATTATCAATCCGGTTGGTTACATAGCTATTATACCGCACGGCGGCAGCCAGGCAAAAGGTTTCAGAATTCCAGTGCCAGGTATCAATCGGGCGGCCACCTGTAGAACCTATTTTGGGTTTAAAACCGAAATGCGGCGGCGAATAATCGTCCCAGATATTGCGCCCTGCTTCGTCCCGGAAATCCTCAGTTTCTATCAGCGGAGCCTTATCCCGGCGGGAAATGCTATAGCCACGGAATATGTCATCTCCGGTTAATTTATCTGTTTGCGGCGCCTGGCCAATCATCACCCCATAAAATTCTGACACCGGTGTAAGGGCTTTGTTTTCTGCTGTCAGGTCATTATCCCGTGTGCCCATTACGCGGCCACCATAAGGATCCAGTTCCTTTCGCAGGGCTACCATTTGCTCCATTTGCTCCGGCGTAACAATAGTATTGCCGGCTTCCCAAAATAAAATGCTGGGATTGTTGCGGTAATAAATCATGGAAGCCCGCATCACTTCTATCCGTTGATCCCACTGGCGGCCCGTTACCAGCCTTTCTTTATCTCCTGCAGGGCATACTTCTACAATACCATAACGGTCGCAGGCTTCTACATCAGCCCGCTGTGGCGATACGTGCATCCAACGCAAATAATTGCCGTTTGTTTCCCGTAGCTGGGCCATGGTATAATCATGCATCCAGTTGGGGTAGGCGCCACCCAAACCTGCCCAGTCGTTGGCACTCCGCTGTGCATAGCCGGTAAGCCACACAAACCGCCCATTAAGCCATACGCCACCTGTACCCACGCCACCCTTAAATTCAGTTTGGCGAAAGCCGGTTTTGGTATCGCACACATCGGCCACTTTGCCATTTACGGTAAGCACCGTGTACACATGGTACAGGTATGGGTCAACCACATCCCAAAAACGGGTATTGGCAAGTGTTCCCGTTGCCGTAAAAATTTCTGACTGACCGGCAACCAGGTCGGACGTGTTGCCATCCATTTTTGCCCGTACCACGCCGGCGGCATCTACCACCATGGCCGATAAGGTGATGGAAGCATAATCACCGGTCTCATTCATTACTTCTGCCTCTACTTTCAGGTCAGCTGTTTTTTTCTGCAGGTCAATCGATTCGGGGTAAATGTAAATACCGGTAGTTTTCAGGTTTTCGTATAGTGGCAGAGTCTGGTAAATTTTGCCCGTAATTATCAGTTGGGCATTGCGGTTGAGGCCACCGAAATTGGGATTGAAATCTTTGGAATTCCACTGGAACGCTGTGCCGGTGCTGTCTTCTTTATAGTTAGGACTATTATCCACTTTTACGGCCAGCACATTATCAGCCCCACCAAAGTTGGCGGTAGTGGTAATATCCAAGCCAATGGCCGTTACGCCGTTTTCATATAAACCAATGGGTTTACCGTTCAGAAAAAACCGGCCTGCCTGCCGCATGCCTTCAAACTGAAGAAAAACTTTTTGGCCGGTGGCATTGGCGGGCAGCTTAAAGTGTTTGCGGTACCAACCAATGCCGAACATTTTTTCGCTTTGATCGCCACCACCATGGCTAATGTAAGCCCGGTAGCTATCGGTTTCATTCCAGGTATGTGGCAGGCTTACACTGGCCCAGGCCGCATCATTAAAGGAGGGTTGATCGGCTCCGGCAGTATCGCCAAAAACGAACTTCCAGCCGGCATTAAAATTATAGGTGGCACGGGGAGAGGCAGGTGGTTGAAAACCGGGTTGCTGTCCGCTGCTCCTTTCCTGGCACAGCATCAATAATACAATAATCCCTAATACAGTCCTGAATATTTTTGGCATATTGGCGTTTTAAAAATTTGCAAATCGTTTGTAAAAGGAGGGCTACAAACTTAGCAGATTCAACAAAAGGCTCATCCTGTGCAGTCTGTTTGCAACTGCCATCTTTGTTCCGTTGGCTGAAGCCAACGGCAATTGATAACAGCCTGATTGAATTTTTCATTTAAAATAATTTTTACCATTTGTTCTGATTGAGCATTTCATCAAAGGAATAGTGCTATTCATTTTCCCTGATAAAACTCCATCCATATTTATCCATAAACCTGTTTATTTCATCTGCAAAAGATTGTGTTGCATGGTGTACCTGCTGATTATGAATGTAAGCCCTTACAGACGGAAGATGGCTTTCGCTGATGCTGACGGCCCAGTAATCATCCTGCCAGTTAAAATGAGTTGCCGTCAGCTTGTTTTGATTAATCCAGAATGAAGATTCGCCTTTTACCAGTTGAGCTACTTTGCTAACGGTTTGTTCTTTGTTTAAAGAGATCAGGCAATGGGCATGTTCCTGGTAGCCATTAATACAATCCAACCGTATATCTTTTTCTTTCGCATTTTGTTTCATGTGCTGAAATACTTCCTTCCGTAATGCTGCTGAATGTAAAAAGGGTGCTCTGTTTTTAGTAGAGAATACCATGTGAATATATACGCTTACCCAACTCATAATAGTTACTTTTTCCGTTGGCTAAAGCCAACGGCAATTGATGAAAGCCAATAGCAATTAATAAAGCCTGAGTTATAAATATAAGCATAAAACGAGCTTATGAAAGAAGGCTTTTTGTGAAGTATGCTCAGCTGAAAATAATTGAATTGTAAGAGGCATTTAGAAAAGCAAAATATAGGCTCTATGTTTCAATTGCCGTTGGCTTCAGCCAATGGCAAAAAGAAGTATTCTAATGTATTGGGCTTTAGCCCCAGGTTTATTTCTTTTGGAAATGATGAAAGCCAACAGCAAATACTTTTAAACAAAACAGCAATTTGTATCAATTGCCGTTGGCTTCAGCCAACGGAACAAAGGCAATCATCTTTTTTGTATTGGGCTTTAGCCCCTATCATTGTAAGTGGCTAAAACTGATTTGTGTTGATTTCCTTTCTCTTAGCTAAAGCCAATAATAATTGATAATAGCAATCAGGCGAAACTTTATTTTTACTCAAATTATTTTATGGGTTTATCTATCCACTACAGCGGTGTTTTGAAATTGCCGGCGCTGATACCTGCGCTGGTAGAAGAAGTGCAGGATGTTTGCAATATTATGGAATGGCGTTACCAGCTATGTGATGTGGATGAAATCAGCGGCATCCTGTTTACGCCACCCGAATGCGAAACAGTAGGGCTTAGCTTTTTGCCGAATGGCGAACTGGTTTGCCTGGTGAGTTTAAAATTTAGGACGGAGCCGGCCAATATCATTTCTGTAAAAACACAGTTCGCTGGGGCCGATGTGCACCAGGCCATTATTAAATTGCTAAAACATCTAAAGGCCAGCTATTTTGCTACGTTTGAATTGATGGACGAAAGCAGCTACTGGGAAACCGGGGATGAAGCCCTGATGCACAAAAAGTTTGGAGAGTATGATTTTTTGCTGAAGTCGGTAAGTGCAGCTTTGCAGGATTTTAATGTAGAAGCAGGAGATACGGCGGAAACGCTGGCGGGGCGGCTGGAAAAGTTTCTGCGGGGACGATTAGACGAATGAATTGCTACCTCTACCAAATTAAGGTTCTGCCGGAATAGAATCAGACATTAAAACAGAACAATCTTCAATATCTCATCTGCGAATTTGAACTTAAGCTTACCTGCTATCTCCAGGTTATCACCGGCCGGTTCAAAAATAGTAGTTGTCAACACAGTGCAATCGCTATATGGTAATGCTGTATTTAAAAACTGCTTATAACTGCCTGTTTTGTGGCCAGGATTAGTTGCCGGGTATAGCAGCACACTTCTATTACAATTCCAGTATAGGTTGTACACAAACATCTGTTTCAAATCCTCATCACCGGGTGTCATATCGGGTATCAGTTTCCATTTGGTATCTATCACAATCGTTTCATCGCCTTTTTTAATAATCATATCCGGGCGTACGGTTTTGTGGTGGTACATGTGTTCGCCTTTCCAAAAATCTTTGGATTGCTGCCGGTGTACCGTAATGCCATTATTTGTTTCTTCTTTTTTCAAACGCCGGTACACCCATTCTTCCCAAAGCCTGTTCATATCAAACAAAATGGCGATGACGTTTTCAGAACCGCCGGTAATATCGGGTCGGTAATTAAGTAGCAGCATTTTGGCAATGAGCATAGCCTCCTCGTAACGTTCTGTTTTACGGTCGTAAGTGAGGCGGTTGAATATTTCGGCTGTGGCGATAATGGGGTTTAGCTCGGGAAAGTGAATCAATAGCCGGGCGGCTTTATCCCGCAGATGAGCATTGTTGCTGATGTGTGGGATAAGTTGTATTGTTTGTAGCAATATGCGATTGTACACATTGTTGCGGCTGTACTCGGTGTAGCGAACGTAAAAGCGTTCGGCATGGGTGCTGTTATGGGCTAATTGTTTTTGAAACTGCAATTGCCCTTTTAGTGCTGGCTGGTTGCCTTCCTGCTTTTGGTATTTTTTCAGCAGGCCTTCGTGCAACAGGCGTTCTGCTTCTGATAAAAATAATTCAATGTAAATATCAAGTATAGAATTGCTACGGAGTTTCAGGTTGGCATAATCAACATGGTGTACTTTTAGCAACCTGCACTCCTTCAGCATTTGCAGCAAGGCACTGTGCCATTTCTGTTTGTTGCTGGCTGCTGCTTCATCTGATTCCTCTAATGCAACGATACTTTCGTTAACAGCAGTGGCAGCCCCTTTATCTGTTTTTGGTAATACTTCAATGGTTAGATTACCGGCCTGTATTACGCCTACATAGTTCAGAAATTGGATGCCTTTGTTTAGGATGCGAAAATATTCGATACGCTTACCGTGCTGCTTATTGGCATTTTCCTGGTAGCGGCATAAGGCCTCCCAATGCTTTTGTTTGAAGGGTTTATCTTCCTTGTAAAAAAGCTTTTCGAATTCGGAAACCCGTATGATATTTTTAGATGGCATCAGGCGTAAACAGATTTGAAATCTTCTATACTAAGGTTGTCCATATCTGCAAGTGTGTAAGTAATCGTTTCTTCATAATCGCTTGCTGCTTCGGGAGACTTAGCAGACTTTGCAAAAGTGATTGCGCCTTCTTTGTTTTGAATGATAAACCTATCGCCTAACACCAGATCCAGCTTTGCATAGTTGTTATAAAAATATTCTTGCAATAGAGGCAAAATCTTGTTTTGAAATGCTTGCCGCAAATTTTCCAAATTGAAAACATTTATTAGCCATGCATGACCTATTGTATGATCTTTTGATAATAGCACCGCAAGCCTTTGATTGATAACGGACAATAGCTTTTTCAAATTTACCCCGGAAAAAAGATCGTCACTCAATTCCTTGATTTCTTCATCGCCAGCTTCAATGCCATTATCACTCCAGGGCTTTTCAAAGGATCGATCAATGCCAAGTAAATAGTAAAGGCTATCTGCCTCTTTTCTATAATCCACATTGTCCCAGGATGTGTTTGGATATTTATTATACAATCTTACAATCATTTCCTGAGGCGAAAGCAAATTTGGTTGCGGGCCTTTCTCTTCAAATACAAAGCGGCGGCGTAGTGCAGTGTCCAATGCTTCCACACTGCGGTCAGCGGTGTTCATAGTGCCGATGATGTACAGGTTGGGTGGTATGCTGAATATCTTTTTACTGTACGGTAAGGTTATGGTTAAAGCTTCGTCTTTGCCTGTTCGTTTATCATCTTCAATTAAGGTAATGAGTTCGCCGAAGATGGCTGATACATTGCCCCGGTTTATTTCGTCAATAATTAGCACGTAGTTTAGAGGTTCCTTTTTTACTGCGGCTTTTTTGGGTGCAGGGGCAGGTACGAAAAATTCTCTCTTTATCCATTGTTGGTGAAGTTTATACAGAGATTGTTGAGAAAAATTTTTATTGTAGATGTCAACAACCGGTAAGTCAACATCTTTCAATACCCATTCCACTTTTTTAAGGTGATGATAACGTAGATCTGGATTATATTCATAATTACCAACTACCTTACCTATACCTCTGAACCGGAAATTTCCTTTTGAAATAACGATGTAGTTACCCGGTTTAATATAATTAATAAACCTCTCAATATATTCAGCCGAAGTTTTGTCTTCCCCAGATTCTCTTGCCGTTTTTTGTATTTCTCTTTCGTTGGTATTGGTGTAGTCAATATTGCCACCCCACCCCAACGCTACATAATTATTGGCCATGCAGTAATCGTAAATTTCTTTATCCTCTTCTTTTTGTGTGTCCCCAAGCGACATTTTGTAGAAAAGGGCCTGATTAAATTCTGGTTCGCCTAAACTGAAGGTTTGTTGCGATGGCGCCTCGGTTTGCTCCATGGCATCTGATGCCATACGGGCAATAATTTTAAAGATGCCATCCTTAATACTGTATTTGAGGTGTGTACCTGTTTCTAATTCCACCCTGTTAGATTCTATGCTTGCCTCGTCAGCCTCTAATTCCACCAAGTAGGGCTTTATACCTTCTACAAAATCTTCATAGCTCATACTTTGATGAAAGGTGCAAAAAGCAATCTGCCCTTCCAAGTTTTTAAAATCTTTAATCAGTAATTCATTGAAGCGGCGGGTAAGTTCTGAGCGATTGCTACTATTTTGTGCATAGAAATCTGCATCGGCAATGGCTACCGCTTTATCAATAGTGTTATAAGTTTTACCGGTACCAGGCGGTCCATAAAGAATGGTATTAAGAGGGATCACTTGGTCATTAATGGTTTGATTAAATTCTATTTCGTCAGGTAGTGCAGCTATTTCTTTTGGCGTAGCATTGGCATATCGTTTTATGCGATCATGCATTTTGGTAATTAGATTACTAAACTTGTCCTGGGTGTATCTTTCTGCATTCCAATTTGGAAATTTTTGCTTAGTATATTCAATCGCTTTATCTACAGGCGGAGCCACTAAATTATACAATGCCTCAAAAGCATTTGCCAATTCTTCTGGCGTATTTGAGGTACTTGATGGCAACTGTATAGTATAAGTAAGCATTTTGTTTGCTTCATCTGCAGCTACAACCGACACTTCCGCATCTTTCCAGGCCTTGAGTAATATTGGGCCTAAAGCTAAATTGGCTTCGTTCTGCTCGCCTGCGGCAGACTTAGCCATAAAATATTGAAACTTGATTTGCCAGGTTGTATCGTTACGTGTCTGAAAAATAATGAAATCGGTTAGATCAGCGGCGGCACCGGGAAAAGTAGCTATAATATCCCAGCAGGTAAAGCTGAAATAACCTGAACGTTCGGTACCAATAAAATAATTGGTTTCGGAATTTTTTGATGCGGATTGTCTAACAGAGAAGGTAAAGTTAGCATCCTCTTGGCGCTTATTCCAAAGATGCTCAAACATGGCTTTTTGTGCCTCCAGATAATTCATTGTATTTTTTGATAGTTGGGTAGGGTAAAATTTTTCAGTACATTATTTTATCGTGCTTTTTACGGCTTAAGATTGTTATCTTTTATGTAGGTTGTAACTGTAATCCTGTGAACATTCAATAACCTGCTGATTGCACTGTAAGAAAGCTTTTTAGCCAGATAGTTTTTTATCTCCTCATCTTTGTCCGATAGCTTAAGTTTGGCTGACTTCTTTCCTTTTGGGCGACCTAAAATTACGCCTTCTGCTTTTCTTCTTGCTAATGCTTCTTTTGTACGCTGAGAAATCAGATTCCGTTCTATCTCTGCGGAAAGTCCAAAGGCAAAAGCAAGCACTTTTGAGTTGATATTGTTACCAAGCTCATAGCTTTCTTTTATCGTAAAAACCTTTACATCCTTTTCCATGCAATCGTGAAGTATTTTCATGATTTGCATAAGGTTACGGCCCATACGGGAAAGTTCGGTGACGATTAACTGGTCACCTTTTTTCATTTTTAAAAGCAACTGGCCAAATTTGCGGTCATCTAGCTTCTTGGTAGCGCTGATGGTTTCCTCTATCCATTCATCAATAGCTAAATTTTTAATCTTCGAAAAGTTTTTTATTTCAAACTTTTGATTTTCAGTAGTCTGTTTATCTGTACTTACCCGGATGTAGCCGTAGATCATAAATTTTTGCCTAAGATAAAGGAGTGATTATTTTAGACAGCACACAACCATTACCAACAGCTTTTCGGCTGAAAATAGTTGGGTAGTTTTAGATGAAACAGAGAAACGGATAAAGGAGAAGATTGAGAAAATAGGAATCCCACTTAAAGACTGGGATGTGCAAATAAATTATGGCATCAAGACCGGGTTCAATGAGGCTTTTATTATAACAACCGAAATAAGAAATGAACTGATTGCTAAATGTCCAAAAGCTGACAGTATTATACGTCCGGTTTTATTTGGTGAAAACATTAAACGCTATTATCCAGATTGGAAAAATTATTGGTTAATTGATATACATAATGGAATAAAGTCGATCGGCTTAAAACGTATTGAACTGGAAAAAGATTACCCGGCTATTTTGGAAAGATTCTTACCTTTCAAAAGCAAGCTTGAGAAGAGAAATGACAAAGGAGATAAATGGTACAATTTGAGGAATTGTACCTACTTAAATGATTTTCAAAGGCCTAAAATTATTTATCCTGAAATAACAAAGTTTATAAACTTTTATTATGATGTAAGTGGGCATTATCTTACTAACAATAAATGTTTTATAATAACCGGTTCAAGCTTGGAATTTCTAACTTGTTTTTTCAATTCTTCACTTTTTAAATATTGCTTTCTGAACAATTTTCCAGAATTGCTTGGTGGCACAAGAGAACTAAGGAAAATATTCTTTGAAAAAATTCCTGTTATCAAAATAACAGAGCAGAAAAATCAAGTCTTCAAACAAAAAATCACAGAAATACAGACTTTGAAAAAAAATAGTCAGTCAACTTTACATTTAGAAAAAGAGGTAGACACATTGATATTCGACTTATATAATCTTAATCAAGAAGACCGTAAAGCTATTGGTTTTATTGAGATTTTATAATTTTCGATAACTGATTCCCGACAGTTAATATTTCTTTTGAATTAAGTTTGTAAAGTGAAAAAACCATTTCATTTATTTTATTTTCAATTTTTATTAATTCTTCGCCAACCAATTTATTTTTTATGATAGCTTTTACTAGTTTTATAAATGGCTCTTGTTCTTCATCATTTAATCTTGGTATGGGTAGCTGCTCAACAAACATCGGCTTGTATTCAATATAGCCACCACTACGTGCAACGCCTAACTGTTTGATATAATAATCTCCTACTTTAGAATTTAGAATTGCTAACAAATAAAGATTATCAGTAGCAAAAAATGGAGAAGGTGCATTTATGATAAAGTCATTTGAAATAAAACTGAATTGCGATCTTAATGCTAAATTTCCCCAAGCAATTTTAGGCTTATCAAAATCTTCAAGATAAGCGCAGTTTCTTAAATTAGTCCAATGAATTCCTTTATCAAGCCGTTTTGTTAGTTGTTCTTCAAACAAGCTCAAGTATTTAAAAATAACTGGGTAATTTTTTACTACATCAATCGGTGGTATATTTTTTTCTCTAATGCCATTATGAGAGTTAATGATGTAAAGATTTTCCCAATCATATCCATAGCGTTTGATGTTTCTTCCTAAAAGAATTGGACGTATAATTTCAGCAGATTTTGGCGAAGCAGCAATCAATTCATCTTTTGTTGGAGTGTCAATAATGAAAGCCTCATTATATCCTGTAAGTATACCTCTATAAATGTTTATATCCCAATCTTTGAGTGGAATTCCTGCATTTTCAATTTTAGCCTTAATGCCTTGTTCGATGGATGAAAGTACCACCCAGCTATTTTCGGCTGAAAAGCTATTGGTAATGGTTGTGTGCTGTCTAAAATAATCACTCATATTATTTAGACTAAACCCTTTTCCTAAAACGCAAGTATTAACCTTGTTTTGATATGCTGTTGTTTTTGCTATCAAAATATTTGTGTCAACAGTTGCTGAATCAAACACTTTGAAACCTGCAAAATCAATAAGTAAAAGCGGGTTAATATCTGTAACAAAGAATTTTCTGATAGCTTCTCCATAGGCAGCCCGCATCCATTTGTTTGAAGTAATGTACGTCAACAAGCTATTCTGTTTAAGAATGCTGAACCCAACTTCATAAAAAAGACAATAAATATCACCAGTAGGGCAAAGGTTTTAAAGTTTCTTTTTTGAAGTTCATCTGCATATTCGCCTAACTTTTGCAATTGTATATAAGGTGGATTTCCAATTACAATATCAAATCCCTCTTCCTTTTTATTCACCTTTTTATTCATTACTTCCGAAAAATCTAACTTCCAATCGAAGAACTCTAAAGGTTGCTTTTCATCTTTCTGTATGGCGTTCAGCTTTTCAATAGCTGAATCAAATGAGCCTATCCTGATTTTGTTTTCAGCCACTTTTATTTTCTCTTTTTCTGTAAGCCCATACATAGAGCCTGTAAATGCAGTGTTTTTTACAAATTTGTCTCTGGCCAATTGTAGTTCCCCTTTCAGTATATCAATCTTTAAGTTGCGAATGTCCTTTTGCAGCTTTTGCTTGTTGCCTTTTGCATCAAAAAACTTGCGTTGCTTATCAGCCAACTCATCCAAGGCTTCCTGTAGTTTCATTCTTTTTTTATCAGCCGTATCAATGCTTACGCCGTCTATCCATTCTATATCAATCACTTCATCTTCAAACTTACTCAGCAAGCTATTGCCTACTACAATTTTATAATCCAGGTTAGGCAAAGGTTTGGGTGTTTCTTCATCCACCACCAGGCTTAGCCAAAAGCGCAGGCGGGCAATATCTACAGCACCCTTTTCAATATCTACCCCATAAATGCTGTTCTGTATTATCTGCTCTTTTACTTTGGCTGCGTTCCATTCGCCATCTAGCTTCCACACATCTTCGGTTACGTCCGGGCTAAAGTCATGCAGGGTTTCCACCAAATGGAATATCTCCATCAGCAGGCCCATAGGGAAGGCACCGGAGCCAATAGCCGGGTCGCAAATTTTTACATCTCTCAATGCCTTTAGTATAGCTTCGTCCCAATCTGTCAGGTTGCTGGCATCGCTTCGCTTTACCAGGGCTTCCAGTAGCTCCCGGCTTACCTGCTCTTTGTTAGTAGCTACGGGCTGGGTAAGTGCTAACTGTCCCTTCTTGCCCGTATTGCCAAACATATCGGTTTGCTTTTTGCCCAGTTCCAGGTGGGTTTCGGTTTGCTGGGGATTCAGTTGGGTGTACAGATATTCTATCAGGCTTTCCTGGCACATGTAGTGCACTATTTCCTTGGGCGTATAAAAAGCGCCTTTGTCTTTATTATCCTCCAACAGGTTTTCAAAAATATGGCCCAGCATTTCGGGGTCAACAGCCACGGTATGCTCATCGGGGCTATCCTCATACACGGTAAAGTTGTACTGGTCAAAAAAAGTAAATAGCGCTGCAAATAGTTCCTTCGGGAACAGCAGGCCATCGGTATGTTCCTCGCTGTTATCGAACAGACCGCCGTTGAGGTACGGGATTTTTACCTTGTTGTAGCCGGACTTCGCAAATTGCGTAGCATCTATTTTAAACAGGTCGCCTTTTCGTTCGCAATTCAACGTATCAAAAAACAGCGGCACCAGTACCAGCGGGTAAAAAGCTTCTTTGTGTTTACAGTCGTTAAATAATTTGCTTAGGAAATCTTCATCGCCCTTTCCGTACGCTTCGTTTTCAGGTACGCCCAGCCAGCCTTTCTTTTGCAAAAAGTATAGGAACACAATGCGGCCCATCAGCTTTTTAATAAAATCACGGGCATGTTTTTCTTTGTGTTCGCCTTTAAAAGTTTGATGGAAGCTTGCAGGTGGTGGCTTACCGGTTTCTTTGCTGTTTTCATCTTTGCCGGTAAGGTAGCCGGTGAATTTGCCATAGTGCTTTCGGTATTCATCAAAAAAAGCCTTACTCATTTTCTCTACGTTAAAGGCTTCTTCCAACGCCTTTAATGTAACACCACTGCCAAACAAGTCTTTTGCAGAGCGGATGCCGGCAAAGCGATCAGCGGCGGTTTTGCAACGTTCGCCCTGGCCCATTAAATAAGTAAAGCGTTTGGGGTCGGTAGCTTTTTTTACCCGTTTGCCATCCTGCATGGTGCTTATTTCGCTGATGTACGAAAAGCGCCATTTTTCCTTTTGGTAAAATGCCACGAATGCAGCATCTACATCGGCCTCGTAAATCTTTTTAAGCAGGGATCGCAGGCCTACTTTATTGTATTGCAGCTTTACTTTACTACTTACCGGCACTTCGTAAATACCAATCAGGCTGCCTTCGCTGGTGGTAAGTTCACCTAACGGAATATACTCTTCAGCTAATTCATTATCTTTTATGGGAATGCCTTTAGGGTTTTTGTAAATTGTTTGTACACCCAAATTATCCCGCAGCACATTCAACCAAATGGTGCGATCGTAAGGCTGTTCAAAAATGGTTTTCAGTTCGTTATTAGTGTACATAATGGTTTATGGTTCGTTGGGTTCGTTCAACTCTGCTTCGATTTCTTCAATGGTAGGCAGACTGCCTTTCAGATTGTCAGGAATGGATTGGGAAAGGCTGTACTCCGTTACACCAATGGGTTTATCAATCCCCCTCAATGCATATTCGGCCACTACTTTGTTGCGGTCTTTGCAAATAATCATCCCGATGCTCGGGCCATCTGATTCATGCCTTAACTGATCATCAGCCACATTCAGGTAAAAGTTCATTTTACCGGCGTACTCGGGCACAAACTCGCCGGTTTTTAAATCAACAATCACAAAGCAGCGCAGCTTCAGGTGGTAAAACAGCAGGTCCACATTACGTTCCTTGCCGCCTACCATTAGCGGATACTGACGGCCTACATAGCTGAAGCCTGCACCCAGTTCTAGCAAAAATTTGGTGATATGCTTTACCAGGGCATCTTCCAGGTCTTTCTCTTTGTACTCTTCACCCAGGCTAAGGAAGTCGAATTTGTAAGGGTCTTTCAGCATTTCATTGGCAAGATCGCTTTGGGGCTTAGGCAGCGTAGCTTCAAAATTGGTGATGGCTTTGCCTTTGCGGAGGTATAGATTACTTTCAATCTGGTGCACCATTACACTACGGCTCCAATTATAGGTAGCCGTTTCTTTTATATAGAAAACTGCTTCTTCTACATTTTTGCACTTAGTAATAATTTGTAAATGGTGGCCCCAGGGAATAGTAGTGAATGAAGCCGGCATTTCGCCAATAGCTTGTTGACGAATTTGAGCAACAGGCTGTTGCCCGATTTGTCCCGCAGCTTGTGGGACAATTACTTTAGTTTGTGCAACAGGTTGTTGCACAACCATGTTGCCCAATTGTCCAACAAGTTGTTGGACAATTGCATTTTGCTGATTATGAAAGAGGTACCACTTTTTTACATAAAACAAATTAGTACGGGAAAAGCCATTCATGTCCGGAAATTCTGCCAACAAATCTTTAGCTAAACGTGGAATAAGCCCGTCTCCCCACTGTGCAAACGTTTCTTTTTCTAAAATTTCTTTACCCAACTGCCAATACAAAGCAATCAATTCCGTATTCACTTTTAGAGCCGCTTTTATTTGGGCCGAACGGATGCGTTGTTTAATGTCAGTAAGCCATTGTTTGTAGTCAGGGTTCATGGTATATTATTGAAACGTCTCTGAAATGATAATATCCGGTGCATCTAATATTTCCACAGGTAGGGGTGTTTCTAAAGTATCATCCTCTTCCTTAGGTACATCGGCATATTTTACGGCAAAGCCTAAGATGATATTATGAGCCTTTGGCGTGGTGATGGTATTTTTATCCAGTTTTAGCCGCAGCTTATTTACCTCGCCTGCCAGGTTGGTGTAAGTGCCCCGTTCCAACAGTACAATCAGGCTATCGCAGGCAATGCGGAATTTTTCATCGGTACTGGTGGCCTTTTCGTTGCGTAACATTTTCTTAGCCCGGTTCGTACCTGCATCAGCGTTTTCACCGCTCACCGTATCGCTGCTTTGGAGTAGTAATTCCTCTTCAAATTTTTGCACAGCCCGCATTACCTGCCCGTGGTGGTGAGGCGGCAGGTTTTCGGCTATTTCATTTACTGCGGCTTCAAATAATGCGGCAGCTTCCACGAATGTGAGCGGCTCAATTACTTTTTCATCTATTTTATAAAACTCAAACTTGTAATCCGATTTCAGGAACACCAGTGAACTGCCTTCTATGCTATCCTTTTTGGCCATCCCGGCATTGCGGGCCGTACGGGCTTTTAACGGCAGCTTGCTGATGCGTTTAAATTCTTTATCGTTTTCTATTTTAAACTTGCGGATGAACTCTAAATATTTCAGGCGTTTGTCTTCATCTTCGGGCAGGCCTTTTATGTGCAGTTTCACTTCTTCCAGCACTTCCTGCAAGGTGTATATTTTGGAGTCTTCCCCATAGGCGGTATGGAAGCCCTGCAGTTTTATGTAGGCGTTGTTATACAGTTTTATCAGGTCGTCGCCCTGGCGGCTGGGGTAAAAAGCATAGGTACGGATGGTGGCTTTGCTGCCAATACGGTTTACCCTGCCTATGCGCTGCATCATCTTGGTGGCGTTCCAGGGCGTATCGTAATTCACCAGCATATTAGCCCGATGTAGGTTAATACCTTCGGCCAATACTTCGGTGGTAATGAGTATGTCAATATCATAAGCCCACTCGCCGGTAAGGTTTGCATCAAAATTGCGCAGGATAGTATCGTGTGCAGCTTTTCGGTTGTCGGCAGAAACGTCTAACAGCTTTGTATAGCCTGATGCCTGCAGCCTTTCTTTTAAATAAACCGAGGTTTCCTTTGACTCTGTAAAAATGACTAATTGGCCGGAAGGGTTAAGGTCTTTGCGAAACAATTCATTTTGCAGCAGTTTTAAAAATTCGTCCCATTTAGGGTCTTCGTGTACATCTTCCCACAGTGCGCAAATGGTATCCAGTATGGCTGCGTCTTCTTTTAGTTTCTCTAAAAATTCGGGTTTAAAATCGGCACTTGTAAATATCTGGTTGCGGGGATTCTCTTCCGACAACTCCATTACTTTTTGGTCAATTTCTTCTTCCTCCATACCCTTATCCAACAGCTCATTGATATTGGCGTCAGGCGCTACATACACTTTATTTTTCTCAAACATCTCAATCATGCGATGCGTAGAAGTCTGAAAACGGGAAAGCGATTTTTTAAATGCATAAAAGGAGCTTTCGAGCCGCTTTACCATCTGCGTCATCATGATGTAGGCAAGCGCACGGGATACCGTTTCCGCTTGTGTGTAGTATTTCTTCTGTATTTCGTCATGCAAATATTCAATAGCCCGGTACCGGTAATAATGCAATTCTGTTACTAATGTATTTACCGTTTGCTGGAAAAGCTGCTGTAACTCGTTATCCATCACATACTCAACTGATTTTGGGTCTGCAATCTTTGGAAAACTGATGCCCTGTGCTTCTAAATCTTTTTTATAGTCGGCATAATTTTCAACATCCCGGCGGGTACGGCGTACCGTAATGGGTTGCAATACTTTTTCCCGGATAGCAGTATAAATTTTACGAAGCGATGCTACATCCGGTTCGCCATTGCGGCTACTTGCCATCACTTCCTTGTAACGGCGTATGAGCGGTGCAAAAAAAGATTGCAGGTTCGTAACGTTCAGTCTTGATTTACGTGCATCGGTAAACAACAATAACTGGTAATAAATATCCTCCGGACGATTGTTTAACGGCGTGGCGGAAATGAGCATTACTTTTTTGCGTAGCCCCTTAATATTGCCTTCCACTGCCCGGTTACATTTGCAAATAAGCTGTAATTGCTGAAACATTTGTGCCGTATGATTGCGAAACTTATGGGCCTCATCTACCAGTATTAAATCATATTCTTCTTTCGGCCAGTAATCATCGCCATCTTTTGCCACTAAAATTTTATGCAGGCTACCGTTAGATACAAATTTTGTGTCCTTATCCAACCCAAATTGTGAGAAAGTGCTTTTCCAGTTACGTTCCAAATGTGGTGGATACACTACTAGAATTTTTGTAGTGAGTGCTCCATTGCCTACCCGAAAACGTTTGGCAATCATGGTAGCAATTACTGTTTTGCCCAGGCCTACCACATCTGCTAACATAAAGCCATCGTAATCCATCAGCATACGGTATCCCTGGTTCACCGCTTCAACCTGGTAACTTAGTTTTTTAAAATTGCGGGGCAGGTCACCCACCGAATCAGGATCGTAGTCAATAGATTTTCCAAAGTATTCAATCAGTAACTTAATGTAAATTTCAAAAGGCGTGTATAGCTGGCCAATGTGGGTGCTTTGCTTGATGCGTTCCGTATCAAAGGGCAGTATTTCTTCACCCTCTTCCCAAAGTTTTTTGAATTCATTTTCAGCAAACAATACATCATCATAATCCCGAAGTGCTACATTAAATTCATAGTTGCTGGTGTCTTTTGTTCCTAAGCCTGCATCGGTTAAATTAGATGAACCGGTAATTACTTCGCCACCGGAATACTCATTGAATGTTTTAGGTAAAAAGATATAAATTTTGGCATGTAGTTTTTTGGTTTTATGTACCCGTATCTGGATCTTTTTGTCAATAATATCTTCCATAAACTGCATGATACCATCTTCCACCTCTTTAGCATAAGCTGCCTGCCGGATGTCTTCCCGCATCCAGCGTACAAATTCATCTCTTGTCTTATTAGGATCGCCAAAAAAAAGTAGTCCTCTGCGCTTTGCTTCGGCACTAATGGCATCTACATTAATGCCTACTAGTATTTTTACCTCCGGTACATTCAGCAAATGTTCTCTAATAGCATAATAGCCGGAAGCACGGAAGTACCCAGCCACTGCATGAAAAGCATACAGGTTAGCAATGTGCTCGAAGGCACCTTTAAATTTTTTAATCAACGCGTTGCCGCCATCATTGGTAAAAAACTTACTGTTTATTTTGGTGGCTGTTTGAAGGGTTGGCTCGCTTATCATGCTTCACGAATATAGAAAAGAGGTGTAAGTTCAGGAGGATAAGTTTTTAACAATACTTAGCCTATTTCCTATATAGTGTATCAGTTGCACCAAACAATGAATTAGGGGTAATCACAATTGTTCACTCCATCACCCTCATTTTTTACTAACATCTCCGTGCATAACTCGCTTATTTCATGGCACTATATTTTGTTTAGCAAAGACCTTTAATAATCTAAACAAAACAACATGTCAGCTACAGCAACAAGTTACGCAACACACGTAGATTCTACCATTGAAAGTGTAGAAAAGCACGTAAAAGAAGAAAGTACCAGCAACGTTTCCACATCTATTTCCAGTTGGATCAAGACTTTGTCAGAACACGAAGAACTGAAAGACATAGCCACTGATTTAGAACAATTGAAAGCCGCCATTTCAGAAAAAGACGGTAAAAAAATCGTTGACTTGATGACGAAGTTAGGGGCTGCTACTACCAAGGCGGCAGAAGGTTCAGAAGACAAGGATGCCGATAAATTTAAGCTGCTTGGTAAGGCACTCACCGGTGCTGCCAAAGCCATCAAGAAGTTCGCATAAGCATTATTTAACATCCGTAATTCATTAAGAAACAGAAGCCACAGGTGCTTCTGTTTTTTTGTGCCAGATTGTAAAATAGCAGAGCCCGTTATGCAATTTGCAACCGGGCGTTCCTCCGGTTTATAAAGCAATTTTCATTCAATTTTTTCTATTCTAATACCTGACTTTAGGAAAGGCGAATTCCAACTGGCATTACTGTGTAACCAACCTCATTCTGTCCAAAACCAGCCACGTTTTTCCTGGTGTTTCTGATATCATTCATCAGAAATTAGTACGGCATTACTTTCTATCGGCTGGCTGATGTAAATAAAAACCGGTTTATTAAGATGATTAAAAAGTGCTTACCTTACTTTTAAGCAATAGCGCCAATTATTTTTTTAACTCCCCAATTCCGGCATGTGAGGACACGGCGGCATCTAAATTTATTTAGTTGACAGTATTTTAAGTAGTAATGCCCCATTACATCAGGTTAATCTTTTAATCATTGAGAGGGCGTCATTGCAAGGTTCTTGCCGTGGCAACCTCCCGTGGCAATCTTCTACATTAGCTGGAAGATTGCTTTGCCTGCCTGCCTGCCTGTCGGTCAGGAACCCAATCTCGCAATGACGGGAGTATTAGTTTAAATTAATCTCTAATAAGTGTGTGCTTACCTTTAAAAAATCTTAGAGCCTGTAACCTGAAATGACACTCTTTGTCCGCCGATCTGAGCCGTAAATTCTCCGGCTTCCAATTGTTTTTTATTATTAATATTTACGAATGCCAGGTCGTTTACCGGCACGCTGAACGAAACCGTTTTTGATTCGCCTGCCGCCAGGCTGATCTTATCAAAACCACGCAGCCTTTTTACATCAGGTGTAAGCGAGGCTATGAGGTCGGAAATGTAGAGTTGCACTACTTCTTTGCCCTCTTTACTACCGTTATTGGTAACGGTAATAGAAACGGCAGCCGTTTCGCCGGGAGCAAATGATGGCTTATTAATGCGGAGATTGCTATAATTAAAGGTGGTGTACGACAAGCCAAATCCAAACGGGTATTGCGGGGCTGTTTCGCCGCCTTGTGGGTTGTCAGCGCCTTCCGAATATTTGTGAATATAACCTGTCAGGTCGTTAACATTGCGGGGATAGGTGATGGGTAATTTACCGCTGGGATTTACGTCGCCGGTAAGAATATCCGCTAACGCATCGGCTCCAAAATTCCCCGGCAGGTAAAGGTGTAAAATGGCTGCTGCTTTCGGTTCAATTTTACTAATAATTCTTGGGCGGCCTTCATTTAGTAAAAGAATAACCGGCTTGCCTGTTGCTGCTAATGCGTTCGCTAATTCCAGTTGATTATCTGATAAATTTAAATCATTCGTATTACCGGGGGTTTCGGTATAGCTGTTTTCTCCAATACATAGTAACACATAATCGGCATTGGCGGCAGCCGCAACGGCAGCCGGAATATTAACGGCTGAGTCTTCAAAATAATGGCCTCTCATTTTATACGAAACACCTTCTACAAAATTTACATTGGCAGCACCAAATTTATTTCTGACTGCTTCTACAATGGTGTTGTACCTGCCGGCATAATCGTCGGTTTTATCGCCCTGCCAGGTATACGTCCAGCCACCATTAAGACCACGCATGGTATTGGCATTGGGACCAGTTACCAACAGTTTGGCACCTTTTCGCAGGGGTAATGTATTAGCTGTGTTTTTTAATAACGTGATGGATTCAGCAGCCGTGTTTTGTGCCGCTTTTTCGAATTCGGCACTACCCAGTTTCGGGTAATCTTTTGCATAGGTTACCGGCGTTTCAAACAACCCTAATTCGTACTTTACCCGAAGAATGCGGCGTACGGCATCATCCACTCTTGCCTGTGATACCTTTCCTTCTTTCACCAGTTCAACAAGGCTGGTACAAAAATATTTGTAATCGTATGGTATCATGCTCATATCTATGCCCGCATTAATGGACAGCATCATAGCCTCCTTAATATCCTTTGTCATTCTATCCCGGCGGTACACATTTTCTATATCCTGCCAGTCGCTAACAATGAAGCCCGTAAAGCCCAATTCATTTTTTAAAATATCGGTGAGTATATGTTTGTTAACGTGTGTAGGAATGCCGTTAATTAATCCTGAATTGACCATTACGTTTCTGGCGCCTGCTTGTATGGCTGCGGCAAAGGGCGGCAAGTGGTATTCCCGCAGATAATATTCCGGTATCCAGGCATCCGAACGGTCTTTACCGGATTTAGGATCGGAGTAAGCCATATAATGTTTGAGGCTCACGGATAGTCTTTCTTTTGCCGGCCCATCCTGAATGCCTTTTACAAACTGTACACCTAATTCCGAAATCAGGTAAGGGTCCTCACCATAGCCCTCCCATATACGTGGCCACAGCGGATTGGTACCTAAATCCAATACCGGCGAAAACGTCCAGGGCACACCGGCAGCTCTTGATTCGTAAGCAGTAATAACGGCCCCATCATGTACCAGTTTGCGGTTCCAGGTAGCGGCTTGCCCTATCTCCTGCGGAAACAGGGTGGAACCCGCCATATAGCTGACACCGTGTATATTATCCAGTCCATACAGTACCGGAATTTTTAATCTCGTTTTTTGCGCTGCCGTGTTTATTTCTGTAAGAATGCGGTTCCAGTCGGTAGCCGTTTGCAACGAGCCCGGCGTGTTTAAAACAGACCCGATTTTGTAATTACCAACGGCATCTGTCATTTTTTCATTAAAAGAAAATGGCTGCCCATTATTACTGCCCAAAGATTCAATGGAAACCTGCGCCATTTGACCGGCTTTTTCTTCCAGCGTCATACGGCTGAGCAGGGCAGTGACTTTTGCTTCAATGGCCGGATTTATTTTTTGCTGGGCTTTTATAACCGATATGGTTAATAATAACAGAGTGGCAATAGCAATTCGTAGCATGATTATATTTGATTTAAAAGTAGCATCATTGAAGCTTTTGGTATGATACGATTTTATCCTACAATGAGCTATTTATGACCGGGTTTTTAAAGAGAAAAAGATAAAGGTATTAATGGATCGGACAGGCAATACCACTTCAAAAGATTGCCGGGCGCTGCAATGATAAATACTGAATACTCCCGTAATTTCAAGAAATGTTCCCTTGTTTAAAGGGCTGGCTAATAGCAATCGTCAGGGCACTTTATTTGAAACAATGTATAATTTACAATAACAATGCCCTTAGCTCCCGAGGAGCACATTTATGTTTATTATGTGAATCATGGGTTGGCATTCAAGGGTACTATTGGGCAGCGCCCAATTCTGTTGGTAGTAGCAAAGGCATATATGGCAATTGTATTATTGGGCAGCGCCCAATCCCATTAAGTGATCCCAGCTATTTCACAGGGGTTGGGCGCTGCCCAACCAATGAATGAAAATGGTTTTATTATATTCTACCAACAGGGTTGAGCGCTGCCCAACAAATACAACGTAAAAGTATAATAAGCTGCTCTATGTAAGCATGGCATCAGCCTGCCCCATCAAAAAGGAATGGATGGTAAACTTAATTGCCAATTTTAACTTCACCAAACCTTAATTCGCATTTATTACAGTAAATATGTATCAATTAAAAAGGGTGTGTTTTAATTGTAGCTACCTGTCGGCCAGTTTATGAAGCAATCCCATTGATGATAAGATTGCAATAACCCATAATGATCCATGAATAGAATTTAATGGTATTTACAACTGAATAAAATAAAACCGGTGTAAACAGTCGTTTTTAAAATTTTATTATTAGTCCTGGTTGGTAACGGGTAATGAGAAATAAAAGGTTGATCCTTTTCCCGGTTCGCTGTCTACTCCGATTTTTCCATCATGCCGCTGAATAATTTCGGAAGAGACAAATAATCCGATACCAAATCCCGAATATTTTCTTTCGTCTTTTCCTTCGACCCTATAGAAGCGCTCAAATATTTTTTGATGGTCATTTTTATTGATTCCGATTCCGAAATCCTGTACAGAAACCCGCAATTCACTACCTGCCACCACGCTTTGCACAATAATGTCTTTTGCATTAGGTGAATACTTTACTGCATTGGTCAACAGATTGATCAGCACCTGGCCAATCCGCTCTTTATCGGCATACACCAGTGGTTCTGCTTTAGGAAAAAAGATTATATTATAGCTGGCATTTATTTGCTGTATTTCATTAACTGCTTCCTGAACAAGTTGATTAACGGGAAATTGTTCTTTGTGTAGAGAAAGTTTGCCCGACTGTATTTTCGGCACATCCAGCAGGTCGGAAATCAGCTTGTTTATTTTCTCGATTTGCTTGTAAATTGTATTATGCGCATTTCCTAAAAAAACGTCATGGTTTTTATACTTCAACTGCAAAACCTGCACATACGCTTTAATAGTAGTAAGAGGTGTTTTTAACTCGTGGCTGGCCAGGCTGATGAAATAATCTTTTTGCTCGTCTAATGCTTTAATTGCCTGAATATCGGTACAGGTTCCAAACCATTTGGTGATAACGCCCTGACTATCCCGTATCGGCAGCGCCTTTCCTAAAAACCACCGGTACTGACCGCTTGCCTGATCTTTAAACCGGTATTCAATCTGGTATGGTTCGCCTGTTTTTACGGAGTGGTACCAGCTATCCGTACATAACTGTACGTCATCGGGATGCAGGATCGGGATCCAGCTTTGGTCGCCATAACCTTCTTTGAAACCGGTAAAATCGTACCAACGCTTGTTGTAATAATCCAGGAAGCCATTGGGCCTGGCCGTCCAGATAATCTGGGGAACCAGATCAGCCAACTGCCGGAAGTTCTCATCGCTCTGCCGCAGCACTTCTGCCACTATTTTCTGTTCGTGTACATCTGCAAATGTGGTGATCCAGTTTGTTATATTTCCATCTGCATCCCGTATTGGTACTGCCTGGCTAAAATGCCAGTGATAGTCGCCGGTTTTGCTTTTTAACCGTATTTCCGCTGTATACCCTTTTCCGGTTGCCAGGCTATCGCTCCATAATTGCGTGATGTTTTCCCAATCTTCCGGATGCACCACTTGTTGCAAACCGGTTTCATCCTGCAGATCAAGCCCCGTATATTCTTTCCAGCGTTCGGAAGCGAAGGTTTGCCGTCCGGCAGGGTCCGTTTTCCATACCATTTGCGGCAATGTATTTGCCAACTGCCGGAATTTTTTTTCGCTTTCCTCAATTTTTCTGCGGGCCAGTACCTGGGTGGTTACATCCATGGCTACCACCATAATGCCGGATACATTTCCACTTGCATCCCGTAACGGTTCGTATATGTAATCGACAAACAAACGGGCCAGTTCATTGCCCCTCGGCAATAGAAATTCCTGTTCATGTGCAGTAAATGAGGTGCCAGTTGCAAAAACGTTTTCCAAAATCTGTTGTAACCCGCTTCCAATCACTTCGGGCATTGCTTCAAAAAGAGGCCTACCTGTCACTTCAGCTATCGAACGGCCCATTATTTCTTCCATTTTTGCATTTACATGCTCAAACCGGTATTCCGGCCCATGGAAAATACAGATAGCCATCGGGGCCTGCATGATCATCCTGCGCAGGTTCTGCTCACTTTCCTCCAGTGCTTTTTTAGCCATTACCTGGCTGGTTACATCTACCGCCATGTCATGTACGGCATAAATTTCACCAGCCCTGTTGCGGACAGCTTTGTAGGTATAATTAAAGTAAAAAGACTGCAATTTTCCATTTACCACCAGGTCTGCCTTTTCTTCGTTGCCGTAGTAGGTTTCGCCGGTAGTGTATACTTTTCTAATAAGATCCAGGAATGGCTGGCCTTCCAGTTCAGGTACTGCTTCAATGAATGGTTTTCCGATTACGGAGCTATCTTTACCCCAATAGCCAATCATAATGTTGTTGGCATATTCCACCACCATTTGAGGCCCGGTAAATAAGCAGGTGGCCACGGTAGCTTCTTCTATCAATGTGCGGTAAAAATGTTCGCTTTCCTGTAAAGCATTTTCTTCCTGCTTACGCTGTGTAATGTTGGAGCTAACGGTTGCCAACCCTAATAGATTGCCGGTTGCAGGATCGTTTAGTGAAAAAGCATTCCATTGCAGCCAAAAGGGCTTACCTGTTTTTTCGTTCCGGAAACGGATCTCATGTGAAAAATGCTGATTTTTGGACCGTTCTGCCATCAATTTTTTGGCTAATTCATAGTCATCCGGGTACACACAATCGTCAATCGTTCTCCCGGTAAAGCTGTTCCAACCTAACATTTTCAGGGCAGCCAGGTTGCAGTAACTAATAGTACGGTCAGGAGCTGCCATACCAATGAATTCCTGGCTGGCTTCTACCAGGGTGATTAACTTTTGCTTTTCTTCGGTAGCTTTTGCCAGGGTTTTTTCTTTTTTTTCCAGTTCCTTTTTCGTTAACATTCTTTCTGTAACCTCGTTAATAAACAGGAGTACGCCTACCGGTTTTTGTCTGTTCGGTTCATAATAAGGCTGGTATATAAAATTGAAATAACCTGTATCTTCTTTTCCGGCCCGTATAAATGTTATTGGAGTTTCATAAGCCTTGTAAGGTTTACCGGTTTCTACTACATCATACAACAATTCAATATGACCCTGCCCATTCAACTCCGGCATTATCTGTAACAAAGGTTTGCCAACAACATCTTTCCCTTTGCCCCACATATCTGTTAAGAGTTCATTAGCCAGTTCAACGATAAGGTCAGGGCCTTTTAAAATACCAACGGCAACCGGTGCCTGCATAAACAGGTCGTGTGCATGCTTCATCCCCTTCATTTTCTCTTCCTGCTGTTCTGCTATCGTAGTGTCAGTAACGTTATCTGCAGTGTGAATAATGTACAAAACATTGCCATCGTCATCTAAAACCGGCTTGTTGATTGCCCGCCAGTACAATTCTGAAAAACTTCCGTCCGGATTTTCAACATCATATCGCTGTACAAGCTGATGGTTTGTCGATTTCGAGCAAATCACCTGCTGAAAAGAGGTATTCAGATTTTGATGCCCGGTGAAATCAGGATTGTCCGAACCGGATGGGAAAACTTCAAAAAACCCTTTTCCTACTATATTTTCCTTTGTTTTACCGGTAAGTTCCAGGTATTCAGCAGTTGTGGCTAGGATGGTATAAACAGGTGAATTCGTTGCCAGCAATATACTATAGCCGGGCATGGCTTCAAAGATGGCATTAAAATTCGCAGGTATTTTGGATGGGCGGGCTTTGACATCAAGGCCGCTGACGGCTTCAAAATTCATAGATATTTAGGATAAACGGGCACGTGTACCAGGGCCGTTGAGTGACATCACAATGAAATTGCGGCACAAATTATTAAATTATATTGGATTTTAAAATATTCCGTTCCGGAAAATGATATACCGGAGCAGCCGCAGGGGCCCGGATTATAACAGCTTACTTACACTTTTACCAATTTGTTGCCGCTATCCGTATCCGTTTGGTAGTGTATGAGTTTGAAATTTTGGCTCTGCGAAGTCTCCAGACTTCGCAGTATTATGTTCTTCGTAGCCTCCGGGCTACAACTTCAATGCTATTTATTTTTAAACGGAAACCCTGCTATCCGTTTACCTTTTAATGGCTGCAATGATGTTTAACCAGGCGGTGTCAGAATTATTAACCGGAGCAAACCGTATACACTAAGTTATTGAGATAAAGGCTTTGTAAATTGTACTTGCCAGGTGTTGTTTTTTTATGGCTGCTGATTACACGGCAACATTAATTGGTGCAGCTTGCATATTTCGGTTTTGGCTGAACCGGGATGTACACCAGCCGGGGCAATTTCTACAATGATCTGGGTAACGGTGTATCAATTACGGGTAATGAAAAAAAGAAGGTAGAACCTTGCCCGGGTTCGCTGTCGACACCTATTCTGCCATCATGCCGCTGAATAATTTCAAAAGCGATGAATAAACCGATACCAAATCCTGAATATTTTCTTTCGTCTTTTCCTTCAACCCGGTAAAAGCGTTCAAATATTTTCTGCCGGTCGTTTTTACTGATACCGATTCCAAAATCCTGAACGGAAACCAGCACCTCAGTTCCCGATTGTACGCTTTGCACAATGATGTCTTTTGTTTCGGGAGAATACTTCACCGCATTGGTCAGCAGGTTTACCAGCACCTGGCCAATCCGTTCTTTATCTGCATACACCCATGTTTCTGCTTTGGAGATGAAGGCATCCTCGGCCTGCCTGCGGTCGTGAATGTCGGTAGCCGTGCCTACCCATAAAATAATCTCCCCAAATTGTTTTTAACAGGCATTGCCTTGTTCAGTTGCCAGCGGTATTCGCCATCGGCTCTTTTGTAGCGGTTTTCATTTACAAACACGTTCCCCGATTGCAGGGCATGTGTATAGTTGTTCAGCGTTGCAGCAAGATCATCGGGGTGAACAATGTTTTTCCAACCCCATTCTTTTGTTTGGTCATAATTGAGTCCGGTATAATTATACCATTGCTGGTTATAAAAATTCACCTCGCCGGAAGGCAGGTTCGTCCAGGTCATTTGCGGTATGACCTCCAATAAGGTTTGAAACTTTTCATTGCTTTCCTTCAGGCTTTTTGCCTTTTCGGATAGTTCCTGTTTTGTTACCATTCTTTCTGTAACGTCGGTAGTAAAAAATGAGTACGCCCGCCGGCTGATTGATGTTTACCTCATAATAGGGTTGGTACACAAAATTGAAAAAGCCTTCCACTTTTTTACCGTCCCTTACGAATATTACTGATCTTTCATAAGCCTGGTACGGCATACGGGTTTCCATTACCTCATGCAGTAATTCAATAAACCCCTGCTCTTTTATTTCCGGAATTACCTGCAACAAAGGCTTGCTGGTTACGGCGGTTCCTTTGCCCCATATATCGGTTAAATGTTCATTGGCCAGTTCCACCACCAGTTCCTTTCCTTTCAAAATGCCAATGGCAACCGGGGCCTGCATAAACAGGTTATGTGCCTGTTCCATGCCCTTCATTTTTTCTTCCTGTTGCTGTGCTTTGATAGCATCGGTAATGTTTTCGGCGGTGTGGATAATATACCGTACGTTGCCTGCCCCATCTAAAACGGGTTTGTTGGTTGCCCGCCAGTAGAATTCTGAGAAGCTGCCGTTCGTATCGGGAATATCATATCGCTGTACCGGTAACTGGTGAGGCATTTTTGAAGCAATTACCTGTTGAAAAGAGGCATCCAGATTTTGCTGACCGGTAAAGTCGGGGTCGTTGGGGCTACGGGGAAATGCCTCAAAAAGCCCCTTTCCTATTACATTTTCCTTCAATTTGCCAGAGGGTTGCAGGTACTCAGCAGTAGTAGCCACGATGGTATAAACGGGTGCATCTGTTGCTAATAGAGCGCTATAGCCGGGCATGGCTTCAAACGCTGCTTTAAAATCAACTGATGTATCTGTAAAACCAGGGTTTACGGTCGGGCCTTCGGTTGGCATTACCAATGGTTTGTGGCACAAATTATTATATTTGTTATTGCCAGCTGATTAAACCAATAAAATAAAAGATCAGGACTACCTTGATGAAAGATTTATTGTAATAACCGGGCCTGTTTCATCATTTCACAACTGTATTACTTATAAAAGCTACCTTTTTGCTATCCGGCGACCAGGAGGGCGTATTGATCGAACCCTGGCCCCCGTAGAAATATGCCACTATTTTTGGTATACCACCGCTTACCGGCATTGTACGCAAATACACCTGCCTGTAAAACGGGTGATCTTCGGGGTTGATATCTTTTGAAAATGAGAGGAACAAAATCATCTTACCATCGGGTGAAATATGGGGGAACCAATTGTTGAATTCGTCGCTGGTGAGTTGTTCCTGGGCCGTTCCATCCGGCTTCATCCGCCATAGTTGCATGAGACCGCTGCGGGTGGAATTGAAGTAAATGAATTTCCCATCCGGGCTATACTCGGATCCATCATCCAAACCAACTGTTGTAGTAAGCCGTTTTTCGGAACCGCCATTTACAGGAATGGTATAAATATCTAATTCGTTATTTCGCTGGCCGGTAAAGGTGAGCATTTTGCCATCCGGCGACCAGCCGTGGAGGTAAGACGGGCCGGCAGGTGTAATTTGTCTGGGCTTGCCGCCACCAACCGGAACTACATACACCAGGGAACCCAACTTTGGATCGCCGCTGGCACTGCTGAGGCCAATCATCTTCCCATCAAAAGAAAGCACATGATCGTTGTTATTATTTTTTACAATATCGGTATTAATCAGCGTTGGTGTTTTGGTTTGTAAATCGAAACGGTACATGGCGCCATCGCTGTTGTAAATAAGGGCTTTGCCATCTTTAGTCCAGTTAGGAGCCTGCAATGATTTTGGAGAAGTGTAAATAATCTGGCGGCTGCCATCGGCTACATTCAGGGTTTCAATATTACTGCCGATATAATCCCTGTACGGAACAAAATCCGCTTTCGCCGGAACAATCATCCGCACATTTTTGAAGCTTGCTTTTTCAGTTACATCTTTATTGTGCGAACAAACAAATAGCCCTACATACACCTCATCATTCAAGGCAATATCACTGGCTTCCGTCACCACGAAAGGGTCCCCGGAATGGGCTGCCGACATAATGAATCTGGCGCCTCTTCTTTCGAGTTGTATGACATCCGGCACCTTGATGGCAGACTGTGATTCTTCCACGTTGCCGTTTTCCGTTTTACGGTATTGCAATGAGGTTAATCCATCACCATGAACATGCACACTGGCCATTACGGAACCGCTGTCCAGACTATTGCGAATCATCCATCCAAATTTGCGATGGAGTTCCACACCTTTACCAATTAATGCACCTTGTGCCTGTACTATAAAATCGCCTGTCATCTTTTTCCACACAAAGTGGAATTCATCATGGGTGCCCCAGATATTGGCGCCGGAACCCGACAGTATGTAGGTATTGGTAGCAGGATTGTAACCGGCAGATCCGGGGTGCAAAACAATACCTACATCATCATCTTTATCGAACAGACCTTTTTGTGCAGATAACGTTGTGCAAATATTTACCGCAAAAAAAGCAATAAGTATTTTAGTAGATGCAGGCATTGTTATTTGGTGATTTATACTAATGAACTCAATTATTGATATTGGGTATGTTTTGCCCGGTGTTGGTAGTACCTAACCTTTAAAGGGAATTTAAGTTTAATGCGTTTTTCATGCTACTTGATGTTAGTATTGCTTAGGATGTATAATTAAAATCCCTTTGGAGTTAGAGCAACTAATGCCAAAAAAACCATCTGCGTGTCATTGCGTCCGCCGCAATACGGATGCCCGTGGCAATCTCCTGCACTAATTGGGAGATGAATTCCTGCATGTTGCAACCTTAAAGTAACTCCTGGAAGATTGCTTCGTTCGGCATCCGCCGCGGCGGAAGGCGGACGCAATGACACGCAGATGGTTTTTTTGACATGTTAAAATGTTTATTTATAAATATATTTATCATTATTTCAACACCATATTTTTTGTAACGCGTACATCCCTGGATGAACTGCCGGCCATAATGGTAAATGCCCCTGGCTCAAACACCCAGGCCTTTTTGGTGTCGTTATAATACTGAAAAGCATCTTTAACCAGCATAATTTTTACCACTTTACTTTCCCCCGGTTTCAGGAATACTTTTTCGAATCCTTTTAGTTCTTTTTCCGGCCTTTTCAATTCGCTCACCTCATCTTTTACATATACCTGTACTACTTCCGCACCAGCTGCTTTACCGGTGTTGGTAATAGTAAGGCTGACGGTTGCCGTTTGCATGCCGGGTACAACCGTCATATTGCTATAGGCGAATGTAGTATACGAAAGGCCATGCCCGAATGCAAATTGTGGCGCTACCTTATACGTATCGAAATAACGGTAGCCAACAAAAATATCATCCCGGTAAACGGCTACCCCATTCTTGCCGGGGAAGTCGCCAAGCTTATGGGCGGGCACATCTTCCAGCACTTTCGGAAAGGTAACAGGCAGTTTTCCGGAAGGGTTAACCTTGCCAAAAAGCACTTCGGCCAGTGCAGTACCACCTTCCATGCCACCGTACCAGGCTTCTACAATTCCTTTGGCATCCCCTACCCACTGGCTCATATCAATAGCGCCGCCGCCAATTAACACCACAATGGTGTTTGGATTTGCTTTTACCACCGCTTTAATCAGTTCGTCCTGGCCAAAGGGCATGTGCATATCCGGCTTGTCGGTACCCTCTGCATCATAGGCATTATCGCTCCATTTATTGTAATCATAGCCATGTGTCCAGCCGCCAACTACAATGGCAACATCTGATTTTTTTGCGGCTTCTACAGCTTCGTTAATCATCTCTTCGGTTGGCCTGGCATTGCGTTCTATTTTGTATCCTTCCGCAACATTAATAGTGATATTGGGAAACAAATTTCTGATGCCCTGCATCGGGGTAATCTCGTACAACGCTTTTACCTGCGAACTACCGCCACCCATCGAATTTTTCCGGTCGGCATTGGCGCCAATCAGCGCAATGGATTTGATGCTGACAGCATTCAGCGGTAAAATATGATCCTGGTTCTTTAGCAATACAATTGATTCTTCCGCTACTTTTTTAGCAGTAGCAATATGTGCATCGGAACCATATTCACCGGGAGATGTTTTGTTGAATACACTGGATTTAAACATGATCCGCAAAATCCTTTTTACCTTTTCATCAATCACAGCAACCGGTATTTTGCCGGACTGTACCATCATCAGCGCCGAGTCGGCCATATAGAAACGGTCGTACACGGTTTGTATAACAGGTTTGCCATCCAATCCCGTTTGCGACTGGCCATTGCCCCGCAGCGACAGGTCTGTTCCCATTTCCAGGTCGGTACCATACAGCAATGCTTCGGTGGTATTGTGCACAGCGCCCCAATCACTCATCATTACCCCGGTAAATTCCCATTCTTTTCGTAAGATATTATTTAAATATTCGTTATGCGTACAATACTGGCCGCGGAATTTATTATAGGCCCCCATAATGGAATTGACACCCGCTTCCGTAATAGCTGCTTTAAAACCCGGCAGGTAAATTTCCCGCAGGGCACGGTCGCTCATTTGTACGTTTACACTGCCCCTGTCCACTTCCTCATTATTGGCCATCCAGTGTTTTACACAGGCCGATGTACCGGTGCTTTGCACTCCTTTAATATACCCCACCACCATCCTGGAAACCAGGTAGGGATCTTCGCTCTGGTATTCAAAATTTCTTCCATTCAACGGCGAACGCATGATGTTGATGCCAGGCCCGAGAATAACATCTTTGCCCCGGTATTTTGCCTCGCTTCCCAGTACATTGCCATATTCATACCCCAGGGCCGTATTCCAGGTAGAAGCCAGTGCGATGCCTACCGGCAGGTACGTACCAGAGTCGTTTACGTTCTGGCTGTTGTTCCAGCCACGGCCATGCTCTACCCGTACGCCATGCGAGCCATCGGAAGTTACCAGTTCCGGTATGCCCAGCCGTGGCACACCGGCGGATGTAAAGGAGGAATTGCCGTGTATCATGCCCACTTTTTCTTTTAGCGTCATTTTGCTGAGCAGGGCATTTATTTTTTGTTCGATAGCGGCATCAGTATTGGTTGCCGGCGGCGGAGGTGCCGGTTTTTTATCAGCCCTGGCTGTGGTACCAATAAGCAGGAGTAAAACGGCTGTTTTAAATATTTTTTGTTTCATCATTTGATATGTATGTTTTTCTTTTTTTATATACAACAATTATACAACGGATTGAAATCCGTTGTTACAAAACGGATCGCCTCTACGAGGCTTTGGGTGTGGGGATTTCGTGTAGTGCCGTAGGCATGATCCATTTTGTAGCCAGGGATTTTAATCCCTGGAAATATAGGTAATATCTATATTACAACGCCGGGTTTCAACCCTGGAAATATTGATTTTAATCCGGCGTTTGATGTGGTTGGAAGGCGGTCTGACCTTCGGTGCCAACCGGTTATTTCGTCACCTGCACCACCTCCTGGAATTTTACATCTGCCGATGAACTGCCAAGCAGGAGTTTGATTTGATCTGCTTCCAAAACATACCGGTGCATGCCTTCGTCCCAATACCTCAAATCTGCTGCTTTTACTTTTAACTGAACGGTTTTCTTTTCACCGGGTTTCAGGGTAATGCGCTGAAAGGCTTTCAGTTCTTTTTTAGGGCGGTCAACTACGGAACGGAGATGCTCAATATACAATTGCGGCACTTCGTCACCAGTTCTTTTCCCGGTGTTGGTAATGTCGGCAGTAACAATGATTTCGCCGGTGGGCAGCAGCATTTTGGTATTTACTTTAAAATTAGAATAACTCCATGTAGTGTAGCTCAGGCCGTAGCCAAACGGGTATAGCGGTTCGCCTTTAAAGTACATGTACGTGTGGCCATTGCGAATATTATAGTCCATCATGGGTGTCAATTGCTCCATGCTGCGGGGCCAGGTTTGCGTAAGATGGCCACCGGGGTTGTAGTCGCCGAATAATACATCGGCCAGCGCAGTGCCTTCCTCCTGGCTATTGTTAGTGAGATGTACAATTGCAGGCAGGTTGTGATCAGTCCAGGTGATAGCATACGGAAAGCTGGAACGCAATACTACTATGGTTTTACTGTTCATCCGGTATACCTGTTTAATCAGCTCCTCCTGCTCTAAATAAATTGTTTTCCGGTCAACGGCTTCTTTGCCATCACTGGGGGTTGGGCATTGCTCCCATCCGGCATTGCACCAGGGATGGTTGCCTACTACCATGATGACATAATCGGATGAAGTAGCCAGATTTTTCACACTATCGGCATCCTTACCGGTGGTCCATTGCACGGGTACATCCGGGCCTAATTTTGCTTTAATGCCTTCCAACGGAGAAATAGTGTAGGGTGGCGTGCCACTATACCAATCCAGCAATACCTGGTTGGCATAGGGGCCAATTACAGCAATGGATTTTATTTTCATTTTATCTAACGGCAGAAAGTTGTTGTCATTCTTCAACAGCACCACTGATTTTCGGGTTACTTCTTTTACAAAGTCTTTATTTTTTGTGGTTGTCCATGGTTCTTCCATATCCCTGATAGCTGCATAAGGAACCATTTCCGGCGGATCCAGCAAACCCAACTTCATCATTACTCTGAAATTACCACGGAGGTCAGTATCAATGTCGCTTTCGGTAAGCAAACCATCGGCCAGTGCTTTATGTACTGCGCCTCCTGCCCTATCCAAAAACTGGTTAATACCTGCTTTTACGGCTGCGGCTGCACCCCAGGCACTGTCGGGATAATATTTGTGTTCCCGCCATAAGAGGCCCAATGCACCGCCATCGTTGCAAATAATACCGTTTTGCCCCCACTCCTTCACGGCTATTTGTTTCAGCATTGGATTCACCATCATGGGAATGCCGTTTACCTTGTTATACGATGCCATGAAGGCACGGCTCCCGGCATCAATGCCCATTTTAAATGGCAGCGAATAATATTCCCGGAACAGCCGATCGTCAAAATCTGAGGTAGATCGTACCCGGTCATTTTCGTTTTCATTTGCCAGAAAATGTTTCATCAGTGAAGCAGCCATCCAATATTTCGGATCGGGACCCTGCAGGCCACGGACATAAGCCTGCACCATGCAACCATTGAACCAGGCATCTTCGCCATAGCATTCTTCGGTGCGGCCCCAGCGGGGGTCACGGCCAATATCGGCGTTGGGTGCCCGGATAACCAGGCCGCCGGTTTTATATTTTTCGCTTTGTGTAATGTAGCGGGCTTCGTAGGCTTCGGTGGCGGCTACTTTTCTGATGAGGGCTGTGTCCCAGGTTTCGGCCAGGCCATACGATTGGCAAAAGGTAGTAGTGGTCACTAATTTGCGCCGGCCCCAGCCACCCGGGCCGCCGAGGGCTACACCATGCAGGCCTTCCATTTGCCCGCTGCCTTTAATAGCTAATCTTGGCACAGCCGGGTTAGTGCCAAGGCATTGAATTTTTTCATCCAGCGTTAGTAAGGAAATGATATTGTCAATTCGTTTTTCAGCGTCCAGTTTGGGGTTTTGAAAAGGGTACTGATAGATGGTATTTTGGGAAAAGGAATGGATGGATAATAATAGATATAAATTGGTTATGAATGCAGTTGAAAGTTTGTGTTGAATTTTATCAGGCATAATATCAATTATTTTATTCTTATAGTGCTTGCTGATTACTGTTCTATCAATTGCGGTTGGCTTTGGCCAACGAAAAAGAAATAGATTTTTGTATTAGCTTAGCCATATATGTATCTGGTTATGGGGCTAAAGCCAATACATCTTTATCCTGCTATCCGTTGGCTAAAGCCAACGGCAATTGATAAATACATTTAATGATATTTCTATCGGTACTATGTTACTTATTTGCTGATGACTCATAATTATCTATCCTGTTTGCTGAATAGAATTCCCAACTGTACAAGTGAGTGACACAACGATGTTTCATAGTAGCACAACTGCTAAGTTCAAAAAAAATACTGCTTGTATTCAGACTCGCTGCTAAACCCTTGTAGGGTTTGGGAACCCTACAAGAGTCGGAAGTCCTAAAGCTGTTATCTGTATTTGTATTATTTCTCATGCTGATTTACTTGCTTTGATACGAATGAATGTTCCACTTTATACTACCGTTAAATGGATCAGATGTTAGGCGATTGCCTTGTACAGAAATTGGTTGCAGCACATTGTCGGCAGGCAGGCACACAAAGCCTTTAGCTGCCGCATTGGTGGTGCTGTAAGTAATTAGTTCCAGGTTGCTCCAGTCCATGTCTTTGGTAGATTGTGCCAGTTTGATTTGCGGAATAACAGCACCGTCTTTCACCAGAATGACGGCTGCAATTTTGCCGCTTTTAATGTGGTTCCAGCCGCTGTAATACACGTCGCCGCTCTGGTAATTAATCCACTTTCCTTTGGGTAAATACACGTCCCGTTCGTACACATTATCCTGAAAAAGCGGGGCCACCAACATATCCGAACCAAACAGGTATTCATCTTCAATATTCCATACGCCGGGATCGTCGGGGTACTCCACAAACAGCGCCCTTACCATAGGCAACCCCTGTTCGGTGCATTGTTTTGCCTGCGCATACACATACGGCATCAGCTTATATTTCATTTCGGCACTCAGGCGGTATTCATCCAAAAAAGCTTTACTGTATAGCCAGGGCTCTTTGGGTGGTGTGCCGTGGCTGCGGGTATGCGAGGACAGGAATCCAAATGGTGTCCAGCGGCGGTATAATTCTTCCGGTGTTTGCTGTACGAAACCACCAATATCGTGGCTCCAGAAAGCGAAGCCGGATAGCCCGAAAGACAAGCCGCCACGGAGTTCGGCAAGCATAGCGTTGGATGTGTTTTCGGCATCGCCACCCCAATGCACCGGGTACCGCTGGCTGCCCGCCCAGGCGGCTCTTGCCCAGATAATATTGTCGCCGGTGGCCCGTTTGGTAATATCAGCTACGGCTTTATTGTAGCGAACGGGATAGAGATTATGTTCGTAAAAACCGGTTTTGCCGGAGTGGTAGAGTCCATTCGGCGGAGCAGCTTCACCAAAATCCACCTTAATGGCAGATACACCCATACGTAACAGGGTATCAATTTGTGCCTGGTACCATTGCACAGCGGCCGGGTTGCTGAAGTCAAGGACGGCATCATCGTAGGGCGAATTTCCCTTGGCATCTTTTACATAAAGACCCTTTGCCATAATTTCGGGGTACAGCCGGTTCTTCGGGACAAAATAAGGCAACTGCCAGAGCGAAATGCGGTGACCAGCATTCTTAAGATCGGCAATCATTTTACCGGCGTCTTTGAAACGGGTAGTGGAAAATTTATAATCGGTACGCCAGTCGGTTTCAAACCAGCCTACGTCCAGGTGGATAACGTCGCTGGGAATCCGGTTCGAACGCAGTTTAGCAGAAATATCCCGCACTTCTTTTTCGGAGGAATAGGTAATCCGGCTCATCCACAAACCAAAACTCCACAACGGCGGCATCGGGCTTTTACCGGTCAGGTTGGTGTACTCATTTAGTATCTCTTTGGGCGAACCGATGAAGATAAAAAGGTCGAGTTCATCGTCGCCAATCATCATCGTGTTGACGGAGTTGTAGGTAACGCCAATGTCCATGGTGATAGGGGTTGATGTGTGCATGAACATACCATAGCCATTGCTGCTCATAAAGAACGGGATGGGCTTGTACATGGTAGGATTTTGAATGCCATTGGCATCGTCTGTCCACAAGGTAATTTTTTGGCCCCGCTTGTCCAGCCGGGTAAAGCTTTCGCCGCAACCAAATATTTTTTCACCGGCCGATAAGGTGAATGATGCAGCCATGCTTTTGGAATTATCAGCAGATCGTTGCATATAGGAAAACGGAACGACCGGGGTAAAGGTGGCGTCGTTGTCCCTGACATGGAAAGTAGAGGTGAGCAGTTTTCCGGCGGCATTGCGCACTTCGATATGCCAGGGATATTCCGTAATCGTAACCGAACCTGCGCTGCTGATGTATTGATGACCTCCTTTTATCTTCTGGTATTTCCAGGCGCTATTGTCGGTGGCGGGTTCTTTTACCAGCATCAGGCTGTCTGCTTCCTCCTTCATGTTGGTAGCCGTTTTTACCCGCAGGCGCAGGGCCCTGGGCGAAACGAACTGAATGGAAAACGGAAGGACAGGATTGACCGGGTACTCACCGGTTGGGAAAACAAAGCCGCTGTCGGGCAGCAGAAATGCCATTTCATTATCGAAAGCAAGCCGGCGGGAATAGCGGCTGCGGTTGAATTTAATGTTGCCGGAAACGGCTGCCGTATTGAAGCCAGCCAAACTATCGGCCAAAAAATAGGTGTTGGCGAAGTTGCGGAACCCGGGGCTGATGTCCACTGGTTCGTTGATAAGCGGCTGCACCTGTGCATGGGCAAGGCTACAATAAAGCAGCAAATGAAAAACTGTAATACTTCTCAGAAAATGAACAGGCATAAGCAATCGTACTATTTTGAAATACAGTGGAAAACTAGGCAGGTAATGTATTTATGTAGTTCTTCTGCCACTCGTCTTGGATAACGGCTGCTCTGTATTTTACAGTTAATACAAAGTGGATATGTAATTGCGTATACGTATTTGCCATTTTTATCTTTTTATGTTTGGTAGGGCTAAATAAGATAGTATAGATTTTATTAAACACTTAATTATTTTTGTATCTGTATTACAAACAGGTAGCCCCTCCGGGGCAAAATACAGGTGTTGACCTCAATCTTAATTTTTACAAACAGATAGCCCCTCCGGGGCAGAATACAATTGTATACGCCTGATTAGCTACTACAAACAGATAGCCCCTCCGGGCAGAATACAATTGTATATGCCTGATTAGCTACTACAAACAGGTAGGCCCTTCGGGGCAAATACATTTGTACAATTTTTATTATCTACAAACACATAAACGTAGGATGTAAAGCAGCATTCCTTCCATTACCTGAAATCAAAATATAATACGCCTGTCAGCGGCACACTGCCCTGTCTGAAATTTCTCTGGCTTTGCGGGCCCATAACTTCCGGCCGGTTGAACTTGGTGCCAATGGCCGGAATAGCATGCATAAAACCAATACTGCCATCCGGAAATGGAGGGCTGGTATTGTTGTTGGTAGCGGCTTTTGGTTTTTCAGGCTTTAGCATTTGTAAATAAATGTCCGGAGTACCTGTATACACGGTGAAGTTGCCTTCGGTTGTTTGCAACTGCAGCCAGCTCACTTCCGAAAAATAGCCTTTAAACTCCGGATAAACCCAGTTATCACCGGTGATGGTGTTATTGTATGCTTTTTGCCAAACGCCTAACTGCTGGCCTTTTAGCCGGTTCTTCCAAACCCGGTAAGGCCCCCTGCCCAAATATTTTACACCGGTAATTTTTTCTTCAGGGTAGTTGAAAGTGATGCCCATGAAGTCGGCTGTATCTTTTGTGAGATAGCTATATTCCAGCTTTGGCATTTTACCTGTTTTAAACGTCCATTTCACTTGTAAGCTATCGCCCTCATAAGTTGGTTCAACAATGTATTTGTCTTTTTCTTCATGATGAAGGAAAGAATGTAAAAGCAGATGATTACCGGCTATGGCCGGACCATTGCTTATGTCAATATTTTTGCCCGCTTTACCCACTTTGTCAAGATATCCGGTCGTCATATTAAAGAAGTAGGTGATACTATCACAAAGGATACTAAAAGATTGACCATTCATTTTAGCAGTTATATAATTCCCGGAATGCAGGCGACTCTCATTGTTGATACGGTTTTTATTTGGTTGTAATGTCCAACTCCAGGTGCAGATGGTATCGCCTTTTGCATCGTAGGCAGCCAGGTACAATGCATCTGCATTTGCAGGCGCAGGCATTGGAATGGTAAGGGTGCCTTTTACGCCGGGCAGTACGGACGGGCCTGTCATCGTTCCTTTTTGTACAAATTTCAGTGCGGTGGTTTTATCCGTTGCGGTTGGAAAATTTACCAGCTTCCATTCAAATTTTACCTGGTTTAAATTTGTATACAGGTAACGGTTTTCAACAGAAATACTGCCCTTGAAATTAGAAGCCATATTGGTTGTTTCAATGTACACCGGGCTCCACAATTCTTTGATGGTGTAATAGCTGCCTTCCCGTTCCCGGTGCGGGCCTACAATGCCGTCGGGTGCTGCGTTGCCGGCCACATCAATACTATCGTGCCTGTCCTGGCGAACCACGCCTTCATCATGCAGGCTCCACAAAAAACCGCCGGCTGCATGTGGATGTGTCATCATTAAGTTCCAGAAATCTTCCAATGCGGCGCCATGGCCGCCATCATACAAACCGTGCATGAATTCGGTTGGAAAGAAAACTTCTTTTGCATTGGCTACTTCGTTTTGAACATATTTATATTCGGGGTAATGCTTAGTGTTAGTGCCGTCAAACCGTTCCCATGGGTGAATGACATGGCGCTTTTGCGGATCGTATAAATCGTAATCGTTGTCTACGCTGCGGTTCCAGCCGCCTTCGTTGCCATTATCCCAAATCACAATGCTTGGATGGTTTACATCCCGTACAATTAACTCTTTCACCAGCCTATGGGCAGTAACCGTATCGTATGCTTTTTGCCAGCCAGTCAGTTCGTCCAGCACAAATAACCCAAGACTATCGCACAGGTCTAAAAATTCCTTATCGGGTGGGTAGTGGCTCATGCGAACGGCGTTCATGTTCATGCCTTTGATGGTAGCAATATCCATCAGGTGAACGCTACGGCTGAGTGTTCGTCCGCTTTCGGGCCATTCGCTGTGGCGGCATACCCCTTTAAATATTACTTTTTTACCGTTTACGTAAAAACCATCCTCTCTACGCAACTCAGCCGTACGAAAGCCAAAACGTTGCCTGATCGTGTGAATCGTTTTAGCACCCTCTTTTATAGAAACGACCACGTTGTACAGGTTAGGCTGCTCCGAGTTCCAGAGTTTAATACCGGTAAAGTGGTGCCGCAACATACTATCGCCTTTTGCTAATTGAAATGGCTTGTCAATAGCTGCTCCTTTTAGATCGAACACCTGTGCTTCTACCGTTTGGCCATCTGTGGCATTAGTAAAAACCTGCATATTAAAATCACCGCTTGCCTGTGCATTTATGGCTACTCTTTCAATGAATGTTTGAGGAACCATTTCGAGGTACACAGGGCGGAAGATGCCACCGAATAACCAGAAGTCCGCCTGCCGTTCGGCCCGGTTAATAGAATTATTAGTTGATTTTTTAGTAACGGTTACTTCCAGCAGGTTGGGGCTGCCGAATTTTATCAGATTGGTAATATCGTACCTGAACTGATAGAAGCCGCCGAGGTGCACAGGGCCTGCAGATTGGCTGTTAATTTTTACTTCCGTCTCCGTCATGGATGCATCAAATACAATAAAGATTTTTTTATCTTTTTGCGAAGGTGCGATGGTGAAATTATATTTGTACATGCCGGTTTCATTAACGTTGGGTACATCCTGGTAATAGCTGTACGTACCAAAGCCCTGCATTTCCCAACACGAAGGCACGGGTATGGTGCTCCACTTGCCGCTGTTGCGGCCATTGTTCACCATGAAATCCCATGGTACCGTATGGTCTTTGTCTGTGCCGGAGAGGTATTGGATGACAGTAGCCTGGGCTGCCGATTTATTGACTGTTGCCTGTAGCAGAAGCAACAGGAATAAGATGTTTGGTTTCATATGGTAAAAAGGCTTCTTTTTTCGTGATTTAATGTGGGCTTCGTGATGGTATTGATTGTCACTTTCTTTTTCTTGAAAAAAAAAAGTAACCAAAGAAAATTCAAGGACGGGCTTCCGCCGTGGCGGACCGCCCGTAGATTCATTCTTTTTGTTGTTCGTGTTGGGCAGGACCGGATAGCCATTTGAAATGCAGGCCTATTTCGCTGGCCCGTTTGTGAATTGTTTGATTTCCTACTGTACTATCTGAGTGTGTTCAATTTTATGGGCCACCGAAAGCCTGCAAATCATGCCTATCCTTTTCCTGTAGCCCATCCTTCCTCTGTGCGACTTTGCTTCTCCGAGTTTTAATCATTGGTACTTTAAAGCTGTCAAATTGCAACATGTTCGGTTTTTTGTACATCTATGGCTAATGCTAGTGCATGTGCGTGAGGGATAGAGCGGACATCCTTTTTTGGCCTGTCTTTTTGCCAAAAAAGATGGGAGTGATAGCCCGGCCCTTTGCGCCACTGATGAAATATAAAATTTTTATCATGTAGCAGGCGCAATGGGACACGCCCAAAGGCTGTTGGGTGTTATCTGGCCGGGTAAATACGGGCTGCCCAGCCACCGCCGGGCGCCATGTGAATGCTGAGTTTTTGATTGGCGGTTAGTTTAATGATTTCCCGTTTATAATCGGTGGCGTCCCGGTCGGCATTGATGCCGTCTTTAAACACTTCAGCTTCATAATTGCCGGCGCCGAGGAAAGAGAAATCCAGTTCCATATCTCTTTCGGTCCAGTTGGTCATGGCGCCTACGTACCAGGTATCGCCCCGCTTACGTGCAATGGCTACCTGCTCGCCTACTTTGCCACTGAGTGCTACGGTTTCGTCAAATGTGGTGGGCACTTTTGTAATAAAAGCAGTGCTTTCCGGCTCTTTGATGTAAGCAGTCGGGTTGTCAGCCAGCATTTCCAGCGGCGCCTCAAACACAACGTACATTGCCAACTGATGGCTGCGGGTGCCCTGGCTCATGGGCAGGGAATTGTTGGGCCGGAAATAACTTTTGGTGGCATTGCGCATCGCACCGGGCGTATAGTCCATGGGGCCGGCTACCATACGGATAAAGGGAATCGTAACGTCGTACCGGGGCACATCGTCATTGGGCGTCCACTTATTATTTTCCATCCCTTTTACTCCTTCAAAATTTAAAATATTAGGAAAGGTGCGCTGCAAACCGGTGGGCTTGTACATACCGTGATAATCAACCACCAACTTATAATCAGCGGCTTTTTGGGTGACCCGGTACAAGTCAGACACGAGCTTCTGATCGTCCCGGTCCATAAAGTCAATCTTAAACCCTTTGACCCCCATGGCGGAATATCTGGCAAATGCCTGGTCGCCTTTTTCGGTAATGGCACTCCAGCTTGCCCACAGGATAAGGCCTACGTTTTTTTGTTTGCCGTAGTCAATCAACTCCTGTAAATTAATCTGGGGATCCAGTTGCATGAGGTCGATGTTATTACTCCAGCCTTCGTCCAAAACCACGTATTCAATGTGGCTGGCTGCGGCAAAATCAATATAGTATTTGTAAGTGGGCGTATTAATGCCAGCCCTGAAATCGACATGACTAATGTTCCAGTCGTTCCACCAGTCCCAGGCCACTTTGCCGGGTTTTACCCACGATACATCGGTAAGGCGGGATGGCGATGCCAGCTTTTGCACCATATCGCTGTTGAGCAGGTCGGCGTCCTTTGCGCTGATAATAACAGCCCGCCAGGGAAAGCTGCGGGTTCCCTGCACTTTGGCAATATATTCGGCACGTTTAGTCACCATTTCGTTGAGCTTATTATAGCCACCTTGCTTTTCTTCGAGTGCATAGGGTGCAAATTCAGCGCTGAGGCCATTGCCGGTGGCGGCACCTTTCAGGTACATGCCAGGGTATTCTTCCAAATCGGCATCGAGGATAACGGCTTTTTTACCGTTGCCCACATCTACCATCATCGGCAGAAATGCAATGGTGTCTTTATATACCTGCGATAGTTTCTGGCTGGTATAAAGGGCTTCAAACGATTGCACATATTGTTCTTTGCCACGGAAGTCCCGTACATAGGGCAGCAGGCAATCGTAGTCCTGGTCGAAGTTGAAAATAGCTTCTTCGTTCAGCACGTTAATCGGCCCCGCTTTTTTGGTAAAAAAGCGGTAGGCTACGCCGTCATTATAGGCACGGAAAATAATACCGTAGTCGCCTTTGCAATTCAGCGTTAGCTGGTTGTAATTATCGGTAATAATTTTCTTTTTATAACTGATAGCGTTGAACGTGGTGTTTACTGTTTCGGGCTTTGCCGAGGTAATGGTGGCTTTGGGGCCGAGATTTTCGCCGCCTGCTACTTGTAGGGAGATCGGTGACGGAGCTATGATTTGCTGCCCGCTGTGTTTGACATTCCATTGCAGTTTATCGCCGGCTTCGATACTGATAGTAATGGCCCCGTCGGGAGAGGTGACGGTGTAGGTTTTGGACTTTTGGGAAATGACTGTTGTTGAGAACAGGAGTAGAAATAAACTTATTTTTATTGATTTCATTTGAACGATTTGATATTTATGAGTAATAATTTATAAGCTTGCCATTTATTATTATCACTTTTTTTTTCTTGAAAAAAAGAAAGTAATCAAAGAAAATTCAAGGCTCCGAAATAAAAGCTAAAAATGATGAGTCAGGCCTAAACGCAAAGGAACTCGCTTCGTACTTCATGTGGATGCAGGTTACGACGGGCTCGGACAGCCTTTGCGTTTTTAACGGCCTGACTCATCATTTTCTTAACGCTTTTCTTTCGAGGCCAATTCATGCTATTCGAACTTGTAAATTTCCCAATTCGAATTTTGTTTTTAGCTGGCATCTTTGCTTCTGTTGTATTCACTTTTTGGATTATGCTAATTTGTATTTCTTGTTACTTGATTTATTGCTACTTGATTTATTTCTTCTTTTCTTGTTCTAAATTGCCAATTGCCTGTTGTCAATTGCCTGTTCCTTTTCTATTCTGTGTTACTTACCTGCTGTATACCCTACCTTATCCTTTAAAGCTTCGATGGCATTGGCCAGATATACAATAGGAGCATTCCAGTTAATGGCTATTTCGTTTGAAGCGTAAGAGCAATCGGTATCGGAGTAAGTTGTTTCGGGTTCGGAAAATTCGTATTTGCAGCCATCCTGTTTGCCGGGGTTGGGGCCGCCCGCTAATAAGCCGGGTACGGGGTCTGTTATGCTATCGCCGGTGGATTGGCGGTGGTGCGGAAACATGGGCGATCTGCTGCCAATGCCGGTTACAAAACAATAGCCGGTAGCGTTGCGGCCCAGCATATAATCTAAATTGGCAAGTGCATAGTCCACATACTTTTTATCGCCGCTGAGCAGGTAAGCTTTGATTAATAAAATGCCCTGGTTGCCGGCGTTGGAATTGCTGCCCCAACCAAAATCTCTCACAGACTGCCCCATGACGGTACCAAAAGCATTTGCCGGAACGTGTTCCAGGTAGCCATCAGCAATGGTCATAATACGGGCTTTCATTTTAGCAAGGCTATCTTTTGCTGATGCCGGAAGATCGTTTGCTAACCGCAGGAAGGAGTAATACCCCAGCATGCCTACATTACTCCAACCGGGCAGGTTTACATTATCCTGCATGTGCCTGTTCACTACGTCGCTATACGTTTTATCTTTTGTAGTGAGGTATAATTCAGCAGCTGCCCACAGCCACTCGTCGTTAAAATTCCGGTCGCCATAACCACCAGTTATAATGGCAGGTTTGAAGGCAGCGTTCATAGCGCTTTGATTGTACTCTAAAGCAGGATTGATGATGGCCCAGGCCCAGGCTTTTTGAGCAGCAGTCAAACAACTGTCGCTAAGGCCGGGTAACTGTTTTTTGAACTTGCTGAGAATGCGGCTTGCCTGTGCAGCTACGGCTGCAAAATCAAGGGTGGCAGCAGTGCCTTTTTGCACTACGTAGCGGGGTGCTTTGGTTACGCCGGGCATTACCATCCCGTCAAAACTTGCATTGGTGCATTTGTTGTACACGCCACCGTCATTCGGGTCCTGCATGGTTAGCATCCAACGCAGGTTGTAGAGAACTTCATTGAGCACATCCGGCACTGCATCGCTGCTTTCGGGAATATTGGTATTAAGGGTTTTGAAATAATCCGGAAAATCTTCATAGGCGGATAAGAGCGTACCCATGGTAATACCGGAATTGACAATGTACTTGTTGTAATCGCCGGCATCGTACCAGCCGCCGGGTGTGGAAATAATAGTGCCTTCGGGCCGCTCTTTGGTGGCAGCAGAGGGATGAATGAAAACAACATCATCAGGGTGGCCGGCAGAGCGATGCCATTTGCCTGCATACTGTTCCTCCAGTGGCATAGAGGCACGCTGATAGTAATAACCTTTGAGGGTGGAAACGGCGACTTCTTTATTGGCATCATTTCCAATCCGGAAGACATAGGAATGGCCAACACCGGGTATTAAAATAACGAAGCTGCCTTGTTGTTTCAAAGCGGTAAAATCGGCTGTTTTGGTTTTAGTACCAGAGTTGGCAGATTGTTTTTCGGCGCTGAGGATGCCGGTGAAAACGGTATCCCGGATATTGGTGGAAGTGATATAAAAGGTAGTAGCTTCCGTTTCACCGGTTACCACAGCCAGCTTCGGGCCGTTGGGATAAAAGCCTAATTGATTTAATTTAATCCGGACGGTGACGGATTGGGCTTGGGCATTAAGGGTTATTATTAATGTTAATAGGTGAATGAGCCGTTTGTTAATCATCTTATTATTTTCTGTTGGTTCGCCCCGGTTCGTGGGGACACGAACCGGAATGGTTGAAGGTTTTGAGGTTCGCTAATTATGAACAGTGTCGGAGTGAATTTCACAATTCAATTTATTTTCAAGCTGTCCGATCATTCCGGTTCGTGGGGACACGAACCGGGGCGGAGGAGATGAACGGAGAATGGTTTTATATTTCTAAAACTGAAGTGTCAGTCAAAATCCAACCGTTACGTTGGGGAGTAATTTTTATAGTTTTTCCGACAAGTTTGGTTTTTAGAGTCTCAGTAAATTTGACTGTTATTTTACTACGATGATTGATGTTTAAAGCTATTTCTCTAACACCTACCGTTCCCCAACCAATATCATCAACTCTACGGAAGTAGATGTTCAATTCTCTTAGCACTTCTGGATAGCCTATTCTGTAAGTTCCATTCCCACCTACTGTTGCGCCAAATGGGGCTGATGCACCTTTTTTTATTCCTGAAACTGTTCTTGTCAATGAAACTGTATCGTATTTGACATCAATAATTTTTGCATCAAACACATCAGTAATTGTTCTGTCGTTGAAAACTTGCTCTGTCAATAGCAAGTTAGACGCATTTAATCCCTTTTCATTTTTACCTGGATTAAAGCTGACTACGTAACATATGCTATCATCCCAGTCACTGTATTCATACTTTTCTGTATTATTTAAAAATTCATTCTTGTCTCTGACGCTTGAAATATGAAAGAAGCGTTTTTCCTCATTTTCATCTTTTATGAATCCATATCCTTCCTCTTCATTGTATTTGGTAATGATTCCTTTCATTGGTGATGTACTTTTAAAATTTCACCAAATTTAATTCTTCATTTCACCCTTTTGCTGTTTCTTATTTCCTGTTGCCTGTTTCTTCCCGCTGCCATACACTTTCATAATGTCGGGAACCTCGTCGAGGGTGATGATCAGATCATGGTTATAAATAAATTTTAGATAAGCCGTATCCACTTTTTTGAGGTGACCGGTGTGCCATTCCATCCACCAGCTCCACATGGCTCCCTGTGCTTTACAGCTATCGGGGTTGGGCGGTACGCCGCATTCGTGGAAGGCAATGGGCGTAGTGTTGCCAATAATGTTCTTCACATTTTCATACATCTTCTTTTGCGGCGTGTTGTTATTGACGTAGGTATCAGCACCGGCAATATCCACATATTGCTTGCCGGGATACCAGGCTGCATCAGGACTTCCGGTGTAACAAAGCACCCAAATGAGGTTGTTCAGTTTACGTTTGTTCACCATATAATCGTACATGGTTGTCCACAGACGTTTAAATTTTTCCGGACCTAGTTTACCCCACCAAAACCAGTTGCCGTTCAGTTCATGAAAGGGCCGCCATAACACGGGCACATGAGCATCTCTCAATTTTTCCAGCAGATTTGCTTTGTCTTCCAGTTCCTTCCAGAATGCTTTGTATTGAGGCGTCCCTTCTATAAAGCAACTGTCAATGCTAACGGGCTTTTTGCTGTTTTCGTAGCCCTGTCCTACCGATGGGGCACCCCAATGCCACATAATGGTAGGAATGCCGCCGGCTTTCCACCAATCTATGGCATGCTGCACTTCATTCAGGTTTTCCTTATCGTCGATAAAGTCCATGCCACGGATAGCAGGCTGCTTGCCGGTTACCTCTTTAATATATTGTAATTCACCATATCCCCACGGCGCCCACATTTGCCCGGATAATATTTTTTTTCCATACATATCATTGATATAACTGAACAATGCCTGAGCTTCCGGAGAGGGGTTGGGGGTAGTAAGGGTATATTGCTTTTGGGCATTTACCGTAATTGCATATGTGGTAAGGATAATGGCGGCTATTAATTTGATGGAATATTTCATAATTATTTCTTTGACGTTCTTTTTACGGCTCCAAAATGCGTTTGTCTTTTCTTCTTTTTTCTTGATAAAAAAGAAGAAAAAATCAATCCGCCGCGGCGGATAAAATAAAAAGAACTCGCCGTAACAGTGTTGATGTTATAAGTCCCAAAGGGCTCAAACAGCTTTTTATTTCTTTACGGCAGGAGCAGCAATTTTCTTCACGCATTTCTTTCGAGGCCAATACAAAATACAACAGTGTGGATGGTGCAGTTTGATTGCTGACTTGAGTGTGGGTTGCCCGTAATTTCTAAAGGGAAACCTGAGTTGACATTTAAAAAGTATTCGTAGTTCATATTATTCAATCATCTACTCGTTCTTCAAACTTTGTCTTTCAATAAATTCAATGACAATTAGCAAAACCAATTCAGGTTCCCCTTTAGGGGTTAGGGGCCTACGATGATTGCTAATAATGCCTGATACTTTTGTATTGAATATTCGATTGAACGTCGCATATGCGTGAGGGATAGAGCGGACATCCTTTTTGCTGGTTTTCGCAAAAAGATGGGAGTGATAGCCCGGCCCTTTGCGCCTATAATGAAACCTTGAATCGTTACGCTGCTACAGGCGCAATGGGACACGCCCAAATAGCTGTTACGTATTTACCTGATTAATCGCAGCAGTACCACATCACGGGGCGGCACAATTGCCTGTAGTGCTTTTTTAGTGTTTCCCATATCTTTTTTATTCCATACGTCCCGCAGTTTGTAAGTTGTTAATTTTGCATCCAGGTTTCTCTTAGCTACATCATCATTGATTACCTGGGCGCTCCAATCGAAACTAACAGGCTGTGCAGTGGTTTTGCGGTTGAGAAAACAAATAACCCAATCACCGTTTTTCAGGGGTTTGATCCAGGTTTCCAGGCTATCCGCTTTTGTATATTTCATGGCCTGAATGCCGAGCGAATCCTGGTTGATGGCAATGACTTCTTTATTAGTAAGGATGGCATTGGTGGATGGAGTCATTTTACGGATGTCGTTGCCGGCAATCAGCGGTGCGGCAATCATGCTCCACATAGTAAAATGCGCCCGGTTTTCGCTTTCGGTAAGGCCGTTACCTACTTCCAACATATCAGGATCATTCCAGTGGCCGGGGCCTGCGTACTTACGCAAAGTATCCTGCGATTCCAGAATTCTCATTACGCCGGATGAGGACCAGGAACCCTGAGATCTGATACCCTCAAACTGTGCAGTAATATCACCGGTGGTACGCCAGATATGGCCTACCGGGGCTGCCCAGGTCCAGGGGCGGTTCTGGCCCCATTCGCACAGGCTGAACAGGATGGGGCGGCCAGCTAATTTCAACGCCTTGCTCATGGTGGTATAGGCTTCACGGGCATTGATGCCATTGCTGCTGCACCAGTCGAACTTTAAATAATCGGCGCCTACGGATGCATAAAAGCGGGCATCCTGGTATTCATAACCACGGGTGCCAGGGTAACCGGCACAGGTAAGCGTTCCGGCACAATTGTACAGGCCAAATTTCAATCCTTTGCTATGTACATAATCGGATACGGCTTTCATACCATGTGGAAACTTCACCGGGTCAGGAACCAGGTCGCCGGTCCTGGGGTCTCTTTCTTTTGCCATCCATGCATCATCTAAAACGAGGTAGGTGTACCCGGCATCCTTCATGCCAGATGATACCATGGCATCTGCTGTTTCCATTACCAGTTTTTCGTTGATATTTCCCTGAAAAGTGTTCCAGCTATTCCAGCCCATGGGTGGGGTTAGGGCCAGGCCCTCCCATTTTTGAGCGTGGGCAAATGCTGCGGCAAAGAGAGCAGCGAACAGAATGTATTTTTTCATATTGATTATTTCTATTTTCCATTCAATGTTTCATATCCGCCGCGGCGGACTATGCTGGTGTATAGCTGCCTTTTCAGGGCGAAACGTAGTGATTCTGATTTTAATTGGCTTAGATAATGCTTGTTTTAATAACTATTTATTTGGTTGTAATTGTGATGTTTGATGATTGCAGGCCTTCTGCCGATGCGGTTAACCGGATAATTCCCTTTTTTCCGTTTGATTGCAGGATGGCCAGGGCTAATCCGTTTAATGCGGTGTGGCTGTTGCCTTTGAAGGATTCGTGGCTGATGGGGTCGCCGCTGTCAACGCCGGCAATAAAGCCTTCGCCGCTACTATTGAATTGAATTAAATTATTGGCAGTGGGTACGGTGATGCCGTCTTTGTCAACAATGGTAGCAGTGATGAACGACAAATCATTTCCATCGGCTTTTATCAGATTTCTATCTGCTTTTAAAATAATACGTGCAGGTGCACCAGCCGTTTTTATTTCTTTGGTGAGTACTATGTTGCCTCCTTTCCTGGAGACTGCTTTTAACGTTCCTGCATCGTAAGGCACCCGCCATTTTACATGGAGTTCATCGCCCGATTTTTTACGTACGCCAACCGATTTATTATTTACAAATAATTCCACGTCATCGGCATTATTGTAATAAGCAACCACGTCAACAGTGTCGCCCTGTTTCCAATTCCAATGCGGCAGTACATGCAATACCAGCTTATTGGTAAATATGCTTTGGTATAAATAATACACATCTTTGGGAAATCCGGCCAGGTCGATAATGCCGAAATACGAACTACGGGCGGGCCACTCGTAAGGCGTTGGTTCGCCAAGATAATCAAAACCCGTCCAGATATACATACCCGATACCAGGTTGTTTTTTAATAATGCTTTAATGCTTTCCTCATGCGTACTGCCCCAGGGCGCACTTACATTGTCGTAAGCAGAAACGGTGTAGCCACCGGCAGGGTTTGTAAAAGGAACATCCCAGCGCTTGGGCCAGCGGCGGATGCTGTCAACCGGTAGCGGATCGTACTGGCCACGGGTTTCCAGTGCCGAAGTGCTTTCTGTAACAATCATTTTTTTACCCGGCCACCGTTGCTGAAAAGAGGCCCATTCCTGGTGGTGATAGTTATAGCCGATTAATTCAAAGGCGCCGGATTGGATGAGATTGTTGCCGGTGCCTGGATCGTTATTGGCCGTAACAATTGGCCTTGATGTATCCAGCGCTTTTACGATGCTTACCAGTTCTCTTGCAATTACGCGGCCCGATGTATCATTGTTCTTATTGTCTTTGTATTGTTCGCCAATTTCATTGCCAACGCTCCAGATAAAAACCGACGGATGATTGCGGTCTCTCATCAACTGGTCTTCCAGGTCCCGTTGATGCCACTCCTTCCAGTATAAATGATAATCGTAACGTGTTTTTTGTTTGGCCCACATGTCAAAGGCTTCATCCATTACAATAAATCCCATTTTATCACAAAGGTCGAGTAACTCAGGGGCAGGTGGATTGTGAGAAGTACGGATGCCATTACAGCCCATGGCTTTTAAAATTTCTAACTGCCGCTCCAATGCCCGGGTATTGATGGCTGCGCCCAATGCACCGAGATCATGATGGTCGCAAACACCCAAAATCTTCATCGGTTTCCCATTGAGTGAAAAACCTTTATCCGCATCGAAATTGAAGTAACGGATGCCAAAGGGAGTTTCATAAGAATCCAATAGTTGTGTACCTGATTTTACCTGGGAAACGGCTTTGTATAAAACGGGGTTATCAACCGACCACAGTTGCGGCTGAGTAATATTGAATGTTTGCTTTATTTCCTTATTTTCATCCGGACTGATGGGTGCAGATGCCTGTGCCACTGCTTTTCCGGCAGCATTGTACAAAATGGTAGCTAAGGTTAATTGTTTGGCGTTGCCATCATTTACAATTTTTACTGATATGTTTACCGTGGCTTCGCTGTTGCTTACTTTTGGTGTGGTTACAAATGTTCCCCAATGGTCCACATGCACAGTATTCGTTTTCACGAGCCATACATTCCGGTAAATTCCGGAGCCGCTATACCACCGGGAATTAGGCTGCTTTAAATTGTCAACCTTAACGGCAATTATATTTTGGGAGCCGTATTTCAGAAAGGGTGTCAGATCATATCTGAATGATATATAACCATTGGGCCGGATACCGAGTGAATGTCCGTTGATCCATATTTCGCTGTTGCGATAGACTCCATCAAAATCAATGTAAATGGTTTTGCCTTTATCGGTGGCAGGAAGTGTAAATGTTTTGCGGTACCAGCCAATGCCACCGGGCAATGCCCCGCCGTTGAAGCCCGCCGGGTTATTCTTGTTAAAAGTCCCTTCAATGCTCCAGTCGTGTGGCAGGTTTAGTGTGCGCCATGCAGCATCGGATATCGATGGATCGTTATATTGTTGGGCAGTGTCTAATGTAAATTTCCAATCGTTGTTGAAATTAAGCCTGGTGCGTTGGGTAAATGCGGTACCGACCCAAAGCGTAAGGATGGCTATCAACAGATATAATTTTTTATTATTCATTTCTATTATTTTATTTACCAGTATCAGCTTTTTTTATTTGCAAATCAGCGCTCCTGTCAGGCCCTCACCCCCGGCCCCTCTCCACAGGTGGAGAGGGGTGCCTTTGTGCTACTTCTTAGTGAATGGCACCTGTTGCTTCCTGCTATCTTACAACCAAAAACTTTTTCGATTTAAGATTTCATGGTTACATCAATTTTCTGTTCAGGATTCAATTTTTACCATTCAGGATTCACCATTCACTATTCACCTCAAGGTACTTTCTTGGCCATTTCGTCGTAATACGCTTTTAATATATAAAAGGCTTTTTTCTTATTGCCTTTGTGGTCGTACAAACCTTTGTTATTCCAGCCTTCCTGGTAAGTGGGGTTATTGCGCCGGGGCGACCGGAAATCATTTAATATCCAAGGCGACATACCACTGAAATTAGCAGGCATCCGTTTCATCATGGCTATCTGCTCCCGGTAAAACCATTCCTGGTATTCTTCGCTCCATCTTGTTAAGCTATCACCATGAAAACCACCAAGGGCTTCGGCACCGGTTTCACTAAAGAACAACGGCTTGTTATATTTGATTTGCCAGTTGGCATTTCGGGCGTTGGGCGGCAGGCCACCGTACCAGCCAATATATTCATTTGCCGATATTATATCCGTGTATTGTCCCAGCGGATCGTCAATTACAGATATACCATTATCCATATGGTTTTCCAGTGCTGCCGATACCAGCCGGGTGGCATCCCATTCTTTTGCGGTACGTACCAGTTCGCTCATAAAAGCGGTTCGTGCTTCATTTACCGGCGTTTCGTTACCTACGCTCCAAATGATGATGCTGGCCCGGTTACGGTCACGGGTAATCATTTCGTGCAACTGCCCTTTTGCTTTTGCCAGTACTGCTTTGTTCCCAAAATCAATGGTCCAGTACACCGGTATTTCGCTCCAGATTAATACGCCCATTGAGTCGGCTGTACGGGTCATATTTTCGTTGTGCGGATAATGTGCCAGCCGCACCATATTGGCATTTAATTCCTTTACCTGTTTAAATATTTTAATAGCATCTGCCTTGCTGTTAGCCCGCCTTCCTTCAGATGCAATTTCTTCGTGCTGGCAAATTCCCCGTAGAAACAACGGCTTTCCATTCAGCAATAATTGCGGCCCTTTTACTTCTATTACTCTAAATCCTATTTTATCCTTTAGCTGATCACTTTTCGAAGTAATGACGACATCGTACAATTTTGGTGTTTGTGGCGACCACAACTGTAACTGCGGAACAGCCATACTGAATGCAGCACTATCGCCGGTTACCGTCACTTCTTTCCGGAGGTTTAATTCAGGAATGGCTACTGTTACTGTTTCATTCGCTGTTGCGTTCAGCTTAATCCATCCTTCGATTGTTTTTTGGGCCGATGTAAGCGATGATCTGGCTAATTGAACCGAATAATCCTGGATGAAAGTTTGCGGTGTAATCACTAATTGCACATCACGGGTAAGGCCGCCATAATTCCACCAATCGGTATTCAGCGTTGGTATTTCATCGACAAAGCGTTTGTTATCTACTTTTACTACCAGCAGGTTCCCGGCAGGTTTCAGCAGGGTATCTGGTATTTCAAAATTGAAGGGTGTAAAGCCACCCTTGTGTGCACCCAGTTTTTTTTGGTTCAGGTACACATCGGTTTTGTAATTAGCTGCCCCAAAGTACAAATACACTTTTTTGTCCTTACCAACAGGTGTAAAATCAAATGATTTTTTATACCACACCGTGCCTTCGTAATACAGGAATTTTGCTTCCTGCGAGTTCCAGTCGCCGGGTACTTTCAATATGTATTTATCGCTGAAGCCAAACTCCTTGCGATCGGTTTTGTTGGCTGGTACATCGCTGTTCCAGAAGCCGTCGGGATCACTTACGTTCCGCTCCTGGTACCGGTAATCGTAAAAGCCGGTTTCGTAGGGATCCATGATGTACTGCCATTTGCCATTGAGGCTAATGGTAGCACGGCCCGGAACATTGGTCAATAAAGGCACCTGGGCAAATGCCTGGATGTAAATAGTAAGGGCAACTAACAAGAGGAATTTTTTCACAAGCTTTCTATTTAAAATGAATTCCTGTTACCAACTATTATTGCATTAGCTGGTATGCTCTCATCAAGCTTAGGTTCTCAAATATAGGTAGTAAAAAAGTCCGCAATCCATTGCATACAAAGTATGAATAACTGCGGACATGCTCAGCGATTCCCGAACTAAAAGAAATCCTCTTTTATAATTTAATACTCAATATTAACCTGGATTCTGTATTGAAGCCGGCGTTTTATCTGTTTCTAAAGCCGGTATCGGGAACAGGTATTATCAACCACTAACGACTACCCGTTAATCCATATTTCGCTGTTGCGGTACAGGCCATCAAAATCAAGGTAAATGGTTTTGCCTTTAATACTTTAATAAATAACCGGTAAAATAATTTCATATGTTTTGTTATTGAAATTGATTATTTAGTGAATGGTGAAGTGCTGATTAATTGATTGGTGCTGTTAAATATCTGAATCAGATACATACCTGAAGCAAGCCCTGCAACATCATTTACCAATAATACGTTTTCTCCTGCCACTATCTTATTTTGTTTACCAGTATAAACAGTGCTTCCTAACATATTTATGATTTTTACGCTTACCATATCCTCTTTTACTGATAGCAACCTTACTTTGAATCCGGCTTTTATTACTGGGTTTGGATAAACACTTACATAGCTATTATTACCACCAACTTTATTAACACTAACAATACTACTGTATTTAGACCTTCCGTCTGCATCAACCTGTTTTACCCGGTAGTATATATGGCCGGAGAAAATGGTTACCTCATCATCAACATCGTAGGAAAGCAGGTTGTTGCTGTTACCATTGGTTGCTTTAGAAGCAATAACCGTTATTTTATGCCAGTCTGTACCGTTAAAACTTCTTTCAATGTCAAAATGATTGTTATTTGTTTCAGTGGCGGTTTTCCAGACAAGCCTTGCGTAAACCGCATTTCCTTTATTAAGTAGCTGAACATGGATACCGGTAAACGTAACAGGCAAATTGGTTGAAGAATCTCCGTAAACAATGCCCCTGCCTGCCGTACTCATATATACTCTGCCGTATACATTCATGTCACCTACCACAAACTGCCCGTTTGCAGGGCCGCCATATTCATGTGCCTCATCATTTACCCGTACCCAGGTAGCACCTTCGTCTGTAGAGCGATGAATACCCAACACATTATTTACAGTACCCCATATATAAATAGTTTCATACGTGCCTGCCGGTGCTGCTTTGCCGATACCTACTGCAGTGCAGGTGGTAACCGTACTAATTTTTGTAAAACTTGTTCCCGAATTTATTGAACGGTATAATCCATTACCGGTCAATGGAACCCAAAGATGTCCTTCTCTTCCGGGTACGGTACGTATAATTTTTGAACCTCCTGTACCTGTGCTTCCGCCTGCAGTAAACGAAACACCTCCATCATTACTAACCATCACCGTTCCATTGGTAGCATATGCATAAAACTTGTTTGAATTGACAGGGTCGGCAACAGGCCTTGCCGTACCAACGTTTAATCCCGTTACCGTTGTCCAGGTAGTTCCGTTATCTGCTGACCGATAGGTGGTAGAGCCGCTGCCGGGGCTATGCAGTATTACATTCCCGTTAGCTGATAATGCAACCTGGCCGCTGCTGCCATTTATCACAGTCGTTTTTGTCCAGGTAACGCCCATGTCATTTGAGTAATACATGGAACTGCCCACCCTTACCAATTTGCTGGTATTAAGTGTTGCATAATCCAATCCGGTTGTGGTACCGATTTTAGGATTATGAATAGGTGCATATTGCGAAACATCTGTATGGCGGAAACCATCGTAATCCCCAATCACGGAAATAACAGGGCCGTTCGGAATGCTGACAAGGTTCTGTGCCACTGTTTCTTCAAATCCTTTTACATTAAATTTCCAGACATTGGAAGTAGCAATATTTTCATTTACAAATATGCCATTGCCCGATGTAACCAGCACCCTGTTGGTATTTGATGGATCAAACTCAATAGAGCCTGCCCAATGTATAGCCTGCCCGGTTATCCAGCTTACGCCGTTCGGATCCAACACAAATCCCCGGGAGGCTACGATATCCGTCCAGTTTGCGCCACCATTGGTGCTGTAAAACAAACGGTCGCCATACGCATTACTATACTGCAGGTTATAAACATTTATAGTAGAAGCTACCATGCGCTGCGGGTTATTCGGATCAACACTAATGCCTCCGAAAGCCTTATTATAACCAGTGGGTGTGATGTTGGTCCAGGCACCTGCTGCAATGTTGTATTTCCAGATCTGTCCCTGGTCAAAAGGTTCAGCGATTGTTCCATAAGTCGTACCGTAAGGTCCGCCGCCATTTCCATAGGTGATAATGAGGTTACCGTCTCCTGATAATACTGCCCGCTGCGGCATTTGCCCGGCGGCCAGGCTTGGGTTGATAACAGCAGTAAAGGTGGCGCCGGCATCCTCGCTTTTATAAAAATTCTGATCGTTCCCTGGTCTTGAAATGCCTGCAAATATTCGCTGGGTAGCTCCGCCTGCTACACTTGTTTTATCAGGAATGACGAAGCAAACGCCATTTTGATTAGTTGTGGTAGTTATGTCCAGGCTGTTTAAACGTGTCCAGGTGGCGCCGGCATCCGCACTTTTCCAAAGTCCGTTCGAGCGGGTGCCGCAATAAAGAATAGCACTATTGTTGGGGTCCACCTGCAGGCGTTCACCATCTTGCCTGCCCATGCCATTGCCATGTATTTTAAATTGCGAAGTAACTTCGGTAATTGTAAAATTTGCGCCATAATCTGTTGACCGGAGAATATAGCTTCTGCCGCTGTTGAAATAAGATATTCCGGCAGACATATAAACAATATTCGGGCTTTGCGGATCAATAGCAATTGATTCGGTTCCAAACATTCCCTGCTGGTTTTCCGATGCCCAATCCATTAGTGGAATCCAGGTGCTATTAGTCACGTCCCAACGATAAGCTCCGCCTACATCTGTTCGTGCATACATTAAACCCGACTGTTCTTTACTGGTAATAATGCCTGTAACAAAACCGCCTCCGCCAATCGCTACATTTTTCCAACTGTAGGCCGTGGAAGTTTGGGCAATTACACCAACATACAATAAGCAAAACAAAAAAGCCGGCACAACATTCTTGCGTATAATTCTCATCATAAAAGCCAATTTTTATTTCTTTATGTATTCGTTCCTGCTAAGTTTTTAAACGTTTCTTTACCAGCCTATACTTTTAATATAATTATTTTTACTATTAAAAAGTCATGCACATTTACATTGGCTTAATCTTATGGTCATTGCGTCCGCCGCGGTGGATGCCCGTGGCAATCTCCAACACATTCAGGGAGTTTGCTTCGTCGGGCAGGAACCCGATCTCGCAATGACCGGTGTATTACGTCATTTAACTATACTCTCCTACTTATCAGTCACTATCATTATCTCAACCTGGCAATGCGTACATTATCAAACGCTGCGTCAAAATTTGTAATGGGTGTTGTTCCATCATTAATCAGCATAATCCCAACTTCCCGCTGGCCATTACCCAATAAAGCAGCTAAACTTGGTACACCTGCTCCATCACCATTAACACCCGTAGCTGATTTTCCTTTAAACAGGTTTAGTGGTACGGTTACGGTAATCCAGCCATCTGTTTTGAATCCACCAGTTGTGTTTTTCCAGGGTTCATAACGATAGGTATAAGTCCAATTACCTTCATTACGAATTAATAATGTACCTGTTGTCCATGTATTTTTTACATACATATTAAACTTCAACGCATACTTATCCAATGTATCAGTAAGGCTGGCAGTTGGCAACCATTGTTGGGTAGTTACCAATACAGCCCGTCCACCGTTGTACCAGGCAAAATCATTGGCTCCGACTGTGCCCGGGTTTAAGCGGATATAATTACCTGTGTTATTGGGATAAAGCGTAGCATCATTTGTTTTAGTACCCGCGAAATATTGCCAGCCGAAGTAGGGGCTGCCATCCTCAAAATTGGCAAGCATACCCGTTGTAAAATCGTTGAACAATAAGACCGAAGTACCAACGCCATACCGGTTGGTAACTTTTAATACACCGCCTGTGGTTAAGTTAGCCGGAACAGTAATAGTAATGTTAGTCCCATCTGTAGCACTGGATAACAGCGTCGTTACATCAATATTTCCGGGAAATGTTACTTTATCAATAAAGAAAAGATTATTGCCATATATGGTTAGCACCTGCCCTGGCCTTGCATACTCATTCGATACGGATGATATGGTTGGTGCCGGTGCATTAATCGGGAATGTGAAGGTAGTTTCCCCATGGGTGGTTACATAACGGATGGTGTTTTGTTGCGCTGCCGGTATAGATGGGAAGGGAATAACCACCGGCACCTGAACTACTGCACTTGTATCGGAAAACAAACCTTCATTAAAAGATGCGGCCACTCCGTTGAAGAATATTTGTGTAGCGCCTCTTAAATTTTTGCCTAAGATAGTTACCCATGCGCCGGGGCCAACGCTGGTTATCATTGAATCTACTGTAATACTTCCTGGCTGTAGGAGCCGGTTAGTACGCAATCCTGTTATAACGGGTGCACCAGTACCGGATGAATCTTTTGTGCAACTGGTTGCAAATGCAATTACACAAATAAACAAAGCTGGCAACAGGTAATGCTTACATAAACTTATTATATTTTTCATGATGCTGTTTTATGGGTAAATTATTAATAGTAAGCAACCGGCGGATCTAACAACCTGGGATCAGCCGTTATTTCGTTGGTTGGAAGCGGTAATGTAAATGTGCCGGGAGTTGCTGGTGTGATTGTTATATTTTGAACGTTGGGCGTTGCGATTTTAGTAGTGGCATTGTACACAAATTGTACCCTTTGCTGGGCATTTAGCATGCTTACCGCTTTTTGCGGATTGTAGTAGGAAAGCCTTACCAGGTCAAACCAATACTGCCCTTCAAATGCAAGCTCTATGCGTCTTTCGCTCATTAAAGTACTGTCGTTGATGCTGGTTACCGAATCTACGCCGGCCCTTGTTCTTACCTTGTTGAAGTAGAGCAATGCCTGTGGATCGGATGTGGTTGTGCTGTTTCCTTTAATAGCTTCTGCATAAATTAAATACACATCTGCCAGGCGCAATAAAGCATTGTGCTGATTGGATTCAAACGCTCCCATTGTGGGTGCATTATTATCAGCAGCAGTACCAATAATATGTTTTTTTATATTAGCATTATTTGTCACCCGATAGCCGCCACCGGCAGCATTTAATTCGGGATAATAATCGCCCATCAGCATAAAGGTTGCCTTACGCCTTACGGTATCTCTATTGCTGTAAAGCCGGAACAAATCATACGTTGGGCCAATAGCACCGCCATAACCACCGCCTGAAACAATATCGCCGCTTGGTGCAAATTGTGTTTGTATTCCGTTGCTGTTACCATAGCCAACGCCTACCGTCCATTGCAGTGCAAATAACGATTCCACATTATCATTAAACTGGCTACGGAAAAGATTGTAGTAATTTGGTAAAAGGGTTAAACCGCTATTGTTGCATACGGCGCCGGCGTACGTTTTCGCACTATCCAGATATGCCTGGTTCCTTGTGATGTTTTGGTTTAAGCCGGCACGTGTTAAATACACTTTTGACAACATGCCCATAGCTGACCATTTCGTTAACCGGCCTGCCACATCTGTTACCGGCAATACCTGTGAGGCGTACGTTAAATCTTCAACAATAAACCGGTAAACATCTTCAATCTTATTCCTGCGTAATAAGGAGGAATCAATCAGTTTTGTATTGTCTTCAATAATAGGTACTGCACCAAACATCTGTACCAATTGGAAGTAAGCGGTGGCCCGCATAAACCGCAATTCGCCTAAAGCTGCATTCACATCTTTTCTGGAGATGGTATCGGATGCATTTCCGTTAATTGCTTTGATATTGGTATTGGCATGTGCTACAATTTTGTACATACCACGCCAGCTGGTGGCTATATATTCGTTACCACCGGTAATGGAGAAAGTAGTTAACTGCACCAGGTTTGCGTTATAGGGCTGTAGTATGTTACCACTCAGTACATCGCCGATACCAAGTATAGGGAAATACTGCCAGTCGAACCATATGGAGCCACCGTATAAAGAAGCAGTCGCCAGTCTTAATTCCGCAGTTGATTTGTAAAAGTTGGTACTGGCAATCTGAGACTGTGGCGGACGGTCCAAAAAATCTTTTTTACAGCTTGCTATAAGCGTAACTAATGAAAAAACAGCGATTAATAATTTATTGATAGATTTCATTTTTTATTTATTTAAAGACAGGCTTGCACCGAATGTAAATACTCTTGATTGAGGGTAATACCCGTTGTCCACGCCGGCTAATGTGGGATCGTAGGAACTGATTTCGGGATCAAAACCGGAGTAGTTGGTAATGAGAAATGCATTGCTCACATTGGCATAAACCCGTAAGGAGCCTAAATGTGCTTTTGTCAGGAGGTTTTGGCGAAAGGTGTAACCAATGGCAATTGTTTTACACCGTGCAAAAGACCCATCTTCTACATATCGGTCAGAAAAGCGCTGGTTATCATTACCACCCGCCTGGCTTATTCTTACAATATGTGTTGAAGGATTGATAATATAAGCGTTATTGATATCCGTTGTGGAACCAGATGGATTGGTGTACCCGATTTTAGCATAGTTCAAAACACTTTTAAAATAGCCAAAGTTTTGATTAGGGTTGGTGCCGGAAACATTAAGCTGGTTATACACTTTATTGCCAAAGCTGCCACTAAAGAAAACGGTCAGATCGAAATTTTTGTAAGAGAAGTTGTTATTAAATCCTAACTGGTATTTTGGTTTTGGGTTTCCTAAAAAGGTTTGATCCTGTTCGGTAATTTTTCCATCACCATTTACATCTTTAAAAATGATATCGCCTACCCAAATACCACCTGAACCCGGCGTAATTGGCAGCGGTACGCCCGTTGCTGAATTAACAGGTATGGCAGCATGTGTTTTAAAATCTCCTGCATTTGTAAATATTCCCAGGGTTTGATAACCATAAAATTCAGCGAGGGAGTGGCCAACTGCCGACCGTGCAACGCCATTTTGAATAAAATCATTATCAGAGTTCAAAGATATAATTTTATTAACGTTATGTGACAGGATAAAGGTGCTTCTCCAATTGAAACCATTTGCCTTTCTGCTCTGGAAATTAATCGTAGTCACACTTATATCATAACCCTTATTTTCCACTGAGCCAATGTTTTTGTAAGGAGATAATAAAGCGCCCGGTGAGTATCCGTTTGCAGGAACGGTACCTGAGTAATTTGGTAAAATGGTACTCAGCAGAAAGTTATTGGTTTTGCGTTCATACAAATCAACAGAGAACTGAATCCTGCTTTTTAAAATACTTCCATCGAGACCAATGTTAGACGATTTACTGGTTTCCCATTTTGCATCCGGATTGGGGACATTCGTTGCCTGCTGTGCCGAATTGCCTGTTAAACCAGTTGAAACGGTATTGAGCGTAGACAAATAAGCGCCAGCCCTTATATTTTGATTATTAACCAACCCGTAACCCAACCGTAGCTTTAGATCGTTGAAGAAGTTAAGCTTTTTCACAAAGTCCTCGTTGCCGATGTTCCAGGCAAAGGCGCCTGAATAAGTAATTACCCATCGGTTGCCGGCTCTGAAATTGGACGATCCGTCATCACGTGCATTTAACGTGAGCAGGTACTTATCATTGTACCCCAAATTAATACGTCCGAAGTATGATTCCTGTGCAGTACTGCCCTTATCACCTCCGTTTGTGGCAGTTGCAGCAGTACCTGCGTTGATGGTGTTTACGTTGTTGGAAGCAAAACCCGTTCTTCTTGCAAACACATTTTCGTAGCTGCGCAAGCCTGCTTCGTGGCCCAACAAACCAGTGACCGAAATCTTATTGAAACGATTATTATACGTAAGGTAGCTTCTTGCCAACAGATTAGAACTTTGATTATTGGTGTACGTAGCTGCATTGATCCGGTTAGGTGCCTGTGATCCGAACTGGTAAGTAGGTGTAAACTGATCCTGTACGCCAAAATCAAAATCACCGGATACCTCATTGCGCAACGTCAGGTGTTTACCAAAATATATTTCTGCATATATGTTCCCAAAAATCTGGTAGCGTTTTTTATTGTCCTTAATTATTTGTGCAACAGCAAATGGGTTAGCAGCGGCAGCGCCATAAATATTAGGATCATTTCCCGGGTAGGAACCATTAGGGCTTTGTGCAGCCACATCCGGTGTTTGTATCAATGCTGTTTGTATGACGTTGGAATTGGTGCTGTTTACTTTTTCTTTTACGTTTGCCAACTGTAAACTGGTACCTATTTTCAGCCAGTTAGTGGTTTTATTGTCCAGATTCAGCCGAACCGATAACCGCCTGAAATTGGAACCCAATGCAATACCTTCCTGCGAAAAATAAGAGCCTGAAAAAAAATATTGTGTTCTTGCATCTCCGCCGCTGATACCAATAGAATGGCTTTGCATGGGTGCATTACGAAACAATACATCCTGCCAGTTTGTACCCTCTCCTAAATACTTGGGATTGGCAAACTGCGGACGATAATCGTACCCGATAATACCACTTTTTTCATTCATAAATTGAGCATAATCCCGCAGATTCATTACATCGTAGTGGCTTGGCAGGCTTTGGCTGCCGGCATACCCATCATACGTAATTTTTGGCGGGCCCACCTGGCCACGTTTAGTGGTAATGATTACTACACCATTACTACCGGCCTGACCGTAAATAGCAGTTGCAGAGGCATCTTTCAATACATCAATAGATAATATTTCTGCAGGGTTAATGCTTGACAACGGATTGGTACCGCTGCCACTAATAGCCGGAGAACCAATAAAAACGCCATCAATAACATACAATGGTTGCGCATTGCCAAAAGAAGATACCCCGCGGATTTGTACAGATGCACCGCCGCCTGGCTGACCGGAAGTTTGCTGAACCACCACGCCGGCCACTTTACCCTGCAGTGCCTGGTCAATGGTGGTTGGCTGCGACCTGCGAATCTCATCACCTGTAACGGATGATATGGCACCGGTAACATCTTTACGGCGGGTGGTGCCATAACCAATTACTACCACATCTTCTGTTCTTCCAACATCTTCATTCAGCGAAATTTTTAGCTGATCTGATGAAGCTGTGATCGTAATTGTTTTTGTTACATAACCAATACTTGATATTTGAAGTATTGCACCGTTGGCAGCAGAAATGATAAAGTTGCCGTTTACATCTGCTGCTACAATGTTCGCGGTATTTCTTACAGATACGGTTGCTCCCTGAACGGGTTTGCCATCAGGTTGCGAGACAACCTGCCCGGCAATTCTGCGGGTTTCTGTTTGCGCAAAAGCTACGGTACCTAACATTAGAAAAGAAAAAGATAAGCATAATAGATACTTCATTTTTTCTGTCGTTTTTTTTAATTTCATTTGGTAGCAATTAGTAATTAGTAAAGTTGTTTTGGTTTTGTTCAAAAGCGGTTAAGGTGATTGTAATTAAGTAATCATGTATAATTAGATTAGAATAATCTTCATGTCATTTCGAGATCGGGTTCTTGCCCGACAGCCTGTCCCGTTCGTCCGGGAAAGCAATCTCCCTGGTTTTTTTGGGGATTGCCACGGGCAGGAACCCTCGCAATGACTATAATTAAACTCACCTAATTTTGTTCGGATACTTACATCTTAATAGTTATCTTTTTACCGTTATATGATACTGTTGCGGCAGCACCATTAAAATCCAGTGCAACCGGCTTGGTTTTATTCACCCATACAATTCTGAAAGTCCGCTGTTGCAGCATACCGGGGAAGGAGCCTTCCCGGTCTGAAATGGTTAGTGATTTGGTGGCTTCGCTGTAAGTGATTGGAATATTGCTGAATGCCCCTTTTTCGTAATTGTAATTAAGGTCTTCATCTTCATATAGCTTAAAACCAGCATCCTTACCGGTATAAACATATAGCGTAATCGTATCTGCTTTTTTCTCCGATGTGTATTGCAGTTCAGGCCCAAAGGGAATGATGGAACCTTCCTTTACAAACACGGGAATCGTATCAAAGGCTGCATCAACTATTACCTTTTTTCCACCTGTATACCAGGCCCCGGAATACAGGCTGTACCAGCCCTGGCCGGCAGGCAAGTAGAGGCTCTTTTTTCGTTCTTTATAGGTGTAAACCGGGTTGATGAGCAGCGACGGCCCGAACATAAACTGATCGTTAATATTCTTCACCGCATCATCTTTTGGAAAGTCCATCACCAGCCCACGCATGATGGTGGAATTATTGTGATACGTATTGCCGGCCAGCGTATAGATATAGGGCATCAGCCGGTAGCGTAACTTGTTGTAATACAAAATACTTTTATATGCCGGGTGGTCTTCCGGCGCTATGTTGAACACTTCCCGGTACGGGAACTGGCCATGCACCCGGAACAGCGGAACGAATGCACCAAACTGAAACCAGCGTGTTTGCAGTTCCCGCCACTCTTCCAGTGTTTCGCCCTTTGCATTTTCGTTGCGGGGTTCTACGGCAAAGCCGCCAATATCCATTGTCCAGAAGGGCAGACCCGACATCGAAAAATTAAGTCCTGCGGAAATCTGTGTTTTCATGTCGCCCCAGGTAGCCGAAATATCGCCACTCCAGATGGAAGCCGCATAATGCTGCGAGCCTGCAAAACCGGAACGGGTCAGTAAAAACACCCGTTTGTCCGGATCTACCGAACGCTGGCCCCGGAATATCCCTTTGGCATTTTCCAGTGGGTATGCATTCAGGTATTCGGCGGTGATGCCTGCTGATATGGGCGTCATTTGTGCCTTGCGTTTTTCAGGCGAAACATTCGACAGGATATCCGGCTCACTGGCATCCATCCACCAGGCATCAATACCCTTGCTGTAGAGTTTTGTATTAATTAAGTTCCAGAAACCTTGTTTTGCTTTATCATTAAAAGCATCGTAAAAAGTGGATACATATCCTTTGGCAATCCAGTCCCGTTGCTGGTCGGCAATATTGCGTTTATACAACCAGCCCCTGGCATCGAAATCCTTGTAAGCAGGTATGCCTTCGTACATTTTGGGCCATACCGAAATCATCAGCTTTGTGTGATATTTATTATGCAGCACTTGTATCATACTATCCGGATTCGGGAACCGGCTGGCATCAAATTCCTGGCTGCCCCAGTCAGCTTCTTTCCAGTAGCTCCAGTCCTCCACAATATTGTCCAATGGAATTTTCCGTTTCCTGAATTCGGCCACCGTATTTAAAATTTCCTCCTGTGTTTTGTAGCGTTCCCGGCTTTGCCAAAAGCCCATAGCCCAGCGGGGCACAATAGTAGCTTTGCCAGTAATGGTGCGGTAGCCGGCAATCACTTCATCGGCATTATTTCCCTTTACAAAATAGTAATCCAGTTGCTTACCGGCTTCTGAAGAAAAGGCATAAGCATTTTTGTCGGCATCGGCTATTGGGCTTAACCAGTTGAGGCTGATATACGATTCACCGCCATCCGGTATCCACTGAATTTTGATCGCAACTTTTTTATCTTTTTGCAGGTTCAGGTTCATGACGGCAGAACCAGGATTCCAGGATTGCCGCCAGCGGTCCACCAGCATTTTCCCATCTACCCACACTTTTGCATAGCCGCCATACGTAATCCGAAACTTGTGCTCGCCGCTAAAATCAGAGGCAACAGATCCCTCCCAGGTTACCAATCCCTTTTCAATCTTAAATGCCGCCGGCAGGTTCTTTTTGGTATCATCCAGGTAGGGATAGTCGATTTTCGATTCAACCTTAGTAAAAGCTACTTCGTCCGGTTTGTTGCGGTCATTGCTGTACGAAGCCGTCAGCCAACCGTAATCCCCGTTTTTATCGTACAGTTTTAACTTACTGAGCGGCATATACTCCCTGGTATCGCCTACTTTGGTAATGGAGTAATTATCCCAAAGGATGCCATAGTTTTTGCTGCTTAGTAAAAAGGGTATCGCTACTTCTGTATTGTTCTGAAATAGCAATACCTGCTGGCCTTTATAATTCATTTGCCCTTCCTGGTGCTGGCCCAGCCCGTAATACGCATCGTCCGGGGTAGTCTCAAAAGTCTGGGAAATGCCGTAACTGTTTTGCCCTTCAAACACGGCTGGGGTCAGTATTCGTCCGTTGTATTGACGTTCCACTACAATCGGTTTACCAAACGGGTCGGTAAACGAAACAGCTCCGGTAGATTGTAATACGCTGGCCGTAACCCCAACCGTTTTTAGGATAATCTTATCTGCTGTTTTGGTTACCGTCCAGTTTTTATTGTAAGGCTGATAAACGGTGATCAGGCTATTGGTTTCCGGGAAAGCAATAGCAGGTGAAGCAATTACCCGGATAATTTTATCGGAAATAACCTGGAGTTTCACGGCTTTTACATTACCGGAAAAGCGGCTGTCGGGGTAAATAATAACACCATCCTTTGTTTCGGAATAGCTTAGGGCAGGCGTATCAGCCCGTGCAAAACGGGTACCGGCAAACAGGCACAAAAACAAATGAAACAGCAGTTTTTTTATCGGCATAACAATCGTTACAAAATCGTCGGTAGCTGGTAATAAAATTCTGCCACGAAACTAACAGCCGTTAGTAAAAGAAAGGGGAGGCATTTGTTTATGAATAGGTAACGAAATGTTAACGACCTTTTGTAATTAATTGAAAATCAGTAAAGAATAAAAGTAAAAGTTTGGGGTTACTGCTATTAAATCAATCAGGTTGTGAAGTAATGTATCAGCACATGGTGGGGTATACAGGTGTTGGAAACCTTAATAATAATTTTTCTATAAGAACATACCTTAGAAAAGTTATCAAAATAACCTGAACATTTCATCAATCTGGCCTGGTCGCCTCCAAACCTCCCGACCTATCGGTACGGGACAGGCTCTAAAGGGGGCTTTTGGACACTTTCAAACTTCATAGGAACTTCAAAATACTCGTAGTTATCACTAATTTTTCAGGTAAAAACGAGTTCCCCTTTAGGGCAATGTCATTGAGATAAGGATTAATGTAGCAGTTATGCGCCGTAGGTGCAACCTGTTTGTAGAAGATAGACATCCTTGATGTTGGTGCATGCCACGTAGTGGCTACCTGATCAGAGAAGAGGGGTAGCCACTACGTGGCAATGATTCCCTTTGCCTCTTTGTTTGCTACTAACAGAAAGCCCCGATGGGCTTATCTTAATGACATTGCCCTACAGGGGTTAGGGGCAACCAACGCCGAATAAAATCCTGCTTCAATTGTACAAGTTATTTTGACCACTTTACTTACAGCCTGCCTGTCCGGTAGGCAGGCGTTTGCTATATTGGCGAAAGGACTGATTTTATGATAAATCTACCTCTCCGCTGAACGTGCCGCAAGACACGTTCCCACAAAAACCATAATAAAAACACCCTTTCAGCAGATTTTGAAAACTTAGGGATGGAGTCCTGCACCTATAGGTTTATAAAGAGTACATATAAAAATGAGCTGTTGATGTTGACGCCTTATCTATCCTGATTGTACCGTAGGCACTACCTGTTTGTAGAAACGCTTTGCTGTTTTTGGTACTATTGCCCCGTCAGGGGCTACCTGTTTGCCATTTCCAGTTATCAGCTTTAACCTGTAAACACAGATAGCCCCTGACGGGGCAAAACAACATTCTCCTATCCCATTTTCTACAAACAGATAGCCCCGCCGGGGCAGCTTTCCTTTAACGACATTTTGGGATGCACCCGTCTATGAGTTACAATGCGGATACTGTTTTGCATCTTTAAAAAGGAGGTCTGGCTTTGCATGATATAACTAATCCCAATCATGGTCAGGCATCAGCGTTCATCCTTGTCACCTGTTTTAGACTCTCCGGCATAAACAGATGGCAGCACATCGTATTCCAGTTTAAAATACTTTGAGAAGTACTTTGGGTTATTAAATCCTACCTCATACGCCACCTCTGCTACCGTCAGCTCCTTTTTTTGCAATAGCTGGGCAGCCCGTTGCAGCCTGATGGAACGAATGAATTCAATAGGCGTTTTACCCGTAAGGTTCAGCAGTTTTTTGTACAGGGCCACCCGGCTCATAAACAGCTCCCGGCTCATTTCTTCTACGGAGAAATCGGGGTTAGAAATATTTTTTTCGATCACTGCCAGTGCCTGTTGAATGAATTTTTCGTCCGCCGACTCGCCAGCCACTTCTGTAGGATGTGCCTGTACCTGTTTTTGGTAAGTTTTCTTAAAGCTTTCCTGTTGCACAACCAGGTTCCTGATTTTTGACAGCAGGATGTCAAAATTAAAAGGCTTCGTTACATAATCGCTGGCGCCGGTTTGCAGGCCCGCCAGTTGCTGGTCTTCGCCGGTGAGGGCTGTGAGCAGGATGACCGGAATAAAAGAAGTACGGCTATCGGCTTTTATTTTTTTGCATAAGTCAATGCCATTCATTTCAGGCATACTGATGTCGCAAACAACCAGGTCCGGGTGCTCAGATAATGTTTTTTGCCATCCTGTTTTCCCGTCAGCGGCCTCCGTAATGGTGTACCAGGGCTTGAGGCTGTCTTTGATGTACATCCGGAAGTCGTTGTTATCCTCTACCAGTAATACTGTTTTTTTCTTGCCGTTCGGGTATTTTTCTTCGGCCAGGCCATTTACCGGTAGCAGGCTTTCAACCGGTTCATCCATACCCATTTCTTCCGCTTCATCCGGTTTCAAAATGTCAATGGTTTCCACCTGGCCGGGTGTAAGCGGTAGCATCACCGTAAAGCAACTGCCTTTATCCACTTCACTTTCCACGGTTATAGTACCGCCATGCAGCCGAACAAATTCTTTGGTAATAGACAGGCCAATACCATTACCCTGGTTTACCATAGTGTTGGGCACTGCCTGCTGAAAAAAACGTTCAAAAATTTTATCCTGTTTATCTTTTGGAATGCCGATACCGGTATCCGTCACTTTTATCTGAATGGTTCTTTCAACTTCTGATTTATTCAATGCTACCAGCACCTTAATTGTGCCGCCTGCCGGAGTAAACTTAAAGGCGTTCGATAGCAGGTTAAACAGGATCCGCTCCAATTTATCAGGGTCGAAGGTGGTAAGCAGCTGGTCTTCGGCTGAGAGAAAGGAAAAACTGATTTGCTTATTTTCTGCGAGGTCAGAAAAGGAGTAGGCAATTTCTTTGATGAACCGGATCATATCACCGGCCGTTTTATTTACATGCAAGCTCCTGCTCTTCCAGTTTGCGAAAGTCCAGCAGTTGGTTCACCATGTTCAGCAGGCGGCGGGCATTTCGTATGATTAGCTGAAATTGCTTTTTATCATCCGGCACTGTTACTGCTTTCATCATTTTTTCGGCCGGCGAAATAATTAATGATAACGGTGTGCGGAACTCGTGGCTTACATTGGTAAAGAAGCGGATTTTCATCAGGTCCAGTTCGTGCATCCGGTGTGCTTCCAGCCGCTCCTGCTCCATGGCAAATTTTTCTTTTGCCTTACGAATAATCAGTATGCGGCCAATGTACAGCGCTGTCGCAATGATTAAAAAGTAAAGCACGTAGGCAAATGGCGACTTCCAGAATGGCGGCCTGATGATGATTTGTAGCTGCGTATCATTATTGTTCCAGCTTCCATCGTCATTAGCGGTACGCACCCGAAAAACGTAGCTGCCGGGGTCGAGGTTGGTAAAAATGGCTTTTTGCAATTGGCCGTCGGTCATCAACCATTCATTTTTAAATCCCTCCAGCTTGTAGGCATACTTCATTTTTTCGGCATTGGAATAACTAAGTGCAGCAAACTCAATGGCAATTACATTCTGATCGTAGGTAAGCGAAACGGATTTCGTTTCGGTAATGGATTGCGGCAGCAGCACTTTCCCGTCCACTTCTTCACCAGGGCTTACCGTTTTATTGAATAACTGAAAGCCGGTAAATACAATTTTCGGGATTTGTTTTACCGATGAAATAGCCTTCGGCAGAAAAAGGTTGAATCCGTTGGGGCCACCGAATACCAGTTCTCCCCTGCTGGTTTTCAGGGCCGCATTTTCGTTAAATTCTATTCCCTGCAGGCCATCGGCTTCGTCGTAACTGGTACAATTAATCTGTGCCGGGCCGGTTGCCGGCGCCGCAACAGACAGGTTGGAGATACCTTTTGGCGTGCTTATCCACAGGTCATGTTGGTCATCTTCCAGCATATTCAAAATGGTATTATCGGGCAGCCCTTCTTTACTGGTAAAATGCTGAAAGCGATGCGTGGCTTTATCAAACAGGTTCAGCCCTTCCCTGGTGCCAATCCAATGCCGGTCGTAGCTATCAATAAAAACACAATTAATGTTCCAGTTGCTTAAGCTGCCTGCGTTGGCAGCATCGTACCCATAATGCACAAAACGGCCGCTGCTTTTTTCCAGTACATCACAGCCCTGGGCAGTTCCTATCCAAAGGTCACCTGCCTTATCCTGGGCAATGGAAGAAATATAATCCGACCGGATGGAATTGTACTGCGAAGGTGTATAATGGTGAAAAATATTCGTTTCCCGGTCCAGCCTGTCCAATCCGCCGGCCAATGTGCCCACCCACAGGTTATCGTCCCGGTCCTCAAAAATCTCCCAAACCCGGTTGTCGGCAAGGGTGGTATTGTCGGCAGGGTTGTGTTGGTAATGGGTAAATGTTTTTCCATCATAGCAATCAAGCCCACCGAAATAGGAGCCAATCCAAAGCTTTCCCTTTTTATCAATCCATAAGCTTACAATTACATCGTTGCTCAGGCTGTTGGTATTAGGCTCGTGCCGGTAAGTGGTAAATTTCCCGGCTGTTCTGTCGAAATAAATGAGCCCGCCGCCGTTGGTTCCGATCCACAGGTTGCCTTTTGCATCCTCCGCAAAACGGTTCACATCATCAAAGCCTAAACTGTTGGGGTTAGAAGGCTGGTGCTTGTACAACGGGAATTTGATAATGCTTTCTCCATAACAATTAATGCCTCTTTTATACGTGCCGATCCAAACAATGCCCTGGTCGTCTTTATAGGCAGCGGTAATGCTGTTCTGGCTAATGCTGGTATTATCGTCGGTATTGTTCAGCAGGTACTGAACGGTACCGGCTTTCTTGTTAATGATGTTGAGGCCACCGTGGTCGGTAGATATCCATATTTGCCCCTGGTTGTCCTGCAGCATGCCCACTACCAGGTTGGTATTCAGCCGGAGTTGGCCTGTATCTTTGTTAAGGTGCAACAACTGCCCGGTTGCGGGTTTAAAGTGCAGAAGACCCACCGGGTTAGCCACCGTGTACAGCCATAGCTCATCGTCCTTATCGGCAAGCAGCGCATATTCAAATAAGCCCCGTTGCATATAAGTTGCTATAGCCTCTGTATGGCAAATGATCCGGTTTGTTTGTACGTCCAGTTTTTCGAGAATGCCATTGCGGTAAACGAGCCATATATCACCTTTTGCATTTTGGGATATGGCGGTAATATCAGCGGCGCCGGAAGGCTTTATTTTAATGGTTTTTTTGGAAAGGGGGCTATACCAGTAAAGGCCTTCGCCGGCAAACAGAAAATAAAAATTACCCTGAAGGCTCTTTACTACATCCAGCAGCCTTGTATCGGGTAATGACAAACGGGCAAAATAGACCGGTATGTTATGTTCAAATTTTTCGGTAGCCGGATTGTATAGGTTCATTGATTTACGGGTTTCCACCAGCAGCTTTCCGTCGGGTAGTTCCCGGATACGGCTGATGTAGTCGTCGTCAATACTGGTTGAATCCTTTACATCCATTTTAAAAACTTTGAACTGGTGGCCATCGTAGCGGTTCAGGCCGCTCATGGTACCAAACCACATAAATCCCCGGCTATCTTTCAGGATGCAGTTCACCTGGTTGTGCGATAAGCCCTTGCTGATGTCTATCCGCCGGAACTGGTACTGCCTGGCATTCTGCTGCGCAAAGCAAACAGGAGCAATCCATAGTAGAAACATCAATAATAAGATATGCCTGGGGAGCATCCTACATGGGCTGACAGTAAATAATTTGAGCCGCAGTTTCATTTTACTAACCCGAAATTAGTTCCCATCCGGTTTGGTCGTTCAAATATATTGGTTAAATGTGTTGAGCCTCATCCCCTCTCCACCTCACCCCCTGCCCCTCTCCAGCCTATCGACCGGAGAGGGGTGCCTCTGTGTAATAATATTGATAAACTGCAATAGCGGGTTCATGAGAATCAATCTTCAAAACAATCCGCGATGTTGGAGAATTAATAACCCGAACTTCAAAAGCAATCCGCAAAGTACAAACAGCATGAACCCGCTGCCTGAAATTAATCAACCAAATCCTCAGAGGCACCCCTCTCCAATAAATTGGAGAGGGGAAGGGGGTGAGGGCACTATTTATGCACATTGCCGCTTCGGGTTACTAAAAAAAATAGCCGGCCCTGTATCTTCGGTTACCGAATAAACGCTACCTACCTATGGCACTGATTAATTGTCCCTCCTGCCAGATAAAATTTGAACCCGGCGATGTGATTGTAAAGGAGTTTGAGCAGAATGCCCGCATGAAGATGAAAGCCGAATGGCAAAAGATGCAGGCCGACCTGGAGAAACAAAAACAGGAATTTGCTGCACAGCAACTGGAACTGCAAAAGCAAAAAGACCAGCAGGAGCAAATACTTGCGAAAAAATTAGAGGAAGAAAAACAAAAGTTATCTGCCACCCTGCAGGAGCAACTGCGCAAACAAATTGGCGGCGATTACGAAATGCAATTACAGCATCTTCAACATCAAAATAAAGACAATGAAGAACGCCTGCAACAGGCACGAAAAAAGGAAATGGAATTTTTAAAACTGGAGCAGGAATTAAAAAACCAGAAAGACGAGTTGGAACTAACGGTAGAAAAGAAGCTGATGGCCGAACGGGAAACCATGCGGCAGCAATTGATAGAATCCGAAAAACAAAAAGCAGAAGTAAAAGAAACAGAATACCAGCTTCGCTTGAAAGAAAAGGATATACAGTTAGAGGAACAAAAAAAACTGGTGGACGAAATGAAACGCCGCAGCGAACAAGGTAGTATGCAATTGCAGGGCGAAGCACAGGAATTATTACTGGAAGAAATACTGCAACAGGCATTTCCGTTTGATGTGATTGAGGAAGTAGGCAAGGGCATCCGCGGCGCCGACTGCATTCAAACCGTACGCAATGCCGCCGGGCAGCCATGTGGCAGCATTATTTACGAAAGCAAGCGTACCCAGTTTTTCGGGATGGACTGGATAGATAAATTAAAAGCAGATATGATTACCACCGGCGCCGAAATAGCCGTGCTGGTTACGCAGGCATTGCCCAAAGAAATACAGCGTTTCGGCGAAAAGCAGGGTGTGTACATCTGCACGTTTGCCGAAGTAAAAAGCTTATCCGGCATATTGCGGCAGGCAATTATGAAATTATATGAAGCCCGTAAAAGCCAGGAAAACAAAGGTGATAAAATGGTAATGTTATACGATTACCTCACTGGCGTAGAATTCGGTGGCCAATGGGCAGCCCTACGGGATGGCTTTAAAAACCTGCGGAACATCCTCCAAAAAGAACGGGACGATTTTGAAAAGAACTGGAAGAAAAAAGAAAAAATGCTGGATGCCATTATTCAAAACTCGTTGCAGATAACCGGCAGCCTGGAAGGTATTGCCGGTCTAAATGCCATCAGTATGAATTTGCAGGCGGATGCTACGGGGAATTTGATTGAAGTGTATGGTGAGTAAGCTTATTTTGAAATGCTAATTAAATTTATATAATGTATACTACGTGTCATGTAGAATCAGCACAAGAAGTAAATGCTGATATTTTAGACACTATTAAAGCTTCCTTTAAAACAAAACTAATTACCATTAATGTGCAGGAAAGTGAAGATGATTTTGAGCTAACAACTGAAATAAAAGCAGTTTTGGATGAACGGTTGCAGGAAGACTTGGAAACATATCTTACTGCAGAAGCATCTATACACCAGCTTAATAATAAATATGGTTTATAAAGTAATTATTTCACCACGGGTTCAAAAAAGAAATAGAAAACGCCATTGATTACTATGCTTTATACAGTAATGATGCACCACGAAATTTCATAGCTGCGCTAAAGAATAATTATGCCACTTTAGAAAAAAATTCTTTTTTACGAATCAGGTATAAAAATATAAGAGCCCTGAAAATTAAAAGATTCCCATACCTGTTCTATTTTGAAATCAACGAAACACAGTATATCGTTCGGGTACTATCATGCTTCCATAACAAAAGGAATCCTGATAACCGACCAAGATACTGAACAGTAAAAGCTGGTTAAAAATGCTTTTACCTATTTGCAACTTTCTTATAAAGAGAATTACAGGTCTAAAATCGTCCGCCATCTATCATTAAACAGCCAGGCCTCCGCATTGCTGGTGCTGGCTTCCCTGCCGTAGGTGTTCGAGACCTTATACAACGATCAAATGTTTTGTAGGAACACGCCTTACGGCGTGTTCTAAAATGGCAGGCAGGTTGATTTTGTGATGAAACCGGCCTCCCTGCTAAACGTGCCTGCCTACCGGACAGGCCGCAAGGCACGTTCCTACAAAAACAAACTAAAAACAGATTCTCGGCAGGTTTCAAACACTTGTGCCTCTTGCCTTGTGTTGTTATTTATTTCCATTCTGTATGCTGTCCGGAGATAAGTAAGGGAAATACATTGGATAGTAGACCAGCACAAGTGCAAGGATATGGGTTTTTGTAGCCTGGTTTGGTACTGCATAGTATGTTGAACCAAGGGCAGCACCATTTTTTTGCTATTTTTCGGATAGTGTCAGCTTTTACATTTTCTCAAAAGAGTGCGGAGAGAGGGAATCGAACCGTCAAAATCATTCTTCTTCTGTTGTCGAAGCAGTAAGAGAACCGCTTTACCAATTTGCGTATCTCCGCATATTCTCCCTGCGTCAATATCCTTCGACAGGAAGAATTTCATGTGGCACATCTCTTAGAAAGTTTTAGGCTAAGGTACGCAGGCGATTTGCCAGCTAATCTACCCAACCTTTTGCTACGTTTATTGAGGTCGGGGAAGGGGTCGAACCTTCGGTTTCCTGCGGGAGAGCTTCCTATATGTAACCACCTATAAGATTAAGGTTAATGCTACTGATACAACACTAAATACGACAATATGACTGTTAGTGTAAGTATAAGGCTAACGCTTAATCAGTTTCTTTATAACCTTTAGAAGTCACTCTGGTTTGTGTCTTCACAAACCGGAATCGGGGAGCTAAAATAATTAGTTTACAGTGTCATTCGTTTTTTTACAATTTACCCTTGTGCAAATAATTAAACAGTTTGTCCGATGTCATTTCGGACGGAACGGCATCTACATCATTGGCCATCTTTAATGCCTCAATAACAGCAGTCAGCAACTTTGAACGCCTGGCCAGTATGTTAGCCCTTTCCACGTGGGATGCTTCGCCGGAGAATTTCTGAAAAGTATAATCTCCCAATTCTATCACCGTATCCTTCGTTGCAATTTGCGGGGTATAATTCGCCCCATCAATTTTACTTAGATTTGGGTCAGGCAATATATAGGATTCTTTCATAATGGATTTGTTCACGCCCATCCGTTGAGAAGATTCATAAATATCCCTGCCTGCATACATATCGTTGAAGGACCTGGCCCAGCTTTCATCATCATTCCGCACAGGGAGGTTTTCATACATATCCTTAAATGTTCCCGATTCTAACAACGATTTTATACGCAGTAGTTCCATAGAAGTAAACTCACCAAAAGCAACACCATCCACTGTAAGGGTTGCTTTTGCCAACCCGGTTGCGTTGGTTTTTTCCTGCGAAAATAAAGCATCGATATATTCCCTGGAGTTCTCCTGCAGCCAATCCAGCTTTTCATTCACAGTTGTTACTACCAGCCTGTTAGACCTTTCGTTTGGCAGATCAACCGTATTTGGTTTTGGTTCATAGGTTTTCTTCTCTCCTTTAAAAGAACCTTGTGCAGTTTTAAAGAACTTTACATAATCTTCAAGGCCTTTTTTGAAAACAGACGATAAGTGGTCTGTTTTTGCCAGTAATACATTTAGTTTAGTGGGTGTCGTCATATGGTTTATTACGGTTTCCTGATGTACCGAAAGGTTTTGTATGTAAGCAATTACGATGCAAATAGTAATGAAACCATTTACATCAGGTCGGCCTCACCGAAGTCTTTTTAATACATCAGTGACTGTTTTAAATATACATTTATGTGTTCTTTATAACAGGGCACAAATATAAATACGAAAATTCCGTAACTACAAATTTTCCGTATTTAATTTTTAAAATAATTTCTTACTGTGATTTTTTTTTCTGAAAATATCAAAAGGCTGCGTTTAAAAAAAGAAGTATCACAGGCCGAAATGGCTGTCAGCATTGGTATTCCGAGAACTACGCTAAGCAGTTATGAACAAAACGTTTCACAGCCGGATATGGAAGGGCTTTTGGTAATTGCCAATTACTTCGGCGTAGATGTAAATGATTTACTGACCAAACGGTTAGCTATTGATATACAGCTAAATGAAAAAGGCAGGATCAATAAAAAGGCTAAAAATGCACAGATAGACGCACCGGTAAAGTCTAATAACTACCCGATAGAGCCTATTTTGACACTCACCAGTGAGCCTTCTTTTTTTTACCAGCCAAATGTGCTGGATGCAGAGCGCAAAACGGCGGCAGTTATACTGCAAATGCTGCAGGATGCAGATAAGGGGTTGATAGCTCCTACCCTATACCTTCCTAACCTCGGCACGGGCCGGCACCTACGCATACAAATAGCGGACGACAGTATGTACCCGCTAATAAAAGATAAGGACATCGTAATAGCTACTAAAGTGCCGGAAGGCCCGTCAGGATTGAAAGATGGCCAGGTTTACATATGCTTCAATAAAGACGATAACGTGGATTGCAGACGCCTGTATCGGGCTGAAAACGATCAGGTGGAAATGATGCCTGATAACGAAGATTATAAGCCATATACCAGGCACATAAACTTCATTCAAATGCTGTTTAAAGTACAGCAGGTGCATAGCAGTAATTTAAATAAATACCGACAGGATAGCAGGCAGGAAATAGCGAAAATATGGAAGGCTATTGAAGAAGTGAAGCAGGGAAAGGGGCCGGTGATGGGAACTTGATTTGATGCCTAACATAACAATTCCTAATTTTTAAAATGATTCAGCGAAAACTGGACACGTTAATGAAATAAATTTTGACAAGAATGTAAGGTTTCATATGTCACCTACGGATGTGATAGAAATTGATAGGGCAAGAGCCTATTATGCGAACTTCCTTACCGGTTTCTCCAATATTAAATTTGGTATTGTGACCATATTTGGCTAGGGCGACCAACTTACAATGCACTGGACATTTAGTGGAAAACACACAGGCTACTTTTTTGGTATACCCGCCACAGGCAGGTCGGTATCCATATAAGGGTCTACGATAGCCCGTATGAAAAACGGGATTACTATGGAAAAGTAGGACTTCTTTGACAATCATGACTCAATGACCCAGATTGGGTTTTAGGCTTAATAAGGCTTGACTATAAAACTTCTGTAAGCAACACCTATCCGATTACTTTTCCTAACAAAACGGCAACACTGTATTTTTCGACAATGCAGCGTTGCGGTTTTATAAATATGAGGAAAGATAGTAATGATGGATTATAGGTCATGATAGCATATTACGTATAGATACTAAATTTATCAATTCCATTTATCTTTTTTGTAAACTTAAGCCGGAAAGAAAGAAATTTATTTACAACGAAAACCCCAAAAACATCGTATACCATTAAAAACAGCTTGATTATGAATCATATCGAAAAAATTAGAGCTGAAATAAAACAGTACTTTGATCCGGAATCGTTCACAGAAGGCAATAAAGAAACATCTGATTCGACTACCGGAAATTTTCGTATAGAATTTATAAATTATCATCGGTCAAAATCTGTTGTCAATTGGAATATAACAAAGATTGACATTTTTGATACCAGGCAAGATGAAATAATTTTTAGCTTCTTCTGTAACGATGATCAATTTTTTTATTCATGGCTTGAAACAAATGGCGTTGAGTATTTAATTTGTGCAGAAGACTTGTTTGGTGGACAAACGGTAGTTGATTTGACAAACAAAAAAATGTCTGGTTACTCACCGGGCGAAGATGGTTTCATTTGGACAGATTTCCATTTGTCGCCAGATGGCAAAACGTTAGCTACAATTGGCTGCTATTGGGCTTGCCCGTATGTTATTAAACTTTTTGACTTTACAAATCCTTTGAATTTACCATTGACCGAACTACAGGAAATCGAATTACTTGGTAACGATGAGATTATTTTAGGTTGGGCAGATAATGAAAACTTGAAAACAAAAGGTATTAAAAAAGAAAAAGAAATTGAATATTTTGAAGACGGCAGCATGCGGTTTAAAACCATTAGTGAGACAACAGTGGAACGACTGCTAAACATACATTTTAGCTAATATTGCATAGTTGTTGTGTCAGCAGACGAAGCAACATACACAGTTCATATTGTAGACTTCATATCGCCTATGCAGAACCTTATGTGGTAATGCTAAGCAGAGCCAAAAATAAAATTTATGGTACGATACAAGGCATTATTTAGAAATAAACATATTTCTGTAAATACAGAAGTCTTAAATTATTGTTTAGACCCTATTTCTAAGTATAATCTGGTTCTAAGGATTAATGAAGTAAATATTGACATTGATGGATTTGAAGTATTGCATATCGAAGACGCTAAACAATATGGAAAACAGCAACTAAAAATTTTTGAGTATGAAATTATTCAGCCTTACGAGGACAGACAAAAGAAAGACCTGCTCTTAGCAAATTTTTATCTAGAAGTTATCATTCCAATACCGGGTTTGGATAAGAATTCTAATACCACCCAAACAAAGAATTTACATGTGCATGTACATTGCAATGAAGAAAAGTTATATAAGTACCATTTTAAGCTACTTAACGCAACCTCTGAATTATCAGACATCACAGATGCTTTGCAGGAAATTCAAAATCAGTTAAGAGATACTTTCATTTTAGAAATTTGTGCATGTTGCAAAAATTCAAGTAGGAATCCGTATGGCGGGGTGCCATTTTTTAACCACTTATGCTTCAGAAACGATAAAAAATTATTTTGGGTGCTAAAAGATAAGAGTAAATATACAGTTGCACCATTTATGAATGATGCGAAATGGGAATCTACATATGTAACTTATCGTTGTGAAGAATTTCTGCCTTTTTAATAATTGGATACAATTGAGCAAACACACAATCAGAAAGCAAGTATTACTTCACATCTCAAACTCCCACACCGTCCGGTAATTTCCGAATTTTTCGATATACGTTAAAAAGGATTGGTAAAAAATATTAGCGCCGATCGTAGCACTATCGCCTATTACAAATAATTGTTCTTTGGCCCTGGTAATGGCTACATTCATGCGGCGGTAATCTTTTAAAAAGCCAATTATCCCTTCCTCATTACTACGTACCAACGACAGGATAATGGTTTCCTGCTCCTGCCCCTGGAAGCTATCAATGGTACTGATCCGCATTGTTTTCGGTAACACTTCTTTTGCTGCTGCTACCTGCCCGGCATAGGGAGATATAACAGCCGTTTTTAATGGGTCAATTTTTTCTGTTTTCAATAGCTTTTGTACGATTTGTAATTCGCCTTTATTCTGCAGGCTTCCGCCATCGTTGCCACGCACTTCATTGTAGCCGCTACCTGCTGTATCAATAAAGCTAATATGAACCCCGGTATTGGCAAGATGCGCAGCCGTTTGCAATAAACCTTCATAAAAATAACTGCCGGAAAACCCGGCAATGGCTTCCCGCATCCGGTATTGCGTATTCAGTAAAAACACGGTGTCAAAAGCAGCAATCGCTGTTTCTAATATGGATTGGTTAAAACCCATCCGGGCCGCTTCATTGCTCAATACCGTAGGTGGCAATTGCAAATGGTCACCTGCCAATACATATTTATCTGCCAGGGGGAAAATGCACCAGGCCAGCGGCTCAATGCACTGCCCGGCCTCATCAATCACCAATGTATCAAAATGAATTTTATTAAGCTTTTCATCGTACAAACCAATCGGCGTCCCTAATATCACACTGGCTTCGGCAAATAATTTTTCTTCGTTGTAAGCCTGTAGTTTCTTTATTTCCGTTCGTATTTTTTTTACTTCTATAAACAGCAGGTTGCGTTGTTCCCGTTCTGCCTTGCCAAAGCTTCGTTTATATTTCAAAGCCATTTTCCGGAACTGTTCGGCCCGTATTTTTAGTTCTTTAATTTCCTTTTGTTGTTTGGCATTTTTGGCAAGCCTGCCCTCCGGTGTATACGCAAAAACGGTTTCATCTACCTTGCTGGTATTGCCCACCCGCAACACGGCAACGCCTTTGGCAATCAGGCCTTTGGCAATGTTATCCACTGCGGTATTGCTGGGTGCGGATACCAGTACTTTTTCACCCACTTCTATTAATTGTAAAATGGCTTCAATCAGAGTAGTGGTTTTACCGGTGCCGGGCGGGCCATGCACAATTGTCATCTTTTCATTATGCGTAATGGCTGCTACGGCCTGCTGCTGACTGCTGTTTAGTTTTTTATTATTGAATTGCAGCGGAACAGGTTGGGTGGGCCGTTCCTGTTTTTGTTTTGACTGATCGCTGTGCAATTGTTCAAACAATTCAAATAGCGGTTTATTAGCCTCCAGGTTTTTCAGCACCGTTTTCATAATGGTCGTGGTGCGTTGGTCAGGTGCTAATTTGATGCCTACACCCGCTTCTTCTATCCAGTCAGGAAAATCGGGGGCAAACAGCCTGAATTCACCGCTCTTCCCTTCCAGATTAAGGAGTACGCCTTTTAGCGGTTCTTCTCCTGTATAAAAACATTCGATGGCCGCACCATCCTTAAATTGTCCTGTTTCTGCCGGGTAGTTCAGGCGGAAACTAATTTCCGGGTAATCGGCATAACCGAAGTTCTTTTTCGTTACGGTAATCGGGTGTAGTGCCAACCCTTCTGCTTTCAAGGATTTGAGCGTATGCTGCTGATCCAGGCTATAGCGTTTTACTTCTTCTTTTTCCTCAAGATCAAGGCATTTTAATAAGGTGGTTATGTAAGGATGTATAGATGCCATTGTGTGAAAATACCGGAATTTTATCCTTTATGACAGGATGAGATTAGCGGGATCAATATATGGCCGGATGGCATCGCTGGTTACGAAGAGTGCATCCCAAACTGTCGCTATTATTTAAACAGGTGTTTGGTATATCTGTGCCGTAGATACTACCTGCTTGTAGTAGTAGAGAATCTTTTAGTTGCTGTTAATGAGCTGCGCCCCTTTAGTTGTACAAATAATCAAGGAGATTAAGTTTTATGATACGCAGTCAGGGAAAGTTTGGTGTGAGTGATAGGTGTGAGTGATAGGTGTGAGTGATAGGAGAGCAAAGGTAGCAGGAAGGGCGGCGGAATAGCTAACTAAAAAGCAAAGGGAGCCGCCCTTCCCTGTGGTAGCAATAAGCCGCCCTTCCTTTTCTTTTACGCTGCCATCCGATACCAGGACAAGGGTGTGGCATAATCAAGCGACTGGTGCAGCCTTTTATTATTGTAAAAATCAATATATTTCTCCAAATCCTGGTAAAGCACCGTGGCATTTGCAGGTACATGCAAATACACTTGTTCATACTTTACACTCCGCCAGAAACGCTCAATGAAAATATTATCTATCGCCCGGCCTTTGCCATCCATGCTGATCTGTATGCTGTTTTCTTTTAATACATCTAAAAACACTTTGCTGATAAACTGGCTACCCTGATCCGATTCATGATCAAGGGCTTTTCACCCTTTGCCAGCGCTTCTTTCAACGTCTCAGCGCACCACTCAGCCGGCATCGTATTGCTTAAGCTCCAATGTACCACATAACGTGTATACACATCTATCACTGCCATTAGGTAAACAAAGCCTTTAGCCATTGGAATATAAGTGATGTGAGTAGCCCATACCTGGTTTGGATGCAGGATGGATAAGCCTTTCAGCAGATAGGGGTAGATTTCGTGACCCACTGCTGCTATACTTGTTTTAGGTGCCCGGTAAATGGTTTGCCAGTTTATCAGTTCCATCAGCCGGCGTACTCGTTTTTCATTAATGCGGTAGCCCTGCACGGCTAATAGAGCGGTTAGTTTACGATATCCATAAAAGGGTGTTTGCATGTATTGTTCCCCGATTCATCGGGGCAGGCTATCCAGGTAACGTATGATGGTCAGGTGCTCTTTGCTCTCTTCAGTAGCAGTATAGTAAAAGCTACTGCGGCTGACTTCCATCAGTTTACATTGCCTTTCTATGCTCAACGACTCATGCCCTTTGTCTATCATCGTCTTTCTTTGTGTGCTGGATTTGTCTACAACAATTTTTTTTTGAGGAAGGTGTTTTCCACCTGTAGCTGGCCGATCTGAGCATATAGTTTTTCTATTTCATCGGCATGGCTCTTTTTTGTGTCATCTGCTTTTTCTGAAAAAACGGAAGTGGATTTCTCCATGAATTCTCTTTTCCAAGTGGTAATCTGGGTAGGGTGAATCTCATGCTTTTTAGCTAATTCAGCTAAGCTCTGACGTTTCTTCAATACTTCTAATACCACTTTTGTTTTGAATTCTGCCGTGAATTTGCGGCGGCTTGTTTTGGCTGTCATTTTCGGAAATTAAGGTTTTTTGTATACCTTAACTATCTGTCCCAATTTTGGGGGGCACCATAGTTTTCAGGTTTAGTAAATAGTGGACGAGACGGTAATATTTTAAAGCAAAGCAACACAGAGGAAGGCTGGGTTACAGCGCAAGCAGGGCCATGTTTGGCAGGTGTTTTCCAGCCCATGGAATAACAAGATGCAAAGTTCAGATAACAAGGTTCAAGTAAAAATAAACGGGCTGGATCCGCCGCGGCGGACCTGTCTTACTAATGGTAACTGCGGTGCCGCCCCATACAAACTATTAATTGGATGCAATTACCGGGCGGCATGCGCCTTAACCCAGCCTTGACTTTTTTGTTTCTTTTTTGTCAAGAAAAAAAGAAAAATGAAAAAATTAGTTAATAATGTACTAATTGATACTGTGTTTTTATAATAACCCTCCGTTGCCATTTATAAAATATTTCCTGCCTGCTGTTTAGTATCCATCGCCGTTTAAGCATTTATACCATTTTTATTGGTTACATTCTTAACCTTTACCCTAATTCATGATAGAGAGGATAAAGCAACTATTTTTTTACCTACTAATACAATTACAATGGAACAAATTACTGTTCAGGATCTCACCATCAGGTTCTCAGAAAACATTAATTACGTATGGGCACTTTTCAGCGGGCCGGTTGATAATGAAGGCTTCATACAATCACTGGATGATGCCGGTTTTCATGCTGCATTGAAAGAAAAAGACACAATTAACCTGCTGCTCGATTGCACCAGGATAGGCACCTTCAGTATACCCAACATGTCGGATTATTTAGATGGCAGGTTTATGGGTGCGATGGATGCGGCCGGCATAGAAAAAATATCGGTAATTGTAGATGGCAATGTTTTATATATGATGAAGTTTGTTTTTCAGGGAATAGAAGATAACCATGCTGATGATAAAACAGCTATCCGCTTTTTTAATGAAGAACAATTTCAACAGTCTGCGGAAGCCGTAGAATGGTTTAATTAAAATTGACCGGCTTATCATCTTTAACAGTTTTCCTAAAAATATACACAGAAATGGCTTGCGAAAAATGCTCCCCTTATAATGGTGATTCCACCACGCATTACGAAGTGTTTAGAGCGGTATTTACCGTAACAAAAAGCAGTGGTGCAAGTTTTGTGGAGGGCGGGGAGGCGTTTTGCAAATATTGTGGCCAACTGATAACGTATGATTACGATGAATTGTTAATCCCGAAACTAAGGATAGAATTCCTGACTGATATTCAGGGCACTAAAAATTGATTTTTGGGCAGCAATAGAAAGGCAACTGCTTTTAGTGATGACTATTTAGCACATCTGCATACCAATGCGGATTGGCAAAACTTCAGAAATCGAAATAAGATTGATGACATCACATTATTTATATCCCTGTAAACGATATGTTTAATCTTGAACAATAGAAAATTACGATTACTTCCAATTGTGTCTATCTACTATATCTATTATCTTATCAGTAAAGACTGATGCGCAGTTTAAACCCGATTTAATTTTTTACACAGGCAGCAAAAACCAGTTTTGCAATCTCTGCTTCTTTGCCAAAACTACAGCCCTGGGAAAAGAAGCAATTTCATTTGCTTTTTTAGTGAAGGAAGGGTGCCGGCAGATAAAAGTTTGCACCGGGATGCCGCTTCCCTGCCGGCAGGTTTCAAAATTATTTACCGGCAACATTAATGCAATAAAATACTATAATAAAAATAATCGGGGGCTACAAATAGAGGTGCGCCAGCCGGCAGGGAGCAGGTATTATTTGTTATTTTTTCGGATCACTGCTATATCGAATCTGCTGATCAGTTATTTCTTTTTTGTGCAAAAGAAGATAATACAGGCAGGTGCTGATCCAGCCAATCCAGAACAGGTAAAAACCCAGGTGAAATCTTTCTTTAAGCAGCTTATGGGAAAAGGTATGCTGAAAATCGCTGTAGGTAGCTGCCAGGCCGCCCAGTGCTACAATCAGCAATACAATGCTGGCGATATTGGCAACAGGCCGGCTGTATTTTTTGTGTACGATATTTTGCAACAGCAGCAATATCATTTGAATAGCAAATAAGAGCAGCGCCGTTTTCCACCATGATTTAAAAATGCTGTATTCCTTGTACATCAAATTAATGCCTACGCGTCCAATCCACGATATTTTAGAAATCAGCCAGCCAGCTAGCAACATTAGCAGTGCCTGAAATAAAATGAGAAAAGACTTTGTGTTTTTAACCATGCCGCAAAAGTAACGATGGAGTTTGTTGTGTGGGCTGATGAATTAAACTACATAGGCACATTAGGAGCATATAGGTTCACATAGAATAAAGGAGACAGAGAACAAATAATAGAGAGTAGTAAGGAAATACAGAGAAATACAACCAGCTTTTTCAGAATGAAAAGCGGTTTATATATAGTTATCAAATCTTATCTGCCTTTTTTATTTTCTGCCTTTATCCTCTGCTTTCTAAATTGTATTTCTATGTGAACCTATGTGTATCTGATGTGCCTATGTGGTTAAAAATAAGTGGTTAAAAACTAACAGACCCTCACCACATCCATATTCAGCAGCTTACCCAGTTTTTCTATTTTACTGTTGATATGCCCGATGCCTACTGCACAATGGTGTGCGGGGCCATAGCTATTCCAGTTGTTAACGAAGGCTCTGGCACCGATGGAGAATTGATAGCGGCTATTGGTATTGCCTATCTGCAAAACAGGGCCCGGTACCGATGTTGCTTCTGCTACCAGCAGCATTAGTTTTCCATCTTTTTTTTCCACAACGGAAAGCAGCGTAACCGGGCCGTTTTTTACACGCATTTCCACCGATACACCTTTGCCCACCTTGCCATGATACACCCCCAGCGGACGAACTTTCGTTTTACCTTCTGCAATGGCAATATGCCCCGGCCCGTCGTGGCCCATCAGCACCACATCTGCTGCAAAATCCATCGCATAATATTCCGTAAACGATCCGCCGGCGCCAAAGCTGTCCATGATTTTCATGGCCTGTGCGTTCTTAATTTCGTACTCGCCGGCAACCGGCACACCATTGGCCGTAAGCAGCGAATTGCCCAGGATAATAGAAGCAATGGTTTCCTCATTATCCACGTTGCCGGTGCCTTTGTAATAATAGGCCAAAGAGCCTAACTGGTACTGCTGCACTAACCGGTCCAACGCTACAGAAGTGATAGCGGATTTTTTTAATTCGTCTGCGGGGCAGTCATCCTGCACATCAAACACATCATTAAATAAATGCAGACGTTGCTGTATGTCATCTGCACTTACCTCTTTACGCAGAGCTGCTAATTCTTCTACTTCCAGCAACTCAATATGGCCGCCAAAATGTGCATATTGCTGTGTAAGATCAGTATAAATATCCAGCATGCCACTGTAGTAATGCCCCATGCAGCCCAGCCGGTTATAAGCCATGGTGTTAGCCACTTTTGCAGCCTGTACCCATTCGGTTATTTCCGCCTGGCATTCCGTATCGTTGTGCAGCATGCCGGTTACCTGGTGAAATTGTATACCGGTTCGGTTGAACACATTTGCTATTTCCGGCACCGGACAAGCCGAACAAAAAGCCAGCCATTCACCGGTCATTTTCGTACGGTCGGTCATCGCATTAAAGGCCTCATAATCAATGGCTGCTTCGGGTGCCAGGTTTAGGATAATGACCGGTACTTTGGCCCGCTGCACCACCGGCAATACGGTGGAGGAAAGTGCATAGGTGGTTACATATAAAAAAATAAGATCTACATCCTGTTGGCGAAATAAACGGCCTGCAGCAAATGCCTTATCAGCGGTATCTACCAGCCCGGCATTTACAATAGCCGGATGAATTGCAGCCAACAGGTTCTCCACTTCCTGCAGGTAGCCTTTCAGCCTTTCCTCCAGGCCTTCAAACTGATCCCAGTACGTATCGAGGCCAATGCCAAACAGCCCGATTTTTAGAGCGCTTGCCGGTGATGTTGTAAGCATAGTTATTATTTTAAAATTGTAATGACCACGGCCCTCGCCCCCCGCCCCTCTCCACAGGTGGCTAATCTTGTAGGGGTTTTAAAAAGCACTTCTCGCTGCCCGGCCATTGCCCTCACCCCCGGCCCCTCTCCACGCAAAAGCGTGGAGAGGGGTGCCTCTATCATACTTCTAAACCACCTATTGCCACCAACAGTAGTCAAAATGATCGTTTAGAAGATCAAAACAGCGGCTCCCCTCTACAACCACAGGTTGGAGAGGGGCTGGGGGTGAGGGCTCTGTTGGGAAGCAACCAAACCCCTACAAGATTAGCGCTGTGGAGAGGGGTGCCTCTGCGCAATTGTAATTATAAAATTTATCAGCGGGTTCAAAAATGATGGGTGTTCAATAGATATTCTGCTCTTGAACGGTGCCAATTCCGAACAGCGGAACAGGCTGCCACTACAGTTCATTCCTGCATTGCTGCCTGGCCCCTAATAATTTCTAAAAATAATGCTATCCGTGATGAGATAGTTTTGATGGCAGATTTTCAGCTTGTCGTCCGTTGTCTGTATTCCATTTGCACATTTGCTAATTGTCATCCGCCGCGGCGGACTAATTTTTCCCCTTCTTCCGGGCACCATTTCGCAACGAGGATTCCCGTACAATTAAGCGGGGTCTTAAAATAATTTCTACATCTTTCATATCTGTATCGTTGTGCATACGTTCAATAAATAATTTGGCGGCTGTTTTGCCCAGTTCAAACGCAGGCTGTTCCACACTGGAAATGGCCGGCGTAACCAGGCCCGTGACCGGCTCGTTGTTAAACCCCACCAGGCCAATATCTTTCGGCATATTTAATCCGGTTTCTTTAATGGCCAGCATGGCGCCAATAGCCATCCGGTCGCTAATGGTAAAAATAGCATCCGGCGGCTTTTTCAGCGCTAATAATTCAAGGGTGGCCCTGTGTGCAAATTCCTGGTTGAAATCGCAGTGGACAACCAGTTCCGGATCGAACCTGACCTTGTGTTTTTTGAGCGACTCGATATACCCCTCCATCCGGTGGTTGCTGATGGTGAGATTTTTAGGCCCGGCTAATATGGCAATTCGTTTATAACCCTGTGCAATTAAATGATCGGTTGCCACCAAACCTCCTTCTTTATTGTCCAACTTTACCCGTGGCGCCAGCAGGGCCGGGCTTACCCGGTCAAACACCACCATTGGCATATGCTTGTCCTGTATTTTTTGAAAATGATCGAACACTTTTGTTTCGCTGGAAACAGAAATAATAAATCCATCTACCAGGCTATTCATCAGGCGGCGGGTATTTACCATTTCCCGGCCAAAGGATTCGTTGCTCTGGCAAACCATCACTGTATAGCCTGCTTCCAATGCCACTTCATCTATTCCCTTTACCATAGTTGCCAGCACGTAATCCAGGTTGGGTACAATTACGCCAATGGTATGGGTTTGATTCTGTTGCAAACTCAGCGCTAATTTGTTGGGCTGGTATTGTAGTTCCTCTGATAAATCCAGTACGGCTTTCTTTGTTTCAATGCTTACATCGCCTGCATTTCGTAAGGCACGGGAAACAGTAGAAGTAGAAATCTGTAATTTTTTGGCAATGTCTTTTATCGTAGCTTGTTTACTCATGGGGACGGCTTCAGCGGTAAACGAAAGTATCATTTTTCCCGAAAGCTACCGGTAGCGTTCCCGGCAACGTTCCCGGCATTTTTTTAAGGTGGGACGATTTATCCGCTTATTTTTAAGCTGCCAATCCCTCACCCCCGGCCCCTCTCCACGCCTCATCCACCTTCGGCACCTTCTCCAAAAGGAGAAGGGAATTGGATGCAACTGTGTTTAAGAGGGGTGCCTCTGTACCTCTTCTAAACAATTTCAATCAGTGAATCTTTTTTATTTGATTACCCAAACCATAATTACCTTTTGCTGAACTTATTTTCACAACTTCATACAACTTGTTTTGTAAGCGTTATTTAATTTAGAATATGATGCGATTGCTACTGATGGTGTGCCTGCTGATAACGGTTTGTGCGACTGCTCAGCACCCGGTTGCTTTTTCGATTAGGGCTGATTTTGAGTTGGTAAAAAAAGACCTTCAGAAATATCCATTGTTGCTGGCATCTTATACCGATCTGAAAGCGGATGTGGATAAATGGATTGGTAAAGACGTGGACGTACCATTTCCGAAAGACCCTGCCGGCGGCTACACCCACGATAAGCACAAAGCCAACTATACTTTAATGTTTAACAGTAGCCTGCTGTACAATTTTACAGGTGACACCCGCTATGCTACGCTGGTAAAAAATATGTTGCTGAAATATGCCGTTTTAAATCCGCAGTTAAAAAAACATCCGCAGGCCACCAGCAGTTCGCCGGGGCATATTTTCTGGCAGGCACTCAACGATGCCAACTGGCTGGTATATACCGGTATGGCATACGATTGCATCTATAATTCGCTGACAGTTGCCGAAAGAAAAACCATTGAAGACGGTGCTTTTAAGCCAGAAGTGGATTTTATGACCGGCGATCTGGAAAGCTGGTTCAACCTGATTCATAACCACGGCGTATGGGCCTGTGCAGGTGTAGGCATTGTGGGCATTGCCACCAATAATAACGACTATGTACAAAAGGCACTATACGGAACCAAAAAAGATGGCAAAAGCGGATTTATAGCGCAATTGGATAATTTGTTTTCGCCGGATGGTTACTATACAGAAGGCCCTTATTATGTGCGTTATGCCATTCTGCCTTTTTACATTTTTGCCAATGCACTCAACAAAGCAAAGCCCGAATTAAAAATATTTGAGCACCGCAATCAGATATTAAAAAAGGCATTGCTGGCCGGGCTGCAACAAACCAATATCGATGGCACTTTCCTGCCCATCAATGACGCATTAAAAGATAAAGATTTTACCAGTAATGAGTTAGTAACGGCTGTTGACATTGCCCGGGAAATGTATGGCCCCGATGCCGGTCTGCTTACCGTTGCTAAAAAGCAAAACCGGGTAGTGCTCAGTAAAGGCGGTGCTGCCATGGCAGCGGAAATAGCTGTCGATAAAAATGTAGCTGCCTATTATCCCTATACCTCTACCGAATATACCGATGGCGCAAAAGGTGATGAAGGGGGTATCAGCTTATTGCGAAGTGGTATAGGTGCCAATACCACAACCCTGGTTTTTAAGTATGCCTCACACGGACTTTCGCACGGGCATTTTGACCAATTAGGTTTTTCGCTATTTGATAAGGGTGCAGAAATTATGCAGGACTACGGCTCGGCACGGTTTATAGGAATAGAACAAAAATACGGAGGCCGCTACCTGCCGGAAAATGAAGCGTATGCCGCACAAACTATTGCACACAATACATTAGTGGTAGATGAAAAGAGCCATTTTGATGGTAATGAAAAAGAAGCAGAAAAATACCACGCCGACAAATTGTACAGTCATATTGGTACCGGAGTTGTGCAGGTAGTGAGTGCCAAAGAGGACAATGCCTATAGCGATGTAAAAATGCACCGCACCTTATATATGTTACAATTGCCGGGTGCTGTAAGGCCTTTGTTCATTGATATTTTCAGCGCCTATTCCACCAATGAACATCAATACGATTTGCCATTTCAATACAATGGGCAGGTAATTAACACCTCCTTCAAATACCAGCCTTTTACTACTACGCAGCAGGCATTGGGGAAAAAGGCTGGCTACCAGTTTTTATGGAAAGAAGCAGAGGCATCAGTAAATGATACCCTCGCTCAGTTTACCCTTTTAAAGGGCAATACCTACTATTCTGTTTCGTCGTTGATAACTGATTCCGCAAAGCTCATTTTTACAAGGGCAGGCGCCAATGATCCTTCTTTTAATTTGCGCCACGAACCTTCCTATATCATTCGCAAACGGGGTCGCAATCAATTATTCTTAAATGTAATTGAGTTACATGGTAAATATGATCCGGTGGCGGAATTCTCCAGCGGTTCTTATCCTTCTGTGCAAAAAATGGAATTAAAAAATAATGATAATGCGTTTACCATAGCTAAGATAACTATTGCTGATAAAGAATTACTGATTGCACAATGCAATTCGGATTTCAGTGTAACAGCCAAACATAACTTTTCAAAAAATGGCGTCAATATTAGCTGGACGGGGCCTTATACCGTTTTATATAATGGAAAGCCTTTGCAGTAAATACCATTCATTACAAATTAATTTTAAAAAGAAATGATGCAAATAACAGAAGCCGCAAAAGTATTTATCAATAACCATGACATGCCCTGGGAGGCAACAGGCGAAGGGGTAAAGCGAAAAATAATGGCGTATGATGAAAAGCTGATGCTGGTAAAAGTGGAATTTGAAAAAGGCGGAGTAGGCAAAGTGCATCAGCATCCGCATGTACAAATGACGCATGTAGAGAGTGGTAGTTTTGAAACAGAGATTGATGGTACAAAGAAGATTCTAAATGCCGGTGATGCTTTTTACATTCCATCTAATATATGGCATGGGGTCGTTTGCCTGGAAGCAGGTGTATTGATCGATGCCTTTAGTCCGATGCGGGAAGATTTTATTAAGTAGGATGGGAATCGCTCATGCATATATCAGATACGGTTTTGCTGTGATTCAACTTTCGTAGGCCCCTAACCCCTAATCCGCTGCAGCGGAGAACTTGACCTCTGTTTTAGTTTGCATTGTTCGTGCTGCTACAGGTTGTTATCAGTTTAGAAGATTAATTACAGTTCCCCGCCGCGGCGGGTTAGGGGCAACCAACGCCGGAGCTATACACTGGCTGATGTAGCCGGTTCAGTTTGGATGAAAATGTCAATTACTAACAGATAATCCGCTATGCAATTCTTACACATTATTTATCTCGTTGGTTTATGGACAGCAATTAGTTGTAGCAAAAACGAACGCACAGATGACGGGTTTGACCCACCGCCGGCAACGACCCGCACGGTGAATGTTTCCACGGCAACCGCATTGAAAGCTGCGCTGACGGATGCCCGCCCCGGTGATGAGATTGTATTGGCAGATGGTATTTACAAAGGCCATTTTGTAATTGAAGCGGGCAAAAACGGAACGGCGTCGCAACCCATCAAATTGAGCGGAAGCCGGAAGGCGATATTAGATGGCGATAATATCAATAGTGGTTACGTACTGTATGTGCAAAGTAGTTATTGGATCATCAAAGGAATTTCCATTACCAATGGATTGAAGGGTATTATGGCGGACGGCGTTGTTCATGATATGATTGATTCTGTGAAAGTGTACACCATTGGGGAAGAAGGTATTCACTTACGGAAATTCAGTTCGCACAATACCCTTCAATATGCAGAGATAACAAATACAGGTATGAAAACCCCGGATTATGGCGAAGGTATTTATATCGGATCTGCTAAAAGCAATTGGGCTACCTACACCAACGGCAATCCCGATTTGAGCGACTCCAACCTTATAACTAACAATAAAATAGGGCCTGGCATTGCAGCCGAATGCGTTGATATCAAAGAAGGGACAACAGGCGGCACGATCCGGAATAATTATTTTGATGCAACCGGCATTACGGGCGCCAATTCAGCCGATAGCTGGATGGATGTAAAGGGTAATCATTACCTGATTGAAAATAATACCGGCTTCAATCCTTCCGGTTCTGTGCTAACGGACGGCTTCCAGGTAAATGTTGCGTACAGCGGCTGGGGGAATTATAACACATTTAAAAATAATACTTGCAATGTGAACGCACCTGGTTATGGATTTAACATTCGCCTGAGCAGTAGTAACGGAACCGCCGTTGGCAATACCGTGTACACAAATAACATCGTTAATGGCGCAGTAAAGGGTATCGCAAATATTTCGCTAAGCAATTAAAACGCCATATGAAAATAAAAGGATTGCGCTGGTGGATCATTGGGTTGATTGGGGTTTCTACGATCATCAATTATATTGATCGCAGTGCCATCAATATCATGTGGCCCTATATCTACAAGGAATTTGGCATTGCAGATATCAATAATAAAAATGCACTTGCTTTAATTACTACTTTTTTTATGGCGGCCTATGCCATCGGGCAAACGGCTACCGGCAAAATGATGGATGTAATCGGCACCCGGTTGGGAATGGTGGTATCCATTGCTGGTTGGAGCATTTCCATTGCCTTGCATGCCGTAGCAAGAACATTAGCCGCTTTTAGTGTATTCCGCTTTCTGCTGGGATTAAGTGAAGCGGGCAACTGGCCTGGTGCAACCAAGAGCAATGCCGAATGGTTTCCGCCAAAAGAACGGGCCATTGCACAGGGCATTTTTGGCGCCGGTGCATCATTGGGTTCGGTGGTAGCAGCACCTGCTATTGCGGCGCTATATTTAGCGTATGGCTGGCGGGTTACGTTTTCCCTGATAGCGGTGCTTGGGATTCTTTGGATTATTCCCTGGCTCCTTATTAATAAAACAACGCCTGGCAAACATCCATGGCTTACCGAAAAAGAACGGCAACACATTACGAGTGAAAGGGATAAAACAAGTGTTGCAAAACCGGTAACCGTTTACTCCTGGACGCAATTATTACAGTTTAAGAATACCTGGGGCATTTTGCTTTCCCGGTTTTGTATTGACCCTGTGTGGTGGCTGTTTGTAACCTGGCTGCCCACCTTTTTAAAAGAACAGTTTCAATTTGATATTAAGCAGGTAGCCGCTTTTGCCTGGCTGCCGTATTTATGTGCGGCTATCGGTGGATTATTAGGTGGCATTTATTCGTCGTGGAGAATACGGAAGGGCATAACACCGGCAAAGACAAGAAAAGAAGCCATCACCATTGGTTCAGTGTTAATGTTGGTATCATTAGCACTGACGGCATTTTATTTAGATTCGTTAAAAGAAAATGTAAACCTGGCAATTGGTTTAATCAGTACCACGCTATTTGGTTTTCAGTTTCTGATTAATAATATTCAAACGCTGCCGGCAGATTATTTTCATGGGAAAAATGTGGGCACGGTGGCAGGCATGGGCGGTACGGCTGCTGTGGTTGGCACCTTACTATCCACCTGGGCTGTTCCCATTATTACAAAAACCAGTTATGTTTCCTTTTTTATTTTGGGTGCTGTATTGGTACCGCTCTCCTGGATCTGCATCACTTTCATTACTTCTAAAAAACAAACGACGCTATTGCCTGATGAGAAATCTGCTTTTTATATTCATTAATTTTTTCAGCATCACTGCCATTGCAAAGGATTACCGGGTAGCTGCTATTTCGGAATTTGAAGTGGCATTACAAAAAGTGCAGCCCGGCGAAACCATCATCTGGGCAAACGGTACCTATACCGATCTGAAAATTGATTTTACGCCACAAAAGAATGGCAGTAAGGAAAGCAAAATTTACCTGAAAGCTGAAACACCGGGCAACGTAATTTTAAAAGGGTCATCCCAATTATTTATCGGTGGCAATTATTTACAGGCAGAAGGTTTTTTGTTTAGCGGAACATCCACGCTTGGCGAAAGAGACGACGTTGTTTCATTTCGCAGCCGCAGGAATATTTCTGCCAATTACTGTCGTGTTACCAATTGTGTATTTTCCGATTATACGCCGTCAAATACCAGCCTCAACAATGACTGGATTATCTTGTATGGAACGCATAACGAGGTTGATCATTGCTCCTTGAAAGGTAAAACCAACCTGGGGCCTTTTTTGGTGGTAGCGTACGATAAGCCGAAAGATTTTGTGGACGGTTCGGAAGCCTGCCCTTCCACTTATCATTACATACATCATAATTATTTTGGCTACCGCACCATGCCCGGCGACAATGGCGGCGAGTGCATCCGCACCGGCGACAGCAAAACTTCCATGACCAAGGGCTTTAATATTTTTGAGTACAATTATTTTGAAAATGAAGAAAACGAGCCGGAAGTAATTTCTAACAAAAGCTGTGACAATATTTACCGGTTCAATAGCTTATATGGCAATGACGGCGCACTGGTATTACGGCATGGCAACCGCTGCATCGTATATGGAAACTACATCAATGGTAAAAGCGGCCGGGGCAACAGTGGTGGCATCCGGATCATCGGTGAAGATCATGTGGTATTTAATAATTATATCGAAAATACAGAAGGCGGTGGCAAATCGTTGAAAGCCCCGATCACCATCATGGGTGGCATTCCATCCTCTCCTATCAATGGTTATTTTGCTGCGCACAATGCGATTGTTTGTTTTAATACGGTGGTAAATACCGCTGGCCCGGTAATCTATGCCGGTGCGTATGCAAAAACCGCAGAACCGATAGCACCTAAAAACATTGTATTAGGACAAAACAATATCATTAACCCGCAGGGAAAAAACCCGGTTCCACTGAAAGAAGAAAAAGATGTCACATTTAAATTAATAACGGGCAATTTTTGTACCGGCGGGCAAACGCTTATCCGGAAAGGGTTCCAGGATGTGGAAATAGTTCAATTTAATAACAGGAACGGATTCTGGTATAGAAAAGAAAGCGCTGATAAAACGTTAATTGAACTAATTACGGACAAAATAAGCGTGTACAAATTAAAACCTGATGCGTCCGTTATTACGATGTTTAATCCAGCCTGGAAGATAAACAGGAAGGAGGCAGGTGCAGACTGGATGAACTAATTAATAATGGATAATTGACAATGAATAATTGACAATTGACAATGGATAATAAATAATGCGAATCAAGGATTGACAACCATGGGTATTATTGGGCATCGCCCAATTCTGTTGGCAGCATGGGAGTACATGGCAATTGTATTATTGGGCAGCGCCCAATCCCATGAGGCTACTGTTATTCAAGGGGGTTGGGCGCTGCCCAACAAATCCCTGGAAATGGTTTTACTTATGTTACCAACAGGGTTGGGCTATGCCCAACAATACATAAAAAGTCAGGTTGTTTTTGCTTAGAATAGTAACTTACTTGTTCAATCAAAGAGTGGCAAATTGTGAATTGTAATTTACTCTATAAACAAGTGAACAAGTAAACAAGTGAACAAATAAACCTTAAAAACGATTGCTATATGAAAAAAATGTACCTGATGTGTTTGCTGCTGATGGCGATGGCAGCGGCTTACAGCCAAACTACCTATTACTGGGTAGGCGGAGCGCCGGTCGCACCCTCCAATATTTCTATCGGCACCAACTGGAATAGCTCTTTGGATGGCACCGGCGCTGCCCGGCCATCTGCTACCGGGGCATCGGATATATTGGTTTTTAACGGTACCAATATCGGCGGCACTACACCAACTACCGGCGTGGATACCGTGAATGTGAATACTGCCATTACCTGTGCACAAATCAAATTCATCAACAATGCAGCAATCTTTTTTATTCGTTCTGCCACCGGTACCAGCACCATGACGGTAAGTGGCGAAGCAGGGGAAGATTTTGTAATTGAAAGCGGCTCCTCCCTTTCTATTACCTCGTATGTAGGTAGTATTGTAATTGTAATGGCGCCAACTAACACCGGGCGGGTAAGCGGGGCATTTAGCATGATTACATCGTTACAGGCACGCATCGCCAACGGAACTACCGGTGGTGTACCGGGATCCTTCATTTTTACCAGTGGCTCCACGTTTACCACCAACATCACAGCGACATCAGCGGCGTATCCTTTTGGCAACAACTCACAGTCTTCTGAAAGGTGGGTACAATTCCAATCCGGCTCCACTTTATTTTACAATGGTGGCTTTAGCCCGTTCGGCAGCAGTGCTACTTTTTCACCGGTCGATTTTGCGCCGGGCAGCACTTTTTATATGCGGGCATCTAACCCGGTCGGAAGTGGCGGCACGTATTTCAACCGAAAAAGCTTTCCCAATATGGTGGTAGATAACGGCTCAACACTCACTGCCGACGGGCCTATCTACCGGATAGATACACTGACCATTAATTCCGGAGCTACGTTCATAACACATACGGCCGGGCAAACGGCAGTGTTGGGAAACCTAACGGTAAATGGCACGTTGAATGCCGCCGCAACCAGCACCAATGAACTGGTATTAGCAGGTGGAGTACCGCAAACCGTTTCGGGTTCGGGCACTATCAATATTCCATCATTAGTAGTAGCAGATAATGCGGATGTAATATTAAATAAAAGTATAACGGTTAGCAAGTCGGCCCTCGTGTATGGCAAGCTCAATTTTACCACTGCACAACTATTGGGCGCCGGAACATTTTCTGCCAGGATCAATAACAGCGCTCCCGCCGCAACGGGTACGTTATCGGCAGGTTCCTATTTTGTAACGGGTGTCACCGGGGCGGTAAGCACCAACAGGGGATTTACCATCAACGGCGCCGGCATTCAGCCAAACACAGCAGTAGTAAGCTTTTCAGCTAATAATGATACCATGTATTTATCGAAGCCGGTGCTAAGTTCCGGGTCTAATGTACAATTGGCTTTCAGCAATACCAATAGTACACTCAGCACAGCCAATACCAACGGGTTCGATCCGGTTTCGGGATCGATAGCGGTAACCGATACAAAAGAATATCAACCCGGAATTAATTATACAATCAACGGAAACACGTTGAAACCATTTGGTATTTCCCCCGGTTCCACCAACCCTTCTATTTCTGCCGGTATCATAACCATCAACGCCCCAGCTACAACCAATGCGGTAGTGTACGTAACCAACAGCCTGCAGTTAAATAATAAACTAACCGTGCGAACCGGCGACACCCTACGGTTACTAAGCGGTGTTACCATGCCGGGTACATTCGACGCTGGCAAATATATTATTACAGATGCGAATACAATAACGGGTGTTGTGGGTGTTTTCCAGTGCGATAATATCAGTACTGCCAGGTTATTGCCTGTTGGAACGGCTGCCTATTATATGCCTGTTACCATAACGCCAACAACGCCATCCGGTTTCACCATAAATGTATTTCAAGGTATCACTACCAGCGGCACACCAAATGGTACGCCTTTTACGACTACACAAAAACAAACAGTTGTAGATGCCGTCTGGAATATTAACCGTTATTCCGGAACCGGAAGTACAGGCCTGCAACTGCAATGGAATGCCGCATTGGAAGGTACTGCGTTTTCCACCTTTGCCAACAGCGATATTGGCATTATCGTAAACCCCGGTACCAGCTGGAGTTTGCCGGTTGGGCCGGGTAATAATACCACGAATACCGCTTCTGCAAGCTTTACCAGCTTTGGTAATTTTGGTATTGGTGCACAGCCACCCGCACAACCTTTTATTTTTAATCCCATACCGGCTAAAACCTACGGCAATCCCGATTTTAGTCCCGGCGTTATCAGCAGCAATACTACTACGCCCATTGTTTATACCAGCAGCAACCCGGCTGTGGCAACCATTGTGGCAGGCAACCTGCACATTGTGGGTACCGGCACTACCAATATCACTGCTACGCAGGCCAGCGATGGATTTTACCCGGCGGCAAACGTAACACAGTCGTTGGTTGTAAATAAGGCAAACCTGACAATCAAAGCCGACGATAAATCCAAGCCCGAAGGTGATCCGAACCCACCGCTGACTGCTACTTACACCGGCTTTGTGTATGGCGAAACAGCAACCGTTCTTACTACACAGGCTACCCTCAGCACAACGGCTACGACCACCTCACCGGCCGGTACTTATCCCATTACGGTAAGCGGTGCTGCAGCTGCTAATTATAATATCAGTTTTGTAAATGGTACGATGACGGTTACACCCCGGCAGGCCCAAACCATTACGTTTACTGCCTTGCCTGTTAAAACCTACGGCAATGCGGACTTTACTACCGGCGCTACTTCTACCAATGCCACCATTCCCATTACTTATACCAGCAGCAATACCAGTGTAGCCACGATTGTTGGCAACAACATTCATATTGCAGGCGCAGGTACCACCACCATCACGGCTTCGCAGGCAGGAAACGCTTTCTATTTTGCGGCACCCAATGTTTCCCAAACGCTCACAGTAAATAAAGCAGCCCTTACCGTAAAAGCGGCAGATACAACAAGGCCTTTTGGTGTAGCTAATCCTCCTTTCCGGTTAATCTATAGCGGGTTTGTATTGGGTGAAACTATTAGCAACCTTACCACACAACCAACGGCTACCACCAACGCAACAACCAATTCGGCGCCCGGCTATTACACTATTAAAGTGGATGGCGGTGTATCAGACAATTACAGCTTTATATACACCGATGGCAGGCTCACTATTTTGCCCGCCACCGGTGCCAACGAACCCAACCTGCAGGTATATAAAAGCAGTAGTACCACCCTTACCGTAAAAGTATTCAGTGTAGCGCCTGCTCTTGCCACCGTAAATGTGTATGATTTCAATGGGCGGCTACGCATCAGCAAAGGCACCAACTTTTTACCAACCGGTTTTATTACGATCCTATTGCCGACTGACAGATTATCGTCCGGTATTTACTTCGTAAAAGTGATCGATAACGCCGGCATGGAACTAATGAAGAAATTTAGTTTTATGAGGTAAGGCCTCACCCTCCGTCTCCCTCTCCGGCCTCATCCGCCGTTGGCACCTTCTCCATGAGGAGAAGGGAAATGGATGCAATTGCGGTGGAGAGGGAATGCCCCTATGAAGCTTTGCTGATTTCCTATTTTGGACTGTCAATATATAAATAGAATTTAATAAATTTCAACTTCCGAGTTCACCGACATAATTATCGAAATCAAAATTCAGCGGCAGCAAAGCAGCACAGAGGAATGGATCCGCCACGGCTGACACAAACATAGCCATGATTGGCACGGCGTTATCCGGCCCATGGTACTCAAAATATGAAAACTGTTGTGATTCAACGTTGGTAGCCCCTACCCCCTAAAGGGCAATGTCATTAAGATAAGGATTGTAGTAGCAGCTATGCGCCGTAGGTGCAACCTGTTTGTAGAAAACAGACATCCTTGATGTTGATGCATGCCACGTAGTGGCTACCTGATCAGAGAAGGGGTAGCCACTACGTGGCAATGATTGCCTTTGCCTCTTTGTTTGCTACAAACAGATAGCCCCGATAGGGCTTAAATTAATGACATTGCCCTAAAGGGGAACCTGAGTTTGACCAGCGTTTTTGTATGCGTTGTTCATGCTACTCAGTGTTGCAATTGCTTTAAATGCCCGATCAAAGCCCCCTTTAGGGGGTTTGATCGGGCAACCAAAACCGGATAGAATATCTGGCAATGTATATATTAAAAATGTTTACCAAATCTAGTTTTGAAATCAAAATACTAACGAGCATACATAATAAAATTAATTTATGAGAAAATTATTATTCGCCTTATTGCTTATTACAGGAAGCAATCTCTTTGCACAGGACGACACTACGTATAAACCGGTGGAATACCCCGCCGGTTTCACCGCACAGCTAAACGTTACGTACACGAAAGCAGGCGACTGGGAAGGCAAGATGGATTTGTATCTGCCGCCGCAACAAGGCAACCCTACGCCGGTTATCATCAACATACATGGTGGTGGCTGGAACCACGGTGCAAAAGAATCCCAAACCGGGTACAGCACGTTTTTTAAAGCAGGCTTTGCGGTAGCCAATATCGAGTACCGGCTTACCGGGCAGGCCACGGCACCCGCTGCCGTAGAAGATGCCCGTTGTGCACTCATTTATATCATTAAAAATGCAAAGGCATTGCACATCGACGTGAATAAAGTAGTGGCGATGGGCGGATCATCCGGCGGGCATTTGGCATTGATGACCGGCCTGCTGGCAAACGACCATCGCTTTGATACGAACTGCCCGGGTGTGGAGAATATTAAGGTGGCAGCCATTGTAGACAAGTATGGCATTACCGATGTATGGGACTGGGCGTATGGCCCTAACCTAACGAGCAAATCGGCTACCAGTTGGTTAGGTAGTAAAGCAAAAGACCAAACTTTTGCAGCATCTGTTTCACCCATGACGTATGTAACAAAAAACAGCCCGCCTACCTTTATTGTGCACGGCGATGCCGACCCGACCGTTCCTTACCAGCAATCCGTTGACCTGCATAAAAAATTAGATGCGCTGGGCGTAACGAATGCGTTTATTACTATTCCCGGCGGCTTGCACGGCAAGTTTACCAAAGAACAGACTTCCGATTTGAATAAACAGATCATTCAATTTTTAGTGAAGGTGGGAGTAGTAAAATAGTTATTGAACAACCAATGTCGTTAAGAAAATGAGCAGGCGTTTTAGCCCTGAAAGGGCGGCCATATCATAGCGCAGGGTGAAGCCCTGCGTACAATAGCCCACAGAAAATATCATCAAGCCCTTATATGTTTGTTTTTTAAATTTAGGGGGCATAAAAAATCAAAAAGAAGCGTGTCTTAATCAACTTTGAGGCAAGGAAGAAAAAGCCCATGGTAATGAATACCGGCTTTCAGTTTTTTCTCCTTCAAGTTGCGCCTGTGGTATAACCTGGCAATCAATGCCGCATATTTATAAGGCAAGGCGATGCTTGATTTTTTATAACGCTATTTAAATGAAATTACATTGACAACAAAGGGGTATCTGGGAATTGATGTAAGTAAGGGCTATGCAGATTTTATGCTGCTGGACAGGGACTGCCAGGTGCAGGAAGAACTGTTCCAGTTAAGCGATACGGCAGCCGGCCACCGGGAACTAAAAAAAATAATTGACCTATGGCAAAAACAGGGGTTGGCAGAACTGTATTGTGGCGTGGAAAGCACCGGTGGTTATGAGAACAACTGGCATTCGATGCTCAAAGGTATTGAAAGCAGCAGTGGCAGCGGCTTGTGGGTAGCCCGGCTCAATGCCAGAGCAGTAAAGGCAGGCGGGGATGCCTTATTGCGCAGAACGATAACGGATGGCGTCAGCGCTGTTACGATTGCTTCCTACCTGGCTAAATATCCTGAAAAAGTGGACTATGGTAAGAGGGCTAAACCAACCGATGAACAACACCAGGCGGGCCGTCAGTTTATCACTGGCATCCGCATGTGGACCAAACAAAAAGTACAGCTTAGCAATCAGTTAGAGAAGCTGTTGTATCAAAATCTGTCGCCGCTGTTGGTGTATTGCCGAAATGGCCTGCCGGGCTGGTTGTTACGGATGCTGGTAAAATATAGTTCTGCCGAGGCCATTGTGCATGCCGGGGCGGCTAAACTGGAAAAGATAAAGGGCATCAGTGCGGAAAAATCAGCGGCCATTATGAAGAAGTTCACAGACCATCAGCCGGTGCAACCACCGGCCAAAGCACTGACACATCTCATTAGCATAACAGCCACAGAAGTACTGCACCAGCAATCCCTTATCGATACCGGTAAAGATTATCTGGGTGAGCTATATCAGCAGGATGCAGGTGTAAAACTGCTGGTAGCTATAAAGGGTATCGGGCTGGACAGTGCGGTAGCCATTATACTGCAAATAGAGGATGTGGCTCGTTTTGAGAGTGCCAAAAAGTTAGCATCTTATTTTGGGGTTCATCCCTGCTTTAAACAAAGCGGCGACGGGATGTGGGGCAATCACATCAGCAAACAAGGCAGAGGAGATTTACGGGCCGTGTTATATATGGTGGGCATGTCAGCGGTAAGATATAACCCGATGTTTACTACGCTATACGCCCGTTTCAGAGCCAAAGGCATGAAACATAAGCAAGCCATGGGAGTGGTGATGCATAAGCTGCTGCAGGTGATTTATGGGGTACTGAAATCGGGTAAGCCTTTTGATGAACAAACGGAAGAAAAACACCGGCAGCAGGCTGCACAAAAACAGGCAGTTAAAAAAGAAGAAACGCAAAAAGCGAAACAAACCGCAGAACAAAAGAAACACCGTTTTGAGACAATTACAGAGACTGCACCGGTGTCCGGCAGAAACCTGAAGGCAAGAAAAAAACAGTTGGCGTCCCAAACTTCCATAGAAGCAAATGCGGGCTTACCAACTGGGAAAGCAAACATATAAAAATGTTTGCAACTTAATTTGGAATTGAACGGTATAACTGAAAGGGTGTAATAACTTAATTGCTATGCCGCCCTTTCAGGGCTTTAATGATGGTTAACTTTCAGAATCGTAGGGCTGCACCCTACGCTAAGTTATTATGCCCCTTCAGGGTTAAAAGAGATATTACGGCTTAACTTAACGACAGTTTCAAACAACCCTGTCATGCTCACCTCAGCAGGCAACCTGTTTCACCATTCAACGTATACATCAGTAGCAAAAACAAACGGTTAATTTCCGCTTGTTAGTACGTAACTTTTAATACGTTTTACATGATCCTCTTTACCAACAGACAGATAAGTGTTTGCAGGACGGCTTCACCATTACGCAGGCTTACAAAAATGGCCTTATTATATGTGTGTTTTTCAATGATGCTTTTTTCTGCCAGGGCACAATGGGCTAAAAGCGCAGGTGGTACCCGTGCCGATTTTGGGCAGGCGGTAGCAACAGATGCTGCCGGTAACGTATTTGTTACCGGCAATTTTGCCGGCACGGCTGATTTTGATCCTGGCCCCGGGGTGTACAACTTACAAAGCAGTTGCCCCTGCGATGTAAGCAACCCGCCAAAATCCGATATTTTCCTTGCCAAATACAATCCTTTGGGCAACCTGTTGTGGGCCATTGGAATAGGCGGCGGTGATGCCGACCTGGGCCAGGCAGTTAGTATAGACAATGCAGGCAATGTGTACCTAACCGGGCTGTTTTGGGGCACGGCCGATTTTGACCCGGGCGCTGCAACCCACAGCCTTACCAGTGCCGGTAATACAGATATTTTCCTGGCTAAGTATGATGCGAATGGTAACTATGTATGGGCAAACCGTTTTGGTAATGGAGGGACCGACGGCGGTTTTGGCCTGAAGGCGGATGCTACCGGCGTGTTGCTGACGGGTTCTTTGTACAGCACGGTTGATTTCGATCCGGGCGCCGGGGTTACCAGTTACAATGCCGGCACCAGTACCGATGTATTTTTTGCCCGGTACAATGCAGCAGGCGCTTTGGTATGGGCAAAGGATATTGAGGGAACCGGCGAACAGGGCGGCCAAAGCATTACGACCGACCCGGCCGGTAATATCTATGTCACCGGTACATTTTTCGGAACCGATGATCTGGACCCCGGCCCGGGTGTAGCACCGGTTACTGGCGCCGGTTCCAAAGACCCGTTCTTTGCCAAGTACGATGCCGCTGGTAATTTTATTTGGGGAAAAAGTATTGGCAGTTTCGATGATGAAGATGCATTGGGTATTGTAGTAGATGCCGCAGGCAATCTATACGCCACCGGTTACTTTGTTCTAACGGTTGATTTTGATCCCGGCCCGGGTGTGTTCAATCTTTCCAATAGCCCCGGCGGCGGGTTTGACATATTTGTACTGAAGCTAAATACCAACGGCGATTTTCAATGGGCTTTCAAAGTGGGTAACACCGACAGTGATATCGCCTTATCCGTAGTCCTGGATAGTGGTGGCAATCCTGCTATCTGCGGCGCTTTTCAGGGAACGGTAGATTTTGATCCGGGTGCAGGAACATTTAATTTGACTGCTGGTGGCAACGATGCCTTTTTTGCAAAATACAGCCCTGCCGGTAATTTTCTGTTTGCACAAAAAGAAGGTGGCGCTTTCGAAGAAGCAATTGCTTCCATTGCCTTCGATGCGTCGGACAATGCGTACCTCACTGGCTATTTTACCGGTACCAGCCCTTTTGTAACAGGTGCCGGTACTACTTCGCTTACCAGTGCCGGGCTGCAGGATGTGGTGATCCTCAAATTTCAATCATCGGCCATTCTGCCGGTACATTTTCTCTCTTTTGCAGGCAGGAAAACGGACAATGGTGTATTACTGGAATGGGCTACGGCAACGGAAACGGCTGGTGGTGGTTTTGATATTGAAAGAAGCAACGTATCAGGGGTGCCGGCAAGCTGGCAGAAGATCGGGTTTGTAGCCGGTAAACAACCGGGCAATGCCTTATATAGCGGAACGGGGCAGCAACTGGCTCAACTGGCTGGCGGCGAAAGAGCAGCCGGTTTTTATACGTTTAGCCTGGATTGTAGCCACCTGCAAGCCGGAACGTATTATTACACCTTGCGAACAGCAAAAGCAGTACTGGTAAAAAGACTAACCGTAGTACCATAAAGGAGAAGGGTATATCAGCGATCACTTACTGGTGACATATTGGAATAACTTCGTCACTCAGATTTTTGCTTGCGTCAACCGGATCATGGAAGCCTGGATTTACTTCTTGCTGCTATTTTTTCGCTCATGAAGCAAGTGAACAAAAACAACCTGTTACTCTTTTTCCGGATGCTACTATAATTTGTGGCAACTGCGTCACAAATTATAGATGAAGCCAGTTAAGAAGGATACTGGTAAAAGTGCCGGCGATTCTGAATTACATGGTATTCTTTATGAAACTTTCTTTACAGGCTCCTGCATTTCCACATGTATGAAAGTGGTATCCAGTACTGCTTCCAGGTTCACCAGTGCTTCCAGGGTAAAGTTTTCTCCACCCTTCACCCATTTATTTACCTGCTGGGGAGTTTCACCCATTGCATCTGCCAGCTTTTTCTGGCTCCAGTTTAGTGTCTCCAACCGGTCCAATATGGCCAGTGCTATTTGTTGCGATAATCGGGTAAATGCACGGTGTTGCTGCCGGGCTTTGGCCCTTGCTACCGTAGCGGGTTCCTCATTAGAAACCAACTGATTAAATATCTTTTCTCTTATTTATAGATAGTTCCTTCAAATCTTCCAGAAACTCACTTCCCGGATCTACACTCGTTACCAGTAAACAATCCCTTGCTCGTGTGCATGCCACATACAATAAATGGCGTTCTGTGTTATACACTTCTTCCAAATCCGCATTATCGGTAACCCCTTCAATTCTTTCTTGTAAGGGAATTATTTCGTCATCACATGCCATTACCACAACTGATTTAAACTCTAATCCTTTTGCATAGTGCATAGTGCTGATAGCAATACTTTGACTTAATGTTTCTACTTTTTCATCCAGCACTTTATAAGGAACGTTAAGCTTTGCTACAGTATTAATGGCACGCTCAATCTGTTTGTCTGTCCTTACAAAAATGCCAATTTCATGTGGTGCTGTTTTTTGCTTTAATTCATTAGCAATCCATTGGCTTACGTATAAACATTCTTCCTCAATAGTATACAGTGATTTTATTTCAGGTTGAGGGCCGTTGAAAATGGAAACAGTTTTATTTCGTTCTTCAATATTACCATCTGCATCGCTTGTTTCAGGGCCTAACAATAGATCCGCTTGTTGCCTTATCTGGTGTGAAGTTCTGTAGTTTACATTCAGGGTTCTTGACCTTCCTCTAACATCTACGCCAACTGCTTTCCAGGAAAATGCCTGTTGAAATATCCGCTGACCGGTATCTCCTGCAAAGAATAATGCATTTGGATTTTCATTAGCTAATGCTGCTATAAAGCCAAGTTGAGTGACACTAATGTCCTGCGCTTCATCCACCACTACATAATCATACGGGTAGAATTTTTTATTGGCTACATAACTCGCTAAATCATTAAATACCCCTGAAATAGTTATATGATTGCTTGCTTTAAGGTCATTATTTACTTGTTCAAATATGCCCCACAGCACAATACGTTGTGCTTCCGGCAATCTCGTCTTTCTGCCTAGCCTCTTCACATCCCGGTATGCTTCCCATGTTTTGATTTGCCATGTATCTACTACCTCTTCCCATTCTGCAACTAAAAAGGATAGTGAAAACTTATGGCTATCTGCTTTTTGAGAAGCGTTTGCTATCACTCCTTTAAGTGTGTCTCTGGAAATAATTTGAGGAGTTGCAATATTGCTTTTGTACAATTTCAAACCAATTTCATTAATAGAACGTACATCAACCCGTTCAGAAAGTCTAGGTTCGTTACTAACAAGTTTTTTGAGCTTAGCATTCAAAGCATTGGCTAGTATAGATGAAAATGTAGTAAGCAGAACACGTGCATCTTCATTAACCTTCGCCAGGTAAACAGCCCGGTGCAACGCTACAATGGTTTTGCCGGTACCTGCTGAACCGGAAACTCTTGCCGGGCCGGTATAATTTTTTTCTACCCATTGCCGTTGTGCAGGGTGCAGGAACACAGCCCATTTGTCCCAAGGAAAATCCAGCGCCCTTTCCAGTTCTTCCACATCGTTCATAGTGCGGAAACGGCGCTGTGCATCCGGGTGCAAATAAGGATTGCTACCGGTTGGAGCAGGCTTAGCTACAACCGGTGTATTACCTATTGCCAATTCTAACAATGCCTCACTGGCTTCGGCAGGTAGATGTTCTGCCAACAGAAATAAAGAATCTTCCGTTGCTTCTTTCACATCGGGCAACCACTCTACTGGAACCCCATAGCTTAGAAGGGTATCTTCTGAAAATTTCTCAAAAAGTTTTTTCGGTTCTTTTTTTACCGCAATAGTTTCGGGTACATATACCGGAACAAAAATTTCCTGAATCGTTTCTCTTATTTCTACCAGTTGTGCGGCACCGGTTTTGGGATGGATTTCTAATTTTCGCCGTTGGGCCCATTCATACGCTTTGTCGTGATGATCTACATAGCAAAGCAGTAAGTTGGTTTCGCTTTTGTGCACAATCAACCGGATGTCCATATTAACACTTACCGACCAAAAGTTTTTGTCTTTTGCTTTATCCAGCTTGTGGAAACGCAGGCCAGGATTTGCAGCATTCATCTGCAAATCAAACGCAGCCGTTTTTACAGCTTTTTGTTCATCGCCGGTAAGGCGGGCAAGGCTGCCGGTGAAAGTGTCGGCTATTCTGAATTCCATTGTGTTGTATTCAGGAAATCTTTTCTACAGATTCCTGATGTTGAACGGATATTAATGATTTATTAAGTATGGCCTCAAGGCTGGCCAGCGTTTCCGGCGAAAAATTTTCACCTCCTTTTACCCACTTGTTTACCTGTTGCAGGCTCACCTCCATTGCTGTAGCCAATTTTTCCTGATTCCAATGCAGTTCATCCAACCGTTCCAGTATAGACAATGCTATTTGCTGAGATATGCGGGTAAACGAACGGATTTGCTGCCGTGCTTTTGCTCTTGCTACGGTAGCAGTTTCCTGGTTAGAAACAAGTTGAAAAAATTTCTCTTTGTTATTCATCATGCTGCTTTGATCAAATATAATTGTTAGTGTGTTCTGAAAATTGCTACGCTTCCTAATCAATTAAACTACGTACCCATCAATGTATTCGTCAGGAAATACAATCCTGTAATTTCTAAGGTTAAGACTTGTCTTCGAATAAAAGCATATCTGTATAGCAGGCAACAAATCCATATAGGCAGGACTACGATCTTCAAAATTCAGATTAAAGCTAAAACGAGAGTTGTAAGTTTTGCTGCGAATACCGTAAGCTCTGATAGCCTGAAAGTTAAATTTTTTGATGTCGTTCTTTAAATAGTGTATCAGTCGTTTGACTTTTGTATTTGAATTAGCAAGCCCTTTTGATTTCATCAGTTCATACGTGTCGTAAAACATTTGCAGGTGCGCCGTAGTGCCTACTAAATCACAGCACTCTTCTTCGTTGTAATCGCAAATAGCTTTGCAAATAATATAGCCCTTATCGTATTTTCTGATGTCAGTACCCCACCAATGAGCGTTTTTTATGAAGCTATCCCAGAAATAATAGCCATCTCCCAGCCAGGTATTTTCCCATCGGCAAGCGTAAGGCCCATAAGCTTCCAAATCGTTCAAGTCGGTTGACCTATCCTCCAATGTTTGGTATACAATCTTGATTGGCAAGGGTAATTAGTTTTGAGTGGTATTGCTTCTTAATTTATCTTCCAACGAAGAAAGGTTGAGTGTTGGCAAAATCACCCCGGGAACGTTAGCTTGTGTAGTTACCAGGCTTACGTAGGCCCTTACATAAGGAAACAGGATAGCAATGCTGTTTTTATAGAAAAAATCAGGTATTTCTTCGAGCGAAGCCACATTTTCAAAACTGAAAACACCTTTGCATTGAACCATCACAAAAGGATTATCTTTTTCACTTTCGTTAAAAACAGATACTGCAAAAGTTAACTCGTACGAGGAATCCTCTTTGCTATATACACCACTTGTGTCAAACGACAGAGACAGTTCATTGCTCTTATGATTAGTTATATCAATTTCAACTTTAGTGAATTGGTAATTGATGACGGAAAAGGCTGCTTTTTGCATGGTGGGTGAAATTATGGGATATAAAAAAGCCCGAAGAAAACTCCGGGCTAAAATCGTTTATTATTTTGTTTTGGCAACCATCATCTGGATGGGTTGAAAAAACGTGGTAGTATTGGGAATGTCTCAGAAAGTCTTCAACAGAAGGCCCAATATCATCCAAGTGGGCGCTCTTCGCCCAATCTTCCATGATTTTTTCCTGAGGGGTTTCCTCAAGATACTTTCTAACATCTTCAAAAAAATTGTTCATAATAACCTCCTATTCAAATGGTGTGCAAATTTTACAACATCTCACCAAACTAAAAACAACCGATACTAACTGAAAGGGTTAAAACACGAATTGAGCTATAAGGTTGTATTATGCTATAGTCGGCGAACATAAGATTTTTCCTTAAACCCGAAACACTTTCATCACTTCATCGCCCAGATGATTGATGACCTTCACGGCAATACGGCCGGTTGCTGGTTTTGGAAATGGTCGTGAGGTATCGCTATACAGTGTTTCCCAAACCTCTTTATTTATCTCAGCTTTCAAGCTGGTTTTTAGTGAACCGTACGGATCATTGGCGCCAAGGAAATAGGCATGGCGTACAAAAAAGCTTTCGTTGTTGTAATCCGTATCTATAAACCAGCAGGCAATGCCATCGGCCCCGTCGCTCCGCACTTCGCCGGTGCTTGGGTGAAACACATCCACTCCATGAATTTTGACCTGAACTTCATTGTCATTAAATTGAATGATCTCCATATCCGGCTCGCCGAATACCACAAACAAGTTGCCTTTACCCGTATTTTTCAAATCGCCAGCCATGTGCAGGTCGGCATTCATGCGGGCTTTTTAGGATGGTCATGCGGCCCAGCTTATTGAAGTCGGTAGTATGAGCTTCGTAGCTAAAGGCGCAGGAGATAAGCACATCAAAGGCAGCATCACCAGCTTCTCTTGCGGCATCTACCAGGTCAATGCGGCGAACGGTGCCAAACTCGGGGCCTATGAAAATGGCAGCCCGCTTTTCCACCTCGCCTTCCAGGTAGCGGCCTTCGGCACAGATTAATTCTCCGGGCCAGGGGATGAGTGAAGTAAAGGCCAGCTTATCTTCTTTATGGGCCTGCTGCACACCGGCGGTTTTTAGATTTTCCAGTACCATTTCGGCAAAGCTTTTATAGCCTTCACCTACGCTTTGTGCCGGGTCAATCAGTTTCATCATTTTCATCCACGCCTATTACCCGGTGTGGTGAAATACTTTCTACGGTAAATGGCCCAGCCACCCGTACCTTCTTTTTGTCTTCATACGGTTTATCGTACAGGTATTCGTACTCGGCCTTGGCGGCAATGCTGGCATCTATTTCCCGCTGACGGGCTATACGGGCCTGCCACCATTTGGTATGTAGCTCTTTTGCTTCTGCTACCCAGCTTTCACCGGCTTCCCTTGGTATTTCCCATTCTTCCCAGTATCCAATCCCGGTCTTCGCCAACGGGGAAGAAGTAGCAGCAAGCGCTGCATTCAGTTGGGTTCGTAGCGGTTCTAACTGTTGTTGCCATTTACCCCAAATCACATCTATCTCAGTATTGTTGGCAATGGATTTTAGGGTAATGTGCGGCACCCGCTCGTACACAAAACCATGGCGAATATTGCCATGCACCGGCATGGTGGAAGGAGCCATTTTTGTAAGCTGGGCTTCTTTTAGCTGCCCTTCTTTGCTATCAGCTAATAAATAAAAAGGATAACGGGCACCCATAATGCGGGCACGGGCAAGTGCTAAAGCCACACGGGAAGTATCAATGGTAATCCAGCGGCGGCCCCATTGCTCAGCTACGGTTGCTGTAGTACCGCTACCACAGGTCGGGTCAAGAACAAGGTCGCCCGGGTTAGAGGACATTAAAATGCAGCGTTCGACAACTTTTGAAGCGGTTTGAACTACATATATTTTGTTTGAAAATGAACCTATTATCGTATCGGTCCAAACATTATCAAAAGGCATTACTGGAAAGTCTGTTGCTAATCTTTTATATGATAAAATGTTTCCTAAAGAAACAACTCGGTTAGCCTTTATTAAGACTTTCATGCCCTTGGTAGTAGTTTTCCAATGATTTCCTGGACTAGGCTTGTAGTTTTTGTCCTGAAAATTTATTTCGTCAATTCCCGTTGCAGTTATTCCGGAACTTACAATTGCTGCTGCTCTAAATGACACCCCTTCTGGAAGAGATTGCTCCTTTCTAAACTCTGCTGCTGTTTGCCTTCTTGAAGTTCCGTCATCAAACTGGTACCAATTATAAGTACCATCTGCTGTTCTTTCACTTCTTAGCTGCCAAATTCCATTAAACTTTAAATTTGATTTTGATTTACTATACCAAAGAATATAGTCTAAAGTTCCAGTCAAATAATCACCGGCAACCGGAGAAGTTGTAACAAAACTAATTTGGCTTACAAAATTCTCATCCCCAAAAACTTCATCCATCACTGCCCTTACCCGATGCACATTTTCATCGCCAATCTGTACGAATATGGAACCTGAATCTTTTAATAAATCCCTTGCAACAGTAAGCCTGTCCCGCAAATAAGTAAGGTAAGAATGAATGCCATCTTTCCAAGTATCCCGGAAAGCTTTTACCTGTTCCGGCTCACGGGTTATATGGTCCACTTTGCCATCTTTCACATCCCGACTCGCTGTGCTCCATTGAAAATTAGAGTTAAATTTAATACCATAAGGAGGGTCGAAATAAATGCACTGCACTGAGTTTCTTAATCCCTCTTTTTCGGCAAGGCTTGCCATTACCTGCAGGCTGTCGCCCAGTATCATGCGGTTGCTCCAATGCTGGTCGTGCTGGTAAAATTCGGTTTTGTCGGCGCCATGCGGTATGCCATTAAAATCGGCAAACAGATCGGCCATTATTTTGCCCTGCTCGAAATCGGCTGCTTTCGATTGCCGCATCAGGTCATCGATCAATACTTTGGGCTGCACTTTTTTCCTGTATGTACAGTGGTGGAGCCTGCACTACCAGATCGCTCCAGTCGGCCATATCCTTGCCCCGCCATACCAGTTGCGGGTCGAGGTCTTTGTTCCTTCTTTC
>CBDFGC010000008.1:0-723017 GCA_965246935.1 Chitinophagaceae bacterium | reverse complement strand
AGCGGTGAGTTGCAGGCTGTCAATTACCCGCAGCACTTCCACAAAGTTGCGGCCGGTACTGGCGGGGTAAGTAATCATCAGTTTCACTTTTTTATCCGGGCCAATAATAAACAGGCTCCTCACCGTAGCATTTACAGTGGCATTCGGATGTATCATATCGTACAGTTCCGATATTACCCGGTTAGGGTCGGCCAGTATGGGGAAATCAACCGCTACATTTTGGGTTTCGTTGATGTCGTTGATCCAGCCGGTATGCTTTTCTAAGTTGTCCACGCTAACGGCCAATACTTTTACATTCCGTTTTTCAAATTCACTTTTCAGCGCCGCCGTACGGCCTAGTTCAGTGGTACAAACCGGTGTGTAATCGCCGGGATGGCTGAACAATACGCCCCAGCTATCACCGAGGTATTTATAAAAATTAATTTCGCCAATACTTGATTCGGCAGTAAAATCAGGGGCGGTATCGCCAAGACGTAAACTCATGGTAAAATGATTTGAAGCACAAATATATATTTGTCCATCAAATCAGTAGAGATTTTTTCTATCAGAAAATTTTTTCCCGATTGCTCGCCTTTCTTACATTGCACAATGCTTTCCCAGAAAACGAAATACGCATTGCAGGCCCTGGGCTACCTGAGCGCCCATTATGATAAAGGCCCCGTTCTCATCAGCACTATCAGCACCATCAAAAAAATTCCGATTAAGTTTTTGGAGAATATTCTGCTGGAACTAAAAAATGCAGGTATCCTGGAAAGCTACCGGGGCCGCTGCGGCGGCTACCGGCTAAAAAACGAACCGTCCCAAACCAACCTGGCCGTCATCATCCGCATTGTGGACGGGCCTATTGCCATGCTCAGTTGCGTAAGCCTCAACTTTTACAAAGCCTGCGAAAACTGTGATCAGATACATTGCCGCATTAACCCGGTTATGGCCGAAGCCAGGGATGCACTGCTAAAAGTGCTATATGGGCGAACGCTGGCGGATATTAGGGACGAAGCCCCCTCTATCTCCCCCAACGGGGGAGGAAACCTGCAAGCTCGGAGCGGAGAAAGCCTTCCGCTATCTTCCCCAACGGGGGAGGAACAGAACCTGTAAAATTTTAGCAATTTGAACTTATCCTCAATTCAGGTAAGTCTCGCCGCTCCGATCTTCCAGGTTCTAAAGTCTCCCCCGTTGGGGGAGATTTGGTGGGGGCTTCTACCTTCATCAAAAACAACCCGTGCGATGCTACGCTGAAATCGGCCAGTGAACAATCTTTCGCTTCTATTATTTTTCGGAAGTCAGCGATCGTTTTTTTACCACGGCCTATATGCAGCATGGTGCCCACTAAGCCTTTAACCATACCTCTCAAAAAACGATTAGCCTGCACGGTATAAATTAACTGGTTGTTCGCTTCTTTCCAATGGCTTTGCAGGATGCTGACATAATCGGGTAGTACGGCCTGGGTATTGCGTTTGCTAAAGCTGGTGAAATCTTCGTATTCCATCAGCACGGTTGCTGCTTCATTCAATTTATCCATGTCCAATGCGTACGGATAAAAAAATGCTTTGTCCTTTTAAAAAAGGATCTTTTTCCCGGTGAATAAAATACTGATAGGTACGGCTGATTGCATCAAACCGACAGTGGGCATCTGTGGCTACCGGTATTATATTTTTAATGACTATATCTTCCGGCAATAAAGCATTCAAATTATAAACATGCCGGGGTTGAAATTGAATGTCTGTATCAGTATGAAAAAAGTTTTGCAGGGCATGTACCCCGGCATCGGTTCGGGAGGAGCCGGTAAGTTGCAGGGAGGTTTTATAAAATATCAATAATGCTTTCTCTACTTCGGCCTGTACCGTATTTGCATTATGCTGCACCTGGAAACCAGCATACCGATTGCCATCATAAGCTACTTCGATAAAGAAACGCATGATCTTAATGTGAAAATTACTCAATATCTCAATGGCTCAATGAAAAGCATCCCCAAAGTTTTGCATTTTGTTTCTGTCATTTAAATGAATGATTTACTAAATTCTTTAATTAACTACAATTGAAATTTTCAGATTTACGTTGAGGTTTCAATCATGAATAAATTCAAGGTAATTTCAGTTTTATACTGTATTTCGCATGAAAAGGTGCAATGTTTAAGTCTGTTTATTGCACTGTTTTATCCAAAAATAGAGTATAGTCTATTCAGTTACTCAGGTTAATGATATTAAATTGTATTTCATTGAGCCATTGAGATATTGAGTAATTTTCACATTGGTTCTAAAACCAGCTTCCGTACCACTTCTCATTCACATTTGCGTCCTTCAGTCTTTTGCGGCGTCGGGCTGCTTCCACCCGGTGGCGAATGGCTGTAAATATCATCAGCGGAATAAACAAGAAGGTCAATGGCGGAATACCCATCATGCTAATCCATTTGCCGCCAAACTGCCTGCGCATAGGCCGCCTGAGCCGTTCAGCAATCAGGTACATGGTAGGTACGATTATGAGCGTCATAAAAAAGGCAAAGGCAAGGCCAAAGATGATGGTCCAGCTAAGTGGTTTCCAGAACACGGCATTATCGCCGCCAAAATAAATATGTGGATTGAGGTCGGAAAACAACGTGATGAAATTGATATTGAAACCTACTGCCAACGGAATCAGCGCCAGGATAGCTGCTAATGCCGTCAATAGAACCGGGATGATACGGGTTTTACCAGCCTGGATAACAGCGTCCCTTGTTTTCATGCCACGGCCCCGCAACTCATCGGTAAATTCAATTACCAGAATCCCATTCTTTACTACAATGCCCGCCAGGCCTACAATGCCCAGGCCGGTCATAATGCCACTTACTTCCATACCGGTTATGCTGAAACCTAAAAACACGCCAATCAGGCTGAAAATAATTTCCGTAAGGATAATCACTGATTTACTTACGGAATTGAATTGCAGTACTAAAATAAACAGAATACCTACCTAATGCTATCATCAGGGCTTTGCCTAAAAATGCAACGGTTTCTGCCTGCTGCTCCCCCTCACCAGCCTGGCGAACGGTTACCCCTTCGGGCACTTTCTTGTAATTATCAATGGCCGTTTTTAATTGTGCATTTACGGCTGCGGCATTGTAGCCCTGCGTTGTCAGCACATTAGATCGTAAGGAAATGACCCGCTTTTGATTCTTACGTTTTACGCTGCCCACGTGTACTGGTCAGATCTACCTTTACCAATGTACTAATCGGCACCCGTTTAATCATGCGCCCACCTGCTGCAAAATCACGGAAAATAACTTCCATATTCAGCAGGTCGGTCAGGTTGTTACGCTGCATTTCATTATTGCGTATCTGAATCTTGTATTCGTCTTCACCTTCTTTTATTTTAGATGCTTCCCGGCCAAATAAGGGCAGTGCGTAACCTGCTGGCCAATAGTGGCACTGCTTACCCCGGCAATCAGAGGCCCGCTGCCTGTCTACCGTAAAAGTAATTTCGGGGTTATTGAGGTCCACATCCATCTTCAATTCTTCAACACCCGGTGTGTTGATAGAATCTAAATAGTTCTTCAGGCTTACAGCGGATGTCTTAGTCAAATTGTCAAAATCCTCGCTGGCCACTTCAATATTGACATGGGCGGGTCGGTAGGCGGGCCACCTTGTTCCTGATCTACACTTAGTTCGGCACCAGGAATCCCTTTCACCACATTACGGATAGAATCGAACAGGGGCCTCGTATGAAACGCCATTCCGTTCCCCATATTCTACAAAAGAAACCTGTATACGGCCCAGTTCGCCACGGGTGCTTCGGTCGCCGCTTTGGGGGTCGCCGGCACCCACAGCAATGTTGGTAATTACACTTTCTACCAGCGGATTTGTTTCTGCCGTCGTATCAGTGCCTATACACCCTGTCTACACGGGCTTTCCAGCGTTGTGCATCACACTATCGGTATAGTTTACCGATTGGTACCGGTAGGCAGTTTTAAGATACACATAAATAAAGTTGGGGTCGCCCTGCGGGAAGAAATGCCACTGGTAACCTGCCGGATAGCGATGGAGAAGCAATGAAAATGAATAAGTGACAGGAAGAACAAGCCAACCGTACTAACCAACAGCCAGACAGGCCGCCAGCGCTTTTACCGCTCCAGCGTAGTAAGCTTTTCGTAGCGGTTCATAATAGCGGGCAATCCTTTTTGCTGAAAGCGGTCAATCAGACCGGTAAATACATACCGGTATTCAGCATCATCAGCAGTGCAAAGAAATATCATCAGGTTGCCGAAAAACAGGTAGGTGCTGCCGGGCCGTTCCAGTACACCATCCATTTACAATTATTGTACTAGCACGCTTGAATTTTTGGAGACTACCTACTATATCCAGCAGAATCCCCAAACCTAACAAGCAATCAGGAATAACGGTTTGCGGAAAATATCACTCTTACGTTTTGCAGCTTTGTGGTCGTCCGGGTGGTTCATAAAATCAACCGCAAAAACCGGGTTCATAATAAATGCCACTATAAGAGATGCTGCCAACGTGTAAAGATGAGCATGGTAGGCAGGTAAATCATAAATTTACCAATAATGCCGGGCCAGAACAGTAATGGCACAAAGGGCGCAAGGGTAGTAAGCGTACCCGCCAACACCGGCACAAATACTTCGCCTGCCGCCATAATAGCACTTTTGGTCAGAATCCGTTTTGCCTTTACTTTCGGTAAATATCCGGTGCGTATTTTCGATTACCACGATAGCATCATCCACAATAATACCCAGGCCAAACAGCAAGCGCAAACAGTACAATAAAGTTTAAGGTAACATGTGTGCCCGACAATTAAGATCGGCACGCCGGCAAAAACACGAATGCAACGAACATACTTAGAGGGAACGCTCAACGCCACAAAGAAGGCATTGGTAATACGCCCATGAAAGAACATGAGAATAATCAAGCACCAGCAAAAACCCGATGACAATAGAGTTCACCAGGTCGGAAAAAGAGGTACACGGGCTTTAACGCTTTGAGGTCGCCGGTAACCACTACTGATCAGATCTTTCGGGAAATTCGCTTTCTTTTAATTCTTTAGTTATCCGTTCTGTACGGCATCGCTGGTTTCAATGAGGTTTTCGCCGGCCCGTTTGATAATGTTGAGCGTGATTACGTTTTTACCATTCAGACGGGCATAGCTTTCCCTGGTTTTAATGGTATCCCGGATGGTACCGCAATGTCTTTTAAATAAACCGGATGCACCGGAGGTATTGCGGAGCACAATCTGTTCAATGTCGGAAGCCGTTTTGAACTGGCCTTTCAGTTGCAGGGTACGCTTCATAGTGCCTACATCCAGCAGGCCGCCGGTAATATCCAGGTTCTCCTGGGCTACGGCATTGGCAATATCATTAAAGGTAATATTTGCTGCTTCGGCCCGGTAATTATCTACATTAATCTGAAATTCCCTTTCCGGTGCACCTACCAGGTCTACCCGGTTTATTTGTGTTAGTTCTTCCAGCCGGTCCTGCAAATCTTTAGCATATTCCTTCATGCGTACCAGGTCATAATCGCCGCTGATATTTACATACATAATGGGCTGGTCGCTAAAGCTGGTACTTCCAGGGCGGTTGGTTCCTGGGTGAGGTCGGTAGGTAAATCCTGCTTGGACTTTATCAATAGCATCTTTTACTTTTTGCACAGCTACATCTACCTTTACTTTCGTATCAAACTCTACGGTAATGGCAGAGTAGTCCTGCTGGCTGGTGCTGGTGGTCTTATGTAATCTTTGCCCCGGTAATGCCTTTTATTTGTTTTTCGATGGGCTTGGTCACCAGGTTTTCTATATCCTTCGGCGAGTTGCCCACATAAATGGTTTGCACATAAATAGTGGGGATCGACAATGTCAGGGAACTGCTCCTTAGGCAGCGTAAGAAACTGGTAAATACCCGCCAGCGTTACAAATACCATCAGCAGGTAAATGGAGGTTTTGTTTTTGATGCTCCAGGTGGTGGGGCCAAATTGCTTGCTGTGTTTATCTTCTGAACGGTGCGGCGTTCGTGGTTACTAATGCCGTCGGTTTGTTTATCTAAATTCATTGCGTAATAATTAAATGCGTTAATTAGATAGTGTAAGGTGTGTGGGCATACAATATTTTAACCACATAGGCACATAGGGCACATAAGAATACAGGTGTGGGATAATACAAGGAATTCATTAGGGTACATAAGGCTTGCACTTTGAACGTAACATAGCTCTATTATTATTTTGGATTTGTATTCATGTATTTCTATGTGTCCTTATGTGCCTATGTGTTCCAAAATGTATTTTTACTCCTATGGGTAATTTTCTATAAAGTTCATTCACCATCGTTAACTGCCCTTCCTTGTAAATATTGGTACAACTAAAGTTGATTATGATGCCATTTGGGCTTACGTAAAAGCCTCATGTATGTTAAAAGTTTTGCTTGAAACAAGTGGATGAATATCATCAACTGCTTTTAGTTCCACTACAGATAGATTCTTCAACTAAGAAAATCATACCTTAATGGTGTTTCCAACGCTTTTCCTTTATACATGATGGGCACCTCCTGCTGCCTTTCGTAAACAATAGACCGCTGAATGTTTAACTCTTGCTGCCATACAAACCTCGTAAACACTTTCTATTAATCCTGGCCCTAATTCTTTGTGCACTTCAATAGCACAACCAATGATGGAATAGGTAAGCTTATTAAGATATTCCTGCGTCATTGATAACAGGGTATATGTATTTCCTATGTGTCCTATGTAGTTCTATTGTACTCTAATATACTCCTTGTCCATTAACGGCTACTTAGTGCTTGTATTTCTTATGTGCCCTCATGTGCCTATGTGGTAAAAAATTGCCTATTCTCCACACCCTACACACCTATTGCATCGGTAATCGGTATCCCATCATACAATGCGGCTGGAACCCTTCGGTAATAAGCACATCCCCGGACTTGCAAACCTGCTTTTATTTCCAGGTGATCATTGTTCAGTCTGCACCAATGTTTACCGGTCTTTTTCTGGCCACCAGCTTACCGTTTTCCTTACTGGCTACCATTACAAATTTTCCTTTTTCATCGTTTTGCAAAGTGTTTACCGGAATGATGATTGCCTTATTCATTTGCATAATCTTTCAGCCGTTTAGTATAGCTATCTGGTTAGGCTTCAAGGCTTGGGTCGCTGGGCAGGCGGGCTTCCACTATAAAACCACGGCTAAGAGCATCAATAGCTGGCACCCAAAAAGCTAACTGTACTGTTGAATGTTTTGTTGGCATCTGTTACGGTATATACCTCTACCTGGCGTGCCGGAGTGTACACTGTTAGCATAGTTTTCCGGAATGGTACTGGTACCACTTTTAAGGAGGAATTATTTACGATTTTGATACCTGAAGGAAGTTGGCCTCCTGTCTGTAGCTGGCTGAGCACCCTGTGCAGAAAAAGTTTCCCCAACACGAATGTTTACTATATCGGCTACTACCACTCACATCAGCATATACATTACTGGTATTAAGTTGTTCGGCTACTACGCCTACGTTTTCCTGTGCGGCTTTCAACTGGTTTTCCAGCGAAGCAACATTGTTTTTTGCCGTAATTAACTGTACCTCGGTACCAATGTTGCTTTCCCACAAATTTTTCTGCCGCTGGTAAATATCTTTTGCGTAGCTAAGCTGCGTTTTAATCGTTTCGAGGCCTTGCCGGGCAGCGATTAAATTCTGGCTTTGTATGGCATTGTCCAGCCGCATCAGCAACTGGCCTTTTCGTACGTGGTCGCCCTGCTTTACTAAAATGGCTTTTACCTGGCCACCCTGGCCCCGGGGTGTTACATAGCTAATATTTTCTGCATCTACCTTGCCTTGTAACTCAATGTAGTGTTCAAATACCGTGTCTTTCAATGTTTGAAGGGCTACCAGCTTTGCCTTTTGTGCAGTAGCCTGGGTGGTATCTCTTTTCGCTAATTCAGCTTCCAGCTTTTTTATTTCATCAGCCTGCTTTTGCTGTGCATCTTTCAGTTTCTGCAACTGTTCTTTTTTATCCGTCAGGTCCGCATCATTCTTCTTTTTGCTATCGCCGCAGCTTATGGCAAACAAGAGGAGTGCTGTGATTAATAAAGTGGTAAATGGTTTCATAATTCTAAATTCACTTATTTGAATACAGTTTCAGGTTTAAAGTTCAAAGTTTAAGGTTCTGTAATCCGGATATTGATGACTATTTGTGATTTGTTTTTAGCTCGTTGGGCATATCATTTATTTCTATTTCCTAAAATCTGTTAACGCTATTTGTTTACGAACCTGATCATCAATTGAATCACAAGCTGTTTAATCTCCCCACTGCTTTTAAATAGTCAATCCGGGCAGTGATCGCATCATACAATGCAGCTACATAATTGGTTTGCGCCTGCTGCAAATCACTTTGCGAAGCATTAATTTCCGTTTGGCTGCCGGTACCTATTTCATATTTCTTTTTGGTTTGTTCATACACTTCGGTAGCCAGTTGCACATTCGATTTTTGATAATCCAATGAAGCCATTGCCGTTGTATAATCCAGCCTTGCCTGCGCTACTTCCCGGTCAATGCTTAGCTGGGCGCTGTCGATAGATACCAACGTTTGCTGCCGTTCCAGCCGGGCCTGCTGCACTTGCGCCTGCCTGCGGAAACCATTGAAAATAGGTACATTCAATTGCAGACCGATGTAGGCTGCCGGAAACCAGGGCTGGTTCTTACTAAAAAAATTAAACGAATTACGCTGTGCGGTGTATGTATAACCCCCATTCAATGCAAGTGTGGGAAGGCCGCTATACTGGTAACGCTGAATGTTCAGATCCCGTAGCTTTTTAGTCAGTTGCAGCAACTGGTATTCTTTGCGGTTTTCGTACTGGTATGCTGTATCACTCAGCATATTGCTTTGCAGCTTTTCATCCGTTATTTCTTCTGTTAATACAAGCGTATCCCGCATGGGCATTCCGATCAACAATTTCAGCCCCAGGTAGCCGCCGCCAATCGTATTTAATGCGGTGAGCCGGGCCGTTTGTAAATTGGTAAGCTGAACGGTTACTTTGCTTACATCTACTTTTTCGGCAAAGCCATTTGTATAAATAATTTTCGTATCCCGCAGTAATTTTTCCAGGCGTGTTATGTTGGAATCCAGCAGCACAATCTGTGTTTTGCCGGCTACTAACTGATAATAGATTTTATAAATATTCGCATCTATAATTTCTTCTGTAAGGTCGGCTACTTTGGTTTGCAGGTCAATTACGGTTTTGCGTGCTTTTAAGCCCACAAATACCTGACCGTCAAACAATAGCTGATCCAGTTGTACCCCGCCGCTGGCGATGTATTTACTTCCGAAAGCAGCATTGATAAAGCCAAAATCAGATGGTGCGGTAATAGCTGTACCAGTTCCGTTTTTAACCCCTTCCTGGGTAAGTACGCCATACGTAGCTGCCGAAATAAAGTTTGGAAAACTTTGCACCGGAACCTTCGCATTATAGGTAAAGTTGCCGGATGCATTTACACCGGGCAGAGCAGCAGCTGTTATCTGCCGGTTTACCTGGCGTTGTATATCAATGGCTATCAGGGCGCTGCGTACCTGCGGATTGTTCTTTTTGGCAAATGCAACACAGTCTTTGGCCGTGTACTCGTATTTTGCCTGACCAAAAGCCGGTACACAAAAGAGTAAACCAATCCATACAACCTGTATAAAGTTCGCTATCCTCATGATCTTTTATTTTTCGTTCCTTCCTGTTTGTATTTTTCTATCAGTTGAATTCCTTTTCCTGTGGCAAGGCCGTGCAGAAAATGATCAGTCATTTCCTGTAATATCTGAGACGGGGAATAATGACTTTTCGAAAACATTTCCGGCTGCCGGGTAATCGTTAAAAAAATAATTTCGAGGCGCATATAGGCAATAATCTCAGCATTTACTTCCTTACGGTAGAGGTCTTCCTGCTGGCCACGTATGATGTTTTGCCTTATGATATCCAATAAAAAAGCTGATTTGTGGTGTTCGAGTTTGAGGTGGGTTTTAGGATGATGTTTCTGCAGATCGAACATCGTGCTGGCATGCATACTGTCAAAGAGTTCCCTTACATTTTCCATTGCCAGGAATATTTCATGAACTGCATTGTCACTTCGCCCCCTTGTTTGTATGCATTGACCTTGCGACGCATCAATTTCAGTTTTAAATACGGCTTCAACCAGTGCATCCTTATCTTCAAAAAACTGGTAAATCGTCTTTTTGCTCATACCACATTGTGCCGCAATTTCATCCATCGTAATACTTCGGATACCAAAGCGGAAATACAGTTCATTTGCCTTTTGTAATATGCGTTCTCGTACTTCCATAAATTTCGTAGTCACCAACCTTTCAACTCCCGGAAATATTTTTTTATAGTGTAAAACTATGGAAACTTTTTTCGTAACCTAAGTTTCCGTCTGTAAATTTTTATTCACAAACACTTTTCTTAAAACGGTGTATTTGGCAGCTACTGCCCCAAATTGTGATGTATTACCTTTGGCTTAAAAATGGAGATTCGCAAAAAAGATTACCTAAAATTAGCACTCCAGTACCTGGTTCAGGGCCTGCTCATACTGGCGCCGGTAGCTATAACCGGGTATTTTATTTACTGGCTGTTTATCAATATCGACACCTTGCTATTGCCTTTGTACAGTTTGTTTTCAGGCAGTTCACGGCCCCGTTATATACCAGGATTAGGTTTTGTCATTATTATCAGCTTTGTTATATTGGTTGGTTATCTCAGTTCGTTTTTTGTAGTAAGCCGCATGATTAGCTTTATAGGCCATCTGCTGGAAAAAACACCCGGCGTTAAGATTATTTATTCTTTTGTAAAAGATTTTTCCGAAGCATTTGCCGGCAAGAAGCGGCGTTTCAAAAAAGCAGTGATGGTAAGCATTTACAACCCGGAAATATGGCAGATCGGGTTTGTAACCAATGAAGATGTACAGCAATTTGGCTTCGTTGATTACGTAACGGTGTATGTTCCGCAGAGTTATGCGGTAGCCGGGCATCTTTTTTTTGTAAAAGCCAGCCAGGTGAGGCTGCTTACCGATGTTCCCGCTGCCGACGCACTGAAGTTTGCCATTAGTGGCGGCGTGGTGGAAGTGGAATAAGTAAAAAGTAATAAGTAAAAAGTGAAAAGTAAAAAGGTAATAAGTAAAAAGTAAAAAGTAAAAAGTAAAAAGTAAAAAGTAAAAAGTAAAAAGTGAGAATATCAACTACTCAAATTAAGGCCAAAATGGCTGCAACTAAGATTGGTTTTTTGAAGCACACCACCCGGTTTTGCCTTTTTACTTTTACCTTTTTACTTTTCACCTCGCCCGCCTTTTCCTGGGGCTTTTATGCCCATCAGAAAATAAATTATTATGCTGTTTTTCTGTTGCCGCCTGCCATGTTGCAATTGTATAAACCAAATATTGCATTCGTAAGCGAACACGCTGTTGATCCTGATAAACGCCGTTATGCCATTGCTGCCGAAGCGCCACGCCATTATATCGATATTGATTTTTATGGGAAGTATCCGTACGCCAATCTGCCCCGCCGGTACGATAGCGCTGTAGCCAAATTTGGGGAGGACACGCTGCTGGCACAAGGCATTGTGCCCTGGTGGGTGCAAATCATGGAGCAACGCCTTACCACTGCTTTCAAGGAAAAGGATAAAGCAAAAATCTTAAAATTAAGTGCTGAGATCGGGCATTATATAGCAGATGCACACGTGCCGCTACATGCGTGCAGCAACCACGACGGCCAACTCACCAACCAAAAAGGCATTCATGCTTTTTGGGAAAGCCGGGTGCCGGAGTTATTTGCCGAACAGGGATATGATTTTTTCATTGGCAAAGCAGTATATATTGACAATCCCGGCAGCTTTACCTGGAAACGGGTGCTGGAAAGTGCTGCCGCCGCAGATACGGTACTTACCACTGAAGTCCACCTTAAATGCCCGTTTTCCGGCTTCGCAAAAATTTGCTTTTGAAGACAGGGCCGGAAAAGTCATCCGCCAGTATTCAACCGCATACGCTTCCGCCTATCAGCAATGCCTGAACGGCATGGTGGAAAGACGCATGCGGCAGGCTATTTATTCCGTTGCCTCCTTTTGGTACACGGCCTGGGTAAATGCCGGCCAGCCCGATTTGTCTCAACTGAATAATACGGTCATTTCACCGGAAGATCAGAAGGAATTTGATGCATTGGATGCAGCCTGGCGTAGTGGAAAGGTGCAGGGAAAAGGGTGTGATTGAGAACCTATATTTGCGCCCCAAACAATCCTTTACATGGTTTATAATTTCAACGCAGGGCCGGGTATTTTGCCAAAAGAAGTATTTGAACAGGCTGCACAGGCAGTACTGGATTTTAACGGTACCGGTTTGTCCATTTTAGAAATCGGCCACCGAACTGCTACGCTTTTTCAGCCGGTGCTGGATGAAGCCGTTGCGCTGGCGAAAGAATTAATGAACCTGGATGAGGATCATGAAGTGCTTTTTTTGCATGGCGGCGCCAGTACCCAATTTATGCAGGTGCCGATGAACCTGCTGAACGAACAGGATACGGCTGCTTACCTGGATTGCGGAGTATGGGGCAGCAAACCGATTAAGGAGGCAAAGCTGTTTGGAAGGGTGGACGTGGTAGCATCTTCTAAAGATAAAAATTATACCTATATCCCCAAAGGCTATTCCATTCCGGCAGATGCTACCTATTTCCATTACACAACCAATAATACCATTGAAGGAACGGAGATGCGGGACATACCCCAAACTAACGTACCTCTGGTAAGTGATATGAGCAGTGATATTATGAGTTATCAAACCGATTTTAACCGGTTTGCACTCATTTATGCCGGGGCACAAAAAAACATGGGTGCAGCCGGCGTAAATATGGTGATCTTGAAAAAAGATATTCTGGGAAAAGTAACGCGTAACCTGCCTACCATTATGGATTACCGGCAGCATATTGCCAATGGAAGTATGCTGAACACGCCACCGGTATTTGCTATTTATGTATCAATGCTTACGTTGCGCTGGCTCAAAAGCATGGGTGGCGTACCCGCTATTGAAAAGCTGAATGTTCAAAAAGCGGGGTTGCTATATGATACGTTAGACAGCCTGCCGGTATTTACGCCAACCGTGGCTAAAGAAGACCGTAGCCGGATGAACGTTGTGTTTGTAATACACGATAAGCAAAAAGAAGAAGCCTTTTTAGCACTGTGCAAACAGGAAGGAATGGTAGGGATTAAAGGCCATCGCAGTGTTGGTGGTTTTCGGGCATCCCTGTACAATGCGCTGCCACTAAGCCATGTGGAGGTGCTGGTGCAGGTGATGCAGCATTTTGCTGAGAAGTATGGATAAAGCCTCACCCTCCGGCTCCCTCTCCAACGGAGAGGAAGTGCCTCTGTGTAACTTGCAATATTATTGGCTACCGGCGGGTTCAAACTGTTTGAGCCTTGTGAAATTGCTTTTGAGGACGGGTTAGTAGCTACTTGAATTTTCTACAACCTTATTTTGAAGATTTGGTTCTTTTAAACCCGCAGTTACATTTTGTGATGAGCTGTTACATAGGGGCATCTCCCCTCCGTTGGAGGGGAGAATGAGTGGGGAGGCTTTTATATCACCCATTTTTCCATTACTTTATGGGGTATGGTTATTTCAAAAAATTCTTCACTGCAGGTTCTATAGCCGCAACGTTCGTAAAAGCCAATGGCCGATACACGGGCGTGCATCGTTATTTTCCGGTACCCTTTATCCCGTGCCAATGTTTCGGCAAACCGGAGGATAGATTCGCCAATGCCTTTTCCCTGCAAACTGTTGCGTACCGCCATTTGCCGTAAACGTACCGTTTGTGAACCGGTTTCTGTTAGCAGGCAGCAGCCCAGCATTTTATCATCATCAAAAGCTGCAATTAAAATATCCTCTTTTTCCCGATCCAGTTCTTCTTTTACAAAGGATAAGCCCAATGGCCGGCGCAGCATTTCATCCCGCAGGCTTATCATCATATTGTACTCGGGAGTGCCGTGGTCAATTTGTTTTAGTGCCATGCTCTAAAAATAGATAAGTTGCATACACATAGCAAAATTTGTTGCATATTTTTTTTTGAAATACCGGCAGGGCTGAAAAACTATACCTGCAACCGTTGCTGCTACTTATTATGAGGCAACTATATTTGCCATAAACTGTACAAAAACGAATGGACGATATTATTTTTCAACTGCTACACAAAGAACTGCAACGCCAGCGCCGTGGCCTGGAACTGATTGCAAGTGAAAACTTTGCCAGCCTGCCCGTTATTAAAGCAATGGGCAGTGTAGCTACCAATAAATATGCAGAAGGCTATCCTGGCCGCCGCTACTATGGCGGCTGCGAGGTAATTGACGAAATAGAACAACTGGCTATCGACAGGGCTAAGCAAATTTTCAAGGTAGCATATGCCAATGTGCAACCCCATAGCGGAGCACAGGCCAATGCGGCTGTACTGCTGGCACTATTACAACCCGGCGACACCATTTTGGGGCTTGATTTAAGCATGGGCGGCCATCTTACGCACGGCAGCCCGGTTAATTTCAGCGGCAAAATTTACAAGGCGGTATTTTATGGTGTTACCCGTGAGGAAGGCCTGGTAGATTATGAGATGCTGGAGAAAAATGCTCGGGAGCACACACCTAAATTAATTATTTGCGGAGCCAGTGCCTACAGCCGGGATTGGGATTATGCCCGCATTCGCAAAGTGGCCGACGAAGTAGGCGCCCTGGTAATGGCTGATATTGCCCACCCTGCCGGCCTGATTGCTAAAAATTTATTGAGCGATCCGTTTGAGCATTGCCATGTTGTAACCACCACTACGCATAAAACCTTACGGGGCCCCCGTGGCGGCTTGATACTGATGAAACAGGATTCCGAAAATCCGCTTGGGCTAAAAGATAATAAGGGCAACCTGCGCATGATGAGTAACCTGCTGGACATGGCGGTTTTCCCTGGTACGCAGGGCGGGCCGCTGGAACACGTAATTGCTGCCAAAGCCATTTCGTTTGGCGAAATACTAACGGATGATTTTACCGCTTACCAGCACCAGGTTCAGAAAAATGCACAGGCTATTGCCAAATGTTTTGTTGATAAAGCGTATCACATTATTAGCGGCGGAACCGATAATCACTTAATCCTGATTGACCTGCGTAACAAAAACATTAGTGGCAAAAAAGCGGAGCAGGTGTTGGGCCAGGCTGATATTACGCTGAATAAAAATATGGTACCATATGATGATAAAAGTGCTTTCGTAACATCCGGTATCCGCATTGGGGTACCAGCCATCACTACCCGTGGCATGATAGAAGCTGACATGCAGTTTGTGGCCGATGTTATTGATAAGGTGCTGATGAATGCGGATGATGCAGCTGTTATCAGCAATGTTAAGCAAGAGATTAATGACCGGATGCTGGCTTTTCCGCTGTACCCGGAACTTTAGGAAATTTGCAAATGTGACAATTAGCAAATATGCAAATTAGAAGATTGCTCAATGAATACAAATAGCAACGGGCAATAAGCAACAGGCAATAAATACAAATGAATACAGAAAAATCAATTGTATTAGTGCGCCGCGGCGTACGGCAATATTTTAGCATAGGGCAACGCCCTATGAACAATGCGGGTAACGCCCTACAAACCATAGTGATCAACAATTCACGGTTCTCATTCACGATTGACGATTAATAACTAAATTATAAACTAAGATGATCCAACGAAAACAATCTGTCTGGCTGCTGCTGGCTGCCGTATGTGCAGCATTAATGTTTGTGTGGCCGCTGTACGGAGGAACCTTGCAAAACGGAACCGTCAAATATTTTTTAGCCAACAGCAGTTATTCCTTAATGATTGTGATAGGAATAGTAGCAGCCCTGTCTTTTTTTGCTATTTTCCTTTTTAAAAACAGGCCTGCACAAATGAAACTGGTATGGCTGGCATTGCTTGCCGACATCGGCTTAACGGCACTTGCCTATTTTAACAGCAGCCGGTTTGCCGGCGATCCAATATTTAAATCGGGCGGATATAAAGCAGTTGTGGTTTTGCCGATTGTTGTATTTATTTTTCTGATACTGGCACTGCGTGGTATCCGTGCCGATGAGAAGATGGTGAGGAATGCAGACCGGTTCAGGCCATAAAAATGATAATGAATTATACAACTGACTATCTATCTTTATCTTCTAACCAACCCTAAAAAAACAAGCATGAATTTCTTTTCCCGCCTATCTAATGGATTTTCCCTTTTCAAAACCAGCTTCGCTGTGCTGAAAGAAAATAAACAGCTTGTACTGTTCCCTATTTTATCGGGCATATCCTTGTTGCTGGTAATGGCCTCGTTTATTGTAACCATTTTTGCTGCCAACTCCTGGGATTTTAAAGCTATTAATTTGAACGGAACGGTTACCCAGTATGCCCTGATCTTCTTGTTTTACTTCGTCAATTATTTTATTGTCGTGTTTTTCAATATGGCATTAATCCATTGTACGCACCTATATTTTAAAGGTGAAAAAGCGGACATCAAAACAGGTATTCAATATAGCCTGAGCCGTATCGGAACTATTTTTTCGTGGGCCTTGTTCGCTGCTACCGTAGGCACTATCCTAAAAGCCATACAGGAAAATGTAGGTTTCTTAGGCAAAATCATTACCGGATTAATTGGTGTGGCCTGGAATATTGCAACATTTTTTGTAATACCTGTAATGGCTTATGAAAACGTAAACCCCTTTTCTGCTTTTAAGCGGTCTTCTGCATTGATGAAGCAGAAATGGGGCGAAAGTATATCCGCATCGTTCAGTTTTGGCCTGGTTCAGTTTATAGGAATTATTATCGTAGGTCTGCCTTTGTTCTTTCTGGGTTCACTCATCCATCCGGTTGCAGGTATTGCATTGGCAATGGCAGGCGTGTATATCGTTATTGCAATCATCAGTGCTGCCGAAATGATTTTTATCAGTACTGTTTATCATAACATTACCGGCGACCCGGTTGAGCATTTCAATCAGCAGATGATTGATAATTTATTTGAAAAAAAATAAACTGATTATTTGTAATAAAGCTTATTAAAAAAGGCTGCTCCATGATTTTGGAAGCAGCCTTTTTTAATGTTGTAAACGGTTATTAATATACCCCTTTCACTATGCCATCAACTTTCTTAATAAAATAAATCTTGCGGTTTTCATAATAATCAGGCTGGTCGTTTTGTGGTCTCAGCTTAATGGGCTGAATATCAAAATCAGAGAAAACTTTTCCGTCTATGTCGGACAGGTCTACAATCTGATCAATGTGACTAAGCAGGTTGGAGATATAACGTAAGGTAATTTCATAGCCACGGTACACCATATCACTGGCACGGCTTCGGCTGCGTGCTTTAAATTTATTGGCAAGGCTGGTTACCAACCGTGGATTGGCTCCTGAAGCAGTGACAAAAGGCGTAGTGTAAATTACTTCTATTCCTTTAAAATCGGATTTGTTCAGCGGTAATCCATCCCAGGTAGGCATGCCAAAAACAGTAGTGGTATATTGATCTTTGAGATTGGAAAGCCGGCGAAGCAGGTTTGTACCAAAGTCAATATCTAAGGTAGCGCAGTAAATAGCATTTTTACGGGTACTGTCCAGATAGGGGGTAATATCATCAATCGTAGCATCATCCGGTAAATCAACTACCTGCATTTTAAGCGGCAGGCCACCTGTTTTTTGATTAGCCTCATTTAAGGCTGCTTTCATTTTGTCTTCCTGCGTACCAGGCTTGCGAAATACCACAATATTGTTATCATAATAGCTCCGCTGCAGGTATTTATATACAGCCAGGGTATGGCTTTTAAGTGTAGAGTTTACGATAACAAGGCTTGGGTTGCCGGTAATGCCGCCATCATTCGGGTAAGTGGCAGAGATGAATGGAACGTTATGTTTATGGGCCGCTTCAGCCAATGTTCTGAGTTCGCCGACACTTTCCTTTCCTGAAACCATACCAATTAATAAGGCTGCATTGGGTACTTCTTCATCAATCGCCTGTTGCAACGTACGTGTTCTGTCTTTTGTATCAATTACGAATACTTCCACACCGGCACCAGCATCCTGTAGTGAGTCGAGTGCCAGCCGTACACCACTGTAAAATTCAAGGCCCGACAACACATATTTAGGAATGTTGGTACTGTACCGGTACGTGCCGGAAGGTGTAAAAACGGAATCCAGGTATAGCGGAATAAAGATGCCTACCTTAGGCCGGGGTCCTGAATGTGCGGGGGTTGTAGCCGAATCCGTTTGTGCCCGGGCGGAAAAAAAGAAGATAAGCGTAAGAAGCAGGGCAGTAGTTAATCGTCGGTTCATACGCAGGTACAATTAGCAAATTTGGTGCAATGATACAGAAATGGATTTCACACCCGTGGAGATTTATGATTTGATTAGATACGACGGACGACAAACTACGGACAACGGATTGATACTATTCGGAGTTTATTACCAGCGCCGAAAGTAGCTCAATAGCTATTCCGTCCCTGAATGGCGCTCTCACCCCCAACCCCAGGACTGTAACATTCTGGCGCCGGAGAGCAGCAGGGGATAAGGCGATAATCACTGCTTTTTGGAAATTCCTTTGTACAATAAAAAATCTCTTTCTCAATTCAATAATTCACGATATTAGCCAGCTACATGGTGATGCGTTAACGCATTTGCTAATTTGCTAATTTTCAAATTGTCACATTCATATGTCGCAACTCAACTTTAAGCACTTTACGCTGGGCGTAGAGGAAGAATACATGGTAATAGATCCGGAAACCAAAGAGCTGAAAAGCCATCAGCAAAAAATTGTAACCGAAGGCCAGAAGTTTCTGAAAGACAAGGTAAAAGCCGAAATGCACCAGGCTGTGGTAGAAGTGGGCACCGATATTTGCGATAATATTGATGAAGCGTTTAAAGATGTATCCGCACTTCGTGGCAACATTGCCCAGATAGCCGGCGACTTAGGCCTGGCCGTTGGCGCCAGCGGTACGCACCCGTTCAGCCTATGGCAAAGTCAGCTCATCACCGAGCATGCCCGCTACAACCAGATTGTAGATGAACTGCAGGATGCAGCCCGCAGTAACCTTATTTTTGGTTTGCATGTACATGTAGGCATGGAAAATAAAGAGATGGCTATGCACATCGCCAACAGTGCCCGCTATTTTTTGCCACACGTATATGCTTTGAGTACCAACTCTCCTTTTTGGGAAGGCCGCCATACCGGTTACAAATCCTATCGTACCAAAGTATTCGACAAGTTTCCCCGTACAGGTATACCCGACTATTTTGAAAGCTATGATGCTTTTGACCGCTACGTGAACCTGCTGATAAAAACCAATTGCGTGGACAATGCCAAAAAGATCTGGTGGGATCTTCGGGTGCATCCTTTTTTTGGTACCGTAGAGTTTAGAATATGTGATGTTCCAATGACGGTGGCCGAAACCATTGCCATTGCTGCTCTTTTCCAGGCCATCTGCGCCAAACTGTACAAGCTGCGCAACCAGAATATGAACTTTATTATGTACCAGCGTGCCCTGATCATGGAAAATAAATGGCGGGCAGGCCGCTATGGTATCGATGGTACGATGATTGATTTTGGAAAGGAAACCGAAGTAAATACCCGGGTGCTGATTTATGAGTTGCTGGACTTTGTGGATGATGTAGTGGACCAGTTAGGCAGCCGGCATGCCCTTGCGTATGTGCACAAAATGCTGGAGCAAGGCACCGGCGCCGACCGCCAGTTAAAAGTATATGAAGAAACAAAAGATTATAAAGCAGTAATGGGGTATATACAGAGCCAGTTTTTAAGTGTGTAGAGAATTTATATCATTACATCCTGTAAACATGAATAATGAAAGCGATTGAAACATTTGCTGTTTTTGATGAAAACGGCAGCATGCAGATTGAGAACGTGCCAGTACTTAAAAATGAAAAAGTAAAACTTCTCTTTTTAATAATAGAAGATGAGGATAAAGACTTTTACCATACATCCTCAATTGGTTTAACAAATGCTTATTCAGACGATGAGCCAGACTACGATTTGTATTTAGTGAATGAACCAAATATAGCTTATGCAGGCCGGTGATATTATACTGATTGATATGTTTCAATCTGATGGCAGTTATAAGCTAAGGCCTGCATTGTTGCTAAAGCCCATGCCCAGATATAATGATTTTCTGGTTTGTGGTATATCCACACAATTACATCAATATCAAAGGAACATTGGTGAAATACTAAAAGAACAGAATGCCGATTTTCCGGGAACCGGCTTGCGTAAGACTTCTGTTATTAGGTTGCTTTATTTGGCAGTAATTCCAACTGAAAAAATTTCGGGGAGCATTGGAAAAATACAATCACTTCTGTATCAGGAATTACTTCAGCGTTTAGCAAAATTTATTGTTTCTTAGACTAAGCAATCATCATGTTGATGATGTAGTGGACCAGTTAGGCAGCCGGCATGCCCTTGCGTATGTGTACAAAATGCTGGAGCAAGGCACCGGCGCCGACCGCCAGTTAAAAGTATATGAAGAAACAAAAGATTATAAAGCAGTAATGGGATATATACAGAGCCAGTTTTTAAGTGCGTAGCGGTTGACAATATAACCGTACTGAAAATGTAAACAGGAAGGCGATGAAAACTTTCTGAAGCGGTTGAAAAAACCGGCGATTTATTTACTGGTGTATTAGGGCCTGGCGTTGATTTACAAAAAGCGCTGAATAAATCAGGCGGATGATTAGTAATGAATTTTTGTAGAACACGCCTTACTGTAGGAACACACCTTGCGGCGTGTTCTGAATTTCAGGGATTGACTCGTCCTAAAAAAAGTTTACATTTTGTTAGATAATCCTGTTATAGATGTACAGTCAAACTTAGTACTAAAATAGCTTTACATTTACACTTATCAGGCTGAAGCGGAAGCGGGCTCTGCTGAGGAGCAACCCACCAGGAATAAGCCTGTGACCGATGAAGTAATTCATTATGTTGCCTGGTTAATAGCCGGGCATTTTTGTAATTACTTTTGAGGTCTTCATGCCTGAAAAAAACCTTTTCACGGACTGGCCATTTCTACCTCCTTTTTTTTATAATAGTTTTTCCAACGCCTTTTCAATACCCCGCTTTTTTTGTGTGCTTCCATAGGTGTGAGCATATCACAACTGCTGTGCGGCCGGAGTGTATTGTAAATCGCACCTGCCTTTGCAATAGCATTCTCTGCCTGTTCAAAGCTGCTGTATTTTTCTTGCAGCAATTCACACTTCAGTATACCGTTGACCCGTTCGGCAATGGCATTCTCCAAAGGGTCGCCATTCTCTGTCATAGAGATATTTATGCTTTCTGCTGTCAGCAGGTTTACGTACTCATTACAGCAATACTGTACGCCCCGGTCAGAGTGATGGATCAACTTGCTAACATCCTCACAACCTGCCAGTGCCATTTGCAATGCCTTTACTGAACCGCTGGCCGCAAGTGTTTCTGAGAGGTAGTATCCTACGATCTTGCGGCTGTAAGCATCTGTTACTAAACTAAGATAGCCATGCCCATCTGCTACTACGATATAGGTTATATCGCTTACCCACAATAGGTTTGCAGCTAATGGCTCAAAGCCCCGGATGAGGTTTTTATACTTATGGAACCGGTGTCTTGAGAAGGTGGTCTGCACATTGCGCCTACGTTTCCTGATCAATAAACCATGCGCTCTAAGCAGATCAAAAAGGCCATCCCGGCCTATACTAAACTGATGTTGTGCAGCAAAATCCTGCATCAGCACAATAAGTTTTCGGGTGCCAATCTTAGGCTGCTGCTGCCGATGTTTAAGCACTTGCTGCAAGACGAGTTCAGCCTCATACACTTGCTGTAAGTGATGGTTGTTTTTACCATAATATGCCTGTCGGCTGTAACCAAGCAGTGTACATAATGATGACAAGCTTGCTGCACTTTCATTATGCCTTACTCTTTCTACTGCTTGGTGCCATACTTTTTTCTGATCGGTATTTTAAGCTCCTCCTCGGCTATTTCTATCATAGCAGTGAGCAACTTTACCCGCAGCCGCTCCTCGGCTAATTGTTGCTGGAGTTCTTCTAATTCACCTGGCTGTTCAACAGCCTGTTCTGCTTGATTCATACAAGGCAAATTTACGGCCATCTGAGAACCAACCACTGCAACAGCAGGGCGATGATAAGTGGCCATCCAGCGGCAAATTGTACGCACACCGAAACCACTCTTTTTCGATAATTCCGGGAAAGTGATACCGCCTTGTAAATACTCGTTGATGATTTCTTGTTTTATCGTCATTTTTACAGCTTTTACTGTAAACCTATTTTAGGACGTGACATGCTGCCAAATGAACGTGCCGCAAGGCACGTTCCTACGGCAAGGCGTGTTCCTACAGAAATACAACAAAACATTTTTCCCCACAAAATCCACCATTCAAAACCGTCTTTTGCTATTTTTGAAAAGTGTATGCTATTGTAGATATTGAAACCACCGGAGGCCATGCTGCCGGCCACGGAATTACGGAAATATGTATTGTACTGCACAATGGGCAGGAGGTAGAAAGCCAATTCCATACGCTTGTTAATCCGCAGCAGCCGGTACCTCATTTTATTACGGCACTTACCGGTATTTCCAACCAAATGGTGGCCAATGCACCCTCATTTGAAGCCGTAGCAGAATCTATTTTCAACCTGCTGCAGAATCGTATTTTCATAGCACATAATGTCAATTTCGATTACTCGTTTGTGAAGCACCATTTGCAGCAGCATGGATACGAATTACAGGTGCGCAAGTTGTGTACGGTGCGGTATGCCCGTAAAGTGAAGCCCGGATTTCCCACCTATAGCCTGGGCAAACTGTGCCGCCAGTTGGATATAGAAATGGAAGAACGGCACCGGGCCAGCGGCGATGCACAGGCAACTGTAAAGTTGTTTGAATTATTACTAAAGGCTGATGTTGGTAGTAAGCATTTGTCCGAAATGTTGAAGGGCCGCAATGCCGATCAGTATTTACCACTGAATGTTCCCCGCCACCAACTGGAGGACTTGCCTTATTGTGCCGGGATTTATTATTTTAAAAACCGGATTGGCAAAGTAATTTATGTGGGCAAGGCCATTAATTTAAAGTATCGGGTACGCAGCCATTTTAGTAACAATGCTACCAACCGCCGCAAGCAGGATATGATGAAGGATGTTTGTGCTATTGAGTACAAGGTTTGTGCAACAGAATTAATGGCACTGGTACTGGAATCGGTGGAGATAAAACGGCTATGGCCGGAATTCAACCGAAGCCAGAAAGGTTTTGAGCATACGTTCGCCTTATATTCCATTGAAGACCAAAATGGAATGATCCGGCTGGCGGTGGAGAAAAAGCGGAAACATTTACCGGCACTGCATTGCTTTCATAAGTTGGATGAAGGGTATGGCCTGGCCCGCAAAGCAGCTGCTTCGGCCGGTATACCGGAGGAACATGTATTTGCTTTTACCGCCGCTCCTGCCCTGTCGGTGGTGGAAAGAGCGTTGCACAACACCAAAATGCGGGAAGCCATCCGTTTTATGCAGGATTACCTGCCTACCTATGCCATTGTGCAGGATGGTAAAAATGAAAAAGGCGAACCCTTAAAAGTGGCTTACCTGATTGAAAAAGGAAAATTCATCGGGTTAAGTTATGTACAGAACGAAGAAAGCCTGCACGGCTATCATGCGTTTAAGTCAGCCCTTACTTTATATCCCGATTATGATGCACCCCGCAGCATGCTGATGAGCTATGCTGCGGCAAACCCGGATGCGGTGATCCGCTGGGATTAATATTTTTACCACATGCGTATCTTTTCTTTATTACTGATGGCTGTTATTTTTACTGCCTGCAATCCTTTGGGAAATGATGGCCCTGCAAAAGATAGCACTACCAGGGCAAACCCTTCAACCCAAATTGATGAAACCCGTCCAAATCCGAAAACGGCGCCGGCTGCATCTTATGAAAAGGTGGTTCCAAACGATTTAAATAAATGGTTTTTCAGGGTACAATTGTACGAAACCAAACAACGCTTTATATATCGTTTGAAAATGCAATACGAAGAAATAAATGAAGAAAAAGAAATTGGCTTTCCGAACCTGCATATAGAGCCGCAGCCACAGATTAAAAAAGGTGCAAAAGAGTTTGAGGCTATTGTTGGCTTTTTGGATAACAAAGGGGTATTCAAGGAGTATTTACAGGTATCTGCCGAAGGCGGCAACCTGCAACTGAAAACGCTGAAGCATTATGCGGTGTCGGGTAAATAGCTTTTTACCACATAGGAGCATAAGGGGCACATAGATTCACATAGGAGTACAAAGGCAAGAATGAGATTATAAGTAGAACTTGTTTCCTATTTATTGACTATCCTATAAAATTTTAACAGGCTGTAACCCTTGAAAAGTTCTCAAATCTTTTCAAGGGTTTAATTCGGGAGTCTATAATCAGAGACTGCAAAGAACATGGGTCTGCGAAATCATAGACTTCGCAGCGGTTAAATAACTGGCACCCATTTACAAAGCAAAGTGGTCAAAATAACTTGAACAATTGAAACAATATTTTGCCCGGCCCTGGTTGCCTAACCCCTAAAGGGGAACTCGTTTTTACCTTTGAAATGAACAGTAGCAACGAGCAGGTTGTACTTCCTATGAAGTAAGTTGGTGTCCAAAAGCCCCCTTTAGGGCCATGTCATTAAGTGAAGGATTGTAGTAGCAGCTATGCGCCGTAGGTGCAACCTGTTTGTAGAAAATAGCCATCCTTGATGTTGGTGCATGCCACGTAGTGGCTACCTAATTAACGACAAGGGTAGCCACTACGTGGCAATGATTCCCTTTGTCCCTTTGTTTGCTACAAACAGGTAGCCCCGATGGGGCTTAACTATATGACATTGCCCTAAAGGGGGTTTGGGGGAAACCGAGCGTGTATAAAGAAATGTTCAGGTTATTTTGATAACTTTTCAAAGCAAACAATGTTCGAAGCGTTTTTAGTAAAAGAAAAAGTCTTGATTTTACTGAAGCAGTTTAGTATTTCAACAATACAGGTATGCCGGGCTTTACCAACAAGGTGCAATGGCCTGTTGTGCCGTAGGTACAACCTGTTTGTAGCAATGAAGGCTTTAAAGACGCCATCATGCCACGTAGTGGCTACCTGTTTGATCCTATTAAAGTAAAGAAAATTGTTAGTTGAAATAATAAATCAGGAAGTTGTTTAGTAAAGTTGTCAAAATAAATTAAGCAAAATCTTGGTTATAATTTAACTAACAGAATAGTAGGAACCCGCCGCTATCAGCTGTTTTAAAGCTGCACAGAGGCACCCCTCTCCACGCCTCGGCGTGGAGAGGGGCCGGGGGTGAGGGCAATACCAGCATTGCAACAATTGCTGAAGTTATTTTGACAACCTCACTTAGCTTCTAAACAAACGCTGTCAAGTCAGGTACATAGCGGCTAAACAGATAGCCACTACGTGGCATAAAACACCTGATCACCCATATGCCTACAAACAGAATGTGCCTACAGCACATAAAACCGATCCTATAACATTTTGTATCTATTTTCCAACAAGTGTTAAAATATTAAACAGTATCACTGTATGAAACAGAAAAGTAATACCAGTAGAAAGCCGGTAATCATAAAAGTTGATAAAACCCTGGATCAATACTTAACAAAAGGTCTTTTCAAAGAAAAACTAGCCAAAGTAAATCATGTTCTCAAGACAACCATGCTTCCTGAAATTGTGAAATAGAGTTTGGTGCTTTTTACTGCCGCCATGTTTCATGTTTCCACGAAGCATCCCATTGCAAAGGATTGAGTTAGCAGTTTCGTGGAAACACGAAACAGGGTTATGAAAAAACTATTTGTCCTTATGATTTACAGCAATATGAATTTCTTTTCCAAAGCCTGCCATATTTATGGGGTTTTGACATGCTTTTGCAAATGGTATGTCATCATTGCTTAATGCCTTTTCGCTTACAAGGTTATATTTTTTTTTAGTGTTTGCTTCCAGAACAAAATAAGCACCATCTATTGTATGATCACCGCCATTTTCGATCTGATACGGTAACGACCAATAACCAACTGAACTTTAAACCTTAAACGGTTTACAAAACCATTCCACCACTTCCACTACCTGTGTGGCATTCATCCGGATAATGCAGATAGAAATACTTTGAACAGCTTTAGTTGAAAACTTAACATCTGTGCGCTCATCATAACCTATCGTTATCCCCTTTCGTATTAGAATTTTCCGAATTGGGATTGTTAGAATAGATACACCGTTTTATTACGTTGATTTTTAATAGATGAATTATCAAATTTTCTATTGACGAATTATTATTACAGCGAGATCGTATCTCCGCTTTCGTTGTCATGATGTATTGTAAATATGAGGGAAACCGTTATCTACTCACTGGTTCGTTGCGTTCAATCATTGAATATCCGTGCTTCCTAATCCATAGGCCTGCTATCAAAAAAATACATACACATTTGACGATCAATACGGATATGTAAAGTATGGCCGTTAATAATCATCAATTTGTATAATGCTGTTTTTCATTATTTAAAACAATACTATGAGAGTAAAATTTCAGGATTCCCCATTGGAGTGCCGGCGCCGGGTTGCCAATAAGCTTGCCTCCATTCAGGATACCGAATTGGCTAACGGAGAAAAAAATCTTACGCTTGGCGACAGTGTATGTCCTATCTACCGCCCGGATATGAAGAACGTTGCGTATTGGGAATATGAGGTTATTGGCCTCAAAAGCTCAACGGCAAGGGAACACGAGGGAAAGAGCAGTAATACCGGATTTATTATAGCCTCTGCCGGTGGTCATGATGTGCCTATACCACACTGGAGCATTACGGCGGAGCCACCCAGCAGAGCCTTGGAAGCAAAAGCAAAACAGGGACAGGTGTCTCGTATTGTGAAACTGGATACGCTGGCTTATGCAGCAGAAAATGAAAAAGGGGAATACCTGATACATGTAGGGCAGATGCCGCTTCAGATTCAGGACTTAGCGGGAGACGTTGCCAAATACCAGGGAATTAGTACCGTAACTGCCACGCCCAGGCAAGCATCAGATAATGATAAAGCAAAATCTGAATTGATCATTAAAACCGAAGGCGTAGCAGTACCAAAACTAAAACTAACCGGCTGGGAAAATTATACTGCCTTGAAGCAAGGTTTTGAAAAAGTGTACGCCCCTTTCTTAAAAGCACTTGCTGACCATGCAGCAAAATCATGGGAAATAGAAAATTCGATTATAAAATTCGGAGAGGGAATACAGGAAGGGCAGAAACTAACAGTGCCATTGCTGGCGCCGGGCAAGGTAAAAGTAAGTGGCGATGGTGCTAAGCTTGCAAAGCTCACTAACCTGGATAGCAAACCCGGTGCTTTTACACTGGAGGCTTTACCATCAACTGAAAAAAAAGAAGTGAATTTCCAGGTTGATATTGCTTATACAGACGGAACGTCGGAAACACTGTTATTCTTTATTGTGCCCAAGGGTACTCCGTCAAATCAACGGAAAGTTTTACCACATTTTGTCATAAAAAATTAAAGGAGAAAATTATATGAGCTGGAATTATTATTGGGCGGCTGGCGGCGGTGCTGCACAGCCACGGTATAATCAATTTGTGAGTGGTGGCTGCTATATTGGCTGCGGGCCGGTTGCATGGGCCATGTTGTTTTGCTGGGGCGATTATCAGGCAGAACACGGCAATTCGTACTGGGCAGGCCGTACAGGGTTATATCTCCAGAATGGCGGAAGGGGAGCTAATGCAAGTGCACCTTTAAACCAGGACAGCGGTGTAAATAATGTGATCACCGAACTGCACAATGAAGTACATACGTTTTGTATTGCGGGCTCAGGCGCCACCTGCCCCTGGGACATGCCGGGTGCATGGAGCTATTTGAATGGGCGAACCGGCACCCGCGGCCGGGCAGACTGGAATTCCATTGGGTGGTGCCAGGACGATTTGCGTGACCGGGTAATTGATTCGATTGTTAACCGGCATACACCGGCTGTTATTGGTACCGGCTGGCTGAGTCATTATCCGATGGCGTTTGGCTATGCCTGGCAAAACCGGACTGTTCGTCACACCTTTGCGTTTTGGAGCTGGGATGAAGTAGTAACGGACCGTTGCTTTTATGTAAATGAAGGATGGGGCGGTGGTGGCGCCGGTGATTGGGTGGATGCAAGTACCTGGTTTGCCGGGCAGATATTCCCCTAAAATGACCAGGTAGATTTTATAAGAAATCCTTGAGTCATCAAGGCACTGCATTCCCGGGATGTACAATATTCCGCTTCACCACTTCCAGCAGGTCTTGTATGTGAAACGGTTTTTCTACAAAGTCGCTGGCGCCGGCTTCGTGTGCCGACTGAGTCATACGCATATTGGCCGAAAAAATAATAACCGGTATACGGGAGGTACTTTCCTGTTTTTTTAAAAAACGGCATACATCTAAACCGTCCGTTCCGGATAGTTGTTTGTCTAGTATAAATAGGTCAGGCTTTTCGAAAGAGCCGTTAAATAACGGATCAGGCCCTGATAAAACGGTAACTTCGTAACCAGCCCTGCAAAGTATTAATTCAAGTATATCCTGGATGCCGGGGTCATCGTCCACAACAATTATACGTTTCATACGGTATAGTTTTTATACGGTATAGTTTTTATACGGTATAGTTTTTATACGGTATAGTTTTTATTTTGATGTTGTTTAGTATTTTAACACTTGTTGGAAAACAGATACAAAATGTGATGGGATCGGTTTTATGTGCTGTAGGCACATTCTGTTTGTAGTAGTAAGCATATAAGTGATTTGGTGCTTTATGCCACGTAGTGGCTATCTGTTTAGCCATTATATACCTCATTTGACAGCATTTGTTTAAAGGCTGTCTAAAATTATTTTAATAAATAATCTGTGTCGCTTTCCGGCTGCAATATCGTTGGATTTTTACTTCATAGAATATTTATTGTTTTCAATGGTATTCAGTGAGGTGCTTCGCAGTTCGCCGTAGAATGCCGGCTATGGCTGCAAAATCCGCCTTATTTTGCTCAAAAATCAACTACCTATTAAAGTGTCAAATAAATGTAAACACTAAACAACTTCCTGATTTATTATTTCAAACAACACCTGTTCCTTTACTTTAAAATGATTAAACAGGTAGACACTACGTGGCATCATGGGGTTCTTAAAACCTTCATTGCTACAAACAGGTTGTACCTACGGCACAATAGGCCATTACACTTTGTTTATAAAGCCCGGCATACCTGTATTGTTAAAATACTAAACAGTTTCACGGTATATTTTTTATACGGTATACTTTTTAGTTTAATGTATCAACCGGCAGTGTAAAGAAAAAAGTTGAACCTTCGCCTTCTTTGCTATCCACCCCGATAGTGCCACCATGGCGGTGAACAATACCTGCGGTAATATACAAGCCCAGGCCCATACCGGGAAATGTTTCTATCTGCTGTTGCCTTATTCTGAAAAAGCGGTCGAATACCTTGCGCTGCATTTCTTCGGGAATACCAATACCATTATCCCGTACACTCACTTTCAGGCCATTATCTTCGGACCGGCAGCTAATAATTACATCGCCGCCCTTGGGAGAATACTTGATAGCATTCGAAATAAGATTGATCAAAACCTGGCCTATGCGTTCTTTGTCTGCAGTTACATAGTGTGGGCTTCCGGCCTTCCATACCAGGTGGTGGCTGCCCGAAATACGCTGTAGTTCTTCTGTTCGGCCGGTAATCAAATCATTCAGGTTAAAGCGTTCCAGGTTCAGCGAAAGCTGCCCTTCCGAAATCTTGGTGGTATCCAGCAAATCCCGTATCAGGCCGGTCAGCCTGTCTACCTGCCCGTTCAGTTTCTGCATCAGCCGGGCACTTTGGGTATTGGTAGTTTGCTCAAACATTTCCTGTAGCACCTGTGCATATGCTTTAATGCTGGTAATAGGTGTCCGTAGCTCGTGGCTGGCAATGCCTATAAACTCTTCCCGCTGCTGCTCCAGCATTTTCCGCTCGGTAATATCATAAATTACCCCAACTATCCGGGAGGCATCATTGTTATTTTTTGCTACTACCCGGCCAAAATCGCTTACCCAGCGTGTCTCGCCATTATCTGCCCGTATAATGCGGAATTCTTCATGGTAAACACCTGTTTCTTTTACAGCCTTGTCAAGCGAATGCTTTACCCGCTTTGCGTCGCCGGGGTGTACAAATTGCAGCAAATAAGAACCATTGAGTTCCCGGTCGTCCGGCTTAAGGCCAAGTATGGTATAGTGCTGGCTATTCCATATTACCGTATCTGTTTTAATGTTTAAATCCCAGGCGCCCATTTCAGCCGATTGCAGGGCTATCCGGTATCGCTCTTCGGATATCCGGTTTGTTTCTGTTGCTGCCTGGTGTTCGGTCATATCCCGTGCTATTTTCACATAGCCGCTTAAGCGCTCATTTAAAATGATGGGCCGCATCACGCCGCTTACGAAAAAGCGTTCCCCGTTTTTTCTGATGTGCCAGCGCTCATCGGCTGCCCGGCCTTCTTCCCTTGCTCTGTTCATTTCCTGCTGCGGCACATTGGCTGCACGGTCTTCCGGCGTAAAAACGATAGCGCTCGGCTGGCCAATTGCTTCTTCTTCCCCAAAGCCAAAAATACTTTCGGCGCCGGTACTCCAACCTTGAATCAGGCCTTGTTTGTCGAATGTAACAATAGCAAAATCGGAGGCACTGGTCATTGTTACCTGTAAGCGCTGCTCGCTTTCCCGCAGCAGGTTTTCAGCCGTTTTCAAATCTTCTATGTCGGTAGCCGACCCAAACCAGCCGAGTGTTTTTCCCTGGCTATCGTGCAGGGGCACATTGCGGCCTATATGCCAGCGGTATACGCCATCGCCCCTGCGCAGGCGGTATTCCGTATCAAATATTTTTCCTTCGGCCAACACTGCATGCCACTTTTCTTTAGCGGCAAGCGCATCATTGGGGTGTATAATGGCCTCCCAGCCCAGCCCAACAGATTGTTCGTAGGTAAGGCCACTGTATTCGTACCAGCGCTGGTTAAAATAAGTAGCAATACCTGCTGCATCGTTGGCCCATATTAGCTGCGGTACACTATCATTAAGGGTGCGAAAACGGGATTCCGATTCCTTTAATGCAGATTCAGCCTTTTTCCGCTCGGTAATATTAATAAACGTAAGTACCACACCACTGATACGGTCTTCGGAAGTGCGGTAAGGCAGCGCCCGCATCATAAATACCTGTTTATCAAAAGTAGTGATCTCCCGCTCTACCGTTTGTAAGCTTTCCAGTACCAGTTCAGCATCTATGCCAATCTGCTCATTAAAAAACTTAGTGGTAATGTCAGATAAAAGCCGGCCATAATCGGCTGGTATTAAATTAAAAATGCGGACAATTGCTGGTGTAAACATTTTAACCCGCAGGCTGCGATCCAGAAATATGGTTCCGATATCGGTAGAGTTAATGAGGTTTTGAAGGTTATTGCCTGCCATGCTGGTCTCATCAATCTTTACCTTCAGTTCCTGGTTCACCGTTCGCAGTTCTTCATTAATGGATTGCAGTTCTTCTTTACTGGTTTCTAATTCTTCCGCCGCCGAACGCAGTTCTTCGTTCATGGCCTGCAGTTCTTCGTTGGAAGCTTTTAACTCCTCGCCCTGAAACTCATACTGTTCAATGGTACCGCGAAGCTGTGTCTTCATCCGCATCAGTTCCTCTTCCAGGTGTTGCGTAGCGGGTTCGCTGGAGGTAAACAGGACTTCCTGCCGCCCTTCTTCAGCAGTTGCCGGTTCAAACAACACGAGGATAAATCCGTGCCCGGCAGTATCCTGTTTAAATACCGGCTTTACATTAATGGTAATACTTTCGAACAGGTCGTCAGTATTGATTTGTGTAGCCCTGACCTTTATTTCCCGTTGCTGTTCCGAGGCCTGGAACAAGGCCGACCGTAACTCTAAACGTAACTCGTGCCGTACCAGTTTTAGCAGATTTTTTGAAGGTTCGCCCCCGGTTATTTGCAAATACCGGCCTGCTTTTTCTGAAATATGAATAATATCGTAATCTTCATTTACCACAACAGAAGGGGGTGCATACTCCTCCAATAGCCGCTGGTGCAGGTCGCCGTAAGCAATACGTTCCTGCCCCCGCTTATCTGTTTCCGGAAAAGTGGCTGTCTTTTGCTGGTTAGGCCGGAAACCCGATACGGGTTCCAGTATGGGAAAAGTTAAGGACTTTGCCTGCCGGGTTTGATAAATGTGATGCTCCCTGTTGAAAACGGCATATAAATCGGTGGCGACATCCACCGATTCGGATGAGCCGAGAAACAGGTAACCACCCGTTTCCAATGCAAAGTGAAAGGTCTCCGCTACCCTTTCCTGTGCTACCTCATTCAGGTAAATAAGTACATTTCGGCAGGTAATGAGATCCAGGTGCGAAAAGGGTGGATCTTTAATAAAATTGTGATGGGCAAACATTACCATTTCCCGTATTTCCCGCCGGATGCGGTAATGGTCGCCCTCTTTACTAAAAAAGCGGCGCAGGCGCTCTGTTGATACATCGGCTGCATCATTAAGGGAATAAAGCCCGTCCCGTGCATACGCAATGGCCGTTTCATCAATGTCGGTCGCAAAAATTTGTACTTTAGGAGCGTCCGGCATACCCGCCGTTTTTTCGGCGCAAAACATGGCAATGGAGTAAGCTTCCTCACCGGTAGCGCAGCCCGCCACCCATATCCGCAACTGGTTTTCGACCGTCTTATTTTGCAGCAACCGGGGGATTATTTCCGTTTCAATAACGTCCCAGGCTTTCCGGTCCCGGAAAAAATTGGTAACGGAAATCAGCAGGTCTTTTAATAAAGCGGTGGCTTCATCCGGATGCTCCTGTATAAAAGCAGCGTAGGAGGGCAGATCGGGCAGGTTGCGGATATTAATACGGCGCTCAATACGGCGCAGCAAGGTTGGACGCTTATAGTTACTAAAATCGTTGCCGGTACGCAAACGCAGTTGAGCAAATATTTCCCGCAGCGCCTGCTGCTGATCTTCCGGCCTTTTAACAGTCTCAACCGAGATATGAATAGTGCCGAGATTATTTTTATAATCAACAATTTTTGCAGGAATAGCTGCCACCGGCAACACGGCATCTACTAAATCCGTAGCAATGGCATTACGGGGCATTTCGTTGAACTCTGCCTCTTTAGGGTTTTGTACTAACACCACGCCACCCCGTTCCTTTACTCTTTTGAGGCCCATAGAGCCATTGGCGCCGGTACCGGAAAGCACTACGCACACTGCCCTGGCCATGTGCGACTCGGCCAGGGTTCGAAAAAATATATCCACAGGGGCACGGCGTTCTTCCAGGTACAGATTAGTCGTAACGGTAATACAATCACCTTCCATCATCAGGTGCTGGTTGGGCGGAATCACATATACATGATCCGGCTCTGTTTTTTCCCGCTTTACAACCTGTATAACCTTCATTTTTGTTACTTCCTGCAGCACAGCAGCCAACTGGCTGTCATGGTCGGGTGAAAGGTGCAGGATAACTACATAAGCCATTCCGGAATTTTCGGGAACATGGCGGAAAAATTCTTTTAGTGCCTGAATACCACCTGCGGAGGCGCCGATACCTACGACAAGGAAATTGGAGGAGCCGGAATTTTCTGTAAGAAGGTTGTCTGGAGAATCTAAAGTAACAGAATCAGAAATTGGCATATTTATATTTAGTCACCTAATACATAAGTGTTTGACTATAATTATATTAGACTTTTTAAATTTTTATATTTAAAGACTATAGAATGAACCTAAACTAATTGTGCCTGATTACTTATCAGGAATTGTACCGGTAATGTAAAAATGATAATTGTAATTGCAATATAAGTTTAAATAATTGATTACAGATAACAGGTAAGTAAAGTGGCCAAAATAACTTGTACAATTGAAGCAGGATTTTATTCAGCGTTGGTTGCCCCTAACCCCTTTAGGGCAATGTCATTAAGATAAGCCCCATCGGGGCTTTCTGTTTGTAGAAAACAAAGAGGCAAAGGGAATCATTGCCACGTAGTGGCTACCCCTTCTCTGATCAGGTAGCCACTACGTGGCATGCACCAACATCATTAATTTCTATCTTCTACAAACAGGTTGCACCTACGGCGCATAACTAATACTCCAATCCTTCACTTAATGACATTGCCATAAAGGGGAACTCGTTTTTACCTGAAAAATTAGTGGCAAGTATGAGTATTTTGAAGTTCCTATGAAGTTTGAAAGTGTCCAAAAGCCCCCTTTAGAGCCTGTCCCGTACCGATAGGCCGGGAGGGTTTGGTGGCGACCAGGCCAGATTGAAGGAATGTTCAGGTTATTTTGATAACTTTTCTAAGTATCTATTTCTCAATAATAACACGATTAATTTTTTATGGTTCGATATGGCCATTTGTATGACTCAATTCTTCCCGTATCCGATCAAAGCTTAACTGTTCGTGGTTTAATATGGCCTGCCGCATCAGTTGTATTTTATCTTCTTCCTCTTTCGATTTTTTGAAATACATGGCCGCCAGCCTGGGCTCGTTTACCTCGGCGAAATGATCGCCCATGTGGTTTAGCAGCATAATACCTTCTTCCGCTCCCCTGATGGCATTCCACAAGCTATCTTCTATTTTTGCGCTGATGGCAGATAAGAGGCTGTCGGCCGAAAACGCATGCCCGGTATGGCAGCGAAAACGAATAAGATTCCCTTCTCTCAGTTCTGTTAACACGCCGTGGCATTCCGGGCAGGCATACGGGCTTAAATCGCCCAAATCCATAACACCCTGTTCCAGTGCGTTATCCTGCAATGCAATACGGACTTCTTTTTCTGTTTTTTCGTTTTCTTTCATATCTATTTCATGGAAAGTTTCCACAAACGGTTCCTGGCACAATTGTGCCAGCAGCGCACCCATTTTTGCTATCGGCACTTTGTAGTCCACCTGTACTGCCTTTAGTGCATTTTCAGGCATCGACGGCACTTCAGCATCGGCCGGATCCTGCACTACCGCCAGGCCTCCCCACTGCTTAACACTCCACAATCCTGCCGAGCCATCATCTAATGCCCCGCTTAAAATTACACCAATTACCCGCTGCCCATACTCATAGGCAGCCGAACGGAACAGGGGATCTACGGCAGGCCGGAAACGGTTTTCTTTTGGGCCATGGGTAATGCGTATCCTGTTATCTGCAAGGAGCAGGTGCCGGTCAGGTGGGGCCACATAAATATGGTTCATCTGTATAAGTTCACTGTCCACTGCCTGGCTGGCCGGTACGGTATTTAGCTTATTAAGTACTTGTGGCAGAATACCTCTTATATCCGGCGCCATATGCCACACAACAAAAATAGCCGCATCCAATGCAGGCGGCAAACTGGCAACCAATCGTTTCAATGCTTCAAAACCTCCTGCCGAGGCGCCTATCACAATAATGTTCCTCTTTATCATCTTTTCTTACTTCTCCAAAGCTGTTTTATCCGGTTTATTATTAGTACTCCCCATATCCTGAATAAAGATGGAATAAAAATCAATCCAAAAATAATAACAGCTGATTATAATGTGTAGCGGTTAAATAAGAGAGACTGCCATTTTCTAAACAGGCGTTGAATTTGTGGAATCCTCCGCCGCTGTGTTTCGTAGAGACACAAAACCGGGCTTTGAAAAGCTACGCTTCAGATGCAAATAGTTTTGAATGTCAAAAATGCTGAACCTCAGACCATAACTGTTTGAGCCTTTAATGATTGATTTTAATGTAGGAACACGCCTTGCGGCGTATTCTGAATAGCAACACGACCGGTAACAGTCAGCCATTTCAGAACGTGCCGCAAGGTACGTTCCTATAGAAAACCGTAATGAAATCAGGCTTTTCAACAGATTTTGAATACTTATGGCCGTGAACTTTGACCCTTAAACTGTCATTCCACCACTTATGCTACCTGTGTTGCATTCATCCGTGCATTCCGCATGGAGATACCCAATACTAATTTTGCCACAAAATCCTGTAAAGCAATCTTTTACAGCTTATATGGATTGATTATCTTTAATCCGTTGATACCGGCAAAGTCTTTTTCATTATTGGTAATTAATGTATAGCTACAGGCCGAAGCAGTAGCTGCAATAATGGAATCAGGCGTTTTTATTTTTTTGCCTTTACGTATATTCACACAACGGCCAATCACGTCAGGGGTTATATTTAAAACCACACTATCATTTATAAAGTCTTTTACTTTTTGCTCTGTAACTGCATCTGTTTTCCAGCATAGTAATTCTATTTGGGTAATAACAGAAAGGTTAGGAATAGCATCAACAGCAGCATCCATCAATTGCATACCCCTACTGGAAAAGGAAGCAGAAAAATAGTCTGAAACTATATTTGTGTCAATTAAGTATTGTTCCATTCGGTACGCATTTGTGTGATGTGTTCATTCAGGTTTTCACCTTGTTGTTTGCTGATAATCCCTTTGTATTTATCAGAAAGCCTGGTTGTAGCTGAAGCAATGTTTTTCTCAATCACTTTTATTAAATTCAGTTCTTCCAATTCATGTAAAAGCCCTATTGCTTTTCGATTGGTAATTTCAATAAGCATTGTATCGTTCATAAATCGGTTTATTTATAATATGAAAGTAACTGAGTTCGTTATAGTCTTTTCAAAAATACTGCAAAACAGTGTAACCTTCACTCAAACAAACTGTTACTCCACCACTTCCGCTACCTGTGTTGCATTCATCCGTGCATTCCGCATGGAGATACTCCGGACTGCTTTTGCTGCAAACTCCGCAAAGGCCTGCCGGGTATGCGCATCGCTGCTATTAAGCATAGCCGGTATGCCCTGGTCGCCGCCTTCCCGTATGCTTTGCACCAGCGGTATTTGCCCTAAGAACGGAATATCGTACTCTTCCGCTAATTTTTTTCCACCTTCTTTTCCAAAAATATAATACTTGTTGTGCGGCAGTTCGGCCGGCGTAAACCAGGCCATGTTTTCTACCAGGCCAATGATGGGAACGTTAATCTGTGCCTGTCCAAACATGGCAATTCCTTTTTTGGCATCGGCTAAGGCTACCGCTTGCGGCGTAGTTACAATCACTGCACCGGTTACCGGCACCGTCTGCACCATCGTCAGGTGTATATCACCGGTGCCGGGTGGCATATCAATCACTAAGTAATCCAGGCTGCCCCAGTCCACATCGGTAATAAACTGTTTAACAGCGCTGCTAACCATGGGGCCACGCCATACCACTGCATCTTTATCATCCACCAACAACCCAATGCTCATTAGTTTAATGCCAAACCGTTCCAGCGGTACAATGATTCCTTTGCCATTGCCACCATCTTTCATCATTGGCCTTTCGCCACGTACGCCAAACATAATGGGTACGCTGGGGCCGTAAATGTCGGCATCCATCAGCCCTACGGATGCGCCGCCTTCTGCGAGTGCCAGTGCCAGGTTAGCAGCTACGGTACTTTTACCTACGCCACCTTTGCCACTGATAACAGCAATGATATTTTTGACTCTGGGTAGTACGTTATCGCCCTGCAGGCGGCGGCTGGTAGTTTGGCTGGTAAAGTTTACCGTTACTACGGCTTCCTTATCCACCAAAATTTTGATGGCATTTACACAGGCATTGTGTATCAGGTCCTTCATTGGGCAGGCAGGTGTGGTAAGCACTACAGTAAAAGAAACTTCCTGCCCGTTAATCATTACATCCTTTACCATATTCAGGGTTACCAGGTCTTTCCCTAAATCAGGCTCCTGCACATTGCTAAGTGCCTGTAGTATTTTTTCTTCTGTCATTTTAGTGAATGGTGAATGGTGAATGGTCAATAACGTACAGTATAACCATCAACATCCTATTTAGAAAGTTTTGATTTTAACTATGCTCAACCTTTAAACATGCTTCCTTCCGATTTTTCGGTTACTTGAAAAGCCTGTCCCATTTGTCCGGAAGGCTGCCGCTATTTCTTCCGTTCTTCGGCAACATTACATTAATGCCGCAAAAGTAGCTACGAACCGGTTAGTGAGCCGTTGAATAAAACAAGTTCTTCGGTATAGTTAGTGGAATTCAGAAAAGATAGTACGCTACAAGCGGCCGTTAAACCTTAGTAGAAGAAGCTAACACTCACTCCTCCTATAACCTTATTAAAAGAGGCGAGGCTTTAATAAGGTAATAAGGTTCAGACATATTTTATTAAATACTTGCTACTTAGGTTTAAAACCCTAAAATAACAATTCCCCTACGTTTACCGAAGAACCATAAAACAACAGCACCTTTAATAAGTTTGGGAAAAACTTATGAAGCCGGGTATGCATTGCAAACCGCTTGTCAATATTTTTGTTACAACAATGCCCATCTGCACATGAAACGGATTTTACTACTCCTCTTTATTTGCTGCCTTTGCCATACCATGTATGCCCAAACGGTAGTTGGGAAAACCGAAACCTATGCGGATTCGGTAGTGCAGTTATATGGTGTGGTAATGACAGCCGACAGCCTGCTGGCCCTTCCGAATGCCAGTGTGGTAGTGGTGGGTAAAGGCCGCGGTACCATTACCAACGACCAGGGTGTTTTTAGCATTGCCGTATTAAAGGGTGACGTAGTGGAATTTAGTTCGGTAGGGTATAAAAATAAAGAGGTGAGCATACCGCGTACATTGGAAGGAAAAGATTTTAGCATTATACAGTTGATGGCAGACGATACGGCCTATTTGCCGGGAACCGTTATTAAGCCGCGGCCTTCGAGTGCACAGTTTGAACGGGATTTTATTAATGCCGATATTCCATATGACCAGTACGAGATTGCCCGGCAGAACACAGCAGAAAATACCAGGCGTATTTTGCTGAGTTCGCTACCGGCAGATGGCCGGGAAGCAGTGAATTATACATTGAGGCAGCAGGCTAATAAAGTGTATTATTCCGGCCAGATAGCGCCTATGAATATCCTGAATCCGTTTGCCTGGGGCGAGTTTGTAAAAGCCTGGAAGCGGGGTGATTTTAAAAAGAAGAAAAAGGCTTAATATTTTAGCTTATCAAGCCGGAGCAGTATAATTGCCCCGGTTTTTTTTAGTGTGTCAGGCATGGTTATAAACTACAGGGTGCAATTCCCGAAAGCGGGTTTCAGTAGTTAACGTTTTACAAGAGATGAGAGAGGAGCGATAAAAACCCGGAACACCTTAGCGAACTATGCGATAGCTATTGGGAAAGAGGTTAGCCGGTCTGTGCTACAGTAAAGAAGCAACCCGGCGTAACAAAATGAAACGCAGACAACATTATTTTGACGAACCGCTGTAGGCCGAACGGCACGTATAGTGGTGTAGGAGGACAGCAAAGGAATTAATTCCTTGATTCCTACCCGATTTATTGATTTTATATCCTACTCCAACATTCCAATGGCAATTAATAAAATGCCTATCCTAATAATTTTGTGACCTGCCAATCTCACCCCTGATCTTTCTCCCAGGGAGAGGAACACTTGTCTAAAAGCAATAGTAGCTTTCATTCATCAGCAATTCGTTGATTTATGATGCACCTTCCCAATATTTTTCTGTAAGTAAAGTGGTCAAAATAACTTGTACAATTGAAGCAGGATTTTATTCGGCGTTGGTTGCCCCTAACCCCTTTAGGGCAATGTCATTAAGATAAGCCCCATCGGGGCTTTCTGTTTGTAGCAAACAAAGAGGCAAAGGCAATCATTGCCACGTAGTGGCTACCCCTTCTCTGATCAGGTAGCCACTACGTGGCATGCACCAACATCAAGGATTTCTATCTTCTACAAACAGGTTGCACCTACGGCGCATAACTGATACATCAATCCTTCACTTAATCACATTGCCCTTTAGGGGGTAGGGGCTACCAACGCCGGGTAATATCCCGCTTCTATTGTACCAGTTATTTTGACCACTTTACTAGGATCGGTTTTATGTGCTGTAGGCACATTCTGTTTGTAGGCATATGGGTAATCAGGTGTTTTATGCCACGTAGTGGCTATCTGTTTAGCCGCTAAGTACCTGACTTGACAGCATTTGTTTAGAAGCTAAACAACTTCCTGATTTATTATTTCAACTAACAATTTTCTTTACTTTAATAGGATCAAACAGGTAGCTACTACGTGGCATGATGGCGTTCTTAAAGCCTTCATTGCTGCAAACAGGTTGTACCTACGGCACAACAGGCCATTGCACCTTGTTTGCAAAGCCCGGCATACCTGTATTATTAAAATACTAAACTGCTATACGGTATCCCTTACCGGAAAATTTAAGAAACATCGGGCAAACTAAAGCTTGAAAAAGGAGTAAAGATTCTATTAACGGATTGATGAAGAGGCGTAAAGCAATATTGAAGCAGATTCAAAAATAGTAGCCATTATTGCAGCAGGCATACACAACCTATTTGCTACTACTTACGTTTAGTATCATTTTCAGTTATAGCAAAGTATTTTATGTTTGCAGCAATAATGAACAGCGGTATCATCTATAAGCGAATGACTGCATTGATATTGACGGTCATTTTTTTTATTCAGATGTTCAACAGGTCTTTTATTGTGGTGAACTACTACACCCATGCAAAGACTTATGCTGCTGTTTGCGAAAACCAGGATAAACCCCAGGTACATTGCAATGGCCGGTGCCAACTGATGAAAAAACTGAAACAGGAAGACAATAAAGACCAGCAAAATCCTAACCGCAAAGCGGATCACAGGGATGAGGTACTATTCGCTCAATTATTTTCTCTTTCCCTCCAAAATGTAGTGCTATCGTCTGAAATTTCGTATCCGCATCTCCTCATTACTTTTCCTGCAGACCGCAACTCCGGTATTTTCCATCCGCCGCAAGGATAGCTACCATTGCCTTGTTAACCATTCCGAACACTTTTGCCCAATCAAAACAGGCAATCCCGGATTGGCCGGGACAGGTGGACAACAGGCAAATCAATTTTGGACAGCTACAATGAAGTCCACAACCTAATTTAATCCGGGATTATTTATCATCTTATTATTTCAATTACATGAAAAGAATATTTCTTATAGCTACGCTATGCCTTATCATTCAGGGAACTTTTGCCTGCGACATCTGCGGCTGCAGCTCGGGCAATTACTTTATCGGGCCATTTCCACAATTTCGCAAACACTTCTTTGGCACCCGGTATACCTTTCGCAGCTTTACCAGCGAGGTAGCCGGCGATCCAACCCAATACAGCAAAGACTTTTACCAAACCGCTGAACTATGGGGTGGCCTGAATATTGGAAAAAAATGGCAGGTGATTGCATTTATTCCTTATAACTTCAACCGGCAACGCTCTGACGATGGCATCAAGAACAGCAATGGATTAGGCGACATTACGTTGATAGCCAATTACAAATTATTGGATACCAGATCAAACGATAAAAAGGATAAACGGATTAGCCAGCAATTATGGATTGGCGGCGGCGCCAAATTGCCTACTGGTAAGTTTAATGCCGATCCAACTGACATCATCCCCGATGCCAATAACCAGCCAGGCACAGGTAGCCTGGATTTTTTAATAAATACGATGTATACCTTTCATGTAAACGACTGGGGTTTGAACAGCAACATCAATTATAAAATAAATGGCAGTGCGGAAGATTTTCAATTTGGTAATCGCTTTAACGCCAGTGCTTTTGTTTTTCGTTCCATCAGTACCGCAAACACCACCTTCAATCCAAATGTGGGGCTATTGTATGAAAATTTAACGGCCAATGAACTGGATAAGGTAACAGTGGAAGATACCGGTGGCTATGCACTTCATGCAGCAGCAGGCCTGGAAACGAATTTTAGTAATATGGCAGTTGGCCTTAATGCACAGCTACCCGTAAGCCAGCATCTTTCAAACGGTCAAACCACCTCAAAAGTGAGAGGGATGGTACACCTGACTTTTACTTTCTGATGTAAGTTTCATTTTTTTGGAATTGTATAAATGTAAGTAAGCAATGCGAATCAAGGGTTGACATTCATGGGTATTATTGGGCATCGCCCAATTCTGTTGGTAGTATCAGCAAGCAATGTCGGTGTATTATTGGGCAGCGCCCAATCCCATTGGCAATCACCTGCTATTTAAAAGGGGTGGGCGCTGCCCAACGAATGCCTGGAAATATTTTTCCTTGACTACCAACAGGGTTAGGCGATGCCCAACAAATGCAACTATAAGGTTCGTATGGTAAGATGCTCTTACTAAGAATGGCAACCCTTGATTCGCATAAGTAATAATGTACAATTACATTAGAACAATCTTTTTGTCATTGCAAGATTAGGTTCGTGCCCAACGAAACAAGTTCCCAGGTTTTGTTGGGGATTGCAACGGGCATCTGCCGCGGCGGACGCAATGACCTAATATTAGTCTAATATACCTCTATTCGCATACTTTAAAAAATAGAAGGTTGTTTACTTTCAGGCATGCTACATTTTCATACCGGTAGAATCCTTCATCACTTTTTTACTTTTCATTTTCGTTAATGTCATTCCGCATTTAGGGCAATTACCTGGTTTGCTCTTTACTACATCGGGGTGCATTTCACAAGTGTACTTTGTAGCCGTTGAGGTTTTGTGCTTTGGCGCTTTGGTAGTTTTGCCCTGTGCAAAGCTGGCTGTGTTGGCTGCTAATAAAACAGCAATTGCCATGATGATTGTTTTCATTTTTATTTGTTTTATATGATGGGAAAAAGATACGTTTAATTCATGCGCATAGCTGCCGGATATATACGAAGGTAAACCTGTCCTGCCACCGGATTGCTGCCATATATGCTGCTTAACCGGTCATCAGGATGAAAGACACTTAACTGGCCGCCCAACGCAAATTTTGTTTTGCCAGTCGTTAGCGCATCATATGAAGCGCCGGCAGTAAGTGCATGCACCGGAAACACTGCTTCTTTTCCAAAAATACTTTCATTCAGGTTCAGTTCCTCGATTGATTTTTGCACCCATTCATAACGGCCATATATCGCTACTTTATTGAGGATTTGTGTACCTTCCAAAAGAAGGCCATTCTCTGCAGAACGTCCCGGCGTTTTATTCATACCCCAAAGTCCCGTAATGTTTGTCGATTTTTCACTGGTGTTTTTGATGCTGTAAGTGGCTGAAGCCGTGGTACGATTTACATTTTCAGCAGGATGCAGATCCTCGGGCGATTTTAGATAAGCATGCGATACCTGCAATGCCCATTTGCTATTAGGATTGTAGCTTAGCCGGCCACTCCAGCTATCAAAACGTGGCTTGTCAAAACCATAACGGTGTTCATCGGGCTCACGGCCGGTAAATGAAGAGCCTTCAATCTTGAAATTATTATACCTGAAACCGAGTGTGGCTACGCCGAAGGTAATGTGCGTAGCATCCACCCAATGGTGCGTTAGCGGAGCATCCGGATTAAAAAATCCGGAGGGCCGGTGAACGAAAGCTGCGGGGCCAATAGCAGGTTCGCCAGGGTAGCCCACGTAAATAAAAACGTCGGATTTTGGTGAAATGGCGTAGGCATAGCTAACCGATAATTCGGAAAATAAATCATGTGGATGTTGTCGGTCCACCAACGGTTTGCCTTTGTAGCTTTCACCGGATTGGAACAGCAGCGGATAGCCACCTGCACCCACTGTAAAAGGATCAAACGAAAACATGGTATTGAAGTGGAACAGGCCCCGCCTGCCAATATTTCGCTGGCCCATAAACATTACCATATTGGGTGCATCAAAGTGATCCCCACCCCGGGTGCCTTTGTTAAACAGATCCTGCTTGTTGTAACGCACATATACATCGCCATGCAACATGTACATCCATTTTTTAGTGTGGAACATATAGCCGTACATCGGCGAATTATCCGGCAACCAGGCTGTGCCCGAACCATTGCGTGTCATTGGTAAATTGCGTGAAAAAGCGTGTGACATATTTATATTGCCATGTTCATGCTCCCCACCATTCATATCCATTTCCATTGGCATATTTTCATCCATCTTATGCTCTCTTGTTGAATGGTTAAAATGTATCGTATCCTTCACCCCTTTTTTTTGCTTTGTTGTATCATTTATGGGGGCATAGTATTCGTGTTGTGCCGATACGAAGAAATAGCACGACATCATTGATATTAAAAAAATAGTTCTTTTCATTTGTTCCAATTTTTAGGCTAATTCATTTTGTTTTGCAAATTCTGTCCTATGGCTAAAACACATTAAAAAAATTGTATTCCAACCGTATAAACAAACCGTTTGGAGCCGTACGGAGCATGTTGCTGCTCAATTGTTTACGGTAGCCAACATCTACCCGGGCTACGCTGTTAAAAATGAATTGAACAGAAGGGGCTGCATCCATATAGTATTTACCCGAACCGGGATTGTACTGGTTCAGAAACTCTACCATCAAATTCAGATTTGTTTGCTTATAATCTGTATAAGTTTTTGGCAGCATTAGCTTGCCAACTGATACCGTGTAATAAACAGCGTGGCTATTATCCGTTCCATAAGGGTATTTATTACCATTGCCATTGTTAGTAGCCTTTAGCAGCGATAAGCCTGATGATAATGCTACTTTATGCAGCAATTGTGTAGCCGTTACACCCAATTCGTAGCCGCTGTTATAGCCGTACAGGTTTATTTCTTCCTGGCGTATATTGCTGTTGTTAAAGCTGTACCTGCCAAAGGCAGCCATCCGGAAATGCGTCTGTACATCATCATGACTCAAAAACCGGTACTTGGCATACAAGCTTCCACCCTCCGCTACAAAGCTGCTGTTGCGGTTACTTAAAAAAGCGTCCACATGTATCATTATTCTCCTGGAAACACCTACCATCACCTCCGGTACCAGGTGGTAGTTGGTTTTTGTAATGCGGCTTTCGTCCATGATGTAATTGTTCAGTCGTACGCCTACACTTTTGGCCGCCATATTACTGGCGGGTTCGGTAAAGGTGTAGAGTTCCTGTGCTTTAGCGGCATCGCAAAGCAGGAAGCCCATTAGTAGCAAAAGGTGCTTCATTGAAATAGTATTGAAAAGGATTTGCAGCGGCGGCAAATTCCTTGCTCCATTAAATAGCGGCGTAATACAGTTTTGTATCGGCAGAGGATACAACCGGGTTCTTTTTAAACTCTTTGGATGATACAAAACCCTTATTTAAAATACGGACAGGCTTTGTGCCATTCAGCACACCTTCTTTTGGATGTACAAACTGAAAGGTTTTATCGCCAACAACTACCGGTTCATCAGCCTTAATAGCAGTGTTGTTAAAATCAACGGATGCAACAAAACTGGATATAAAAAAGCCGGCATCTTCTACCTTCTTTCTAAGCAGGTCGAAATCAATTTTACTACCTGGTTTAAAAGTTATTTCAAATGTAGAAGTCTCAATATTGGGTATTACCTTCTCAACGAAATCAAGTGTTTTTACGGATTTGTTGATGGCATTGCTGCACATGCTGCAGGTAAGGCCGCTGGCCTGCATAGAAACTTTGGTTACCTGTTGTGCCTGTATGGAAATAGCGGACAGCACGAAGGCTGCTAATAAAAAAAGCGTTTTCATCTGGTAAAAAATTTTAATCATTAATGTATGCGGATAGCATTGGCAGCAACAGCATTAGAAGCGCTATTGCCTGTTCATCAATCATTAAAATCTATATCCTGAAAACGCAATGGAAAATACAAAGAGAAATACCGGAGTTACCGGGCGGGGAATTGCTTTGTGCGGCCGGCGCCGTTGCAGAAATAACAGGAGCAGGAACAATATCCGGGTAGGCTGAATGCAGAATAGCAAACAGTGGTGCACATGAAAAATCAGCCGTTTGAAAAGAATGGTTATCCTGCGTTTTTACCACCTTTACTTTATCCTCACAGCAGCCGCCTTTTTTTTCCATCCCGCATTTACCACATTCCGCTTTTTTAGTCACGCCTTTGGCAGTTACTTCACCCATGCAATAGTGCAGGGTTACCGTGGCGCCAGTGGAGGTAGCAAGGTAAAGAAAGGCTAATATGGTAGTTAGAAACTGTTTCATTATGCGGCCCGGAGGCTATTTGCAGCATTGTTTTTTATGAACGAATACAACCTTTAAAAGGTTGATCAAAACTACTACTAAACTGCGCTTCTTTTTCATCTTACTATTGTTAATATCATTACGCCGCTCATACCCATCATCAGGGCATCCTCAATAATGGTTACGGTACTCATGGGTAAATTGAAAACGGCGCCAAGGCAGGCACACTGTATTTTTCGTTTGTTCAGTACGCTTTGCAGCACCCCCACCATGCTGATGCTCATTATGGCAAAACTAACAATACTGGTTATCAACGGATGATAGTTTAACAGGAAGGCAATACCCAGGGCTAACTCAGTAAAAGCATACACATAGCCCCAGCCAGTCCATTTACGGGCAACAATATCGTAACTGGTATAGCTTTCGGCAAAGCCTTGTAAATTCAGCAGCTTAAAAAAGGAAAATACCAAAAAGAAGCCTGCCATAAAATGCTGCATCCATCTTTCTCCATTAAAACTGCCGGTTGCCGTTTCTATTAAAATGGTAGCACCGGTAATGTAAGCACCAATCAACAGAATGGGTTTGTATGTTTTAAACCAGGAGCCGGTTCCTGCTTCTGCTGCGTTGGAGTGATGGTTCATCATGCCGCCATCTGCTTCCGTAATGGTATAATGGCCTGCTTTGCTAAGTGCATTTTGTAAAACGGATACGGGGATATGCCTGCTCATTGAAATAGTTGCCTGGGGTGCAGCCAGTTGAACTTCCAGTTCGGCCACATCACCTAATTTGAATAAATCGCTTTTTGCTTTTGCTACACAACCGTTGCAGGTCATGCCGGTGATGTTGTAAGTATGTGTCATTATCTTTTAATTTAATAACACAAAGCTACCTGCGCTTCCTGCCGGTACTGTTACACAACTATGGATAAGATTTATATTATTTCGTGTTTCCTGCTTCGTTCAGCGGCTTCCTGCTTTGTACCTTTTGCTGCTTATATTGGGTAGGCGTTGTACCGGTAATTTTTTTAAATTGGGCCGAAAGATGGGCTGTACTGCTGTATCCCAACTGAAAGCCAATCTGGGAAAGTGATAACTCATTATACGTCAGCAGTTCCTTTACTTTTTCTATTTTTTGGTTGATGATATACTGTTCGATCGTAATGCCTTCGGCCTCCGAAAATAAGCTGCTGATATATGAGTAATCATGATGAAGGTGCTGAGACAATAGCTGGCTGTAATTTTCCTGCGGCTGCTCAGTTGCGTAATGAACGGTGTTGATGATATAGGTTTTGACCTGTTCAACCAGCTTGCTTCTTTTATTATCTATCAATTCAAAACCTACTGCCTGTAACACACCGGATAGCCTGGCCAACTGATCTTTACTTAGTGTTTCTTCTGCTATGGCAACCTCGCCCAAACTAACCGTTACCGGGTGCAGGTGCAGCTTTTCCAGTTCGGCCTTTACCACCATTTTGCAGCGGGGGCATACCATATTTTTAATGTTCAGAAGCATAGGCAAAGATAGCCGCCAATGCTAATCCACTATTTCACCTTACCAAATGGGCGTTACCTCTTTCCTTTGCCGCTACTGTTTGCTTTGATTTATCAGTAAGTAAATGATACGTTTACAGGCTACTTTTTTTCATTACAAAATTTAAACAACCATGGGATTCAATCAGTACCACGAACCGCCGGAGGAGCTTTCCAGAGAAACCAGAACTTTTGCCCGTATGATTACTTCCTTAACGGAAGAATGTGAAGCCATCGGCTGGTATGAGCAACGGTTATCCGTTGAAAAGGATGATGATGCAAAAGCAATTATGAAAAATGCACAGCAGGAAGAAATGAAACATTTTGGGATGAACCTGGAATTTCTGTTGCGGAAAAAGCCGGAGTGGCAAATTATTTTGAAAGCCGTACTTTTTACCAAAGGCGATATCGTTGAATTAGCAAGTAAGGGAGAGGAAGCGGCTGAATAATTATTTCCAAATGAATAATTTATGAACAAGGAATTGGAAAGTATGCTGATGGTAAAACAAACTACGCCACCCTTAGTAAAGTGGCCAAAATAACTTGTACAATTGAAGCAGGATTTTATTCGGCGTTGGTTGCCCCTAACCCCTTTAGGGCAATGTCATTAAGATAAGCCCCATCGGGGCTTTCTGTTTGTAGCAAACAAAGAGGCAAAGGCAATCATTGCCACGTAGTGGCTACCCCTCTTCTCTGATCAGGTAGCCACTACGTGGCATGCACCAACATCAATGATGTCTATCTTCTACAAACAGGTTGCACCTACGGCGCATAACTGCTACTGCAATCCTTAACTTAATGACATTGCCCTAAAGGGGAACTCGTTTTTACCTGAAAAATTAGTGATAACTACGAGTATTTTGAAGTTTCTATGAAGTTTGAAAGTGTCCAAAAGCCCCCTTTAGAGCCTGTCCCGTACCGATAGGTCGGGAGGGTTTGGAGGCGACCAGGCCAGATTAATGAAATGTTCAAGTTATTTTGATAACTTTTCTTATGCGGGCAATGGCACCTGAATTTTTATTACAATAAACGGCGGCCAATTTGTTTGCCAAAAGAAAACCTGCCGCAAATAAAACTTCCCGGTTACTTTGAATGGCAGGAAGCAAGTTTTGTGGCAAGGAAATTCGTGTACCTGTAAAAAGAATGCAATTCGATTGTAACCTTTTTTAAAACAGTTTATACCTGTTTGCTTTATTTACATTTATTCACTAAAACATCAACATCATGGAACACGAACAACCATCCCACCACCATACCGGGCACAAACATGCAGCCCTGATCCAGCAGTTGCTGAACTGTGCCACTACCTGCGAAAATTGCGGGGCCTCCTGCCTGGATGAAAATGATGTAACACCAATGGCTCATTGCATTGAGCTGGACAGGGACTGTGCGGAAGTTTGTTTACTGGCAGCAAAGCTGCTGATAAGGCAAAGTGAATTCTCTCATGAGTTCTTAGCGTTCTGCGAAAAGGTTTGCCGCCTTTGTGCGGAAGAATGCGGCAAGCATGAACATGAACATTGTAAAAAATGCGCAGCTGAATGCCTTGCCTGTGCCGAAGCCTGCCATGCCCATCATCATGGCACAGTTGAGTTGACCTAAGTTTTAAAGCCGGCACTATTTTGTATGATAGTGCCGGCTTACTGTAAGTTGTAATTAAAAAATAAAATCATTAAATTATGAAACTCAAATGTTGGAAATGTGTCCTGTTGCTATCAGCATTGATGGCATTGGCTGGTGCTATATAATACAGGAAATAACTTTTCATGTTCAGCATTACCATTGGTGTTTTATTTATCAGCTTTCTTCATGCCATTATTCCTAATCACTGGTTGCCCGTAGTAGCCATTGGGCGCAGGCAAGGCTGGAACCTGGCAGAAACAAGCCGGGTAACTTTTATCGCAGGATCGGCGCATGTAATCAGTACCATTTTAATTGGGCTGCTACTGGGTATAATTGGTGGGGAACTAACACAGCATATAGACCATTTCACCCGGATAATAGCACCATCCGTGCTAATCCTGATGGGGTTTTATTTTGTGCAACAGCACTACCGCCACCGGCATTTTCACATAGATAATGAGGTGTTGGAAAAAAGAACGAAACGTTCCATCATTACGGCACTGTTCATTTCCATGTTCCTGTCACCCTGTATGGAAATTGAAGCCTACTTTCTGCTGGCTGGCAGCAAAGGCTGGTACTTTGTGGCAATGATTGCACTGATATATTCGGTGATAACGGTAGCAGGGATGCTGATATGGGTACGTATTGTTTATAAAGGCTTATTAAGGCTTAACTGGCACAAGTGGGAACATAATGCGGGGATTATTACCGGGCTTGTATTAATCAGTACAGGCATTGTTTCATTTTTTATCAGTTAGGAATATGGAACACAAACACCAAGAAAAAGAGGATAAAAGGATGCATGTAGCCGAGCCTATAAAACTGCCAAACAGAGAACTGCATGAGACCCTCATGTACTTAATAATTGGCATAACTATACAGTAGCAGATAGCTACGATTCTTACGAACAGCAATAATAGTAGCAGGTTCGCTGTTTTCAGGAACAGATATTCCTGCGGCAATTTCAAAGGAACGCTTTCCTAAACAGTTGCCCATCCATGCAATACCAACAAAATGAAAGGACTCACTACCATACTGCTATTGTTCGTTTCCAATGCCTTTATGACGGTTGCCTGGTACGGTCATTTAAAATTTAAAGAGTATTCCTGGGGGGCTAACCTTGGATTGTTTTCGATCATATTAATTAGCTGGGGCCTTGCTTTTTTTGAGTATGTATTTCAGGTGCCGGCCAACCGCATTGGTTTTAAAGATGATGGCGGGCCGTATACGCTGGTACAATTGAAAACGTTACAGGAAGCCATTACCCTGATTGTGTTTATGGTGTTTTCCATGCTGGTATTTAAACAACGGTTTGCCTGGAACCATATTGTTGGTTTTTGCCTGATTGTGGCTGCCGTGTTTTTTATTTTTAAGAAGTGGTGATTGCAGTACTTGTGCTATAACAACGTAATGAAAAATTTCCTGATATTTTCGCAAGCCATTCAGCCACAAACTTATTTTAGATCGCAACAGGGCTTACCGGACTACACTGTTATGTTGCAAATGCCGGTACCGGTATTTCTAAATAGGATTGGTGTACTGGGGCATCATCTGTTTGTAGCCGGTGTAGAAAGAGATGTGTATTTCAAGGAGTGGCTACCTGTTTAATTAGTGTCTGTTTTAATTTGAACAGATTTAATAAAATAAGAAACCGACTCTTTTGCTATTTTAAAAAGGGCAAGGTACCCGATACCCAGGAATACGCTTTCGTAGATGAGACGAAGTGAATGGGGTATTTTTTTGTAATATAAGTACAAGGGGTGTTGGTGAAACAGGGAAAAAGTGTTTTACAGAATATCTTGTAAGGAAACGCATTTACAAAGCCCGGTGGATAATTTTATACCAACAATTAAAAGCTGTACAGATTATTTGTAGGACTTTGCTTAATAGTTGTAATATTTTACGGGCTGACAAACCGATTTAACGGCGTAAAAATCCCGGCAGCATATAATGTACTGGCTGGAAATTAAGCTAACTTAAAGATGAAAACGGACGCAAGACACCGATATTGATCCATCGCCTGGCACCTTGCCGTTATCGGTAACACTGCCAATACATTGAGCTACAAGTAAACTTTCGGTAATGCTCCCTTTTTGGATACAACAAGAAGTGATCTGGATACTATTTCTACTTACATGATAATGACCTTTGCGGTTAATAAAACAAATAATTATGAACAGTATTAACCAAATAAGGTTAGGAAGCCAGGGATTGATTGTTCCACAAATTGGACTAGGCTGCATGGGTATGACACGTATTGCAGGAATGGATATTTATGGGCAGGCTGATGAAACAGAATCCATTGCAACCATTCATCGTTCATTGGAACTTGGTGGCAATTTTTTAGACACCGCAGATTTGTACGGACCATTGCTCAACGAGAGATTAATTGCTAAAGCGATCAAAGGCAATAGAGATAAATACATTATTGCCACAAAATTTGGTTATGAGATAGACGATAATGAACAATTAACCTGGCGGATTAACGGCAAAAAGGATTATGTAAAAAAGGCGGTCGAACGGTCGCTTAAAAACCTGCAAACAGACTTTATAGATCTTTATTATTTACACCGCCTGGATCCTGAAACACCTGTTGAAGAAACGGTTGAGGCCATGGCAGGCCTGGTAAAAGAAGGGAAAGTAGGCTATATCGGTCTTTCTGAAGTCTCATCCCAAACGATTCAACGAGCCCAAGCAGTCCATCCTTTAACTGCGGTTCAAACAGAATATTCTTTGTTTGAAAGAACAGCGGAGGAAGCCGGCATCTTAACAACATTGAATGAAGCAGGGATTGGGTTTGTTGCTTATTCTCCGTTAGGTAGAGGCTTCATTACCGGAGAAATTAAAAGCCCCGATGATTTCCCCGAAAATGATTTCAGGAGATCCATTCCAAAGTTCCAGGGAACGCAATTTGATAAAAATATAGAACTGATGAACGAAATTAAGCGGATAGCTATTGAAAAAGAAATCACTGCATCGCAGCTGGCGATTGCATGGATTATTTCAAAAGGTTTTTTACCTATCCCCGGCACAAAAAGGGTAAAATACCTGGAGCAGAATATTGCGGCAACGAACATCGTATTAAGTGAAGAAGACATCAACAGGTTAGAAGCAATTATCCCGTTAGGTACAGCTACCGGTGCAAGGTATGATGCTACTGGTATGCAGGCAATCGATCAATAATATTCATCGAAAGGAGAAGTCTGATTAATGACTTCTCCTTTTTCTAATGCTACTACAATGAAAAAAACAGTACATTCCTATCCGCTTAATTCTGTTACCGACCTGCACCGGTTATTGGAGCTGCCCAAGCCGGAGCATCCGTTGGTTAGTGTGATTAATATGGATGAAATAAAGGGTACAACCAATACAGCTTTCCAAAGTATCCTGTACAATTTGTATAGTATCTGCATCAAAAAAAACTATACCGGAAAATTAAAATACGGGCAGCATTATTATGATTTCGATTCCGGCACGATGACCTTTTTTGCACCCGGACAAATTGTTGCTGCCGAAGTAACAGATGATAACAGCGTCTGCGGATGGTGGCTTATTTTTCATCCTGATTTTATCCGCAATTATCCCCTGGCAAAATTAATTAAAAACTATGGCTATTTTTCCTATGCTGTCAATGAAGCGTTACATCTTTCTGAAAAGGAAGACACCATGATCACTACATTGATAAAAAATATCGGGCAGGAATACCGTTCAACAATTGACAACTACAGTCAGGATGTAATCATCTCGCAAATTGAATTGTTACTTACCTATTGCAACCGCTTTTACAACCGGCAATTCATTACACGTAAAAATGCAAGCAACGATCTGCTTATAAAGTTCGAAGCTGTTTTATCATCCTATTTTGAAACAGATCAGACACAGCAACACGGGTTACCTACTGTTCAACATCTTTCAGCACAACTACATGTGTCTGCTAATTATTTAAGCGATATGCTAAAAACAATCACCGGGCAAACCACCCAGCAGCATATACACGAAAAATTGATTGCGAAGGCAAAGGAAATACTTACGACAACTTCTTTATCTATAAGTGAAATCGCATATGAATTAGGATTTGAGTATTCCCAGTCATTCAATAAACTATTCAAGAATAAAACAAGCGTAACGCCATTGGCATTCAGACAGTCCTTTAATTAAGCTTATACAAGTAGCATTTACACTGCTTTGTAATAGGGCGACTTGCTCACATACACCAGGCAATAGCTTTTGTGATTTTATTAATACATATAAGCTCAGGGAAAATTACAACCACCACATCGCAAAACCGTTAAACAGTAACGATAATCAGGACAAGCTCCACGCCCTGATAGAAATGATCAGCCTGCCATTTCTTCTAAAAGATACCAGCGCCGACAGGCAAATGTTACGCAGCGGGCCGTCCGTACAATTAGAATCGTAAAGGGAGCAAATTTCCGAACAGCCGGGTCGTTATTAGAAGCGGTAACAATAGAAAAATAAAAAATTTTACTATTTTTTTTGTTGTATGCTGATTATCTCTATTTTTACAACCCCAATATTCATTCAATAAACATCCAAATGAAAAACTTAGCTTGTCTGCTATTTTTGATTGCGCCTTTTTTTGGCCTTTCACAAACTAATCTAACCGTAACTAATGCAACGGCCGTAAACATCCTCAAAGGCAACTACAATGCCGCTTCCTACAACCCCGCCAATGTATCCAGGCTTCCTGCCGATATTATTCAGGGTCTTAAAAACAATGTACAGCAGGACTCCATTAAAGCCTACTGGACCAAATTAGGCACCTTTTACAACCGTAGTTCGGGCAATCAACTGGCTTCTTCCACACAAGGAATTACTGCCACATTTAACTGGGTAGGTTCCAAGTTCCGGGAGTTTAGTGCTGTTAACGGCAACCGGCTGGTCGTTTCCGATTTTACTTTTACCCAAACCATTTGTTCGGTTAATAATCACAAGGAAACATTTGCCGTATTACCCGGCAGCGACCTGTCCGATAAATCGGTGTTTGTTTTCCTGGCACATGCTGATACCCGTACCAGTTCTTCCTGCCCATCTTCTACTATCGTTTCAAAAGGCATGGAAGACAATGCCACCGGTGTATCGCTGGTAATGGAACTGGCACGGGTAATGAGCCAGTTCAGCTATAAGCATACTATCATTTTTATCATCACTACCGGTGAAGAACAGGGTACACTTGGTTCTACAGCATTCGCCAACTATCTGCACAACAACGCCATTCCGGTAAAGGCTGTTTACAATAATGATATAGTTGGCTCCATTCAGTGTATTTTACCTACTAATTCTCCGGGATGTACTATCAACAATTCTATTGATTCCACATCCATTCGTATCTTTTCCGGAGGTACTATTAATTCAAATTCCAAAGGCTGGGCACGATATATTAAAATGCAATATCATGAAAACCTGCAGTATCAATTGCCGGTGGCAGCCCAGGTGAACATTATGCCGGATATTGATCGTTCGGGCCGGTCGGGAGATCATGTACCTTTTTACAATTTGGGCGATATCGCTGTAAGAATGTGTTCCTTTAACGAGCCCGGTGACGGATTAGGTAGCGGACGGGAGCACCTGAGTGCAGACAGCGGCGGTGTAGATATTAACCATGATGGTACCCTGGATTCATTTTTTGTAAGTTTTACTTTTTTGAAACGTAATGCCCAGGTAGATGGAAATGCCGTAGCAATGGCAGCCCTTGCACCGCTAACGCCTACGTACAGCATTACCAATATTGGCAACAATCGGCTACGCATTGTTATCAATACACAAAAAACGTATCCTGCCTACCGGTTAGGCATCAGAACGACTACGAATGATTTCGATAGCGTTTATACGTTTACCCGGCTGACAGATACACTGCAGATGCCGGTAAGTGCCAACCTGAAATATTATGCCAGTGTGGCCTCTCAGGATACCTTTGGGGTAGAGAGCTTTTTTGGTAGTGAGGTAACCCTTACCGGAACCGGTACATCGGGTAAAATGAGCCTGTTTAGTGCCAACCTGGTAAATGAAAAGGATGTATTGGTGGAATGGAAAGTAGAAAACACGGACCAGGTAAATGAATACGAAGTAGAACGGAGCGAAGATGGCACTAACTTTACGAATATCGGATCTGTAAAAGCTACTTCTTCTTACCTGTATAGCTTCCACGACTGGTCGCCTTTGGAAGGCCGGAGCTATTATCGCCTGCGCATGGTTGGGACGAGTCTGAACAACATCAGCATTGCTAAGCGTATTGAGCTTTCAGCTACCAGCCTTACCCGTATTATTCCATCTCCGGCACATGATTACTTTATGGTAAAAACAAAAGCCGTTGGTCAATCGGCAGCAATAACGGATATGCAGGGTAAAAAAGTTATGAACTTCCTGCTCAACGACGGGCTACGGGTAGATATTACGGCTGTCCCAACCGGGCTTTACCTGTTGAAAGTTAGCAATGGTGAGGTGATTAAGTTTATTAAAAACTAAGCGATATTCCATTCCGGTAGCATGTGCTTTACTGCTGCTGGTAAGAAGATGATAAGAAAGCAGCGTATCCGGCACCGGGTACGCTGCTTTGTTTTGGAGAAAATGACTGGCTGATGTGCAAAGGTTTAAAGCAACGCTGATAAAGCATGAACCGCTACAAAATGAGTACCCTGCCACATTAAAACAGGCTGCAGAAAATTGTTGACTGGTTTACATCAATTTGTTTATTGCCTCTCTTTGTAAAGATCCATCGCCTTTGGAATTTGACATAAAACTTAGGAGGATTGGCAAGGATACCAAGTTGTTAACCCTGTTGCGGAAACAATAACTATTGCCCAGAATAGTAGCAATGATAAAACTACCCGAAGCCGAAATCAATTTTCTATTAAACCGTTTTTTGCAATGCTATCCGGTATTGATGCGGTGATAGCCGCTTTACTTTTAAAAACTGTTTGTGAAAATTGGTATGTGTATTATATCCGCTTTCAAAACATATATCCCGTACCGTTTTTTGCGTATCAGCCAACAGCTTGCAGGCATAACCGATGCGTATCTCATTTAAAAAGTTGATGTACGTTTTTTTTGTGCAGGTTTTGAAATAATTACAAAAGGCTGGTATACTCATGTTGGCAATGGAAGCGACCGTTGATACCGCAATCGGTTCTGTAAAGTTTTCAATGGTGAATTGAAAAACGTTTTCGATGCGAAGCCTTTCTTTTTCCGTGTACGATTTAATTTCCTGTGTTGAAAGCACAACGTACTCTTTAAATGTTGAAAGAATAGATAAACATTCCAAAAGCGTTATCAGCCGCTGCACATTTTTCTCCGTTTCCAGTGATTGTACAAGCTGGGCTAACTTTGTTTTGCTGCCACCCCCAATCTTTAAACCTTGTAACGCTTTTTCAAAAAGCTTTGTGATGCCCTGCGCTTCGGGCAGCCCTAAAAAATGGGCGCCCCAAAAATCTTTGCGAAACTGAACCACTACCGCACTTGCTGGTCCGTGTCCGCTTTTTTGAAAGGTATGCGGCAAGTCGGCGCCCAGAAAGAAAACGTCGCCGGTCTCAAAATTACCAACGTGATTTCCGATAAAACTCATTCCGGCGCCTTCAGTAAATACAATTAGTTCCAACTCTTCGTGCTGGTGCCAGGGTACTTCAAACTCCGGCGTACGATATGTACGGGCTACGAATGATGTGCCATCAGACAAAGGAAGTTTTTGAAGCAACGGCCGCATGCAACAATATTAAACCCTATCATTCAATTATTTGGTGTCATTTATTAATAAAGTGTACTTTTTAAATAAAATAGTGGTCTGCACCTTCCGGCAGCTAAAATAATTTACACCGCTAACGATTCAAAGCAATATGAATACAATCAGTACATCGCTTCCAAACAAAATACGTCTTCCGCAACGTATTCCTTCAACCCGGGGCTTCCTGCTACAATTCAGTGCCATTGTGGCTTTGGGCAGGTTACTGTTTGGTTATAACACGCTCATTATTTTCGGAACCATTCTTTTTATCGCTGCCTGTTTTGGCTTGAATGAACACAGCCCTGGCGGGGCGGTAGACGGTGTATTAACCGGCTGTACTATTGGTGCCATCACCTTTACCTATATGTACACCCGCTTACTCAAAATCATTAGAAGAAATGGGAACCATCTTTAAAAATAAAGCATATGAACAAGGCATCTTTTGTTACTGCCGAAGGAATTACCGATGAAAACATCCTGCATTATCAGAATAATGGCTACCTCGTTGCACCTGCCCTGTTCTTGCCGGAAGAGATAGCAGAGCTAAAAAGCGAAACCGCCAAAATTTTTAAAGGCGAACGAGGCTCTGTTGACGGCCTGATCCGAACAGCGGCTGTTGAAAGCGATGACGACGTGTTGAAGAAATACGTAGCAATTCATTTTCCACACAAACTGTCAACGGTAATAAAGGAGTATCTGTTTCAAAAAGGTGTGGTTTCTATTCTACAAAAAATTGTCAGTCCAAATGTGAAGTGCATGCAAAGTATGTTGTTTGTAAAAGCACCGGGCAAGGCCGGGCAAAGCTGGCACCAGGATGAGTTTTATATACCTACACGGGATAAATCGCTTGTTGGTGTATGGATAGCCATTGATGATGCAACGATAGAGAATGGTTGCCTGTGGATTATTCCCGGTTCGCAAAAGCCGGGCTTCATTATGCCAAGGGTAGATAACAGCAGTAACGAATATGCGGATGTGGATACGGTAGATGTTTCCGGTTATGAGAAAAACCAGATCATTCCGGTAGAAGTGAAGAAAGGGGCAGTGGTTTTCTTCAACGGATATGTGCTACATAGTTCTTTGCGCAACCAAACAACTGATTGTTTTCGTACGGCGTTGGTCAATCATTACATGAGCGCCGAAAGTATGTTGCCCTGGGATCAGGACGGCAAGCTGCCTCCCACCGAAGACTTGCGGGATGTACTGTTAATAGCCGGTACCGACCCTTATGCTTACAAAGGAACAGTGGAAGCCAACAAACCTTATCTGCGGCCCGAAGTGCTTAAAATAAAACCGGTTGTTTGAAAAATGCTGCGATTGAAACCAGGAGTAAAGCCCATCTATCCTTTTATGAATAAAAGTGAAACGAAAGAAACAACCTTATACTTCCGATACCCGGCAGGCAAACGCATTGTTGCGTTACTAATGCTGACTATTTTTTACCTGACGGCAGCAGCGCAGCAAAACATTAAGCGAAAGACCATTTCTTTAAACGGTATGTGGGCAATTGCAGAAGGGAGTATGAGCAAAACGCCTTCGTTGTTCCTGCACAAAGTACCCGTGCCCGGATTGGTCACCCTGGCTACGCCTGCATTTGCCAACGTAGGCCCTAAGGCCAATTATCCGCCCACTGCAACCAACCTGGAGCGAAGTAAACTGATAAAGGACACCTTGCGTGAGGCATTCTGGTACAAGCGGAATTTTAGATTGGAAACGGAAGTTCCCGCAGTTGCCGTATTGCGGATAGCCAAGGCCATGTTTGGCGCCAAAGCCATTTTGAACGGCGTTGATTTGGGCGAACACCTGCCTTCGTTTACCTCCGGTTATTTTGATGTGCAGCAGGCGCTTAAAAAAGGCGACAATGAACTGCTGATAAGAGTAGGAGCAGACAGAGGTGCTTTGCCCCGGTCCATGCCCGATGGATTTGATTATGAAAAAGACCGCTACATTCCCGGCATCTATGACAAGGTAGAAATTATTTTATCCGGTACGCCGCACATTGTATCAGTACAAGTGGCGCCTGATATTCGTACGGCCAACATAAAAGTGCAGGTAGCGTTGGAAGGAATTGGCGGGATGAATAATACCACCTTACAATTTGTAGTATCGGAACGTATTTCCAAACGAATAGTGGCTACGCTTGTAAAAGACGTAATACTTTCAGCAACTAACAAGGCCAATATTTTTACCGTTTCAGTGCCAATAAAAGATAGCAGGTTATGGTCGCCGGAGGAGCCATTTCTATATAACCTTCAGGTAAGCACGGCGACGGATGAATACAGTTGCCGCTTTGGAATGCGGGAGTTTTATATGGACACCGTTACCAAACAAGCAAGGCTTAACGGAAAGCCTTATTTCATGCGGGGCAGCAATGTGACCCTTTTGCGTTTTTTTGAAGATGAAGCCTGCGGTTCCCTGCCCTGGAACGCTGAGTGGGTGCGCAACCTGCACAAAAGTTTCAAAAAATTTCATTGGAACAGCCTGCGTTACTGCATCGGTTTTCCGCCGGAAGAGTGGTACAACATTGCTGATGAAGAAGGCTTTCTGATACAAGACGAATTTCCTGTTTGGTATGGTGGTAAAAATTGGTCGGTATGGCCAAAAGAATTGGCGGCGGACGAACTGGTGAGGCAATATACCGAATGGATGCATGACCATTGGAACCATCCCTGCGTAGCTATTTGGGATGCCGGCAACGAAACCTATAGCGCCACTGAGGAAACGGCAAAAGCTGTGCAGCAGGTAAGACATTTAGACCTGAGCAACCGCCCCTGGGACAACGGCTATTCCACCCTCCGCGAAGCAGGTGATATACACGAATCGCATCCTTATCATTTCCAAAACCCTTCCTTTAAATTAAAAGACATACCCGGTCAACCGGTGAGGCCGCAAGGCAACGAATTTCTGAATGATGGTTCACATGCCGTTATTATCAACGAGTACGGTTGGTTATGGTTAAACCGTGATGGCAGTCCCACCACACTTACCCGAAACCTTTATCACAATCTCCTGGGTAACGGTGCTTCGGCAGATGAACGCCGTCACGTTTACGCTATGTACCTATCGGCCGAAACAGAATTTTGGCGTTGCCACCGGCAGGTAGCAGGTGTATTGCATTTTACGGCCCTGGGCTATTCAAGGGACAGTGGCCAAACCAGCGACCATTTTCTAAACGTAGCGCAATTACAGTACGAACCCCAGTTTTTAAAATACATGCCCGATGCTTTTTCACCTGTGGGACTGATGTTGGACGAATGGGGCAAAAGCCTTACCGGAGGCCGGTTACACGAATTTTCAATCCTTGCCATCAATGACCTTCAAACCGATTGGCGTGGACCGGTAGAAATACGGATTGTAAAGGCAGATAAAATTTTAGTAAAAAACAGGTCACCTGTTTATATACCGGCTTATGGTGCTACCAAACTAATCCTGCCTTGCACGGTGCCCGATGCAAAAGGCATTTATATTGTGGAGGCAGTGTTGGAAATGACAAAGGGAAAGTTTGTAAAGAGCATCCGGGAAATTCCGGTGGAGTAACGTTGATGATGTTCTAGTAAATGCCTGGTACTTATCCGGTGCCGCTTTTTATACTTTGCCATAAGCAGGCCCGCCATATATTAACCGTAGCTAATGCCAGTAGGTAAATCCTGCCCATTCTTAATCAAAGGTTACCTGAATAAGTTGTCACCTGTTTCAACTGAACAGCGTCACAAGCAAAACAACAAAAGAAAAAACTATAAAATCCGGAAACAGGTCAGATCAGGCTTGGCTTTAACGCATCCGGATGTCGGTATTAGCACTCTCTGTAATATAGCGATAGTCTTTTCTTCAATTCGTGTATACATTACGCACCGTAAGCAGTATTAAAAACGAGCAGCGGTAAGCCAACGCTTGTAGATAAAATAATGAAATTATGGTATCTATAAAAGAAATTGCAAGGACGGTTAATACTTCTATTTCATCCGTTTCTTTTGTGCTGAATGGAAAATCAAAAAGTAAAAGGATCAGTGATCAATTAGCAAAAAGGATTGAAGAAGCTGCGGAACGGCTTGGCTATTACCCCAACCAGGTAGCGGTAGGCTTACGTACCGGCCAAACAAAAACCCTGGGGCTGATTGTGGAAGATATTTCCAATCATTTTTTCAGTTCCCTGGCTAAAACTATTGAGAATGAAGCGAAAGAATATGGCTACAATGTAGTGTATTGCAGTACGGAAAATGACCTGAAAAAAGGAAAGGGTTTACTTCAGACTTTATATAACCAGCAGATGGATGGTTATCTGATAACGCCTGTTCCGGGTATGGAAGAAGATATACTTAAATTAATTAAACATAAAAGGCCGGTAGTATTAATGGACGGATACATGAAAGATTCCGAAGTGCCTTATGTGATTGTAAATAATTTTTTGGGAATGAAGGCTGGCGTTGAGCTATTGATAACAAAAGGCTATAAAAATATTGGTTACGTAACAATTAACCAGGATAAAGTACAAATAAGCGACAGGCGGAAAGGATGGGAACAAACATTGCAGGAACATCAACTTCCGCATAGTAAAAAATATATTTTATCTGTACCATTTGAAACAAAAAATGAGGACGCAGTGGCAAGAATACAAGCATTTTTAATAAAAAATCCACAACTGGATGCGGTAGTGTTTGCTACAAATTATTTGGGTGTTTTCGGATTGAAAAGCATCAGAAATCTGAATTTAAAAATACCTGAACATCTGGCTGTTCTTTGCTTTGATGATAATGAAATTTTCGATTTGCATACCCCTTCTATTACGGTAATAGAACAGCCTGTAGAGCAAATAGCAAAAACAGCTGTAAGCATATTAATGGGGTTTTTAAATGCTACAACACCAGTAAATGAGCGAAAGATACTACTTCCGGTAAAAATTATAGAACGGTCTTCAACCTGAGTTTCGATGTTGCTTATTGCCTTGTTGAAGATTTAAAGTTTCAGATGGTATCTGGCTAAAGGTACCGCCAGGGTTCTGAAAACATTTCTTCAATTTGGCAGCAATTTGTTTTTAAAACACATCGCCTGGTTCGTAAACTTATTGTAAAGAAGCGGTTTGATTTTTATAAAATAATTTGTTGTATTTCAAAAAGGTTCTAATATTGTATGCGGTTCTTAGGCTTGCTAAAACGTTTTAGCAAAACTTCCGACGATTTAAAAACGATTTGCTTATGAAAAAAAGATTGCTCACCACGGGTTACAAATACACGCCTGCCCGTTTCGTTTTATGCCGAACCTTACCCTTATTTTCTGTAGCAGCTTTTACCTGTTATACCCCTTATTTTAAATTGGTATTAGAATAATTAAACCTTATTCCGCTGCACCTGCTATCAACTGTTTCAGAAAGCCCTTACACGTTTTTAGTTTCGCCAAAGGATACAACGCTTCATCTTATTTATAAACGACGGTATGCAACATTTATCTCAACAAATTTTTCCCTGCAATGATGCCGAGCTGCTAACATTGCTTGCTGCTAATAGTGAAGATGCGTTCAAATTAATTTACGACCAGCACCACAATCGTATCTATCAGGTGGCTATGCGCTATTTAAGGTCAGAAGTTACTGCTGAGGAAGTAGTGCAGGATGTATTTATGAAGCTGTGGTTGGAAAGAGAGAAGATAAAAGCCGGTACTCCCATTGAAGCATGGCTGTATACTGTAGCTAAAAATAATACCATCAACAGGTTGAAGAAAGTAGCCAATGAATATAAAACTTTCAACCGTTTAAAGCTGGTTCAGGATATAGAAGATGATTCGACTGCGGAAAAAATCAGGGACGCTGAATGCCAGCTTTTACTAAGCAAAGCATTAAAATCTTTATCCGGCAATCAGCTTAAAGTTTATCAGTTGGCCCGGGAAGAAAAGCTTTCGTATGTACAAATTGCTGAACATCTGAATATATCTCCGCTAACGGTAAAAACCCACATGTCAAGGGCGCTGGGACATTTAAAAACGTTTTTTACCAACCACCAATTTTATAGTTTTCTTATCTTACTAACGCTGATTTTCAAGTAACAACCAGCTTTATTCAAATTAAAATAGCTTTTATTATACTAACCGTGTAGCAAACTCATTTCGAAACTGCCTGGGCGTTGTTTTTTTTATCTTTAGAAACTGCTTATTAAAATTGACTGTCGTGTTAAAGCCACTCTCGTAGCAAATATCAACAATCGGCTTATCGGTATCCTGCAAAAGCTGGCAGGCATAACCAACACGGATTTCATTTAGGAACTCTACATACGATTTTTTTGTGCTCTTTTTAAAGTAGCTGCAAAAAGCTGTCACACTCATGTTAGTGATTTTTGAAATATCCTGCAGGGAGATGGGTTGCTGAAAGTTGCTAATGGTGTAATCAAAAGTTTTATCAAGGCGCTTTTTATACTTGTCGTTCAGTGTGCTCATTTGCCTTGTGGAAAGCGGCCGCTTTTGCTTTTCTTCTATTATTACCTGCAGGCAATTACATAAAAGGCAAATACGGGAAAATCCCTTTGCCATTTCTAAGTCTGCTATTAAACCACCAAGGATTGGTTTGATTTTCCCCTCTATTTTAAGCCCTTTCATGGAGAGGATGAACAATTCATTTAGCTTGCTATTTTCAGGAATGTTCAGGAAATCCTTACCCCAAAAAAAACCGGTAAACTGCACTACAACCGCACTTGCTATTTGTTGTTCATCTTTTTTTTGAAAGGTGTGCGGAACATTACTGCCGATAAAAAAAATATCACCGGTCTTAAATTCACCTACATGATTGCCTATAAAACACATTCCGTTTCCTTCCGTAAACAGGATCAGTTCATATTCAATATGCTGGTGCCATGATACCTCAAAGTGCGGTGTGCGAAACGTTTTTGCAATAAACGAGGTATCGGTAGCAAGAGGGAGTTTTTGTATGAATGGTTTCATTGTAAAACAATTTTACGGGTCGTAATTAAAAACGAGGCTTCAATTTAGTAAAATAGTTTTAGTTTTTAATAAGAAAGTAAATGCCTGTGGATTTTTTTGTATGTAATTATGTATTTGTAAATAACAACGATTGTTTACAAAATTTGTTACGCCAACATAACCAAAAACGGCAGTGCCTGTGTTGCCGGACTATGGTATCATGTCATTCATTTTTGTATCGGACTTATTTTTTACAGTAGTGTTTATAGGCAAACTTCTCCAAGCTGATTATACCTGCTTAAACGATTTTTTATTTAAAAATACATCGTTTATGAAGCTCGCCGGCTATGCCTGTATTAATAATAGTGATGATAGAAATTGAACTTCCGAATTGCGGTTTGTAAGGACACAAACCGCAGTATCTTTTAAGGTTATTTGGTTAACACTGTACTATGGTTTTTATAGAAACAATAAAATAATTTTTACTTCTCATGCCCATTATTTTAGAAGGTCCTTTACCAGATACAGCGGTTAAAAATGTTATTATCAACAACCAATATGTTTTGTTGATTAGCATGGTAGCGGCCCTCGGCGGATTATTATTTGGTTTTGATACGGCGATTATTTCCGGCGCCATCGCCTTCATAAAACCTTATTTTCAATTGAGCGATTTTATGCTTGGCTGGGCGGTAAGTTCTATTCTCATTGGATGTGCCCTTGGTGCCATCATCGCCGGAAAATCAGCCGATTTATTTGGACGGAAAACTGTTTTAAAATGGTGTGCTTTTCTGTTTGCCGTTACAGGAGTTGGCGTTGCCTTATCAACATCGCTAACCTTATTTATAACGTTTAGAATTTTAGGTGGGTTTGCAGTTGGTGCAGCGGCCATGGTAGTACCCATGTATATTGCCGAAACGGTGCCGGCTTCTTTGCGGGGCCGCATGGTATCGCTTTACCAGTTGGCTATTGTCATCGGCATTTTACTTGCCTACATAGCCAATTATATACTGTCCGGAACGGGGGAAAACGGCTGGCGATGGATGTTTGCCTCACAATCGATTCCTGCCCTTCTGTTTTTTGTTTGCCTTTTTTTTGTGCCCGAAACACCACGGTGGCTAATCGCCCAAAAGCAGGTAGAAAAAGCAACTTCACTTTTAAAAAAAATTGGCGGTAATGTATATGCCCAAGGTGAATCGGAAGCCATCGCCAACAGCTTTTCCAACCAACAGGCAGTAAAAATAAAAGAGCTGGTTTCGCCAGCTTACCGCACTGTTTTTTTTATGGGCTGCCTGATTGCCATCTTTCAGCAGGTAACGGGTATTAATGCTATTCTTTATTATGCACCGGAGATATTTAAGCTTACGGGGGTATCGGCCGCTAATGCACTGTTACAAACAATCGTTATCGGTGTCATTATGTTTTTTGCAACCCTGTTAGCCATTTGGCTGGTTGATAAAGCCGGCCGTAAAAAATTGCTGATCAGCGGATGTATCGATATGGCAGTGTCGCTTATTGGCGTATCACTTTGTTTTAAATTTCAGTATTTCCAGTCTTATATCGTATTAATTTTTTTGGTATTGTATATCGCAGGTTTTTCGGCAAGTCTTGGTGCGGTAACCTGGGTAGTGCTTTCCGAAATATTTCCCAACCGGATACGAGGACTTGCCCTTTCTTTTAGTACACTTATTCTATGGCTGGCCGATTTTTTAGCAAGCTTCACGTTCCCTTTATTAAACGAACGCTTCGGCGTATCAAATACGCTTCTTTTGTTTTCAGCCCTGTGTGTAATTTATTGGGGGTACTTGTATGTAAAGGTTCCTGAAACCAAAGGCAAAACACTGGAACAATTAGAAGTATCATTCACCGAAAAATAAAAAATGGCTGATTCGAAAATCAGTTCTTCTGAAGTAATAGTGAAATTGGCTTATGGCTGTTGAACCTTGGTTGGAAATGCAGCTATCTATATTTCTTACCTTCTTATTTTATTAAGCCAGGTATTTATACATTAGAAGGGATTAATTTAAACAGGAGATATCGGCATCTCCCTAAAACAAGATTTATACATGCACAGAAAAGACTTTATTAAATATACATCCTTAGCTTCTGTTGGCTTGCTCGCAGGTAGTACAGGCTATGCTTCGGAAAAAAGTAAAAGTATACCAACATCGGTAAAACCGCTTGCCATAACTATGTGGGATTTTAGTTGGCTGGAACGGCGGTGGCCCGGCGCCGGTTACGAAGATTGGGATAGGATTCTTGACGAATTAAAAGAAAGAGGTTATAACGCTGTCAGGATTGATGCCTATCCGCACCTGGTTGCCGCCGGTGCTAAAAAGGAATGGGCCTTACTTCCGCAATGGGATCAGAATGACTGGGGGAGCCCCGGCCTTGTGAAAATAGCGGTACTACCCGGATTAACGGATTTTATTGCTAAGTGTAAAAAGCGGGCTATTAAAGTGGGCTTATCAACCTGGTACCGTGAGGACGTTAATAACGTAAGAATGCAAATTAGTTCGCCACAAAAAATGGCGGCCAACTGGATAACGGTGCTTGATGTAATTGCTGCGGAAAATTTAATGGATACTGTTCTGTATGTCGATTTATGCAATGAGTGGATGGCATCGCCCTGGGTGCCTTATTTGAAGAATATAAAAGGCATGGTCTTGAACCACGACTGGACTGCAGAAACTTCTTTGCAATGGATGAAGGCCGCCATAGAAATTGTTTCCGATAAGTATCCGCAACTGCCTTATACGTTTTCAATGGATACGCTAAATAATAGCTGGATTGAAAAAACACATGTGCCGTTTTTGGATTTTATAGAAGCGCATATCTGGATGTCAAGTGCTAACGGCGGCGAGTTTAATAGTAAAATAGGAATAGACTGGAATGGATTTTCTTCCGCAGATTATAAGCGGCTGGTGGAAAAGGGGGAAACCTTGTATCGGGAGAAGCCTGACTATTGGAAAAATATGCTGACATCCAACATACAACGGATCGCCGGTGAAGCGAATAAAGTGAATCAACCTTTAATGACAACCGAATGCTGGTCGGTTGTGAACTATAAAGATTATCCGGGCCTGAACTGGGATTGGGTAAAAGACCTTTGTGCTATAGGGGTAAGTGCCGCTTCAACTACCGGCCAGTGGGTTGCCATTGCCACGAGTAATTTTTGCGGGCCGCAGTTCAGGGGCATGTGGCGGGATGTGGCCTGGCATAAAAAACAGACGGATATAATTAAGAAAGGACAGATTAGTGATTCGTTGAAAACGACAAAGCTCTTTAAGCGATTGTGGGTATAAGGGGTTAAGAGATATAAGGTGATTTTTTTATCAACAAATGAGTGTATGTCTCGTCATTCTGACAAGGTTTAGCACCAAAGCTATTGCTGCAGCTTAGAACTGGTAAGTTATACCCAGTCTATCTCTTATCCGCAAGCCATTTTCCTTGTCAAACTTGCCTTCCACTACATTAATATAAATGCACAACCCGGTATCCTATGTGTAATAGCACAAACACCTCTCTGTTTCTTATTTTGTTGTAGCAAACCACCTGTTTAGAAGATAAGAGATATAGGAAAAGAAAATAACTGATTACAACATAAGTAAAAAAATTGGTTAACCAATTTTTGGTTTTCCAAATATTAGTAGTAGGTTTGGAGCGGTTTATTAATTTCTTGCATATCAATTTGCCGACTCGCTATGCTACATCCTAAAAAAATCTTTTTTCTATTATTGGTTATAGCAATGCTTGCGGGTTGCGACAATATGGAATTGCCATCCGATGTGCAAACTGCCATGGTTGATATACCGGAACATGTAGATTACAACATAGATGTAAAACCCATTCTTTCCGATAAATGTTTCCGTTGCCACGGTCCCGATGCCAAAAAACAAAAAGCCGATCTGCGTCTGGATATTGCCAGCTTTGCTTTTGATAAGAAAACGGAAAGCGGCCTGAAAGCCATAAAGCCCGGCAGTCTTAGCAAAAGCGAAATTATCCACCGCATTCTCAGCACTGACACCGGCTATGTAATGCCAACGCCTGAGTCTCATTTATCACTTACTGCAGCCGAAAAAGCAATCCTGATCCGGTGGGTGAAGCAAGGGGCTGAATACAAACCGCACTGGGCTTTTACAGCGCCTGTAAAAGCCGCTTTGCCGGCTGTTGAAAATAAAGATTGGGTAAAAAACGATATTGACCGCTTTGTATTGAGCCGGCTGGAAAAAGAGGGCCTGAAACCTTCGCCCGAAGCAGATAAATTCACACTTATCCGCCGGGTAAGTTTTGATGTAACCGGCCTGCCCCCTACACTACAGCAGATCAATCAGTTTACCAGCGATAAAAGCGCTAATGCCTACGAGGCTATGGTAGACAGGTTCCTGCAATCGCCGCATTACGGCGAACGGATGGCGGCTTATTGGCTGGATGTGGCCCGCTTTGCAGACAGCTATGGATATTTAGATGACCGTCACCGGGACGCATCGCCCTGGCGGGACTGGGTAATTAATGCCTACAATAAAAACCTGCCTTTCGATAAATTTATTACCTGGCAACTGGCCGGCGATTTATTACCCAATGCCACACAGGAGCAGATACTGGCAACGGGTTTCAACCGCAACCACCGGCTTAATTCTGAGGCTGGTATTATAGATGAGGAATTTCGGGTGGAGTATGCCATTGATAAAACCAATACGCTGGGCCAAGGCCTGCTGGCTACCAGCATCGGCTGCGCCAAATGCCACGATCATAAATATGACCCTATCAGCCAGAAAGATTATTATTCCATGTTCGCTTTTTTCAATAGCACCAATGAATTGGCTAATCCAAATATCGGCGATGATAATATACTGCCCGGCCCTACCCTTTTGCTCACAAAAAAGGAAGATGAGCAGCGCATTGCATCTATCAGGAATTATATAAATGTGTTAGAACTGCAAAAAAAGAATGCACCTGTAACTGCCGGTAAAACGGCTGAGCAATCACTCCGGGAAAAATGTGTGGCTTCACTCAATTTTGAAGCAATCAAACCTGGTGTGGCCTATAAGAATGCGTACGATTTAAAGGGGCCGCTTTCCCCTTATAATACCACGGTGTTTCCCAATTATGCCAACCCTGCTTTAAGTGCGGAGGCGCTTGGGCCTGAAGCCGGCATTGGCATTAGCGGCAAAAGCCTGAAACTAAAAGACAATGATGAAAGCTTTGTGCACCTGCCAGCCTATAAGATTGCATACTTTGAACGCTATCAGCCTTTTGCCCTAAGCTTTTGGCTAAAGCTGCCGAAGAAATACGACCTGGCTGCTGTGTTCCATTGTTCCGACCCACGCCGGTACGGCTACCAGGGCTATGATTTAATGCTGAAAAATAACCTGCTTAATTTCAGGGTCAGCCACGCTTTTCCGCATGATTGCATCAGCGTAATCAGTAAAGAAGCATTACAGACCGATAAGTGGTACCATATTGCTATTAGTTATGATGGCAGCAGCAAAGCAGCAGGCGTTCAATTATTTTTAAATGGAACCCAATTGCCGCTTATGGTTGAAACAGATCATCTTTTTAAAAATATCCGCTCGCAGATACATATTCAAAAACAGCCCTATCCTTACCAGGGTTTTACATTAGGTGCAAGAACGCAGGACAAAGCATTGCCCGGCGGTGAGATAGATGAGCTGATGATTTTTAATGATGAATTATCGCCGCAAGAAGCCGGGTTTCTATTTGATTCCAAAAAAATAATTATTCCAACAGGAATTGTAAAAACCGATACCACAAATGCGTTATTGGCAGCCCGGAAACAGTTAGCCGATTTGTATGATTCCATTAAAGAAGCAATGGTGATGGGCGATATACCTGTACCGAGGCAAACCTATGTGCTGAAACGCGGCGATTATGCCAGCCCCGGAGATAAAGTTTATCCGAATACACCTAATGCAATTTTGCCCTTTCCCAAAACATTTCCGCAGAACAGGCTGGGCCTGGCCAAATGGCTTTTTTTACCGGAGCACCCGCTTACGGCAAGGGTTGCCGTAAACCATTTATGGGAATTAATCTTTGGCCGGGGATTAGTAAAATCTTCCGACGATTTTGGCAACCAGGGCGAGTTGCCTACGCACCCGGAGCTGCTGGATTACCTGGCCGTAACTTTTCGGGAAAATGGCTGGGATACCAAAGCCATACAAAAATTAATTTTAATGAGCGCCACTTACCGGCAAAGTTCGGCTTTTACAAAAGAATTATTGGCCGCTGACCCGCAGAATAAATTCCTGGCCCGCAGCAGCCGCTACCGGATGCCTGCTGAAATGATAAGAGACAACGCATTGGCTGTAAGCGGATTACTGGTAGATAAAATTGGTGGCAAAAGCGTGTACCCTTATCAGCCCGAAGGTTTATGGGATGCATTAAATGATAAAAGATGGCACTATGTGTATCTGCAGGAAGACGGCGAAGGCCTGTACAGGCGCAGCATTTATACGGTGGTAAAACGTACCAGCGTACGGCCTTCCATGCAAATCTTTGACGCCCCCGACCGTAATTTTTGTACAGTCAGAAGAACCATTTCCAGTTCGCCATTGCAGGCACTTGTCTTATTGAACGATCCGCAGTTTATAGAGGCGGCAAGGTTCCTGGCCATTAGATCGGGGAAAGAAGCGGGCACTGAAATAGCCAAAAGATTGCCGTATATTTTTATGCAGTTAACCGGCAGGCAACCGAATGAAAAAGAAATAAACCTGTTGCAAAAAATGTATGCCACCGAGTTAGAAAACTTTACCGCCAACCCGCAAAAAGCGGTGAAGTTTTTAAATACCGGCTATCGCAAATTTAATTCAACGAGTGCAACGGAATCAGCCTCTGGAGCGGCGCTGAGCGATATTGCTATTTCGCTAATGAGTACGGACGAATTTTTAACCCGGAAATAATTATTGTATGAACGATTTACAAAGAATGCTGCAGCACGAATCCCGCAGAAAATTTTTACGTGGCAGCGTGCTGGGCCTGGGGGGAATTGCATTAAATAGTTTAATAGGATGTAATACTTCGCCGCTACTGCCACATAAAAAAATAGTGACTGCACTGGATGAAAATCAGCCGCTTGTAAATCCGCATTTTATTCCAAAAGCGAAACGGGTAATTTATTTATTCCAGAGTGGCGGCCCGTCGCAAATGGAATTGTTCGATTACAAACCGAAGCTGAACGAAATGCACGGGCAGGATATCCCCGCCTCTGTTTTGGGAACTACCCGTGTGTCAACAATGGTTAGCAATCAAACGCATTTTCCGCTGGCCGGGGCTGCCGCCACTTTTTCCAAACAAGGTAAAAACGGAACCTATATCAGCGACCTGCTGCCACATACAGGAAAAATTGTGGACGATATCTGTATTGTGCGTACTATGCATACTGACCAGATTAACCATGAGCCGGCTGTATTATTTACACAAACCGGCAACCAGATCAGCGGCCGGCCCTGCATCGGTTCGTGGCTGAGTTATGGCCTGGGAACGCTGAACCAGAACATGCCTTCTTTTATTGTAATGGTAAGTAAAGGTGGGGGCGATCAGCCTATTTCCAATGCCGCCTGGAGCAACGGTTTTTTACCCACGCAGCACCAGGGTGTGCAATTCATGAGCGGCGCCGATCCCGTGCTCTATCTTTCATCGCCGGACGGCATCGAAAAAATTGACCGCCGCCGGGCATTGGATTTTATTAAAGAATTTAATTTATTACAAAAAGAAATTTCTAACGACCCGGAGATAGATAGCCGGATTACCCAATATGAAATGGCCTACCGGATGCAAATGGCCGTACCGGAAATTACCGATTTAAGCAATGAGCCACAGCACATCCTGGATATGTACGGCCCCGATGTAAAAGTACCGGGATCCTTTGCCCACAACTGTTTGCTGGCCAGGCGGCTGGCGGAAAAAGATGTCCGCTTCATTCAGTTATACCATCTTGGTTGGGACCACCATGGCAGCCTTGCTGCGGGCATCCGCAGGGCTACGGCACAAACCGACCAGGCCTCTGCCGCACTGGTAAAAGATTTAAAACAACGGGGCCTGCTGGATGACACACTGGTAATATGGGGTGGCGAATTTGGACGTACCAGTTTTTGCCAGGGCAAACTTACGCCCGAAGCTTTTGGACGGGATCATCACCCGGCGGCATATAGTATGTGGATGGCAGGCGGTGGCGTAAAAGGCGGTTTGGTACATGGCGAAACGGATGACTTTGCACACAACATTGTAAAGGATGGTGTGCATGTGCACGATTTTCAGGCAACCTTGCTGCACCTGCTGGGTATTGATCATGAAAAATTTGTATATAAAAGCCAGGGGCGGCGATACAGGCTAACAGATGTTTCCGGTAGTGTAATTACCAGTTTGTTTGCGTAAAATTAATAAGGCATTTCCAATAACGCAGGCTCTAAGCCGGCATGCCTGAAACAACGATGCTTAAAAGCAGTCATATGGAAAGAAAAAATTTTATCAGGCAAACTGTGGTATTGGGTGCAGGCATTGCGGTGTTTAAGCCTTTCTACATCCTGGCAAAAGATAAACCCCAAAAAGAAATCATTGGCCATGGCGATTTTAAATACCGGGTAAACCGGGAATGGGGGAATTTAAACCCGTCGGATTACCCGGTAAATGATTGCCACGAAATGATAATGGACAGCAGAAAACGAATTTTTCTGCTTACCAATGAACCGAGGAACAATATTCTTATTTACGATAAGTCAGGAAAACTGCTGAATTCGTGGACGCTGAATCTTTCGGGTGCACATGGGCTAACACTGCACAATGAGAACGGCACAGAATATTTATACATCACGGATATCATATTAGGCGAAGTATATAAAACTACCCTCGATGGGAAAATATTATTGACGATTAAACATCCAAGATTCATTGGCCAATATACCGATTGCGAAAAATTTAAACCTACAGAAACCTGCATTGGCCCGGCCGGCGATATTTATATTGCAGATGGATACGGCAGCCAGTACATTACGCAATACACTGCCACCGGAGAATTTATCAGAAAATTTGGCGGCGATGGTGGAGGCGATGATAAATTTAAAACTGCCCATGGCATAGCGCTGGATACCAGGGACAAAAGCAACCCGGTATTGATGTGTACAGAACGGACCAAAAACTGCTTTAAACGCTTTAGCTTAGATGGGAAATTTTTAGAAAATATTTATATGCCGGGGGCATACGTATGCAGGCCGGTTTTTGATGGTGAAAATATGTATGCCGGCGTATGCTGGTCGGCATTGAAGCACCATTACCTCACGCCCGAATCCGGTTTTGTAACCATCCTGAACGGCGAAAATAAAGTAGTATCTAACCCTGGCGGCACCCGGCCAAAATATATAGACGGCGACCTGGATTTGATGGTGCAGGATAAACCCATTTTTAAACACTGCCATGATGTATGCGTAGATGATGATAAAAATGTATACGTGGCACAATGGAATGCCGGTAAAACCTATCCTATTAAATTAGAAAGAGTTTAAAATACACAACCAGGATTGATACATTTACTTCAGATAAACGCAACATCCGACTGGGGCGCTTTTTTCGGGCATTTTCATCCGGTGGTTGTGCATTTGCCAATCGGCATTTTATTCATTGCTTTTGTATTGGAACTGGTAAGGTTCAAAACAAAAAATAACCAGTTGAACAGTGCTGTAAGCATTATTCTTTTCTGGGGATTTATCACCGCTATTATTTCCTGCATTTTTGGCTGGCTGCTTTCATTGCCCGGCAGTTATAATGAAGATACTTTGTTTTGGCATAAATGGCTGGGTATAAGCGTAGCTGCTATTGCCGGGTTACTCTGGTTCATCAAAAAAAAGACGGCACAGCCCACATTTAAAATCTCTAAAATATACTTCGCCAGCCTGTTGGTAATGGTAGCATTGCTAACAGTTACCGGACACCTCGGCGGCAGCATGACGCATGGCGAAGATTATTTAACAGCCAATACACCTCAACCTTTCAGGGGCTGGTTTGGGATAGCAGACAAAAAGATTGAAACGGTCCGAAAAGAAATTACTGATATTAATGAAGCCGTTATTTACGCCGATGTGATTGCCCCGGTAATGGAAATTAAATGTAGCAAATGCCACAACGCTACCAAGAGCAAAGGAAGTTTACGAATGGATTCGGAAGAACTGCTGATGAAGGGCGGGAAACACGGCCCTGTTGTGGTAGCAGGCAATGCAGAAGGCAGTGAATTAATTAAACGGGTATTGTTGCCGGCCGGCGATGACAAACGGATGCCGCCGGAAGGCAAGCCCGGCCTTACACCCGATGAGATAAGTATTATTAAATGGTGGATTAAAAGCGGTGCATCTTTTACAGCCAAAGTAAAAGAAGTACCGCAGACCGAAGATGTAAAACCCTATTTCAAAAACTTCACCGGTTCAAAAATAGCAACCGGCCAAACAACAACTGTAAATGATACTTCCGCTGAAACACCCTTGTCGCCTGTATTTCAACAAAAAATTGCAGCAGGGAACCCGGCTGATATAGCGGCATTGAAAAAGGAGAATTTGATTGTGAACCCGGTTTCGCAGAACCAGGATTTTTTAGAAGTAAGTGCCATTAATGCAGGTGGATTTGATGATGGTAAAATGCCATTACTTGCTAAATTGTCGCAGCAAATTGTGTGGCTGAAACTGGCTAGTACAAAAGTTACTGATGCTGGTATTAAAGCAATCGGCAATTTTCAAAACCTGGTTCGTTTAAATATGGAAGGCGCAGCGATTACCAACAATAGTATTGCCACTATTAAACAGTTAAAAAACCTGGAGTACCTGAATATTGTTGCCACCAGCATTGATGATACCGGTTTACTGGAACTGGCTTCTATAAAATCGTTAAAAAATATCTATTGCTGGCAAACAGGCATTACTCAAAAAGGAGTGGATGCCTTAAAAACATTGAACCCCGGGATCACAGTTAATTTTGGAGAAGAAGAACATTAATGATTACGTACTAATCCATCAATGCAGGGCAAACGCATCTAAATTTTTTAAGCGAGAAAATCTCTTGAATTTTAAAAATTATAAATGGCTTTTAGTCCCATCGGGACTTTTGGTGGGTAGAAAACCGTTTAGCAAAGCACCAAGCGTTCCTATGGGAACGCTTGGTAGCCCCCAAATTCTTGCTGCTACCCACTCCGCCGCCGCGGATGGCCTACGGCACAAAAAACCGTAATATCCTTATCCTAATTATTTAGATGCGTTTGCCCTATCCATCAATGCAAGCGATGCATTTTTTGCCGGAAAAAGGCATGGCCATATTTCTTACCATCAACCATCATGTATCCGGCGTAAATTCACATTGGCTGGAAACAAAAGACTCCGGCCACTGTAAAAACACAGGTATTGCATAAGCGTATTGAAACAGTGATAATTGACAGCGCTTTCTTATAAAAATTACTTCTATTCAGGGAATGGTTTTTTACAGAAAACAAGCTGCTGGTAGCCATTGCAGGCCTTGCAAAGCCCGGTAAAAGATTATTTTTTTCAGTGTGTACTCTTTTTTTGATATGAAGTTGTACTATACACTATCAGTCATCAGTAAAAACATTTATGAAGTCAGCAAGACGGTTTACTTATCTCCTGTCTGGTTATGTAGAAGGCAGTCTGTCTGCTTTGGAAAAAGAGGAGTTCTATTCGTTGCTTGCCACAGGTGATTATGATGATATATTGAAAGCTGATTTTGATACCAGAATTTATCAGGAAGACTTTGATAGCGGAACAGATTTACCGCCGCAGGTGAATAAACGGATCATCCATACTATTTTAAAATCTCAGCAAAAACAAGGGCTTTTACGAAGCATCCGCAAAGCCGGAAACAGGTGGCGCATGGTTGCTGCTGTTTTGCTGATTGCTGTTGTTTCCGCATTGATGTATCTGAATAGTAACCGGCAAATACAAAGTAATTTTTCAGAAGGCTTCAAAGAAAACAGTTCCCAAAAAATTAGTAACAATACAGGTACTGAAATGGCTGTTGTACTTCCGGATGGCAGCCACATCCTGCTTCAGCCTAAGTCTTCTTTATTTTATTCAGCCAATCTTTTTTCAGCTAAAAGAGAGGTGTTTATGGAAGGGGAGGCGTTGTTTAAAATAACAAAAAATCCGTTAAAGCCTTTTTATGTGTACTATAATGATGTAGTAACCAAAGTATTAGGCACCACCTTCCATATTAGCACCAATAGCCGGACCGGCAATATTGAAGTAGAAGTGCTGACCGGTAAAGTGATGGTATATGAAAACAGAAAAGTGCATACGGATGTAACGAAAGACAGTGGCATATTGGTAACACCTAATCAAAAAGCAATTTACCAGGGCCGTCAAAGACTAATGAAAGCTGCTTTGGTTGATGCGCCCATACCTATTGTAAAAGAGGATACGGTTGCTAATGCAATAGCAATTGATTCGAAATTTAAGTTTCAAAATGCAAAACTCTCCGATGTGCTTAGGGATATCGAAACGGAGTATGGAATTGAGATTGCAGTAGCCAATGACCAGGTATATAATTGTGTTTTTAGTGGTGATATAACCGAACAGGATTTATACAATAAGCTTAGAATAATATGCCTTGCCATAGGTGCCAAATATGAGATTGCAGATACAACTATTACTATTATAGGTAACGGTTGTAAATAGGGCCAACGATTTTAGTATAGAGAAATAACTGACTGCTTTAACTGTAGATAATTACCTGCAACTATTAATATACCTGCTATTTGCACGTAGTGTGCCTTATCGAAAAAACGAAACTGCCAAACCTAAAAGCTTATGAAAAAAAAACCACAGCTATCTGCTTTATGGAGTGATTCCATCCGGGTAATCATGATACCCATTCTTATGTGTGTAATGGCATTACAGACGTTGCATGCACAAACGATATTAGACAAACGGGTAACCATCTCTGTAAAAAATCAATCGCTGCAGGAAGTGGTAGCGATGATTAAAAAACAAACTGCCGTAAATATTAGTTTTAGTGCAGGTGTTATTAAGGCAAGCGGAGCTATTACTGTTTCAGTAAAGGACAAAAAATTAATTGATTTTTTAAGTACGGACCTGGCCGGTTATAATATTGATTACCGGGTAGTGAATAACCAGGTTGTTCTGTTTCAAAAAGGCATGATGCCGGATGCCTTAAAACAAAGCGCTGCGCTGCAGAACAAGGGTGGCATTGAAGTTACAGGGTATGTAACGGATGATAAAGGAGCGCCTGTTTCCGGCGTAACCGTCAGCGAAAAAGGCGTTACCAATTCTACTTCTACTGCTGAAAACGGTGCTTTTAAATTAAAAGTAGGCAGTGTAAATTCCGTGCTCGAATTTACGAATGTAGGATTCGGAACCCAACAGGTTGCCGTTGGCAACCAGCTTGCTTTAAATGTGTCATTAAAGCCGGAAGCCGGCAAATTAGATGAGGTAGTAGTTGTGGGTTACGGTACCCAGAAAAAGATTACCTCCACCGGTTCTATTGCCTCTATCGGCACTAAGGAACTGGTACAGTCGCCGGTGGCCAACATCAGTAATTCACTGGTAGGCCGTTTGCCAGGGTTATTTGCCACACAGGCAGGTGGCGAACCGGGCAACGATGGCTCTATTATCCGTATCAGGGGTATTGGCACGTTTACCGGAACCACCAATCCTTTGTTTTTGGTAGATGGTATCGAAGTATCTAATTATAATAATATCGACCCAAATGAAATTGAATCACTCACTATTTTAAAGGATGCGTCTTCTACGGCTGTATATGGAATCAGGGGTGCAAACGGGGTTATTATCATCGTTACCAAACGGGGTAAGGCAGGCCCGCCACGGGTGAATTATACCTACAACCAAAGCTTCAATTCCTTTACGAACCTGCGTACTTCCATGACGTCTGCCGAATGGGCAACGGCTTACAATGCCGGCCAAAAAGCAGATGCCTATGCAAACAATAGTATTTACTCGCCACTTTATTCCGCAACCGATATTGAATTATACCAATCCGGCGCCGACCCTATTTTTCACCCAAATAAAAACTGGTTTAACGAACTATTCAGAAAAGTATCTACTCAAACCCAGCATAACCTGAATGTAAGCGGCGGCCAGAATAAAGTTCGCTATTTTATATCCGGGGGCTTTTTCGATCAGCAAGGCTTGTTTAAAGATCTCACAAGCCTTATTCCTGATTTTAATGCCCAATCTACTTTCAGAAGATATAATATCCGTTCTAACTTCAACTTTGATGTTTCCAAGGATTTTAAAATTGCACTCGATTTATCCTCACAAACAGAAATAAGAAACGGGCCAAATGGTGGTTCCGGTACGGAAAGAGTGATAGGGGATATTGCCAGGGCAAGCCCACTGGACGGTCCGGGTATCGTAGACGGGAAAATTGTAAATATCAATGCTAAAAATAATAACCCCTATATCAATTATCTGTACCAGGGGCAAACAGGGGGCGTAAGGCGTTCCTACCGCAATTATTTAAACGGTTCGTTGCGCCTGGATGAAAGTCTGGGTTATATCACCAAAGGCCTGGCCGTACATGGCCTTGTTGGCATTCAAACTTATAATACGCAGGAAATACTGAATGGTAAAGCCCTGATTTCTTACATGGCTTACAAACTGCCGGATGGCACGGTAAACTATGTACCAAGTGCAACAGAAACACAGTTCAATTTCACCCAGTCAGGTACCTTCAGCCGGAGAATAACAGCAGAAGCTGGTATCGATTATAAACGTTCATTTGGCAACCACAATGTAACCGGACTGGTGCTGTACAACCAGCAAAAAACGTATGACCCAACCTTTCAGTTCCTGGTACCAAAAGGGTATCAAAGCTTTGCAGGCCGTGTAACCTACGACTTTAAGGGCCGCTACCTGGCTGCATTTGATGCTGGCTACAATGGTTCAGAAAACTTTGCACCAGGCAAACGGTTTGGCTTTTTCCCGGCCTACTCTTTAGGATGGGTGGTTTCCCAGGAAAAGTTTTTCCCGCAAAAAAGCATCGTTACTTTCCTGAAATTCAGGGGTTCGACCGGCGAGGTTGGGTTCGACCAGATTGGTGGTAACCGGTTCATCTATAACCCTACCAGCTACACCACTATTGGTAATGTCTACTATTTCGGGAATGTGGGAACTAATTTTGCCGCTTACAATGGCATCCGTGAAGGCGGTACCGGTAATAAAGACGTAACCTGGGAAAGATCGCTTAAGCAGAATATTGGTCTTGATATGCGGCTATGGAGAGACAAAATTAGCATTACTGCCGATGTATTTAGTGAAAAGCGGAACAATATCCTGGCCCTTCCACAAACCATATCTTCCGTTGTAGGATTAAGCCAGCCGGCTACCAACCTGGGTAGAATGCAGAACAAAGGATATGAAGGTGAAATTACCTATACCGACAGGATCGGAAAATTTGGCTACCGTATATCGGGCAACTACAGCTTCGCCCGCAACAAAGTTTTGTTCAGAGATGAAATACCACCCATTTATCCCTATCAGGCCAGAACAGGCCAACGCCTGGGACAGTTTTTTGCCCAGATAAATGAAGGCATCTTTATGACCTGGGATGAAGTGAATGATGCCAAACGGCCTTTTTATTCAGACAGAAATAATCGAATTCAACCAGGTGATCTGAAAATCCGGGATGTAAACGGAGATGGTGTCATCAATAGCTTTGATGAAGTACCTATCGGGTATTCCAACGTGCCCGAAAAAACATTTGGCCTTTCCCTCAGCGCCGATTATAAAGGGTTCGATTTATCCGTATTGTTTCAGGGCGTAGGCAATGTTTCGCTGTATTACACCCGGTTCCAAAAAAATGGTGGCTTTGGTGGCGCCCCGCCCGAAGGAGCCGCCGGTTATTTAAATGCAAGCTATACCCCTGAAAGGGCTGCTGCCGGCCTGCCGATCAGTTTTCCCCGGTTTTCCCTTAATTCCAGTTTCGGAACAGACTTTTACCTGGCCGATGCAAGCTATATCCGTTTAAAAAACACGGAAATAGGCTACCGGGCAAGCCTGGCAATGCTCAAAAAAATTGGTATAAAATCACTACGCATTTATGCCAATGCCAATAACCTGATTACCTGGAGCCATGTGTACCAGGGAATAGATCCGGAGAATGTATCAACCGGTGATACCAATTCAGAACCCTATCCTTTGGTAAGAACCATTAACGTTGGCCTTAATGTAAATTTTTAAACTGCTGTTTATATGAAAAAGTATTTATTATTTTCCTTAACACTTATTTTCCTGCTTGCTTTATCCGCCTGCAAGAAAAACTTCCTGGACAAGGCCCCCGGTGTGGACATTACAGAGAACACGGTTTTTACTTCTAAAGTAAACCTTGATCTGTTCATCAATACCACTTACAAGTATGCCGTGCATTCCCTGTTCCGCTATCGGGACCAGGCTACTTACTCTACGGTAAACACGCAGGTGAATAACACAGACGTCATTCACCCGACTTCGGATATTACGGACGAAGGCGATGCGTCGGAAGCCGGGTTTGTAACTACCAATTACTGGAATAGCGGGGATGTACAGTCCACCAATATCATTAACTATGAAGACTACCGGTATTATATCCGCTGGATAGCCTTGCGGCAGATAAAATTAATATTAAGCAGGATTGACGAGGTGCCGGATGCAGATGCTGCCTACAAAAACCAGGTAAAGGGCGAAATGAAAGTACTGCGGGCCATGAACTATATGGAGATGATTAAGCGTTATGGCGGTGTACCAATAGTAGATTCTGTTTTTGAACCCGGCCAGCCCGTTAATGTGCCCCGGTCATCCCTGCAGGATTGTATCAATTTTGTGTTGAAGGATTGCAATGATGCCATTGCCAACCCCGATTTGCCGGCTGCTTTTTCAGCAGTACTAAAAGGCAGGGCAAATAAAGCTACGGCTTATGCTATCAAAGCAAAAGTTTTACTATTTGCCGCAAGCCCTCAGTTCAATACTGCTACACCCTGGCTTAGCATGGATAACCCGGCTAATAATAAACTCATCTGCCTGGGCAATTACGATGCAAACCGCTGGCTAGTGGCAGCAGATGCAGCTAAGGAAGCCATCTCTTATGTAGAATCAAACGGCTACGCTTTGTTAGATGTGCCAGCCAACAGGAACCCTGCTCTTCCTGCATCGGGCGCCATACCTATTGCCGGTAATTACCGCAATTCGTGGGAGCAATACAACAATGCGGAAATCATTCTTGCCTTCCAGGGGTTTGGTACCACCAATACGGGTAATGCACCTTTGACCTTTGTAAACCCCGCCTGTTATGGCTCATTCTGGAGCGGCATTTCCGTACCACTGAATTTTTTACGCAAATACGAGAAACTGGATGGCACACCTATGACCTGGGATGCTGCCGGCGGCACCGATTTGCTGGCTAAATATGCACAGTTAGATCCACGGTTCAGGCAGTCTATCAATTTTACAGCATCCTATTACAATGCAGCTAATCCTATCTCCCTCATTTTTAATGGTGGTAAAGATTATGCAGGCTGCAAAGGTGGAAGCTGGGTACATAAATATATCCCGTTCAATACAGCAGGCAATTTTGTAATGCCGGATGTTATATTCCGGGTAAACGAATTATACCTCGATTATGCTGAAGCACAAAACGAAGCTGCCGGTCCTGCATTGGCCTATAAGTATGTTGATACCATACGGGCACGTTCCGGAATGCCCAGGCTTCCTACCGGCTTGTCGCAGGCCGATTTCAGAATAAGATTAAGAAATGAAATAGCCATTGAACTGTTTTTTGATGACCACCGCATGTGGGATATCAGAAGATGGGGTATTGCTGAAGAAGAAGGGGTAATGAAAGGCAAATTTGAGGGTCTGCAAATCAATAAAGTAGGTACCCTATACAGTTGGTTGCCTTACACTTTTGAAAACCGGACTTTCGGAAAAAGAATGTACCTGCATCCTTTTCCGCAGGCCGAAGCCCTAAAAGGAAACCTGGTGCAAAACCCCGGGTATTTCTAAAACCCCGGATTATAACCAACCAGATCGCTTAAAATATTATTAACTGCTTTAACGCTTATCATGAAATTAAAATATGTAAAACGTGCAGGCCTGCTACTCCTGTTGCAGGCAGGGTTTGCCGGTTTTTCACAGGCTCAGATGGGTTCCCCGGACGACAAAACAGGTGGGGACAGTTCCATACAAATTCTACAGCCGGACTATAAGGATATTGGTTTTGGCAAACAGCCTAAAAAATATATTACCAGTGCTATCTCAACCGTATATGGTAATTCCATTGATAAAAATTTTACGCTGAACCTGGGCAATACCTTGTACGGAAGGCTGCCCGGTTTAACGGTATCGCAGGGCGGTTCAGAACCCGGTGCAGCGGTACCCGGCCTGATAGTAAGAGGCAGAAATACCTTCGGCGATGCCAGTACAAACCCCTTATATGTGATAGATGGCTACATCAGCAATGGATTGGGACTGGCTAATAGTTTCATGCAATTGCTGCCCGAAGAAATTGAATCCATCAGCGTGTTAAAAGATGCGGCTGCTACGGCTGTGTATGGTGCCCGCGGGGCCAACGGCGTTATTCTGGTAACTACCAAGCGGGGTAACGTAGGCCCTTTGCAAGTGATTTTTAATACCAGGCAGGGATTTAGCCAGGCACAGCAACTTCCCCATTTTTTAAATTCTTACCAGTATGCCAGCCTGTATAACGAGGCCAGGGTGAACGATGGCCTGACGCCACTGTACACAGATGCGGACTTAAAAGCCTACCAGGACCACAGCGACCCTCTTTATCATCCCGATGTAAACTGGTACGACCAGGTGCTACGGAAAACGGCGCCTGTTTCCAGTTACGATCTTAGCCTGAACGGCGGTGATAATACCGTACGGTATCAGGTAGTTTTAAATGCCTTATTCAGCCAGGGATTATTCAGAAAATTTGGCGATCAGAACGACGAAAGCAGTAACTCCAACTATTCCCGGTACAATTTCCGCACAAACCTCGATGTTAATATTACCAGGCGTTTGTCCACCGAATTCAGAATTGCAGGCTCTGCGGAAGAAACGAATAACCCCAATGATTATACCACCGGAAATACCTTTAACCTGTTAGCCAATTTAGCCCCCAACGCCTTCCCGGTGTACAATGCAAACGGTACATATGGCGGAAGTTCTTTGTACGCTAATCCTGTTGGCAACCTGCTTTCCACCGGTTTTTATAAAACCAATGCCCGTACTATTTTATCCTCCTTAAAGTTTACCGAGCAGTTAGATATGGTTACCAAAGGCCTGAGTGCTTCGGCAGCGGTATCTATCAACAGCTATTTTAAATCCGGCTCTATTAAATCAAAAGCATACCCCCGTTATGTACCGTTTAAAACTACAGGCGGAAAAGATAGTGTGACACTGGTACCGGGTACGCAGCTAACCTCTCTTAGCGGCACTGAACAAAGGCTCGACCAGTACCGCAACATTATTGTACAGGCATTTTTAAATTATGACCGGTCGTTTGGTAAACATAACATAACCGGTATGGCTATGTTCAACCGGGATGAGGTAAACTACTTTGGACCGGCCGGCGACAACACCAACCCTACTGCCAATTCCACCGACCCCTACCGGCATAACAGCGTATCGGGCCGTGCAACGTATGTTTATAATGATAAATACATTGGAGAATTTTCCGGGTCTTACATGGCAAGCAATCTGTTTCCAAAAGGCAAAAGAGGTGGATTCTTCCCTGCCGGATCCATTGGGTGGATTGCATCCAATGAAAAGTTTTTGAAAGGTAGCAAGGCTATTAATTTCCTCAAGTTAAGAGGTTCGTATGGCCTTGTGGGTAATGATATTGTAGTGGGGTTAGGATTATCAACCCGGTATTCTTTATATACACAAACATTTGGCGGCGGCAGTTATGTTTTTGGAACCAGTAACGCCAATTCAGGTGGTACGGCAGAGGCATTGCTGGCCAACCCGAACCTAAGCTGGGAAAAAGAAAAATCATACAATATTGGGCTGGATGCAACCATTGCTAAAAACTTTGATATCAGCTTTGATGTATACAACCGGGACCGCTATAATATCCTGGTTTCTTCCGCCAGTATTGTTCCGCAATACCTCGGTGCTATTTCGCCGGTACTGAACCAGGGTAAAAGCAATAACAAAGGTTTTGAGGCATCACTCCGGTATAACAACACAGCAAAGAAAAACTTCCGGTTTTTTATAGAAGGCAATGTTGCTTATACAAAAAACAAAATTATTTTTAATGCAGAAGCCATTCAGCTAAATACCTTATTGTACAGAACCAATACTGCCATTGGCCAGCCGTTCGGTTATAAAGCTATCGGATTTTTTACCCCGGAAGACATAGCCCAGCGGGCAATCGATCCAAAAAAAGTTCCGGCACTGCTTACGGAAGTTATTAAAGCCGGCGATATTAAATACCAGGATATTGGCGGCCCCGAAGGCAAGCCGGATGGTATTATTGACGGCAACGATGTACAGCCAATCGGCAATCCATCTATCCCAAAACTGATTGCAGGCTTACATGGGGGCCTTCAGGTAAAAGGCTTTGATTTTGATTTTGTATTGCAGGGTGTTAGTGGCAACACCATTAACCTGACCGGAAATTATTTTGCCGCCTTTCAGAACAATGGCCAGATAAGTGACATCGCATTGGGAAGATGGACACCACAAACAGCAGCTACCGCTACTTATCCACGGCTATCCTCAAAAAACAACCTCAATAATTACCAGTTCTCTTCCTTTTACCAGCGGGATGGGAGTTTTATAAAACTTCGCAGTGTGGAAATCGGCTATAACCTGTCTGCCAAATTCATCAGCAGGGCGTCGCTAAAAGGGATACGCATTTTTGTAACCGGCACCAACCTGTTTTCCATAGATAAAATTCCTTATGGCGATCCGGAATCACTGACGGGATACCCTGTGTTAAGAACCCTGACCGGGGGCGTAAAAGTTAATCTATAATACCTTAAAAGAAACCTGATGAAAATATTGAAATATATAGCGGCTGCCTGCACACTCATTGGTTTTGTGGGCTGCCAGAAACTCGACCGTGATTTCCAGACTACCATTAGCCGGGAGCAACTGGAGCAATCGTTTGGTAATGTAAAAGGGTTGCTTACCGCCATTTACTCCGACTTGCCGGATGGAATGCAGTACATAGGTACCAGTGCCATGATGGCCTCTGCCTCGGACGAAGCCGAATTCACCAGCGAAACCAATGCCGTGCAGGCATTTAATACCGGTAGCTGGAATGCTATTAATAATCCGGATTATATATGGGATAAATATTACCGGGATATTCGCAGGGTAGATCAGTTCCTGTTATCTACTGATAAAATTAACCTGAACCAATATAAACTGGATCCCTCTGCATCCGCACAGCAGGTGTACACCAGCAACCTTGCTGAGATAAGAAGATGGAAATATGAAGCCAGGTTTCTGCGGGCATTTTATTATTTTGAATTAGTAAAACGTTATGGAGGAATCCCGCTGATCAACCAGGCACTTACTTTAGAAGAAGACTTCTCTAAAACCAAACGCAACAGTTTAAACGATTGTATCAATTTTATTACCAATGAATGTGATTCGGCAGCATTGGAATTGCCACTAACGGGGTCTACAGCGCCTTATATTGTTGGCAACGATTTAGGGCGGGCTACCAAACTTTCGGCATTGGCCTTAAAAAGCCGGGTGTTGCTGTATGCCGCAAGCGATTTATTCAATACCACTACCTGGGCAGGCGGGTATGCAAACCCCGAATATATTTCATTACCGGCCGGCGACCGTATGCTGCGTTGGAAAGCCGCTGCTGATGCAGCCAAGGCATGTATTGATGCAAGCCCGGCAGTTACATTAGGCGCTTATAAATCACTGTTCAATACGTTCAATAATGCCGAGATTATTATGTCGAGAATCAATTGGGTTGGCGGAAACAATACCAATGATTTTGAAAAATATAACTCGCCTATCGGTTTTCCGTCCGGGCAAAGCGGCAATACGCCTTCGCAGGATATGGTGGATGCGTACGAGGTAAAAGTAAATGCAACTACTGCCGTTAAGTTTGACTGGAATGATCCGGTAATGGCTGCAAGCCCTTATTCCAACCGGGACCCTCGTTTAGGCTTCAGTGTAACTGTAAATAATGCATCTTTTGGTACACCTGCAAGGGCCGTGGAAACATTTACCGGTGGTAAGGATGCAAAGCCTATCCCGAATGCCACTAAAACCGGTTATTATCTCCGGAAATATCTGAACGAAAGCCTGAACATTTCGAGTGGTAATACGGCATCGCATAGCTGGATTTTCTTTCGCTTCCCGGAAATGTATTTAAACTATGCGGAAGCTTTAAATGAATACAGCCCTGGTAATGCAGACATTAAAAAATATGTTGATTTAGTAAGAACGAGGGGCGGTGTGGCCATGCCGCCTATGCCATCCGGTTTATCGCAGACTGCTGCAAAAGATGTAATCCGTAATGAAAGAAGGGTAGAACTGGCCTTTGAAGACCACCGTTTTTGGGATGTACGCCGGTGGATGGTTGCTCCTGCAACACTAGGTGTGCCGCTACGTGGTGTTGATGTAACAAAAAATGCTACGACAGGGGTATTTACCTATTCACCCTTTACAGTAGAAAACCGGGTATTTCAGCCTAAAATGTATTTATACCCTATTCCACAAACGGAGATTAATATTTCACCTTTATTAGTGCAAAATCCGCAGTGGTAATTCCCTTTTTTTATAACCAGCAACACATACAACCGGAACGGCCATAACTCTTTATTAACGTAACAACCGTAAAAATATATTTTACATGAAACCACTTTTTTACCGGCGTAAATATGCCTTGCTAATGATAGCAGCGGCTGGTATGTTTACTTCCTGTTTCAAAACAAGTCCGCTGATTGATGCACCCTATCCGGATCAGCAGATTTATATGTCGCAGTCAGCCATCGCCTCCTTGGGCGGAAACAATACCTATAGCGGCGTATATTCCATAACACCAGATATTTACAACCAGGCGCAACGGTTTAGTGCTGATGTAACAGGTGGTAAAATAAATATACCATTGGGAATAACCCGTGCAGGCATCACTACCAGTGGTGCTTACACAATTGGCATTGCAGCAAATACAGATACGATTGCCAAATTAGTAACCGCCGGGAAATTCAACGTGCTTACAGACCCGACTATTACAACAGAATTATTACCCACAAGTGCATTAACCATTCCGCCAACTGTTGAGTTGGCCGATGGAAAAACCGGCGCTACTTTTAGCGTGGGAATTAACCTGAGTTTTTTGTTGAACAGCTTAAATACCACGCCTAAAAAAAGATATGCCTTTGCGATTACTGTTTCCGTTCCGGGTAAAACATCGCTGGTAAAAAGCGCACTGGCAACTACCGTTATTTTTGTGGATCCGGCCCAGGTAATTCTGCCGGTTGCTAATTTTTCTTCATATGTATATAAAGAAACCCGCACCGGTAATTTTGATAATTTGTCGGCCAATGGCGTAAGCTACGCCTGGAATTTTGGCGATGGTTCTAATATTGTTACCACGCCTTCTGCCAGCCATGTGTATGCCGCTTCAGGAACGTACACGGTTACCCTGACTACAACAGGAATTACCGGCAGTGGCGTTCCTTCTGTAAAGTCAGTTGCGATAACGATTCCTTAGCAGCATTTAATTTAAGTAAAAGTTTTTTAGGGTAATTAATACATCAGGCTACTACTCATACAGGATGAATGCTTAGAGCAGTATGCTTTCTAAAACAATTCGCAGTACAATGGAAGATTTTAAAGGCCGCCGCAAGTTTATCCGCAACATGTCTTTAGCCGGTACCAGTGTGTTATTATCTCCAATGCTATCCTCTGCTAAAAATTTTTACAAAGGGGCGCCCAACAGTAAAGTACTGATTGGGGTAATGGGAGTAAACAGCCGGGGCAATTTTTTAGCGAAAACATTTGCCAAACTGCCTAACGTAGAAGTAGCTTATTTGTGCGATCCGGATGCAAACGTATTAGCAAAAAATATTGCAGATATTGAAAAAATAACGGGTAAAAAGCCGCAGGGTTTTGCAGACATCCGCAAGCTGCTGGAAAAAAAGGATTTTGATGGCCTTGCCGTTTCAGCCCCGGATCATTGGCATACGCCCGCAGCCATTATGGGCCTGCAGGCAGGCCGGAATGTGTATGTGGAAAAACCATGCAGCCACAACCCCAGGGAAGGTGAACTGCTGGTAGAGGCCAGTACCAGGTACAAAGGGCTGGTACAAATGGGTAGCCAGCGGCGCACCTTTACCCATGTAAAAGAAATGATGAATAAACTGCATACCGGTGCTATTGGCCGGGTGTATTTTGCAAGAGGCTGGTACGTCAATAACCGCAAATCAATTGGTACAGGCACGGTGATACCAGTGCCTGCTAATTTAGACTTTGATTTATGGCAGGGGCCGGCACCCCGCAGAGAATATAAAAGCAATTTGGTGCATTACAACTGGCACTGGCGCTGGCATTGGGGCACCGGGGAAGCATTGAACAACGGCACCCATGAACTGGATGTCGCCCGTTGGGGACTTGGGGTAGATTTTCCGATAGAGGTCGTTTCTGCCGGAGGCCGTTTTCATTTTCAGGACGATTGGGAAACGCCGGATACACAAACCATTACCTACAAATTTCCAAACAATACCGCAGCTACCTGGGAAGGCCGTAGTTGCAATAATTATAATTCCGAAGGCTTTGGCCGCGGCGTTATTTTTTATGGCGATAAAGGAACGGTAGTGTATGGTGGTGGCAATGGGTACAAAATATTTGACTTAGAGAATAAATTGGTTTCGGAAGTAAAAGATGATACGGTTGTGAACGCGGACAACCCGGTAAGCCCCACGGAACTACTGGATGCCACACACCTGCTGAATTTTGCAGAGGCAATACGTGGCAACGAAAAAATAAATGCACCGATTGCAGAAGGGCATAAATCAACCCTGCTGCCGCAGTTGGGGAATATTGCCTACCGGGTAGGGCGTACGCTGAATTGCGATCCCACGAATGGCCATATATTAAACGATAAAGAAGCTATGAAACTCTGGAGCAGGGAATATGAAAAGGGTTGGGCGCCTACTGCCTAATAAACACATTAATACTTATAATTATCTCCAATAATCTGTGTAGTAATTACAATTGATTTAGCCAACCGAAACAGTTGGCTAAATTCATTTTAATGGGTAATCAATATTAATAGAAAACGATAGAAAGCATATATGTTCGTAATAAGTAATCAAACTGTTTTTAAAAAAAGAAGCCTGCTCATTTACGTTGTTATCTCATTTATTTCTCTTCAGTTATCAGCCCAGGATTATCCTTTTGCAAAGCCCGGCACCTTTATGATTGGTTGCAACTATTGGGCATCCCACGCCGGCACACATATGTGGAGTAACTGGAAACCGGATGTAGTAGAAGCCGATTTTAAACAGCTTTCGGAAAACGGGATAAAAGTGCTGCGGATATTTCCGCTGTGGCCCGACTTCCAGCCTATTCACCAGATATATGCCGGCGCCGGCGCTCCCAAATATATTTCTTTTGCTGATGAATCGTTGCCGCTGACAGAAGCCGGACAAAATGGGATGAGCGAATTGCAGCTACAGCATTTTGCAACCGTGGCAGACCTGGCAAAAAAATATAATTTAAAATTAGTTGTCGGGTTGATTACCGGCTGGATGAGCGGGCAATTGTACGTACCGCCTGCACTGGAAGGAAAAAACATTTTAACCGATCCGGAATCATTGGCCTGGCAGCAAAAATTCATTACCACCTTTGTATCCCGGTTAAAAAACAAAGAATCCATTGTGGCCTGGGATTTTGGCAACGAATGCAATGTGATGGAAAATGTGGAAAACCATTACCAGGCCTACGTTTGGAGTGCAGTAATTTCAGGAGCCATCCGCAGTGCGGATAATACCCGGCCCATCGTTAGCGGAATGCACAGTTTAAGCCCCGCAGATAATGCCCCCTGGCGTATTGAAGATCAGGCAGCATTGACCGATGTGCTTACTACGCATCCCTATTCTTTATGGACACCCTACGCCAGCCAGGACGGCATTAATACCATACGCACCATCATGCACGGCGCCGCCGAAACCTGCCTATATAGCGATGTTGGCAACAAGCCCTGCCTTACCGAAGAAACCGGCGTAATGGGCCCTATGACCGGTGGCGAAAAAGAAAAAGTTGCCTTTGCCCGGACAGCTTTATTTTCCAACTGGGCCAACGATTGCAAAGGCACTTTCTGGTGGTGTGCCTACGACCAGACAAGGCTTCCCTACCCGCCTTATAATTACGCATCTGTAGAACAGGAACTGGGCCTCATAAAAGAAGACCGTACCTTAAAACCGGTAATAACGGAATTTAAAAACTTCAGTCATTTTTTAGATGGCCTGCCTTTTAAAGCGTTGCCATCACATAAAACCGAAGCCGTATGTATCCTGACCAACAACCAGGATAACTGGGCTGTTGCCTACTCGAGCTACATTTTGGCAAAGCAGGCGGGCTTTGATTTTACCTTTCAAAAAGCAGGACAGGAATTAAAGGATGCACCGCTGTATTTGTTGCCTTCCATCAAGGGCGTTGACCCGGTTTATAATGATTACTGGAAAAAATTATTGGAAAAAGTAGCGCAGGGTTCGTCACTATATATTTCTATAGACGATGCCTACCTGCCTTCCTTCACCGGGCCATTGGGTATTGAAATTTCTACTAATATCAAACGCAGAGGCGGCATTAAATATCTGTCTAAACTGCCCTCCGGTGATAGCCTTAATTTTAATACATCTGCCGAAAGAAAATACAGCATTAATCCGCTTACATCAACGGTGCTGGCAACCGAACCGGATGGTAGCCCGGTATTCATAGCGTCTAACTATGGTAAAGGGAAAATATACCTGCTCGCCTTTCCTTTAGAAATGAACCTGACAAAAACAGCCGGTGCGTTTGATAAAGGCCAGCCTTTGTATAACCGCATTTATCAGCAAATAGCAAAGCCATTGATTGATGAAAGGATTATCACACAAACAAAGCCTGCTATAGCCGTAACAGAGCATGAATTAAGTGCGAATGAAAAAGTAATTATATTGATTAATTATGATCCGGAAGATGCTGCTATCACATTAAATATTAAAGCAGGATGGAAAATAAGTAACAGTTTGTATGGAACAGCGCCTGTGGGTAAATCAGTACAAATAAAGGGAAATGATGCCCTGGTGTTACTACTAAAAAAGTAAAGTATGAGGAACCGGAAAACTATTATAATCGTTACACAGGTTTTATTGATGATGGTGGTAACAACTCATCCGTGTGATGCACAAACAAAAGCAAAGCAGCCGGTTGATTATGTAAATAACCGCATCGGTGTTGGTGGTGATGCAGGCAAAGCAAATGATTATTCTAATTGTGTTATCGGGCCGCAATTACCATTTGGTTCCATCAACCCAAGTCCGCAAACAAAAAACGGTGAGGATGATGGCTACAATCCGCAGGAACCCATCCGTGGCTTTGGCCAACTGCAGGTAAGCGGTACCGGGTGGGGAACCAACGGGCAACTGTTTTTATCCCCACAAACAGGGCTTACCATACAGGACACGTTGCACGATTCACCCAAGCAAAATGAAACCGCTACCCCGTATGAATATGGAGTTACACTAACCCGGTATGGCATCGGCGTAAAGCTAAGCCCATCCTATCATTCAGCCATTTACCAGTTCCAATTTCCGGCCTCGGACAGTGCCAGTATATTGTTGGATATTACCCATAATATTCCAATGGATATTAAGCCGGTCATCAGGGGAACGGTATCGAAAGGCGAAGTGCATTTTGACGATGCTACGCACCAGTCTTTATCGGGCTACGGCATATACCAGGGAGGCTTTGGTGGCGGGGCTTACAACATTTATTATGCTGCAAAAATCAGTAAGCAGCCTGCCGGCTATGGCACCTGGATCAATGGTGCAGTCTCTGCCAACACGGCATCGCAGGCACTTCTTAAAAGCAATGACCGGGTAGGGGCTTATGTACATTACGTTACTAAAAAAGGGGAAATCATTTATATGAAAATTGCCGTTTCCTATAAAAGTGTGGAGCAGGCAAAAGGATGGCTGGATGCAGAAATACCAGGCTGGGATTATGAAAAAACAAAAGAAACGGCAAAAACAATCTGGAACAATGCCTTAAAAAAAATAGAAATAGAAGGGGGAACAGAAAAGGATAAAACGATTTTTTACTCTGCTTTTTACCATACACAGGTAATGCCCCGCAACCGCACCAACGACAGCCGGGCATTTGACAAAGATGTACCGGTATGGGATGATCATTTTGCCGTATGGGATACCTGGAGAACCATGTACCCGTTACATGCCCTCATTAACCAGCAGATGGTTAGCGGTACCGTGAATTCTTTTATTGCCCGGTTTAAAAAATATGGGATGGTACGGGATGCCTTTGTAAATGGAAACGATATGAACAACGAGCAGGGCGGTAATAACATTGATAATATTATAGCTGATGCTTATGTGAAAGGCGTACCCGGCATTGATTGGAATGAAGCATATAAAGTATTGAAATACGATGCCGACAATCAGCGGCTGGGAGCTTATGCCTGGCGAAAGCAGGACAGCGCACTGAACACCTACAAAAAACAGGGCTGGATACCATCCGGCATTATGGATGTATCCATGTCGTTAGAGTACAACTACAACGATTATTGCATAGCGGAAGTAGCAAAAGGCCTGGGCAAAACGGATGATTATCAGTATTACTTTAACAGAAGCAGGCAGTGGACAAATTTATGGAATAAAGACGCTGAAAGCGACGGCTATAAAGGATTCATCATGCCAAAGAACATAGATGGTAAATTTGAGAACATTGATGCAAAAGCTTATCCGGGTTCCTGGAAAAACTATTTTTACGAAGCCTCCTCCTGGAACTACTCTTACTTTATGCCACACCAGTTTAAGGACCTGGTAGCACTGAACGGCGGCAATGAACCGTTTGCAAAAAAGCTGAACTATGGTTTTGAGAACAAGCTGATTAATTACGGTAACGAACCGGCTTTCCTGGCGGTGCACAGCTTTATTTATGCTAATCGCCCTGACCTTACCAGCTATTGGGTTCGGCATTTAATGAACCAATCTTTTACGTTAGAAGGATATCCGGGTAATGACGATAGTGGCGCCATGAGTGCCTGGTATCTGTTTTCGGCGATGGGCTTTTTCCCGAATTCAGGGCAACCCGTTTATTACCTTACCGGGCCATTGTTTACAAAAGTAAAAATGCACATGAGTAATGGTAAAACGCTAACTATTTCAGCGCCCAAAGCTTCTGCCGAAAATATATATGTGCAAAGTGTAAAAGTGAATGGTGAAAAATTAAATGACTACATTATTTCGCATGATGTAATCAGTAAGGGCGCAGTCATTGAATTTGATATGAGCAATACAGCCGTAAAATAAGCTGAAAATTTTTCAGGTAAAAAGTAATACATTTTTAACGGGAATAAATCAGGTATGGAACAACCAAATAATCATCTTTCTTCCCGAAGAAGATTCATCCGGCAATCTGCCATTGCAGCAGGAGGAGCTATGCTGATACAGGATTTTGCCAACGACCTATTTGCTAACAACAATAAGGCAACCATAAAAGTGAATGGCCATCTGTGGGTATATGCAAGTAAATATCCGCCCAAATGGGACTGCACACCAAACCTGGAAACGGTTTTTGCCGACATGAGTGCTGCAGGCATTGATGGCGTTGAATTAATGGAAAGTGTGTTGCGTTATGATGATTCGGTAACAAGAATTAACGGGTATATTAAAAAATATAATTTCCCCGTTTCAGGTACCTCCTACGGTGTAGGAATTAAAATGTGGGATGCAGGTAAACACAAAGAAATACTGGATGATGTTGAACTAATCGTCTCTAGGTTACACCAAGTAAAAGGTAAAACATTTGGTATTTCAGTAGGTGATAAACCGGAGCCTAAAACAGAAGCAGAACTGGATGCACAGGCCGATATCTTACAAAAGATTTTACTTGTTTGTCAAAACAATGAGGTGGTGCCTAACCTGCACAACCATACCTACGAAGTAACAAACGGTATGCATGATTTAAAGGGAACGCTGGCCCGCATCCCCGATATCAATTTAGGCCCCGATCTGAACTGGCTAATCAGGGCCGGTATAAACCCGGTTGATTTTATTAACACGTATGGAAAGCAAATTGTTTACCTGCATATACGCGACCAGTATGCCAATGGTAAATGGACAGAGTACTTAGGGCAGGGGGCAACTGATTTTCCGGCAATTGCAAAAGCATTAAAGGCACAAAATTTTAAAGGCAGCGCTGCCATTGAACTGGCTTTCGAAAAAGACTTTATCCCTTCCAATCCGTTAAAAGAGGATTGGAAACGAAGCAGGAAATATGTAAAGGATGTTTTTAAATGGTAAGATTTTACATTATTAATTAAATAATTTGAGGGATTGCCCCCGCATGTATTCTCAGAACGGAATTTAGGAGTTAAAAGATTTGGTTAACAGTGTAATCATGTTATTAACTTAATAAATCGAGAGCCCTGAAAGGGCATAATAATATAGCATAGTCCGCCGCGGCGGATATGATGATGAAAAGAGATCGAATCCAAAGCCCTGAAAGGGCGTAATAGCATGAGCTATTATGCCGCCCTTTCAGGGCTTGCTGAATTGGAATTCAATATCGAACGCAGGGCTGCACCCTGCGCTATGCTATCACGCCCTTTCAGGGCTTAACTTAGTGATGTTGATGGTAAACATTATATTTTGATCATTATAAAAGCAGGTAACAGATGAAAATTGCGATGTTGGGTTCAGGTTTCATTGCTCGTTTTTATGCCACCTCCTTACACGCTCAACGGCGCAAAGATTTTGTGTATACCGTTTATTCAAGAGATATCAATAATGCCCGGCGTTTTGCAGCAGATTACCAATTGCCACATTTTACCAACGATATGGCGGAGGCAATTAATCAGCCGGAGGTTGATGTAGTACTAATATCGCTGCCTAACCACCTGCACGAAACAGCAGTGGAAGCCTGTGCAAAAGCAAAAAAACATGTGCTGTGTACTAAGCCGTTGGGCCGCACAGCCGCTGAAGCCTGGCGGATACTGCAGTTGGTTGAGGCGGCTGGCATTTTTGGTGGTTACCTGGAAGACCTGTGCTACACGCCTAAGTTTTTGAAGTCAATGAGTAGTATCAAAGAAGGAAGCATTGGCAAAGTGTTGTGGACTAAATCACGGGAAGCACATCCGGGCCCACACAGTGATTGGTTTTGGGACAAAGACAAATCCGGTGGCGGCGCCATTATAGACCTGGCCTGCCATTGTGTGGAAATAGGCAGAAATTTTATTGGTAAAAATATAAAGCCGTTGGAAGTAATGTGCTGGGCAGGCACACAGGTTCACCCGATAGAAGCAGAAGATAATGCGATTGGCCTGGTAAAATATGCAAACGGTGCCATCGGGCAATTTGAAGTAAGCTGGACTTTTAGAGGAGGGATGGATTTACGGGATGAAGTAATGGGAACAGAGGGTAGTATCTGGCTGAATAGTTTTCTGCGGACCGGGTTTGAAGTGTTCAGTACGGGTAAAAATAATAAAGACAATTATGTAGCAGAAAAATCAGAAATAAGTAATGGCTGGTTGTTTCCGGTAGGTGATGAAGCCCACGAATTGGGCTATCCCAATATGTTTACCGATATGTTTGAAGCTATTGAAAAGAACCGTCCGCCATTAGAAACTTTTTATGATGGTTATGTGGTCAACGCCATTTTAGATGCAGCATTCGCATCCGTAAAAACCAGGCAGTGGGAACCCGTCATCCTGAACGACTGGCGGGGTGGTATCGATGCGGCGGAGAAAGAAGAACCTGAATCCTACGACGAAACATTTTACTTAATAAAACAGGAAGCCCTGCCAAATGGCGATACCAAAATTATTTTGAAAAATAAATTGACCGGCGAAATTAAACAACGGATCAATCAACAATAAAGCGGGAATGATTTACCGTCGAATTTAATAAGAATTAACCTGTAGCTACGTAATGGTAAGAATGGTTATTGTTCCTACACGCTATCTAAAAAAAGTAAACTAACCTCATCATCTGGTATAAAAATCAATGACAAAACGAATGACTCATATAATTAACCAGGTCAGAAAAGGAACCCTCTTATTGGTAGTAAGCCTGGCATGGATAGTATTGCCACAACAATTGTTAGCCCAGGAAAAAGCCCACCCTGCTACGTGGAGCAATCGCTTTGCTGAATTTACTTTCAACCCGGCTAACGGTAGTTACTCCATCACCGATAAAAGCGATCAGAAAGTAAAAATTGAAGATGCGGTTTTCCAGATCAACCAATTCGTTTCCAGCGATGGCTACAAATTCAAATGGTACGATCAAAAGATGAGCGATGAATTAGGCAGTGGCAAACAAATTACCATCGAAGGAACAAAGCAAAGCCAGCCCTCCATTATTTTAGAAGTATATATGTATGATGATAAGGGAGCCATTGCTTTAAATAGTGGAGTTAACAACACGACTAATACCGAACTGCGGGTCATGCAATTCATGCCACTGAAAGCTACCGCCTACAAAGGTTTTAGCTTTGATGCGTACAAAACGCTGGATGGTGAAGATGGGGTTGCTTTTACAAAAGTTTCCCCAGCAGATACATTGAATTGTTTCAATAATTTACTGGCCACTTTTGGAAAGAGCGGACAACAAAAACAATCATTGGTAATTGGTGGATTAACGTACCATGAATTTCAGAAACGGGCAATGGTTGTTAAACAGCAAAATCAGCTTTCCCTGCAATTAACCGCCATGGACCCGGTTGGTAAATTAATTGATGCTAATTCAAAATATATTTTTAAAGATAAATTCTATATTGATTTTACAACCAATAACCGCTTTGAAGCCTTAGAGAAATATGCAGATGCCTTGCGTTTGTCAAATCATGTAGACATTAAAGGGGTTACGATTCCGATCCTTAATTTCTGGTATGCCTTTATTCAAAAATATGGTGGTGATGGCTTTGCCGATAACTCCACCGGTACCGTAGATAAAATGAACGAAATCGTTAAAACGGATTTCTTAAAATATACCCCGGTTGGCCTTCGGTTGGAGCCGGATGATTATGCCTTACCTAATAATCAGCAAGGGTGGTGGGATGATGCCCATTGGCAAAAATATAAAGGCGGCCAATTATTACAACCATACGAAACCATCGTGAAGTGGGGAACGAAAATTCGTAGTATGGGCGGCGTTCCGTTTATTTATTGCCAGACTGCCAAACGCTCCGAAGATTACTGCCTGCAACATCCTGACCAACTCCTTTTCAATAATCCGTATGCAAAAAGATCAAAAGGTCGGGTAGGCTGGTGGGGAAGAAATGGTGATAGTACGGCTATTTACTGGACTTATGATTTTACCGATCCGGGATTTATCGGTCACATGAAATCAGTGTATCAGAATTTAAAAAACGGCGGTGTTCAGGGAATTAAATTCGACTATCCTGAAACTGGCTGGTCTTATGATGGTGGCTTTGAAGATAAGTATGCTACCACTACATCCGTGTACCGGAATATTTTCAAATTAGCTTACGATGGCCTCGGCCCAAACAGGGATGTGCAGGAACGTATACCACCGTATGGCGATATATGTTTAGGAGTAATCACTACACAGCGAACTGAAGGCGATAACGACCGGGTGTACCCCGGAAGGATTTCCAAAACGGGCCTGCGCTGGTACAAAAACCGGATGGTGGTTAATTACGATTGCGATCCCATTAATCCCGGCCATGTGTACCCCAACAAAACCCGTGACGGCTGGCGGGCAGCCATTACCATGACGTGTACTACCAGCGGCAGATTGGAAATAGGTAAGTATTTTGAAAAAATGAGCAGTGATCAGTTGTATGATTTATCAAGGGCAGTGCCGTTGTTGTCAGCACCTGCTGTAAGTGCAAAACCTATTGATGCTTTTTCGGGGAAAACGTATCCTGAAGTATATGATTTTACTGTGAAGCCTGATTGGCATATCGTTACTTTTTACAATTGCAAAATTGAAGGAGAAGAATGGCCGAAAGATGTAAGCCCTTATGGATCTTCGGATTCCCAGTTTATTCCCAAAAAAATGTTGCCTTCAGTAGTCAATGTTTCATTGGGCAATAAAACGGATGATGGCGGATTGGGCTTCAATAAAACAAAAAGCTATTATGTATTTGATTTCTGGAACTGGAATTATATTGGAAAAATAGCCGGTACCGAAAAACTGGAGCAAGAGCTAAGGCCGGGTGAGGCAAGAGTAATGGCGGTGCATGAGGCGAAAAATTATCCGCAATTCCTGTCCACCAGCAGGCATATGTTACAGGGTTACCTGGACATGAGCAAATATCCTGAATGGCAGCCTCAGACAAACATAATGACCGGAACTTCCAAACTAATTGCAAATGAAGCGTATAAAATAATTATCGCTGCCAATGGTTACTCCGTAAAGCAATGCACTGCCGGAAATGCCAAATGCGAAATAAAAATGTTGGACAAAGAAGCCTCCATTTATGAAATCAGTATAACGAATAATACTAATGCCGAAGTAACCTGGAAAATGAGTTTTAATAAATCGAAATAAACCTGGCTAACAATAAAGATTAATGTAGAAAATAATAAGTATCTGAACACAATAAGAGTAGATTAATCCTGCCGTCATTGCGTCCGCCCAGGCGGATGCCCGACGAAGCAATCTCCCCGGTAATTCATGGGGATTGCCACGGGCATCCGCCGCGGCGGACGCAATGACTCATAATTGATCTAACGTAATTTTATATTACTACTTAGTTATAAAAGTGTAGCAGACAATACCTGTTTATTAGTACGATACAATGAATTGCAAACAGCAGAAAATACCATTTCATAACCATTGGCCATGCTTGTGGATGCTACTGCTATTGGCCTGCTCGGATGCTAAAAAAGAAAATCAGTATAATAGCTGGGAAGTATATGGTGGCGACAATGGCAGAACGCATTATTCTGCACTTAATCAGGTTGACACGATAAATGTAAAAAATCTGCAGGTAGCCTGGGTGTATCATACGTACGATGCCAATAATTCCAGCCAGATACAGGTGAACCCGATCATTGTAGGCAATACTTTATATGGTGTTTCGCCGCAATTGGTTTTGTTTGCCGTGGATGCTGCTACCGGTGACGAAAAATGGACTTTTAATCCTGGTGCTGCGGAAAGTGGCGCTACCGAAGGCGAAAAACTATCCATCAATGTATGCCGTGGCGTTACCTATTTTAAAGATGATATAAATGGTGAATGTATTTATTACACGGCTGGTTTATCGCTCTACTGTATCAATGCGGTTACGGGTAAAAAAATAATTGCATTCGGGAATAATGGCGCTGTGGATTTACACGATGGATTAGACAGGTACGTAAAGGACTTGTATGTAACAAGCACTACCCCTGGTACTATTTACAAAGACCTGATTATTGTAGGTACCCGTGTAGCGGAAGAAGCAGGTGCGGCGCCGGGCCACATCAGGGCTTACGATGTACATACCGGCGCCATCCGGTGGATCTTTCATACCATACCGCTACCCGGCGAAACCGGCTACGAATCATGGGATGATAAGGAGGCTTACCTGCATGCAGGCGGCGTAAATGCATGGGCAGGTTTTTGTCTGGATGAAGAAAAAGGAATTGTATTTGCTCCTATTGGTTCGGCCACGTATGATTTTTACGGCGGTAAACGAAAGGGTAATAATTTATATGCGAATTGTGTGCTTGCCTTACAAGCAGAGACCGGCAAAAGAATCTGGCATTTTCAAACGGTGCATCATGATGTCTGGGACCGGGATCCACCAGCTGCTCCCATGTTGGTTACGATAACAAAAGATGGTAAAAAACGGGATGCCATTGCACAGGTAACAAAGAGCGGTTTTCTTTTTTTGCTGGATAAAGAAACAGGCAATCCGGTGTACCCAATTGTAGAAACACCCATGCCAGCAACGTCGGAATTAGAAGGGGAAAAATTAGCTGCTACCCAACCGGTTCCGTCATTTATTGAACCCTTTTGCAAGCAAACATTCACGGAAGCTGATCTGAATACACTGGTTCCGGATTCATCGTACCAGGATATTAAAAAAAGATTTGCCGGGTTCAACAAGGGCAGCTATTACACCCCGCCCTCTGCAAAAGGAACGCTACTGTTTCCCGGTACATTGGGCGGTGCTGAATGGGGTGGGCCTGCCTTTGATCCCACGTCTGGAATACTGTATGTAAATTCCAACCAGACTGCCAATGTCATTACGATGGCAGCGGTACAAAAAGATGATGGCCCGGCTACCAACAAAACAAAGTTGCAGGCGGGTATAGCCTTGTACCGTTCTACCTGTGTTGGTTGCCACGGTACGAACAGAGAAGGCAGCGGCGTGTATCCCTCACTCATCGGTGTCAATAAAACGTACACAGAAGAGGCGTTTATTTCGTTGCTCAATTCGGGCAGGAGAATGATGCCCGCATTTAAGCAATTAAGTGATGGTGAGAAAGGCGCCATTGCATCCTTTATTTTGGATATAAAGGCCGGACATAATGTGCCTTACATAGATGATGCAAAACCGAAAGATGAAAATACCATAGTGCCCTATATGGCTACCGGGTACAATCGTTTTTTAACTAAGGAAGGTTATCCTGCCAACATGCCGCCCTGGGGTACCCTTACCGCTTTGAACTTAAATACGGGCAAAATAATCTGGAAAGATACACTGGGTGATTACCCGGAATTCAAGGCCAGGGGCATACACACAGGCAGTGATAATTTTGGAGGGCCGGTTGTAACAGCGGGTGGTCTGCTATTTATTGCAGCAACCAAAGATGCAAAATTTCGTGCATACAACAAACGCACCGGTCAATTAGTATGGGAAGCCGATTTGCCGGCTGCAGGATTTGCTACGCCTTCCGTGTACCAGGTTAATGGCAGGCAATATATTGTAATTGCCTGCGGTGGCGGCGGAAAAGCAAAAGCAAAAACAGGTGATGCGTACGTAGCGTTTGCTTTACCGGAAGCTAAAAAGTAAAAATAATTCAGATAAGTAGTATGGATCAGCAGTATGCAGAAATAGCAGAAATACCGGCGAAGGCAGCAGGCTTTTGGGAACATACACGTGCGTACGATTTGCCACTACGGGTACCTTATCTTGGTATGGGCTCGTCCTACTTTGCACCGCTGGCTTTTAAATATATGGGCGTTGATATATATCCGGAAATGGCATCGGAGTTCTTTCATTATTTGTTTACCGGTAAGAAGCTTTCGGAAGCGGTTATTCTATCGCAATCGGGCAGAAGCACAGAAGCATTATGGTGCAGGGATTGTTTTAGTCAATATACTGCTATTTCTAATTATACTGCCAGTGCGTTATGTACGGCGCCGAATGTAGTATCGGTCATTGATTTACTGGCAGGCGATGAGCAGTATTCTTCCTCTAAAACCTATATCAATACGTTGCTGGCATTATTTAAAGGCTTTGGTTTTAATGCAAAAGCAGCTATTGATTTATTAACCAGGCAAATGCCGGTGTATGAAGAAAAGGGTAAACAAATGGCAGCGGCTATTTATGAATTAATCACCGCCAAAAACATTCATGGTATTTACATTATTGGCAGCGGCCCAAACATTGCAACGGCTATGCAGGCAGCCTTGATTATGAGCGAAAGCACCAAACTGAGTTTTACCGGAATGCCGATGGCGCAGTACGATCATGGGCCTAAAGAAACGGCTGCAAACAGCATTGTTATACAAATTATGGCCAAAGGAAAATCATACAACCGTAGCCTTCAACTGGCAGATAAAATAGCAGCAGCCGGGGCCACTGTTTTTACAATGGAAGAACCATTAGCCGAAGAACATTTTTCGGTACTGCATAATAGTGTACCATTCAATTTTATGGCCTGGTATTTAGCAAAGCAATCAGGTATCGGCGAAACATTTACCGTAGGTGGAAAAATAACAGAAGTAGTTTAATGCGATACACTCCTAAATATATCATTGCCCTGATCATCTTCATTGCCTGGTGGCCAGTAGTAAATACGTATGCACAGCCGGCAAAGCGTTTATACATAGCCAACGACGATCATACGGATTATATGTGGAGCGGCAACGAAGCCCAGTACGATTCGGCGTTTGTGAAAATGCTGGACTTTCAACTGGCTAAGATAGAAGCTACAAAAAATGAATTGCCTGATTTTCAGACACGTTATAATTGCGATGGCAGTTACTGGATCAATACCTATCAGAAATATCGTAGTGAATCACAATTTAATCAATTAATGAATGCGATGAAGTCGGGCCATATCAGCAGCCAGATGAATAGCGTAGTGAGTTGCTATGGCGCCCAACCAACAGAAGCAGCCATCCGTGGCATGTATTATGCCGGGCATCTGGAACGTAAGTATAGCATCCGTTTTACCATGGCAACGGCTATGGAAAACAATACGGTGCCATTAGGATTAAGTTCGCTATGGGCCGGCTGTGGTGTTAAGTATAGCTGGAAAGGCGTAGGCGGTTATGGTACGCAATTGCCGCAGGAAAGCCTGCGCCATCGCAAACATTTATTATATCGTTATGCAGGGCTTGATGGTTCTTCGGTGCTGATGAAATGGTATCCGCTGAAAGGAAATTTTGGTGGCTATGCCGAATGCAGGGTTACCATTAAATCAAAAACACCGATTGATACCGCAAACGATATTGGCAAAGTAATCAATAGCCTCGATGCTTTATGTGATACCATTTCTGCTACATCCATCTATCCTTATCAGGTGGCCGGTGCATTTGGTTTTGGCCATGACGATCTATCCACCTTTGTGGCAGAACCGTTTACCAAAGCAGCCAAAGCAGCCACTAATAATTACCGCACAGTACGGGTATCGAACGAAGAAGATTTTTTTACAGATGTAGAAAAAACCTATCCTGCACTTCCATCGCAATCCGTAAGTTATGGCAATGAGTGGGATTTGCTGAGCGCTTCTATGAATGAAACAACAGCCGAAGTACGCCGGGCCACAGAAAAATTGCGGATTGCCGAAGCATTGGCCGCTATTGTTTCTTTGAAAGCACCTGCATTTGCTGATCAATTAGTAGCGGCCCGCAATCTTGCCTGGGATGCTTTTGGTTTGTATTGGGAGCATAACTGGACTGCCGATGGACCGGTACCCAATAAAACAAGGGGCGCCTGGCAGATTAAAATCAAAGATCAAATCACGGATTATGTAGATTCGTTATACAACCTTGCCATCGCCACATTAGCCTCACAATTAAAGCAATCTGCCAATAAAAGATTTTTTGTGTTCAATCCGTTGAGTTGGTTACGGAACGATATAGCAGATATTGCCTTCGGCGAAAACTACCCGGTGAAAGTGATAGAGGTAACTACAGGCAAAGAAGTACCACACCAGGTAATTACTAAAGATGGCCAACAGTTTATCCGCATCGCTGCAACGGGTATTCCTTCGGTTGGTTATAAAGTATACGAAATCAGAAGGGGGAATTCAATTAGTGCAAAACCCGCTGCCGTCCTCGACGGGGAATATATCAGCAATTTATTTTATAAAATCAGGTTCGCACCGTCAGGCGTTATCACAGAAATAGTTGATAAAAAAAACGGTAAGCAGTGGGTGCAGGAAACCGATAAAAAATTTGTAAACGACTTAGGCACTTCAGATATAAACGACGGCAATAAAATTGAAATAGAAAACAGCGGCCCGGTGTCCGTTACCTTTAAAGCAGTTTCCGGAAATCCCATTATTCATACCACAAGAATTACGCTGTTTGCCAACAACCCACGGATAGATATTGAAAATAGTATTGATACCAATTTCACCGATAATAAAACATGGGCCTTTTCCTTTAACCTGAAAGATCAAACCGTACATCATGAGGAGTTAGGGGCAATCCTCACCGTAAAAAAGAAAAGCAGGGGAGGCCATTATGCTGATGAAAATGCCAGGTACGATTGGCAAACCTTTAATCATTTTGCCGACATGAGCAATGCAGCCAATGGCATCACCTTGTCAAATCTGGATTGCAGTTTTTTTAAACTGGGAAAAAGTACCGTTGATTCATTGTGGGAAAATTCAACACAATTAAGTGCATTGGCCGGCGGGCAAATTGATAAGAAAAAAGAGGATGGTGGTGTGTTAGGCATTCACCGGCAATTAGGACAAAACCATTTCCATTATCATTTTGCATTGCTGCCACATGCCAATGCTTTCAATGCCACAGCGGCCATGAAGTTTGCGTTGGCTCATCAAAATCCTTTAATAACGGGAATGCTTACGGGTGGTGCAAATGCAAATGCTATTACCAGTTTTTCTTTATTGCATATCAATCATCCCGATGTACTATTGTGGAGCGTAAAGCCATCTGAAGAAGGCGCCGCTGCCGGGTTGATAACCAGGTTCTGGAACCTGAAAAACGAGGCCGTTCAGCCAACGATTACATTGAATCAACCCGTACGCCGTGCATGGCAAACAACCCATATTGAAACGGATACAAAAACGTTGCAGCCGGTAAACGGTTCAATTAAGGTACACTTCACACCACAACAAATAAACACCTTTCGGTTAGATATCAATAAATAATTTTAATTAAGAATACCATGAAACAATCAGCGCTTGCATTGTACACCTTATGCTTTTTGATTTTTTCGCAACTAAGCATACAGGCACAAGACAATAAGCTTACCAAACAGGAAAAGAAAGATGGTTGGCAATTACTATTTGACGGGAAAAATACGGATGGCTGGAAGGGGGCTTTCATTGAAGGTTTCCCGGCAAAGGGTTGGAAGATTTCGGAGAACGCACTGATGGTTGAACCTTCCGGTGGTGCAGAATCAACCAATGGTGGCGATGTAGTTACAAAACAGGTATTCGACAATTTCGAGTTGATGGTTGATTTTAAATTAACACCCGGCGCCAATGGTGGTGTTAAATATTTTGTTGATCCGGCACAACCGAAACCTGCAAACCCTAAATCGGCAATCGGTTTGGAATTTCAGGTGCTGGATGATGCCCTGCACCCGGATGCAAAACTGGGAAAAAACGGTAACCGTACACTGGGTTCGTTGTACGACCTAATTCCGGCGCCAACGAGCAAGCCTGCTAAACCAATTGGTGAATGGAATACAGCCAGGATTATTTCCAGCGGAAGCCATGTGGAGCATTGGCTGAATGGTGTAAAATTATTAGAATATGAAAGAGGAAGTACCACCTTTAAAGCATTAGTAGAAGATAGTAAATATAAAGACATTCCTGGTTTTGGTTTAATTGCAAAAGGCGCTATCCTGTTGCAGGATCATGGCAACCAGGTGTATTATAAAAACGTCAAAATACGACAATTGAAAGTAGGTGAATATGGTAGTGCAGCCGCAACTCCCTATGGAATGGTTAGCTATACCTACCGCAATAGTTTTTCAAAAAACGTTGCTGCTACGTTGGATACCATCAAAAGTTTAGGTATCACCAATATTGAGTTTAGTAATTTATTTGGTAAAACAGCAGCAGAATTAAAACAGTTACTGGATGAAAGGGGAATGGTTTGTACGTCGTTCGGGGTAGGCTATGCGGATGTGGTAAATAAAATAAATGAAGTAGGAAACAACGCCAAAACACTGGGTGCCAGCTTTGTAAGGGTAGCATGGATACCGCATGATAATAAAACCGGCTTTACCATTGCAGACGCAAAAAAAACGGTGGATAGTTTTAATACAGTTGGCAAAATTTTAAAAGAACAATACGGGCTTACATTCTGCTACCACAATCACGGCTATGAGTTTGCCCCTTATGAAGGTGGCACGTATTACGATTATATAGTAGCCAATACCAACCCCGGTTATGTAAGTTTTGAGCTGGATATTTTATGGGCTTTTCATCCCGGTGTAAACCCTGCCGATTTACTTAAAAAATATCCGGGGCGTTACCGGTTGATGCACGTTAAAGATTTGCGCAAAGGTGTGAAAGGCGATTTTTCCGGTGGTACACCGGTGGATAATGACGTGGCATTGGGCACTGGTCAAATCAATATTCCCGAAACAATTAAAGCGGCTAAAAAATCTTCAATCGTTTATTATTATATTGAAGATGAAAGCACTAATGTCGCCGCTCAGGTTCCCATCAGCATCCCGTATTTAAAAAATCAGCTTGCCGGTAAATAAGAATTTGAACATACATAGGTTAAGTTAATACTCTTGTCATTGCGAGATCGGGTTCTTGCCCGACAGCCTGTCCCGTTTGTCCGGAAAAGCAATCTCCCCGGTAATTCATGGGGATTGCCACGGGCAAGAACTCTCGCAATGACAAGAGGATTGATCTAAGGCAACTTTGCTTTACCACTTAGTAAATAACGAATGGAAAAACTGGCAATCGGCGTTGATATTGGTGGCACACGTACTAAATTGGGATTGGTAGATATTATACAGGGAAAAGTACTGGAGATGCTGATATTGCCTACGGAAAAAAAAGATTCCAGCGTGTTTCTGGATGGTATTGCGAATGCCATACATACTTTCAAGTCGATAGCAGTTCAGCAGCATCAAACGATCAGGGGCACTGGTGTAGGCGTACCGGGCTTTGTTTTTGAAAACGGTGTAGTTGATTCAACTTACGGATTTTTAGCATTCATGGAAGATTACCCGTTGAAGGAATTAATAGAAAACGAACACGGCATTGAATGCAGGTTAGATAACGATGCAAGGGTGGTAGCATTAGGCGAAGCGTTGTATGGCGTAGGTAAAGGATATAACCGGGTTTTGGTGTTGACACTCGGAACAGGCCTGGGTATTGGCTTTGTAATGAATGGAAAATTAAACGAAGCACTGGCTTTTGGCCACATGGGTGGCAACATAACCATTACAAATAATAATGAAGTATGTTATTGTGGCAAAACCGGTTGCCTGGAATCGCTGGTTTCTGCAACCGGGTTATGCCACGCCGCTACGAAAATAAACTGGCAGGGTAAATACAGAGATGTTCCGTTATCGGCAGAAAATATTTTCAAAGAGAGAGAAAAAAATAATCCGGATGCGATAAAACTGGTAGCTGATTTTATTAGTTATCTACGAACCGGTATTGATAATTATATCAACCTTTTTGCACCGGATATGGTGGTGCTCGGTGGAGGTGTTGCAAAAGGATTAATACATGATATCGAACAATTACAAAGCACTCATCACTTACGGCCCTATAAAAATTATAAAGTTGCAATTGCTACTTCCATATTACAGGAAGAAGCAGGTGTGCTGGGAAGTGCTGCATTGTTTCATTAAAAATTTTCTGATCATCAAAAAAGCGAAACAAGCTGAATTATCTGAATGGTACAGGTTAAGAAGAACCTGAATCTTAGACTCAGGTTGTATAACTACATAGTAATATTAACCTTTCTAATAATTTTTTTTATCAATCAATTCTTTTGTAAAGGTTTCAAACTGCTTTCAGCTTTTCTGCTGGTGTTGGTTCTTCTTTTTTTATCAAGAAAAATGAAAAGTATTTACTTAGTAAAGTGGTCAAAATAACTTGTACAATTGAAGCGGGATTTTATTCGGCGTTGGTTGCCCCTAACCCCTTTAGGGCAATGTCATTAAGATAAGCCCCATCGGGGCTTTCTGTTTGTAGCAAACAAAGAGGCAAAGGGAATCATTGCCACGTAGTGGCTACCCCTCTTCTCTGATCAGGTAGCCACTACGTGGCATGCACCAACATCAAAGATGGCTATCTTCTACAAACAGGTTGCACCTACGGCGCATAACTGCTACATCAATCCTTAACTTAATCACATTGCCCTAAAGGGGAACTCGGTTTTACCTGAAAAATTAGTGATAACTACGAGTATTTTGAAGTTCCTATGAAGTTTGAAAGTGTCCAAAAGCCCCCTTTAGAGCCTGTCCCGTACCGATAGGTCGGGAGGTTTGGAGGCGACCAGGCCAGATTGATGAAATGTTCAAGTTATTTTGATAACTTTTCTTAACAATGTACCCAACATGAAACTAAAAGAAAATTCCTGGATCATTTATTCGATAGCCGCTGCTTTTTTCTGGGGTGTATGGGGTGTCGTAGCCAAACTCATTTCAGATGATGTAAATCCGTTTACCAATCATTTTTTATTCACTATCGGTATGTTGCTGACAATACCCTTTGTGATTAAAAAAGTGTGGAAGCAGAAGCCGGACAGCAAAGGAATTATCTGGGGATTGATAGCAGGAGTATTAGCTATTGCAGGCAATGTAGCAGTGTTCAAAGCCTTTAGCACCGGTGGTTTGGCAGCCATCGTTATACCGGTTACGAACTTATATCCATTGGTAACAATTGTGGTAGCCTTACTGGTCTTTAAAGAAAAATTAAATGCCGTAAATGCGATCGGTATATTTTTAGCCATTCCGGCGGTAGTGCTACTTTCCGGTCAGTCCTTATTGTTTAAAGATCCGGCCCTGTTTTTTAAATCATTTGCTTTTAGTACCTGGTTTATTTATTCTTTGCTGGCACTGGTGTTCTGGGGCTTATTTAGTGCAGCACAAAAAGTAACTACCAATCATATTTCGGCAGAGTGGAGTTATATCAGCTTTATGATTTCCTCTGCCCTTATTGCTATTGTATTTGTATTAATGGGGCAGGTGCAATTCCACTTCTCCAACAAAACACTGGCATTGGGTACGCTGGCCGGCGCCTTAAACGGCTTAGGTGTATTGGCAAGCTTTGCTGCTTACCGGGCGGAGGGTAAGGCCTCAAAAGTGACTACTATTGCCGGTGCTTTGCAACCGGTATTTACCATTGTATTAGCTGTTCTTTTCTTAAAAGAAAAAATTTCCTATGTTGAAATAATTGGTATTGCCATCGCCATTATTGGTTCTCTGTTTTTGTCGTACGAAAAACCCAAAGCGACTATACATCCATCGGATTTGCCTGCTATTCAAACCACCTAACGAATGGTCGTTTTACAGCAGCCATTAATTATTTGCCAATAATTACCAGTATTCATTTTTGTGTATTGTACTCCCATAACCTTTCTTAATTGTATGATACAATATAATGGATTGATGCAGATGCAGCGATGATGATAATAATATTACCTTAAAACAGGCTGCGGAAAATACGTAGCGGGTTGGCACTGATTTGCTCATTGTCAATTGTCCACTTGCCCCGGCTAATCCGGGATTGCCTCTTTGGATTTGGTAGTATTCAGTACCCGCTGTCACATGTTCCCAATTCTAATCTTTCTAAACTTTTAACCAGGTCTTTATGATAAAACTATACCTTTTTCTGGTATCCTGCTTTATGCTGGTAGCTGCAAGTGCTACTAACTATTATGTAGATGCGGTGAATGGCAATAATGGTAATTCAGGTTTAAATACGGGTCTTGCAAAAAGCACCATACAGGCAGCATCCAACCTTACCAATCCTGGTGATACCGTGTTTATTATGAATGGCTTGTACACTGCGTCCACTACAATTACCACGGCCGGTGCAGCTAATCAATACATTACGTACAAGCCTTATCCGGGTACTTCACCGCTTATTTATATTTCCGGCAATATCTGGAATGCCATTATTGTAAATGCTTCCTATATTGTATTACAGGGGCTGGAACTGAAAGGTGATAATGACAACATTACGTACACAGAAGCCTATAATGCGTATACACTTGCCTACAATGGCGGTTCTCCCAACGGGAAATATAATACCAATGGTATATCTATCGGCGGCCCCAATACGCAGTCATTATTTCCCAACCATGTAACCATCCGTAATTGTAAAATACATGATTTTCCGGGTGGTGGCCTTAGTTCCATTCAGGCCGATTATACGACGATTGAAGGCAATACGGTATATAACAACGCCTGGTACATGATGTATGCCGGCAGTGGTATCAGCATTTTAACCCCGGTAAACAGTGATGCCCCCAACGTTAATTTGTATAAAAACATCGTCCGTAATAATATCGTTTATGGCAATAAAACCACCATCCCCTGGGTTAGCCTGAACCCTCCTGCTTTATCCGATGGCAATGGAATTATTATTGATGTAAACCAATATGGCTATAGCATGGCGGCTGGCAGTGGTACAGAATACAATGGCCGCACCTTAGTAGAAAATAATGTTACTTTCAATAACGGAGGCTCAGGCATACATGCCTATAAAGCTGATCATGTGGATATTATTAATAATACAGCATTTGGCAACGGTACTGTAGTTGGGTATGCGGATATTTATGGCGCCTCCGGAACGGATATAAAAATTTTCAACAATATCATGTATTCCCGTACCGGCGGCAAATGCAATAATGCACCCTCAACCGGTACCACCGTTACGTACGACTATAATGTGTATTACAACGGTACTGTAAATGCACAGGGCCTTCATGATGTTATTGCCAATCCGCTTTTTGTAAACCCATCCACCAACGGTACTATTGCCAACTTTTCGCTATTGGGCGCCAGCCCTGCCGTTAATGCCGGCAGCAACAGCGATGGCCAGTTTTCAGCTTCCGACATTGTTAATGTTGCCCGGCCGGTAGGCGCCCGGCCCGATATGGGAGCTTACGAATTTACAGGTGTAGCTACGCCATTGGCTTCTGTTATACGCAATGTAATGGCGCTAAGTGTAGTAGTTGGAAATCCAGGTACGCCCTCCCGGCCATACCCGGTTAGTTTATCCGAGTATTCCTCATCTACCGGCAGTGCTACCGGTGTTACGGTTGCTATACCAGGTACTACAGTTGGTAACCGCCTGTTACTTGGCGGAAATAATCCATTAGAAGGCCAGCTTAATTTGTCGGGCGATGGAAGATACCTGACGTTTGGCGGCTATGATGTAGATGCGGGTGTTAGTATCGGAATTGCTTATACGTCGCCAAAAGTAATTGCACGGGTAAATTTTGCAGGCACCGTAGACCTGACCACGCAGATACCGGCAACGGTTGCTTTTGGCAATACCTCTGTCCGCAGTGTCGTAAGCCAGGATGGTTCAGCCTATTGGGTTACCGGCGGTTCCAGCACAGGTACTACCAATGGCATTCAATACCTGACGCATGGTGCTACGAATGCTACCACACCCATCTATGCAACAGGGAACCGGTCACTCGGCATTTTTAAAAACGTATTGTATGCCGACAATAGTGGCATTGGTGCATTTGCCGGGCTTCCGGTTACGGCTGCTTCGCCGGTTGGCGGAAATGGTAGTTACCAGGCCGCTTATCCCAACAATACACAGTTTGTTTTTTTAGATACCGACCCCGGGTATGGATGGAATGGCACCGGCTACGATGTGCTGTATATTGCCGATGCGGTTAGCAGCGGTGCTAATTTGAATGCGGGCGTGGGTATCAACAAGTTTTATGTAAATAGTTCAGGCAACTCCTGGATATTTGCAGGCGGTGTACCTTATGATGTAACCGGTAGCAGCCTTGCCATACCCGCTATTACAGGCGCTGTTAACAATGTGGGAAAGCCTGTGTTATATGCCATACAAGGCAATGCTTTAAATAATTCCATCATTTCTATAACGGATGCCGGCGGACGTACCAATGCCATGTCTGCTGCCAATACTACGGTTACCACTCTTGCATCGGCTGGTACCAACAACATTTTCAGAGGCATTGCATTTTCCCCTTCCCAATTTTCACTACCTGTTAACCTGTCTTCATTCAGCGGTGCTTTAGTGAATGGCGGAGCATTATTACAATGGATTACTAAATCGGAACTGAATGCCGGTAACTTTGACATTGAAAGAAGCGGCAACGGCGTAACCTTTACTAAAATTGGTACCGTAGCTGCTAAAAATGAAAGCCTGGGTAGCACTTATTCTTTTGAAGAGGCAGGTATAGCCAATGGTATTTATTATTACCGGTTAAAACTGGTAAACAAAGACGGTAGCTATACCTACAGCACTACTATTGCTATTAAAAAAGATGGTAAGGCTGTATTGGCACTGCATGTTTTTCCGAATCCTGCTACTGACTATATTACCATCAGCCATCCGAAAGCAGCAACCGGTGCCCTGCTGCAAATAGTAACGGTTGATGGTAAAAAATTGATGCAATACCAGGTTGCAGCAAATGCCACCCAAACCAGTATGAATATTACATCGCTGAAAACAGGAAAATATTTTCTGCTATATATAAATAAAGAAAGTAAAAGCACAATCGGATTTATCAAATAAAATGCATGACTGATTACATCATTGACCGATGCGATGGTAAAGAATACTTACAATGTTGATAAAAAAAAATTGTACAAAGACTTAGGGTAAAGGAGCGCTATAGACACTTATAAAGATAACCTTCCGCTATATAAAATTTCAGATTGCAATCAACCGTATGCAGATAGTTTATTTACCCTTTAAAAAACAGCATCGTACGAAGGCCGGTTTATTTACCGGCCTTCTATTTCTTTTTATCACCTGTATTATTATACCTGCACAGGCGCAAACGGAGCGGCAGGTAAAAATAATGGTCACGCCTAACCATGATGACTGGATGTATAAAGCAGGTGATGAAGCAACTTTTGAAGTAACCGTTTTTAAAAGTTATGTGCCGCTTAAAAATGCAAAAATTTATTATGAGATTGGCCTGGAGCGAATGACCCCTACTAAGAAAGATTCCCTGCTGTTACCCACCGGCAAAACAATCATCAAAGCCGGAACGCTAAAGCAGCCGGGCTTTTTGCGTTGTGTGGTAACGGCTACGGTTGACGATATTAATTACAGGGGCCTTGCAACAGCCGGTTACGACCCGATGAGCATACAACCCTATGCAGAAATGCCGGCAGATTTTAAAACATTCTGGGACAATGGAAAAAGTGAACTGGCTAAAATTCCATTAGATGCAAAAATGACGTTATTGCCGGAAAGAAGCACGGCCAATACAAATGTGTACCATGTGAATATACAGGGCTATGGTAAAAATTCGAGATTATACGGCATCCTGTGTGTGCCGAAAAAAGAAGGGAAATACCCGGCGTTGCTACGGGTACCCGGTGCGGGTGTACGGCCTTATGGAGGCGAGATATACCTGGCCGAAAAAGGAATCATTACTTTAGAGATTGGCATTCATGGTATTCCCGTAAATCTCGACCCGGCGGTATATACCAGCCTGGCGGATGGCGCCTTGAGTGGCTATCAGAATTTTAATATAGATGACAGGGACCGGTTTTATTATAAACGGGTGTATCTGAATTGTGTTCGGGCCAATGATTTTTTAACCAGCCTGCCACAATATGATGGTAGTAACCTGGGCGTAATTGGCGGCAGCCAGGGCGGTGCATTATCTATCGTTACAGCCGCTTTGGACAGCCGGGTAAAATACCTGTCGGCTATGTATCCTGCCCTTAGCGATCTTACGGCTACCTTGCATGGGCGTACCGGTGGCTGGCCCAATTATTTTGACAAATGGGGAATAGCATATAACAATACACCGGCAAAAATTACAACACTGGGTTATTACGATGTAGTCAATTTTGCGAAAGGGGTAACGGCGCCGGGTATCTATAGTTGGGGTTTCAACGATGAAGTTTGTCCACCCTCTTCTACGTTCGCTGCTTACAATTCTATTACGGCGCCCAAATCATTAATCATCAAACAGGAGACGGGGCATTGGGGGTTTGCAGAGCAAAACGATAAAATGAGTGTCTGGATAGCGGATGAATTGAAGAAGAAATAATTGATTTTACTGTAGGAACATGCCTGATTGCGTGTTCTGAAATGGATGACTGCCATTGGTTACCTTGAATGCAGAACGTGCCGCAAGGCACGTTCCTACAAAAACATTTGAAAATTATTAAACATTTAAAATAAAGTCCTATGTCGAAGAGCGCACTTTCCAACGAGCAGATCGCTCAGTATCACCGGGATGGCTACCTGATTTTAAAAGGTTTTTATAATGCGGAAGAAGCGACAAAATTGTATGAAGTAGCCATTGCAGATGCCGCCGTTAGCAAAAACGCAATTAATGTAAATGACAGTAGTGGCAAGCGTAGCAAACTATCGCTGTGGTACAAGCCAGGCAATGATATTTATGGCCTGCTTACCCGTGGCGAAAGCCTGGTGAATGCGGTAAATAGTGTATTGGACGGTGATGCTGCTGTTTGTCATTTTCATTCCAAACTCATGCAAAAGGAACCTAAAGTAGGTGGGGCCTGGGAGTGGCACCAGGATTATGGCTATTGGTATAAAAATGAATTTTTATTACCCGGTCAAATGATGTCGGTAATGGTAGGCATCACCCGTGCCAATAAGGAAAATGGCTGCCTGCAGGTGATTAAAGGTTCGCATAAAATGGGCAGGATAGAGCATGGTTTTTCCGGTGAGCAGGTAGGCGCCTCTCAGCGCTATGTGGATCTGGCATTGAAAACAATGGAATTGATTTATGTGGAATTAGAAGCTGGTGATGTATTGTTTTTCCATAGCAATTTATTACACCGCTCTGAAGCTAATTTATCCGATAAGCCACGTTGGTCCATGATTTCCTGCTACAACCGGGCATCCAATATTGGTTATAACGATTCTGCCTCTTCCGATTCCAGTATTACACCATTGGAACTTGTTCCAGACGAAGCATTATTAACCTGGGAAGCCATGGGCCTGTCAGAAGAAAGCTCCGATTTCCTGGCCAAAGAAGCAGATGTTGCCCTGAAGTAAACGGATTTCCGGCAAGGGGACAAGAAACAAGGAACAAGAAAACAAGTGAACAAGGGAACAAGGGAATGAGTAAACGTATGAAATAGGTAACCGGGCAATATATATGCTCAAGCCAATGTAATTAATTTAATGTATAGACAGCCCTGCAAGGGCGTAATAGCATAGCATAGGGTGAAGCCCTATGATAAGGAAAACGCAATCGCATTCGAAGCCCTGAAAGGGCGTAACAACTGATAAAAATTATTTCGCCCTTTCAGGGCTTACCGGATGGTGATACAATATAAAACGCAGGGCTACACCCTGCGCTATGGTATACCGCCCTTTCAGGGCTTTAGTTAATGATATGATGTTTAAACCTAATTAATCTGATGGCGCTAATTGTGCAAGCCAAACGGGAAGCAGTTGCAACAGGCAATTTTGTTTTCAATAAAAATTATGTCTATCTCATTAGTGCGATTGCTGCTTTAGGCGGTGTACTCTTTGGATTCGATCTGGTCATTATTTCCGGCACCGTTTCTTTTTTTACGAAGCATTTTCAGTTAAATGGAATCCAGACTGGTTGGGCAGTTGGCTGTATTAACCTGGGTGCCGCTATTGGGGCATTAATAGGCGGTAAATTAAGTGATGCAGTTGGCCGCAAAAAGCTGTTGATGATTTGCGCTGTGCTATTTGCACTTACCGGCATCGGCACCGGCTGGGCTCCCAATTTTACGTTGTTCGTTTGTTTCAGGATGCTGAGTGGTGTGGCCGTTGGCGCAGCCGCATTGGTTTGCCCCATGTATGTTGCCGAAATTTCGCCGGCACAAATGCGTGGCAAAATGGTATCGTTTTACCAGCTATCTATTGTTATCGGAATACTGTTGGCGTATGTATCTAATTACCTGCTGTTAGGTGCAGGTGAAAACAACTGGCGCTGGATGTTCTCATCACAATCAGCTCCGTCTTTGTTATTTTTCTTCGGATTGTTCTTTGTGGCCGAAAGCCCCCGCTGGCTGATTGGAAAAGATAGAAATCGTGAAGCACAAATCATTTTAAACCGGATTGGCGGGCAAAACTATGCTGATGCAGAAGGCAGGCAAATCAGCAATAGTTTCCTCCATACTGCCACTGAAAAAGTCGGGGCATTATTCAAGAAAGATGTTTGGCATATTGTATTTCTTGGAATTGTGGTAGCGGTATTTTCGCAAGCCGTCGGGCAAAATTCTTTATTTTCTTACGCACCGGTTATATTTAAACAAGCAGGCATGGGTGAGGAATCTGCTTTTTTGCAATCCATTATCCTGGGAGCCATTAATTTTATTTTCACTTTCGTTGCCATTTTCACCATTGATAAATTAGGCAGGCGCACATTGCTTTTGTATGGCTCTATATTGTTGTGCCTGGATGCGTTGGGGCTGGTGCTTTGTTTTTACTTTCATGCACCGGGATATTACACCTTAATTTTTGTATTGGGATTTATTGCCATTTATGCAGCTACATTGGGCCCGGTGACCTGGGTATTATTATCAGAAATATTTCCAAACCGGCTTCGGGGCAATGCAATGGCGCTAGCAACACTCAGCTTATGGATTGCCAATTTTTTCACTACTGCTTCCTTTCCGGTGATGAAAGAAAAGTTTGGCCTGCATATCACTTTCGGTGTACATGCTGCTATCTGCCTGCTGTATTTTGTTTTCGTAAAAGTAAATATTCCTGAAACGAAGGGTAAATCACTGGAAGAAATAGAAGCCAAACTGGTAAAGAAATGAAGATTCGGTATTTCTGTCCGCATTGGGGAAGTGAACAACTGGCATTTGATACATTCCTGCAACGGATAGTAGATACGGGTTATGATGGCGTAGAAATGAGTGTACCAATCGATGATGGCGAGCGGGAAAAGATCGTTGAACTGATTAACAGGCATGGGTTGCAATTCATTGCCCAGCATTGGGAAACAACGGACGCCAACTTTGATGAGCATAAAAAAAATTACCTGCAGCGATTACGGAACCTGGTAAAAGCAAAGCCCCTGTTTATTAATTCGCAAACCGGTAAGGACTATTTTACGGAAGCCCAGAACATAGAATTGATGAATGCAGCTACTGACATCAGTACGCAATCGGGCATTACCATTATTCATGAAACGCACCGGGGTAAATGGAGTTTTGCAGCACATATTACCCGGCAATATCTTCAAAAATATCCTTCCATCCGGCTGGCATTTGATGTGTCGCACTGGTGCAATGTGGCAGAAAGTTTTTTACAGGATCAGGAAGAAGCCTTGGAACTTGCCATTATCCATGCTGATCATATTCATGCGAGGGTAGGCCACACGCAGGCCCCACAGGTAACGGATCCACGGGCGCCGGAATGGCAGGAAGCATTGCAGATTCATATAACCTGGTGGGACAAAATCATCCGGCTAAAAAAGGCACAGGGAGCATCGACATTTACCATTACACCTGAATTTGGGGCGCCACCTTATTTGCCACTGCTTCCTTATACACAGCAGCCGATAGTTAGTCAGTGGGATATTAATAAATTCATGTTCTTATTATTAAAAGAAAGGTATGAACATTTATTGAGCGTATAATTTTTCCGGCAGATGTACAGATCAATGCCTTAGTTTAAAAACAGCAGTTAAGGCTGCATATGTACTAAAAAATTATTGCTTGCCTGTACTCCTTTATTAGGAACGGGCTGTCTGGAAATACAGCCGGTATGGCTTTGTGAAACTTTTTTAAATCTACCTCAAAAAATACGATTACAGACAAAGTTGGGTTAACGATTTCTTTCCTATTAAGGCTGTTTGGCATTTTAACAAATGGAACCACATAGGCACATAGGACACATAGAACTACAAAAATGCAAGGCGCTTCGCTTAACAAAGGGCACATAAGAGAACACTAAAGACTCGGATGTTCCTCATTTAAAGTTCAATTATAAAAATATTAAACAGGTGCATTAACAATACCAGTAATAAAGTTTTTTAAATTTTGGAGATAGAAAATAAGGGGCAGGATGGTAGTAAATTATAGCAAAGCAACACAGAGGAGGGCTGTTCCGCCGCGGCGGAGCAAGCAGGGCCATGTTTGGCAGGTGTTTTCCAGCCCATGAATTAGTACAATATAGGATTCAATTAAGAAAGTTTAAGTATTAGAGATGGGCTGGAAAATGTTCCTGACATACAAATGGCAACTACGGTCCCGACATCAGCACGAACAACAACTTAAAGCAATCTTATGATGTCGGGATGCGCCTTAGCACCGCCTTGATTTTTTTGTTACTTTTTGTGTGTCCTGAATGAGAAATGAGTAAAATCATTAATCAATGCTGAATGAGAGATGGCAGCCGGCCTGCCGCACACGTTATGCAGATGAGGTGTGCAAACCACCCAAAGGTGCTTTATTCAAAAGGTAAGGTATTGAGCGTTTGGGCTAAAAGGTGTCGAAAGGCATCAGGTGGGTGTAGTAAAGCTGAACGAGAGTGAACCGTCTACGTAATGTGTCGAAAAACATTAGATGTTGGCAAAACTGCCGGCAAAGAAAGGCTGGCAGGACAGACTGTAACGGATAGCTGCTTACTGGTTACAGGCCAACCGGCATAAAGACGGCAGGAGTGCTACACAGGCTTTCATTGGGAACAGGAGAGGTTTGCTGCTGATGTGCCGATGTGCTTTGCGGAATCCCGATTATTATCGGGAGGCGATATGTCAGAACACATAAAGCCCATACTGCAACTCAATTTTGCCACAGGCAGAAGATGCAGCAGCAAGCGTCGGACGAAGCCATAGTAGTGAGGAAGTGCCTGTAACGGGCATGGAGCGAAGGGCTTCGGTTATCTGGTCTTACTATTTTAAAACAACCGTTGTAAAACAATGGAATGATGGAGAAAGAAAAGACAAAATCGTTAACAAGATTAGATAACAAGAGCCGTATGATGGGAGACTATCACGTACGGTTCCGTGAGCGGCTCGGGCTGTAATGCCCGGGCCTACTCTACTTTTCAAGAAAAAAAGAAAAAGAAATAAGTTAACACTGTAACATGAATTTTTTAACTCCCGAATTCCGGCATGTGAGGCACAATCCTGGGCAACTTCTAAAATATTTAAGTTACAGTTTACGCAGAATGAAACGTATTAAAAAATGCTACAATTACCGGTTTACATTTCACTAAGCAATCAATAAATCATTTATGAAACCAGGCATTCTGGTAGTTGGAAGTTCCAATACCGATATGGTAATTAAAGCAGACCATTTGCCCATTCCCGGCGAAACTATTTTGGGCGGCGAATTTATGATGAATGCCGGTGGCAAAGGAGCGAACCAGGCAGTAGCTGCAGCAAGATTGGATGGTAATGTAACCTTTATTTGCAAAACGGGAAATGATGTATTTGGCCGGCAGGCAGTTCAATTATTTAAAGACGAGGGAATTGACACCTCTTATTTGCTTACGGATGCTGTTCATCCATCGGGAGTGGCACTCATTACCGTAGATAACGCTGCTGAAAATTGTATTGTTGTTGCTTCCGGCGCCAATGCGAAGCTGGATGTAACGGATTTAATGAACGCCAGGCAAGCCATCGAAAAAGCATCTATTGTATTACTGCAATTAGAAATACCAATTGATACCGTTTGTTATGTAGCCGAAACGGCTGCTTCATTGGGTATTGCCGTGGTGCTGAATCCTGCGCCAGCCTGTGTTTTACCAGATGAAATATACAGCCACCTGTCTGTTATTACACCTAATGAAACAGAGGCCTCTTTGCTAAGTGGCATCAATGTGCGTTGCCTGGAAACAGCAAAGCAGGCGGCGGTTATTATCAGGGATAAAGGCGTTGCTACGGTCATCATCACCATGGGAGCACTTGGGGCCTTATTATTTCATGAAGATGAATTTAAACACATAGCGGCTATAAAGGCGGATGCCATAGATACCACTGCCGCAGGTGATGTATTCAACGGGGCATTGGTAGTGGCAGTAGCCGAAAATTACAGCTTGCCCGAAGCCATTGCATTTGCCTGTGCGGCTGCTGCTATATCCGTTACCCGTTTGGGTGCACAATCTTCTGCACCTTACCGGGCTGAATTAACAAAATTAGAAGAGCCAAAGGAATCTTACTGAGCAACCTGACAAAATTAAAAAGCATAATATGTATATCATTCAGAATTATTCTACCGCCATACTCTTTTGTGTGATTACCATGCTATGCTGGGGTTCCTGGGCTAACACGCAAAAGCTGGCCGGCAAAACGTGGCGGTTTGAATTATTTTATTGGGATTATGTGATTGGTATCTTATTGTTTTCATTAATCTCCGCTTTCACGTTGGGAAGTATGGGCCAGCAGGGCAGGGGATTTATTGACGACATCAAACAAGCAGACACAGCTAACCTGGCAAGTGCATTTATTGGCGGTATTATTTTTAATGCAGCCAACATTTTGATCTGTGCGGCAATTGCTATTGCCGGTATGTCCGTGGCATTCCCGATAGGTATTGGTATTGCACTGGTACTAGGGGTTGTATTAAATTATTCATCCGATCAGAAAGGAAATGCTGTTTTATTATTTGCCGGTGTTGCCTCCATTGTCATCGCAATCCTGCTGAATGCAGCCGCTTATAAAAAGAAAGACCAGGCAGGACAAAAAGTTTCAGCAAAAGGTATTCTTATTTCAGTTGTAGGTGGGGTGCTTATGTCCTTCTTTTACCGGTTTATAGCATCCTCTATGGATTTGCAAAACTTTGTTACACCTGCCGTTGGAAAAATGACCCCTTACACGGCGGTGTTCGTATTTTCTGTTGGTATTTTTATTAGTAATTTTATTTTTAATACCATTTTAATCAAGCGGCCATTTGTGGGTACTCCTACCAGTTACACAGCCTATTTTAAAGGTAATTTCCGTACGCATCTTACCGGCATTTTAGGCGGTTTAATTTGGGGCATTGGTAATTCATTTAATTTAATTGCAGCCGGTAAAGCCGGTCCGGCCATCTCTTACGGGTTAGGTCAGGGCGCCACCCTTATTGCCGCCTTATGGGGCGTATATGTATGGCGGGAATTTAAAGATGCACCCAAAGGCACCAGCCAATTAGTAAGCGCCATGTTCTTCTTTTTTGTGGCCGGACTGGCGGTCATTATTATTTCGGGTTTATAATGCTATCAATAAGTATATGCAAAAGTTGTTATTGGTGAAAAAGATGGCGGTGTTAATGCTCTTGACTGTATGCGTATGCTTTACAAACGGCCAGAAGCAAAAAGTTTGGCTGGATGCAGATACCGGCAATGAAACAGATGATGTGTATGCCATTGTCAGGTTGCTACAGGATACTTCGGTTGAGGTAGTGGGATTAAGTTCGGCACACTTTAACAATGCTGATTTAGTGGCATTTGATAAATGGAATCAGTATCCGGCAAAAGGCATTAACACCGTAAAAATTTCTCAACAATTAAATGAAGAAATCCTAACACTCAGTGGCAAACTATCTATCCCACATCCGTTGGGCGCCGACAGGCAAATGGGCCGGGCCTGGGGTGGTAGCGGGCCACGCAGTTCAGCGGCATCGCAGCAATTGATAGCCACCATTAAATCGCTTGCGCCGCAGGAAAAACTAGTGGTCATTTGTTTGGGGGCACTCACCAATCTTGCTTCTGCCATTAGCTTCGACTCTACCATCGCAAAACGGATTACCTGCTATTTGTTAGGCGCCCGGTACAATGCCGGAAAAAGGTTTTGGGATAAGAACGAATTCAACATCCGGAATGACCTGAATGCATTTGATTACCTGTTGAATAATCCTGCGGTTGATCTGACCATTATGCCAATAACGACTGCTGTATCATTTAGATTTCAACGGGATTCTCTATACGCCATTTTCAACGATAGCATACCTGTGCTATATTATCTGAAACAAAGATGGAAAGAAACCAACCCTGATGACAGGGAAAGAACGTTGTGGGATGTTTCCCTGATAGAAACTTTTCTAAGGCCGGGGCTGGCAACAATCAGCCAGGCTTCCACACCTGCTGAAAACCTGCAACGTACTGTAAAAGTGTACACTTCTATAGAGGTAGATAAAATGAAAGATGATTATATCAAATCAATAAAAAAATTTTATACGGTCAAAAAATAGTTGGTATGAAATGGAAAACAGCTTTATCAGTGACTGTGTTTTTTTTATTACCGGGCAATTCATTTTTTGCACAAAAACTGCCGCTTACCTGGCCGGCGCCTAACGGAAAATTACGGGTGATTATAGATACAGATGCGGCCAACGAAGTAGATGATCAATGGGCAATGGCACTGATTTTAGGTTTTCCCGAACGGTTCCAGGTAGAAGGTTTTGTGGCGGCCCATTTTGGTACCCGTGGTGGCGCCAAAGGTATCAGCAAATCTTACGCTGCTATTCTGGAAGTATTAGACAAAGCCGGGATGAAAGACCGGTTCACAGTAAAGAAAGGTTCAGATCCGATCGTGTATTATGATAATCCGCCAGCTTCGGAAGGCGTTGACTTTATTATTGAGGAAGCAAAAACTGCAACGCCCCAAAATCCTTTGTGGATTATTTCCCTGGGTGCTGCTACCAACGCCGCCGCTGCCATTCTTAAAGATTCTTCCATTAAAAAAAATATAGTTGTATTTTGGCATGGGCGGTCGCAGTGGCCTGACAAATGCTTTAATTTTAATGCAACGAACGACTTGAAGGCCGTCAAAATTCTATTCGATACGGATGTTCCTTTTATATTATTTGATACCGGCACATTCCTGAACATGCCAATGGAGGAATCGGAGAAACGAATTGCAGTTAGTGGCAACTTAGGTCAATATCTCCATGACATCCGAAAGAAATCGGCTTATGCCCAATTGCCGGATAAGGGTATGTTTGACCTGGGAGACATTGCTGCACTGATAGATGAAAAGCTCATTCAATGGGAGTGGGCAAAACTGCCTTCCGTAGATGATGATTATAAATATAACTTCAGTAAAACGAAAGGAAAGTTTGTCAGAATTTATTCCATTGACAGGGAAGCCACATTTACCTTGCTGGACAAGGCATTACAAAGAATTTCAACACAACAAACATTTTTGCATTAAAGGCATAGCCATAGTTATAATAACATGAAAACAATCACTTTTTTATTCTTCTTATTTATGTCAGGCTTTTCTGTGAAAGCACAAAAGCTATTTCTGGATGGCGAATGGAAATATTCGTTTGCCGATGATAAAGCAAAATCATCACCTGCTTTTAACGATGCGGAATGGAAAACGGTGAACGCTGACGCCCTGTATTGGAACAAGAAGGCAGTAGCCGACGCCGGTAGCCGTTACATCTGGTTGCGCAAGAAAGTGGTCATTCCTTCTTCATTAAAACCGGAATTAAATAAAACCGGAGCACTTGCCATATACTTAGGAAAAGTGCAGGAAGAAGATGATGCCTGGTTTAATGGAAAACAAATTGGTACCACCACCAATGGGGATGTAAAAAGAGTTTACCTGCTACCTGAAAAAGATATTTTATGGGATAGTGAAAACCTGTTTGCCATCCGCATATTACATTGGGGTTATGGAAGCGGAATGGCTGAAAAACCAATGATTGCTGCCGCAAAGCCGGAACAAATATTTATCATCAAAACGGATCAAAAAGAGGTGTCGCCTAAAGAGCCTGTGTCAAATAAACCTGTAGTTTACAACTGTGCAATTTACAACCAATCATCGAAGGCGGTTACCGCCAATTTGATGGCCGATTTTTATAATGCGATGGGTAAGAAAATAAAATCAACACCTGAAAAAGCGACACTTCAGCCCGGCGAAAATAACTTTCATTTTCCCTTTCAATCCAATTCGCCATTTCTTAAAATTACTTATACCGTTACAATTCCCGAATACCAATATACTGCTCAGTGGAATACGGAACTGGGCTATCAGAACATCGCATACCAACCGGTTGCCCCGATAATAGCTAATAAGGCCAATGATTACTTTATGCCTGCCGCATTGGAACAACAGACAATTAAAGGCTGGCTGGGCGAACGGCTGAAAGCCAACAAGGATGAGCGTTTGCACCAGGTGGATGAAACAGCGATTCTTGCAGGCTATATCAACAAACCCGGTGTGCATCCCTGGATTGGCGAGCATGTAGGTAAGTTTTTAGAAGCTGCCTGCAACACTTATAAAAATACCGGCGACGCTGCCCTTAAAACCCAGATTGACCGTACGGCCCAGCAATTAATTGCTTCGCAATTGGGCAATGGCTACATGGGCACCTACGATAGTGCCAGCCACTGGACAAGCTGGGATGTATGGAGCCATAAATACAACCTGATCGGCTTACTGAGTTACTATCAGTTATCGGGCTATAAACCTGCATTAACGGCTGCTGAAAAAATCGGCGATTTACTGTCCGCCACGTTTGGCACCGGCGCCGGGCAGTTAGATATTATTAAATCCGGTACGCATGTGGGCATGGCTGCCACCAGCGTGTTAGACCCCATGACCGACTTGTACCGCTTCACCGGCAACAAAAAATATTTGAATTTTTGTTATTACATCACGGCCAGCTTTGATCAAAAGAACGGGCCTAAAATAATTGCCACACTTGACTCCGTGGGCCGGGTAGATAAAACGGCAAATGCCAAGGCTTATGAAATGTTATCCAACCTGGTGGGGCTGATTAAGTTATATCGGATTACAAACGATCAGCAATTTCTGACACCGGTGATGAACGCCTGGAAAGATATAACTGCTAATCGGTTATACATCACAGGTACTGCCAGTTCTGCGGAGCATTTCCAGGACGATCATGTGCTTCCCGCAGGGCCGAAAGATAATATGGGCGAGGGCTGCGTAACTACCACCTGGCTGCAATTCAATTACCAGATGCTGGGCCTGACAGGCAACATGCAATACGTAGATGAACTGGAACGTTCCGTGTACAATCATTTAACCGGCGCCGAAAATCCGGAGACGGGTTGCGTCAGTTATTATACGCCACTGATGGGAATAAAACCTTATGGGTGCAATATTACCTGTTGCTTATCAAGCGTACCCAGGGGAATAGCCATGATTCCGCAATTTGCCAATGGAAAAATGAAGGGTAGCCCTTCTTTTCTTTTTTATCAACCCGGCGTATACCAGACTACACTTGACGATAAAGTGCATACCAAGGTAGCTTTTGAAACCACTACCAATTTCCCGGAGGATGGCGACATTAGCATTACGGTAAACCCTTCTGTAAGCGCAGCATTCAACGTATTACTACGTAAGCCTTATTGGGCGGAGGACTTTACCATAGCTGTAAATGGAATAGCGCAAAAGAATGTGGATGGCGCCGTACAATCCGTTAACAGAACCTGGAAAAAAGGCGATAAAATAAATGTACATTTTACCATGCCCGTAAAGCTGGTGGATGGGGGTATCAGTTATCCCGGCGCCATTGCTTTTCAGCGTGGCCCGCAGGTATTGGTGTTTGATAAAAATCTGAATACAGCAGCGGCTGAAAATATACAAATACCGGGTAATATTCAATTGCAAAAATGGAATAAGGCATTGCCCCAAAAATGGGTTGGTACACAGGCATATGAAGTAATGGCACAGGTGAACGGAAAAACAGAACCGATTGTTTTGGTTCCTTATGCCGATGCCAGCCAAACCGGTGGTGTAGTGACCACCTGGTTGAAAAAAAATAGCGTAAATAATTAATGTACTTCTTTTGAAATTGGGTCTTGCTATTATTTAATTTTCTATAACCTACTCCTTTTCCCATTCCAGGTTGTATGATAAAAAGGGGCTTCCGCATTTGTGTATTAACCATTTGCCTGCTACCGAAAATTGTTTCAATAACATTTCAAACAACTATTGTATGAGAAAAAAAGTTCTTGTGATCATAAGCTTTCTTGCGATATACTACGCCAATGCAACCAATTATTATGTGGATGCCGTTAATGGCAACAACGGTTACAGCGGTCTCTCAACTGCTACTGCATTTGCTACCATCCAAACGGCAGCCAACCTTACTAACCCCGGTGATACCGTTTTTATTTTAAACGGTGTTTATACCAGTACCGGAACCATCCTGAATATCGGAAGGTCTGGTAGTGACGGAGCCCCCATTGTGTATACCAATTATCCGGGCCATACGCCTAAAATAAAGGCGACTATTAACTCTTATAACCTGGTTAGCATAGCGCCGGGTATTTCTTATATTACTATCAATGGACTGGAGGTAGAAGGCTGGGGCGTAAATATGTCTTTGGCTGCTGACACTATGCCTGCTAAAAACCAACTTACCTGCCCGGTAGCAGGCAGCGCCTCCACTTCGCAAAACCCCCTTAATAAATACAATCAGAACGGCATTGCCGGCGATAGCAGATCACTGGGTACAACTACCGGCAGCACTCACATTGTTATTAGCAACAACATCGTGCACGATTGCGGCGGCGGTGGTATTGCTATGAACCAATGTGATTATATTACTTATGATAACAATACCGTTTACAACTGTGCCTGGTATTCCATTTATGGTTGCAGCGGCATGACCTTCAACAACCAGTACAACTCTGATAATAATACGACCACCTATAAAAATTTTGTGCGGAATAATACCTGTTACAACAATCGGATGTATGTACCCTGGCGTGCCGTTTGCCAGATCACGGATGGCAACGGAATCATACTGGATGTGCCACAACCGGACTATGTAGGTAAAACACTGGTAGCTAATAACGTTTCCTACAATAATGGTGGTTCGGGTATCCATTCCTTTAAAATGAATCACATGGATATTATTAACAATACGGCTTATTTTAATTCTGCCAGCCCCGAAATAAACAGTGGTGAAATTTATGCAAGGAATACCAACGATGTAAAGATTTATAATAATATCATGGTCTCCAGATCCAGTGAAATCGTAACCGGAATTTATACCGATACCAGCCTGGTGATGGATTACAATGTGTATTATGGTGGCTCGGCTGTAAATGCAGTAGGCGCTCACAGCCTTATCCAGGATCCCAAATTCGTAAGCGCCACTACTGATCCGCTCACCGCTAATTTTCATTTGCAACAAGGCAGCCTGGCCATTAACAACGGTGACAACACGCATACTTACCCGACTGATAAAGACGGCAATCCAAGGCCAGGTGCATCCGTTGCAGACATCGGTGCTTACGAAACTACCTTTACCGGCAACCAGACCGATTGCAATGGAACAGTTACCAGCAAAGTACTGGGCAACGGTACCGGTACCGGTGAACCGGGTGCCGGTAGCTATTACGGCCCTTACGATACCCGCTCAGGTAGTGGTAATTATAAAAGCCGCCATGCCATTATTTACCCGCAGGCTTTGCTTAGCGCCAATACCGTTCCTGCCAATACCTACATTACCAGCCTGCAATTCAAGAGAGGCGTAAATGTGCCGGGCAGTTCGCCGGTGGTGGTAAGCGCCCAAACCATTCCGGACAATAGTATTATCAAAATTTATTTACGCAACGAAGCTGATACTTTTTTTACTTCGGCAGCCCTTGATTGGAACACTGTACTGCCCTCATCAGCTAATCCTTCCGTACTAGTGTATGCCGGTGAGGCATCCCCACTGGTAGGCAGCAGCGGTGGTTGGAAGACTGTTGCTTTGCAGGCACCCTTTAATTACACTGGTAGCAACTTAGGCCTGTATGTGGAGTACTTACAGAAGGGAAGTGTAAGCGGTGGTACAGATGTTGGGTGGGTATATGACAATGGTGGCAGCCAACCCCTATACAACACAGCCATAAATGCAAACCGGCTGTATGGTACCAAAGCTACTGCCACCACCGGCACACTTTCTGACAACCTAACTACCAACAACGAAAGAAGAGCCATCATTACCGTAGGCTATTGCAGTAACCTGATATTACCGGTAACGCTGTTGCAGTTTAGTGGCGCAAGGGCAGGGCAGAAAGTGTACCTGAACTGGAAGGTAACCAACGAAATCAACAATGCCGGTTTTGAAATACAACGTTCCCGGGACGGTTCTTACTTTGAGCCAATAGATTTTATTAGTACAAGGGCGGCAAACAACAATTCATCAGCTATTACAGACTACAGCTTTACAGATCTGAGTCCGATAAAAGGTATCAGCTATTACCGGCTGGTGCAGAAAGATAAAGATGGAAAACGAACGTATTCACGTATCATTCTTATTTCTGATGAAGCTAAACAGCTAAGCCTGGTTAGTGTTTACCCCAATCCTGTCAGCGAAAAACTATCCGCTTCCATTACCGTTGCCGGAATAAACACAATTGCAACGATTAGTTTACAGGATGTAAGCGGAAGGATGGTCAATAGGTTCAGCCAGCAGTTAACAACGGGATTAAACACAATAAATGTGGATGTTTCCAGGCTGACAGGTTCTGTTTATTTATTAAAGATTGCATTGCCATCAGGTGAAAACCTGATTACGAAGGTGATTAAAAACTGATGTATGGAATTGAATTTATTGGATTTTTATGTTTTGATAGGATCGTTTTTATACAGCCGGTAAGATTGATATTACAGTGAGTGCTTATGTTTTATTAAAATACTTATGAAAGCAAATTTTTGGGCTATAATAAACATTAAAAAAGTATTTATTGCTTATTTATTGACGGCTGTAAACTATCACTATGCTCCGGGGCAAACGCTTCCGGTATTATCAAATGATTCAGCAAGGTTAGATTGGTTTAAACAGGCAAAGTTTGGTATTTTTCTTCACTGGGGCGTATATTCTGTAGGAAAAGACGGGGCTTCCTGGCCTTTATTCAGCGGCAAAATAGCGCAGCAGGACTACATAGCGCAAGGCAAACAATTCACTGCTGTTAATTACGATCCTCACAAATGGGCACAACTATTTAAAGCCTCCGGGGCCAGGTATGCCGTGCTTACCGCCATGCACTGCGATGGTGTTGCTTTATGGCCTACCAAAGCCAATAACAGTTCCATGCAAGGTGTAAGCCCCTACAAAAAAGATTTGATCGGCCCTTATTGTGATGCCCTGCATGAAGCTGGTTTAAAAGTGGGGCTTTATTACTCTCATGTGGATTGGTCGGCGCCGGGCTACATGACGCTAACGCAAAACATGACGGTTAGTGAATTGCAACAGGCGCAAAAAGTGAAATATGATTTCCAGAAAAACTGGGACAGCAAAGGCAAAGAAGGTTACTATGGTCAAAAAAAGTTCAATACTACAGAGGCCGCTACCTGGAACAGGTTCATCAAACGGCACGATGACCAGATTGATGAACTGGTTAATAATTACAAAGTTGATTTGCTGTGGTTCGATTTCATGTACCCCAATGGCGGGGATTTTAAGTGGGGCGAAAAAGCCCTGAAAGAAAGGCTCATACAGCAACATCCTTCGTTGATCGTTAACGGTCGTATCGGCAATTACGGCGATTATGAAACACCTGAGAGGGGTATGCCGGTAGTACCCCCTGCCGATAGGTGGGAACTATGCGAAACCCTGAACAACGACTGGAGTTACGTACTATCCGATACTGACAATAAACCGGTACGGCAGGTATTACGGATGCTGGTTGAATGTATCTCCATGGGCGGCAATTTATTATTAGGCATTGGCCCTAAAGCGGATGGCAGCTTTCAGCCGGAGCAGGAAAAACGTATTTTAGAAATCGGCAAATGGGTAAAGGCACATGAAGATGCGGTGTACGAAACAAAGCGGGGTATTGCCTCCGGTCATTTTTACGGCCCTACTTCGTTAAGCCCCGATAATAAAAGCCTTTACCTGTATCTTTTAGACGATCCTAAGGATGAAATTCAAATTAAAGGAATAAGAAACAGGATCATAAAAAAAATAAGCATCGTTGGCAGGCCTGACGTTGAACTGAAATATAAATACCTGAGCGGTGCTTCCTGGGCAGGTATTCCGCCTATCCTGGCCATACCTGTTCCCCATGCCGGTTTGGATGACAACATTACGGTAGTGAAAATAGAATTTAACGAGCCGATTGATCTGTACCGGGGAAAGGGCAAAGACATCATCAATAATTAAGAATACAGGCTATATGGTAAAATAGAGTGACTTGCAGTTATTCAACAGGTATGCAGTGGTTTCTTTGTTAGCTGATATCGTGAATTACCACAACTGAAAATGTAACCCTGTGACACATAAAATACAACTAATGATAAAAGAGCTAATTAAATGCAGGGCAATTGAAAAGAATAACAGTAAATAGTTTCAGAACTGGTCAATTTTAAAAAAAACTATATGAGAAACATATCAATTATATTTTTCTGCTGTTGTTTTGTTTCTGTGTTAATGACTATTAGCCATGCACAACCTGTAAAAGGACTCCCCTATCAGAATCAACATCTTTCTGATAATGTCAGGGCAATGGATTTAATTAAAAGAATGAGCCTGGAAGAAAAAGTGAATCAGCTGATGGCTGTTTGGGATAATAATCCGGACAGGTTTGACAGCAAATTTTTTTCGGATGTAACCAGGGCAAAAACTGTTTTTGGTAGTGGAGTAAATAGTGTACAACCCTATTTCGCAGACATTAGAGAAACCGTTGCTACCAGAAACAGGATTCAGAAATATTTAATTGAAAATACAAAGTGGGGCATCCCGGCCCTTTTTGTAGATGAAGGACAGCATGGCCTGATGAAACCGGAAGCTACCTCGTTTCCGATGGCTATTGGATTAGCCTGTTCCTGGGATCCGGTACTGTTCACGGAAGTGTACACCATTGCAGCCAATGAAATGCGGTCAAGAGGTACGCATCATGTATTGTCGCCGGTAATTGATGTGTGCCGTGATCCACGCTGGGGCCGGGTAGAAGAAACATACGGAGAAGACCCTTACCTGAATGGTGTGCTGGGAACGGCGGCCGTAAAGGGTTTCCAGGGATCTGATAATGGTTCTATTGGCGCCGGCCATGTAGCTGCTACCTTAAAACATTTTGTGGGCCATGGCCAGCCCGAAGGTGGCATTAACCAGGGGCCTGCTAATTATTCTGAACGGGTACTTCGTGAATTTCACATGCCGCAGTTTAAAGTGGTAATCGATAGTGCGAAGCCATTGGCCGTGATGCCTTCTTATAATGAAATTGACGGCATCCCTTCCCATAACAATACCTGGTTATTGAAAAATGTGTTGCGGAGCGAGTGGCGTTACAAGGGAATGATTGTTTCGGATTACGATGGTATTTCTCAGTTATATGAAAAACACCAGGTAGCTGCAGACAAAAAAGAGGCAGCTATGAAAGCATTTAATTCCGGTGTTCAGTTTGAGTTTCCCAAAGCAAATTATTACAATTATTTACCGGAATTAGCGAAAGAAGGGAAAGTGAAAATAGCTGATATTGATAGTGCCGTTTACCGGATACTGTATTTAAAATTTCAATTAGGCCTGTTTGAAAATCCGTATGTGGATGAGGCAAATGCCGTAGCCGTTAGTAAAGCCCCGGCATCAAGAGCAGTAGCATTAAAAGCAGCACAGGAGTCTGTTGTGTTATTGAAAAATGAAAACAATTTACTGCCGCTTCAAAAAGGCAAATACAAAAAGATTGCAGTAGTCGGGCCTTGTTCCAATAATGTTTTTACGGGTGGTTATTCCGGTGAGCCGTACCAGAAAATTACGATTGTAGATGGTATTAAAAATAAGGTAGGCAACGGCAGCGAAGTATTATTTGCACAAGGCTGTAAAATCGTGAATAACCTGAGCCAGAGCTATGCTAACTGGCAGTCGGATAAGGTGGATTTTACTTCACATGCAGAAAATGTACAACTGATTAATGAAGCTATTGCGGTTGCTAAGGAGGCAGACATCATTATTGTGGCAGTAGGCGAAACCGAGCACCTGACCCGTGAAGCCTGGAGCAAAACACATATTGGCGATGCCCAAACACTTGACCTGTTTGGCGATCAGGAAGACCTGGTAAAAGCAATGATGGCTACCGGTAAACCTGTAGTTGTGTATTTAATGAACGGGCGGCCTTTATCCATTAATTATACGGCTAAAAATGTTCCTGCCATTTTGGAGGGCTGGTATATGGGGCAGGAAACAGGCACTGCCGTTGCTGATATTTTATTCGGAGATATAAACCCTTCCGGTAAATTGACCATTACCATTCCTAAATCAGCCGGGCAGTTACCCCTGTATTATAATCACAAACCCTCTGCCCAGTTTCATAACTACGTTTCACAGGATGTGTTGCCGCTGTATCCCTTTGGTTTTGGATTGAGCTATACCAATTTTACTTATAGCAATTTAAGATTATCTACCGGCAGAGTATCCATTGGGCAAACGGTAGAAGCATTTGTAGATATAACCAATTCAGGCAAGGTGAAAGGGGATGAGATTGTTGAAATGTACATCCATGATAAAGTAGCTTCGGTTACCAGGCCGGTAATAGAATTAAAGGGTTTTGAACGGATTACGCTTCAGCCAGGTGAAACGAAAACAGTGAGATTTAAGATAGATAAATCAAAACTGTCTTTTTGGAATTACAACATGCAATACACGGTGGAACCCGGTGAATTTGATATCATGGTGGGAAAATCATCAGTAGATTTTATAAAGACAACATTGACTGTTCAGGAATGAAATTCCAACGAGTTGTGATTGCATTTTCAAATATTGTTGACATCAATCAAGAGGGATACATATGCATAAATACCTACTATTTTTCATTGCCTTTTTTATTTACCTAAATAATCTTTACGCACAACCTCCTGCAGGCAATTTATTATTTCCTGCCAGTATCAATGCTATGAAGCCCTATGGCTCCGGATTGGCTGATTCGGTTATTCAAACCATTCCCGTTACCGGCCAGCCCTTTACCAATGCACTACTCATTAATACTTATCATTCACCGGTAGCAGGGCAGAAAGAGGGAGGTCTCACATCGCTTCTCGAAACATCTTTACATAAAGGCGATGTACTATGGGTTTCTTTCAAAGCCCGGTCATTACAAAGCAAACGGGAAACCGGCGAATCGTTTGTAGAACTGCGATTTGATAACCTGGTCAATGGTAAATATACGTGGCCTCCCCATCTCGAAAGAGGCATTTCCATTGGATCTGAATGGGCTGAAACCAGTATACCTTTCGTAATGGAACAGGATGTAAAGCCCGGGGATGCAAGACTCATCATTCAGTTTGATACGTATCCGCAACGTTTTGAATTAGGGCCGGTAACATGTATGAATTACGGGCCTGGGGTAAAGCTGGCTGACCTGCCCCGTTCTGTTATCCGCTATGGAGGCGATGAGCCTGCTGCCCCCTGGCGCAAGGCTGCTGCCGAACGCATTGAGCAATACCGCAAAGGCGATTTAGCCATTACCGTAATGGATGCAAAAGGGAAACCTTTACCCGGCGCTGATGTGCAGGTACACATGGTTCGCAACGCATTTACGTTTGGCACGGCCACCAGTTCACAACGGCTGCTGGATTCTACCAGTACCGACTCTCAAAAATACCGGGATACGCTGCTGAAATATTTTAACCAGGTGGTGCTGGAAAATGAAATTAAATCCAAGAACTGGGACAAGTTTAATTATAGTCAAACGTCAAAAGGTATTGTCTGGCTCAAGTCTCACCATATTCCTATCCGGGGGCATGTAATGGTATGGCCTTCGTGGCAACATGCCGGAACTTCTTTCGCTCATTTCCGGAATGATACGACCGGTTTACGGGCTGCCATCCTCAAAAGAATTGATGAACAAACGACTACCCTGAAAGGATTTTTTACAGAATGGGATGTAATAAACGAACCCTTTGCCCATGATGATTTTTTAAAGTTGCTGGGCCGTCATGCGATGGTGGACTGGTTTAATGCTGCCCGAAAAAATACACCCGGTGTAAAACTATTTCTAAACGATTACACCATGTTTCATGGCGAAGGCCCCGGCTCAGCAAGTGAAGCTTTTTTTAAGAACGTACAATACCTGCAGGAGAACGGTGCACCTATTGATGCCATTGGTGAGCAAGGCCATATCGGAGGCACACCACCACCCATACCAACAGTGCTGGAGCGGCTGAATTACTTTGCAAAACTGGGGTTACCCATTCAAATCAGTGAGTTCGATATTAATAGCAATGACGATGATTTTAAAGCCCGCTACTTACGGGATTTCTTGACGGTAGTGTATAGCCATCCAGCCGCCATAGGCTTTGTGCAGTGGGGCTTTTGGGAAGGCCAGCACTGGTTTCCCGTAGCGGCCTTGTGGGACAAAAACTGGAACCTGCGGGCCAACGGAAAAGCATTTACGGAACTGGTAAGCCACACCTGGCATACCGATGCTGACGGGCAAACCGGCACTAACGGAATGTACACCGTACGGGGTTTTACCGGCGACTATGAAATAGTGGTAACAAAGGGCAGCAAAGTGATAAAACAACAAACAACGCTTACTACAAAAGGCCGGATGCTTACAATAAAATGGCCGGATTGAAACAATGCCTTTATCAGTTGCGATTAAAATTCCATCCTACGCTTTAGCTGAAACAGCACTTCATGAAAGGTAAAATTATATTTCTTTTACTGTGGACCGGGCCGATGGCATTTTTTTTACCGCTGCTTGCCCAGCACCTGCCAAAGCAATACCAGCTTTATTACGATAAACCGGTGCCCGTTCTTCCGGTAACGAATTTTGATTCGCTGAACGAAAAGGCTTTGGTAAAAGCTACCCCATTTGACCCGGCATGGGAATCCCTGTCGCTTCCCATTGGCAATGGCTACCTGGGTGCAGCCATATTTGGCCGCACCGATACCGAGCGGGTACAACTTACGGAAAACAGCATGGCTGCCAGAAGTCTGTATGGCGGCGTAGGGCTTACCGCTTTTGCTGAGCTGTACATTGATTTCAACCACACCAGCCCAACCGGTTACAGCCGCAGCTTATGCCTGGATGACGCCCTGTCCACCGTGAAATATGATGCAGATGGCATAATCTATAAGCGGGAATATTTTGCCAGCTACCCCGATAAAGTCTTAGTCATTAAACTAACCGCCAGCCAGCATGGTAAGCTGTCTTTTACGTTGCGGCCGCAGATTCCTTACAAAAAGCCATTTGGAGCTGCCTCCCACAATAATGGCCGGACGGGAAAAGTGTTTGCACGGAATGACCTCATTACGCTTTCCGGTAAGCTGGAATACCTGAACATCTTATTTGAAGGTCAGTTTAAAGTAGTGCCTTTTGGCGGAACGCTACAGGAAGCTAACGATGCTGATGGAGATGAGGGCAAACTGATGGTTAGCAATGCCGATTCTGCCCTCATCCTGGTGGCCGTTGGTACCAATTACAAATTAGAAAGCAGCGTATTTCTGGAAAACAACAGCTATAAAAAAATAACGGATACCTCGTCGCCGCATAATCACGTATCCTCCATTATGGAAGCAGCCGCTAAAAAAACGTATGGGCAACTGCTGGCTGCTCATAAAAAAGATTACAGCAACCTGTTTTCAAGGGTCAATCTCAACCTTGGTTCTGCTCCCTCTCCGTTAACCACCAGCCAGCTGATGAGCCGGTACAAAGCCGGCGCCATTGACCACTACCTGGAGGAATTATACTTTCAATATGGCCGTTACCTGCTCATTTGTTCATCTCGTCCGGGTACGCTGCCGCCCAATCTGCAAGGTGTTTGGAACCAGTACGATGTATCGCCATGGACGGGGGGTTACTGGCACAATATCAACATTCAAATGAATTACTGGCCGGTGTTCAATACCAACCTGGCAGAACTCTTTCAGTCGTTTGCCGATTACAATATGGCCTACCGGGCAGCTGCTCAAAAAATAGCTACCCAATACATTGCAAAAAATAATACCGCCATGCTGGCGCCGGCCGGCGGCGCCAATGGCTGGACGATAGGAACCGGCGCCAGTGCCTACAACATCAGCGGGCCGGGCAACCATTCGGGGCCGGGAACCGGGGGCCTTACTACCAAAATGTTTTGGGATTACTATGCGTTTACGGGGGATGTAGCCCTGCTGAAAAAGGTAAGCTATCCTGCTATTATAGGGATGTCCGATTTTCTTTTGAGGGTGGTAACAGATACCGCAGGGTTGCTGCTGGCATCGCCATCTTACTCACCGGAGCAATCGCAGGGAGGAGCCTATTATAAAACAACCGGCTGTGCCTTCGACCAGCAAATGATAGCCGAAAGCCACAACGATGCCTTGAAAGCCGCCGCCATCATTAGCGATAAAAGTGCCGTGTTGCCGCTGCTGCAAACGCAATTGCCCCGCCTCGACCCGGTACAAATTGGCTGGTCGGGCCAGGTAAAAGAATACCGGGAAGAAAATTATTATGGCGAAATAGGCGAAGTCAAACACCGGCATATTTCTCACCTGGTGGGGCTTTACCCCGGCACTATCATCAATGCCAATACCCCTGCCTGGCTGGACGCTGCCAAAGAAACACTGGAGCGGCGGGGCGATAAATCTACCGGCTGGGCCATGGCACACCGGCTTAATTTGTGGGCAAGGGCAAAGGAGGGCGACCGGGCCTATATACTGCTGCAAACGCTTTTACAAACCGGCACCTTCGACAATTTATGGAACCGGAATCCGCCCTTTACTATTGAGGGCAACCTGGGCGCCACGGCCGGTATGGCCGAAATGCTGTTGCAAAGCCACGAAGGCTACATCCACCTGCTGCCGGCGCTGCCGCAAAGCTGGCAAACCGGCTCATTCAGCGGTTTGATGGCAAGAGGCAATTTTGAGGTATCGGCTGAATGGAACAACGGCCAGGCAAAAAGCTTTACCATTACATCCAACATCGGCGGCCCCTGCCGCCTCAGGTATTTCAACCTGCATCAGGCCACGGTAAAAAACAGGCTGGGCAAAATAATAGCGGTTGAAAAAAAACAGGACTTCATTTCTTTTAAAACCACTGCCGGCGAAGTGTATAGCCTCACTGCTATTCCGCTTTATAAAAAAGTAGCCAATCCTTCCCACCTCCTGATTAGCGACAGCAATGGAGAAAGTATAACGATAAAATGGGATAAAAGTCCTGCTGCAGCGGGCTATAATTTCTATACGCATGTTGGTAATGCCCCGGACTACACATTGGTTCGGGCAAACATTAAAGGAACAAGTTTTCAATTTAAAACGGCAACGGCAGACAAGCACTTTATTATAAAACTTACGGCGGTAGATAGCCATGGAAGGGAAAGCAGCGGCGTAAGAATAGTAGTGGCAGACAATGCAGTAACAGACCGGTAGCGGTAATTATTTCCAACGGGAAAGTGAGGAGTAGCAAAACGAAAAAATCAATACGTATGAGGATAATAACATGGTTAGTGACCGGCGGAGTAGTTTTTGCTGGTCCGTCCCTGCTGCAGGCACAAAAAAAGGGGATTCCCAAATCGGAACCCGGGCTCGTTTTTCAGTCCGGGTTCGAAGGCGCTTCTCATGTAATAGTGAATGCGAACGTAGGCCCCGGCCTTATTACGCCACATTATCCCAACGACGATATTTTGGGGAAAGACAATACCCTTGCCGGGAAAAACGATTGGGCCAACGACATGGATAGCAGCCCGGATGGCGGCAATTTTATGCTGGAATATACCGGCGGCGATTCTACCAAACGAAAGGCCCGCCTCATTCCTGAACCGGGCAACTCCAAAAACCACGTGCTACAGTTTTGGATGAATGATAGCTGGGAAGCATCCGAACACCAGGTGAAGGCCCGTGTGCAGGCCGACATCTATGGCATCAAAAAACCATTCAAAGAATTTTACCAGTCAGTCAGGGTTTTTCTGCATCCCGATTTTAATACCTTAAAAAATTATCCTGATAAAATTAGTTGGTTCACCATCTCCGAATTCTGGAACAATGAGTGGTGGGTTGAGACAGAAAAATATGGCTTCCGTATCTCACTTGGCATCGGCAAACCCTCCGCAGCTTCCAGCGACCTGAACTTTACGTTAAGTGCCGAAAATGCCGGGCAAAAAGAGGTGTGGCGGGCCAATGATACGGCTGTAAAAGTGCCCGTCGGCAGATGGTTTACCATGGAATATTATTACCGGGAAGGCGATAGTGCCAACGGCCGTTTTTACATGGCCATTACGCCGCAAGGCGGAAAGAAGCAGGTAGTGTTTGATGTAAAAAATTATACCCATTGCACTTACGACCCGGCACCCGGCGGCCTCAGCGGCTACAACCCCATGAAAATGTACACTTCCAAAGAAGTAGTTGCCTTTATGAAAGAACAAGGTAAAACCCTGCAGATGTACTGGGATGATTTTAAGCTATGGCGGAATAAGCGACCGGAGTAGGGGCCTCATCCTCGTTCCTTCTTCCCGATACGCTTCGCTATCGGGAAGAAGGGCCGGGGTAAGGTGGGGGCATCCCTGCGGGTCGGGCTATCCGGCTGTAGTCCTCGGCGGCGTGGCTACTGCGTTTTATTTTCTATCATTCATCCGCCGCCTGTGGGCTACTGCCTTCTATCCCTTGCCCTTCCAGACTCCATCATTCAAGCCCTGAAACTACTAACATGAAAATCATCTTCGCTATTCTCCTGCAATGCCTCTTAAATGGTTCTGCCATTGCTCAACCGGCAAATGGCAATCGTTTTACCGATGCTGCCGACTTTGGATTTTCACCAACAGAAACCGGTGTCAACAACATTAAAGCACTACAGGCCGCCATGGACAAAGGTGGTACCATCACCATCAGTAAGCCTGGTATTTACAAAGTAGCAGGTACTGCTTACATTGGCGATAATACATCGCTTGTATTTGGTGTAGGTGTCGTTATTGAAAAATCAAATGAGATAGGCCCCTTCACCCACATTATTCTTAATAAAGGAGCATTAACCCGTACCTACAATCACAACATCAGCATTACCGGTATGGACGTACGGGTAAATAATGTTGACCTGCCCATGAGTACGATTTATGGTTTGCGGGGCCATGTTGCACTTTTTTATGTAAAGGATGTACGGATTGAACGTTTCCGGTGTTCGGGGCTTGTGAACGGACAGTTTGCGCTGCACATTTGTACATTCGAGGATTTGCTAATAAATGATGTAATGATTTCCGGCAAAAAAGACGGCATTCACTTAGGGCCCGGAAAACGGTTCACTATCAGCAATGGTGTTTTTCAAACCGGGGACGATGCTATTGCCCTTGTACCCGGCGATTGGGTAAGTGCTAATCCCGAATTCGGAAACCTGGAGGATGGCGTTATTGAAAACTGTTCCGACATTCCCGACGATTATCTCGAAGGGGCTTTTTCCAAAATAGTTGCATCTGCCTGGGTAGACTGGAAACCCGGCATGTTGGTACGGCATGGGGATGCAGTAGTATCAAACGGAAAAATTTACCGGGTGTTGGCCAAACTGGATGATGTACAATATCCATCCACTACGCAGCCCTCATTTGATTCCGGAATGAAAGTGTTGGACGGCATTAACTGGCTGATGTTTCAGAGAGATACCATTCACACGGCAGTAGTAAAAAATGTGGTGTTTCGGGATATATTTCTCAAAAGCCTGCGGGTACCTTTCCAACTACTCAGCTATAGCAACAAATGGTCGCACTCCTACTACCGGGGAGCGCCTATGCCTGTGCAGGGGCCTTTATCGCTGGAAAACATTACCATGATAAGTGATAATCCAAAAGCGCTGGTATCTATTTCTACACCTTGTAATTTTCTTGCCATACGTAACTCGTCGTTAAAAAATAACTGGATACAGTTTGATCATGCTGCCGATTATGAATCGTATCCTAAAACATATGTTAGTTTCACCAACTGTATATTTAATAGTCCGGGCCCATACACATTGGTAAAGAATAAAAGCAAAGGCAAAACAGTATATGTAAAAACAGTTGGCAGCGTGGAGGCAGGTGAACGATTTTCTTCAAGTAAAGAAGAAGGGCCGGGAAAGATAATTGTCGAATCTGATTTGACCGGTTTAAAAAATCCGTAACGACGGGTTGATAAAGGGAGAATTGAAGAAATGCCCAAGGCATTGCTATTACACCGGAAATAAGTATAGCAGCTAAACAAGAAGTCTTTTTAAATTTATGGGCATATGTATATATTTTATGATGCTTAAAACATGATGTTTAGTGTGGCTGCAACCGCTGAATATACCTGACCTCATTTAGACTTTGCCTACACTAAACATCATAGAACCAATAAGAATAATTAAAGAATTTTTATCGTATCAATCAAAATAGAAGTACTGTATCCTTATTCATCTGAAATTTATAAAATCAATCTTTGTATGAAATGTATTCTTTTAATGGTTATGGGATTATTTAGTTCTCATATAGTACCAGCACAAACCTGGCATGTATCCGGGGCAGGCAATGATGCCAGTGATGGAAAGACAGCGCAAACCGCTTTTCGGTCACTTCAGAAAGCTGAAACGGTGGTACAACCCGGCGACGTGGTATTAATTGGCAATGGCGTGTACACCAATGCGGAAAGGGGAGATGGCAGTGCTGTTTTAGACATTAAAAGTTCCGGAAAGCCGGATGCCTGGATTACCTGGAAAGCAGCCCCCGGCCAGCATCCTGAAATCAGGCCCGGCGGCTGGGCAGGTATTCAGGTTACCGGCTCGTACCACATTATTGATGGTCTTTCTGTTATTGGTGGCAATGATTCTATTGTACTGTTGCAGGCACAGGAAGATACTAAAAATGTAAAGGCAAATCCATTCTTCAACACCAATGGTATCTTTATTAATGGCCGCCCCCGAAAGCCGGACGAAAAGCCACACCATGTAATTGTACGGAACTGTACTGTTTGCAATTGTCCCGGCGGTGGCATTATTGCTATTGAAACGGATTACACCACCATAGAAGATTGTAAGGTGTATAATAATGCCTGGTTTATGCGGTACGGCGGATCCGGAATTTCTACTTTAAACAACTGGGCTCATGACGATGCACCTGGGTATCACACCGTTATACAGCGCAATTTTGTCTGGAACAATAAAACCATGGTTGCCTGGGAAAAAATAGGAAAGCTGAGTGATGGGAACGGAATTATTTTAGATGTGACCGATCAGAATAATAGCGGGGCTACCAACCCTGATGCTGCTGCCGTAATAAAAAAGAATACTGATTCGAGTGCACCAAAACCCCAGCGGCCAGAATGGAAAGGCCGGGCATTAATTGCCAACAACCTGAGTGCCTACAATGGCGGGTCAGGCATTCATACTTTTCGTACCAAACATGTGGATATTATTAATAATACAACATACAGTAATGGCGGCATTGTTGGCTACCCTGAAATATTTGCCAACAGTTCTGAAGATGTTGTTTTTCTGAATAACATTATTGTGCCCCGGCCCGGTGGAAAAGTGACCAGTAATAATAAAAACAAGAGCATCCGCTGGGATTATAATTTATACCCAAAGCCCCAAACCTTTTTTACTGCTGCTAATGACATCATTGCTGATCCGCAGTTTATGGATATTGAAACCGATCTGCTGAAAGCAAATTTCAAATTGGCAAAAGAGAGCAAGGGACTTAATTCCGGTATTGCCGAATTAGCGCAACCCAAAGATGTTACCGGCAAGCCCCGGCCCGCAGGTAAGGCTGTTGACAGGGGTGCATTTGAGCAGTAATTATTTACCGGTTTACTAATTAATCCGGAAAGAGAGAACTAATTATTCCCCCGACACCACCGGAAGATGTATACAGTAATAGCGTTATAAATGATAATACATGCCTGATACCATAAAACTTTGCCTGCTGCTACCGATGCTGATTGGTACCGTAGCTTTTGCACAAACAGGTACCGTAAAGGATAATCTTTCCCTGCATAGTAACATCCTGAACATGGAGCGGAAGTACGCGGTGTACCTGCCTCCCGGTTATGGTATTTCTGACAGGAACTACCCGGTGCTATACCTGCTACATGGTTCCGGTGACGACCAATCAGGCTGGGTGCAGTTTGGAGAAGTAGCAGGCATTACAGATAAGGCTATAAAAGAAGAGAAAGCATCGGATATGATTATTGTAATGCCCGATGCCAATACGGGACAACGGGGGTATTTTAATAGTATTGATGGTAGCTTCCGGTATGAAGATTTTTTCTTTGAAGAATTAATTCCATTTATTGAAAAGACGTACCGGGTTCGTTCGGAAAAAAGGTACCGGGCCATTGCCGGCTTATCTATGGGTGGCGGCGGCACACTTATTTATGCAATGCACAAACCGGATATGTTTGCTGCAGCCTGTCCCCTGAGTACCGGCAATGGTTTACAGGATATTGATTCGACCAAGAAAATGTATAAACGGCTTAACCCTAACTTACCGGATGAAAAGATAGATACCTGGTGCAAAAAATACAATGGCTTTGAATTGGTAGATAATGTAGCTGCTGATAAAACAAAAGCGGTCAGATGGTATATTGATTGCGGCGATGATGATATGCGTAGTGAGGCGAATGCAAAACTACATATTGCGATGAACCGGAAAGGAATACCACATGAATTCAGGATACGGGATGGCGGCCACACATGGACGTATTGGCGTTCGGCACTGCCGGAGGTGCTTGCTTTTGTTACGCAGAGTTTTCATCAGTTCTAACTTTTTTATATCTAATAATGGTAGTGCCCTGTTATGTGTAACCAATGTAATTATATGGATTATTTAATTAAATATATGGTTTGCACAATAGCATTTTTTTGTGTACATAGTATTCATGGGCAGCCAACCGTAATACATATAAAAGCCGCAGGATACCCAAGGTTTCAAACGCCTGTACAGGTAACATTGAATAAGTCGCTGAACACCCGATCTCTGTACAAATTATACAATACCAAATCCGGCAAAGCAACGAACGTTCAATTAATTGACAGTTTGCATCTTTTTTTTATTTTGCCTGATACGCTTCAACCGGACGAGCAGGCAGCGTACAAGTTGTTGCCATTAAATGGCAAACAAATATTTCCCGTTGCAGTGCTGAAATCAACGGCTGGCATTGAAGTACGGGTTCATAATCAACCCTTGCTTTTTTATCATACCGCTATGGAAAAACCACCCTCAGGAAGCCCCGCCTATTATGCAAGAAGTGGTTTTATTCATCCGCTGTTTAGCCCCAAAGGAAAGGTATTGACAGACGATTTTCCGGCAGGACACCGGCACCAGCATGGTATCATGATGGCCTGGGTAAATACCACTTTTAAAAATACACCTGTCGATTTCTGGAACCAGCATTTGCTTACCGGGAATGTAATGCACAACGAATTGATAAGCATCCAAAATGGCATGGCCGGCTGCATCATCACCACAAGCTTGAAACATATAAGCCAAAAATTTGGAGAGGTACTGGCAGAAAAGTGGACGATGACTGTTTATACGTTTAGTGATTATTTTTTATTTGATCTTCAGTCTGATCAAACAAACATTACACAGGATACCCTGTTCCTGAATCAATATCATTACGGCGAATTTGCCTTCCGGGGTTCTAAACAATGGAATACTGATGACTCCTTACATTTTAAAAATCAGTGGCATATTCAAACAGATTCGATGTATAACCTCTCCAACGCAAATGGGAAACATGCAGCTTATGTGAATGCTTCCGGAAAAATAAACGGTGAATCGGGAGGAGCAACCATATTTGGTTTTCCACAAAATATCAGGTATCCGCAGGCAATACGGGTACATCCAACGATGCCTTACTGGGGTTACGCTCCGGTAGCAGATGGCCCGATGATGATTGTACCAGGGCAAACTATTACGGCTCGTTTTAGAATGTACACCTACGATGGTGATCCGGATCAGCAAAAAATTAATCAACTGCTTACGGATATTTTACATCCTGTTGAAGCAACGGTACAATAAGACCGGGATTTGCACGATCAGAGAGTAATCTATTGAGGTTAACTATTAATCAAAATAACAGTTAGCTGTTTTGCATGAAAGAAAAAGACAAAATCAAACATTAAATTATTTACTATGCCTATTGTAAAAAGTACATTCTTAGTTATTGGATTTTGCCTTTGCAGTTTTATAAATTTTGCGGAGCAAAACACAAACAATAGCCTTACTAAAAAAGAGAAGAAACAGGGCTGGACTTTACTGTTTGATGGCAGTACTTCTGCCGGTTGGATACAGGCCAATGGAAAACCTTTTCCCGACAAAGGGTGGCAGATAAAAAACGGAAGCCTCACTGTTTTAGAAAATGAAAAAGGAGGCGATATTGTTACCGTTGATGAATATGCTGACTTTGAGCTAACCGTTGATTTTATGCTGACTAAAACAGCGAACAGCGGTATTAAATACTTTTTTACCAACTACCCCACAGGTGGCCCGTTAGGTATGGAGTACCAGGTAATGGATGATGTTGATGCGTCCGACAATAAGCTGGCGAATCATTTGTGCGGATCATTGTATGATATTTTTCCGCCTGATACCATGAAGAAAAAAGTAAACCCGATAGGAGCGTGGAATACAGCCAGGATTGTTTGTAAGGGGAAACACGTAGAACATTGGTTGAATGGAAAAAAGATACTGACTTTTGAAAGAGGCAGTGAACCTTATCTAACCGCTGTAGCACAGAGTAAATACAAAACAACACCGGTATTTGGAATGGTTGAAAAAGGCAGGATTCTTTTACAGGAGCATGGCCATGAAGTTTCGTTCAGGAATATTAAAATCCGAAAATTGTAACCGCATGAGCAAGAAAATGCCGCTGCTAACGCTTATTGTATTTTTTTTGGGATTCGCCCCTGGTAGCTTTTCGCAAAGCCTCAACATCAAAGATTATGGCGCCGTAGCCGATGGTAAAACGATTGCTACAATAGCCATACAATCGGCTATAGATAAATGTTTCAATAATGGCGGCGGTGAGGTGATTGTGCCTGCCGGAACCTTTTATACCGGTACGATATTTTTAAAATCGAATGTTTATTTGCGGCTGCTACCTGGTTCTGTTTTGCAGGGGAGTAATAACCCCGCCGATTACCCCGAACATAACATTCTTCGCTGGAAAAAATTCGGCACCATTACCCACAATGGTTTATATGTGGATTATATGAAAGCCATTGTGATAGCAGACAGTGCTCAATATACCGGCATCACCGGCGAAGGAATTATCAGAGGGGCAGGGGAGGAGAAAGTTTTTCAGTTAGGAATTAATAAAGATGGAAAGCCTAAAAATATTTTTTTCATAGGCTGCACCAATATGGTATTGAAAGGAATAAGTGTTTTTAATTCGGCACAGGTTACCATTTCTATTTCCGGTTGCGAAAAAGTAACCATTGATGGTATCTATGTTAAAAGCCTGGTCAACTGGAATTGTGATGGGATAGATGTAGATGCAAAAGATGTTACCATATCCAATTGCAGCATTGATTCGGAAGATGATGCCCTTTGTTTCAAAAGCGAATACCTCGGTAGGTTTTGTGAAAATATAACCGTGACGAACTGCGTGGTGTCTTCGCTGTGCAATGGTATTAAATTAGGCACCGGTTCCCGCACCGGTTTCAGGAATATTACCGTTGACAATTGTGTTATCAAAATTTCTCCGTTCAATGGTTACCGGCATTGGGAAATGCCACCGGCTATTGTGGACAAACCGGAGATACAAAGTGTCAACTGCGGCATCGTTATTTTAGGGGTTGATGGCGGATTGGTGGAAAATATTCGTTTTTCAAACATCATGATGACGGATGTATTAAGCCCGTTTTTCATTAAAGTGAACAAAAGGTTTTTAACGCCGGATGGTAAGCCTTCGGTGATGCGAAACATCAGCATCCAAAACATTACAGCCCATACAAGGAGCATCCTGCCTTCCATCATTGCCGGTTTAGATGAAAGCAAAGTAGAAGATGTTCGTATCTCCGGTATCCGTATTTCTATCCCCATTGCGGTGAGCACAGATTCTTTAAAAACTTATCCGGCTATTGTTCCCGAAGATATGAAAGGCTATCCTGAAAACAGGCTGACATTTGGTTTAAAAATACCAGCCAGTGCTTTTTACATACGTCATGCAAAAGGGATTTTCTTAAATGATATTATGATTACGTACGCTGAAACGGATGCAAGACCTGCGCTGTATATAGATGATGTTGAAGGCATACAGGTGAAGGCCATCAGAACGGATAATAAAAAATTAGAAAATAAAAAATCAATGATCGAATTGAAAAAAACGGTTGGTCTGGAAATGATGGATTAGTTATTATACACCGTCTTTTAACGCTGTTAGTTTGCATTTAAGGATAATTTCATGCGTAAAATAAAATAGCAAGTTTGAAAAAATTAAATTCATTCATCCGGCTTTCGGGTATTATGCTGCTAATATGCTGCACTTGTTTCTCCACCCGGGCGCAGCAATTAAATAGTGTTACCCGGTTCCCTGATCATCCCCGGTTATTATTATTAGACGGGCAGGAAAAGAATATCATAACCAACATTAAGGCAAATCCTATATTAGAAAAAGTGCACGGTACCATTATAGCCGAGTGTAACCATGTTCTTACGCAGCCACCAGTAAAGCAAATTAAAATAGGCAGGCGTTTGCTTGATAAATCCAGAACCTGCCTGCTTCGGGTATTTTATCTTTCGTATGCGTACCGGATTACCAAACAGGAAAAGTATTTAAAAAGAGCGGAAGCTGAAATGCTGGCTGTTGCTGCTTTTACAGACTGGAACCCTTCCCATTTTTTAGATGTAGGCGAAATGACAATGGCCATGTCTATCGGGTACGATTGGCTGTATAACGAGTTGCCGGAATCTTCCCGTATCATTATAAAAAATGCTATTTTAAAAAATGGAATAATGCCTTCATTGGATTCAATAAACAATGGCTGGCTGAAAGTGAAAAACAACTGGAACCAGGTATGCAATACAGGGATTAGTTACGGAGCTATTGCTACTTACGAAGACCATCCCGAGCTTTCAATTAACATCATCAACAGGGCCATTAACACGATAGCTCTGCCGATGCAGCAGTATGCACCCGATGGTGGCTATCCCGAAGGTTATATGTATTGGGAATATGGTACTTCCTTCAATGTAATGTTTGTGAGTGCATTGCAGACTGCATTTGAGAACGATTTTGGCCTCTCCGCCAAACCAGGTTTTCTGCAAACGGCTTCTTTTTTAGAACAGCTTTCGGGCACGTCGGGCAAACCGTTTAATTATGGTGATTGCGTAAGTACAACACAATTTGCACCGGCTGTTTTATGGTTTGCTAACCATGATAAAGATGCCTCTCTGTTTTGGATAGAAAATAAAAGTGTAACGGGTAATGACTCCATCAAAAACCGCTTACTACCAGCGGCTATGATTTGGGGAAGCGGAATTAATATGAATAAAATAGCTGTGCCTGCAAAAAATGTTTGGGTGGGTAAAGGAGCGAATCCGGTAGCTACGCTGCGTACCTCCTGGACAGATACGAATGCCTTATTTGTAGGGTTTAAGGCAGGTTCACCCTCTGCCAGCCATGGGCACATGGATGTTGGCTCCTTTGTGATGGATGCGGCCGGCGTAAGATGGGCTATGGATTTGGGTATGCAGGAGTATGAAACGCTGGAATCGAAAGGAATTGATTTGTGGAATATGAAACAAAATTCTGACCGCTGGAAGGTATTCCGCTATAATAACCTGGCACATAATACCATAGCTATAGATACCGGATTGCAACAGGTAGATGGAAATGCAGTAATTAATAGTGCTTCCCGTAAGCCGGATTTTATGAATGCTGTTTCTGACCTGACAAAACTGTATGATCATTCGCTTTCAAAACTTGTACGGGGCGTTGCTATTATAGATAAAAAATATGTGTTAGTGAGAGATGAAGTGAAAACCAGTAAAAAGCCGGTTGTATTTCGCTGGAACATGGTAACGCCTGCCACAGTAAAAATAATTAATGATTCTACGGCACTGCTAACTCAAAAAGGTAAAAGCCTGCTTCTGAAAATACAGGCGCCGCCGGGTGCCAGGCTTACTACCTGGAGCACAACGCCAACCACTTCTTACGATGCACCAAACCCTGGTACTATTATGGTTGGCTACGAAGTGCATTTGCCGGCAGATCATGCTTATGCATTATCCGTAATACTGCTGCCGCAAAATAATTCAGCTACAACAGTAAAAACAGTACCCGCTGTAGCAAACTGGTCTAAGGAATAGTTTTGGTGTTACATTTTTACAATAGCGCCTGTCTGGTATTTTAATAACCAATCATATAAACACAACATTTACCGGATCGCAATCGGCGTAGCACATAAGTGTGAAAATACAATTTAACCACATAGGCACATAGAGCACATAAGAAAACAGGTGTGAGAAATACTGTTTAACCAAATAGGTTACATAAGTCTTGAGTTTCATTGCCTGGTTCTACAATAATTTTCTATGTTGTATTTCTGTATTTCTATGTGCCCTTATGTGCCTATGTGGTTCAACAATGTATTCTGTGTTTTTATGTACTTATGTTCCTCTATGATTCAGGATATCTACTAACGGTTTCTAATTGTTAAAATACTAAACAGCTCATAGCGTAATTTCTTTCATAATACCACCGTATTTGTTCAGCATTTTTCTATCAATCTCCAACCTCATTTTTTTTATACGCCACCGGCGAAATACCCATCTGCTGTTTAAATAATCTTGAAAAATAAAATGGATCATCAATCCCTATCCGGGAAGCCACTTCGTTGATCCGAAGCTTGGTGAAATGAAGTAACTGACAAGCCTTTTGAATACGCAGATGATTAAAATATTCAATGGGTGCATAACCTGTATCCTGCTTAAATTTTCTGCAAAAAAAAGAAACCGAAAGATGTGCAGCCTGGGCAATATTTTCCAGTGTGATGAGGCGGGATGTATTTTGCTGCATGAATAAAATAGCTTTATCTGTTGCATTTAAAACCGGTAGGGCTTCTTGGAGCATATTTTTAGGTGTAATGAAGGTTGCCAGGTAAGAAGGTAGAAGCAGGTTGGCAAACAGTAAATTTGATTTACTATATCCTTTCAGCAATGTGGAACTGATTTGCCTGAAAATGTTATTTCTTTCTTCTGAAAACCCTGCCTGTATATTTTTAGTAGTTTTTGTTGTATGATTCATAATAGCCGAGACGGCTTCATCGCACTGGCTGCCAATTAAATGTAACCAATAGATGGTCCAGGGATTTTCGGCATGGGAACCATAGCTGTGCGGCACTCTTTTGGGTATTAAAAAAACTTCGCCGGCCTTAATGGTTATTTCCTTTTTTTTATATTGTATCCAGCCGGTTCCATGGGTACAATAAAGAAAAATAACCTGCGGAATACCGGCAGGGCGTTGGCAAAAGTGATGAAGAGCCTTAGGGAAATATCCCATCCGGGCAATAAAAAGAGAATGTATCAGCGGCGTTTTTTTACTTTGTGCAATTGCTACTTTGGGAATATCAATAATAAGTTCCCCTTCAAAACCCTTCGTTTTTAAAATGGTATTCGACATTTTGTGCTTAATTGGAATGTATGGATGAAGGTAATATAATCCATGTTTTAAATAGAATAGTGTAGTTTATTTACATTTTGATTCTTCAATTTTACGTCATCATTTATTGCTATGCTGTACCGTTTATAAGTTTTGAATGGAAAGTAAAATTGTCGGAAAATCAATAAACTTCTACAAAGCGGCATACTATTTTAAACAAACGATATGCTTACCGATTTATCACATTCCCCCGCCTGTGAAGAGAACGATCTTTTATCATTATTGGCAAATGACAGCGATTGGGCATTTCAACAGATTTATCACCAATATAGCCCCCGGATTTATCAGGTTGCCTTTCATTACGTAAAGTGCAGGCATCTTGCCGAGGAAGTGGTACAGGACGTATTTATGACGCTTTGGTGCAAACGGAAAAATATTAAAACCGGTGTACCTGTAAAATCATGGTTGTACACGGTTGCTAAAAATAACACCATCAATAAGCTTAAAAGAATAGGTTGTGAATCGAAAGTAATTAATCATTTAAAATACATTTACAAGGACGAAGACAATTCTTTTACTGATAAATTAGAAGCAAATGATCGAAGGCAATTGTTAAACAAGGCTTGTACCTCTTTATCGGCAAATCAACTTACAGTTTACAAATTAGCCCACGAGCAGCAGTTTACTTACAAAGAAATTGCACAGCATCTTCATATTTCTCCGCTCACTGTTAAAACACACATGTCAAGAGCCTTACGGAATTTAAAATTTCATTTTTAAATGTATGGGTGCATTGTAAACGGTATGGTCATCTAATTTAAAAGTTATTAGGTATGGTGAAAAATGTGTTTTTTATATTTTCAATATTTATCAGTTTAATTGCCCATGCGCAGGAGGTAAGTAAAGTAAAACAGCGTAAGGAAGCTTCAGCAGGAAACGATTACCTGACACTTCCTTTTTCACAGTATGTTTTAAATCTTGATATGTACGACGGTACCTCTAATTGGAAGTATTCCGAAACATTGGAACATACAGAATCCGTTATACCGCCGCCTAAACCGGGTGAGGATTGGAATGCCTGGTATAAAACCTTAAAGCAATACCAGACATTTGTTCGGGAACACCTTAACGATACGGCTGCTTATTTTGCGGAGTTGATTTTTGATAAGGTTAAAACAACGTCCATCAATTTTAATAAGGTAGCATTTGATATGCACATTGCTCCTGCGGAAAAAATGATTATCGAAGGCAGCACAAGCACGGTATCAGGAAAAGCTAAGATATATATTGACTTTCAGTTTAAATATAAAACGGAGGAAATTGCCAACCCGGTGCGAAAATATATACAAGGCACGGATTATTTTCTGGCGGAAAAGGGTAATTCGTCTTTCAGTAAAGAACTTAATACACCACCCTTTAACGCAGATAGTTTTTCAGTTGTTCCCATTGTTAGGATTGAGTCGGTGGATAGCGGAATTACAAAGATCTATATCAGAAGTTTAAAATTACTATTACCATCAAACCCCACAAGAGCAAAGCGCTACAATGAATTATCGGTGATGTTTTTGCCAAAATCAAAAGCGATTGACAGACAACTATACGACCGGCCCGAAATGCAATGGCTGAAACAAAATTTTATCATGGGCTTTGCCTTTATATGGGATAATGATTTTTGGGATGCAGAAAAGAGCAGGTATAAAGTAAAAGAATACTGCGATAAAATGAAAAAGGAATTTGGTGGGTTTCAGTCGGTCATGATCTGGCATAGTTACCCCAACATTGGTATTGACGAAAAAAATCAGTTTGACTTTTTTATAACATGCCCGGTGGTGTAACAGCACTGGCAAATATTGTAAAGGAGTTTCATAACAATGGTGTAAAAGCAATATTGATTTATAATCCCTGGGATGTGGACACCCGGCAATCTGATACTTCGGATTTTAAAACCTTTGCCGGTATCATTGGTAAAACAAATGCCGATGGATTGTTTATGGACGTAGGTACCTATGGCATGGAATTCCAGCCGCAGTTAGATAAATACAAAAAAGGCGTAACGGTTGGTCCTGAACTTAGTCCGCTTTTGCAGGTTTCACAAGGACCCAACGCCGTTACCTCTTCCTGGGCACAAACGGTAAAGCCAATTAATAACCAGGGTGTGTTGGCTTTAAAATGGATAATCCCCGACCATTTGCAGTTACGAATAGAACGTGGCAACCCGGACAGGCAAAACCAAATGGCTTTTACCTGGATTAACGGGCAGGGAATGATTGTTTGGGAGAACCTGTTTGGAATTATGAATAAATGGAATGCGAAAGACAGGCAAACCCTTCGTAAAATGAATGCCATCTGGCAACAATTTTATTACCTCTACACTTCCGATTCGTGGAAGCCCTACCTGCCCACCAATAATGCGATCGTAAACGCATCTTCCTGGGAAAACGAAACAGTAAGGATATGGAATATCGTTGCCGGAAAGCCACTGAACGGAGTCACGATAACCTTAGATGCCGACGGCCGGTTTACTGATTATTATAATGTATGGACAGGAGAAAAACTGACAATCAGTAATGGGAAAATAAGTGTGAGCATTGACCGGTTAAGTTGTGTAGCCGGGTTTAAAAGTGCACCATCTAAAGAAGTTATTGCCTTATTAAAAAAACAACAAACAGAAGAAGCAACCCCACTGCCGGTTGTGGATGAATATGCACGGGTTTTATCAATAAAAATACCTAAAGCGCCACCTGTAATCAGCACAGCAAATAATGTAATGACTAATTTATTAGCCATTAAAGGAGGCGATTATCATTTTGTAGTCCGGCATGTGCAACGGGAAGGTGATTGCTACCCCGATATGGATGCAGTCAAAGAAACCGATTATAAATTTACGATGGTGAATGGTATAAAAATGCTTACTCATCACCAGTCAATCACATTACCCGGTTTCAACATCATGCCACAGGTAGTTACCAACGGTGCTTTTGAAACCTTCCTGGTAAAATCCGGCTACAAACCTGCCAACACGGATAATTTTCTACAGCACTGGAACGGGAAAAGTTGTCCTGCTGCTATTAAAAACGAGCCGGTGGTGTATGTGTCATTAGAAGATGCAAGGGCTTACGCTGCATGGGCTGGTATGCGATTGCCAACCGAATGGGAATGGCAGGCTGCCGCCGAAACGCAGAGCGATCAATTTATTTTTAACCAAGTATATGAGTGGAATGAAAGCGAACGCTTTGATGGCTACAACCGGTTCGTAACCTTGCGTGGCGGCTGCGAACGCTGGCAGCTTAAAACCTCAAGGTGGTATTTTGGCGGTGGCACTTTATCTACTACCAAACCCCCGGGCGGCAAACAGCCTGTTGATTTTCATTGTAAATATTTTTTAATGTATCAAGGTATGGACAGGGCTTCTACTCTTGGGTTCAGGTGTATGAAGTAAATGGAAAATTTCTGACATTGAGATAACCGTTTTCTATAAATCCTAATCAAAAAGTAAGTAAGGCCAATCGCTCTCAAATATTTCAAACGTTTTATCTGTAAAACTCAAAAACATTGTTGAGATGAAAAGATTTTTTTTATTCCCTGTATTCCTGCTGACGTGTTCAATACTCAATGCCACCAATTATTATGTAGATGTTGTTAATGGCAACAACGGCAATTCGGGCCTTAACCCAGGTCTGGCATTCAAATCAATTCCAACTGCAGCCGCTCTGACAAACCCCGGGGATACCGTTTTCATTATGAATGGCGTTTACGCAAGCTTCACTATTTCGCGGCCTGGCGCTGAAGGAGGACGGATTGTTTACACTAACTTCCCCGGCCATTCGCCCCAGGTAGTGTCAACAAGCACTACCTATAATACAATTACTGTCGGCGCCGGCGCTAATTATATTACCATCAATGGTCTTGATATTATCGGTTACGGCGTAAGCCTGTCGCTGTCAGATACAACTGAGGCGCAAGCCGCTCTTGACTGCCCTACAGGCGCACCTCCGGCACGGTCAATTTTATACCAAAGTTTAATGGCACTGGTATCAACATCGGCAATTCGACTACGGTTGTTACGCACCATGTAACCATTAGCAATAACAAAATACACGATTGCGCCGCCAACGGCATGGGCATCGGCTATTGCGATTATATTATTGTTGACGGCAACACCGTTTATAACAATGCCTGGTATTCGCCGTACGGCAATAGCGGTATTTCTTTCGGTAATTCGGCTAACTATGATAACAATACTGCCACCTACCGCAATTACGTTATTAATAATGTTTGTTATAATAACAGGGAGTATGTTAAGGCACGCATCACCTGCACTGTTTCCGATGGCAATGGCATCATCCTCGATATTCCTAAAACAGATTATAACGGAAAGTCACTGGTGGCAAATAATCTTTGTTTCAACAACGGTGGTTCGGGCATCCATTCATTCCGGATGAACCATACCGACATGGTGCATAATACCCTTTACCTTAACTCTGCCAGCCCCACACTAAACAACGGCGATATCTATGCCCGGGAAGCAGACGATATAAAAATCTACAACAACATCATTATAAGCAGGCAGGGCAAAAGGGCAAATAATACCCTGTCATCTACCAACCTTGTGTATGATTACAATATTTATTATGGAAGTACTTCTATTGAACTGATAGGCGTGCACAGTCTTATACAAAACCCTAAGTTTGTGAACGCCTCTACCGATCCATTGGTTGCTGACTTTCATTTATTGCCCGGCAGCTTCGCGGCTAATAACGGCGATAATACCCATTCATATTTATATGATAAAGATGGAGCCGGCAGGCCAATAGCCTCTGTGGTAGATATAGGCGCCTATGAATCTAACATTACCGGTAATCTTTACAGTTGCGGGGGAATACTACAATCGAAAATCCTGGGCACAGGTATTGGTACCGGTGAGGGCAGTGCAACCCTCGTTCTCAGTCCGCTGGATGCAAAGGCTTCTGCAAGCAACCAAAAGAGCCGCAAGGCCATAGATTATCCCACCGCCTTGCTCAACGCTAATGGCATAGCCGCTAACACCATCATTAATAGCCTGCAATTCAGGAGGGCTATTCAGATTTCGGGTTCCAATACCACGCCGAGCACACAGATTTTGCCCGACAATAGCATCCTTAATGTATATCTCCGCAATGAAGGATCCGACGACCTTGGCGGGGCCGGGTTCGACTGGACTACTATCTTGCCAGGGTCGGTTAACCCTGCGGTTTTGGTTTATGGTGGTGATGCAGCCAGCATTGTAGGGAACGCAGGCGGTTGGAAAACGATTCCTTTTCAAATCCCCTTCACTTATACAGGCGGCAATTTGGCTGTATTTGTAGAATACCTGCAAAAGGGAAGTATCACCGGCGCCACCGATATCAACTGGATATATGAGTTCGGCACATCGCCAAATGGTTTTCAATATACGGGTACAACCTCCGCCATATCCAATATATTAAGCACCAGTAACCAAAGGCGCCCGGTGCTTACCGTAGGCTATTGTGCAGCCTCTACTTTGCCTGTTACCCTCACCTATTTTAATGCGGTAAGGAAAAACACAAATGTGCAGCTCAACTGGACGGTTAGTACTGAGATTAACAATGCCGGATTTGAAATTCAGCGCTCTAAAAACGCCAGCTATTTTGAGGCTCTGGGGTTTATTGCTTCAAAAGCCATAAACGGGAATAGCGTCACAAAAGTTGACTACGATTATACCGATACAAAACCCTTGGACGGTAAGGCATGGTACAGACTCAAGCAAAAGGATAAAGACGGAAAGTTTACTTTCTCAACGGTTGTTTTAGTGAACAATTCTTTCGGAAGTTTAGATGTGGTTAGCCTTTATCCCAACCCTGTCAACGATAAGCTAACCGCTTTGGTTAACAGTAATGCCAACCGGTTAGCAAGGATAAACATTCAGGATTTAACCGGTAAGAAATTAATTGAGTACAAACAACAATTGACATCAGGGTATAATACTATCGACATGAATGTAGCGAAGCTGGCTTTTTCAATGTACCTGCTTGTGATAGAGTTGCCTTCCGGTGAAAGAATAATAAGCAAGTTTGTAAAACAATAATATGCTGTAAAAATGACAGGATATCTTTTTATGACCAGCGAACAGAATATCCATAAAGCTCACCAATGTAAAAGTGCATATGGGTAATGGCAAAACGCTTACTATCTCTGCACTCAAAGCATCGGCAGAAAACATGTATGTGCAAGGCATCAAAGTAAACGGCAAGAAATTCAACGGCGCTATTATTACGCACAGCATCATCAGCAATGGTAGCGCCATCAAATTTAAAATGAACAATACTGCCACAAAATAATTTAGCTGTGTTTGTCCTGTGGTAACGTTAAAGGCCATCATTAAAAACCATGTAACTGCCAATGCAACTAAAAGTATATAAGTGTTTATGGGGTGTTGCTGAAATTAATGAAGCGGCAGTAAGCGCCTATAAATTGAAAGGGTATGATGGTATTGAATGGAAGGCTTTACATGCTGTTAAACACAATGGCTTTACAAACTGGTTAGCAAATAATAACCTTGATTTTATAGCACAAATACATACAGGCGGCGGGCTTACGGTTGATGAGCATTTGCATTCATTTGAAAATTTAGCGAATACAGCCCTTTCATTAAATCCGCTAATGATAAACAGCCAGAGCGGTTGCGATCATTGGAATTTTAAAGAAAGATGTGCGTTTATAGAAGGTGCGTTAAGGATTGAACAGCAATACAAAGTTCCGGTGGCTCATGAAACCCACAGAAGCCGGATAACCTATAATCCCTGGAACACGGAAGCATTGCTAAAAGAATTTCCGGATATGAAGATTTGTTGCGATTTCAGCCATTGGGTAACCGTTTGTGAACGCTTGCTTGTAACAGAACAGGAACAAATAAACGCAGTTGCCAAAGCAGCCATTCACATACACGCAAGGGTTGGCTACGAACAGGGCCCACAGGTGCCGGACCCACGTGCACCGGAATATGAAAACCAGTTGAAAGCACACGAAACCTGGTGGCAAACAATATGGCAATTACAACAGAAAAGAGGTTTGGAAACAACAACTATTTGCCCGGAATACGGGCCGCCACCGTACCAGCACACCCTGCCTTATTCACAGCAACCGGTGAGTAATGTAGAGGAAATTTGTGATTGGGCTTCGGATAGAATAAGAATTCAATTCAATGAAACAATTATTATAAAATGAAATGCATTAATTATGTTACAAACAACTGAAATGGTAAGCCTGCATGCAGGCAAAGTATTGTCGGCAGCGCAAATACAGCAATATAAAGAAAGCGGATTTTTAATTCTCAAAAGCCTGTTTACCGTAAATGAAGTAGACAGGTTAAAACAGTTTGCACGGGCGGATATTGAACCATCGGAAGTGATGGTAAAAGGCGATCTCGGCGGCAACCAAACCAAGTTGCGGATGTGGAATAGTGCGGAAGAGGATCTATATGGCATGTTTTCCCGAAACGAACGGCTGGTAGATAATGTGGAAGCCATTTTTGGCGAACCGGTGTATGTGTATAGTTCCAAAATGATTTTAAAAAATGCAAAAGAAGGTGGCGCCTGGGAATGGCACCAGGATTATGGTTATTGGTACAATTACGGCTGCCTGATGCCCACGATGATGAGCTGCACCATTGCAATAGATAAAGCCACCAAGGAAAATGGTTGTTTGCAGGTACTGAGAGGCTCGCAAAAAACCGGCCGCATCAACCATGACCGTATTAATGAGCAAACCGTTGTAAATGATGAAGTGTTGCAGGCAGCTATCGAAAGATTTGAATTGGAATATGTAGAAATGGAACCTGGTGATGTATTGTTTTTTGATGGTAATATTCTACATCGGTCGGATAGTAATAATTCAGATTTCAACAGATGGAGTTATATTGTTTCCTACAATACAGTGAGTAATAAACCCTTCAAAAAAGTAAGAGAATATGGTAATTATGAAGCATTGCGTAAAGTGCCATCCGGGGCTGTAGAAGCATTCCAACTTTAAAATTAATGTACATGATTGCAGGCTTATTCATTTTATTAGCAGCTGGGCTGCTACAGGGATTATTTGTATTGCCTTTGAGCTTTACAAAAAACTGGAAATGGGAACACAATTGGTTCATGTTTTCATTATTGGGAATGATTGTTTTAAACTGGATACTGGCATTTATTCTTTTTCCCAATCTGTTTACCATTTATAGCCAGGTTCCCCTTTCTGAATTAATGTTGCTATCGGTTTTTGGATTGTTATGGGGCGTTGGCGCCATACTTTTTGGCTTGGGTATGGAGAAGTTAGGGCTTAGTGTGGGCTACCCGATTATTATGGGGTTAATTGCCGGTGCGGGCACATTGCTGCCATTAATTTTATCAAAGCCGGAAAGCATTCTTACGTGGAGGGGAGCCGGTATCATAGCAGGCTGTATTTTGGTGATTACCGGAATTTTTATTTCTTCAAAAGCCAATACACTAAAACAGGATAGCGCTGATAATTTGCCGGGGAAAAAGCCTGCCTTTACTTCAGGAATTATGATTGCCATTGCAGCCGGATTGCTGTCGGCCTTACCCAATATCGGGATGACCTTTGCCACACAAACAATTAGCAAAGCAATCGCTTCCGGCATAAAACCTGCTATGGCAGGTAACCTGGTTTGGTTACTTTTTTTTACCGTAGGGTTCATTGCCAATGCGGTGTATACATTATATTTAATTAACAAAGGTCATTCCTTCAAACAATTCAAATCATCGTTCGATGGCCGCAATGTTGGCTTTACTTTATTGAGTGCTGCTTGCTGGATCGGCAGTTTTTATTTGTATGGGTCATCAGCAAATTCAATGGGTAGTTTTGGTAATATTATTGCCTGGCCGCTTTTTATTGCGCTGGCAATCATTACCGGTAATATTTCTGGTATCTGGAAGGGTGAATGGAAAGGGGCTACCACAAAATCAATTAAAGTGCTGCGGTATGGGCTGGCTGTTTTTTTAGTTGCCGTAATTCTGCTTGGCCTCAGTAATCTTTTATAAAAACAGCGATGCAATCATGAATAAAAAACAGATTACGGTTGTTGGCAGCTATCTCGTAGCATTGGTAATGGATAGCCATCGAATTCCATTAAAAGGCGAAACATTGCTGGCTACTAATTTCAGAACCACCCATGGCGGTAAAGGCTCCAACCAGGCGGTACAGGCTGCCAGGCTGGGTGCTGATGTAAGTTTTGTTGGAAGAATAGGAAATGATGCCTTCGGTAAAGACTTTTTACAACTGTTACATGATGAAAATATTAATGGTGAGCATGTTTTTATTTCGGATCATTTACCAACCGGTGCAGGGTTCATTATTTGTGCCGCTGATGGGCATAACCTGATAACAATTGACATTGCAGCCATACGGGAATTTGATGAAAAGGATATTGATATGGCCATGAAGAAAATTGACACTAACCACATCGTGATGGCACAATGCGAAATTCCATTGGAGATAGCTTTATACGCATTGAAGACAGCAAAACAGCAAGGGGCATTTACCATTTTAAATCCTGCCCCGGCGTACGATTTATCGGGAATGAACCTTAACTATATTGATGTGCTGACACCTAACGAAACGGAAGCCAGGGTTTGTCTTGGATTGCCGCCGGATGATAGCAGCCCCGACAAAGAAATAGCTGTGCGACTTCTTCAAACCGGCTGTAAAAATATCATTGTCACTTTAGGCGATCAGGGAAGTATCTGGGCTACTGACCAGGGAGTGCGTCACCTGCCTCCTTTTTACATAGAAAAAGTAGTGGATAGTACAGGCGCCGGGGATGCTTTTAATGCAGGATTAGCTACCGCTTTGGCGGAAGGAAAACCAATGCCGGAAGCAATCCATTTTGCCAATGCTACCGGTGCTTTATCCGTTACGAAAGCTAATACCATTCCCTCCTTTCATCACCGGCAGGATGTGGATGAATTTATGGCAGCCGCTGTGTTGATTGATTGAATCAATTAAAAGGGCACAATATTTTTTTTATGAATTAACATTGCGTAATCTCCATATATGAAAAGCGTAACCTTCTTATTATTTAGTATTACATCTCTCCTTACTTTAAATGTATCAGCACAGCAGGCTCCTGTTTTATTATATCCGGACGGTGTTCCTAACAGTAAAATAGTACCACCTGATTATAAAGAGAAATTGGATAGCGGGCAGTTACGCATGGTTACTAATCCGGCTATCATTCCTTACTTTCCGGCAAAAGATCAGGCAAACGGAACATCTGTTATTATTTGTCCGGGTGGCGGATACGGTTTTCTGGCTATGCAAAGCGAAGGAGCCGATGTAGCAAAAAAATTCAATGAAATTGGCGTTACCGCTTTTGTATTAAAATACCGGTTACCCGGTAATAAAATAATGGTTGATCAATCCATAGGGCCATTGCAGGATGCACAGAGGGCTATTCAATTAATCAGGGAACGGGCTAAGGAATGGGCCCTTGATCCGGCAAAAGTCGGTATGATTGGTTTCTCTGCCGGGGGCCATGTAGCTTCTACAGCAGGAACACATTTTGATAAGGTAGTAATAGAAAATAAAAACAATATCAGTGTACGCCCCGATTTTATAATGCTGATTTATGCAGTCATTTCCTTTGGTGAATTTACCCATAAAGGCTCCCGTGATAAACTGCTTGGAAACGATACAACGCAGGCCAGGATTGACTTATATTCTAATGAAAAGCAGGTTACCTCCAAAACACCGCCTGCCTTTTTAGTTCATGCGGAAAACGATCATCATGTACCGGTTCAAAATAGTTTGTTATTTTACGAGGCACTGTTAAAAGCAGGCGTAAAGGCGGAAATGCACTTATACCAATCAGGCAGCCACGGCTTTGGTCTGAACAACAGCAGTACGCCTGACAAATGGTTTGACCGTTGTGTAAACTTTTTAAAGCAAAATAAGTTCCTGTAATCCCTGAAGATGGTTGGATTGTATAGCGTACATGAAACATTCGGCAACCGCATCAATAAGCAATCTTATTCTGCTGCTGATGAAATAGTTTCAAAACACCGTTGTACCCTATGAAATTATATACCTGTCTCTTTATTCTTTGCTTTATCAACCGGATTGCTGCACAGGATATTTCAACCTGCAAGGCAACTTTGATGAATGACACATTGGTAATAGAAAATAATTTCATTGCCCGAAAATTCTTATGGAATAATGGCGATTTAATTACTCAAAGCCTGACTGATAAAAATCAACATAAAACATGGCCCTGGATTAGTAAAGAGCCGGATGCCTCGTTGCCCGGCCATACAAACGCAACAGGGAAAGGCAAGTTTGCCATACAGCAAATTAGCCATCATCCCAATCAACCCGATCATCTGGAACTGTATGTGACTGCACAAATGGGAACATTGCAGGTAAAGCGGATTTTTACTATCTACCCAAATGTTGCTGCCATCAATTGTACATTTTACCTGCGTGGGCAGGCATCGCAGTTATGGATTCAATCTGCTATGGCTGATTCCTATAAAAAAGACCTTGCAGGTATAGAATCCCAAAAAAATCTAAGTACTGCCAATACAGGGTTTCCGGTAATGGATAACCTGAGTCTGGCAGGCAACCACTGGCAGGTAAAACCGGTTGAATTTTTTGATGTAACGGATTATAACAATACACTGGTAAAGCAAACTTCCTATAATGCATACCGTTTGCCAGGCAGGCTTTCCGGCAACATTTTATTTTTACAGGACCTGGCAACCAATGACCGCTTTTTTATTTTAAAGGAAGCACCAACTTCTATTATGCAACTGGCAAATACCGGTTTTGATTTTTTGGTAAAAAATGGTGCTATTCAAACAGCAGGCATAGGCATTTTGCCAACCGATATTACCGATACCGGCTGGGTACGTGGCTATGGCTATACGGTAGGCCTGGGTGGGAAAACGGAATTAGAAACGTTGCAAAATTTACGGACTTATCAGGATGCGAAACACCTGCGCCGGCCAGACCGGGATGAGATGGTAATGATGAATACCTGGGGAGATAGAAACAAGGATGCGAAGCTGAACGAAAAATTTATTCTGGATGAATTGAAGAAAGCGGCAGCGCTGGGTATTACCCATTACCAGATTGATGATGGCTGGCAGGCAGGACGTTCCATCAATTCCTCCGTTAAGGGTGGCGTATTTGAGGGAATTTATAAAAATGATCAATACTGGACGCCAAATCCGGAACGATTCCCCAATGGATTTAAACCTATTTTGGATGAAGCAAAACGGCTGCATCTGAAAATGGGTTTATGGTTTAGCCCGAGTAAAGACAGCAGTTATAAATACTGGGATAAAGATGCTGCTACCCTGATTAGGTTATACCATGAGTATGGCATCTCCACTTTTAAAATTGATTTTGTACAAATAGAAGACAAGACTTCGGAAATTAATTTCCGGCACCTGCTGGATAGTGTGCTACAAGCCACTAATTACACTGTTTCCTTTAATTTAGATGTAACGGCTGGTCGTCGAAACGGCTATCATTTTTTTAATGAATATGGCAATCTTTGGTTGGAAAACCGGTACACCGACTGGACTAATTATTATCCCTACTGGACCCTCCGGAACCTATGGGATTTGTCAAAATATGTACCGGCTCAAAATCTTCAGATTTCATTTTTAAACAAATGGCGTAGCTGGGATAAGTATCCGGCGGACGATCCGTTTGCACCTAAGAATTATTCCTTTGATTACCTGTTTGCCATTACGATGATGGCGCAGCCCATGGCCTTTTTTGAAGCCACCGGATTGCCCCAGGAAGGCTTTACTACCAGCCGGTTAGTTCATACCTATCTACAAAACCGGTCGCAAATTCATGAGGGGCAAATCTTCCCGATAGGGGCCGAACCGGATGGCAGCGCCTGGACTGGTTTTCAATCCATCCTTACTAAAAAAGAGGGTTTTATTTTAGTATTCAGAGAAGATAATAAGGAAGCAAAAAAGGCGGTGCAGACATTTTTACCAGCCGGCAAACGAATTGCTTTTTCATCTGTAGCCGGTAGCGGCAAATCATTTGAAATGCTGGTATCGCAGGATGGAAAAGTTGCTTTTGAATTACCGCAGAAAAATACCTTTGAGTTGTATAAATATGTTATAAAGTAACCGCATGGTAAAAAATAATATTAATCAATTTCGGAGGTGCCGGGCAATCAGGCAATAAGCAAATGCAAATCAGCTTAATACAAAGCCATTTCCATAGCCAATTAAAATCCGGTATACATAACAAAAGTTGTCTTTGTGTAAAAGCAACTTTTGCATGAATGAACTTCGTCTATTTAGCAAATTCAATCAACCCTAATTGTTTTTGTTTTACAGGCTCCTTTTTAGGGATCAAGAGATGTAAAATACTGTTATCATATTTCGCCTCAATTTTCTCTGTATCCACTACATTATTTTGCAGGTTGAATGTTCTTGAAAAAGATTGATAACTGAACTCCCGGCTGTTATACCGTACATCATCCTTTTCTTTTTTTAATTTGTTTTTCTGAACTAATGGTCAACCTGTTTCCTTCTGGTTGCGGTTTGAAATTCTTTTAATTATATTGCCCAATCGATCACTAATTGTTCGGCTTTTGTTTTCTCTGTCAGGCCGTGATTGTGTTGTGTAAAGTTGTCCGTATCGAAGTTGCAAACCAGGGCTTCTACCACTGTTCGCCTGTTTTCAATGTTGCCCCCATTGTGATAAAAATGGTCTTTTGTTACAATATTAAATTTCTTCCAAAACTTATTGACCATGTTGTTTTCCCGCCAGTCGTTATGGTGCCAGGTTGAAAGAATAAATTTTGCTTTTGTTTCGCTTAACAAGTCGAATAAAAGATTTTCGTCTTGGTCCGTCCAGCCATTGTAGTAGTCAACGTGCCGCCCGTGATAAGGTGGGTCACAATAGATGATATCGTTTACAGTGGCAAGTGGGATAATGTCTGCAAAAGATTGGTTGTAAAAAGTCCAGTTTGGTTCAGGTTGTATGATTTGTGAAACGGTTGAAACTTGGTTTGAAATTTTGGTAATATATGCCTGTGCAAACCGGTCTGGTTTTTTGCAAAATGGAATGTTCCAGTTGCCTTTACTTCCAAACCGCATCATTCCGTTAAAGCCTGCACGGGAAAGAAAAATAAAATCATATGGTGAAAATTCTCCGCTATTGAACCGTGCCCTGACTTTTAAGTAATGCTCGTAACCATTATTGTTTGCCTTGCTCAACAACTCTCCTTCCTGTTCCAGGTAATGCTTCATCAGGGATGCAGTAATTGCCTTCTCCTGTATGCCCTTATAGAAGTTGATAATGTGGGGATTGGTATCGTTGAGTATAGCTTTTTTATAGCCTGCATTAAAGGCAACAACGCCTGTTCCTAAAAACGGCTCAATCCATCTGCCCTTCACTTTTGGGGCAAGTTCCATAATCCAGGGAATTAATTTGGTTTTGATGCCTTGGCTTTTGATAGGTGGGACAATCACTCTCATTTCGTTTTCTTGTTATAGGTTTTGGAAATAAGTCTATCCCAAAGATCAATCCGGCCTTTAAATTCCAAAAAATCTTTCAGGGTTGTAATTTCTGTAAGCTCGCCATCTTTAATCATTTTGGCAGAACCGTAATTAACCCAGTATTCATCAAACCATCCTTCGCCTAATTGGCTGAAAACTCCATTTTCTTTCTTTAGGTCTTCAATATCGATGATAGAACCAATGTTAGCCGTATTGCCAGAACCTTACTTATCGCTTGCGATTTTCCATTTTTCAGCGGCAAAAAAATCAAAATCTTTAATGACAGAGGTAATAGATTTTAAATTCTTTACGGTCGTAACCTCCCGTTCACCCACTTTTTTGTTTGGGGTGTCATATTCTTCCTGTAGTTCTTCAACCTGGTAAATATCTGTTTCAGGAAAGTCTTCGCTTGCAATGGTTCTTGAATAAATAACTCCAAGGCAGTAATGTCCTAAATACTGGTTATAGGGAAACTGAATATTCTTTTTTTTATCCCGTTCTTTGAAATAGGCTCCGTGACTGCCTAAAGTAAAACCAGCCGTTTTATTGTTTCGCCTGAAAGTTGTTTTGATGTCAAGCGCAAACTTTACTTTATCATTTTTGCTATCTATAAACGTAATGTCAGGATACCAGTTTTGTTTCTCGGCAAATATGATTTTATAGCCGTTGTCTTTGGCAAATTGTAGCAACTGAGGGAATATGTGAATTTCAAGAATTTTGGAAATGATTTTTGTATCGGCTGATATGGTATAAATATTCTTAAGGACATCAATAAAACCTTTCACTGTCTAGTCTCCATCGTCTGTAGAAACGTACTTTTCGAGCTTGTTGACAAACTTATCATGTTCCTCTTTAAATGTTGCTTTATGTGTTTCTTTTTCCATCGAAGCCATTTTTCAAACTTACTACAAATTTTCGTTGGCTTATGAAAATTGGAAAAGACAAAAAAGCAATTATTAGAATGGAAGCAACCACTTACATGTAGGGCGGGAGGATGCTGTAGTAACCAGCACTAAGCAATATTGAGAAAACCAGATTGTAAAGCACATAACTGAACCAAATGATGAAAGACTATCAAATACAGCCTGCCTCGTTATTCAGGAGTTCTGTGAGGACATACGAGTAAAAATTTTCTGCGTTACCCACTTAGTAATAGCCTTTTTTCCCTTTATTAGTTATTACGTAGCCTAAACTCTTTTGCAATTACATAATCGTCTGCAATGAAAATCACTTTAAAGTTGTCCTGTATCAACTCACTTTCAAAAGTTTTTGTCGAAACGTTATATCTTTCACATACGGCTATAGCTTTTTGCGTAATTGAAATTGGTGCTTCAAATAATTTTCCTGTACCAGTTCTTACGTTGTTTAAAAAGGAGTCGACTGTAAAGTTTATATTTTTATTTTGAACATAATTTGTCCAGTCACGCCAACCCTTGGTAGTTTCATTAATTGCATTTTTAAAGTCCATAATAAAGTTGTCAAAATGGGTAGGCTTAGAGTTTATGTAAATTTGAACAATAGTCTCGTTGTAGTCGATTAGTAAAGGATGTTTCTCAAAATATCTAAACTGCCCAATTGTACCTTTTTTTAACTTGAACTCTTTTTTGTCTATAAAGTCAAATCGAAATAATTGGGTATCAAATTTAAGAGTTAGAAATGTCGTTTGGTAGTTGTAAACTTGTGCCGTTTTATTATGAATGTCTGGTATGGTCACTAGTTTGTATTCTAAATTTGCCGATAACAAAATATTATATAAATTGATATACAAATTCTAATTTTTAACTCTTCCATAATTATAGGTTTATAATACGCTTTTTATAGTACAGTTTTGTCAACACAGTTATCAACATGTTGGTGCTACAGGATTACACCTGCCTTATCATAAGGTTTCAAAGCTACCCTTTACAATGTATTCTGAAAGCTCTTTGTCCGGTTAATTTTCAGGTCCCGCAGGATGGCACTTTTAGGATTGATATTAATGCTGAAGGATGGATATAAACCTACGGGTGTAACGTTGATGGACAACTGCCAGCAGTGCATATCCCGGCTCATAAACATGGTAAATTGTTCCAGCTTAGCGGTACGGGCATCTAAAAAGCCGGAGCCGCCGAGTTTCCATTTGGGTGTCAGGCTAAAGTCGCCCTGCAGGTTCATGCTCGCACTGGTAGTGGTAATGAAACCGGTGTAATCCGGCTTGGGCGATTTGCTCAGGTTCAGGGATAAGGATAAACTCAGCGTCCAGGGAACATTAAAGTCGGTAAATTCTGCCGGATGGCTGCGGATATATTCTTTTTGCATAATGTCTTCATCCGCATTGTAATAGGTATCCGCTTCTTCCTGTTTCGCTTTGTCTTCTTTTTTACCATCTGTTCGCTGCTTGCTTTGCAGGCTGGTATTTGCCGACAGGCTTACGTTGTTAAAAGTGCCTAATCCAAAACCGCCGCCCTCCCAGGCATATTTGGCAGTACGCCGGCCGTACCGGTCCAGTTTATAAGGCGTAAGCGAAGTGCTGGCGGTAATGTTTACTTTATTAAACAACGTAGTGCCCAGGTATATGGAAATATCGCTTAATTTATTACTATCCGCAAACATATTGTAGCCACTGGTAATAGAAAAATTATCAATCAGGCTGATCTTTTTGGTAGCTTTTCCGGTACTATCGCTTTTGTCTTTCACCTTGGCCTGTAGTTGCTGGATGATGCCAAAGCTCATTCCCCCAAATTCCCCTTCGCTAAAGCCGCCCACCGGGCTGTTATCAAAGGAGGAAAACCGGACAGGTACACCAGTACTATCAACCTGCGAATTATAATAAAATTTTTTTACTAGGTCGGGTTTATAATTGATGCTGAAACTGGGCCGGATGGTATGGCGGATGGCGACCAGGTTTTTTCCTTTAAAATTATAGGTTCCGAAAATGGCTGTTTGAAAAGAAAGTGAGGTGCTGATTTCCCTGGCGGTAAACAGGCTGCGTATTACCGTTGTATCCAGCTTTTTAAGGTTTTTATTCCAGCTACGCAGGCTTTTTTGGCCGTACCATTTTTCCTGGTACGATACGCTGGGTGCTACCGTAAACGGACCTAATTGCGGCAGGCTCAGCGTAATCGGTATGTTGTGCGTTACGCCCCACTGTGTGGTATCAATAATGTGCTGCAACAATGATTGGTTGCGGGTTAAATGATAGTCGATGGTGTCGGAAAAAGTGAAACGGTTTACCAGGTTAGCGCTATATGATATCCCAAATTTTTCATACCATTTTTCAGCGCCTATCCGTTCTTCTTTTTTGAACGGATAGAACGTATTCACATTAAAGTTCACATTCGGCAGGCTGATTTCATAGGATGAGCTCAGGTTGTTTTGCGAATGCGTAGCCGACGTTTGCAGGTTGTACTTGCCTTGCCCCCATATTTTAGAATACTGAATAGAGGAGGTAAGCACATTATTAAAGTTGACCAGGCTGTTATTGGGTATTAGCCGGTTGAATTTGGTACTGCTGATATTTACATTGGAGCTAAAACTGGTACCGGGTCTTGCCTTACTGTCAACTGCGTGATTCCAGGCAAGGCTGTAAGTTTTGTTACTGGTGTAATCGGGGTCGCCTTTAAAATTGAACTGGGTACGTTGGTAAGTAATATTCAGGCCGCCATTATACCGGTACCGCCGTCGGTAGGTTGGTATTACGTTAATCATATAACCGCCGTAACTGTAAATATTGGTACGGATGGTTACATCGGTAAACTCGTTCAGCACTTTGTAATAACCCAGGCCTTCCAGCCCCAGGCCATAATATTGGGTAGCGGTAAAAGTAGGCGCCAGCAAACCGCTATGCCGGCCACGGTTCAGCGGAAAAATGCCGAATGGAATACCAATGGGCAGCGGTACGCCTTCAAACTCCGGATAGGTAACCCCGCTGAACGCCCATTTATTGTTGATCAGTTTCATCTTGCGGGTGCGGAAAGCAAAGTGCGGCGTATCTAAATTACAGGTGGTGAAGCGGCCCCGGTAAGCAAAAAAGGAATTATCGTTTATCTTTTTAAAACGCTCGGCATGCACATACATTTCGCCCTGCTGCGTATAGGTATTCTTCGTTAAACCTCGCTTTGTTTTAGGGTTGTAAAAAATGGTATCACTTTGCGTGGTCATGTCGCCATCCTTAGTACTCGGGCGGTCTATCGTTTCGCCGGTAGTATCTTTTACACCATACGCTCTGAATAAATCATGGGCATTATCCAGTTCAATAACGGCTGCCGAAATATCCATGGTGGTATATTGAACATGTGCTTTGCCATACAGGTAAAACGTTTTGCCCGGTATGTCCAGCACACCGCTGTCCTCGGCCGCATACGTTACCGGTGCATCCAGGCTATCTTTCGAAAAATCTTTCAGGGCAAATGAGTCAATGACCGTAATGCGGCCGGAATCTTTTACGACGGTGCTGGTGTCGTTTGCCCGCCGAAACCTACGCCCGGTATCAGGGGTATTTACAATGGAATCAGCAAATGATTTTGTCCGGATACTGTCTTGGGCTCGTAATCCGGGTGCCGGCTTTTTTGTTAACTGTTTTTTAAAACTGTTCTTTGTGGCGGGTTGAGCAAAGGTTGCAAACGTTATCAAAAATAAATAGGGGCATATAAGGGCTATGTATAGCAGTTGTTTTACCCTATTTTTACGCTTCCCGCTTCTCATTACATCAAATGTAAACGGATTGGCGGGAAACGATAATCTGTTGAATCGTTAAAAAAGTTTAAGCCCACATGAAGAAACGAATTTTTATCCTGCTTGCATTGTTTTCCTTTAGCCAGTTCTTAAAGGCCCAGGGAGATAAAAAGCAGAAATCGCCGTTGCAAACCATTATTGTTGATCCCGGCCATGGCGGTATCGATGGTGGCGCAAAAGGATCCTTTACCCGTGAGGCTTGGGTAGCTTTAAAAATTGGTTTGAAGCTGCGTGAATTGCTGAACCAGCAGTTACCGGAGATCAATGTAATTATGACCCGTACAAAAGATGAGTTACCGGGTGGGTTGAATAGTATTAATGCCGCACTTCGCTACCGGGCCGATCTGGCCAATCAGAACAACGGCGATTTATTTATTGCTATTCACCTGAATGCTACCGGCGCCCACTACGAACGCCGGCAGGTAGGTACCCGCACGGAACGTAAACCGATATTCAGCGGTAAGGGAAAACATAAAAAAGTTACCTCCTACCGCGAAATTGAAGTGCCCGTTTACCAGCGGTTTAAACTGGATGGTACCGCCCACGGCTCCGGCACGTACATATTGGCCCGTGACTGGTACAATATTAAAAAAAGGGCCGTTGGCAATAAAACCAGTTTGTATGAAAATAAAGATTCTACGGATGCAAACGATACAACGATGCTGTTTGAAAAGGACCCGATGGTAGCCCGTATTAAAGCCGACCAGTACACCAAATATTTTTTTCAGAAAAGCTATAACCTGGCCTCGTATGTAGAAGATGAATTTGTATCCATTGGCCGCAAAAGCTGGGGGGTGCTGCAGCGTGACTGGGATGGCATCTGGGTATTGCAGGGAACCCAAATGCCCAGTATATTGGTAGAAACCGGCTTTGTGGACAACCGGGAAGAAGAAGAATATTTAGACAGTGAAAAAGGCGTTTTGGAAACGGCTCAAAGCATCCTGAACGGTATTAAGAAATATAAAGCCGAACTGGAAGGCAAAACGGAACAGCAACCGATTATGGCGGCACCGGTAAAGGCCTCCCCAACCCCTCCAAAGGAAGGGCTATAGAACCGTAACAGTTTATAGTTGGTTTCTTTTACTCAAATAAATCTTTACTTTAATCTTCCTGTACATTAGGATTTATAGTCTCCAACTCCCGTCTAAATTGTCCAGGATAAACTTTTAAAGTGGGTTTTATTGAATTTGCTAATTTCATCATGTAATTAACCAACTCGTAATACAAACATTCCTTTAGCGAAGTTTTGGTGATTGGGATGAGCCCCGCTTTTGAAGGAGTTGGGTAGGCTCTTGGTACGTTTTTAGCTGTTGGCGCAGATATGTGTATGTTTACTATACCAAAACTAATTTATGGCTATTAAAGTATCCAATGAAACCAAGGTCGGTGCACTCACGGCCATTGCTATTACCCTTCTTGTTTTAGGATTTAATTTTCTGAAAGGACGCAGCTCCCACGGTAAGCTTTTTCTATATGCCAAGTTTAAAAATGTGGAGGGCCTGGTGGCTGCTAACCCCATTACTATTAATGGTTTTGTGGTGGGTACTATAGATGAGGTAAAAGAAAGCGACCGGGATTTAACCGGCATCCTGGTAAAAATGAAGCTGACCAAAGATATCCGGGTACCCAACAACGCCGAGGCAATTATCAGCAGTAACCCATTAGGCACTACCTCTGTCATTATACAATATGCGGCGGACACAACCGGATTACGATCTTATTTTAAAAACGGGGATACTATACGCTCCGGCGTGTCTAACGGGTTGTTAAATGTATTAACGGACCGGCTGGATCCTACGCTTACTGATTTACGGGGAACCTTGCGTTCGCTGGATACAGTGATGCGGAATGTAAATTCGGTTTTTGATGAAAGTACCCGTGGCAATATACAGGGTGTAATGGCCAATGCCAACCTGGCTACCGGTCATGTTGTTACCACTACCTATCAACTGGAAAAATTACTACAGGCACAATCCGGCGCACTGGCCAGAACCATGAATAACGCAGCTGATTTTTCGCAAACAATAGCGGATAGTAAAGTAAAATATAACAGCATCCTTACCAACCTGGAAACAACGACGGCTACCCTTAGCCGTATGGAACTGGACCGGACGATCCGGAAATTCAATGAAGCTGCAGATGGCCTGAAAGCAGCGGTGGATAAAGTAAATAGTAAAGATGGTTCAATTGGTGCGTTGCTGAACGACCGGAAAATGTATGATAACCTGACCAGTACTACTAATAGTATGAACCTGTTATTGCAGGATTTGCGGCTGCATCCCAAGCGCTACATCAATATTTCCATTATTGGCCGTAAGGATAAAAGCACCCCGCTGATGAAGCCGCTGGATACGGACTCCCTTACGCAGGAACAGAAATTCAATTAGCAAATTACTCAATGGCTCAATAACTCAATTAATACATAAGATTTTAACCAGGTTGCCAGGAAGCGGGTACCTTACATTTTAGAAATTGAGAAAGAATTGAGTTATTGAGAAATTGGTTCTACCACATTAACAAGGGATTGAGATACTGGTATTCTTTTTTTGTCTCATTTTGCAGGCCCTGGCTTTTTAGGAAGGCAGGGCTTTTGTATGATGAGCATCCACCGGTTTCTTTTTATTTTACTGATTAGCTTTTCAGGTATTGCTGCTGCGTATAGCCAGCCACTGCCTGCACCGGTACCTGATACTTCCAAACTGGAAATTTTGCCCGGCTCCGGCCGTTATACCTTCGAGAAACTGGATTCCTTAAACACCATTGTAACACTGGTAGCCCGTGCCCGGGTAAAACAGGGCAATACACTAATTGAAGCCGACAGCGCCATCGTGAACCTGTACACCAAAGTAATGGAAGCTTTTGGCAACGTACACATCAACGATAGTGATACAATGAATACGTATTCACAATACGTAAAATATCTGGGAAAGGAGCGGACTGCCGTGCTGCGAACCAATGTACATCTGAACGACAGTAAGGGCGGACAGCTAAGCACCAGCGAACTATTGTACGATTTGAGTTCGCACATTGGCTCGTACAATAAAGGCGGCACCATTGTAAATAAGCAAACGACCCTTACCAGTAAAGAAGCCACGTATTACGGCGAATCGAAAGATATAATTTTCAAAAAAGATGTAATACTGATTGACCCGGAATACCGGCTGGCTTCCGATTCGCTGTTGTACAACAGTACCACGGAAATAGCCCGGTTTGTAAGCCCCACAACCATCATTACGAAAGACAAGCGAAAAATTTACACCAGGGATGGCTTTTATAATTTAAGAACCGGCGAAGCATTCTTCGGTCAGCGGGCTACCATTATTGATTCAACAAGTACGGTTACTGCTGATTCAATGGCCTTTGATGACAAGAACGGGCTGGCACAACTCAGGGGCCGTGCCGTGTATAATGACAGCAGTATTTCCGTACTGGCGAACGTCATGAATATTGATCGTAAGAACTCCACCTTTTTTGCTACAGGCAAACCTTTAATGATCATCCGGCAGAATAAGGATTCCATTTTTATAACCGGTGATACGCTGTACAGCGGTAAACTGACCGACCGTATGAAGCTGAAAAACGTACCGGTAATTACCGATAGCAACAAAACAAAAACCGTGTTCGACCTGCTGGGAAAAGACAGTGCGCAGAACCGGTTTTTCGAAGCCTTCCACCATGTGCGTATTTATAACGATAGCATACAAGCCGTGTGCGACAGCCTGTTTTATGCTTCTACCGATTCGGCTTTTCGATTATATCAACGACCAGTAGTATGGGCCAGCAACAGCCAGATAACGGCAGATACCATTTACCTGTTTACCCGCCATCAAAAGCCGGAGCATTTGTATGCTTTTGAAAACGGTTTTATTGTGAACCAGGTAAATAAAAGCTACTACAACCAGGTGCGGGGCCGCACCATTAACGGATGGTTTAAAGATGGAGCAATTGATTACGTGCGTACCAAAGGCAATGCGGAAAGTGTATATTACGCTACCGACGACAGCAGCAAATTTATCGGTGTAAATAAAGCCACTGCCGATGCCATTGACATGTACTTCAAAGACAAAGCGGCTAACAGAGTTGTATTCAGAAAAGACCTGAAAGGAACAACTTATCCCATACGGCAGGTACCGCCCGGCGAACTGGAACTGCGGGGCTTTAAATGGCAGGAATCCCTGCGACCCAAAAGCCGGTTTGAATTGTTTAGTTTTTAATGTGTCGGCCATGGTGGAAGGTTAGGCGAATTAAGTTTAATGAGCATCTAACCTAAAGTGTTCAAAACTTTTGTATAGCCCTTATATGTTTGTTTTTTAAATTTAGGGGGCATAAAAAATCAAAAAGAAGCGTGTCTTAATCAACTTTGAGGCAAGGAAGAAAAAGCCCATGGTAATGAATACCGGCTTTCAGTTTTTTCTCCTTCAAGTTGCGCCTGTGGTATAACCTGGCAATCAATGCCGCATATTTATAAGGCAAGGCGATGCTTGATTTTTTATAACGCTATTTAAATGAAATTACATTGACAACAAAGGGGTATCTGGGAATTGATGTAAGTAAGGGCTATGCAGATTTTATGCTGCTGGACAGGGACTGCCAGGTGCAGGAAGAACTGTTCCAGTTAAGCGATACGGCAGCCGGCCACCGGGAACTAAAAAAAATAATTGACCTATGGCAAAAACAGGGGTTGGCAGAACTGTATTGTGGCGTGGAAAGCACCGGTGGTTATGAGAACAACTGGCATTCGATGCTCAAAGGTATTGAAAGCAGCAGTGGCAGCGGCTTGTGGGTAGCCCGGCTCAATGCCAGAGCAGTAAAGGCAGGCGGGGATGCCTTATTGCGCAGAACGATAACGGATGGCGTCAGCGCTGTTACGATTGCTTCCTACCTGGCTAAATATCCTGAAAAAGTGGACTATGGTAAGAGGGCTAAACCAACCGATGAACAACACCAGGCGGGCCGTCAGTTTATCACTGGCATCCGCATGTGGACCAAACAAAAAGTACAGCTTAGCAATCAGTTAGAGAAGCTGTTGTATCAAAATCTGTCGCCGCTGTTGGTGTATTGCCGAAACGGCCTGCCGGGCTGGTTGTTACGGATGCTGGTAAAATATAGTTCTGCCGAGGCCATTGTGCATGCCGGGGCGGCTAAACTGGAAAAGATAAAGGGCATCAGTGCGGAAAAATCAGCGGCCATTATGAAGAAGTTCACAGACCATCAGCCGGTGCAACCACCGGCCAAAGCACTGACACATCTCATTAGCATAACAGCCACAGAAGTACTGCACCAGCAATCCCTTATCGATACCGGTAAAGATTATCTGGGTGAGCTATATCAGCAGGATGCAGGTGTAAAACTGCTGGTAGCTATAAAGGGTATCGGGCTGGACAGTGCGGTAGCCATTATACTGCAAATAGAGGATGTGGCTCGTTTTGAGAGTGCCAAAAAGTTAGCATCTTATTTTGGGGTTCATCCCTGCTTTAAACAAAGCGGCGACGGGATGTGGGGCAATCACATCAGCAAACAAGGCAGAGGAGATTTACGGGCCGTGTTATATATGGTGGGCATGTCAGCGGTAAGATATAACCCGATGTTTACTACGCTATACGCCCGTTTCAGAGCCAAAGGCATGAAACATAAGCAAGCCATGGGAGTGGTGATGCATAAGCTGCTGCGGGTGATTTATGGGGTACTGAAATCGGGTAAGCCTTTTGATGAACAAACGGAAGAAAAACACCGGCAGCAGGCTGCACAAAAACAGGCAGTTAAAAAAGAAGAAACGCAAAAAGCGAAACAAACCGCAGAACAAAAGAAACACCGTTTTGAGACAATTACAGAGACTGCACCGGTGTCCGGCAGAAACCTGAAGGCAAGAAAAAAACAGTTGGCGTCCCAAACTTCCATAGAAGCAAATGCGGGCTTACCAACTGGGAAAGCAAACATATAAAAATGTTTGCAACTTAATTTGGAATTGAACGGTATAACTGAAAGGGCGTAATAGCAGGCGCAGCTATTACGCCCTTTCAGGGCTTGATGATATTTTCTGTGGGCTATTGTACGCAGGGCTTCACCCTGCGCTATGATATGGCCGCCCTTTCAGGGCTAATTTTCAAGTTTCAAACACTTAGGCCTTTAACCTTCCACCATAGTTGACGCATTAATCCGGAAAATTTGCTCTTTTATTTTCAGCAGCCAGCCTTACCGTTTCTTCAATTCGTTTGCTTCTTGTTTCGGTCCGTTTGGCACTCAGTATCCATGCCAGTATCATCCACCTTGCTGACCGGGAAAATGCGTTCCAGTTCGTTAAGGCTATTTCATTTTTATCGAAAGCCATTTGTAAGTCATCCGGAACGGAAAGGGCATCTACCACACCCAGTGCGTTCCAGGTGCCGGTTTGTTTAGCTAATTCAATCATCTCCATTCCTGCCGGCATTATCAGCCCTGCTGACAGCAATTTCTCAACTCTGCTTTTATTCAATTTGCTCCAATTGCTTTTAGGGTTGCGTTTTGTAAAATACTGGTAATGGCTATTCTCATCCCGTTTATTAGGTTTACTATCAATCCATCCAAAACAAAGGGCTTCTTCCACTGCTTCGGGGTAATAAATGCTGGGTATGCCGCTGCCTTTTTTATACATAATCAGCCAAACGGATTTTTGAGTCTGATGATTTTTTTGCAGCCATGCCCGCCACGCTGCTCTTGTTTTGGCGTAATAAGTATTAGCACCATCTTTTAGCTCGGTAACCATTGGAAGAAAATATAATAAAACGAATGGAGAAATGATTTGATTACAGATGGATGATCATCGTTTAAATCTGTTATTTTATTTTACGGAATAACTGTATATCAATTAAGCAAATCCATAGCAGGAACAACAGAAATGTAATTTTTTGAACGACGGGTAAGTATAACAACCCGCTGCCATAATACAACAGATTGTTCAGCGCTATCAGTAGCAGGTTAAAAATGCCTAACCAAAAAAGTTTGGTCCATCGTAATTGGCGAAGCCCGATAAAAGTTCCGGCAATGGCAACAAGCCCGCAAAAGCCTGCTACATTGATGATGGTATCATGCAGGTGCGTAAAAATAAACAGGCCGATGACCATGGTCAACACACCTGAAATTTGAATAGCGAGACGGATATTTTTTTTAAAATTAATCTTTTGCGGAAACAGCCACCAAAAAAAAAGGAGTGAAAGGCAAAGCACAAACATGCCCGTCATTGCCCATGGCCTCGCCGCGTTGTGCTGCTCATTGATAGCATTTTCATTCAGCAGATTGCACCAGTAATTATGTACCCAGCTAAACCCTTTGGCGTGCTTGTCGGCCTGTGAACCACCCGGATAAAAAAGGGTTGCAACAACATATAAACAAATATAGAGCAGCGTACCGAATAAAGGTATCAGCACCCAGACGGGCTGTGTTTTAACGCCTGCTTTTGTCAAACTGCTATTGCTGATTGTTATTTATGCGAATCAAGGGTTGATTGGGTAAAACACGAAATAAAGTTTACTATTTGACCTTTTTATAAAGGACACCTAAAACTATTTTCTAAGTATTGTTGGGCATGGCCCAACCCGGTTGGTAGATTAGGGTGGCCAAAATTAGTGCATTTGTTGAGCAGCGTCCAACCCCAATAATAGATAATAACTCTGCAGGGATTGGGCGCTGCCCAATCATACAATTGTCATATACGTCCGTGCTACCAACAGAATTGGGCGCTGCCCAATGATACCCATCAATCTTAACCCTTGATACGCTTTATTTAAAAACGCTTGTTTACGTATGAATAAAAAATTATACCTAACTAATGCCTTACTCAGCTATTAATCCCCTGCTCTTTTGCATAGGTTCAATACTGGGATCTTTTCCTCTGAAATCACGGAACATCTTGCCATATTCAATCGTGTTGCCACGGCTTAAAATTAAATTGCGGAACCGGCTACCGTTTGCCCGTGTGAGGCCACCGTTTTCTTCAAACCAGGCATACGCATCATGTGCCAGCATCTCCGTCCACTGATACGCATAATAGCCTGCTGCATAACCATTTCCCCAAATATGTAAAAAATAAGTGGAGCGGTAGCGGGGTGGTACCACCGATATATCAAACCCTGTTTTTTGCAAAGCTGTTTTTTCGAATTCATCTACATCTTTTAAAGAATCAGTTGGCAAAAGGGTGTGCCATTGCATGTCAATGGCCGAGGCCGCTAATGCTTCCGTCAGTTTATAACCCTGGTTAAACGTACCGGCTTTTTTTATTTTATCAACCAGTGCCTGCGGAATAGGTGCGCCGGTTTTATAATGAACAGCATAGTGCTTTAAAATAGTTGGATACAATGCCCAATGCTCATTGAACTGCGAAGGGAATTCTACAAAATCCCTTGCTACACTGGTGCCGGAAAGGCTGGGGTATTTCTGGCTGGCAAAAAATCCGTGCAGGGCGTGGCCAAATTCATGGAACATGGTGGTAACATCACTGTAGCTAATGAGTGCAGGCTGGCCGGCTGCCGGTTTGGTGAAATTGCATACGTTGTAAATAACTGGTTTGGTACCTATCAATGTGCTTTGGCCTACCATATTGCTCATCCAGGCACCGCCTGATTTATTGTCCCGTTTAAAGTAATCGCAATAAAATAATCCGATGGTGGATTTGTTGGTATCAATCAATTCAAAAACCCGTACATCTTTGTGGTACACCGGCAGGTCGTGGCGTTCTTTAAACGTGATACCGTACAATTGCGTCGCTGCATAAAATACACCATCAATTAATACTTTATTTAATTCGAAATAGGGCTTAATCTGGCTATCGTCTAAATTATATTTTTCTTTACGAACCTGTTCGGCATAATAATTCCAGTCGGCCGGGGTTACGGTAAAGCCACCATTTTGCTTATCAATCAATGCCTGTATATCAGCCGCCTCCATTTTTGATTTGGCAGTAGCAGCCGGCACTAATTGTGCAAAAAACTGCTGTACGGCTTCCGGTGTTTTCGCCATCTGGTCCTGCAACTTCCAGGCAGCATAATTCGGAAACCCGATGAGTGTTGCTTTTTGGGAACGGATTTTTGCCAGTTGGGCAATGGTATTTCGGGTATCGGTAGAATCATTTTTCTCGGCCCGGTTCCAGGAGGCATCAAATAATTGCCGGCGGGTATCCCGGTTCGTTAAAGATTGTAGTGCCGGTTGCTGCGTCGTGTTTTGTAAAGGAATCAGCCATTTGCCGGAAAGCTTTGCTTCTTTGGCATCCCGTGCTGCCGCTTCTGTTTCTGCTGATGTTAGCCCCGCTAATGCCGCTGCGTTATCTACTACCAATGCACTATTTTTACCGGCGGCTAATAGCTGGTTGGTAAACTTAGCACTCAGAGATGCTTCCTGTTCGTTCAGTGCTTTCAGAGCCGATTTATCGGCATCCAAAAGTTTAGCGCCTGCCAGGATAAACTGCTGATAGGTATATTCAACCAGGCGGGCCGCCTCCTTATCCAAATTTAATTTACCCAGGTTATTGTAAATTGCTTCAATTCGTTTGAACAATTTTGTATTCAGATAAATAGCATCCTGGTGGGCTGCCTGTCTGGGTGCCTCCGCCTCCTGCGTTTTCTGCAACACATCATTTGTATTAGCGCCGGTAAGCACATTAAAAGTATTGTTCGTGCGATCGTACAGGCGGCCACTGCGTTCCATGGCAACCAATGTATTTTCGAATGTCGGTGGTGCGGGGTTGTTCGCTATTTTATCAATTTCCTGCAGGTGTAGCCGGATGCCTTCTTCCAGTGCCGGACCAAAATCAGCGTCTTTTATTTTATTAAAAGCCGGCGCCTGGTAGGGTAATGTGCTTTGGCTGTAAAAAGGGTTAGCTGCCGGTAACTTGTTTTTGAGGACACCCATCATTACCTGCCCCTTGCCAACAAACGTACAAACCAGGAACATGGCTGTTCCGGCTACTTTACACGATGGTTTCATTCAACAATTATTTTAGTGTTTAAATGTAAGGCAAAGCATAGTGCTTTTGTTTACTGTTTGGTTAATTTGATAGATGCTGGATTCCGGTAACTGCAATAGATGATGCTTGCCGGAGGGCCCGGGCCTTTTACTATAGTATTTAAAACATCTAATCCAGTTATTTCGTGTGTAATTCATTTGCATTCAGATCGCTGTTAGTTGCCCCCAAACCCCCACCTCATCCGGCCTTTGGCCACCTTCTCCACAAGTGGAGAAGGAAAATGGATGCAATTTGTTTAGAGGACTTTGATCAGGCATTCAAAGCAATAGCAACATGGAGTTGTACGGATTTCGCACATAAAAACGCTGGTTAAACTCAAAGCCCCCTTCAGGGCAATGTCATTAAGTTAAGCCCATCGGGGCTATCTGTTTGTAGAAAGCAAAACGAAAAAGGGAATCATTGCTACATAGTGGCTATCCCTCTTCTCTGATCAGGTAGCCACTACGTGGCATGCACCAACATCAAGGATGTCTGTTTTCTACAAACAGGTTGCACCTACGGCGCATAGCTGCTATTACAATCCTTAACTTAATGACATTGCCCTAAAGGGGGTTTGGGGGCAACCCACGTTGAATCGCATCACTTTGCATGTTTCAAACACCATTTGCTTTTTATTACTGCAAAATATCCTGCTGAATGCTTCAAATTTACAGCGCTTTATTAAAAATTTTATCCTTTCTTCAATCCGTCAATAAACTTGCCTGTATGATGTATCATGCTGTAAAAAAGATCTTACTACCTGCAAAGCCCTTTATGCTTTTGTTGTTGCTGGTGGGTGCATTTATCTCCCTCACTGCGCATCGTTTTATTAAGTCCAAAAAATTCGATATTACGGCGTATGGCGCCATTGGCAATGGCGAAACAATGAATACGAAAGCTATACAACAGACAATAGATGCCTGCGCAGCGGAAGGCGGCGGTATAGTCGTCATTCCAAAAGGAATATTTATTAGTGGCGCCATTTTTCTGAAACAAGGGGTAGCTATCTCAATCGAAAAAGATGGAATATTAAAAGGATCAGTGAGCCGTAGTGATTATCCGCAGATTAAAACAAGATGGGAGGGAACGGAGATGCTGTACATGGCAGCGCTGGTAAATGCCGATAGTTTAACAGGTGTAAAAATCAGTGGCGAAGGAACGATTGATGGATCCGGTGATGTGTGGGTGCAGCGGGTAAACAGCCGTACCGATACAGCCGCTACTGCTTCCCGCCGTTGGGAGCGGCCGCGGCTTATTTGTATTCAGAATTGTACAAAGGTGGAGCTAAGCGGATTGAAGCTGCACAACCAGGCTGTTTGGTGCGTACACATTTTATATTGCTACGATGTATTGCTGGAGGATCTGAATATTACTGCTGATCATAATATTCCCAGCTCGGACGGAATGGATATTGATTCCAGCAAAAAAGTAAAGATCCGGAAATGCTATATTGATGTGAACGATGATTGTATTTCTATTAAATCGGGCAAAGATGAAGATGGCCTGCGGGTAGCCCGGCCCAGTGAGGATATTGTAATTGAAGACTGCCGCTTTGGATACGGGCATGGCGGCGTAGCCATGGGCAGCGAAACCTCCGGCGGCATCCGAAACGTATTGATAAATAATTGCATAGCTGAGGCCGACAACTGGGCGCCCATCCGTTTTAAATCGCAACCGAGCCGGGGCGGCGTGGTGGAAAACATCACCTATAAAAATTATACGTTAAATAATACCCGTAAAGCAGTTGAGTTCAATATGGCGTGGCGTATGGTAGGCCCTGTAAAACCACCGGCGAAAATATTGCCGGTCGTACGAAATGTGCAAATCATTAATGTATCGGGTACAACCAATACCGTAGGCGATATACAGGGTTTGGCAGGTAGCCCTATACAAGGCGTAACGTTTAAAAAATGCAGCATTACTGCACAGCGGGGCTTACTGATTGAGCATGCCCGGAATGTTGATTTATCAGGGTTGAAATTAGAGGTAAAGGAAGGGGAGGCTGTAACGAAAAGAGATGTAGAGTAATAAAATGGAATGAACGGGCATGTCTTACTGCAAAGCTTGAATTGATTGTTTGCCAGGCCCATAACTGCTATTGAATAAAAATGTAATCTTCCCGTTATTGTGAGATTGGGTTTCCCGTTTTACGGTACAGGCTTTACCCGGTAAAGCAATCTCACCTGCTTTGCTTTTGTAACTGATTTTATAGAATTTGGAAGCAGCGTGATAGCCATTGCCATTGTCAATTTTTGCATGGTGCAATTCACATGCATCTACCGGATTTGTAAGTCCGGGCCTTCTTCTGCTAAAACCATTTTAATACACGCTATATGAAGATAATTCACCTTCTTTTCTTTCGGTTGCAGGCTGGTTTCGGTTTGCGGAAGCCTTTTGTTTGGCTATTGCTTTTTTTGTTTGGCTTCACTACTGGCAACAACCTTTCTGCCCAAAAGAGGCAACCAGCCACTGCTACTCGAAACACGAGTCCGAAGCTGACTTATACCATCATCAACAATGCAGACAACACCTTCGGCTATGATATTTATTCCGATGGCAGGCTGAAAATCCATCAGCCAACTGTACCTGCCATGCCGGGCAATAAGGGGTTTGCTACAAAAGCGGCGGCTGAGAAAGTGGCGCAACTGGCCATCAAAAAAATGGCTAAAGGCGAATCGCTTCCCACTATCAGCCCGGAAGAGCTGAAAAAGCTAAAAACTATCTAAGGCTTAATGACCGGCTTCTATCATTCTGCTATATACAATAAATTAATAAGGCCACACCATGAGATTTTTTATTATCCTTTTACTATTTACTGCAGGTTGTTACAGTGCTTTAGCGCAATGTAGTACACCCATAATTACAGCCTCCGGTCCTGCAGGCTTTTGCGCCGGCGGTACGTTATCTACCCCCGTTATTGGCAATACCTGGACACAGAAAGCAGACTTTGGTGGCGTAGCAAGGGTTAATGCCGTTGGTTTTTCCATTGGCAGCAAAGGATATGTGGGTACAGGATACGATGGCAACTATAAAAAAGATTTCTGGGAGTTCGACCCCTCCACGAATGCCTGGACACAGAAGGCAGACTTTGGTGGCTCAGGAAGGTATAATGCCGTTGGTTTTTCCATAGGCAACAAAGGATATGTGGGTACAGGCCGTACTAATGGCGGGTTTTCTACAGATTTCTGGGAATACGACCCTGCTACGAATGTATGGATACAGAAGGCAGACTTTGGTGGTGTAGCAAGGGTTAATGCCGTTGGTTTTTCCATTGGCAGCAAAGGATATGCGGGTACAGGGACCGATGCCAGTGGCAGCAAAAAAGATTTCTGGGAGTACAACCCTTCCACGAATGCCTGGACACAGAAGGCAGATTTTGGTGGTTTTGCAAAGGTTTATGCGGTTGGTTTTTCCATCGGTAGTAAAGGGTATGTGGGTACGGGGCTCGCCACCAGAGATTTTTGGGAGTACGACCCTGCCACGAATGTATGGACACAAAGGGCAGACGTTGGTGGTAGCGTAAGGAGTTTTGCCGTTGGTTTTTCCATAGGCAATAAAGGATATGTGGGTACAGGGAATGATGGTACCAACGCTAAAAAAGATTTCTGGGAGTATGACCCTTCTACCAATTCCTGGACACAGAGGGCAGACTTCGGTGGTGGAGTAAGGAATTATGCAGTTGGTTTTTCCATTGGTAGCAAAGGCTATATGGGCACAGGGAGCGGCAGTGGTAAGGATTTCTGGGAGTACGATCCTGGTTACACCTACTCCTGGAGTCCCGGTGGGCAAACCACCCCATCTATTATTGCTTTGGCTGCCGGCAATTACACGGTTACTGCTACCAACGTGTTTGGCTGCAGCGCTACTTCTGCACCCGCCACGGTTAATGCAACGCCTGCAATGCCAGCGGTAAGCCTTATTCAGCCAACCTGTACTGTAGCCACCGGAACCATCACTGTAAATACGCCAACAGGTACTGGTATAATGTACAGGATTAACAACACAAACTATCAATCCGGTAGTACATTCAATAATGTAGCACCGGGTAATTACAGCGTAACAGCTATAAACGGCAGTGGTTGCATGTCGGCAGCGGCCCTGGCAATCATCAATACACAGCCTGTTACGCCTGCCACACCCATCATTACAACCCCTGATCCTACAAACTTTTGCGCCGGCGGTACTTTATCTACTCCTGTTGTTGGAAATGCCTGGGCACAAAAGGCAGACTTTGGTGCCGGAGCAAGGGCTTACGCTGTTGGGTTTTTCTATTGGCAGCAAAGGCTATGTGGGTACAGGGACCGATGGCAGCAATTACAAAAAAAGATTTCTGGGAGTATGACCCTTCCACGAATGCCTGGACACAGAAGGCAGATTTTGGTGGTGGAACAAGGTATAGTGCCGTTGGTTTTTCCATAGGCAGCAAAGGATATGTGGGTACAGGGGCCGATGGCAGCATCGGCGGCTACAGATCAGATTTCTGGGAGTACGACCCTGCCACGAATATATGGGACAGCGAAAGCAACCTTTGGTGGGGGAGCAAGGCATAGTGCCGTTGGTTTTTTCCATTGGCAGGCAAAGGCTATATAGGTACAGGGATCGATAACAACACCGTTAGAAATGATTTCTGGGAGTACGAATCCTTCCACGAATGTTTGGACACAGAAGGCAGGCGTTGGCGGTACACCAAGGCATGCAGCCATTGGTTTTTCTATTGGCAGCAAAGGCTATGTAGGTATGGGGCTCGGCTCCGGCGCTAAAGATTTCTGGGAGTACGACCCTTCCACGAATGTTTGGACACAGAAGGCAGACTTTGGTGGTATAAAAAAGGGATTATGCAGTCGGTTTTTCCGTAGGCAGCAAAGGCTATGTGGGTACAGGGTTCGATAATAGCAACGGTAGCTACAAAAAAAGATTTCTGGGAGTACAACCCTTCCACGAATGTATGGACACAGAAAACAGACTTTGGTGGTAGCGGTAGGTATTATGCCATTGATTTTTCCATAGGCAGCAAAGGATATGTGGGCACAGGGTATGATGGCAGCTATAAACAAGATTTCTGGGAATACAATCCTGGTTACACCTACTCCTGGAGCCCCGGTGGGCAAACTACCCCATCTATTACTATTTCGGCTGCAGGCACTTACACGGTAACTACTACCAATGTGTTTGGCTGCAGCGCTACTTCTACAGCCGCTACGGTTAATGCAACGCCTGCAACGCCAATGGTAAGCCTTAGTCAGCCTACTTGTGCGGTAGCTACCGGAACCATCACCGTAAATACACCGGCAGGTACTGAAATAACGTACAGCATTGATAATACAAACTATCAATCCGATAGTACTTTCAATAATGTAGCACCGGGTAACTACAACGTAACGGCTAAAAACAGTAGTGGTTGTGTATCGGCTACGGCTCTGGCAATAATCAATGCACAGCCTGCAACTCCTGCCACACCAGTTATTACAGCCTCTGGTCCTACGGGCTTTTGCACCGGCGGTACGTTATCTACCCCTGTGGGTTGGAAATACCTGGGCACAGAAGGCAAACTTTGGTGCCGGAGTAAGGAGTAGTGCCGTAGGTTTTTCCATTGGCAGCAAAGGCTATGTGGGTACAGGGATTGATAGCAGCGGTTACAAAAAAGATTTCTGGGAATATGACCCTTCTACGAATGCCTGGACACAGAAGGCAGACTTTGGTGGTGGAGCAAGGGCTTATGCCGTTGGTTTTTCCATAGGCAGTAAAGGCTATGTGGGTACAGGGGCTATTGGTAACCCCGGTACCAGCAGCAACCTCAGAATAGATTTCTGGGAGTATGACCCTTCCACGAATGTATGGACAAACAGGGCAAACTTTGGTGGTGGAGCAAGGGCTTATGCCGTTGGCTTTTCCACTGGCAGTAAAGGCTATGTGGGTACAGGGTTCGATGGCATCTTCGTTAAAAATGATTTTTGGGAGTACAACCCTTCCACGAATGCCTGGACACAGAAAGCAGGCGTTGGCGGTGGACCAAGTTATAAAGCCGTTGGTTTTTCCATAGGCAGCAAAGGCTATATGGGTATAGGGGCCGGCACCAGCGCTGAATATTTCTGGGAGTACGACCCTTCTACAAATGTATGGACACAGAAGGCAGACGTTGGTGGTGGAGCAAGAGACTATGCTGTTGGTTTTTCTATTGGCAACAAGGGCTATGTGGGTACAGGGTTAGATGGCCCCAACAACATCTACAAAAAAGATTTCTGGGAGTACGACCCTTCTACAAATGTATGGACACAGAAGGCAGACTTTGGTGGTGTAGGAAGGTATTATGCCGTTGGTTTTTCCATTGGTAGCAAAGGCTATTTGGGTACAGGGCCCGAAAGCAGCAGTAGCTATAAAAAAGATTTCTGGGAGTACGACCCTGGTTACACCTACTCCTGGAGTCCCGGTGGGCAGACCACCCCATCTATTACCGTTTCGGCTGCCGGCAATTACATGGTAACTACTACTAACGTGTTCGGCTGCAGCGCTACTTCTGCAGCAACTGTAGTAACCGAAAATACTTTATGGAATGAGTGGAATGGCACAGTTAGCACTGCCTGGGAAGATCCTGCAAACTGGAGCTGTGGCATCGTGCCGGATGTAAATACAAAGGTTTATATCACTTCAGGTAAAAGTAATTATCCAGTTATAACATCTATGGCAACATGTAAAAGTATCTCAATAGCTGCTGGAACATCAGTCAGGGTGACTAATGGATATAACCTCGATGTAAAAGGGCCTTAGTGCTATTGTATATAGGAGTTACGCAAATTGTTGAATAAATTGTCGCTGGACTTGTAAAAAGAGCTGGTTATGCAATTTGTAAATGGACTGAATAATCTGATCTTTAGCCCACATGCTTAGTTTTTGTAGGGCGCAAAGCACACAATGCAAATGGCTTTTAATAGCATTTGTGCGTCGTACAAAAAAGTGCCCGGCATGTGCCGGTTGTTTTATTACTCTGAATGCCTGTTCGATGTGCCAGTGTTGGTGTTTAAGTTCTTTGAATATCGTCGGGTTTGATAGAAGCGGTAGGTTGCTGCTGATTACCTTATAGGGCATAGTGTATCTCGCAGCCTTCTGTGTCCACCGTTAGAAACACTTTGACAAAATCAAACGCTTTTAGATGGGTATAAAGCCTTTTCTGGCTAATAGCTGCCTACCTGTCCATACTGATGGGGTACAGTAGAAATCAGCCGGTTCTTTTCAATGCCCATCAGAAAACCAACTTCCTTATTTCTCAGGAATTTCATGTTTTCTGTAGAACTATACCAGCTTCACTTAACGAATACGTTATATACTCACTCGCTTCCATAACCACCTCCGATTCTCAACTCTAATTTACATTATTCCTGCATACCTCCTATATCATTTAAATATGGCTATTTTTTTAGTTTCTTTCGTTTGTAAATCGTCAACAATCAAATAATATATTCCCGCCTCCAAATGATCAATATTTAATTGGTAATTTATTATCCCATTGCTTAACAAAATACTTCTTTGCATTCTTAAACTTCCCTTCGAATCCATGATGGATAGATTGATCTTTTTGCCGGCATCGTTAGTCAACAATACATGCAATACATCCTTAGCGGGGAGGGGATAAACAGCCTGGATAAGCTTATTAGATAAGGATTCTGCGTTTACGATAACAACCTTTGAATAAGAAACTTTGCCATCCGTACTGACCATTTTAAGCCGGTAGAAGGTTTTGCTATTCCTGTTGAATTCATCATTGAAAGTATAAGAATATTCACCATTTCCCCTGGCATACTGTTGCCCTGCGTTCGCGAAGTGCACTCCATCTTTACTTTTTTCAACAACAAAAAGTTCTTTGTTGGTGCTTGTGGATGCATTCCACTTCAATACCGTTGTCCCATTGCTCACGGTAGCAGTAAAATCAGTAAGCTTGATAGGTAGTAAAACGTAATATGTCAGTCGTACATCATCAATTCTAAACGTTTTGGTTGAGGTGGTTTGTGTAAACTTAAACATTAGCTTGGTTATATTTATACTGCTCGCCATGTCACTAAAAGAGGTAGAAAAGTGATCCCAGGGGGTGGGCGCAAAAAAAGGTCCCCAGAACCTATAATATGGCAAGTTCGACCAGGTTACACCACTGTCTGTGCTAAACGTAAGATTTAGTTCATTCAGGTGGGCAGTATCATACCCAAACAGATCAAATTCAATTCCTATACCATCATGGTATTGAGCGGGAGGCAAGCCTGATAATTGAAAATAAACACCAGGTGTATTTGTAAAAAAAACGTTTCCCCCTCCGCTGGCATATAGAGAGTTTGATGGATTCGTATTTTGAACTTCTGCATTTCCCGTGTACGTAACGATACCCTGGTTACTCCAGCCGGTATAGGTAGCAACAGAAGTGGTTCTTGCAGGATTTCCAATGGTTTCAAGCGGTGGTTGCGAATAAATAGCCAGGCAACTAAAAATGACCACAATAAAAAAATATAGTTTTTTCATAATCGTGTTTTTAAGTAAAAAATTATTTTTTCTGATAATTACAGGAGCCGAAGTTCGCAGACAAAACAATGTTATACCTTATTTCATCTGCCTAAGAAAAGCTGTCGAAATAACTTCCTTAATTTAGACAGCTTTTGCCCGGGGTTGGTTGCCCCCAACCCCTAAAGGGCAATGTCATTAAGTTAAGCCCCATCGGGGCTTTCTGTTTGTAGAAAACAAAGCGAAAAAGGGGATCTTTGCCACGTAGTGGCTACCCCTCTTCTCTGATTAGGTAGCCACTACGTGGCATGCACCAACATCATTGATGTCTGTTTTCTACAAACAGGTTGCACCTACGGCGCATAGACGCTACTCCAATCCTTAACTTAATGACATTGCCCTAAAGGGGGAGCTTTGTTTGACCTTAAAAATAAATAGTGCGTCCGGGAATCAAGATACTCAAGTCCTGTTTAGAAGGGGTCTTAAAGGCCCCTTTAGGGAGTTTGGGGGCAACCAAAACCAAAGGAAGAAATGTTGAAGTTATTTTGACAATTATACTAAGGTAAGTTGTGGATACACAACTTTTTTGATATAGTCCATTATCCAATCGTCAGCTAACTTTAATTTGTCTTCTCTTTTGTTCAATTCTTCAATAACCTGGTTTTTTAATTTCTCGTCTTTTTGCGGGTTGTCAACTGAGTTGTCATAAACAAGTATACAAAGTGTGTCCAGTAATACATTTTGTTTATGATGAGAAATAGGAACGGTGTCGAGAACCTGTAATATGATGGCAAGATATCTTTCGTCAGCTAACATCAGTTCTTCGTCTTGTGGCATCATATACAAGTCCGGACTTATTGCCCATTCCTTTAATAAATCGAAATCAAGGCCGGCCCCTTGATAAGAAATTGTAAAAGACCATGACGGGCAGTTTTTGCAAACATTGCCAAATTCTTTATTGATGCCTACCAACCCGAAGGCTGCGTTTTTTTTTGACACTTTTAGTTGTTCGCTTTTTCCGCAGTTTAAGCATGTCCTCTCAATTGTACGGTCTTTAATAGTTTGAGTCATAAATTCGGCGTAACTACCAAATTTATAAAAAAATACAAAAAACATTTTAAAAAAAATGCGGTAAAAAAATTACCGTTTTCGCCTGCTACACCACCTTTCTGACTGCACAGCTTCCGCCTTTTCTTTCTTATAACTCTTCAGCACAGTACAGGATAGCTACCCTGTACGGAAAATATAGCTTGAACCATATTTGTTAAGCCCTTTTAGCAACGTCAACCATAAAACCTGCCATTATGAATGCAAAGCCATTTCTGCAATGCTTGTATGTATTGCTACTGCTATTTTGTATGTAATTGACGGGGCAACAATTTGCTAAATGTATCCGGCTTCAAAAATTACCTGCCCTTATCAGAACTTTATTTCCCGACAAATGATGAAAAAAATATTCCTGCTTACTATCTGCTACTCTTTCATTACAATTAATACTAAATCTCAAACCACCCCCGTGGTTGAATTAAAATGGCTGGATACCATAAAGCTTTCGCAGCCCGTTGGTGTTAGCTTTGGTGTTCCCTGGGGCATAGGATTGATTAAAAAAAATCAATCTTTTACCTTAACAGCCAGCGATGGAAAAGTGATGCCGGTGCAGTCATGGCCCCTGGCTTATTGGCCGGATGGCTCTGTTAAGTGGACGGGTATTGCCACCGTTCCGGAAATACAGCAGGTTGCTTTTAAGCTAAGTGTCAGCAATGCAAAAGCAAATACTGCAACTCCATTACAAGCGACAGAGTCTGGCAATAATATAAAAATAAATACCGGCACCCTGCAATGCTATCTCTCAAAAACCGGCAAATATTTACTTGATTCTCTGGTGATGGATGGCCGTGCGGTGGGCGTTCAGGGCCGCCTGGAATGTATACTGCAAAACGGGCCTGACGGAGAAGACTTTGAATCGCCGGCCAAAGAAAAATATGTAAGTAAAATTAATAAAGTAAGTGTCGAACAAACAGGGCCGGTACGTTCGGTGGTAAGGGTACAAGGTATACTGCAATCAGAAAAAAGTTCCCGTTCCTGGCTGCCTTTTAGCATACGCCTGTATTTTTATGCAGGTTCAACAGCAGTACGGCTGGTCAATACAATTGTGTATGATGGTGATCAGGAGAAAGATTTTATTAAAGGATTGGGATTAGTTGTAAATGTGCCGATGCGGGAACAATTACACAACCGGCACATCCGTTTTGCAGGCGATGAAAGCGGTATCTGGGCCGAGCCGGTAAGGCCATTGGTGGGCCGGGCGCCTTTTATGCTGAATGGCAAAAACGTGTTTCCCGAACAGGAAACTGGTAGCCCGGTTGCAAACATGGAACAATTTGATAATCGAACCCGGCAGTTAATCAATTACCTGCCCGTTTGGAATGATTACAGATTAATGCAATCCAATGCCGATGGATTTAATATTCAAAAAAGAACGAATACAAAAAGTGTTTGGCTGGATGCTATTGCAGGCAAGCGTTCCAAAGGATTGGCATTTGTAGGCGATACGAAGGGCGGACTGGCTGTAGGGTTAAAAGATTTCTGGCAATCCTATCCCGCCGCACTGGAAGTGCGGAATGCAGCAACCAGCATGGCCGAATTAAAAGTATGGCTTTGGTCTCCTTACGCCGGCGCCATGGATATGCGGCATTACGATACTACCGGCCACGACCTGAATGCTACCTATGAAGACTGGCAACCCGGCAACAGCACCCCGTATGGCATTGCCCGCACCAGTGAGATCATGCTGTTTCCATCGGCTGCCATACCCACCAACGAAGAATTAAGTAAGGATGCTGCCATTGCCAGCCAGCCGCCGCTATTGATTACCACGCCGGAATACCTGCATTCGGCTGGTGTATTTGGCAAATGGAGTGTGCCCGACCGCTCCACTGCCGGCAAACAATGGATAGAAAACCAGTTAGATAAAGCCATCCTTTTTTACCAGAAAGAAATAGACCAGCGCAACTGGTATGGCTTCTGGAATTATGGCGACGTGATGCATGCGTACGACCCCGTACGGCACACCTGGCGCTATGACATTGGTGGCTTTGCCTGGGATAATACCGAACTGTCAACCGATATGTGGCTTTGGTATAGTTACCTGCGAACGGGCCGGGCCGATATTTTTAGAATGGCCGAAGCCATGACCCGCCACACCAGCGAAGTAGATGTGTATCATATGGGGAAATTTGCTGGTATGGGCTCCCGGCACAATGTGCGGCACTGGGGCGACGGCTCCAAAGAAGTGCGGGAAAGCCAGGCTGCCTACCGCCGTTTTCATTACTACCTTACTACCGACGAACGTACCGGCGATATGATGCGGGAAGTAGCCGAAAATGCAGACATCGCCATGTCCAACCTTGATCCCCTGCGGTTAATTCTTCCCAAAACAAAATACCCTACCCATGCACGCATTGGCCCCGACTGGCTGGCCCTGGCGGGCAACTGGATGACGGAATGGGAACGAACTGGCGATAATGCCTGGCGGGATAAAATCATGGCCGGCGTAAATAGTTTTAAAACCATGCCCTATGGCTTTTTTTCCGGCGAGCAGGGAGCATTTGGTTACGATCCGGCCACGAAGAAAATGTACCAGTTAAACGATACCATTGGGTTCATTCATTTGAGCGTACTGATGGGCGGACCGGAAATCATGAATGAATTAGTTCCGCTGTTGCAGGATAAAGATCTCGACAGGATGTGGCTGCAATTCTGCAGGCTGTATGGCGCCCCGCAGGATGAAGTAATGAAAGAGTTTGGCAAAGGTGGAAAAACCGGTGACCGGGCGCCCGACCATTCAAGATTAGTGGCCTATGTAGCCAATACCACCAACGATGCTACCTACGCTGCACTTGCCTGGAACCAGTTTTTAGCACCCCGCACGGCCACGCAGTTCGATCCGGTATGGGTAACAGGTGCCAATGCGGTAAAACCATTGCAGGAAGTACGCTCTATTTCCACCAACAGCACCTCGCAATGGTGTTTAAATGCCATTGAGTTGTTGGGGATGATCGGCGATAAAATGCCGGAAAAGAATAATTTGTGGGCTACCCCTGCTGTAAAATAAAGTGCTGTATACTTTATAATAAAAAATTATACTTCACACAGCTAATACATTTTGGGCGTGTCCCGCCGCGGCGGGCCGGGCTGTCACTCCCATCTTTTTTTGGCAAAAAGACAGGCCAAAAAAAGGATGTTCGTTCTATCCCTCACGCAAACGCTGCCTTCACAACCAACATTGTTACAATGCTACACCGGATGAATAAAAAAATAATTACAAATGTTATATGACCATCAACATATCTCACGCAGGCAACTGATACAATCAGCCGCAAAATTAGCGGCAATAACTGCTGTCGGTACGGTTATTACCTCACTTCCCTTACTGGTTGAAGCAAAAGATGATGTGCCGGTATTTGATGTGTTACAATACGGTGCCACAGGTGATGGAAAAACATTAGACACCGCGGCTATTCAAAAAGCAATTGACGCAGCAACGGCAACCGGTAAGCCGTCGAAAGTGTTGGTTACAAGCGGGCATACTTATTTAATCGGAACCATTGAACTCAAAGAGAATATCGATTTTCACCTGGAGGGTAATGCAGAACTATTGGTGAGTACAGATCAAAAAGATTATACAGGTGGGGCTGCGGTAATTGCTAACAAAGCCAATAATATTACCATATCCGGAACGGGCAGCATTAATGGCCGTGCCCTCGAATTCATGAGCCATTACGAAAAAGAAAATGAATGGTGGATACCTAAAGACTGGCGGCCTAAATTATTTATCCTTACAAGCTGCAATCATCTAAACGTACGGGACATCAGCATTGCCAAAGCACCTAGTTGGAGCCTTCACATGCTTGGATGCGAAAATGTACTCATCGAAAATATTAAAATTAATAATAACCTCGATGTTCCGAATTGTGATGGTATTGATCCCGACCATTGCCGGAATGTAATTATTCGTAATTGCCATATTGTTTGCGGCGATGATGCCATTGTTATCAAAGCAACACGGCAAGCGGAAAACTATGGACCTTCTGCTAACATCACGGTATCCGATTGTATACTGGAAACACAGGATTCCGGTGTAAAGATTGGTACCGAAACCACGCAGGACATTTACAACATCAAGTTTGAACGCTGTAAAATTATTACCAGTTGCCGTGGCCTTACCATTCAGTTGCGGGACGAAGGCAGCGTATATAACATCCTGTTTAGCGACATCAGTTTTGTATCCCGGTATCATTCCGATCCCTGGTGGGGGCGGGGTGAAGCAATCTCCTTAACCGCCATTCCCCGTACACCCCAAACTAAAATCGGAACCATTCATGATATAACGATTAAAAATAGTACAGGCCGGGCCGAAAACAGTGTACGGATCAACGGAACCAAAGAAAGCCGGATTAAAAAAGTAACATTAAATAAAGTAGATGTCACATTCGACCGCTGGACGCAATACCCCGGCAACCTTTTCGACAACCGGCCTACAACTGCCTACCCCGGTATTGAACCACACGGTACGCCTGGTATGCATATTCGCTTTGCAGATGATATTGTTGTAAATAATTGCAGCGTGAAATGGGGTAATAACGTGCCGGAATATTTTACCCACGCACTGGAAGCAGAAAACTCAACTGGCGTTAAACTAACAAGATTCAAAGGGCAATCTGCACACCCGGATCGGTATAAAGCGGTTTTTATTAATTAATCTTTTAAAATGATTGCATGAAACATTTTCTTTTATTCTGTATGCTGACCTTTTCTTTCAGCATATATTTCTTTGCCCAGGAGACTCGCAGCTATAAAATATTCCAGTTCCCGGCCAATATGATTCCCCGTGTGGATGGAAAAGCGGATGATTGGGCCATGGTACCGGATAGCTTTACCGTAGGCGCCGACCAACTGGTAAACGACAACAATAAAACCATGGCGCCCGACCCGAAGAACCTGGATGTAAAAGTAAAAGTAGGCTGGGTGAAAGGCCTGAACCGCTTGTATTTTTTATACGAAGCGTATGATAATTACTGGGACTTTACACTACCAGGTTTGCATAACGATATTTTTGAAATTGTAGTGGATGCTGACCGTTCCGGCGGGCCATTGATTGATGAGCAACATCCCAACAAAGACATGGATAAATGGGAAGCCTATTTTTCGTTTCATGGCGTTCATGCACAAAATTATCATGTATTCACCCCGGCTGTAGGTAAGGACTGGGCACTGGCCTGGGGCAGCCAGCCCTGGATAAAAGATTTGCCGTATGCCAACGCTGCATACAATTACAATTTCAAACCCGGCGACTCCGGCAGATTGACGTTGGAATTCTGGATCACCCCTTTTGATTATGCCGGAAGCGAAGGGCCGGTACGGGCAGTAGAGTCTGTATTAACCGATAATAAAATCATTAGTTTAAGCTGGGCCGTTATTGATTACGATGATGTAAATGATGGTAAAAAACAGGGCTTCTGGAATCTGTCCCGGGAACATAAAATGTATGGCAATGCTTCTTTTTTATTACCATTTACCTTAATGCCTTTGGATAGCCGTTACCGGAAAGCAATTGATGCACAATGGTCGTTTAAAGTGGTGGATATGAAGCGTCGGCTGGTTGCCTTTATTGATGAATCGGAAGGAAAGATTACTTCCTGGAATTGGGATTTTGGCGATGGTAAAACATCAACCGAACAATATCCCAATCATCAATATGAGAAAGCTGGTAAATACATCGTGGTATTAAATATAGAAGGACCGGCAGGTAAATCACGCCGGGCAAAGGTTTGGGATGTGGCCGTGCGGTAATGAAAGTGTGTATTCATTTTGAACCACAGGATCATCATAAAAAAAGTATGCGAACAAAAGAAGATTAATCTCATGTAATTGGGTGTCATTACTTAAAAGAAATAATATATGTTTATGAAATGTTGTCTGCCACATCAAAAGAAACGGGCGATGCTATTATCTGTAATTTGTTTTTCTATGTTCATTGGCGATATGTATGCTGTACCAACAAGCCGGCAACGATTATTAATAGATCAGGACTGGAAGTTTTCACAAACAGATACATTGGATGCCGTAAAGCCTGGCTTCAATGATAGCAAATGGCGAACATTAAACCTGCCGCATGATTGGAGCATTGAAGGCGAATTCAGAGAGGATGCAGCAACTACAGGCCAGGGTGGCTATTTGCCAACGGGTATTGGCTGGTACCGTAAGCATTTTATTTTGCCAAAATCAGCAGCCGGAAAATCGGTATGGATAGAATTTGATGGTGTTTACCAGAACAGCGATGTATGGATCAATGGCCGGCACCTGGGCCACTATCCAAATGGTTACATGAGCTTTTATTATGATCTTACCCCTTACCTGCAAAGCCGTGAAAATATGATTGCCGTACGGGTAGACAATTCCTTGCAGCCTAATACCCGCTGGTATTCCGGTTCGGGTATTTACCGGCATGTATGGCTCAATATCGCCAGCCCGTTGCATGTGGCACAATGGGGTACTTGTATCACCACACCTGCAATTGATTCAGCATCAGCAACAGTAAGTGTCACAACAAAGATTAATAATAATAATAACAGCGTTGTAAAAAAAGCAGTTTTGCGCACAGAGATACTAAATGCAATAGGTCTTATTGTAGCAAGTACATCCTCCCCGATTGCTGTTACCGGAAAAGGGAATCTGGAAATAAAGCAAAACATAACTGTTCCTTTACCGAATCTCTGGTCAATTGAAAATCCTTTTATGTACACCGCAATTTCTCAGATTATTGATAACGGAAAAACGATCGATGAGACATCTTCATCATTTGGAGTACGATCTATTCATTATGATGTGGACAAGGGTTTTTATTTAAATGGAAAGCATGTTAAACTGAATGGTGTTTGCCTGCATCATGATGGCGGAAGCGTAGGTTCTGCTGTTCCTGTAGCAATATGGGCCCGTAGGTTACAGTTATTAAAGGATATGGGCTGCAATGCCATCCGAACCTCCCACAATCCAATGGCACCTGAATTTTTAGATCTCTGTGACCGCATGGGTTTCCTGGTGCAGGATGAAGTGTTTGATGAGTGGAAAACAGGAAAGGTAAAGTACGGTTACAATCAATACTTTACCAATTGGGCACAACATGATCTGGTTAATTTCATTTACCGGGATCGCAATCACCCGGCGGTGGTGATGTGGAGCGCTGGTAATGAAATACGGGAACAAAAATCAGCCAATGGGTATGAGATGTTAAAAAATCTGATAGATATTTTTCATAAAGAAGACCTGACCCGGCCGGTAACAACCGGTAACGATTTAATTGCAGCCGATGATGGTAAAGCAACATTGGCTTACCTGAACGCACTGGATATTGTTGGATATAATTATGTTGACCGCTGGCACGAACGCAGGGAATTATTTTATGATATTGATCGCCATGATCATCCGGCCTGGAAAATGGTAGGTACGGAAAGTGTTTCCATATCCGGCATCAGGGGCAATTATTATAGCGGTGCCAGGGATGGGGATTCTTCAGGAATCAGGCCCGCTGATATGCCACGGGTTATCCGGGCCGAACAGTTATGGAAATTTGTTGCCCTGCATGATTATGTAATCGGCGATTTTATGTGGACAGGAATTGATTATTTAGGAGAGGCAAGATGGCCTAATAAAAATGCAAGTTCGGGCGTAATGGACCTGTGCGGGTTCCCCAAGGATGCTTATTACTTTTATCAAAGCCAATGGACGGAAAGGCCAATGGTTCATTTGTTTCCGCATTGGAATTGGAAAGGAAAAGAAGGAAAGGTGATCCAGGTAATGGCTTATACGAATTGTGATAGTGTAGAGCTGTTTCTAAATGGAAAATCGTTTGGAATAAAGTCAGTTGAATTTCCCAGGCAGGGCAATTCAGTTGGGTGGAACCGATATGCAGTTTCGCAGGTGAATGCTACTACCGGCGATTTGCACATAATGTGGGATGTGCCTTACGAAGCAGGCACACTAAAAGCTGTTGGCAGAAAAGATGGTAAAACAGTGATAGCAGAAATACAAACAACCGGTACACCTGCTGCTATCCGGTTAACAGTTGACCGGAAGGAAATACATGCTGACTTGTCGGACGTAGTGCACGTAAAAGTAGAAGTGGTGGATGAAAATGGATTGACGGTGCCGGATGCAAATAATTTAATTCAATTACAGGTAGAAGGTGCCGGTAATGTAATTGGATTTGACAATGGCAATCCCGGAGATCATACAAATATGAAAAGCAAACAACGCAACACATTTAATGGATTAGCATTGGCTGTCATTCAGGCATCAGCCCCCGAAGGAACGATCCGTGTCACATCAACATCACCGGGTTTGAAAGAAGCAATGGTGGCAATTACAATCCGGAAATGATTTTGCTGTTTGTGAATGAAAAGAGTAGGAATAAACGCACTACAAGGATCATGGATAGCAGTTCTGATGATCGTTCACTCAGGCAGTTGTATTCCGGAAAGGGCTGCATCAACTGGCATAGGGCAACGCTTAATAAAAAAGAATAGAGGAGATACCGTTTCCTAAAGCCATTTTTAGTCAAAAACTTTCAAAGTATTTAAATTGCCTGCATGAAAAAACGATTGCTCATTGCTTTACTATCCATCGTAACCATCTCAGTCACTGCCCAATTGAATAACGAAACGGCTGCACCCCGTGCAACTACCGTTAACGGAATAGTAGAAGGAACCTATTCCTCCGGTATCCGTATGTTTAAAGGCGTGCCTTATGCAAAGCCACCTGTTGGCAATTTACGGTGGAAGGAGCCGCAGCCCGCAACCAATTGGACAGGCATCCGCAAGGCAGATAAATTCGGGCCACGGGCGGTGCAATTGCCACTATTTAGTGATATGATATTCCGCTCCAATGGCATGAGCGAAGATTGCCTGTACCTGAATATTTGGACACCGGCAAAAACAGCTACCGAACGCCTGCCGGTATTGGTATATTTCTTTGGTGGCGGTTTTAAGGCTGGCGATGGTTCCGAAAGCCGGTACGAAGGTGAAAGCATGGCCCGCAAAGGAATCGTAGCTATTACCGTGAACTTCCGCCTCACCGTTTTTGGCTTTTTGGCCCACCCCGAACTCACCAAAGAATCTCCGCATCATACGTCCGGCAATTACGGACTAATGGATCAGGCTGCGGCCCTAAAATGGGTGCAGCAAAACATCGCTGCTTTCGGCGGCGATCCTAAAAAAGTAACTATCGCCGGCGAATCCGCCGGTTCGTTTTCTGTGAGTGCCCAAATGGCTTCTCCCTTGTCTAAAAATCTGATCGCCGGTGCTATCGGCGAAAGCGGCTCGCTACTGGGATTAACGCCAACTATGTCATTAGCAGAAGCAGAAAAAATCGGCGTTCAGTTTGTCGATAGTGTCAGTGCCAAATCATTGGCTGATTTACGAGCTATGTCGGCCGAGCAAATCATACAGGCAACTTCCAAACGGGGCAATTCTAATTTCCCGGTAACGGTAGATGGCTATTTCTTTCCAAAATCACCCCTTCAAATATTTACTGAAGGCGGCCAGGCACATGTACCGTTACTGGTGGGCTGGAATTCAGAAGAAAATAATTACCGTTCCATTATCGGGCAGGATAAAGCAACTATGGAGAATTACACAAATGCAATACAAAAATTATATGGCAATGGGGCAACCGATATTTTAAAAGCGTATCATGCCGCATCCGACGATGACGTGCAGCAGGCCGCTACCGATCTTGCTTCCGACCGGTTCATTGCGTATGGCACCTGGAAATGGAGCGATGTACAAAGCAAAACCGGCGGCCAGCCGGTGTACCGCTATTTGTATGCCCGTTCAAGGCCGCTTACCATAGCACAGGCAGCTAACCTAATGATAGGTGAAGCGGATAAAACAATGTCAAAAGATACCTTAGCGAATGCCATCAAAAAGCAGGCTGCCGGCGGAGCGGTTCACTCCGCTGAAATTGAATATGCCATGGGTAATTTGCCGGCTAACCGGGTGTATTACTGGCAGCCGGACGATTATAAAATTTCAGAAATCCTGCAGGGCTATTTTGCCAACTTTATCAAGACCGGCAATCCGAATGGAACAGGGTTGCCCACCTGGCCTGCTGTGCAAAGCAATACGGTTCCGGTGATGCACATCGACGTGAACACCCGGGTGGAACCGGAGAAAAACAGGCAACGTTATTTATTACTGGAAACTCTGCAAAAAAATAAATAAAAAAGAAAACATCTCTCCAGGTTGCCAACTTTCCCTAAGTTGGCAACCTTCAACAGGAGGAAGTACTAATACAATTTGGGCGTGTCCCATTGCGCCTGCAACATGGTTTTAATACGAGATTTCATCATAGGCGCAAAGGGCCGGGCTATCACTCCAATCCCCGCCAAAAACCAGGGCGGGGGATTTCCATTCTATCCCTCACGCACATGCGGCGTTAATAACTAACCCATAGACGTCAAGCTAATAATTATTGACAGAAAAGTATTTAATATATACAATAATTAAATGTACTTGTTCCGCAGTTGCTGCCTGCTTGTAGAAAAAGTAAAAAGATCAAAATGTAGTTTGCCATGGTGCGGACTATCCGCTTGTAGTTAATGGGAAATGATTAAATGTACTTGCCCCGGAGGGGCTACCTGTTTGTAGAAAAAATGAAACCCAAAATGTATTATGCCCCGGAGGGGCTACCCAAAAACTGTAGAGAAATTAGGTAGCCCCTCCGGGGCATAATGAACACATATTTATTATCGCTGCTACAAACAGGTAGCCCCTCCGGGGCAAAAAACAAATTAATTCAAAATTAAAATTATCTGTCGTTGCATCCTGCCATTTATTTATAATCAAATTATAAAACATCTGCGTATGTCTTTCATTAACCTGCTGTTATCCAAAATAAAAATCATTCCTGCAAGTTGTGTGTTGCTCATCATGGGTACGTTTCATGCAAATGCTCAATCCGCTATCCCGCATCTTGAAAAAAGAGGCGCTGCTACCCAACTCGTTGTAAACGGGCAACCCTATTTAATCTTGGGTGGTGAATTACTGAATTCCAGTACCTCCAGTGCCGCCTACATGAAACCCATCTGGACAAAATTAAAAGCTATGCATTTGAATACGGCATTGGCCGCCGTATCCTGGGAACTGGTAGAACCGGAAGAAGGTAAATTTGATTTCTCCCTGGTGGATAGTATGATAATGGGCGCCCGGAATAATAACCTACACCTGGTATTACTTTGGTTTGGCACCTGGAAGAATGGTTTATCGCATTATACACCGGCCTGGGTGAAAAAGGATTTCAAAAGGTTTCCCCGTATGCATATAAAGGATAACAAGGCCGTAGAATCCATTACGCCGCTGAGCGAAGCAGCAATGAATGCCGATGCAAAAGCATTTGCGGCACTCATGAAATATGTAAAGCAAAAGGATGGCGAAACACACACGGTAATTATGATACAGGTGGAGAATGAAGTAGGATTAATTGGTGGCCCCCGTGATCGGGGAGAATTAGCTAATAAATTATACGGACAGCCCGTGCCTGTAGCGTTGATGAATAATATAGAAAAGAATAAGGAAAAATTGCTATCCGAAATGCAGCAGCTATGGGGCGCCAACGGCTATAAAACAACCGGAACCTGGCCACAGGTTTTTGGAGATGGACCCGCAGCGGAAGAGGCATTTATGGGCTGGCAGTATGCCCGTTATATTAACAAAGTAGCAGAAGCAGGTAAGGCCGAGTATCCATTGCCCATGTATGTAAATGCCTGGATTGTACAACCCGAAGATGCAGGCCCCGGTGATTATCCAAGCGGCGGCCCGCAGGCACACATGCTGGATATCTGGCGGGCAGGCGCACCCAACATCGATCTGCTTTCGCCGGATATTTACCTACCCGGTTTCGATTCCGTAACAGCATCTTTTACCCGCTCCGCCAACACCTTATTCGTGCCGGAATCCCGTGGTTCGGAAATTGGTGCGGCCAATGCATTTTATGCCATTGGAAAGCATAGTGCTGTTGGATATTCACCGTTTGGCATTGACCGTGGTAATGATAGTGTTGTAGCAAAAGCCTATGCTGTGTTAGAACAATTGACACCGGAAATTCTGACTGCTCAAAACAAAGGTAGCATACGTGCCGTATGGCTAAATCCCAATCAGTCAAAAGAACTAATTACAATCGGTGGTTATAAAGCAGACATTAGCCTGCGATACAACATAAAAACACCAACGAACTTACCAACAACCGGATATGGGATAATCATAGAAACGGCACCCAATGAATTTACAATCGCAGGGAAGGATATTCAAATCAATTTTTACCCGGCTACTCCCGGCCCAGCTTATGTGGGTTTGGCTTCGGTAGACGAAGGTGTTTATGTGAACGGGAAATGGATAGCAGGCCGCCGGTTGAACGGGGATGACATTATGCAAAATTATCATCTTTCGGAAGAGGCAGCTAATCAGCGTACAGGCTCTGTAGTGCGGCTACGCGGTGACGCACCGGGGATTGTAAAAGTGAAGCTGTACCGGTTTGAATAGAAATCAAGTGTGTTGAAATCCGGAAGATGAAAATCTTTGCAGGAGATGTAATAGCCGACACAAGTTACACGAAAGAATGCCACCTAAATTTTAAATGCAGCGCAAAATCAATCACTCTATGCAATCAATTATTAATTGTGTTCGTTATAGGATGAACGGCAACTTCTTAGGGTTAATGATAAATAAGAAATCAAGTTATTTTATTCTGTTGCTGTTTGCCGCTGTTAGTTTTCATGCAAGATTATCAGCCCAACTTCCGCCCATATTTAACGCCGCTATTATTTCCAAGGCTCAAAAGGATGAACTAAGCAGGTTTTATATTTCTCCCCAACGCATTGTGTGGCAAACCAATAATACCCACAGTTCTATTATAAATTCACCGGTACTGTTGCAGGATAATGAGCACCAACCTTATTTTGGCGATATGAAGCTGGTAAAGCTTACCAACAAAGATAGCTTTGCCGGGCTGGTACTCGATTTCGGTAGAGAGATTCACGGTGGTATTCAAATCACTACTTCCACCAGTAACCGGGTTACCCGTAAACTGCGGATTCGCTTTGGAGAATCGGTCAGCGAAACCATGAGCGATGTAATTGGCGATGGTACCACCGGAAAGGAAGGCGGCGCTACCAACCACCATGCCATGCGGGATTTTGTAATGACTGTGCCCGGCTACGGAACGGCCATTGCAGGCAATTCAGGCTTTCGGTTTGTACGGATAGATTTAGCCGAACCGGACTGTTCATTGGCTATCAAAGAAGTCCGGGCAGTAGCTACGTTTCGGGATATTCCTTATCTTGGTTCTTTTAAAAGTAATGACGAACGGCTAAACGAAATCTGGATGACCGGCGCCTATACGGTTCACCTGAACATGCAGGATTATTTATGGGATGGTATTAAGCGGGACCGCATGGTTTGGATTGGGGATATGCACCCCGAAGTAATGACCATCAATTCGGTTTTCGGCTACCAGGACATTGTGCCGAGAAGCCTTGATTTTGTAAGAGACCATACGCCGCTACCTGCCTGGATGAATGGCATTAGTGCTTACTCTATGTGGTGGGTGTTGCTGCAACATGACTGGTATTTTTACCAGGGCAAACTGGATTACCTGAAACAACAAAAAACGTATTTGATTGCCCTGCTCGATACCTTATCAAACCGGGTAGATGCTTCCGGCAAAGAAAATTTAAACCCGGGATTCCGTTTTTTAGATTGGCGTTCCAGCGAAAACAAGCAGGCTGTACATGCCGGGTTACAATCGTTGCTGGTACTGGCTTTTAAGAAGGGCGCCGTATTGTGTGATATTTTAGGGGAGCTTGCAAAAGCAAAAATATACAGATCGTTGGTTGAGAAAATGAAACAATATGTACCTGACCCCAACAATGCAAAACAGGCCGCAGCGTTGATGACGCTGGCCGGTATTATACCTGCTGAAAAAGCAAATAATGAAGTGATTGCAGTGGGCGGCACAAAACACTTCTCTACTTTTTTCGGCTATTATATGTTGCAGGCGCAAGCTCAGGCAGGTGCTTATCAAACCTGTTTGGATAACATTCGCCAATATTGGGGCGGTATGCTGGATTTGGGCGCTACCACTTTCTGGGAAGATTTTGATTTGGATGAAGCAAAGAACGCCGGACGGATTGATGAAATAGTTCCCGCAGGCAAACTGGATTATCACCGGAATACGGGTGCTTATTGTTATATCGGGCTTCGCCGTAGCTTGAGTCATGGGTGGGCATCGGGGCCAACCGCCTGGCTCACCGAACACGTGTTAGGCTTTACTGTAATAGAACCTGGCTGTAAAGTAATAAAGATAGAGCCACATTTAGGCGATCTGCAATGGGTAGAGGGAAGTTTTCCAACGCCCTATGGTGTAATCAGGGTAAAGCATGTGAAAGGAGCAAATGGAAAAATTAAAACGGAAGTTTTGGAGGCTCCTTCCCATGTAAAAATTATCAGGTAATCCGGACATGGCTGCGTGCCGCTCTCTACCTCATCCCCGGCCCTTCACCACGGGGTGGAGAAGGGTACCCCTGTAGGGCAATGTCATATAGTTAAGGCTTGTACACTATGCGCCGTAGGTGCAACCTGTTTGTAGAAAATAGCCATCCTTGATGTTGGTGCATGCCACGTAGTGGCTACCTAATTAACGACAAGGGTAGCCACTACGTGGCAATGATTCCCTTTGTCCCTTTGTTTGCTACAAACAGGTAGCCCCGATGGGGCTTAACTATATGACATTGCCCTAAAGGGATTTCATAATTGTTACTCACTGGCGGATTCCTGCTATTCAAGCTTTGCTGATTGCTTTTAAACAGCGGGTGGTTGATGTCCCATCTTACCACTTGTTTTGCAAAATTGATTCTTTTGAACCCGCAGATCCATTTTATGATGGCTACTACAAAGATGCACCCTTCTCAAACGCAATTGTATCCATTTTCCTCTCCTAATGGAGAAGGTGCCGAAGGCGGATGAGGCCGGAGAAGGGAAGGGGATGAGGTTCAAAATAGCTACATCGTATTAACCATTTTTAACTACTATTCCCAGCATAGTTCAGGATGCAAACCGATGCAGATTCAATAGCTTGCTCTCTTTATCGAAGGCTTCGCATGGATCAAATGAAAGAAGTTTTCAAAAACAATTTTGCTAAAATTGCCTGCCGCTTATGCGAAAGAATACTCTCTGGTTCCTTCCATTTATATCATTTCTGTTTGTATCCCATGCCGTAATTGCAAATCCTTTTAAGGCGCCGCTGGCAGGCACGGTCATTATTCCGGCTTCTGCTTTTTTAGATGAAATTCCAAAAGGCAATATCATTACAGAAGCAGGCATGCAACAGGTAGCCTGGCTATTTAATAATACCGGTATTGTACTGAATTCCGAAACCAACCTGATGACGCAAATTACCCTGCCTGAAGATGGTACGTATTATCTTTTTGTGCGAAGTAAAGGCGGGAGAGGGAATGGTTTTAAAGTTGCCATCAACGATAAAGTAACCGATTCCACTTTTGGAAAAGAACCTTTGAGCTTTAATAGAGGCGGAACATTCAGCCTGAAAAAAGGACTGACCAATGTAAAAATCACCCGCATTGATCCGGGTTCCGTATTTGACGTGCTGGTACTTACTAAAAATGCGTCGCTGAAAGAAGAAGACGTAATGCCCTACCAGTTAAGGGCGGATGTAGAACTGTTGAAAGAGTATAAAATTCCACCTTCCAATGCCGTAAAATTTGGTGATGTAAACGGTGATGGCTTAACGGATTTCATGGTATTGGAACCCAATTTTTCGGCACATGTGTTTGATAACAACGGAACGGAGTTGTGGAGTTGGATAGCGCCGGAAGCCAATACCCGTGAGCGTTCGGAGTTTGAGGCGCCAGGTGTATTATGGGATTTTGATAAGGATGGAAAAGCCGAAGTGGTGCATTGGCGGATGATAGACGGTAAGGAATGCTTGGTGATGGCCGATGGACAAACCGGCGCCATCAAAAAACAAACGGATTGGCCTACCAAACCTATGCCTCATGTGTATAATAATTTTCGCCTGGCTATTGCCAAACTTACCAAAGGTGCTCCTAATGAATTAGCGGTGTTTACAGATATGGGCGGAACCCAGAATGTGTGTGCGTACAATGCGGATTTAAAACAATTATGGATACATACGGAGAACCGGAAAAAAGACAATCTCGGCCATTACATTTACCCGGTTGATTTGAATGGCGATGGTATTGATGAAGTGCTGGTTGGTTCGCTGCTGCTGGATTCAAAAGGGAAAGAAATCTGGAACAGGTTCGACCTGTTGCCCGATAACCATGACCATGCAGATAGTTACAAATTTGCGGACGTGAACCACGATGGAAAGGTGGATATTGTTACGGCCAACAGTGAAGCCGGTATTTTTATTTACGAAGCCATGACGGGTAAAATTATCTGGCAAAACGTAGCCGAACATACGCAGCAAATACAGGTGGGTAATTTTCTGAAAGGGGTTAGCGGCCCGCAGGTAGTGGCAGGTGGCCGAACGTATGGAATAAAAGGAACAACCGAGCCTGGTTTATCGAGCCAGTTGTATTGGTTTGACAATACCGGTAAGAAATTATTGAAGTGGCCGGGCAATCCCATCAATGGTAATCCGGATTTTGTAAAAGGGAATTGGCGTGGCGATGGTGTAGATCAATTATTCTGGCACAAGTTCAAAATAGGGGATGATGGAAAAGGCGAATTGTATTTCTCCGATATGGTTTTTCACATGTTCGATTTTATGGGAAAAGGCGCCGAAGAAGTAATTACGCTGAACCGGGGAATGCTGCGGGTGTATGGATGTGCTACTGCCAGGTACACCGGTAAAGATTCAAAGAAAAATGTGATGTATTTAAAAAATAATGTGGTGAATCATACGCATTACTAATTGATAAGGTCAGTATGAACTATCAACGCATAATTGTATTGCTCATTCTGCTTGCCGGCAATGCTGTTTGGGGGCAAGGGCTTCCTGTTACCGATCCTAAATCGGTTGGGTTATCTGCTGAACGGCTGAGCCGGATAGATACCATCATGAACGAATATGTAACTGAGGCGAAAATGCCGGGAATGGTTGCCCTGGTTGCCCGGCATGGTAAAGTAGCTTACTATCAATCTTTCGGCAAAATGGACATTGAAGGGAATAAAACCATGACTAAAGATGCGTTGTTCCGCATTGCTTCTATGACCAAAGCCATTACCTCGGTTGCCGTAATGACCTTATATGAAGAAGGCCATTTTTTATTATCTGATCCTATTTCAAAATATATTCCTGCGTTCAAAAATCCTGTGGTGGTAATGAAAGCAGCAGGTTCCGACAGTGTAACGCTGGTACCGGCCAAAAGCGAAATCACCATTCGTCAATTGCTCAATCATACTTCCGGCATTACCTACGGCGACGGATTACAAGCACCCTATTACAAACAGGCCGGCATGACAGTTGGGTTGTTGCCAACAACTGGTACCATCAAAGAAAAAATAACAGCGCTGGCCAAACTGCCCCTGCTGTTTAATCCGGGTGAGGAATTTCATTATGGAATGTCGGTGGATGTGCTGGGCTATTTTGTAGAAGTAATCAGCGGAATGCCATTGGACCAATACCTGACCCGGCACATTTTTGGGCCACTGCAAATGAAGGATACCTACTTCAGCCTGCCACAATCAAAGTTTCCAAGGCTGGCTGCTTTGTATAAAATAGGGACTAACAATAAATTAGAAAAAGTGACCAAATATTTTCCTTACCCGGCAACTCAAACCTATTTTTCCGGAGGTGCAGGATTGGTTTCGGGTGCAGCAGATTATGTGCGGTTCGCTCAGATGTTGCTGAATAAAGGAGAACTAAATGGTATACGTATTCTAAGCCGGAAAACAGTTGAATTAATGACGGCTAATTCAATTGGTGAGTTGTACATTTTCAACCCATTTAAGCACAATGGCATTATGGGCGATAAGTTCGGCTATGGTTTTGGAATACGTACAGAACGGGGTGTATATGATGAACTGGAATCACTGGGAACATTCGGCTGGGATGGTGCTTTTTACACCCGGTTTTGGATTGACCCGAAGGAAGATTTGATTGGTATATTCCTATCACAAGTTGATGCCAACTGGGATGAAAACCTGATTGGAAAATTTAAAGTACTGGTGTACCAGGCCATTGCGGATTAAAGAGTTGGAGTAGATAAAAAATGGCATTCGTTCAACGTAATCTTTTCGTCATTGCGAGATCGGGTTCGTGCCCGATGAAGTAATCTCGCAGGTTTTGTTAGGGATTGCCACGGGCAAAAACTCCCGCAATGATAATTCTTTAATCGAACATCAAATTGTAACAAATTTTAATGCAAAATATTTTATCAAACGCTCAAGATTACACATATGAAAACTAAAATTTATTTCAAAACGGTTTCCTTTCTGGTTGCCTTTATATTGTTTTTTTCTTCCACTTATGCCCAAATTGGCAGGCGTTTCCCATCGGAGCGCAAAGTGGTGAAAGACCCGGTAACCGGCACGATGCTCACCTTCCTCACCAGTACACCAACCGGTGATTCCAAAATCTATCAAACCCACAACCAGTGGACCTCAGACGGGCAATGGCTTATTTTCCGTAGCGGCCGGGTAGAAGGTGAAGCGATGGCTGTAAATGAAAAAACCGGCGACCTGGTGCAGGTATCCGAGGGTGGCTATATGGGCATGCTAAACATTGCCCGTAAAAGCATGAAACTGTACTTCATGCGCAATGTGAACCGGGATACAGCCCGCCGCAGGCAGGCTGCTGATACCGCCAGTTTTCGCAACCGGGATACCGCCATGCGGATGGCAGGCGACACCGCAAGGCGGCGTGGTGGTGGTAGCGGCCCGGTGCAAATTATAGAAGTCGATCTGGCGAAATTATTTGAAGACAGCAAGGCGGGTAAATTGAAAGCTGCCGGCGTGTACCAGCGTATTTGCGGGGTAACCCCTCCCGAATTAGGCGCCGGTGGCGATATGGCCCTGGATGGCGGCGAAGAGTGGGCCTACTTTCGGGTAGGGCAGGCAGAAGCTGCCAAACACCTGGCACCAGGTACAAAATTAGAACCGGCATTCGGACCCCGCAATATGGGCGCCGGGCCATCTGGCATTGCTGCTATGAATATAAATACAGGCGCTATTAAATATGTGGTTTCCGTTCCGTTCCAGATCGGGCATATTCAAACCAACCCCTGGGTACCGGGCGAAATTGTTTTTTGCTGGGAAACGGGCGGCAAATCGCCGCAACGCACCTGGACCGTTATGGCCGATGGTACTGGGCTGCGGCCATTGTATCCGGAGGCAGCTTATGAATGGGTAACGCATGAAGCGGTGATCTCCAAAGATGAGGTAGCTATCGCTATTATGGGGCACCGCAAAATACCCGGAACCAATAGCGGTATCAATGCACCGGGTACACCGGTAAGCGGCGCCAATCCCGGCCAGGAAACTGCCTGGGGCCCATCCGGCACACGGGAGAAACCAACCGGGCTTGCCATCGTAAATCTCAGGACAAGAGAAATGACCATTGCCGGGCAAACGCCTAGTGGCAGCGGGCTTTGGCATGTCAACGGTTCATCCGATGGACGCTGGGCGGTAGGTGATGATTTCTCCCGTACGCTCTATTTAATTGACCGGCATACCCGGGAAATGATTGTGTTATCAACCGGCCACAAGGAAACCGCTGCCGATCATCCGCATCCAACTTTTAGCCCGGATGGCACCCGCATCGAAATTCAATCGGCTATGCTTTCTGCCGATAACCGCTCCATGAATATTTGCATTGTTCCTGTACCGGAAGAATGGCTGAGAAGAAAATATGATGATAAGGTTAGTGTGAATAAATAAAGACAAGGCATGCTGTAGAGACAAGGCATGCCTTGTCTCTACTCCCGGGTATAAAATTTATCCTTATCCCAGTTTGATACATTGTTTTGAATATAATTAGCAATCTTTTGAAATTCCTCCGCATTACGGATAACATGGTCGTGAAAACGAGCTTGCCAGTCATGGAGTAAATGCAAACGGTTTGCATGGTTGGTGACGACTGATTTATAGGAACCGATAATAGAAGAAAGGGTATTTTCCCCCTGGTTTTGAAACCGTTGTTGGCCAATGGTCGCAGGGGTGGATGGTGGTGTTGGTGGTTGTAGAGACAAGGCATGCCTTGTCTCTACGTTGGACGGTTCGGTTGGTTTTTCGGTATCATTGGTATGCCCGTTTTCGTTTCCATTTAAAATGATGATACCATGAATATGATTAGGCATCACCACAAATTCATCTAATGTTACGCCTGGTGCATGTTTTTTTATTTCATACCAAAATACATCTGCCAATAAACCTGTATGCGACAGGTACATTTTATAATCAACGATTTTACCAAAATGATGTAGCCTGTTTTTGGTACAAATAGTAACAAAATAGGCACCTGCCGAACCGTAATCCCAATTTTGCCATCTGGCTGATGGAATCCGGTATTTGCTTTGGTATTTTTCAGGCATATAATAACTGGTGATTTCTGATTTTTACAGGCCTACAAAATTTACTGGTGTTGTTGTGGTGGGAATTGATTTTTAATTTCCGGTTTTGGGGATCATCGTAGAGACAAGGCATACCTTGTCTCTACTGCATAATCCTTACAGGGCCTAATAAACCGGATGAAACCAGCGGCGAATTCTTGGTAAAATAATTCCATGTCGTAAAACAATATCGTCCTTTAGATGGGCGGGGTTCTTTATTCAAAAACCAATCGGGAAAAGCTTTCAAAAAATTTCCGGCATTCATGTGGCCGGGCAGCCACTCGCAATCGGCTGGTTCCTGTTCATCGCCAATCAACCGGTTAGCCCACACATTCGTTACTTCAATTTCTAATTGGTTGGCCCTGGCTTTTAACAGACCAACAGGGATTTTTATACGCCAGGGTGCTGTCCATATAACACCTATATTTTTCCCATTCAATTTTACGGTGGCTATATGTTTTACTATTCCCAAATCAAAATATAGTGGCGCTTTCGTAGTTAGTTGAGAAACAGCCACATCAAATGTTTTTATGTAAATAGCCGTGCCACTGAAATATCTGATGCCTGGTTCGTTACGGGTTGTCCAATCTGCTAACCGGTCAAAAGTTACGGGTTTTGCCGGCCCGCCCCATACCGTATCAAACTTCACCTGCCAGGGACCGGTTAACGTTTTTACCTCTGTCAGCATCGGAAAGTTTTTCATTACAGAAGCTTTCCTGCTTATAGCCTTCTTACTGAATACGATAAAAAAACTTTGGCTTTCATAGAAACTCAGCGGGATCGAAATCCTGCTTCCATCATCCGTAAATTCCGGAATGTTTTGCATAGCTGCCGTTACCGGATCCCATAATTCGGGCTGCATGCCGGTTACCTTAAAACTACAAGTAGTTGTCACTGCTGTACGGCCTGTATTGGCAACAAAATAAATATCAGTATTATCTTTTTTACGATGAATATATCTGATCGATTTTACAGACGTATCATTGACAACAAAATCATTCGTAGCAGGCAACACAATCGTGCCCCATTGAAGCAAAGCCTGGCATCGTTGCCAGTAATCTACCAATGCCTTACCCGGTTTCCACCAGGTTTGTGTGCGGTCAAAATGGGTGCCCCATTGCCCCATGGTAGCACCGGGTTTATACCTGTCATCCCAGGGTTGTTGCACAAAACGATGCAGTACCATACGGTTGACACCTGCACAAAAAGCCGCATCACCAATGGGTTTCAGCCAGGCGGGTGTTTCATTCCACTTACTATCCTGCGGGTCGCCGGTAAAGGCTTCCGCATCAATGATATTTTGTCCTGATTTTCTTAATGCAGCTACCGTCGGATCCAGTTCATAAGGCGAATATGTTCCGCCGTGGGTCCAGAACTCCGTCATTACATTTGGTATCAGCGGCATCACATCATCCATACGCCAGGGGCCACCGTATGGCTCGCATAAAAACTGAAGATGGGCTGCCTTTAATTTGTTGGCAATGATGGTAAAGTAAACATCCCGGTACAGGTCTTTTACCGTCTCGTCAAAATCTTTTCTGAATTGTAGTGAATCCTGTTTGCTGCCAACCGTTCTTTTTGCAAAGCTGGGCAGATAGGGCAGGAGGTCGTATCCTCTGCGGGCTAAGAAATCGGCCCGCATCTTCGGCGTCCAGGTTGGAAAGCCCGCTTCATAGCTATCAAAATGTACATGTGTAAAACCAGTACCAATCAAATCACCCAGGTGTTTTTGAATTTCGCCAATAACATGGTCTAAATGAAAGCTAACGGCTTCCGGGCTCATTTTATCACATTCAAATCCGGCGGCTTCCCATTGTGCCGGTTGAATTAATTTTCCTATAGTCGTATGTCCAAAACGGTAAATAATCCAGTTGCCAGTTGGTGCATTCCATGTTATCCTTCCATCTGCCGCCATGTTATGGGTAAGGTCTATCACGCTGTCTTTTGCAACCACGCCCGAAGCAGGAAGAGCAAGAACAGCAATATCTTTATAATATGTTTTTCGCTCTTCTATCACCGGCTTTTCCACCAAACCAGTTTCGGGGTTATATACGGGAAACGATTGCCTGGCCCGTGGGTTTACCTGGGGCCTTTTTAATTGAAACTGAATGAGCTTATTTCCTGTGATGGTATCGGCCGACCAAGAGATTTCCTGCATGGAAAGTTCCGCTGTAATCCACTTGCCGCCGCTTGATTCATAACTTGGCCCGTTAAACATACCAAAATCCATTCCCAGCCGTTTTGATTCTTCCGCTGCATGTCGGACCAGTTTCCACCAGGGTTCCGTCCAGGAAATTAATTCAGGGGTAGGGCTATTTTTTATTTCACCCGCCCACGGTGTCGTTACGTCTGCCAGGCTGAACATGGTAGTGCGGTTAAATCCTTCTTTTTTTAACGCTTCTAAATCTTTAGTAATACCTTCTTTGCTGAGGTTAGAACCCATCCACATCCACAATACACCAGGTTTAGCTGTTTCCGGGGGATGAAGAAAAACCTGTGCGGGGTCTGATAAATCTGTTTTCTTTTTTATTTGTGCGTATGGGGATACAACAAAAAAAGTCAGGAGCAGCGTAAGGAAATATTTATAGAGAATAGTCATTTTACGGAACGGGTTTGTAATAATGATTGATGTTATTTTTATGGTTCTTTGGTAAACATAGTGGAGTTAGTATTGTAGGGTTTTAAACCTTAGTAAAGTTGCCGGAATAATTTCAACATTTCTTTTATGCCGGTATTGCCCTCACCCCCGGCCCCTCTCCACAAGTGGAGAGGGGTGCCCCTGTGTATCTTCTAAATCAATCCAGTCAATAGATAGCTTCTATTCGATTTTTCAACCATGCCTTTTAGTTGTTGAACTTATTTTGACAACTTCACTTAGTAGCAAGCATTTAATAAAACATGTATGAACCTTATAACCTTATTGAAGCCTCGCCTCTTTTAATAAGGTAATACGAAGAGTGATTGGTAGCCTTTTCCACTAAGGTTTAACAGCCACCGCTTGTTGCATCTCACCTAATACAAATCCTGTAATTATGCCGAAGAACCTGTTTTTATTATCCCTTTATTAATCAGAGATAGCTATGAATAATATTGTATATCATTAATTAATTTGTTATTTGATATTAAATCAGGTTAAGAAAAAATACCCATATAGCTTACACTAATTTGCATGTTGCCAATTGTTCCTTGCCCATTTGAATTTGGTTGCAAATATTATTTTACCTGTCATAAATTTGTTTGCTTTACACTTGCCAGTTGTAGTGGAAAGGCTGCCTGCCCTTCCAGGTTAAAAAGTTTCAGGTTTTTTACCCGGTTGCTTTCAAGGGTATGTAAAAAATAATTTTCTTTATGCTCACCCCACTGCACGGAGCAGTTCCTTACCGTAATATCCGTTGCCTGGTCAAAATAAAAAGCAGACGTATGCCCCTTTACAAATCCTTCCGCTTGTGCAGGCCTGCGGTCGTACACACCGCCTGGAATAGCAGTGGTTTTATTGATGGATACAGCAACCTGGTCGAATGTAATACCGGCTATTTTATCTGCCGTTTCACCACTTACATAAATACCATTTTCGCTGCGGCATTGAATATTGCTGAATGATATGTTTTTTACCTGCCCTACTTTCCCTTCTGTAGCGCCTTTAGGAAAACGCCAGTTAGCATCTTTATTGTTGGCAGTGGCACGGCGGTAAGCGGTTATGTATATCGGTTCCGCTTTCCCCCACCACACGTCAGAGAACAAATGGCTTTCAATGATCATGTTTGAAAAAATGACATCGCTTACCATTCCCTCGTCGCGGTGCTGAATGCCTATGCCGCGGTTGCTGGCTTTAATAATGCAATTATTGAAAACCACCTGCCAGATGGTATCCATATTTTCCGAACCGATCTTAATGGCACAGGACCGGGAAGTCATGGTACAATTGGAAACGGTGATGTTTTCACAGGCTCCATATTCTTCAAACTCCCGGCGGTTCTTTAAGCAAATACAATCGTCCCCACTTTCAATATAGCAATTGCTGATGCGTACATTTTTGCTGTGATCCAGGTCAATGCCGTCGCTATTGCGAACCTTTAAGCTGTTTAGCAATGTAATACCATTAATTACCACATCATTGCAGCCAACCAAATGCACCGTCCAGTAAGCCGAATTACCAATGGTAACATCATTGATGCGTATATTTTTACCGCCAACCAAGGTCAGTACATGTGGCCGGCGATCGAATACTGTAAAAGGTTTCAGCTCATAGGAATCAAATAGCTCCTTTCCCATAAAAGAAATGCCGTTCCCATTAATTTCTCCTGTGCCGCTGATGGTGAGGTTGTGTACATTTTCGCCGCTCAGCCAAAGGCTGCCTTCGCCGGGATTACTGCGAAAAGCACTTTTCGTATATACTTTTTCATCAGGATTGGCCAACAGTTTTGCACCACCCTCCAAATGAAAATCAATATTGGATGTAAGGGTAATTGGCCCGGCTAAAAAGGTAAAGGAAGCGGGTAGCAGCACCGTGCCGCCGCCGCTTTTGTTACAACTATCAATCGCTTTCTGAATGGCTGCCGCATCGTCTGTTTTGCCATTGCCTGTGGCGCCAAAGGAAATAACATTAAATACCCGCTGTCCATCACTGTTTACTATACAAAAAAACAGTAGTAAAAATATAAAATAATTTTTCATATATTTATTTGTTCTCCGATAAAGAAGTAGGCCTGCTGCTTACTAAAGTACTCCATGAAGCCGGTTTTTGTTGTAACCAGATTTCTATTTTACTGCCTTGCATGATTAATTGATGGGTAATGAAATTTTTAGGATAGAATTTTCCGTTTACCATCACCTTACTGATATATGTAGCGTCCGTTGCTGTTTTATGGCAAATGATTTCAAACATTTTATTGCCTGCTACTTGTATGCTAATGGTATCAAACAGCGGCGCACACAACAGGTATTCACCCGATACCGGATCCAAAGGATAAAAGCCCATTGCTGCAAACACATACCAGGCACTCATTTGCCCCGCATCATCATTACCGCTTAATCCACCGGGGCCATCGCTATATTCATCATGAAGTATTTGCCGGACAATCTTTTGTGTTTTCCAGGGTGCTGCCGTATAGTTATACATAAACGGAATCTGGTGGCCCGGCTCGTTGCCATGCCAGTATTCGTTTTTAGTAAACAAACTATCCAGTGAGGCTTCCAACTGGTGGGTACCGCCCATTAACCGGGATAGGCCGGCTACATCCTGCGGTACATAAAAAGTATACTGCCTTGGTGTGCCTTCGGTGATATAGGATTCTCTTTTGTCAGGAAAAAAAGGTTTGACCCAGGTTCCGTTTGCATAGCGGCCCCGAACCATCCCTGTTGACCGATCAAACACATTTCTGTAATTCAGTGCCCGCAGATATAATTTTTGATAATCATCTGTTTTGCGAAGCCCTTTGGCAACGGTACTCAGTGCATAATCATCGTAAGCATATTCCAGTGTACGGCTCACTTGTTCCCGCTTATGAAAGGCTTCCGGCACGCTATCTTCCAACGGAATAAACCCATAAGTAAGGTAAGAAGGTAATGCCCTGCGGCTAAGGCCATTTTTATAGTCGGTTTTATCAGCGGTTTCAAAAGCATTCTTACGCATTAGCTGGTAGGCAGCGGCCACATCATAATCCCGTATCCCTTTTGCATAGGCGGATGCAATAAAAGCCGTTGTATGATCGCCGATCATCGCAGCGGTGTAATTATTCCAGCATGGAAAAATAGGCAGCCACCCACCCTGCTCACCCTTCTGAATCATGGATCGTACGAAATCATTGATCAACGATGGTTGTACTGTTTCCAGCAGCGGCAACTGTGCCCGGTAGATGTCCCACATCGAAAAATCGTCATAGTAATTTCCTGTACTTGTTTTTCTTAATTGATCCTTACCTCCAAACTGCGGATAGCTTCCATCCACATCACTATACAACCGGGGGTGCAGTAATGCGTGGTACAGAGCGGTGTAAAAAATCCGCTCCCATTTTTCGTCGTTGGTAGCTATTTTAATCTGGCCTAAAGCTTTTTCCCAAACCTGGATTGCGGCCTTTTGCACCTTATCAAAACCGGGCTCAGCCACTTCCTGTTGCAGGTTATTTTTAGCCCCTTCCCGGCTGCTAAAAGAAGTGCCGATCCGGATTTGTATAGCTTCCCCTTTTTTAACGGCAAAGCCAATGTAAGCACCGGCGTCCGGCTTGTTTGTAATACTATCTGTGGCAAATAATGCTGCACCGCTAAATGTACCACTTGCAGTAACCGTTTTTTCTATTTTCATGTAAAACCAACCATTGAACCCAGCCGGTTCACCCCAGCCCTGGTAGATGCGGTGTACGGGATTATAGCCCCATATTTCACCTGTTGCAGCATCCACTTTTACGAATGCTTCATTGCGGTCACTGTTCGGAACAATTAGCAAATACAAACTATCATCCTGTTGCATAGTAAACCGCATCATACCGCAACGCAACGTAGCGGTTAACTCGGCGGTAAGGTGCATAGCCGGCAAATCAATTTTATAATAAGCAGGTGTGGTTATTTCATTGGTATGAGAGAAGGGAACCGCATAATCCGTTAAAGTTGTTTTTAATGTATGAATAACCGGCATAATCGTAACACTGCCATAGTCCTGCATGCAGGAACCACTGATCCAATGTGTGGCACGAAAGCCGCTGAACGTGTCATCCTTATAAAAATAGGGGGGAATACATTTTGTTTCGGTGGTACGGGTTTGCGGTGTAAACTGCGTCATGCCAAAAGGAAGACATACACCAGGTATGGTATTGGCATTTTTTTCTGTTCCTTCACCATGCTTTAGGGCAGCTGGCGTAGTGCTTGCCGCCGTACCGGAAAGTGGCTGCACATAGTGCAATAAATTCTGTGATAAACAAGCATTGTTTATTAGTAAAAAGGCTAATAAAAAGTAGATTAAATTTCTTGCACTTTTAAATTTCGGTTTGTAAGGAAACAAACCGGGGCATCTTCCGTGTTGCACTGGTTCTTGTCTCACGAACCGGAACGATGAAATTGAATCAATCTTACCGGTAATTATGCAGGCCGCACAGCAAAAGCTGCTACACTCGTTAAGGCATAATAATATAGACCATTCCGGTTCGTGAGACACGAACCAGTGCGACATCGCTCTGAATTCGGGTTTGTGCGGAAACAAACCAAGGCATTTTCTACAAGTATTCAATTTACACTGTATTAATAATATGAAAGGCCACTGGTTCATTGTATGCGTATGGCTTTAGGTTGATCAAATGGCAGACTTACTTTTTCCAGGAAGGGCTGTGTAACTTTATTTAAGATAAGCACCGGTGCTTCTTTTGCCGTTGGAATGCTGATGTTACTTAATTGAAGCCCTTTTACGTCGCTAAATATCAACGGGGTTCTGAAGTCTTCCGATTGATAGCTGAGCTTTATGTTTTTTAAAACCATTCCTTCGGCGTGGCGTACATACAACCCCCAGGCAGGTAATTCTCCAAACATGGAAAATTCAGGATAACCAGCCTCATTCTCCGGAACCCTTTCCAAAGAATCAGCATTAAAATAAGCAACTTCCTTTTGTGCCCCGCCCTCATATTGTATATCAATATTTTCAAGTGTTATCTCCTGTACGGGGTGGCCGGGAATACCGGTAACAGAAGCAGGAAATACATTGTGCGGATATTTTAATACCGGTCCTTCTACCGGATAGCCGATATCGGGTTTGCCCGCAGGAATAAATGCCTTTACGCCATTGATATGAATATTTTTAATGCTACTGAATGAATCGGATTTATTACGATGGCCTAACCGTATAAAGATAGCATTGCCTGTATTTTTTGCGATAACGTCCTGTATATCCACATCTTCAATAAAGCCACCGTCAACTGCTTCCAATGCAATAGCAGACCGATAGGTATCAAACACCTGTAAGTTCCTGACCCGTATTTTTCTAAACCCTCCGTAAGAGCCGGTTCCTAATTTAAAACCGCTGGCACTGCTGCGCAAGGTACAATCAGCTACATACACATCTTCGCACCAGCCGGGCTTACCCTCCGATTTTAAACAGATGGCATCATCCGCCACATCAATATTGCAATTAGTAATGCTAACATGATGGCTGTTCACAATATCTATCCCATCATTGTTCCAGTACTCCGTGCTGATTACCGAAATGCTGTCAATTACTACCTTATTGCAATGCACATAATCCTGTATCCACCCTGACCCATTTTTGATGGTTATACCTTTCACCGTAATGTTTTCGCATTGATTGAATACCAGAATGCGTGGACGGTTTTTTTCTGTCGGCCTTTTTATTTTCCATTCTTTATCCTGTAGCTTTCCTGTCCTTAACTGTTGGATTAAATTTTTTACTAATTCACGGCCTTGTCCATTGATGGTTCCTTTACCGGATATCATAATGTGATTTGCACGGACTGCTCCAATTAATGGCTTTGCCGTATCGGCGCCGTAATCCAGCCTCCTGGTGCTGCCGAGTAAAACGGCGCCATCTGCCAAATATAATTCCACCCCTGATTGTAGTTGCAATGGACCGGTTAAAAAATAACCTGCCGGAACGATTACTTTTCCGATGCCGTTTTTTGCAGCTGCATCAATTGCTTGTTGAATAACTTTTGTATTAAGCGTTTTGCCATCTCCTTTTGCACCATAAGCAATGATATTGAATTGCCCCTGGCTGTAACCATTATTTACAAAGAGGGCAAGAGCCATTACCAAACAAGATAAAGTCATTCTTTGCATTAGGGTGTATATATAAAATGGTTTGGTGATTATTGCATTACAAGAAACCACCGATTTATAAAGTCACTAAACAGATAGGCACTACGTGGCATATTGGGGCCAAATATTCAAAATTGCTACAAACAGGTAGTGCCTACAGCACAATGTCATTAAATTAAGGGCCTTATCCATTGCCAACGGAGAAAATGCTGATAATTGCATCGGCTTTAGCCACATACACAGTAGAGAATGAGGCTAAAGCCAATACAAAAATAAATCTCCTTTCCGTTCGCTAAAGCTAACGGCAACTGATAAAACAAACAGATTTACAATTATGAACCACGCAACAATTCTAACTTAATGATGTTGGCTTACGGCACAAAGAATACACCTAAATTATTACTGTCTATCTTTTATATTTTATAATACAGAAATGCTAATTAGCATTTCCGGTACTGTTTACTCCGGCCCGTACAACTGCCATTCTAAAACAACCGGTTCTTCCCCTTTATTTTCAATCAATAACCTGAAATACTGTGATGTAACGGGTTTGAAATTTTTTACGAAGCCGGTACCATTACTAACGCCTTCCACAGCCGTTAACCAACCAACTCCACTCTTGTATTGCAGGGTAAATTGTTGCTTTTTACCTTCCCAGAGATGCCAGGGTTCATCAGCAATAAGCGTGGTAATCGTTGCGGGTTTTTGCAGATTAATTTCCAGTGTTCCGCTTCTTTCACCTTTGGCCGCTGTCCACACCGTTTCCCTGCTTCCATCCAGTACATTTTCTGCTGCCGTTGCTGCTGATTTTTGAGAGGAAGCACTGATCTGTTTGCCTGCCATAATGGGCGGCGCAACAGATGGCTCACCTGCAAATTCAACTACCACAACCGTATTGATCGTATCCGGCATTTGTGCGGGTAATTGAATGATCGACCGCTTCGGTGCAGCAGTGACAGATAACAATTTTTTTGGATTGGTTAATACATATGCCTTGCTGATGTTGTTTGACATAGGTACCGCCAACTGGCCGTTAGCAGGGTAATTAAAAATGTGCAGGTATAGTTTCTGTCCTTTACGGGTGCATCTTCCCCAGGATAAATAGGGAAAAGGGCTGGGTGATGTGCCGTAAATAGCTTCACTGTTAGCTTTCATCCATTTGCCAACTTCGGCCAGGCGGTCAATACTTGGCTGTGGAATTTCACCCATAGATGTGGGGCCAACATTCAGTAACATATTGCCGCCCTTACTGGCTACATCAGCCAGATCTCTGATTAATTGTTTGGCAGGCTTCCAGTTATCATCGTACGATTTGTAGCCCCAGGTATCGTTCATGGTCATGCAGCTTTCCCAGTTGCGGCCGGGGAAGCCGGTTGCGGGCACAAATTGTTCCGGTGTTTCCGTATCGCCTTTATAACCGCCACCCAGCCGGTTGTTGATAATCAGGTTAGGATATTGTTTAATGAGTGCCATGAATTTAGCTGCTCTTTCGGGCGTCATGTTTTGCGGTGTATCCCACCAGATGATGTCCAGGCCGCCATAATTAGTTAGAATTTCACGAACCTGCGGCAGGGCAATGGAATCCAAATATTTATCAAAATCGCCATCCTGTGCTTTATCCCAGTGGCCACCGCTGGCTGCCCCGCCAGGATGGTTCCAGTCCTGTGCCTGTGAGTAATAAAAGCCTATTTTAATACCCTGTTTGCGGCAGGCAGCTACCAATGGTTTTAATAAATCTTTGCCATAGGGCGTTGCATCCACTACGTCCCAAGCCGTAACCTTACTATCAAATAATGCAAAGCCATCGTGGTGCTTGGACGTAATGACAATATATTTCATACCTGCATCCTTTGCCATTTGTACCCAGGCATCCGGGTTGTATTTAACAGGGTTAAATTCCTTTGCGTATGCTTTGTATTCCGCTACCGGTATTTTGGCTGTATTCATAATCCATTCGCCAATGCCCTTTACTTTTTCACCATGATACATGCCGGCAGGTACCGCATAAATACCCCAGTGGATGAACATGCCGAATTTGGCATCCTTCCACCATTTCATTTTTTGCAGTGAATCAGGAGTAGCAGCCATTTGTGCATGGGTTGTAATAATAGCCATTACCATCAGAAGGAAAAAGAGCGTGTATTTTTTCATGAAGAGGCTGCTAAATTTATTTGGCGTTTTAATACCGTGTCAACTAAGTTATTCTACTTTTTCTTTTTTTCTTGATAAAAAAAGAAATAAAAAAATCAAGGCGGTGCTAAGGCGTATGCCGCCCGCTAATTGACTCCATTTTAAGGCTCGTGCCGGGCGGCACCGCAGTTGCCATTTGTATGGCAGGAACATTTTCCAGCTCGTTGGCTTCTTTCTACATTCAAATGTTTTCTTCCCCTTTTGCTGCCCGGCTATGGGGCTGGAAAACACCTGCCAAACATGGCCCTGCTTACGCTGTAGCACCGCCCTCCTCTGTACAACTTTGCTTCTCCTGGTACCTTCTTGCCCTCTATTTTAAGTTTCAAAACTTACATAAGCTTAGTTTAGAGTGTATTTTAATAGGAAAGCGATTTTGGCGAAACAAGCCGGATTTTGCATCCATAGCTGGCGTCCTACGGCTTAATATTCAACGACGTTGCAGCCAAAAAGCGGCACACATTATTTATTGAAATAATTGTAGACAGTCTCTATGAAATTTTAATTGAACAGGCGTAATCCAATCCCGGTTTATTAGCAGGAAGTGTTACCAAAAGCCCGGCATCATTTTGTTCGGCAGCCAGCTTTTCACCGGTTCCGGCCATCACCACATTCTCCACATTTTTTGTAAGATAGACATTGCCTTTTTTCAGGGATTTTATCAGCAGCTTTCCGCTTTCCGGCCACCCCAAAGGGAAGGCGTAAACTGAATTATTTTTTGAAGTAAACCGGATATCTGCTGCACCAAATGGCTTGCCTTTGCCTTCGTTAAATCCCTGGGCTTTGATAGGTGCAACGTTTTCCATGGCAGGACCTTCTCCCAATATTTTCCAGGGGCGGCTACCGAAAATACCTTCACTATTGTCTTTCATCCACAAAGCTATTTCTTCCACCACTACCTGTTCTTTATCATCCACAGAGCCATCACCCCGTAACGGAATATTCAAAAGCAGGTTACCGTTTTTACTTACCACATCAATAAGTGTATGAATAACTGTTTTTGCTGATTTGTATTTATTGTTATCGTAAATACGCCGGTCATAATGCCAGTCGCCAATGCAGGTGTCCGTTTGCCAGGGGAGGGGTTCAATTTCATTGCTTTGTCCCCGTTCAATATCCCATACCATGCACCTGCGTTGCTCCACATCCAGTATTTTCCCAAACAGGACTGCCTCTAATTTTCCATGCTTTTTGATGCTCTTGTTGTAGTGGTGTGCGGCAATACGCAGGCCCACATCGCTAACCGGATGAAGCGGTAAAACGGTATCATCAAAATAGATTAAATCAGGTTCATATGTATCCAGTAATTCAATCGTCCGGTTATAAAATTTTTCGCAATACTCCTTGCTCGGCGGCACTACCCCATTGCCCCAATCCCACTGCGGAAATATACCGTTGAATGTGGAGCCGCCGGGACTTACCGCATGGTTCTGTGCATATAAATCCTGTGGGTTCATACCGTCCCACCATTTTCCTTTTCCATCGGCTTTCGTAAGCTTGCCATCATAAGGCACACCAGCCAGTGGTCCATTTTTATCAGCCTGTTGTGCCAGCTCAAACCAACGCCAGGCATGAGATGCGTGAACGCTTACCCCAAAACGCAGGTTATGGTTTTTGGCAGCTTTTGCCCAACCACCAATCAGGTCTTTTTTAGGCCCTACATTTACTGAGTTCCAGGGTTGGTAACTGCTTTTGAAAAGATCCATATTATCGTGGTGATTGGCCAGCGCAAAAAAGTATCGGGCGCCCGCTTTTTTATACAAATCCAACAAGTTCTCCGGATCCCATTTCTCCGCTTTCCATTCATGAATTACATCCTTGAAACCAAATTTGGAAGGGTGCCCGTATTTTTCAACATGGTATTTATACGTACCACTTCCTTCATCGTACATTCTTACGCCATACCAATCGCCCCGTTCGGGCTGGCACTGCGGGCCCCAATGTGCCCATATACCGAACTTCGCATCCCGGAACCAATCGGGTGTCTGGTATTGCTTCAGCGAATCCCAGTCTGGTTTAAATGGTCCATTGGCGCCAGGGGCATAATGAAACTTTGATAGAAAGCCTGCACCCTTTGTCTGGGATAATAAGGCCAGCGGAACGGAAGCGGCCATTCCTTTTAAAAGTGTTCTGCGTTTCATGTTGCGGTAATTTAGCTTTTCAAAATAGGTGGCGTGTTTTTATTCAACCCTAAAATGATATTTGCCCGAACCAATAACAATAAGTGCTCTTTCAGTTTTATTTCCGCTACCGTCATTTGTAGGAGCATAAAATCTTTGTTTCCCTTCTGTAATTTTTGACAATGCATTGGCTGGTAAATAAATGTTGGCTGTTGTATTCACTGGTATCTCCACATTTAATTCAAATAGTTTATCACTTTTCTTCCATTCACTTCGTATCATACCGTAAGGTGAGTTGTAGCTTGCTTTTGCACTTGTTACATCGCCAACGGGTTGTGGACGTATATCTATTTCTTTGAAAGCGACTGAATTACCTGTTGGACTGCCAGACGGCCTGATGCCCGCAAGGCCGCTATAAAACCATTCCATTAAATGTCCCAGCATCATGTGGTTGTTGGAAGCATTGGTATAAGCCTGCCAGCTTTCAGTAAGGGCGGTTGCACCCCTCGCTAATTGGTACCCATAACCAGGAAGGGCTTCATTACTGTTCATGTCATAAATTACATCCGACCGGTTATTGTCGTCCAATACACGTAGCAAATACCGGTAGCCAATATCGCCTGCCGTCAGGCTGTTATTCCGGTCTTTTAATTCTTTTACGATGTTGGCCAAAACTTTATTTTTATATATTGAATCAGTCAGGTTCATGTACACAGAAATAGCATTGGCCGTTTGGCTGCCCCTTCCGTATTGGGCTGTTGTTGTATTAAAAAAAGCCTTGTTATAATCTGCTTTTACGTTTGAAGCAAGGGTTTCATAATTAGCAGCATCCTGTTGTTTGCCGAGCAGCGTAGCTATTTTGCCCATCAGGTTAAGATCGTAATAAAACATAGCCGTTGGGGTAATGCCCCCCGGCGTAAGCTGTGATGGGCCAGGTTCTTTAGGGCCAATGTCGTACCAGTCGCCGAGGCCGTGATACAGGATGCCATTTTTGGATTTGCTTTGCAGATAGGCAATATACCGCTGCATCATGGGGTAGGCTTCTTCCAGTAATTGCTTATCGCCGTACCACTCGTACATATACCAGGGCATGATAATACTATTGCTGCCCCACTCCGGCGAATCCCGGAACGGGCCACCAAACACAGCATACTCCGGCGCTATATCCGGTACCAGCCCCGCCGGTGTTTGGGCAGCCATCATATCATGCACTACTTTGCGGCAAAGCGGTGCTACATCGTACCCATAGCGGATGCTGGGGCCAACCAGGTGTGCTTCTTCCAGCCAGCCTAATTTTTCCCGGTGCGGGCAATCGGTCAGTACGCTGCTCATGTTGCTTCTGATGGCCCAGTCAATCAGCTTATTTGTTTTATTGAATAACTCGTTCGAGCAGGAAAATTCACCCACACCGGCAGCCGAATTACGGGTATGCAATCCTTGTAAAGAAATTATTTGAGGCAACAGATCTGTATTGTTTTTACCGGCAGGTAAGGCCCCTTCTACTTGCACATACCGAAAGCCATAATACATAAACTGCGGCTGCCAGGTTTCGGTGCCTTCGCCTTTTAGCGTATAATCAAAATATACGGGTGTTCCGATGGGTTGTGTAGTCGCCAGGCCGTTGGAATCCAGTAACTCTGCAGGCCACAAACGCACTACTGCCCCTTTTTTCCCTTTCAAAGAAATGCGTGGTATGCCGGATGCGTTTTGCCCCAGGTCATATACCCATACACCGGGCTTTGGTTGGGTAATGCGAACCGTTGGGAAACTGTCCATTATTTTTACCGGTGTTGCCGTTTGTGCCACTAGCAGTGGCGGGCCATCAACAACCATTGCATTTTTCCAGCCTGCATCATTAAATAAAGCGGTGTTCCAATTAGCTTGTTCTACTATAGCGTTATAATCTTCGCCGCCATAAATACTGGAAAACGTAATGGGGCCAGGCGCTGTTTTCCAGGTACCATCGCTTATCATATTTTCACTGCTGCCATCTGTGTATTGTAACAGGATACGGCAAATCATTTTAGGAAAGCCATAAGCTAATTGCAACTTGCGGTAGCGGTCTCCCGGAATAAAATAAAAACCATTACCAAGCATTACGCCGACAGTATTGTTACCCGGTTTTAACTGATCCGTAATATCGAATGTTACGTATAAGGCTTCTTTGTCATAATTCACCCACCCGGCATCTAAAAAATGATCGCCTGTTTTTTTGCCGTTTACACTTAATTCAAAATGGCCCAGGCCGGCAATAAATACGGTTGCTTTTTTAATATTATTTTTTACTGAAATGTTCTTTCTGAGTAAGGGCAATACATCTTTGATGGGTGTTCGTTTACTTTCAGCCGTTTTGGGTACCAGCCGCATGGAATCCGGCATTTTATCGTAAGCAATCCATTGAGCATCTTTCCAATCTTCTTTGCTCAGCAATCCCATTTGCCATTGGCATGTAGTGCTCCAGGCTGATGCCGTTTGTTTGTTGTCCCAGGCCATCACTTTCCAGTAATAAGTGGTGGCAGGTTGTAACAGGGGGCCGCTGTATAATTGTTGAATAGATTCGCCGGAGATAACCTTTTTTGAATCCCAGATATTGCCAATACCTTTTTGAATAGCAACGGCATTATCAGCTACAATAATTCTGTAAGCCGTTTGCAATACATTTTTCTGCGGTGATAATAATTGCCAGCTTAGTTTAGGATGTAGCGATTCAATGCCTAACGGATTCACCAGGTATTCGCATTGCAGGTTGGTAATGCGGAGGGTTTGGGTAAAAGATGACAGGCAGGTGAATAGCAAACAGCAACTGAGTAGTAAATAATTAGCTATTCTTTTATAATTGTTCATGAATGCGGTGAGCTGTTTTTAATAGATACACTAATAGAAACTCGTTGTGTTGATTTGTATAACGTTCTAACATTAGCTAAGTGTGTCCAGAAAATTAGTTTGAAATAATCCTTTCGTCATTGCGAGATTGGGTTCTTGCCCAACGAAGCAATCTCCCTGTAATGCAGGGGGATTGCCACAGGCAGGAACCCTCGCAATGACGTTTAAACAGATCGTTCATTACTATCAACTAATTTATTGAACTCACGTATTACTGTGGGCCTATTATACATGTAGACTATAATTTAATGAATTTTACAAAGAAGACATCATTTTCCCGGATCGTAAACTGCTGAGCTATTTTACCATTACGTATGGTAATTGCTTTTTCAGTTTCCGGATGGCCGTCTGCTATTTTTTTTAATGATGCTTCCTGTTGTCTGTTAATGTTAAAAGGGGCGCCCATTTCCTGGTAAGCAGTAAAAGCATCATTTTGCTGATAACCGGTTCTATATACCTGCATTTTATAGGTGCCATCCGGCACCTGGTTAACGGAAAGCTTTACCAGCCCTGCATTTTTGGAAATAATAGTCTTATTGTAAAATTGCTGATTGTAACTCGAATCCGGTGAGAGCAAGGTATAATTCCAGAACAGCACCTGAATATTTCCTTTGCTATCTTTACAAACCCATGAACTAAAATCTGTATTTGTTAATTCTGTGTTTCCCAACTCATTCATGAATTTATAAGCGTAGAAAGTTGGTTTCTTAATATCCTGTAACGTAAGCAATCCAAAACCGCCGTGAAAGGATTTTACCGGCGGTCCCGCTTCTTCAAAAATATCTGTAAATGTCCAGTACGACATACCGTTGACCAGGTGTTCCGTTTTTTTCAGCACGTTCAGTGCGTAGCTTGCATTCTGGTACGTGTCATGCAAAGGATCAAGCGGGTTGGGAGAGGAATTCCATTCTGTAATATGGATTTCACGCCCTTTCATCGCAGAGGAATCTACGTCAGCTCTTAATTTACGAATAGCAATAGGTATACCATCTGCTTCCCGCATTTGCGTACGCCTTTTACCAAGCTCATCAAATACGGTACGGGTACCGTACGCATGTGTGGAAATAAAATCAACCAGGTTAGGTCTTTCAGCAAAAAATTGCAGGGATTCTTTAATCCAGGTGCTGCCGGATGTAGCCGGCCCGCCAACACGGTAAGTGGTTGAAACCGATTTCACTGCTTTGGCAGTCACGTCATATAATGTAAAATAGTCTTCTATTTTCCCGCCAAAAAACTCTTTTAAGTTGGGTTCGTTCCACACTTCGAAATACCATTTTTCCAGTTCACTTTTCCCGTAGCGTTCTTCCCAGTGTTTTACCAGTGCCATAATCAATGCTGCCCATTTTTCATAGGATTTTGGCGGCATGATGTTTCCCTTCCACCAGAATACTGTTTTATCACCGCTTGACAGGGCCGGGGGCATAAAACCAAATTCAACAAACGGGCGAACATGGATGCTCAATAAAAAGTCATACAATCTGTCAACGTATTGCCAGTTGTAAATGGCATGGCCGGCTGTATCTTCTGTGTACACATGCATATCGTCATGCAGCAATCCATGAAATCGGATATACTTAAAACCAATCTCTCTTTGTACCAATGTTAGCTGCTGCTGCCAATCGGCCCGCAAACCTTCTGCAGCCCGGCCCGCACCTATGCATTCCTGAAATACTTTAGGTAACGGCCCTTTTATTTTTGTAAAATCCGCATGGATGATTCTGGTTTCAGCCGGAAAGTTTTGTGTTGTTTGTGCATAGAAGCCATGGCATAACAATATGGCAATTATTGATAATACTACATTCAATTTGATTGCGCACTTCATTTTGGTGTCCAAACCTGATTTGCCTTTTGCTTGTTGCCCATTGCCTGTTTGAATCCGGTATAGCACCGTTTTTTGACGACAGGCTATTCTTATATTCCTGATGTAAAAAGCTGTAGTAAACAAGTCCGACTGATTGTAACTAAATGATAAAAACAAAGTCCTGAAATTAAATTTTAGTTCTTTCATATAATTATTGGAATTGCTATTCTATGTTCACTGGTTCGCATGTTCACCCGTTCATCGTTTTAACTTCCCAACTAAAATGTATATAAACTGAATTTCAATAAGTTTACTAAATAACCAATTCTTTACTGCCTGATTTTAAACCCAACCACATAATGAAACGGCACCTGTTGCGGACAGGTAATCAATAGTGCATCGCTTTCCTGCTTCCATTCCACCCTGGATTGCACTGCCTAACATGGTAACCGATGTAACAGGTTTGTCAAGCAATTGTGCCGTTGTTCCAAATGAAGCAATTTTAATAATTTCACCTGGCTGCGGTACTGTTAAGCAATACGCATATACACTGCCGTCTTTTCCTTTTGTAAAACGGAAATCCTGAGTACTGAATTTAAAATCTGCATGAGCCTTACCTAATTTACCTCCCGGGAACGTTTTTAATTTTGGTGCTGCAGTTGGGTTTTTAGCATCCGGCACTAACTCACCTTCACCCAGTTTTTTCCAGGCATGGCTGCCATAAATACCTTCACCGTTTATTTTCATCCAGGCGCCTAATTCTTTTAGCATTCGTGCACTGCCCGTATCCATAGCGCCTTCCGGCGTTAGCGAAACACATAGCGTAAGATTTCCATCCCGGCTTACGTGTTCCAGCAACGCATGAACGATCATCCCCGCATCATAATAAAAATCAGGACGATAAAACCAATCACCCACTGCCATATCGGCCATCCACATCTGGTCATTTTTAATATCTTTTGCATAGCTGCCTTCAAAGGTGGTTCCTGCTCCTTTATTCACAGGTAAAAATTTGATCATACATAATTTATCAAAATTCTTTCCCTGCCTTGCTAATGCCTGGTTGTAATAATGTGCGATCACTCTGGCACCGGCATCACATTTATATCCCGAGCCACTTTTTGCTCCGCTGAAGGGTTGCGTGCTGTTGCCATCTGTGTAAATGAAATCAGGATCATAATTGTCAATTACGTCTTCAATCCGCATAGCCCATTTGGTGGCATACCACCTGGCATAATCCAGGTAGTCGCCAAAAATGCCTTTGTGTGCAAACGGGATATCATCCGCTGCAAATTTTACATCTCCGTTTCTCAGGGAGTCATATTTCATGGGCATGCCATATAACAAGCGTGGATCAAGGCCCTGCCACCATTTGCCTTTACCGTCTGCCAGTGTAAGCCTGGCATCATACGGTACTCCGGCCTTTGGGCCCCCTTTATCGGCGGTAAAAGCCTGTTGCCACCACCACCAGGTATATTCATGATGGAAAGCAACGCCAAAACGCATGTTGTGTTTTTGTAATTCCTTTTTCCAGCCGGCAAGAAAATCTTTTTTAGGCCCAACGTTTACGGAGTTCCAGGGCTGGTAGGTAGAATTCCATAAATCATAATTATCATGGTGTACACCCACCACCAGCGCATACCGGAAACCGGCATCATAATAAGCCTGTACCAGTTTGGCAGGGTTCCATTTATCGGGGTTCCATTGGTGCAGTACCTCTTTATAGCCGGATTCACTTGGGTGCCCAAAATCTTTAATATGATTGTTGTAGGCAGGGGTGCCTTCTTTATACAAATTACGGGCATACCAGTCGCCGCTATTGCCGGCTGCCTGCGGCCCCCAGTGTATAAAAATTCCAAACTTGCCTTCCCGCCACCACTGCGGCTCACCGGGATAATTATTATTGATCGACTGCCAGGTAGGTTCATATACACCAGCAGCCATCGGAAAATCCATTTTTTCTTCCTGAAAGGTTTCCGGGTTTTCAATAAATCCAAGCTGTCTTTTTTCGGTGACAGGTGGAGGTGGAAGCGTGTAGGCAGCTTTCTTCTGCGCAATGAGAATAGTGTTCAGGAATAAGGGTATGATAAGAACATAAGAAGTGATTTTTAATTGGTACATAACTGATTGGTTCATGTTGCAATAAAATATTGATCAGCCAAATTATTCTTTTCCGGGCCAGTCCCAATGTAAAAGATCATTGCTCCATGCAATACCGATAGAGGCATTCTTGTCAAAATCACCTTGTTCTTCTGTTAACGGGCCTGAGCCGTGGAAGAATAGAACATACCTGCCAAAGTTTTTTTCTTTTGTAAGATTCAGTACAAAGCCGGCTGTTACTCTGCCTTTTGCCCAGGCCCATTCCTTTTGCCCTAAGGTAATCAGATTGCCCGAATCTTTCCAGGCTATTAAATCAGGCGAATGTTTGATGGCAATTCCATTTTTAAGTGAATGAAATAAAATGTATTCATTGTTTTCAACCAGCACGCAGGTATTTTCTCCTGATTCTGTATGCCCTGTGTACGTCCAGTTAATCAGATCATAACTGTACGACATACTTACGCCATTTTGTTTGTAAAAACACCACCATTTACCCCGCTCATTTTTATCTTCCAGCAGGTAAGGGTCAATCATTCTGCCCATCGCATCAATAGCTGTTTCAGGCCCTTTTACTTTCATTAATTCAGGCAAACTCCAGTGTACAAGATCCTTACTTCTCATTAAATACAGCCGGGCATCTCCGGTTCCAAACCTTGGCATTTCATTAGCCGTATAGCCGGGACGCGGATAGGTTTGCAAACACATCACCCATTCATCTTTATACCGGACCACATTGCCCGGGCTGGAGTAATCCAGCGACTGATCTTTAGGGGTCAGGATTTTTACCGGCGTCCATGTTATGAGATCTTTTGTGCTGCTCATGGCTGTGTAGCTGTATACCTTATTATCTTCTTCCGTTTTTACGATCGTAAAAAATAAATACATGCGTCCTTTATCATAGAGCACTGCCGGATCTCTGTAAGCGTTTTTTATATCACCCTTCAATATAACCGGCGATTGTAAATCAGTTAATCGTTTTCCCTGTGCGTGTAATTGATTGCTGAGGATGATAAGCAATGCAGCAATCATATTTCTCAGACAATTATTCATGAATTAGAAATCGGCAATTAACAAACAGGGTTGTACCATTTTATAGTAGCTGTGTAATACCGTTACTTCCCATAGCCTGCATGTGGAATAGGTAATACCGGTTATTATCCAGGCAAATGGAAACATTGCTGCCCGGATAATCAGGAATATATTTTAAACCGGCAGGTCATTTTAAAGACAATTCCGCTGTTGAATATATTACTTCGGTACTATCATCACGCAATATATTCTCTTGTGGTAATACTATCCCGTGCATAACCAGGTATGCACGGGATAGATAAAAGAAAACGCTGCTTGTATGTAGTTATTACGGTTAAAAATTAATAGCCGGGGTTTTGCTGAAAAGTGCCTCTGTTCAAATCAATTTCTCTTTGTGGAATAGGCCTTAATACATTTGTTGGCTTAATCGTATTGGCTGCTTTGGCTTCATCATTGTACAACAATACCCTTTCAACCAGTTTTCCGGTACGTTTCAATTCGTACCACCTGAATTCTTCGCCGGAAAGCTCCCTTGCTCTTTCGTCCAGAATATTATCAATAGTTAGTGTGGTAGCCTGCAATTCCGTAGCGTACGAAACGCCGGTCACCGGATTGTTCCCGGTTTTAGCTGCCCTTGTGCGGATGGCATTAAAATACTGCAATGCTTTGGGCAGGTTATTTAATTTAAGATACGCCTCAGCAGCCAGCAAATAGGTTTCGGCCAGGCGGTAAACATATACATCTCTTGCACCACCGCCATCGGCATAGGCAGATACAAAAGGATCCCGGAATTTTTTGAACTGCGGATAGCTGCGTGCATTGGCCAAAAATGGTGACGTGCGGTATTCATCCGGATTAATAACGATGTAATTCTTAGCCGCTTTTTGTGCAGGTGTAAAAGCTACCGGCGGATAATAAATTAATGTATCGCCTACTGCATAGTTTTTACCGTTGAACGAACCGGCAACCTGCGTAAGGATGGCTTCATATACTGTAGCCTGGTAACGGCTGTCACGGGTTTTATCGAACAGGCTAAAGAAATACGGATCGGGGGATGCGGCAAAATTTGTTCTGCCATACAAAAGACTACGGCCAACCAGTCCTGTATTTAAATTATCCCATAAAAACAATTGATACTGGTTGCTGCCGCCGCCATTACTGAGGCTGTTCGTGCTATACTGTACCGAGAATATAATTTCAGGATTCACTTGAAAGCCCGAAATAGTGGGATCAAACAGATCAGCATATTTGGGTTTTAATGAATAGGTGGTACCGGTAATAAGTGTCTCAAATAGCGTAGCAGCCTGTGTAAAATCCGCCGTACCTGCGCCATAGGCTTTGTACCCCCTGGTCAGATAAACTTTTCCCAGTAAATGCTGCGCAAATCCTTTGGTTACCCGTCCAAAATCCGGTGTGGTAGCAGGCAGGGCCGCAACGGCTTCATTCAGATCCTGGATGATTTGTGTGTACACATCCTTTTCCGGGGTGCGGGTGTATACCAGCGTTACACCGGTAGTACGGGTAAGTATCAGTGGCACATCACCAAAAGTTTCGGCTAACAGGTAGTAATACCAGGCACGTAACGCTTTAGCTTCGCCAACTCTGATTGCAATGGTTGCTGCGTTGCCATCAGTTACTTGTGTTGACCAGTATAACGTATTATTAGCAATATTAATGGCTGCGTATAACTGCCTGTAAAATTCAGTGATTGTACCATCCTGGGAATTCAGGTTGTTGTTGTATAAATTCAGCCCACTGTTGTCAGTGGTACCAATAGTGCTATATACATCTGTGCCCTGGTTATACAGCACGGGGAAATTTACAATGCCACGTAACGTTGCATAATTGGATTTTACCAGGTCTTCAAAACCGTTTGCTGTATTGTAATAGGTTTCAGCAGTACGGTTGGCGGGGTTGTATTCTTCTGTGTATTTTTTACAGCCCGTTGTTAGCATGGCCGAAGCGCAAATGAAGGCCAGCCAGTATTTCCGATTAATTATATTGATCATATAAAAAGTTAAGTAGGTTAAATTAAAGAGTGATATTCAGGCCAAGCATAAAAGTTCTGGTTCTGAAATCCTGGTTCAGGAATGAGCTGCTGCTTGGGTTTTCCGGATCCCAGCCAATGAATTTGCTGAAGATGAAAGGATTAAATGCATTGGCATATATCCGCAGGTTTTGTAGCTTTACTTTTTGCAACATGCTGTGTGGGAAGGTATAACCCAGCGTCATATTACTAATCTTGGTATAAGAAGAATTTTGTAATTGTCCCAGGCTGGCTTTACCGGTCGAAAATTCAAGGGCCGTATTAGCCCATTGATTGCTTGGGTTGGCTGGTGTCCAATAGGGGCGGTCGAAGGCGCCGAACCTTGCACGGTTCTGGTCACCATTCAGCAGTTGTTCCAGGAAAACACTGTTTTCCAAAGTGCCCTGGCGGGTGTATAAAGTGATGCTCAAATCGAAATTGGCATAGTTCATTACGCTTGTAAGCCCACCAAACCAATCGGGTATCTCACTACCTAATATCGTCCGGTCATTTACATCTATTTTTTTATCATTGTTGATGTCTGCTATTTTATAATTACCGGGCTTCAGGTTGTAAACAGCTGCCTGTGCGGCTTCGTTGGTTTGCCATACGCCTATTATTTTGTAATTATAAATTAACCTTACTTTTTGCCCCAGAAACCGGGCTGCTCCCACATCATCTTTACCATCACCGTATAAATCCAGAATTTTGTTTTTGTTGACGGCAAAATTAAAACTGGTTGTCCATGAAAAACTACGTGATTTTATGTTGACGGTGTTGATACCTACTTCAATACCCTGGTTACGCACCGACCCCAGATTGGTAACGGTTCCGGAATAGCCATTTGCATAAGGGATAGGCTGCCCTAATATGGAACCTTTTGATGTTTTGCGGTACACATCAAGCTGTAGATTAATGCGATTTTTAAACAGCCCCAAATCAAGACCTGTATTGATTTCATCCGTTTTTTCCCATGTCAGGTTCTGGTTGCCGAAATTGGGAGCAAATCCATTGGCCCCGGCGCCATTAAAATCGTATAAGGTTTGATAAACAGTGGACTGTGTGCCGTAAGGCCCGGCGGAGTTTGCGTTACCGGATTTGCCGCCGCTCACTCTTAATTTCAGCAGGCTGATAGCCGGCAGGTTCTTCATAAAGTTTTCTTCGCTCACTATCCAGGCAACTGCGCCGGATGGAAAATAACCTCTTTGGTGGCCCGGCGCAAAAACAGAATTCTTGTCTGTTCTGAAAGTGGCCGTGAAAAGGTAACGGTTGTTAAAGGTGTAATTAGCCCTGGCAAAAAACGATTCAATAGTTTGCTTGGAATAGCCGCTGGACACTGAAACAACCGGTGCTACGCCGTTAATGGTAGTGGCAGTCTGTTGGTTGTACCACAGCGAACGAAAAGGTAAACCTACCACACTGGTAGAAGTGAAATCCTGCTGATGATACTCGAATGTATTTCCGAATGTTGCCTCTATCCTGCTTTTACCAAATTGGTTGTTGTACGTAAGAAAATTATCCCAGGTGTAATTTACCCACTGGTTGCTGCTGCTGGCAGCACTGTTGGGCCGGGTTCCCAATTGTTGTTTACTATATGTATCATTGAACTGGCCCTGGCGCTGAAAAGTAATGTCGGGGCTGAAAGAACTGCGGAAACGAAGCCCTTTTATTAACCCCACTTCGCCGTACACATTTGGCAGCACGTGCACGTACTGCTGCTGCCGTATTTCATTGCGGAAATCAAACAACGGATTGGTAATCTGTGCTTCGCTTTCGTACACAAAGAAGCGTTCGCTGCCATCGGCATTGTAAGGACTACCGGTTGGGCGGAGGCGGTAGGCACTACGAAACGCCTCGCCACTCGACGGATGAACATCGCCAAACGTGCCATATAAAGAAGCCCCGACTTTAAATGCTCCGATTGTTTTATCCAGGCCTGCTTTCAGCGTATATTTTTTGGTGTTTTCTATCTTCATTGTTCCCTGGTACAACTGGTATCCGCCAGAGATAAAATAAGCAGTCTTTTCATCGCCACCTGAGACGGAAATACTATGGTTGGATGACATGCCGTTTCTTTTAATCAGGTCAATCCAGTTGGTGTAGGTTCCGTTTTTGATATTCATTAACTCGGTTGCCGAAAATATTTTATCATCGGTAATGGGTGTAGCCGGGTAGCCTGCCTGGGCATTAAAGTAATCACGGGCATACGTTACAAATGTTGGCCCATCCATCACCGGTGGCAGGTGGTACGGATTTACGATACCTGCATAACCATCGTAGGAGATTTTTGGAACCCCCCGTGTGCCTCTCTTTGTAGTAACGATAATTACACCGTTTGCACCCCGGCTGCCATAAATGGCCGTGGATGAAGCATCTTTCAGCACGTCAATCCGCTCAATATCGGCGGGGTTAATATCGTTAATGGGGTTGGTGGCGCCGCCTAACTGCCCAACAGGAATTCCATCTATTACATAAAGGGGCTGTGTAGTACCTGAAATGGAATTTGCACCTCGTATTTCAATGCTGAAATCGGCTCCCGGTTTACCGGACGAACGTTTGATGTCCACACCAGGCAGGCGGCCTTGCATGGCTTCCTGTGCGTTGGTGGCACGGGCTCTGGTTATCTCTTCCGATTGAACGGAATTTACGGTGCCGGTCAGGTCAATCTTCCGCCTGGTACCATAACCTACCACTACCACGTCATTCAGGTTGGTTGATCTTTCTTTCAGTGAAATCGTTACCGTATTTCCGGCACCAGTTTTTTGATCAACCGGATCAAAACCTACGGAGGTAAATACCAATGTGGCGCCGGCAGGGGCGGCAATGGTAAAACTGCCATTGTCAGCAGTTGTGGTAGTTGTATTGCTGCCCCTTACCATCACCGTAACGCCGGAAGCCGGTTGCCCTTTGCCGTCGGTAACAGTGCCGGTAATGGTTCTTGTTTGGGCAAACAACCCAAATGGAATCAGGAATAAAAGCAGTAGCAGCAGACTACTGCTTTTACTAAAAATCTTGTTGAAAGATGTCATAACAGTTTAGATTTTCCGAATGTATGTTATAGATAAATCGGTTTGAAAAACCTTTTACAGCAAGGTGTGGCAGCAAAAAATATTGCGGTGCAGATTAAAAGTGGAAGGCCACGAAACTCAGGACAGTAATGAAAGCTGTTTACAAGATTGATGTATCAATGGCAATAAAAAAATGGTAAAGAAAATAAGCGCCTCGCTGCCCTATAGGCAAACGAGCACACAAAACCCGGTTGGATTTTAAAAATTGGTTAGTACACATGAGTCAGGCAATCGTGAATTAAGCGTTCGTTCATTAAATGTCATACTTTCCGCAAGGTAATTGCCTAAACCTCAACTATTTATTTACTTAATCGTTTTCGTAGATTCTCCATGCTGTACTGTCCTGAAATGCTTGTGTAGCTGAAAAAAATGTAGTAGATGGCGATGCTCATTTTTGATAGTGTTCAGTTTATTATTCCTATCCGGGAACGATATTTCTTATAAATCGCTTTTGAGGTTTCAACTGCGTCACCTGAAACGGTTACCGGGTAATCTTTCCGGTTGTTTACCCAGTTCCATTCCCAACGGGCAATGCTTTTTTGAAAGGCATCTGTATCAAATTCTCTTCCTTCAGCCATCGATCTGTTCAGGTAGGTAAGAAATTGTTGCCACCGGGGTTTATAAAAATCATTCAGCAGGCCGCTCCATTGCCGGCAGGCATATTCATGAAGCGGGCAATCAACATTGCCCCAAAGGGTAATTAAATCTTTGGCATTCATTTCATACAACGCCTTTTCTTTTTCACTCGTCCCCCAATGCCTTGCGTCTGCTATCCAGGGGCCTAACAAAAAATCTTTCCTGGTAGCCAGTAAGGCATCCATATCGCTGATTAAGACGAGGAACTGACGGCTCCAATCGTCAAAAGCTTTCCTATCCTTTTGTTGATAAGCCATTGCCAGTTTCCGTTGCAGGGGTAAGGCGTAATCTGCCAGTACCTGCCGGGTCAGGTCTACTATATCATATTGAAAACCATCGCTATTCTTACAGGCATCAGCAGCCCGTATCATTTCATCCCAAGCGGGTAGTACATCTCTCGAATTATAATTCAACCTCGTATTGGCCCAGCGGGTCATGGAGTCTAATGCAGGCCGGGCCTGGATAATGGATTCAGCACCATCCCGTTTGTATTTATCAGCCGGAACAATGTACACTGTTCTGCGCAAAATATCCCATGCTTTTTCTGCATGTACATCTTTGATACCGTAGCGGTTGCGGAGATAGGCCGGCAGCCAATCATCTACATTAATAACCGCATTGCTCCAGGTATGGCTCGTCATTAATTCGTACAACACCGGGTTTTGCTCAATGCCTTCCATTGTTAAGCCAATGCCCTGCAGCCGGCCGGAAGCTTTATCCTGTAATGCTTTGGCAGGTTCGGCTGCTACCGTTTCCATGCGGCCAAACAGGTTGGTATTGCCTCCAAAATTGTGCAGCATGTTCCATATCCAGGGTTTGCCGTAAAAAGCTTCTGTACGTTTCCAAACCGGTTCTATTTCGGTGGCCAGGTCCAGTAAAATCATTTTATCGTCCGGTACCGCTTTTAGTAACGCTTCTATCTGCGGCGCTTTCCAGAATTTCCTGTCGCTGTAAAATAGCCAACCCTGCATTACCCAAACGGCATTGGGGTCTGCCGCCTTCATGCCTTCGTAAATCCTTGCACTTAGCTTTGCCAAAAATTGTGGTTCATCAGAAGGCGGTTCATTTTCATTAAACGTGTCGGCCGAATACAAATGATCGGTGCCAAATAACCGGGTTTGTGTTTGTAAGAATAATTTACCGATGGCTGCAAACATCGGATCTTCCGAATCTAAAATATAGGTGTCGGCAAAACCATTGGTCCAGTTGGTCGCTTTTAGTTTTGCTTGTGAAAATTTGTTTTTAAATGCAGCCGGTACATGGCCTGTAAATGCCGGCAGCACGGGCTTAATACCCAATGCTCTTTCCCGTTGTATAATTTTCTTTTGTAATTCAAAATGGGTCTGCATCCAATGCATGGGCAATGGGCCACCCCAGCCATCGAGGTTGCCCATCCAGAACCAGGAAAAATAAGAAGGGCCTGAAAAAAAGCTCCTTAGTTCATCATCTGTAAAACCCATGCCCTTGTACACGGTGTACCAGGTATATTCTTCGCCGGTAATGGCCAATGGCATATTTATTCCATGTAACGCCATCCAGTCAATTTCCTTTTCCCAACGGGGCCAGTCCCACCAGCTCATACTGTAATTGAACGTGCAGTAATTAAGGTAGTAACGATATACATAAGGCGTTTGTTTATGAATCTTTGTTTTGACAACCGGAAGGGTATTTGGTAATTTTAATTGAACGCCATTCCACGTAATCTGGCAATGACAGTATTCGTTAAGGTAATAATATAACGCTGAAGCAACAGCCACACCGGTATTCCCTCTCAGCATAATTTTCTGATTGCGACTTTCGATTTCAAAAACATCTTTGCCATTTTCAGCCGGCAATGATTCCATTTCAAATAATGAGGCCTGCCTGGGAAGAATACGTTGTATCAATGCTTTTGCAGCAGGGATGTTTAACTGGGCCTGGGCGTTTGCAATATTGCACATGCAAATCAAGCAGATGAATAATTTTATTTTATACATGCAGTTATTCATAAAAATTTAAGATGAAAGTGTAGTAAGCATATCGCCTCATCCCCATCCCTTCTTCCCGATACGCTTCGCTATCGGGACAGGCTCTCCTGGAGAAGGGTGCCTCTATACAGCGTCAAAATAAAATATACCATTGGGTTCATACTAATTCAGCTTCAAAATAATTTGCGAAATCAAACAGCGGTGGCCCACTGATTTCTATTTATTAGCAAACTGCCTCACCCTCATTCCCTCTCCGGGAGGAGAGGGAATGAGGGTGAGGCTTTTGCTAAGCAGGACGTGGTTTGCGAAAGCGTAGAAACATTCCCTACCAAAACACCGTATACAACGCTGCCAGGATGCTGCAAATAATAAACGACCCAACAATAAACCCCGGTGTCACGTTGAACCATGCACTTTTCACTTCAATCGTATGGCTGTCATTAATGCTTTTAGGCTTCAATAAACTAATGGTAACCATAATAATGACAATGGCAAAAAAAGCAATCGTCATTCGATCTAAGAACGGATAGTCCGGAAAGGAACCATTCGTCCACCGGGGCAAAAATTTTAAGACGGCAGAAATAGGTACGGTTAATAAAGCCCCGGCCAGACCTGCTTCTGCCGTTGTTTTTTTCCAGAACATGCCTAATAAAAATATGGCTAATACACCTGGCGAAAAGAAGCCTGCATATTCCTGGATAAACTGGTAAGCCTGGTCTAACGCTTTTAGTTGTGGAGCAACAATAGCAGCAATAACCATCGCAATTATCACCGCCCATCTGCCGGTTAATACCAGTTTTCTTTCGCTGGCTTCTTTATTAAAAAATTTCTTGTAAATATCCAGCGAAAAAATGGTGGAAATACTGTTGGCTTTTCCGGCCAGCGATGCTACAATTGCTGCGGTGAGTGCTGCAAATGCTACCCCTTTTAACCCTTTGGGCAACAGGTTCATTAAAGTAGAATACGCCTTGTCGGGCTTTACCTTGCCGGCTGCATCTAACATTTCCTGTTGAAAACTTCCGTGTTGGTGCATTACATACATAGCAATTCCGGGTAATACGGCAATTACCGGCACCAGCATTTTTAAAAAAGCTGCGAATAGAATTCCTTTACGGGCTGTTTGTAAATCAGCTCCTAATGCCCGTTGCACAATGTATTGGTTGCAGCCCCAGTAAGCCAGGTTGTTGATGAGCATACCACCGATTAATACGGATAAACCCGGCAGTTCTTTATAGTGGGGATTATCTTTTTTAAAGATCATGTGAAAATGCTCCGGCGCTTGCTGGCGTAGGATAGAAAGGCCTTTCAACCAATCTTTACCATAGCCAAATTTGTCTGATAACAAGGTAAGGGCCAGGTACGTCGTTACCAGTCCGCCGATAATTAAAACCAGCACCTGGAAAACGTCGGTATAGCCAATCACCTTCATACCACCCAGCGTTACAATTACAGAGAAGATACTAAGCCCTGCAACGCACCATCCAAAATCGATGTTGGATATGGAAGATATGGCTAAAGCACCGAGGTAAATGATGGAAGTAAGATTGACAAATACATACAGCAAAAGCCAGATGACAGCCATGACGGTGCTTACCGAATCACTATACCGCTTTGCCAGAAATTGCGGCATAGTAAAGATATTATTCTTCAGATATAACGGTATAATGAAAACGGCTACAATGATCAATGTGGCAGCAGCCATCCATTCGTACGTAGAAATAGCCAGCCCTAATATAAAACCAGAACCCGACATGCCAATAAAATGTTCGGCTGAAATATTGGAAGCAATTAAGGAGGCCCCGATGGCCCACCAGGTAAGCGATCCCTCAGCCAGGAAAAAATCTTTGGAACTTGCCTGCGCCGATTTCTTTTTATGATAAATGTAATAGCCATAACTGCTGATGGCAATAAAATAAATAAAGAATACAATATAATCAGCTGTATGTAATTTATTCATATGGCGGGTTTTTTATGGATGGTGCAAGGAGGTTAGCAAAATAGGATTTTGCTGATAGATTCCGGCGTTTATTTCTACCGGAGGATAATGTATTGAATTATTTTAAATAGCATTCAGGTTTTGTTGCTGAGTATTATCTTATACAACATCAAAACAGGCGACAGGAGATATTTGGTCGGCTTACACTGATTTGCTCATTGAGCGTTGTTCATTGCCTGTTTGCATTTGATATTATATTCTTACAAACCACTTCTTCCGATACAAAAAATACAACAAGGCCAACTGTACCAAAGCGATACCCACAGCCAGCCACACGGGTTGCCATATTATTGCAACAAAATTGATTACCCCACCGAATAAAAAAGCAGCGGTCGCTTCAAAATTAACCAAACCGTGTGCAGCCAAGTAAATCAGGATAGAGTTAGCACCGATCCATATGAAAGGGCTACTCCATTTTTTAAACCCGGCCACATCAATTACTAAATAAAAAACGGCAAACAGCAAAACGCTCCAGCCGCCTGCATACAGCACAAAAGAGCTCGTCCACATATTTTTATTAATAGGGAAAGCCAGGGCCCAGAAACGGGCAACTGCCAATAATACGAGGCTGCTTATCACTAAAACGATTCCTTTGCGTGCCGCAGTCATGCCACTTCTCGTATCTCTTAAAAATTCGCCGGTAAATACCCCTAACAATGCCGTGGCAATAGCCGGGATGGTAGATAATATTCCTTCGGGATCATATACTATCCGGTGCAGTTTACCGGGTAATAAAATACGGTCAATATAGCCCGCCAAATTTCCTTCCGGTGTTAATACCCCTGCACCAAAATGGGGTACGGATATCCATTTCATAGCAGCCCAGTAACCAAGTAATAAAAAAACTGCCCAGCCAATTTGTACACGACGATTGCTGTTTAGATAAATGAGTGCAGCAAAAAAGCAGGAAAGTGCAATTCGGCCTAATACACTGGCAAAACGGGTGTTTTCATAACCCTGCCATTTCAATAAGCCATTTACCATCATGCCTAAGAAAAGCAGCAAAATGGTTCTGCGGATCAGGCCTTTGTAAATTTTTCTTCTTGCATGTATGTTAGTGGTTGCATCGGATGATAACTTTTTGCCATACGAGTATGGCATGGATACTCCTGCAATAAAAATAAACAGCGGGAAAATCATATCGTAAAAGGTGAAACCATTCCAGGGTGTGTGATGTAATTGGTTGCTGATGGCTACCAATATTTTCTCCCATAAAGACAAACTATTATCTGTTGCAATCCGGTAATTGGTTGGATTGCGAATTAGCGAATGATTCACCATCACCACATTTGCCAGGCTATGGAAGACACCTTCACCGCTGATGATCCAGAACATATCAAAGCCACGCAACGCATCCAGTGATTTCAGTCGTACAGGCTCTGTACTATTTTCAGTATGTGTATTCAATTGTAAGCGGAATTATTTATCAGCGCCTCGCCTATGTGAAAAGCCGGTGGCTACAAGATAAAAATACAAAGCGTAGAGACCACAGGTGTTCGAAACGTAATTTCATAGCCCTGAAAGGGCGATAATATCATAGCATAGGGTGAAGCCCTATGAAAATGAAATGGAAATACATATCCGTCAAGCCCTGAAGGGGCGTAATAACCGGTTTGTATGCCGCCCTTTCAGGGCTTGTTCACCATTATATCGTTTCAAAACGTAGGGCTACACCCTACGCTGGTATATACCGCCCTTTCAGGGCTAATTACTTTGCTATTTTCAAACATGTATGACCCGGCGACTTCATATAACCTTGCAACCTTTTCATTGTAAACTAAACTACTCATGCTGTATCACAAGAGTTCCCAGCGTAATCTCTTCAGAAAAATTAGAAAACCCGGAATTAAAAACTCCGGGTTATACCTAACTATTGATTTTCCTCCCAAAGAATTAATAACCCGGATTTTGCACCAGGCTGGTATTAGCCGCTAAAGCTGTTGATGGAATCGGGAAAATGCGGCGGGTAGGGTCGGCATTTGTTTTGCCCAAACCATAACTGCTTTCGTATTTGCCAAAACGGATCATATCGTTGCGATGCCAGCATTCCCATGCCATTTCCCGGCAGCGCTCCAGGTAAATGTCATTCAGTGTCACGGCAGTTAAAGCCGCTGTCGTAGTTCGTTGTGCCCTCAATGCATTTACCAGCGATAAAGCAGTTTGACCCAATGTAGGTGCAGCACCACGGGTAATCGCTTCAGCCTTCATCAGTAGTACATCAGAATACCTAAAAACAGGCACATCATTATTTTGATTACGGCTGGTGGTATTGGTATAATCTGCCAGGAATTTAATATTGCGGACACCGGTGTTCCAGGCAATTTCATCTTTGCCTATATCAAATGAGGTAGCACCTAACCTGGTGCTGTTTCCTAACGGTAGTAAATTTAGCTGGTACGTGTACGAAGCTGCAGGGCTTGCTCCTGTATAAAACTGGTTGTATCCCAGGTTCGTTGTTTGCACCAGAATAGGGCTTCCATCAGCCCAGGTTTGCAGGCCACTCAGCCATTGTTTATTTCTGATGTCATTGGGGTCATTAAATAAACTATAAAACTCATCTGTGGTACACCGGGGGCCGCTTGGTTTATTATTTACCAGGCCGTTACCACTGCTTGCATTGATGACCGGGTTGGTAAATGCACCCGGTGTAGATCCGGAATACCCATATTTGATACCCAGGTTCCGGTTCAGATCATAGCGGGCATGAAACATATATCCATTGGAAGTGGAAGCATCAAAAGGAATGGCAAAAATAAATTCCTTTAAAGATGGACCATTGGTTGGGTAAAACATTTGCAGATAAGTGGTACGGGGTTCCAATGCGTACTGCGAACCACCACCGGCGCTAATAATACTGTCACAAGCTGTTACGCATTCGGTATATTTTGCGGTGCCGGTATAATACTCTGCATTCAGGTACATTTTGGCCAGCATGGCATACGCCATATATTTTGTAGGCTTACCATATGTCGATTGGCCGGAAGTAGATTTTAAATACGGAATAGCCGCTTTTAATTCGCCTTCTACAAAGCTAAAAATCTTTGCTCTGGAAGAATTGGTGTTCAATACTGTGCTGCCATAGGAGGTATCCAGCGGCACATTCCCATATATATCCATCATCATGTAATAAGCCAGCGCCCGCATGGTTTTTAATTCGGCAATACCAGTGTTTTTTGAATCGCTGGGTGGTGCTGAAGTATTAATAATAGAAATAGCCTGGTTGGAAGTGCCAATCATGTTGGTTAAATAATTCCAGCCGCCTGCTACTACCGCATTGTCCTTTGTCCAGGTATGGCGATGCAGTTCCAGGTAGCGGTTGCCGTCAATCCAGTCGGCTGCATACGTCGGCAACAGCGATTCATCCGTGGTCATGCTTTGCAGAAAGAAATAAGTGGTAGCAAATTCACTGCGCAGGTTGATATATACCGGCCCTGAGGCAGAGCTGAATTGTGCATCGGTTTGCGGGTACACGTCCGGCGTAAGCTCGGAGGTAACCGGAACAGCAATTTTATGGCAGGCAGTGAAAGCACCGGCTACCAGTAAAAAGCCAGCGATTGTATTGATCGTTTTTTTCATAAATGTGTCCTGTGTTTTTAGAATGATACGTTTACACCGAATAAAAAGGTGCGTGTTTTCGGATAAAAATTATTATAATCAATACCCGGTGCTACACCGCCCTGGCTGATCTCCGGATCAATGCCCTGGTAGTTCGTAATTACAAAAAGATTATTTACGGATGTGTACACCCGCAGGTTCTTTACATACCTCATTGATTTAAAAGTATATGCCAGCGTGGCATTATCCAGCCGCAGGTAATCACCACTTTCAATATACCGGTCGGAATAAAAAGAATTCTTCGTGTCTTTTACACGGTCGCCTGCTGCACTTACCAGTATATTATTTCCGGTAGCGGCGGTAGTGTAGGACAGATCGGCCCGGGTGGCATTAAATATCTTTCCACCCAATGCACTTCTGACAAATAAATTAAGGTCGAAATTTTTATACCGGAACGTATTATTCCAGCCAATTAATAATTTCGGTTGTGCGTTGCCCAGGTACCAATAATCGGTACCGATACCAGGCGTTGTTGATCCGCTGGTTTTGGAACCATCTCTTTTATAAAACTGCGAAACACCGGCCGTATCTTTCCCTGCATACCGAAGCGTAAAAAACTGGCCAACCGGGTAGCCTACTTTCAGCAATTGCAGCGTGGCATTTGTTTGCCCCGGCCCTTCCGGATCGGAGTAGCGAACAGAATCGCCATTGGAATATGGCCCTTTCAGGCTGGTAATTTCATTTTTATTATGCGCCAGGTTCAGGCTGCTGTTCCAGGTAAAATTTTTAGTGCTTACCGGTGTAGCATTCAGGCTTAATTCAATGCCCTTGTTATTAATACTGCCACCGTTTGCCCAAAGCCTTCCGCCAGGTACCAGCGCCTGCGGTACCACATAATTAAATAACATATCGGTAGTATTCTTATTATACACATCTACCGAACCGCTCACCTTCCCCTTCAGCACTGCAAAGTCCAACCCAATATTCGTGGTAGCTGTTTTCTCCCATTTTAAATCAGGATTCGAACCCTGTATCGGGGCAAAAGCGTTTTCCTGCACACCGTTGTTGTAATAAGTGCCGGTAATGCCATACACCAGTTTGCTGGTAAAGGCGCCAATGCCCTGCGAATTACCGGTTACGCCATAACTGCCCCGTAATTTTATATCACTGAAAAGGTTTTGATTTTGCATAAACTTTTCCTGGTTAATGCGCCAGGCTAACCCTACAGAGGGGAAATAGCCCCAGTGATTATTATCGCCGAACACTGAACTTCCATCCCGGCGAATAGAAGCCTGTACCAAATATTTATCCTGATAATTATAGTTTAACCGGCCAAAATCAGAAATCAACTTGGTTTCACCATACGTAAGGTCGCTTCCTAAATTAATGCGGTAATTGCTAATGCCGTAAGGGTTTCCCAACACTAAGTTGTTATAGCCGGTATTATCTGTAGGGAAGTTGGTGCTGGAGGTTTGAAAACCATCCCCATACACATTATCAATATAGGAATAACCAGCAACCGCATTAATGGAATGATCGCCCAGCTTTTTACTCCAGGTTAAGAAGGATTCAATGGTAGTAGTGGTATTCTGGAAGGTGCTTCTTAAAGCTGATCCGTTGCGGCCAAACAGGTTACCAATCAACGTATGTGCAATGCCAATGCCCGGATCGGGATTGTTATAAAAATTTGAAGTTGGGTATTTACCAAAATAACTGTCGTAAAATTCGCCGTGCAGCGAAGTGGTACGCTGGTAGGCATAGCTGGCATTGTACGTGAAACCAAATGGTAGTTTTACTTCTGTGCCAAACGAGCCAATCAGGGTATTGTATTTAGTATTGTCCTGTGCATGGTTAATAATGGCCACCGGATTGAAATAGCCGGTTGTATTCAGGTTTTCAAAATAACTGCCATCTGGATTGATTACCGGGGAAATAGGTAAATGCTTGGCAGCCTGCAGCAGCACAATATTTTGTAAGGGCGTATAGTTTGCCTTACTGTTTGAATTAGCAACATTCAGGGTAAACCGTACTTTATCATTCAACGCATATTGATCAATGTTCAGCCGCACATTCAGCCGTTCTAATTTAGAACTTAGCATGATGCCTTCTTTGCTATAATAGTTTACACTGGCACTGTACGTGCCATGTTCACCGCCGCCGTTGAAGCTGATGTTATGGTTGTGAGAAATAGCTTTGTTTCTTTGTACGGCAGCCTGCCAATCGGTATTTGCGCCTTTATCGTCGTTGGGTGAAAAAGCAACGCTGTTTGCAGCTACATATGCCCGTAACTGATCGGCGTTCATTAAATCCAGATTCCTGCTTACTTTTTCAAGACCTACATACCCATTGTAAGAAGTAGTTGCCGCCCCTTTACGACCTCTTTTAGTGGTAACGATGATAACGCCATTACTGGCACGGTTGCCATAAATAGCCGTTGCGGAAGCATCTTTAAGCACATCAATGGAGGCAATATCATCCGGTGCAATCACCGCAATGTCTGCGCCCGGAACCCCATCAATCACATAATAAGGACCGCCTGGACTGTTCACCGTAGATGCACCGCGGAGAATAACTGCAGCAGGCCTGTTGGGATCGCCGCTGGCCGTAATATTCAGGCCGGCTACCTTACCCTGCAATAACTGTCCTACATCACTGATGGCGCCCCGGTTCAGGTCTTCCGGTTTTACGGAGGTAATAGCGCTTGCTAATGTTTTACGGGAACTTTTACCATAACCTACTACTACTACATCGTTCAGTATACTATTAGCTGTTGAGAGGGACACGTTGTAAAAAGATTCCCTGGTTACGTTCACTTCCACACTGCCATACGAAACGGCCGTGATCACCAGCACTTCGCCTTCGGCAGCAGCAATGCTGAAGGCACCGGAGGTTTCCGATGCTTTGGCCCGGTTGGTTCCTTTTATCGAAACCGTGGCACCGCTTATGCCGGCGCCTTTATCGTTTTTTACGATACCCTTAATTTCCCGTGTTGCGGGCTGTGCCAGCAGGGCGGCAGGCAAGTAAATTAAAAGGCAAAGCAGGTAAACTGCCTTTCGAAGCAGCAGGCAATCGTTTTTTCTCTTCATGTCAGTTGTTGGTTTAAAAAGTTATTAGCTGGTTCTGCGATGTATAGATCAGTTAGTTGTCAGTGAATGCAGGGTGTTGAATCAAATACAATCGTGAAAAAAACGGGTCTTTGGTATCTTTAAATAAATTGGTATACTATCAAACCTTATTAAGAACAGACCTATACATCAACACTAATATATAAGTATGACAGATAAAGTTTCAGAATGCTGCCTGTAATGATCATTTCTGATTTAGGTTGAAAATCAATAGAATTTATCTGATAAACTTGCTTTCGATTTATTATGGTGAACTATAAAAGAACAAGCCGGCAATGGCAATCGTACCGGTAATGATAGAACTACCGTACTTTTTGCACATTCAGCCATTACTGCCAGGTTAAACCGGATAATTGAATACATCAGAACTTTAGCGTATCCGGTAAATATTTTTTTACCAGGTTTTCGTAATATGGTTTCAACTCGTCCCAGTTGGGCGGGGCAGGGTTTTTGGAATAGAGGTCGTAAGGATTAAACAGCTTTACCCATTGCAGCATCTGCCGGTCGTGACTGTCCAGTAAATAATCATACGCCCCTTCTCTGTGCCACGAATAAAAGGAATGATAGCGCAGCATATACAAGCCTTCCTCCGGCAGATAGTCCTTCATCATCTGGTACACATATTCATCATGTCCCCAGCTCATGGTTACATTCCGCAGGCCACAGTTCTTTTTGTACACGCCCAGCGTTGTGTTGTAAGCCGGGTTGGTATAATCGGGATTATTGGTAAAGTATTCCGGGTACACAATCGCATCCGAATAAGCGCAGCCAGTGGGGAAGGTGTCGCCTACTACGGCCCATTGCGGCTCACCAAAAAGACAGAGTGTTTTGCCCATATCATGCATCAGGCCGGTTAGCACCATCCAGTCCGGGTGGCCATCCGCACGTATGGCTTCGGAGGTTTGCAACAAGTGCTGTAATTGGGTTAAATCCGTATCGGGGTCGGAATCATCTACCAGTTCATTCAAAAAATCGAAAGCCTGCCAAACGGGCATTTCTTTCTTATCGAAAGCCAGGTAATTTTTACGCTTCTCCTGCACAAAATCGTAGGTCTGATACTGGTGGTTGAGGCGGTAAAATTCCTTTACGGTGTCCCGTTGCGGGCTATCGTAATTGCGGTAGGCTTCTTTGCTTTTTTCCGTAGTTATTGTATCAGCAGCCGGATAGCGTAATAGCAAATCATCTTCCCATTCATCCAGATTTGTAAGCGGGCCTGCAGGAGCCTGCATCGTTTCCATTATCATAATAATTGTTTATAAATAACTGATAGGGTGTTACTACCGATACAACAAAGTGAAATGCCGGTTACCGGCTGTATAGCATAAAAAAAGGTTCAGGCCGGATAGCGACTGAAATACAACAAGCATTTTTAGGGTGGAAAGAAGTGATGCAAGTTGTGCATTTTAAAATGATTACAACATTATTCAGGCGACAAAATCTACGAAAACGATTTCGTTGTGCCCTGTAAACTGTAGTATATTCGGCCTGTATAGAACTGCTATGACACATGTAACCCTTCAATTATTAGCCAACGACTTACAGCTCTCGATAGCCACGGTTTCCAAAGCTTTGCGGGATTCGCATGAAATAAGTGCAATCACTAAAAAAAGAGTATATGACCGGGCAACCGAGTTAAACTATACACCTAATCCGTATGCCAGCAGCCTGAGAAGAAAAAAGAGTAAAACGATCGCTGTAGTACTACCGGAAATAGCAGACAATTTCTTTTCGCTGGCTATTAACGGCATTCAGTCTGTTGCAGAAAAGAAAGGTTACCATGTGCTCATTTACCTGTCTCACGAAAGCTATGAAAATGAAAAAAATATTTTGCAGGATTGCCGTAGCGGCCGGGTAGATGGTGTTTTAATCTCTATTTCCAGCGAAACAAAAATACCCGACCATATCCGTAACCTTCAAACCGATAATATACCGGTTGTATTTTTTGACCGGGAGTTTGAGGGGATTGAAGCAGCTAAAATTATTACGAATGATTATGAGTCCGGGTACATCGCTACACAACATTTACTTAGCAAAAACTGTAACCATATCTGTTTTTTTTCCGCCTCTGAAAGCCTGCCGATTTGTAAAAAAAGAGAAGAAGGTTTTAAAGCAGCGATGAGCGATGCAGGTATCACCCATCCTCCTGTTATTTACTGTACCGGCAACGAAGAAACGGACTACCGGCTTATACAAAAACTGTTGACTGTAAAAAATAGTCCCGACGGAATCATTGCATCTGTTGAAAAAGTGGCCATTCAAATTTATCTTGCCTGCCACGAAATGAAAATCAATATTCCGGAACAGTTAAAAGTAATTGCATTCTCTACATTGCAAACGGCGCCTATACTTAATCCTTCTTTAACTACGATTACCCAACCTGCCTTTGAAATAGGCCGAACCGCTGCCGACCTGCTTTTTAAAGGAATTGAAAAAAATAATTTTGATCTCGAAAGCCGGAAAATGGTATTGCCATCTCAATTAATTGAACGAGAATCTACCAAGAGTTAATAAAATTTTTTTGTCCCAAATATGTGAACAAAATCAGGTGAGGTTTATTATAGGTCATTGCGAGGGTTCTTGCCCGTGGCAATCCCCAACAAAACCGGGGAGATTGCTTCGTTGGGCAAGAACCCAAGCTCGCAATGACATGAAGATGATTCTAATATAATTAAGTATTAATAATTACCTCTTTCAAATCTGCATCAATCTGTTACATCTGCCTTAATAATTTAAACTGGATTACAAATATTCTGCCGTAAGCTGCTACCGCTTGTACTGTGTTTCAGTAGATGCGCAACAAACAAAAAATTAACTTTTACCTGCTATCGTTGCTATTCATTTACTTTGATAATCGATTTCAACAATAGCAGCTTTAAAAATTTATCAACCCTATTTTCCATGAAACGATATTGCCTTGCCCTTGACCTGGTAAATGAACCGGCACTGATTGCCGAATATGAAAACTGGCATAAAGCTGAAAACGGCTGGCCGGAAATTAAAAAGAGTATTCTGGACAGCGGTATTACCGACATGGAAATTTACCGAACGGGTAACCGATTGTTCATGATAATGGAAACAGATAGCAACTTTAGTTTTGACCGCAAAGCCACTATGGATGCAGCTAATTCCAAAGTGCAGGAGTGGGAAAAATTAATGTGGAAATTTCAGCAGCCAATGCCCTGGGCTACAAATGGAGAGAAATGGATACTAATGGATAAAATATTTCAGTTATAGAAATAAATTAGGTGATGCACAATACAGTGCGGGCTTTTATGAGGTGAAATCATTACGGTTTTATGATGTGTACTGTGTAAAATTTAATGCCTTGTGTTTTATGTTTCTGTATGCCTGCCCCCGGACGAATGAAACAAGTTGTGGGTACAATGTTAAACAGGTTCAACGGAAGATCCGTACTTTTTTAAATGAAAGTTATGAAGAAATTACTCCTTTTCCTTGCCATGATGATACCTGTGCAAATGATGCTATTGGCACAGCCCAATACCGGTTTTACACAGAACGAAATTGATAAAATCAGGAACAAGGGTTCCGGTATCAGCGGGCCCGGCAAACCGGTTACCGGAAATGGCTGGGGTGGCTGGCGCAGCGGTTCAAACGGGATAATGTATGCCGGCAAAAATCCGCAAAGCGATTGGACTAAAATGGATACCGGCATGATAACCGCATCGGTAATCAAAAACGGTTTATTGCCTCCTGTCAAACCAATCTGGGATGTTCATATCCGGGATGCGGTTGTAATACTGGGCGGTGATGGTAATTATTATCTCACCGGCTCTACCGGCGATAACATCTGGGCACATGCCGATGGCGTTGAATTATGGAAATCGAAAGATTTACAAAAATGGGAATATATGGGATTGGTCTGGAGCATTGAAAAAGATGGTAACTGGGAAAAAGCCTGGGCTGATCTTCATGGCAAACCTGCCCGTGCGTTGTGGGCCCCGGAACTGCATTATGTAAAGGGGAATTACTTTATTGTGTTAAGTATGCCACCCGGTGGCATTTCTATTTTAAGAAGCACCAGCGGCAAACCGGAAGGGCCGTATGTACATGCTTATGCTGATCCTTCCAAACCATTCATCGGTGGTATTGACCCAACCCTGTTTCAGGACGATGATGGCAAAGTTTATTTTACCTGGTCGGGCGCTGGGCGTATTGCATTAATGAAAGATGATATGAGTGGTTTTGAAACAGCACCACAGGATGTGCAACTGTTAAATCCCGACCACGATCTCACACACCATTCGGCCAAATGCGGCCCGCGGGGCACGAACGATTTAGGCCATGAAGGCGCCGTGTTGTTTAAAGCAAATGGTAAATACTACCGGGGTGCAGCCGATGAATACGAAGGCCGTTATTCTACCTGCCTGTCTGTCTCCGACAGTATTTTCGGACCCTATACCATGCGGCACGAAAGTGTACCCTGCGGTGGCGGCACTAATTTTTTTAAAGATAAAAAAGGAAATTGGTGGAGTGCCTTTTTCGGAAATGACTCCCAATCGCCCTGGCGGGAAAAACCGGGAATTGTAAAGGTGGAATTTGACAGGGAAGGCAAAGTGATTGTTGCGCCCAAACAGCCGGATTTTATTTTGGTAAATAATAAATAATATGTTTCCTGTTTTTTAACGGTAAACCTATTTAGTATTTTAGTAATAAACCACATAGGCACATAAGTTACATAGGAATACAAAATACAAGGCATTGGCCGGGGCGGATATAGAACACAGTAGAAAACTTTAATAAAGCAGTTATGGAATACACGCATAAAATGCAAAATAGTAAGCTATTGGCAAGGCTCATTCCCGCTGTAATTATTATTGTAGGTTTTCTTTTTGCTTGTCTTCCATCCATATCGCAGATAACAGGAACAAAAGCTACCAATGCAAAGACAGGGAATAATAAAATTGTTTCCGGTGAAGCAGTTGTGCCACAGGCGGTTTATGACGTTCGTCTGTTTGGTGCGGCAGGCGATGGCAAAACACTGAACACAAAAACCATTCAGTCTGCTATTGACCAGTGCAATGCTGCAGGCGGCGGAACAGTACTGATAGCAGGCGGTAGTTATGTTACCGGAACTATTTATTTTAAGAGTAATGTTTGCCTGCATATAGCGGCAGGTGCGGTTTTACTTGGCAGCACCAATATTGATGACTATACTACCAATACAGACAGGACGATGTACCGGGGTGAACCTTACATGGACCGCTGCCTCCTGTTTGCTAAAGACGTTCAGCATATTAGTATTGAGGGAAAAGGCATCATTGACGGGCAAGGCAAATCCTTTCCGATGCCCGGAGATCCGCAGCGCAACCGCCCGAAGATGTTCCGGTTTCTCAGATGCTCAAACCTGCGTGTACGGGATATTACGCTGCGGGCCCCGGCCTCCTGGACTACGGAGTGGCGGTACTGCTCCGACATTGTGGTAGATGGCATTACCATTTTTAGCCGTGCAAACAGCAACGGCGATGGCCTTGACTTTGATGGATGCAAAAATGTGCGGGTAAGCAATTCCACCTTTGACACCAGCGACGATTCTATCTGCCTGCAAACTTCACTTCCTGAAAACCCCTGCCAGGATGTGACAATAACCAACTGCCACTTTTCAAGCCGTTGGGCAGGCATCCGTATCGGGCTGCTTTCCCGTGGTGATTTTGAAAACGTAGCAGTTTCCAATTGCACCTTTCGGGACCACAATGATTCCGGTTTGAAAATCCAGATGATGGAAGGCGCCGAAATGCGAAATATGGTTTTCAGTAACCTGGTGATGAAGAATGTACCACGTCCCGTTTTCATGACTTTTAATTCGCAAAAGGCCTGGGTTGATACAATGGCAACGCTTCTTCCTATGAAAAGAATGTATAATATTCAGTTCAACAATATAGTAGTTGAAACCAACACTGCCGGCAAGAATGCCGCTTTTATTGTAACCGGTATGCCCGGCCACCCGATAGAAGGAATAAGCTTTAGTGGTATCAGGGCTATATTTCCGGGAGGCGGCACTGCGGCAGATGCAAAGAATGTGTTGGAAGAGTTCACCGTAGAGAATCTGAAAGGCAGGTGGCCTGAGTACGGTGGCTTACGGGGTACGGTACCTTCATACGGACTGTACCTGCGCCATGTAAAAGGTGTTACGTTACAGAACATTGATGTTAGCACTACAACAGCGGATGCAAGGCCTGCCATGGTATTGGTAGATGTAGAAGGAGAAAAAATATTTGATGCTCCTCCTGCTGATAAAAGATAGGCGATAAATGTTAATGATATTCCTAATTTAAATTACTTGCAATGTTTGAAAAAGTGATAAAAAAAATACTGCTTACCGGTCTCATAAGTGTAACCGTAATACTCCATGTAAAAGCACAACAGGCAGATCTGCCAATGGCAAGCGGGCCATTCAAACCAACGGACGAATCGCTGCAGCAATACAAATACCCCGAATGGTTCAGGGATGCAAAATTTGGCATGTGGGCGCACTGGGGGCCGCAGGCCGTGCCCCGCCAGGGCGACTGGTATGCCAAAAAAATGTACATGGAAGGAGACGCTGATTACAAATACCACGTTGCTCATTATGGACATCCTTCCAAATTTGGATACAAGGATATTATTCCGCTTTGGAAAGCAGAACGCTGGGATCCGGAGAAATTAATGAAGCTGTTTAAGAAAGCGGGCGCCAGGTATTTTGTCAGCATGGCGTCGCATCATGATAATTTCTTTTTATGGAATTCGAAAATTCATAAGTGGAATGCCGTGAATATGGGACCTAAAAAAGATGTGGTAGGCTTGTGGCAAAAAGCAGCAAAAAAAGAAGGACTTCGTTTTGGTGTTTCCGAACACCTGGCAGCGAGTTATAACTGGTTTCAGCCCAGCCGGGGCGCCGATAAAGGAGGCCCGATGGCTGGCGTACCGTATGATGGTACCGATCCGCAATACGAAGACTTGTACCACACGAAAGCCGATTCCTCCGACATCAAAAACTGGCTGACTAATAACCCTGCCTGGCATAAAGAATGGTTCAACGACGTAAAAGAATTAATTGACATGTATCATCCCGACTTATTGTATTCCGATAGCCAGCTTCCCTTTGGAGAAGTGGGCCGTACCATGCTGGCTCATTATTACAACCAGGATTTTAATAACCATGCACGGGTAGATGCCGTGTACACCTGTAAGCAGCCATCGATGGGTGAATGGGCACAGGATGTGGAGCGTGGCGTTTTGGATTCCATCAGTCCTTTCCCCTGGCAAACCGATACCTCCATTGGCGACTGGTATTACCGCACCGGGCAGAAATACCGCAGTGCCGATGAGATTGCCCAATTGCTGATTGACATTGTTAGTAAAAATGGTAACCTGCTCATTAATGTCGTTCAAACGCCGGAAGGCGACCTGGAACCGGATGTGCTGAACATTGTAGAAAAGATTGGTGATTGGACGGCCGCAAATGGCGAAGGGATTTACGCAACCCGCCCGTGGAAAATATATGGTGAGGGCCCTTCCACGGTGAAGGAAAATCAGAAAAAGGGCCGCTTTGGTGGCCTGAGTGATTCGTATACTTACCAGCCAACCGATATTCGTTTTACGACGAAAGGAAATAATGTTTATGCTTTTTGCATGGCTGCACCAACAGCAGATATCCGCATGGTCTCTTTTGGTAAAAATTCAACATATGCTGATAAAAGTATTGCTTCCGTATCAATGCTGGGAAGCAACGAAAAAATGCAATGGAAACAGGAAGATGATGCTTTGGTAATTACGAAACCTGCTCAACTGCCTGGCTGGAAAGTGAGTGGTTACAGGATTGTTTTTAAGAAGTAGGGGTGTATGGAAATATAATAGTGATACTAAACTGTACTAATTTGCAACAGTTTAGTACCATTTACGTTATGTTTGACTTGCTAAAAAGTTTTGAGCCTTTATATCTCATCCCATGATGGGTGTTGCCAGTATTGGCAAGGGGGCAAAAAGATTTTTTAGCTTTTTATTCCGCTTCGTATAAGTTCAGTAAAGTAGCATACTTACCGCTAAGGCATCAAAATAACGCCCCTCTCCCTGTAACAATTTTCTTTGTACAGCCCATATCAGGTGATCTATTTTCATCTATGAAAAACTAAATTTTAGGAGTATTTGTATTGTCTGTCATAAGCTTGATACGAAAGTAAATTGCTAATCCTGATGCTTCGGTTTATGTTCCCTACACCGGAATGTAAAATCAGGATGAATGATAAAAATACTCATGCTCAAGTAAAACTAATATATTCAGCAACGTAGCTTACAATCAGGAATGTCTGGTGTCTGCCTATTAGATTTGCGTTACTCAATCAGTATACTCATTTGGTGAATATAAGCGTTTCAACTATTCCGGTGCGTGGGACATGCACAAGTGCGGAAGGGGCTTACATTTGTGAATTATCTATGCTTGAATATCCCGTTACGACACGCACCAGTGCAGCCAGCGCATGTTTCAAGGCAGCAAGAATCATTTTTTATTTATGTCGATTATGAGTTGATTTATGTACTTGGAAAAGCCTAAATATTGCGCTTCATAAGTACTGAAATTTATATTCTTGTATGCGAAAGCAACCGAACTAAACTGTCCACCAGTAAATGTTCTCTTGAACCTATAAAATTTATTTTTAACTTCCATTTCTTTATCAAAAATATATTTTGCTTTTGAATATTCAGCTTGTCCTAAGAAAAGATCGACTTGATTAGATAAACTCCTAAATAAGCTAACCATTTTCTCTTTATTTTCAGGCAATAAAGGATTTTGGGTAAAACAGAAAACAAAAAAAGTGTGAATTTCTTTTGAAATTTCTATTACAGATTTGAGTTTTTCAATATGAAGGTCCTTTTCAATTCTTGTACTTGTGTTTGAAGGCTCAATATATAAACCAATTAGTAGCGCTAGAATTAAAGTTAAAATAAGATTAGCAAGTTCAACAGGATCAACATCAGTTTGAAACTTGATATTAGTAGTACGTGCAATAAAAAAACCAATCATCATTCCAATAAGGGAGAATAATGATTGGTTTTTATATTTCTTAAGAAAATTCATTTACAAGTTAGCCTCCTGTATATACATTTTAATTTCATCAATAAGTAAAGGTTCATCCTCTGATTTAAATTCCAAATGATGTAACACCTGTTCAGCTCCATACATGCGTGCTAACCCTCCAAAAGCTTCTTCTAAGAAAGAAGTAGCATATCCTTCTGTATTGTCTAGGTCGACCAAAATGGTAAAATCTTCATTTAAGGCTCTGTTAAAATCAGGTTGTAAAACGTTTTTCAAAAATTCCTCACCAGAAAATGACCCTTCATCAATGTTTCTCGCACCAGGTGCATTTATGAAATCTTTAGCTATAATGAGCGTTTCAATTGTCGTTTCCATGATCTATAGTTGTTGGAGGCAATACCTCCCAGTAATAAAATGTCCCATTTAGGGGATGCTTAAGTTCAATAAATATGCCATCCTGCAAATTTGCATAAATGTCATTCGATATTATGTGGAGCCGGTGTAAGTGATTGTCTTTAAAGTCATTATAAATCTTCGGAATGCCCTTACCTCTATGTTTTAAACCGGTGCTGGACTTCACTTTTCCTGCCAATAAGTCTTTTAAAATATCAATGTTGTTACTTAGTCCCAGCTTCTGGGCGAACTTAGTAAAAGATCTAATTTTAGCACTTTTAAATATTCCTATACCAGTATCTAAGAACGAAAAAGAAGTAATTTTTGTTTTATCGTCATTAAAAACAGCAAGCCACCATGTTTCATCCCTCCTATTTTCTCCTCTAGCATGTTTTTTTGTGTTTGCCATACACTCTATCAATGTTCGGTATACCGGTTGAAGTTTCTTATCGCAATTAAAAGTTTTTTTAGCTGCTAATTGTCTTGCTTCAACAGCAATTTCCCTATCAACTACAGTATTTTTCTTGGTTTCAATAATTCCATGCTCACTTTTAGACTTGTCTATTCCTATTATCCTATAAAATCCAGACGCTTTAAAAATTCTGTCTAAATCAGGATTTTCAGGTTTATTGCCGTAAATCCTCATACTATTTGTAAAGTTAACATTTGTAAATTTTGCCAATAATAGTGCAAGTGCATCAGGAGTAACCATTTCTAAATTTGTAAAATCCAATTTTATCTCAACTTTTTTGTTAAGGTATTGCTTTGCTTCACTGAAAAACGATAAGACTTCGTTAGGATAGTAGATCAGTGAGAATTTTGCAGGTGCCTTAATTGAAACAGGAAAGCCGCTTTTATATGATTGGTGAATCTCACGTTTAAATTCCAATGTCCTTTTACCAGTAATTTGATACTTGTATTTATTTTTCTTTTTCAACCATAACTTATGTATTCGGTGTCGTTTTTGAGCTTTTTTCTGTTGGGCTAAAATGGAATGCTTTCTTTCAGTAGACCTTTTGTTCATAAACTCTATCCTTTCTATATTTTTGATTACCGTAATAATCAGTAATCAATTATTTATTACAATCTTTATTTCATCTTCCGTTAGTTCATACAACTCATACACCAACTTATTTATTTTATCATCCGTATAAGCAATCCGCTGTTGCAAAATTTCTACTTTTGACGTGAAAGTAGTTTCACTCTTTTCCTTGTTAAGAGCAAGCATTGTGTCAGCAAGTTTTACTATCTCATTTTGAAGTAACAATAGCCTTTTATTATTTGAACCAACCAAAATAATAGGTAATTCAGCAAAGTACTGCTTAGTACAAGTAATCCAACCCCCTCTAAAAACATTGCTTGTTTTTTTTAATATCCAAAATAGCAACTGTGAATTTAGTAACGCTAATAAATAAGAAGGATTTATAGTTTCATTTTCAATCGTTATTGAAAATCCTCCACCAGCCATGAGCGTATAATTCGCTTTATCATCTGGTAATTTCGTATACAATCCTTTGTCAGCTAACAATGGAATAATTAAATCCGCATTTGCATGAAGATGTAAACTTCTTGGAGCGCTGTAAGCATACCAAGTTTGGAATTGTGCCCGTTTTTCAAGTAAAATTTTATTTAACTGTAAGTATTTATAAGCCAACGGAAATAGTTCTTTCAGTTCGCTTTCAGCAAAAAGCCTTGATTTTACTTTTTCAATCTTGTAAGGGAAAATAAGGTAAAAATTGGAATTGTCCTTAAAATGATACCTGGTGAAATCTGTAGCAAAAACTGGTTTTATTAAAAGGTTTTCTTCAATCTCTACTAAGTCATTATAACCATTTACAAAGACATCTCCTTTCTTTTCAAGAACAAATATCTTATCATTCCCTGTACTTGACCCTCTCGAAATTTCACAAGGTAGCTTGATAAGAGTTTTATTATTTTGACTAATTTTTTTCATCAAATCCTGCTCTTTGTCATCTTGAAAGTTCCAAACGTTTTCTGTATAATTGGAAGTTTTACGGTTATTAAGATTAAAAAATCTATATTCTTTTAACTGTAATGGCTCAATTTTTACATAGTGGAAAGTTTCATTTTTATTATTAGCCAGGAATAATAAACATGAGTAAGTTGTTGCATTCTCGAAAACCTGAAAATGCGAAAAATCAATTATCGACTTCAAGGCATTCCTTGTGGAAATATACTTTCTAATGCCTTCTCCATAGTCTGTATTAAAAAACTTATTTGGCAAAATGAATCCAAGTAAGCCATTCCTCTTGAGCAATTCGTAGCCAAGTTCTATAAATATCACATACAAATCATAGTTGCCGTAGTCAGCAGATAAGTATGTTATTTTAAAGTAGTCTACTGATTCAGATGAAATTTCTTTGAAGGTCTGAATCCGCACATACGGTGGATTCCCTATCACCACATCAAATCCACCCTGCTTAAATACGTCTTTAAAATTCTGCTCCCAGCTAAACGGTTTTATCTTCTTTTCTATCTCCGGTTCAAAATCTATCTGCCCATCATAAAAGTCCAGATCAATAAGGCTGTTGCCACTTTTGATGTTGCTATCCAGTGTAGGTAATACCCGTTCGCCGAACCGCATTTCGGCACTCATGCTGCTTTGTGTTTCGCCTTCCATACACTTTAGCAGCAGGCTCAGTTTGGTAACTTCCACGGCCTGCGTGTCTATATCTACCCCATAGATGTTATTCAACAATATGGTTTTCTTTACCGCTGTTGTTAAAGCGCCGTCCGGTGTAAGGGGCAGTTTGTTCCGTTGCTTTATGGCCGCCTCCCGTTGTTTGGTAGTTAGCGCAGTATTACCCGCTTCTTCGGTGAGGCGTACAAATTCGGGTTTATAATATTCGTGGTGCCAGGTGAGCAAATATTGATAAGCACCTATTAAAAAAGAGCCGCTGCCACAAGCCGGGTCCACAATGCGCAGCTTACTTATTTGTTCCGGTGTTTTACTTTCGGTTAGTTTCCCCACGGTTTGCCTTACAATATAATCTACTATGTATTGCGGCGTATAGTACACGCCGCCAGCCTTGCGCACTTCCGGCTTTTCATCTACCTCTATTTTATGGCGGCTGTTCAGCTTTATTTGTTTGCCTAAAAACTGCTCATAGGCGCTACCCAATATCTCCACGCTTAGTACGCTAAACTCGTATGGGCTTATGGGATAATACAACTGGCTGATAACGGTTTTCAGTACCTTGTTATCAATCAGCAATCCTTTGCTCAGTTTATCCCGTTTAAAATCGAACAGGCCGCTATTGTACTTACTATCGGCTTCGGTAAAGTATTGGTACAGGTTGTGGTAAATGCTGTCGCCTTTCAGCAGGGATTGCAGGCGGCCATAATCTTCCACGCCACGATCTTCGGCTATGCGCAAAAAAATGATGCGGTCAATGGTTTGCTGCACCGTGTAGTTCAGTTCCTCTTCGGTATAATCTGCGTTTCGCAACGCAATATTTTGAGCCAGTTCCATCCGCCATTCATCCAGCGATGCTAAAAAGTCCTTATCCACCGTGGTCGTGCCTTTCTTGTTGCTGTCGCTGGCTATAAACTGGTCGAAGCTGCCTTTCAGCACCCGCTCCTTACTAAAGGTATTCCACAGAAAGTCGAACTCGGCCAGGTAATGATTGTAGGTGAGGTATTTGATTCGGGCAACGGAGGCTTTGTCTTCGGGCCTGGGTTTTTTGTTGCAGTCGTACACGGCCAGTTCCTCAAAGTCGGTGAGCAGGCTAATGGGTAGTTTGGCGCTCCAGGCATAGCGGCGCACCTGATAGGCCGGTACCATATCGGTTTTTACGGCTACGCTGGGCTTTTTGGCCTCCACAAAAAACAGACGCTTGCCACCCGGCAGCCGAAAGGAGTAGTCCGGTGCTTTGGTTGCTTTGCCCACTTTCACACGGTCTTCGTGTATCACTTCCCGGTAGGCTTCGGCATAGCCCTGCGAGTTATCAACATCCCAGCCCAGGGCTTTAAAAAAGGGGTCAATAAAATCACGCCGCACCAGCGTTTCATTGTAGTCGGTTTTTTTGTAGCTGTCGATCTGTTCGCCAAAGCGGGTTACCAGTTGTTCAATGGCTGCGTAGGCATCTTCCTTGCTAAGCATTTTAGGAAAGGGTTATGCTTTCAAATATAAGAACCTTACGGTTTACAATTTAAGATTATACAGATCCACTTTCTTATTGCATTACTGAATTATTTACATGATTTTTACCTTCATAAAATCTTTACAAAATCTGATTGCATCAAACCTTACCAGACTAATCATTATGAAGAAACCCCTATCGAATGTTTTTTTAGTTGTAAGCCTGCTTTTTTGCTTACAATTCACCTACGCACAAAAGGCGGATAAGGCGGCTATGCCAATTATTGTCAGCAGCCCCGACGGAGAAATTGTCCTGACCGTGTTTGCCGTAAACGGTGTATTGCAATATGCAGTTCACTACAGGAAGTCACCGGTAATCGAACCATCCAGGTTGGGACTTATCATCAATGGAAAGCTGTTAGGGGAAAATGTTACAACCGGAAAAGTGCAGCGTTATAAACTGAATGAAACCTATGCCTACCGGGGTGTACATAGCACGGCAATCAATACATACAATGGTGCAAAAATGAATATGATTTCAGCAACTTTTCCCTTTGTTTTGGAAGCAAGGGTGTTTAATGATGGCGTTGCTTTCCGGTATTTCGTAATTAATACAGATGCCGCAATCATCAATAAGGATACCACCGCTTTTGCAATTCCGGCAGGCAGTACGTTATGGTCGCAGAACAATATTAAATATTATGAAGGCAGGTATAGTAAAAAGAAAATGGAAGACTATAAACCAGGTGAATTGGCAGGCCCGCCGGTAACCATTGAATTGCCAGACAATGCCGGCTTTGCAGCCATCACCGAAGGTGGGTTAACAGATTTTGCAGGCATGAGTTTACGAGCCAATGGCAATAATACTTTTTCTGCAAACCTGAGTGGTATCACCAATAAGAATGGCAATATAGAAACACCCTGGCGCATTATTGAAATTGGTAAAGATTTGAACACATTGGTGAATTGTGATATCGTTGCAAACGTGTCTCCTGCCTTCGACCCTAAACTTTTCCCACAGGGCTACAACACAGACTGGGTAAGGCCTGGCCGCAGTGTATGGAGCTGGCTGGCAACGCCGCGGGCCATTACGTTGGACAACATGAAACACTTCAGCGACCTGGCTGCACAATTAGGCTTTGAATACAACCTGGTGGATGAAGGATGGAGTAACTGGAAGGACAGTGCCGGCCACAGAGATCAGTGGGATATGATGAAAGAACTGGTGGATTACTCAACCGCAAAGGGTGTAAAAATTTGGGTATGGAAAGCCTATCCTGACAGAGGTGGAATACCAGGCATAAAAGATCCTGAAAAACGAAAAGCATTTTTCAAAAAATGTAAAGACCTTGGTATTGCAGGTTTAAAAGTTGACTTTTTTGATTCGGAAAACCAGGAGATTATCAACTTTTACCAGGCTGCATTAAAGGATGCTGCTGACTATCATTTGATGATGGATTTTCATGGGGCTAACAAACCCACAGGCGAAGCCCGCACCTGGCCCAACGAAATGAGCAGGGAAGCCATACGGGGTATGGAAAACCAGCCACCCTGGGCGCCTGGAAATACCATACTTCCTTTTACCCGCTACCTGGCCGGCCATGCCGATTTTACCCCGGTTCATTTTGGCAACCGGCTGGGCGAAGTGAGCTGGGCACATCATATAGCAAGTATGGTGATTTTTACTTCTCCGTTCTTATGCATAGGCGCCGATCCGCAAAGCATCATTGACAACCCGGTAAAAGAAATGATACAAAGTATTCCGACGGTATGGGACGAAACGATTGTGTTGCCGCAAAGCAAAATCGGCGAATTGGTATTATATGCAAGGCGAAAGGGAACTACCTGGTTTCTGGCTGCCATGAATGGATTGCCGGAAAAGAAAACAATAGATGTAAATCTTACCTTTTTAGCAAAAGGTAACTACGGGCTTTCATCTGTAAAAGATGATAGCAGTAAGCAGGCGAATGCCATTTTGGAAACAGTAAATACTTCAGCTACATCTGCAATACGGATCGATTTAAATGCATCCGGCGGCTATGTAGGAAGACTGGTAAAAATTAAATGATTTTGCCATTTCTTATACATCAATATTGAAATTTTTATTAAACAGGTTGATCATTCAACATTCGTTAAAATGGAAAAGAAAGTTTGAATGAAATGAGTTTTATGTGCTGTAGGCACAACCTGTTTGTAGCGTATAATTAATAGTAGCAATGGATGCCACGTAGTGGCTACCTGTTTAACCGAATTAATATTATTTTCCAAATGTTTGTTGAACTATTTGAATGGCATCAATAAAATTGATAGCAATGAAGCGAAATACAAAATACTTGGGGTTGCTTTTGGTTTTTTCATTACATACCATTTGCTTATCAGCACAGCAGGTTAGGCAAACTATTCTATTTAATGATGGCTGGAAGTTTCATAAAGGAGAAATAGCCGGTGCCGATCAGAAGGACTTTAATGATAATGACTGGCGATCCGTTGAACTGCCACATGACTGGAGCATTGAAGGGCCTTACGATGAACAATGGGCAAGTGCTACGGGTTACCTGCCCGGTGGCATTGGCTGGTACCGCAAGCAATTTACAGTAGCTCCGGATTTGTATAACAAAAACATCTTTATCTATTTTGATGGTGTGTATAAAAACAGCGAAGTCTGGATCAACGGGCAATATTTGGGCAAGCGGCCCAATGGTTTTGTACCTTTTCAATATGAGATTACAAAATACCTGAATAAGACCGGCAAAAATATAATTACCGTAAAAGCCGATCACACCAAATTTGCCGATAGCAGATGGTACACCGGTTCGGGCATTTACCGCAATGTGTATCTGATTGCTACCCATGCAGTGCATGTTAATTTATGGGGCATCCGGTTTACCACACCACAGGTTTCTTCATCAAAAGCTGTTGCAAATATTTCTGTTTCCGCCATCAACCAATCTGCATCCAATCTACCGGTCATCATCAAAGCAACGTTACTAAATGCGAAAGGCACAACGGTTGCCACAACGCAGCAACAAATTAAAATCGGTGCTAATAACAACGGAGAAGTGAACCTTTCTTTCAGCATTATTCATCCGGAATTGTGGTCAACCAAAAACCCACAATTGTATACATTGCAAACAGCTCTATTGGTACAGGGCAAACAGGTAGATAATGTACAGGAAGAAGTAGGTTTTAGGTCGGTAGTATTTGATGCCGATAAAGGCTTTTTTCTGAATGGTAAAAGCACCAAACTGAAAGGCGTTTGCCTGCATGATGATGCCGGTGCATTGGGCGTGGCCGTACCGGACGCAGTATGGGTGCGCCGGTTGCAAAAGCTGAAGGAAGCAGGTTGCAATTCTGTTCGGATGAGTCATAATCCACATGCCGATTATTTGTACAACCTGATGGACCGCATGGGATTTTTAGTGATGGACGAAGCCTTTGATGAATGGGAACTGGGTAAAAATAAATGGATCAAAGGCTGGAATGTGGGCAAGCCAGGCCAGGATGGATACCATTCCGATTTTGCGGCGTGGGCCGAACGGGATGTGAAGGACATGGTGTTGCGAAACAGAAACCATCCATCCATTTTTATGTGGAGCATTGGAAACGAAATAGATTATCCAAACGATCCATATACCCATGAAGTGCTGAATACCGGAAGGAATCCGCAGATTTACGGTAAAGGATTTATACCTGATCATCCGGCTGCCAGCCGCCTGGGTGAATTATCAAAACAATTGGTTGCTGTTATTAAAAAATATGATACGACCAGGGTGGTTACGTCTGCATTGGCGGGCGTAGTAATGAGCAATGAAACAACTTACCCCGAAGAACTGGATGTCGTAGGATATAATTACCAGGAATACCGCTATCCGGATGACCATAAAAAATACCCGGTTCGTATTATTTACGGCAGCGAAAACGGCCACGCATTAAGCGCCTGGACGGCCGTAACAGATAATGATTTTATCTCAGGCCAGTATTTATGGACCGGCATTGATTACCTGGGCGAAGCCCGCACCTGGCCATCAAAAGCCAATGGCGCCGGGCTTCTTGACCTGGCTGGCTTTCCAAAAAGTGAATTCTACTTCCGCCAAAGTTTGTGGAGCGACAAGCCGATGATTTATGTAGGCACGGCTGCTTTACGGAATGGTAATGGTGCTGGTGGAGGCAGGCGAAATATGCTGCCTGCCTGGAATTATACAGCCGGCGATAGCGTACGGATTAATTGCTATACAAATGATGAGGAAGCAGAATTGTTCCTGAACGGCACATCATTGGGCATAAAGCAATTAGCCAATGCAAAGGATACCCGGATACTCACCTGGCAAACCGTTTTTCAACCGGGTGAATTGATGGTAAAAGGGTTCCGGAGTGGTCAACAAATAAATCAGCAAACGATACGCACTGCCGGCGAGGTTTATGCCATGGAAGCAGTTGCTGATGTTAGTACTTTAAACCATAGCAAGCAGGGATTGGCTCATATAGAAATAGAGGTAGTTGATGAGGCCGGCAATCCGGTTTATGGTGCAACGAATGAAACTACCATTAGCATTAAGGGCCCGGGACTTTTATTAGGGCTGGAAAACGGAGACCTGAGCAGCCACGAAGACTATAAAGCCAGCAAACGTAAATTGTACAACGGGAAATTATTGGCTTACATACAGGCACAAAATAAGCCGGGCGCCATCACTGTTACCATTAGTTCGCCGGGATTGCAGGATGCGGTGGTGATGATTAAACAGTAAGTTAATCAGTGCAATGGTTCGGAAGTTTTTTTCTTTTGAAACTCAATGGTAGCAAGAAAGGGGGGAAACTCGTAATCATTTTATTCAACTTAACTCGAAACCTGACTTTGGCAAAAAAGAAACTTTAATATTTAAACAATTGATTTTCAGAAAAAAATAAACTAAATACGATTTTACTCCCTTTATAAATCTTCCGAACCATTGTCAGTGGTTAATGTCGCATATGTTAAGGTGATCTTCCATCTGTTTATTACTACACAATTGGCATTATTTACATCGATTCCGGTAAAACGCTTGAAATAAATGTAAAATGTGTGCTAACAGCAGGGTCTGTTATTGCTGGTAATGATCTGTGGCTTAAAAGTACCTGGGGTGGGTGCATTACAAATTTTCGCTTACCCTGTCTCTCTGCTGTGCACAAAAACAGGATTAAACCTGGTCGGCACCGCAGGTCAGACCGTTAGCTGGGAATGAGGCTTCAGGTGGTCTGACCTGTGGTGCCGACCGGGTTTAGGATACGAAAATTTGTAATGCTTCCCCAGGGGTTGGATGGACGGGAACGGTATTATTTCAGTACCGATAGTATTGCATACACGACAATTTATAACCCCTTACCGAATGATGTGGAAATCGTACCGCGGTGATCGTTAGATATTTACTTATATAATAATACGGGCGAAAAAAGATATGTAAATATTGATTTTTTCCTGTACCATTTTCAAAATAAAGAAACAAAACAAGTTTTGTAGCATCGGCAGTTCAAGCGACAGACAGTTTGTAGCACGCTTTTTTATACAAAAACCTGCCGCAAGGCTGTTGTTATTCGCTTAACATTTTGATAATACTTTGATAACATACAGATAACCCCTGTCAGAGGCTTTTCCTATCTCTTTGCGCAGAATTAAGCCTATGCGTACAATTATTACTTGCCTCTTTTTAGTATTATCTTTTAATTTATTAGCCCAAACCGGTAAAATAACCGGTAAAGTGATCAGCAGTAAAACGGGTGAACCTCTTATTGGCGCTACGATTAGCATTGTTGGTAAAGCTAGAGCTGCCGCTACCGATTTGAACGGTATTTACACCATTGGCGGCCTGGCGCCGGGCACATACACCATCAGTACGTCCTATATTTCTTATGCTAAAAAAGAGGTTTCTGATATTGTGGTTACTGCTGGCGGTTCCATAAGTTTAACCATCACGCTGGATGAAGCTAGTAATGTTACGGATAGCAATAACGTAGTGGTAAGAAGAGTGAGAGCTACCAAGGAAAATACCGGGGCTCTATTATTAGCCCAAAAAAACGGTGCAAGCGTAAGCGATGGAATTTCCGCTGAGCTTATTAGGAAAACACCCGACCGTAATACCAGCGAAGTGTTAAGAAGGGTAAGCGGGGCTAGTATTCAGGACGATCGGTTTGTAATTATCCGCGGACTGAATGACCGGTACAATACAGCCTTTCTGAATGGGGCACCATTGCCTAGTTCCGAAAGTGACCGAAAAGCTTTTGCCTTCGATATTTTCCCCTCTAATATTTTAGATAACCTGGTTATTTATAAAACGGCAACGCCTGATATGTCAGGTGAGTTTGCAGGCGGACTCATTAATGTTTCAACCCGGTCTATCCCCACACAAAATTTTACAACAATTTCTCTGGGGCTAGGTTATAATACCCGCGCTACCTTTAAAGAAAGATTTACTTACCAGGGCGGTAAATATGATTTTTTAGGATTTGACGACGGTACCCGTGCTATGCCAAAAGAAATACCGGGCATTGAGGAATTCAATAAATTATTGCCTGCTGACAGAGCAAAATATGCAACCTATTTCTCCAATAACTGGGCACTTCAAAGCAAGAAAGCTTTGCCTTACGGAAGCCTTCAGTTTACGAAGGGTTTAAATGTTCAAAGAAAAGGCAGCGATTACCTGGGCATGCTTTTTTCACTGACATATAATAATAACACGGGTGTTACCGAAGGCGACAGAAACATTTTTGATTATGACCGCAATGCACCTGCAGGAGGGCCTGAATGGAAAGATAAGTATCATGATAAAATTTATTATCAGCAAACACTGCTGGGAGGGTTGGCCAATTTTTCATTGAAACTTAATAGCAGGAGCACATTGAATTTTAAAAACATTTTAAGTATCAATAGTGATGACCGTGTAATTAATAGAATAGGCACACCAGATTTTACCGGTGATCCTAATTTTATTGCAAAAGTAAACGGACGTTGGTTTACCAGTAACCTGATTTATTCAACGCAGGTTTCAGGAAGTCATCTGTTAAATAAATCTAATCTACGGTTGGATTGGCTCGGCGGATACAGCCTGGTGAAGAGATCTATTCCCGATCTTAGACAGTCTATTTATTTTGGTGATGCAACAAATCCGAATGCTCCTTTTGTTGCTGATATTGCAACCGGAAGGCCGGTGCCTGATAATGGAGGAACACATTTTTACTCTAAAACAAATGAAAATATTACCAGTGCCAAAGTAGATATGACCCAGCCTTTTTCTTTTACCGGAAGCAAACAGAACCAGTTTAAGCTTGGACTATCTTTTCAAAGAAGGGTAAGAGACTTTAATGCCCGGTTACTTGGATTGACTACTTATAATAACGGAAATGTATATTTTGATAACAATCTTTTAAAGCTGCCCGAAGACCAGATATTTGCGTCACAAAACCTGGGCGGCAAACTTGCTAATGGTAAGGGAGGGTTTACTTTAAGCGATGGTACGCAGCCCACATATGTATATGATGCTAACTCTTCTTTAGCAGCTGGCTATGCGATGTTAGATCAACGGTTTGGCTCGAAAATAAGAGCCATCTACGGCATTCGGGTAGAAAATTATGATCAGCAATTAAATTCTGTAAATACAAATTTTATCCCCATACACATTCCATCAAAAAAGTTTGATGTATTACCCTCCATTAATTTAGTTTACTCATTTAATCCAAAACAGAACCTTCGGTTTGCTTACGCTAAAACGTTGAACAGGCCTGAGTTTAGAGAAATAGCACCTTTCGTATTTTTTGATTTTGTAAGCCGTTATTCAATAGAAGGTGATACTACATTGCAAAGAGCTTCTATTAATAATTATGATTTGCGGTATGAATTTTATCCGGGTAAATCGCAGCTTTTTTCTGTGTCCGGGTTCTATAAAAACTTTACCAACCCAATTGAACTCGTATCCAGCCCCAATGGTAGCAGATCGGCTATTTACCAGAATGCACAATCAGCCAAAGTGTATGGCATAGAAGCGGAGGTAAGAAGCCTGATTGGTACCTTCTTTGGTTCATCCGAAACCGGCCTGCTGAATAAGTTTACAATTGCAGCGAATGTTGCTTTATTAAAATCAGAAATTAAGCTCAGTAATTATGGTCTCATCAATGTAAAGGATTTAATTGCCAAGAGAGATTTGCAGGGCCAGTCACCTTATGTATTTAATGGCAGCCTGGCTTATGTGAATGATAAGATTGGATTGTCATCAACACTTTCGGCTAATAAAGTAGGCCCCAGGATATATATCGTTGGAACAAAAAATGATGTTGATATATATGAGCAGGGAAGAACAGTGATGGATTTTCAGGTAGCCAAAACTTTTAAGGATGGCAAGTGGGAAATAAAATTCAATGCAAGAGATATTCTTTCTCAAAAACAAATATTCTTTTACGACATTAACCAAAGTAAAAAATACGAGATAGACGCCGATAGGATATTTTCTCAAAATCAATACGGTCGTGTGATTTCATTAATTGCTACGTACAAATTTTAAAACCGGGATAAGCTTTTTTAAATTAAGAATTCCTTAATAGCCAAAACACTTCTTTTGTTGGCTGAAGCCTGAATTTTACCCTTCAGATATTTACTTCCCGGACACTTCTTTAAACATAAATATGAAAAAAATCTTTACCCTTTCAGGGTTGCTTGTATGCGTAATATGCTTATCGGCACAGAACTTTAAGCAGGTTAACTACCGTGGTGCATTTGCGCCTGCACCAACGCCAATGTGGACGGAAGGTTGGGCTAACTGGGATCCGCAGAATGCCGTGTACCCTGCCACTACTATAACAGTGAGCGGCCACATAACCGCCAACACTACCTGGAGCAGTGCCAATACGTACCTGCTCAGCGGTGTGGTATATGTAGATAGCCTCGTTACCCTGACCATACAGCCCGGCACCGTTATCCGTGGCAACAACGCCATCGCCAACTCCTGCCTGCTCATCCGCCGCGGTGGCAAACTATCAGCAGAAGGCACTGCCTGCAACCCTATTGTGTTTACCTCTAACCTGCCCGCCGGCTCCCGCAACAAAGGCGACTGGGGCGGAGTGATTTTATTAGGCCGTGCCCGCAACAATCAAACGGGTGGCATCGGCTATATCGAAGGCCTTACTGCAACAGCCGACAATGCTTTCGGTGGTACAGATGATGCTGACAACAGCGGCACATTAAAGTATGTGCGGATAGAATATGGTGGTTACATATTCGGCCCCAACCAGGAGATTAACGGCCTTACGTTCGGCTCTGTTGGCAACGGCACTACCATTGATTATGTTCAGGTTTCTTTTTCCAATGATGATTCCTACGAGTGGTTTGGCGGTAGTGTAAACTGTAGCCACCTGGTAGCCTACCGTGGGCTGGATGATGACTTCGATACGGACAATGGTTACAGCGGCAAAGTGCAGTTTGGCCTAGGTGTGCGTGATCCCAACATAGCAGATAATCCTACTGTATCAACCTCAGAAGGCTTCGAGAGTGACAACGATGCCAATGGTTCAACCAACACGCCACAGACAAGTGCCGTGTTCAGCAATATGACAATCATTGGCCCATACCGGGGCGATGTGAATGCAAGTGTGGCTGCAGGATTCCGCCGGGGCGCCCGCCTCAGAAGGAACACAGCGTTAAAGATATTCAACAGCATCTTTATGGATTATGCCACCGGGCTTTTCATAGACGGTACAGCAGCGGCAGCCAATGCAGCCAGCGGTTTATTAAGATATAGAAATAATATTGTAGCGTTGGATGCACCTTCCCAACGGGTATCGGAAGATGCGGCCAGCCGTACAGTGTTTCAGATGGCAGGCAGCAGCAACGATTCGCTGCCAACAACAGCAGGTATCCTCATTACCCCTTACAACTTTACTGCTCCTGATTACCGCCCCGCCGCAACATCACCGGCCCTGAGCAATTATAGCTTTACCGATCCGGCTTTTGGAACTTTTTCATCCGGAGCCATTACAGCAGTTAATTATCGGGGTGCATTTGCGCCTGCGCCAACGCCAATGTGGACAGAAGGCTGGGCCAACTGGGATCCGCAGAATGCCGTGTACCCTGCCACTACTATAACAGTGAGCGGCCACATAACCGCCAACACTACCTGGAGCAGTGCCAATACGTACCTGCTCAGCGGTGTGGTATATGTAGATAGCCTCGTTACCCTGACCATACAGCCCGGCACCGTTATCCGTGGCAACAACGCCATCGCCAACTCCTGCCTGCTCATCCGCCGCGGTGGCAAACTATCAGCAGAAGGCACTGCCTGCAACCCTATTGTGTTTACCTCTAACCTGCCCGCCGGCTCCCGCAACAAAGGCGACTGGGGCGGAGTGATTTTATTAGGCCGTGCCCGCAACAATCAAACGGGTGGCATCGGCTATATCGAAGGCCTTACTGCAACAGCCGACAATGCTTTCGGTGGCACAGATGATGCTGACAACAGCGGCACATTAAAGTATGTGCGGATAGAATATGGTGGTTACATATTCGGCCCCAACCAGGAGATTAACGGCCTTACGTTCGGCTCTGTTGGCAACGGCACTACCATTGATTATGTTCAGGTTTCTTTTTCCAATGATGATTCCTACGAGTGGTTTGGCGGTAGTGTAAACTGTAGCCACCTGGTAGCCTACCGTGGGCTGGATGATGACTTCGATACGGACAATGGTTACAGCGGCAAAGTGCAGTTTGGCCTAGGTGTGCGTGATCCCAACATAGCAGATAATCCTACTGTATCAACCTCAGAAGGCTTCGAGAGTGACAACGATGCCAATGGTTCAACCAACACGCCACAGACAAGTGCCGTGTTCAGCAATATGACAATCATTGGCCCATACCGGGGCGATGTGAATGCAAGTGTGGCTGCAGGATTCCGCCGGGGCGCCCGCCTCAGAAGGAACACAGCGTTAAAGATATTCAACAGCATCTTTATGGATTATGCCACCGGGCTTTTCATAGACGGTACAGCAGCGGCAGCCAATGCAGCCAGCGGTTTATTAAGATATAGAAATAATATTGTAGCGTTGGATGCACCTTCCCAACGGGTATCGGAAGATGCGGCCAGCCGTACAGTGTTTCAGATGGCAGGCAGCAGCAACGATTCGCTGCCAACAACAGCAGGTATCCTCATTACCCCTTACAACTTTACTGCTCCTGATTACCGCCCCGCAACAGCATCACCGGCCCTGAGCAATTATAACTTTGATGATCCTTTTTTACCAATTTCGTTAGTCTCATTTTATGGCGAAACAAAAAAGAATGAGCATACCCTTTACTGGAAAACTGCAACTGAAATCAACAATGCCGGTTTTGAATTGCAACGCAGTATTGATGGTGTAAACTTTAGTAAAATAGCTTTTGTTCCATCCCAGGCGGTAAATGGCAGTAGCACACAAAACCTGGACTACACTTATACAGATAAAACTGCATTTTATGGGAAATCTTACTATCGCTTGAAACAATTGGATAAAGACGGAAGATCAACACTGTCATCTATTGTGTTGCTGGTAAAAGCAACAGCTAATTTGCTGACGGTAAATGCTGTTTATCCGAACCCTGTTCGGGATCAGTTGAATGTGTCCATTATTGCTGCAGCCAAACAGGTGGTTACCATTAAAGTAAATGATGTGTATGGCAGAATGGTTTCTCAAAAAGTGTTCACCGTTTCAGAAGGAAGTAACAATTACCAGATGAATGTAAAGATGCTTTCAGCAGGCAATTATTTCATTCATGTAATGACTGCCGATTCAAGCAGTGAACAAATTACACAGAAGTTTATCAGGCAATAATCTATCAGATTTATATTATGTAAAACCCGTTTTGGCTTAGCCGGAACGGGTTTTTTTATTAGCAAAGCTGACAAAATAAAGGTAGCTATTATATCAAAATCAGATTTTTGTTTAAATTATATATTTTGTTTAATTGTATTGTTTATTGCTTTCATTTATAAGACCAGATAGATGGTCATATTCTGATGTACGTTATCTTACCATTAACAACTTGTAAATAAGTATAAAATGTAACCAGAGGCTTTAGTTTTACCACGATTTATACATGCAGACCGCTACTCTGATTCCTGATATACTTTACCCAATCTTAATAAAAATTACTTTCTGTGCTTCATCTGTTGCCGGGATATGAAAAGGCAATTCTATTGTGCATAGGATGTTAACCCCAATTGTTATAAATATAAATTTTTTAAATTATAAAAACCTTATGAAAACAAAAATTCTACGAAGAAAAAATGTTCCCGATTCTGATGTGAAGATGTTTGGTGATCCTCAAAGAAATCTTTCTGAACCATTAAAACAGATTTGTGTTTTTGCCTTTTTCCTTGTAGTTCTCCTGATAGGAAATGTAGCAAATGCACAGATTACTTTGTTACAGGATTACCAGAACAATACATCTGCCCTTATCGGCACTTACCAGGGAATTAATTTTCGGGAAGCAGGCTTCTCTGCATTATATGCTATACCAAATACAAATGGCAAAGAGTACTGGACGGTTAGTGACCGCGGCCCAAACATTGATGGGGCCAATGCTAACCCGGCTGCCTGCCATCCTACGTATGATAAAATATTCCCATTCCCAACCTTCGCACCAAAAATCTATCGTATTCGCATCAGCGGCGATTCCATCCAGATACTGCAAACCATTACCATGAAGCGGCCTTCGGGTACCAATGCTACCGGGCTCATGAACCCGACCGGCTTTGGCAGTACGGCATTAGAAGTTCCCTCAACAGATACCGTTTTGGATTGTGCCAACTTTAATGCCAAAACGGCGGCTAAAGATGTGTGGGGTATTGACTCGGAAGGCATACTGGTAGATAAAGATGGTAATTTTTGGATATGTGAGGAGGGCGGCCCGGCTATCTGGAAACTAAGCCCAAACGGTGTGGTGCTGAAACGATATACACCATATGCCAACCTGTCCGGCGCACAACCACAGGATATGGCCATTGATACAGCTTTTAAATACCGCAAAAATAACCGTGGTTTTGAAAATATTGCCATTGCCCCCAGTGGAAAAATTTACGCATTCATTCAAAGCCCGTTGTTGTACCCCGATAAAAATACGGGAGAAGCAACCCGCATCCACCGCATTTTGGAAATTAACCCGGCCACCAATGCCATGCGAATGCTGGTGTATGTAAACGATGGGATTATTGGTGCAAGCGGATCAAACCAAATACGGTTGCAGGATTGGAAGTTAGGAGATGCCGCTGCTATTAACGATAGTACATTTTTAGTATTGGAAGCCGCCGCAAGAGGCACAACAGATATTAAAAGAATGTATCTTATTAATATTGGTCAGGCTACCCCTGTTACTTCGGGATTGTATGGTACTAAAACACTGGAAGGCCTGATTGATGAACCAACTTTGCTTCTCAACGGAATTAAACCGGTAACCAAAACATTATTTATGGATCTGCTGGCAAACGGGTGGCCGGCAGCATTAGATAAAGCAGAAGGTTTAGCCATTGTAAACGATAGTACGATAGCCATTGCAAATGATAATGATTTCGGGGCAGCGTCCGTACCCCAAAATGGAATAGCAACTGCTACCGGTAATAAAAGCCATGTGTTGCTGTATCGGTTAAGCGGAACAAACAAACTAAATAATTACAGGGCGCTGCAATTAGATTCCGGGACAACAGGCAGTAGCAGTACGCAAACGCCGTATTTAGTACCGGTAGCGCCGGGTGTAAAGTTCACTTCCATCCTTACGGCACGGGATAGTGTAAATGGCTATAAAATGGTAGGCACACCCGATGGCCTGGGTGCTTTTGACAACGGCAACGGAACCTTCACCGTGCTAATGAACCATGAGCTTGGCAACACTGCCGGCGCTATTCGTGCCCATGGATCAAAGGGTGCATTCGTTTCAAAATGGATTATCAATAAATCGAATCTGTCAGTGGTTAGCGGCGCCGATTTAATGCAAAGCATTCGTTTATGGAACCCGGCTACCAGCAGCTATTACACCGGAACCACAGCCTTTGGCCGTTTCTGCTCCGGCGACCTTCCGGCACCTTCCGCATTTTATAATTATTCAACCGGTTTAGGAACGCAGGAGCGTATTTATATGAACGGGGAAGAGAATGGAGCAGAAGGCCGTGCCATGGGCCATATTGTTACCGGGCCGAATGCAGGCGTTAGTTATGAATTGCCTTACCTGGGCAAATTCTCCTGGGAAAACTCGGTGGCCAGCCCAACCATGAGCAATAAAACCGTAGTGGCTGGTATGGATGATGCTACCGTTGGCGGGCAGGTGTCTTTTTATATTGGTACAAAAACAAATACGGGAACGGAGATAGATAAGGCAGGTCTTAGCGGTGGCAAATTATTTGGTGTAAAAGTAGCAGGGTACATTGCTGAATCCAGTGCAACCCTGCCAGCCATTGGCACCCGTTTTAGCTTGTACGATTTAGGCCAGGTACAAAACACGACTGGTGCAGCTTTAGATGCGGCAGCCATGTCGGCTGGTGTTACCAACTTCCTGCGCCCCGAAGATGGCGCCTGGGATCCAATCAATAAAAACGACTTCTATTTTGCTACCACCAATGGTTTTAATGCACCAAGCCGCTTGTGGAGATTGCGTTTTGATGATGTGCTGAATCCTGAATTGGGCGGTACCATTGAAGCTGTATTAGACGGCACCGAAGGCCAGCAAATGCTGGATAATATCACCATTGACAGATACGGACATATTATTTTGGTGGAAGATGTGGGAGGCAATGCTCATAACGGTAAGATCTGGCAATACACCATCGCTACCGACCAGTTAATTCAGTTGGGCAAACACGACGTAGCAAGATTTGGCGACATTGGCGTTGCGGCAACAGCCCCTTTTAATATTGATGAGGAAGCATCCGGGATTTTAGAGGTGCAGGATATTTTAGGTGCAGGCTGGTTCCTAACCGTTGACCAGGCACACTACACTTCCGGTATTCCGTCGGATATTGTAGAGGGCGGGCAGTTCCTGGCTATGTTTAACCCCGACACAAAGAATGCGTACGATAGCTTAGGCCAGGCTGGCCCAAGCAGTACTCAAACGCCTTATTTACAACCCACTGCTCCTGGTGTTACATTCACTTCTATCCTTACTGCCCGTGACAGTGTTGGCGGGTACAAAATGGTGGGAATACCGGACGGGCTTGGTGCTTTTGACAATGGCAACGGAACTTTTACGGTGCTGATGAACCATGAATTAGGTAATACTGCCGGCGCCGTTCGTGCTCATGGATCAAAGGGTGCATTCGTTTCCAAATGGATTATCAATAAATCGAATCTGTCAGTGGTTAGCGGCGCCGATTTAATGCAAAGCATTCGTTTATGGAACCCGGCTACCAGCTCGTACTTTAGCGGTACTACTGCCTTTGCAAGGTTCTGTTCCGGCGATTTGCCTTTACCATCTGCATTTTATAATGCAGCTACCGGCTTAGGAACCCAGGAGCGTATTTATATGAATGGAGAGGAGAATGGAGCAGAAGGCCGTGCCATGGGCCATATTGTTACCGGGCCGAATGCAGGCGTTAGTTACGAATTGCCTTACCTGGGCAAATTCTCCTGGGAAAACTCGGTGGCCAGCCCAACCATGAGCAATAAAACCGTAGTGGCTGGTATGGATGACGCTACCGTTGGCGGGCAGGTGTTTTTTTATATTGGTACAAAAACAAATACGGGAACGGAGATAGATAAGGCAGGTCTTAGTGGTGGCAAATTATTTGGTGTAAAAGTAGCAGGGTACATTGCTGAATCCAGTGCAACCCTGCCAGCCATTGGCACCCGTTTTAGCCTGTACGATTTAGGCCAGGTGCAAAACACCACTGGTGCAGCTTTAGATGCGGCAGCCATGTCGGCTGGTGTTACCAACTTCCTGCGCCCCGAAGATGGTTCCTGGAATCCTGCGAACCTGAAAGAGTTTTATTTTGCTACCACCAATAGCTTTAATGCGCCAAGCCGCTTGTGGAGATTACGCTTTGATGATGCACTGAATCCTGAATTGGGTGGTACGATTGAAGCCGTACTGGATGGTACGGAAGGTCAGCAAATGCTGGATAATATTACGCTTGATAAATTCGGTCATGTAATACTGGTGGAAGATGTAGGTGGCAATGCACATAACGGTAAAGTTTGGCAATACACCATTGCCACAGACGAACTAAAACAAATAGGAAAACACGATATAAGCCGGTTCGGAACTATTGGAACAGCGGCAACAGCGCCATTCAATAACGATGAAGAAGCATCCGGCATACTGGATGTACAGGATGTATTAGGTGCAGGCTGGTTTCTTACGGTTGACCAGGCACACTACACATCTGGTATTCCATCGGATATTGTGGAAGGCGGGCAGTTTCTGGCCATGTTTAATCCCGATACAAAAAATTCGTACAATATTTCACTTCCATTGAAATTAGTTACTTTTTCGGGCAAGCTGGATAATGGCAAAACCTATCTCACCTGGGAAACAACGAATGAAATAAATACAAGCTCGTTTGAAATTGAAAGAAGCAATGACGGAACCCATTTTAGCAAAATGGATGTAGTGAATGCAGCTGGCAATGGCAATAATCGTTACAATAGCCAGGACAACCAGCCGCAAACCGGTAACAATTATTACCGGTTGAAAATGATTGACAAGGATGGTAACTTTACTTATAGCTATGTTGTATTAATTAAGGTTTCCAAAGATGGTAAGCTTGAATTTGTACTGTATCCCAATCCTGTAAAAGACCAATTGGTAATTGCGAATGCCGGCATTACCGGTAAGGTGGATATCAACATCTTTAACCAACAGGGCCAAAAGGTAATGAGCAGGCAAATAAATGGAGGCACTACCGCCATTTCTGTGTCTCAATTACCGGCAGGTATCTATATGGTTCAATTAATTGCCAATGGTAAAATAGCAATCAATAAGCTGATAAAACAGTAAGGATTTACATAATGTAAAAAAATGCCGTTCCGGATTTTTCCGGAATGGCATTTTGTTTTTTTGCCCGAAGCAATTATTCAATAACAATAAGATAATTTAATGGAAACACAGAGCACAATATTTTTACGCTCCTGATTTTTTCTGTCATCATCCATGCCTGAATGCGTAAACTTTACTTAGCTGTCTTTTTATTGGTTACTACTTGCCTGGTTAGCCTTTCATTTACAAACAAAACCAGCAGCAGTAATTATTACAGCCTTTACTTACAACGCCTGGAAAGTTTTAATAGCAGGCAGCAGTTGCTCCTGGAACTTATTAAAGAAAGCAATTTGCATTTGCCGGCGGATGTTGAAAAAATCAAACAACAAATACACATCGCAAGAGGCGAAATGAAGGGCCTGGACTTTTGGCTGCGCTACCTGGAACCGGTTGCCTACAAAAAAATAAACGGCCCTTTACCAGTAGAATGGGAAACAGAAGTTTTTGAGAAATTTGAAAAACCCTATAAGCGTACAGGGGCGGGGCTTACACTTGCCGAATTATATTTGGATGATGACGGTATTAATAAAGATAGCCTGTTGAATTTGGTACAACTATCTCTGGCTACTTATGATACGTACCGGGCAGATTCAATTACAAGCCAGCTACTTACTGCTGATCATTTTTATTTTTGCAATCGCTTGTTTTTACTAAACCTTGCGGCTATTTACACTACCGGTTTTGAGTGCCCTGATACCGCAGCCATAATTCCGGAGTTAGCGGCGATGCTTCAACATACGGAAGAAACTTACCAGGCATTCAATGAAAGTTTTGCAAATAACCCCATTCCGCCTGCTTACTTAAGCCTGTATAAAAGCGCTGTTGCATTTGTACAGTCGCAGCCGGCAAACTATCGCAGCTTTGACCATTTTAGTTTTATTAAAGATTATGTAAATCCTTTATTTGCTATTAACCAACACCTTATCCGGCAATATAATGTACATTCAAAAAGCTATATTGACTATACTTTAAATAAGAATAATAATTCCATTTTTGATAAAACCTTGTACAATGGCCAGAATCCAAAAGGCATTTTTTTAAGGGTAGATGATAAAGCCACCCTCGCAGAAATAGACGGGATTGGCAAACTGTTATATTACGATCCAATTTTATCCGGCAATAATTTACGTAGTTGCAATTCCTGTCATAATTCGTCAACCTATTTTACAGATACGGTCAATACAACAGCGTCTGATTTTGAGGGCAAGGCTCGCCTGCTTCGCAACACACCTTCTTTAATTAATGCAAAATTCAACCATTTGCTAATGCTGGATGGAAGGCACCTTACGCTACAAAACCAGTTGAAGGATGTACTGTTTAACCCGCAGGAAATGGGTAGCAGTAATAAAGAAGTACTTAAAAAAGTTTTGAGTTGTAAAGAGTACAAACAAGCTTTTACACGCCTCCTGAAACTTACACCGCAGGAAACGGAAATTACGTTAGATCATCTTATTTCTGCCATTACTTTTTACTATAGTAAGTTCAGTAATTACGATGCCCCGTTTGATGAGGCAATGAATAACCGGCAACAACTGGATGCAGATGCGAAGCAGGGCTTTAATTTGTTTATGGGCAAAGCCCGGTGTGGAACTTGTCATTTTGTTCCGCAATTCAACGGCGTAAAACCGCCGTATGTAAGTACCGAATTTGAAGTGCTGGGTGTGCCCGCCGATAAACAATACAAAAACCTAAGCCCTGATAAAGGAAGGTATAAAATAAACAGTGCAGCGGAAACAATGAATGCCATGCGTACAGGTACCATCCGGAATGCAGCATTTACAAAACCCTATATGCACAATGGGGTATTTACTGATTTAAATGAGGTGATTAATTTTTATGATGCAGGCGGCGGCGCCGGCCACGGATTAATGGTGCCGAATCAAACATTATCCTCAGATTCATTGCATTTAACGACGGATGAAAAAAAGCAATTATTAGTGTTTATTACTTCTTTAAATGAACGAATACGATTTGAAATCCCACCTGCAAGGCTACCCGTATCATCCAATGCTATCTTAAACAAGCGGCGGGTAGGCCGAATTAATTAATACTGATGATTAAAAAAAAGCTACTTTTTATTGCCTTGGTGTTTACTACAGCTATTTCAAATAGCATCGCACAAAAAAAGGTTGCCAAAGCCGTGTACACTTACGATTTTCCGGCCGAAATGAGCACCGATGTTAAAGAAGCCTATTTAAAATTATTTGAGAAAGGTCGTATTCTATACGAAATTAATTGTGCCAAGTGCCATAACACCATTGTACAAGGCATAGAAGTAATGCCGGAATTTACAAAAGAACACCTGGCTAAATATGAATTACGGATACAAAACCCAAAACATGAAGAAACATTAACTGAAATGCGGGTAAGCGCAGAAGAATTGCAGCATATTATGATCTTTCTTACCTACTATAAAAAAACGAATAGTATAAAAAAGGGATGATCGTATATCTTTCTATAGGCATCGGCGCTACGGTTAGCCGGAACATTCTAAACCCGAAACCCGCAGGGGCAAAAAGCTAATAAGCAAACAAATGTTGTTGCTACCACTGTATCCAATTTCGCAATTGCTAACCGGCATTTGTATCGTTCAGTTAATTGCCAACAATGTTTCAGAAACACATAAACTAATTAAGGAATAAAAACCGCATTAGTTATCGTCGTGTAAGCCCCATGTAATTGGGGCATTCTTTTTTATAGGAATAGTCAATAAAATAGTAAGGGAAATAGGCGCCATACAATACCATTACCGATTAGAATGAAGGGTAAGGCACTGCCGCCATTTCTAATCGGGTTAACTTCGCCACCAAGAATTACGAATATTTCTATTAACTATTAGCTATTAACCTATTACCTGCCTATGCCGGTTATCCAAAGCAAAATGCCCGATGTGGGCACTTCCATATTTACGGTAATGAGTGTACTGGCAGCAAAACACGATGCCATTAATTTAGGGCAAGGCTTTCCCGATTTTCCGATGGACGAACAACTGACGGCTTTAGTATCAGAAGCCATGCAAAACGGGTTCAACCAATATGCCCATATGTTTGGGCATGGCCCGCTTCGGGAAGCCATTGCACATAAGGTAGAAAAATTATATGGCGCTGCTATACATCCGGATAAAAATATCACCGTTACCCCTGGTGGCACCTATGCTATTTACTCAGCTATTACGGCTGTTATTAATCCCGGTGATGAGGTGATTGTATTTGAGCCGGTGTACGACAGCTACATTCCCAATATTGAAATCAATGGAGGTGTAGCCATTAAAATAAAACTACGCTATCCCGATTATAATATTGACTGGAATGAAGTGCGCAGTTGCATTACGCCCCGTACTAAAATGATCATGCTGAACAGCCCGCACAACCCTACCGGCAGTGTGTTAACTGGAACTGATATTCAGGAATTGCAAAGAATAGTAGAGGGAACCGGCATCTTTATTTTAAGTGATGAAGTGTATGAACACCTTGTTTTTAATGGCCGCAGGCACGAAAGCATGCTACGCTATCCTGATTTAATGGAGCGAAGTTTTATCTGTTTTTCCTTTGGCAAAGTGTACAACTGCACCGGCTGGAAATTAGGCTATTGCATAGCCCCGGAAGCATTTACCAGTGAGTTCCGGAAAGTGCACCAGTTTAACTGCTTTAGTTGCAATATGCCCATGCAAGTGGGGCTGGCTACTTTTCTTAAAAACGAAGAAGCGTATTTGCAACTGGGTGCTACAATGCAACAGAAACAACAGTATTTTCAGGAACTAATGAGTGGTACACCACTGAAGCCATTGCCTACATTCGGTAGTTATTTTCAATTATATAGCTACGAAGGTGTCAGCGATAAAAAGGAACTGGATTTTGCAAAAGAATTGGTAGCGGATTATGGCGTAGCCACCATACCGGTTTCCGCATTTTACAGTGATGGCACGGAGAATAAAGTGCTGCGGTTTTGCTTTGCGAAAAAGGGGGAGACGTTGAGAGCTGCGGCAGAGCGGTTGCAGGCTCTTTAAATTAATTCCGTTATGAGTAAAAGCAAGAAACTGCTGACTATAGCGTTGATATTAATTGCTTTACTAGTATTTTATTATAGCGATGCGTATGACTATATTCAATTGGAAAGGAAAGGCTCCTATCAGTATGTTATTGAAGGGTATAAAGAAGAAATTTATGAAAGAATTCTTCTGGTGAAGAAGTTCAAAGGCGAAAGTGAGGTAAACAAGCTTCTTTTTGCAATTTTGGATAATAAAAATAGAGATATCTGGTCAAAGCATCTTGCAATATCATATGTTGGTATAAATAACATGAAAGAATTTTTACCTTCTTTAAAATTGATACAGAAAGATTTTGAAACAATAAGTGACTTACCTAAAAACGCTTATGTCCGTGAACTTTTGGATAATACAATTAAATGGTTAAGTAAACTATAGTTTTTACTCTTGCTAATTTTGATACTTTTTAAACTAAAATATTTTTACTCTCCAATTCCGGTTTGCGAGAACAAAACAGGGCAAATTGAACTATTCTTAAAATAAATAATTGTATTTTCGAACTCACTGATTTTATAAGAAACAAAGAGATATGACTGCTGCACAAAGCATGAAACTTTATCAGATAGCACTACGGTATTTTAATAATCCCGATGATGCCAGTGCATTTGTTTCTGAAATTGAGCAGGTTGTGGATACTAAAATAGAAAAGTCCGAAGCAACTCGTCAAATCCTGTAAAATAAAGACCTGGAAAACTTAAGGCCTGAAATAAAAGAAGCAATCGCTACATCAAAATCCGATATGATAAAATGGTTTGTAGCTTTTTTCATTACACTTGGGTTAATGATACTAGGTCTGTATATCAGAAAGTAATACCTGATGGCTGGTGATGTTATGTAGCCTTTTAAAAACTTACTCCACCTGCTTTTCCTGCTTCCACCACCGGTACCCTACATAGCCCATAATAGCCAGGGGCATCATCATTAAATAAACGATCCCGCCGTTCATTCCCTTACCAGCTTTTTCGCCTTGTTGCATACTGGTTTTAGTACAAATAGAACATTGTGCCTGCAACATTTGCAGACCTCCGCCTAGCATGAGTAATATTAAAAACACCCGTATCCGCTTTTTCATTTTCATCCGTTTTTCGTTGCCCAAAGATACTTGCATAAACGGTATTACTACGTTCCGGCGATAATGAATGTTGTAATAGGCCCAGGGTTAAAACCCTGCGCTACAAAATGGATCGTGCCTACGGCACTTTAAATCACATCCCTACACTCAAAGCCTCGTAGAGGCGGCCCATTTTGTAGCAACGGATTTTAATCCGTTGTTTGAATAATGGCAACTTGTAAACGGTTTTCTTACCTTCCCGCCATGGAAAAAAAGCTTTTTTTGCTGGATGCCCTTGCCCTTATTTACCGGGCCTATTATTCCCTGATCCGCAGTCCGCGTATCACCTCCAAAGGGCCGCAATACCAATGCTCAGTTTGGGTTTACCAACACCCTGTACGACCTCATTAACAAAGAAAAACCAACCCATATAGCTGTTGTATTTGATACCAGTGCCGCTACCCAACGCCATACCGATTTTACCGATTACAAAGCCAACCGGCAGGATGCACCGGAAGATTTAAGTGCTGCCCTGCCCGATATCAAACGGATTATTGAAGGCTTCAATATTCCGGTGGTAGCCATAGATGGCTACGAAGCAGATGATGCCATTGGCGCGCTGGCCAAGCAGGCTGCAAAAGTGGGCTACAAAGTGTATATGGTTACCCCTGATAAAGACTATGGCCAACTGGTAGATGAAAACATTTTTATTTACAAGCCGGGCACGTTTGGTAATGCAGAAGAAATTTTAGGCGTAAAAGAAGTGTGCGAAAAATGGGGCATTCAGCGGGTGGAGCAGGTAATTGATATTTTGGGCCTGATGGGCGATGCCGTGGATAATATTCCGGGCATACCCGGTGTAGGCCAAAAAACCGCCGCCAAGTTGCTGGCCGAATATGATAATCTGGAAAACATACTGGCCAATGCCGATAAAATAAAAGGTTCTTTAGGTGAAAAAATCCGCAGTGGAAAAGATTCAGCCATTATGAGCAAAAAGCTGGCAACCATTATTTTAGATGTGCCGGTCGCTTTTCATGAAGAAAACTATTGCCTGAAAGAATTTAACCGGGAAGTACTGACGGAAGTGTTTACCGAACTGGAATTTAAAAGTATTGGCAAACGCATCTTAGGCGAAAACTTCAGCATGTTTGATAAGCCTGCCGAAAAAGGTCGTCCCAAACCCCTTGATGGTGAGCAGATGAGCCTATTTGGCGGCGCTGATCCGGAAGGTAGTGCCGCTGCTTTAACCAATATCGAAAACGGCGAACCACTGAGTGAAGAGGAATCGCAATTGCTGCCTGGCCTTACTGCTTCTAAAAATATCAACAACACCCCGCACAACTACCACCTGGTGCAGGCTGACGAAGCCATAGACAGGCTGATTGCACAGCTTTCAACCCAAAAAGAAATTTGCTTTGATACAGAAACCACCAGCATCAATGCCAATGACTGCGAACTGGTAGGCCTTAGCTTTTCCTGGCAGGTGGGCGAGGGGTACTATATTCCCTGCCCAGCGGACCGGGAAGGAACAATAGCCATCCTGCAAAAATTCAAACCCTTGTTTGATGATGTGACCATTACCTGGATCGGCCAAAACATCAAGTATGATCTGCTGGTAATAAAATGGTATGGAACGGAACTGAAAGGACCGCTGTACGATACGATGCTGGCACATTATGTAATAGAACCCGAAGGCCGCCGCAACATGGACTTATTAAGCGCTCAGTACTTAGGGTATGAGCCGGTGCATATAGAAGAGTTGATTGGAAAAAAAGGAAAAGGGCAGGGAACCATGCGGGATGTAGCGCCGGAAAAAGTAAAAGATTATGCCGCCGAAGATGCCGACGTTACGCTGCAACTAAAGCAGGTGTTTGCGCCTATTGTGGAAAAGTGCCAGGTAAAACGGGTGTTGGATGAAACAGAACTGCCGCTGGTAAAAGTGCTTGCAGATATGGAGTTTGAAGGAGTGCGGATAGATGTTCCTTTTTTAGAAAGTTATAGTAAAGAACTGGACTGGCAGGCGAGGCTGGCACAGGAAAGTGTGTATGCACAGGCCGGGCTGGAATTCAATATCGGTTCGCCCAAGCAAATGGGTGAAATACTGTTTGAAAAACTAAAGCTGGACCCTAACGCAAAAAAAACCAAAACCGGCCAGTACGCAACCGGCGAAGATGTGCTGGCCAAACTGGCAACCAAGGGGTATAAAATTGCAGAAGACATTCTCATTCACCGGGAATTAACTAAGCTGCAAAGCACTTATGTGGATTCCCTTCCAAAACTGATTAACCGCAAAACAGGCCGGGTACACACTTCCTATGCACAGGCGGTAGCAGTTACGGGCCGGCTCAGCAGTACTAATCCCAATCTGCAAAATATTCCCATCCGTACAGAGCGTGGCCGGGAAATACGCAAAGCTTTTATTCCACGTGACGAAAACCACCTGCTTATCAGTGCCGACTATTCGCAGATTGAGTTGCGTATTGTAGCTGCTATTAGCGCTGATCCAAATATGTGCGACGCTTTTCGCAATGGCATAGATGTTCATACGGCTACAGCAGCCAAAGTATTCAACGTGCCGGTGGAAGAAGTGACCAAGGAAATGCGATACAAAGCAAAGAGTGTCAATTTTGGTATTATTTACGGACAAAGCTCCTTCGGCCTTTCAGAGAATCTAAAGATCAGTCGCAGTGAGGCCAAGGACATTATTGACAACTACCGTATCCAGTTTCCTAACATTCAGAAGTACATGGATAGCAACATCAACTTTGCACGAGAGCATAGCTATGTGGAAACCATGATGGGCCGCAAACGCTGGCTGCGGGATATAAACAGCAGCAATTTTACGGTACGTGGTTTTGCCGAACGCAATGCTATTAACAGCCCGATACAGGGCACGGCTGCTGATATGATTAAACTGGCCATGATTAAAATTCACCAGGCCATTAAAGACAACGGTTTTACCGGAAAAATGATTTTACAGGTACATGACGAACTGGTGTTTGATGTGCCGAAAGAAGAAGTAGAAGCCTTTAAGCCAATGATACTGGATTGCATGAAACATGCCTTGCCGCTACCCAACGAAATTCCGATTGAAGCCGAAGCCGGCGAAGGAACCAACTGGCTGGAAGCACATTAAATAATTGATAAGGGACAATTAATAATGATGGGGACGTCTGTCAAAAACAACTGGTATCCACTACAGCTTTGGTTGACCAGTGTTGTTTTTGTTGCGCCGGTAATTTTAATCTTTATCAGCATCTTTAATAATATTGGCAATGCTCATAATTCGTTTGATTTTGGTGTAATCGTTTTATTTATCGTTTTCGGATTGGTCTTTTCAGGTCCTGCTTTATTAGCTATCTAATTAATTTATGAGTTGCTTTTCTATAAAGTCCATTCTGCTTTATTAATTAAAGTAATCATATCCCTTGCTTCCATTGCCGGGGTTTTTATCACTTTCTCTGTTCTCAAAGGTTCTATGGCACCCCACCTTGAATTGGTTTATTCGGAAGTATTATTGTTTCCAGTTTCTTTTTTAAAATTAGGAAGTAGCTAATGAATAATTATTAATTGTGTTACGAAATCTTCAATTACAAGGGTTCGAAAACTTCTAAAGTTGCTTCATACAAGAATTCCGGATTTTAGTGACACCGCAGGATCTAATACTGATAGCCGGTTTTACCAGGTTGAACAGTTGCAACTCGGGCAGTGCCTGCTTCCGTTTTGCATGATGATGTAGTAAAGGTGAATGCTGCCAGTAAAACTCTTTGTGCACTTTAAAAATGAACGCCATTCTTTTTGTCCATTACGCCGTATTTGCAGTTTACATTTCTATACACACGGAGTGATCACTCTAACTGTTTCAACGGCTCCTTTGTAGTGGCCGAAATCACTTCTTCATCAGTTTTATTTCCATTATTTTATACTCCGGGCTACCGGCCATTTGCGAACTGTACCTTTCCAACAGGCGGCTTCCATCAGGGTTGAATGTGTAATCTTCCCGTACATTCATTGCTTTGCCGGTTGTGGGGTCAGTTTGAGTGCCTTTCAGGTGCACAACATTGTTGGCTGCATCATAGTCGCCTTCCATGTTTGTAAAGCCGGTGCCCATATTATCTACCCAACTCTTTACAAATCTCTTTTTACCATTGTCGTAGCCCAATATGCTCCGGCCTTCAAAGGGCATTCCCATCATCATGCCTTTATGCACTGACTGCTGGTAACGGCCGCCGAGTATCATGGTTTTTATGCAGGATGCCGCTATGGTTTGTGGTGGCGTACCGGGGCCCATCCACATAGTAAATTGTTCGTTCCAGTTGCCATCATCTCCGGCTATCATTTTGTGCATGGTACCGGGCGTTATAAAACCTCTCCGGGCCTGCATGGCAGCGGCACTATCCGGCATGTTTGCCAGGTGTATGCTGTCTTTGCCTGTTACCGTTTTTACTCCAACAATTCCGGTACTATCGTTGTCAAAATTTTTATCTTCGGCTTCACCACAGGCAATCAATCCGGCGAGTACAATCGCTGCCATCGACCCCTTTTTTAGGTGGTTTGTTTTCATAATAATGAATTTTTAAAAAAGTAAAGTACCGGGCTGTTTCTTGAAATTCAATACTTTTTAACTGATATTTTCGTAAAAAACTGCTTGTTTTACAGGAAGATAATAGCAGTTAAACAAATTAAAATGCATCTGTAAAGGAAGTTTTTCTTAAACATTAAACAAAGGGAAATATGGCTAAAAAATAGTTGTCATTTTATGTAACCTAACCCGCTGGACTATTATTTTTAAGTACTCACTTTTCCTAACTTTTCGCAGTACTCCGATATGTATTCATCTATCATTTTAAACCGGTACTGCACTACAAACCGGGGATGTGGCAATTCGGTAATGCTTTCAAAAAAATGGTGCTCTTCGTTAAGTTTATGGAAGAAAGTAACATTCTTTTTACCCAGGCAAAAGCAAACATGGGTGTGTAGCCCTAAAGCAATTTGTTGCCGCAACGTTTTTACCATAAAGGGTTTTACAGCAGTGTATAATGCCGGATCATCATAATAATTATAATTGACCCACCGGCCCGGGCTTTTGCTGATCATGAAGCCGAGCGGGCAAACAGAATTAATATAAAACTGATTGTAAAAATGCGTTGACCCGCCCATGGCAGCAATCATTTGATATATAAAATAAGAGGAAGGCTCATTAGAGGTTTTTCCCTGTGTATCAATCCCACATACTTCCTTCAATCGTTTAAAATCTGTAAAAGGTACGCCGGTTAATCCACCGCCAAACCGCCCGGGATTAATGCCGAATACTCCATATCGAAGGCCATTATCCGAATAGAATTTATCATAAAAAGTGTCGGCACAATGGAGTGCCAGGCTATCTTCTGTAAAAGGGTTCAGCACACCGGTATTCGGTGGCAGTATAACATTAAGTTGCAATGAGCGATTGAAATTTTTTATCCGGTGGCAAAAGCTGTCCTTCATGGTAGTGCGCTATTGATAAAATTTATTAAATTTCCTTTCATTTCGTTAAAACAATTACGTTATGCAATCCGTAATCTATACATTAACGTTTGTAAGGTTGAATAAAAGGTCTTCTCTCAAAATAAAAGTATTGCTTGCGATAAAATGTTGTCTTTTATCCGTTTAAGCCTTTATTTTTAAATTACAAACGGAACTAAACCAATTTGTATGGATACCAATTACGCTACGATTAACATCTCTGCGCCTGAAACCAATGGCACTGCTACCATTGAAGCATTTGATAATAATCCCCTACCCAGGGCAGTGCTCAGGCCCAACTCTCATTTATTATTAGACGGGGAATGGCGTTTTGCCCTTGACCCCGATGAAAAGGGGTTGGAGGAAGAATGGTGGAAAGGTCATATGTACCAACAAACCGCCCAATGGCCGGGATCTGTTGAGGAACAAATGGCCGGCGCCAAAGAGCAGGACGAGGTAAAAACCTGGCATGACAAGCTTGTTGTATGGTATGAGCGGGATTTCCCGTTGCCACAGCAACTGGCACCCCTGCCTAACTCCATGTTACAGCTCACATTCGGTGCCTGCGGTTACGAAACGCAGGTATGGCTTAATGGCTACGCTCTTCATACCATCGAAGGCGAAGAAGTACACCAGGGGGAATACACGTCTTTTTCATATGAATTAACGGAAGACCAGTTACTGCCGGTTAACCGCCTTACCGTACGCATTGCAGATAATATGGATGCTGATACTACCAGGGGGAAGCAGGAAAGCCATGTATATAAACGCGGCGGTATCTGGTACCAAACCTTTACCGGCCCGGTACGGAGTGTGTGGCTGGAAACAGTGGAGCGTAACCGCCTCCGCAGCAGGGTGGGTGTTGTAAGTATTGTGGAGGATCAGTTGGTCCGTTTTACCCTTACACCCCGCATTCACGATGCCGGCGATTACACCATTAAGCTAATGGTTTTTAATAAAAAGAAAGATGCCCGCAACCTGATTGCCACCTCTGATTTTCCATTGCACCTGGAAGCCGGTCAGCGAAACCAGCGTTTAGCTATAGAAGTACCGGGTGCACAGTTGTGGGAACCCGGCCAGCCTACGCTCTACCGGCTGGTGGCACAATTAATTGATTCCCGGGGCTATGTGGCTGAAATTGAAACCCACTTTGGGCTGCGCAAAATAGAGGCCCGCGGACGCTGGATTTATTTAAATAATAAGCCGGTTTACTTAGACGGTATTTTGTACCAGCCCGGCGATAGTACGTATGAAGAAATAAAACGCCATATGCTGGCCATGCGGGACCTGGGCTGTAATATGGTACGCATCCATATTGCCGGTGTTGATCCCCGCATTTATAACCTGGCCGATGAAATGGGGATGCTGCTTTGGGTAGAGGTACCCAGCCCGCACCGGAGTAATAATATCAGCCGGGCTAACCACCGGGCCGAATTACTGCGGCTGCTGGCCCTGATAGAAACACATCCCTCCGTGGTGATCTGGAGCCTGTACAACGAAGACTGGGGAGCACAGGATATAGCTACCAATGCCGAAACCCGCCGCTACATTAAAGACACTTACGAGTACATGCAATTATCGCACTCCCAGTTTTTAGTAGTGGATAATGACGGCTGGCAGCACGTAAGCTGGACAGGCCGCCTGAAAAGCGATTTGCTGACGGCCCACCTGTACACCCCGGACATTAGCCGCTGGAAGGAGTTGTTGGATAAATTAGTTGCCGGCCAACTGGAAGGCGTAGCGGCATTTCCACTGGTAGTAGGCGATCCATTCTTTTACCGCAAACAGGTGCCGCTATTGGTAAGCGAGTGGGGCGGCTTCGGCTTCCCGGATTATGGCGGCCCTAAAGATAACGATGAACGGGCCATAGCCATCAAAGCTTATAAAGAGGAACTACGCAAGCGCCCGATTGCGGGTGACGTGTATACCCAGGCCACCAATATTGAAGATGAACGCAACGGATTGATTGATGCAGAGACGGGGGAGTTACGGGTACCGAAAGGGTTGCTTGCTTCGAGAGGAGAATGATGATAATAAAGTTACAAAAAGGCTGTCTTAAAAGGGCAGCCTTTTTTACTTTCAAAAAAGTCTTTTCTACTTACTTCTTGTGCTGTGAACAGGCGATAAGAACGGTAGTATAATAAAGTGGAGCCCTCGATAAGAAACATTTAGCACCTTTTACCATCCCTCATAAAAAAACTGTCTCAAAATCTTACTTTTTGAGCCAGCCTCCTTTTTTGTTTGTATAGCTGAATACCTTTCTTTTGTAGAGATGCCATGCTGTATTTTAATTACAAGCTATGCCTGGTGTTTTTATTTGCCAATGATACCTTCTATTTTATTTGAAATTCAGAACGGGACAGGTATAATTACCCTGAACCGGCCCGATAAATACAATGCTTTTAACCGGGAAATGGCTTTACACATGCAGGCCCGGCTGGATGATTGTGCTGCGGATGAAAACATACGGTGTGTTTATATTACCGGTGCCGGAAAAGCATTCTGCGCCGGGCAGGATTTGGGCGAACTACAGGGACCGGATGCTCCCGGCTTTGATACGATCCTTTCCCGACATTATAATCCGATTGTTAGCCGGATGCGCCAAATACCAAAGCCGGTAGTAGTTGCGGTAAACGGTGTAGCTGCCGGCGCCGGTGCTAATATTGCCTTGTGTGCCGATGTAGTGGTGGCTGCTGAGTCTGCCTCATTTATACAGGCTTTCAGCAAAATAGGATTAATACCAGATAGCGGCGGCACGTATATGCTGCCCCGGCTGATAGGCTGGCAAAAAGCAAGTGCCCTGATGATGCTGGGCGATAAAACCGGAGCCGCCGAAGCCGAACGCATCGGAATGATTTACAAAATGCTGCCGGATGAAAATTTTGCCGCTGTTTCCCTGCAAATAGCTGTTACCCTTTCTGCTATGCCTACCAAAGGGCTGGCACTTACCAAGCAGGCGCTCCAGGGTTCGTTCACCCATTCATTTGAGCAACAATTACAAATGGAAGATCAACTGCAATATGTTGCTGCCCATACACAGGATTACGGGGAAGGCATCGCTGCATTTATTGAAAAAAGAAAGCCGGTGTTTACCGGGAAATAATAAGAAATCAAAATAGGTAATTGGCAATAAGTAAAGCGAAATAAATAAGTTGAACAAATCATGGATAGATTCTATAGTTGAGTTCCGGAATGAGGGGATGAAAGGTTATTCGGTTTTGATCAATAAGTTCTTTATCTATCTTCCTGCCTGTTGTGTATTGCTGAAGGTTGAGCCTTACCGCCACTGTTAAGCCTGTTTGAGTAGCGGTCTGCCCGATACATTGTTGAACAGTTTGATAATCGGTAAAAACAACACCTTCCATCGCTTTATGCACCTGACAGAACAGGCGATGTTCTATCGGGTTCCATTTAGAACAGTAAGGCGGATAGTGACATACAATAACAGATAAGCCTGTTTCCTTGGCAAAGAGCTGTAGCTGGTACTTAAAGGCATGATGGCGATAGCTATTGGCACCTCCTGCATCGCAGAACAACAGGATGTTCTTTGCATCCGGGTAGCGATGAATACCATGTTCCCACCACCATAGCAGGTTGTCTATTACAAAATCTGCTGTTTCGCTGCTGCCCCCGATAGAGATATAGCCTTTATTGGCCTGCATATCATAAATTCCATGAGGAATGACTTTGCCTTCTGATAAATGCTCATAATCGTGGTCATATACTTTCATAGCTTTGGTGCTGTAGCATTTGCCCCCTCTGTATAAATTACCTAACCGCTCTTTTTTCTTGCAATCCATGCTGAGCACAGGGCTTTGCAGGCTCATTACCAATACCATCGCACAAATGATTTCAAACTGCTCATTGCGACGGCTGTAGCTGCCAGTGGCTAATTGTTTGGACTGTTTTCGATAGCCATACCCCTGTTCTTTGAGTACCCGCTTTACAAAACTATGGCTTATTTTAAACTGATGCTGTGCTTCAAAGAGTTGTGCTACTTGCCGGGGCCTGAGGCTTATCCAGTAAACAGTTGCATCGGTGGGGCTACCGGCTTTGAGGCTTTGAAGTAAAATGATCAACTGTAAGGTGGCATCAGCCAGCTTTTCTGTACTTTTTTTTTCGCCCGCCGCCTGTTTTTCGCTGCCTGCCTGCTGTTGGCACTTGGGGTTGTAGTAAGCCAGCCTGCATTTCCTTTTTGGCAACCGTGACTGTAGTACGGCTGAGTTGTAACAGGTGGCTGATGTAAGTCGTACCGCCCCAGCCTAATTTAGATGCTTCAACAGCCGCATACCAACGCTTTTCCCTTTCTGACAGCCGATTATAATGAAGACGCATTAGCTCTTCTATTTGATGATTATAGGGGCTTATCATCTCTGGTTTTTATCCCAAATTTATACTGCTTTTTGTTCAACTTATTTATTTTCATTTACTAAGCAAATCAGGATTAGACATCTGAAAGGAAGTTTGCAACCCATTTTAATTTGAAATAAGGCTTTGACCTACTACTTTCTTGTTAGTAATATAAAGGCTTACTTATTTTTCATTTGCGCAACTCCCGTTATTATATGAGCTTTCCGACCATGACTGATAACTGAACAACTATATTTATACTACAGAGGCTGTTTTATAGATTATTCATTGGAACCACATAGGCACATAGGACACATAAGAATACAGGATACAAGGCGCTTCGCTTAACAAAGAGTACATAAGAGAACCGTAAAGAGTCGGTTGTTCCTCATTCAAAGCTCACTTGTTAAAACATTAAACACGTTCTACATTTAATTTGGTTGTGGACTTCGTTTTTGCTGTCTAATCCTGATTTGCCTGTTGCTTGTTGTCCATTGCCTATTTTGATCTGGATTTATTACACATCTATCCTGGCATACCGGGCGTGGCTTTCAATAAATTCCCGGCGGGGAGCTACTTCATCGCCCATCAGCATACTAAATACCCGGTCTGCTTCGGCAGCACTTTCAATGGTTACCTGCCGCAGCGTACGGAAATCGGGATTCATGGTGGTGTCCCATAATTGTTCCGCATTCATTTCCCCCAATCCTTTGTAGCGCTGTACACTTACGCTTTCTTCCCGGCCATGGGCAAATTTTTCGGTTAGTGCTTTCCGTTGTTCATCATCCCAGGCATATCCTTGCTCTTTACCTTTTTTTACCAGATATAGGGGGGGCTGGGCAATATATACATAGCCCTGCTCTACCATTTCCTTCATATACCTAAAAATGAACGTAAGGATCAGGGTTGCAATATGACTGCCATCCACGTCAGCATCCGTCATAATCACCAGCTTATGGTAGCGAAGTTTGCTAATGTCCAAAGCCTTGGGATCTTCTACCGTACCAATCTTTACACCCAGTGCCGTAAACATGTTGCGGATTTCCTCATTGTCGTAAATTTTATGTTCCATGGCTTTCTCTACATTCAGGATTTTACCCCGGAGTGGAAGAATGGCCTGGTAACTACGGTTACGACCCTGTTTGGCAGTACCACCGGCAGAGTCTCCTTCTACTAAAAACAGCTCACATTTTTCCGGGTCTTTTTCGCTGCAATCTGCCAGTTTACCTGGTAGTCCACCGCCACTGAGTACACTTTTACGCTGTACCATTTCACGGGCCTTTTTGGCTGCAGCACGGGCCTGGGCTGCCAATATCACTTTCTGGATGATGGTCTTCGCCTCCCGTGGATTTTCTTCCAGGTAAATTTCAAGTGTACGGCTCAGGGTGCTATCTACCACACCCATTACATCACTGTTACCGAGCTTGGTTTTGGTTTGTCCTTCAAACTGTGGCTCCGGCACTTTTACGCTTATTACAGCGCTGAGGCCTTCCCGGAAATCATCCCCTTCTATCTCAACTTTTGCTTTTTCAAACAGCCCCTGCTTTTCGCCATAGCTTTTAAATACACGGGTAATGCTGCGCCGGAAACCGGCCACATGTGTACCACCCTCGATGGTGTTAATATTATTTACATAACTGAAAATGTGCTCACTATAACCGTGGTTATAATTCATTGCTACTTCTACTACTACATTGCTTTTCTCATCCCGGCCTTCGCAAAATACAACCGTTGGCAGCAGGCTTAGCCGGTGGGCGTTCTCGTCCAGCATTTTTACAAATTCAACAATGCCGCCTTCGCTGTAAAATTCTTTCCGGTAATACTCTCCATCGTCTCCTTTTTCTCTAAGATCGGTAAGGCTGATACGGATGCCTTTGTTTAAGTAGGAGAGTTCCCGCAGGCGTCCTTCCAATATTTCTTTGTCGTATACGGTTGTCTGAAAAATAGTGCCATCCGGCCAAAACTGAACCTCTGTGCCGGTGATATCGCTTTCGCCAATTTGGCGTACAGCATATTCGGGCTTGCCTTCGTGGTAAGTTTGCTCAAACATTTTGCCTTCCCGCCTAACGGTTACGTGCAGGGTGCTGCTCAGTGCATTTACGCAACTTACCCCTACACCATGCAAGCCACCCGAAACTTTATAGCTGTCTTTATCAAATTTGCCGCCGGCGTGTAATACGGTCATTACTACTTCCAGTGCACTGCGGTTTTCCTTGGTGTGCATTCCGGTGGGTATGCCACGGCCATCGTCCAGTACGGTTACACTATTGTCCTCATTAATGGTCACCTGTATGTTTTTGCAGTAACCAGCCATGGCTTCATCTATGCTGTTGTCCACTACTTCGTATACCAGGTGGTGCAACCCTTTTACGCCAATATCGCCAATGTACATTGCCGGCCGCTTGCGCACCGCTTCCAAACCTTCCAAAACCTGTATGCTATCGGCGCCATAGCCGTTTTGCGGTGCTACTACTTCTGCTGTATCTGTAATCATATTTGTCCTGACACCGGCTGCTTGCCGGATGGTTTTTGTTTGTATAAAGTCGGTTGGTTTAAGGCTACTAAACAGGGCTGGATAGCCAGCTAAAAAGCAACCGGTTTATTCAATATTGCTTTTTATAATGCGATGCCTTTTGAATATGGGCAAATGTAACAAAATCAAACGATTTGGCAACAGGTAATGCTGCTTTAAAAGCATAGGTTTTGCACAATATTGAGGTAAAATTGAGGGCATTACGATGAGGCGGCAGCAATACCGCTAAAATCTCTAAAATGCCACAAATGGGGAAGCTGTTTTTTTATGTGTTATCCGTCCAGTCAACTCCGTCGTAAATACCTGAAAGAGATAATTGTACGCCAAATTTTGGAAGTTGGATAAGATCGGTAAGCTGGCGGTATAGTACCGATTCCCATTCACCGGTTTCGGTTTTGTAAAAAAGGGTTACCTGGCAAAAATCGGCTTCGGCAATCAGGTAATAATGTAAAGAAGAGAACTGCCTGTAAGCCAAGAATTTATCAGTTAAATCATTAACACGGGTAGAAGGCGACAGCACTTCAGCAATCAGTATGGGTGCCTCAGCAAAAGTAGCTTTGGTAATTTTTTCAGCAGTTACTAAAACATCCGGATAGTAATAATCCTTGGTTTGCGGCAGGCGAACACGGAGACCTTGCGTAAGTGCAGTTAATCTCATGCTTTTTAAAAGGAAATGGATGTTCGATATCACTTGCTCATGAAGCATTGTTCCTCCTGGCATTTCATAAAGTTTACCATTAATAAATTCATGACGCACGGGAGACTTTTCCTCCAGTTGCAGGTATTCCTGTTCGGAAATTGTGGTACTGATTGCGGATGTCATCGTTCAAATATAAAGTAAAAAGACGACCGACGACGGACAATAGACCGCGGCGTAAAAGTGAAAGTTTGATACCTATTAATACGGTTTTTTATATTGCCTTTGCCAGGTTAGCGAACTTATAGCACTTCCCTGTATTTAGTTTATAAAAGCCTTACATAACAACCTGTAGCACTAAATCCGTCAAAGCCAGATAAGCAACCGGTCGTCCGTGGTCTGTTGTCTGTCGTCCGTTTGCTGTTTCTGCTGTATCTCTGTAGCCAATTATGCTTCGCAAATCCACCATACAACTGCTGCGGTTTCCTTTTTCTTATTTTTTAATGCCGGTTTACTGGTTTGCCCTAAGCCTCGTATCCAATATTCATTGGGGCCGGGCGGCACTTATTTTTGGGTTAATTCATTTGCTGCTATACCCCGGCAGCAATGGTTATAATAGCTATATGGACCGGGACGAAACACCAATCGGTGGTATTGAAAACCCGATGCAGCCAACCCGTCAGTTGTTTTGGGTTACGGTTGTTATGGACATTGCCGGAACCCTGATTTCCTTTTTTATTTCTTATCCCTTTCTGATCGCATTTGTTACCTACATCATTTTTTCAAGGCTGTACAGCTACCGGGGCATCCGGCTGAAACGCTTTGCGGTAGCAGGTTATCTTACCGTCATCATCAACCAGGGAGCTTTGGTTTTTTTTATGGTGTATCATGGCGCTTCGCAAACGCTTATCCTGCAGGTGCCGTGGCAGGGCATGGTAGTGGCGAGCCTGTTGATTGGCGGCTTTTACCCGGTAACACAAATTTACCAGCACGAAGCAGACCGGAACGACGGTGTGCGTACCATTAGCATGGCATTGGGAAAAAGAGGAACTTTTGTTTTCTGTGCCATTCTGTACGGCGCTGCTTTTGGTTTACTGTTTCTTTATTTTCAGCAACAGCAACAACTTACTCAATTTGCTGTTTTAGGAGTCTTTTTTGTTCCGGTTGTCGTAATTTTCCTACGGTGGGCGATACAGGTCTGGAAAGATGAAACTGCTGCTGATTTTAAGCATACTATGCAGATGAACCGGATAGCAGGCACCTGTACCAACCTGGCTTTTATTACGCTTTTAATTATAAACTCCATTGGCTGATATTATTTCCATAGCAACGGCGGTACCTGCCTATAAACACCGGCAAAAAGATATCCTCCAATTTATGCAGGCGGCGTATGGACTGAATGATACTGATAAACGGAAACTGGCCTTTTTGTATCACCAAAGTGCTATTGAAAGCCGCTATTCCGTACTGCCCGATTTTAGCCTGCCCCCCAAAGAGTGGACATTTATGCCACCACCGGATGCTGATTTTGAGGCACCCGATCTTGACCGGCGTATGAACATCTATCAACAGGAAGCACTGCCTCTATCGGTAAAAGCGGTGAAAGATTGTATGAAGGGCAACATTGATCCGCAACAGATTACCCACCTGATTACGGTAAGCTGCACAGGTATGAGTGCCCCCGGCTTGGATTTGCAGGTCGCAGAAGCCTTGGATTTGCCGGCAACCATCTTTCGTACCTCTGTCAATTTCATGGGCTGTTATGCAGCTATACATGCGTTGAAGCTGGCTAAAATGATTTGCGATAGTACACCCGGATCGAACGTAATTATTATCGCAGCGGAGCTATGTACCATTCATTTTCAACAGGGGTATAACCTGGACAATGCAGCTAGCAGCCTGTTGTTTGGAGATGGTGCAGCCGCCGTTTTAGTCTCCAATCAAATTCAATCTGCCAACCGGATTTCATTAAACAGTTTTTACAGTAAAGTGTCGCTGAAAGGCAAAGAGCACATGGCCTGGCAGCTTAGCACAAAAGGGTTTTTAATGACCCTCTCCTCTTATATACCACAGCTGATTGAAGAAGATATTGAAGGGTTGGTAAACGAAGCATTGGCACACGGGCAGTTGTTGAAAGAAAATATTAAGTACTGGTGCCTGCACCCCGGTGGTAAAAAAATTGTAGACACCATTGGCAAGCAACTGCAGCTAACTGGCGACGAACTTTGCTGTAGCCGCAAAGTGCTGGCTGAATATGGAAATATGAGTTCGCCTACTATTTTATTTGTGCTGAAAGAGATACTGGAGAACGCTTCACAACAAAATCAACCGGCTAATATTTTTGGTGTAGCTTTTGGCCCGGGTCTTACCATGGAAACCTTTACCGCTACTACCGGATGAACTTTTCCCAACGATCGTATGAATTAGAACTATTGGACAGGGACGATATTCCATTTGCCGACATCCGGCAAAATATGCAGGAACTGGAAATAGTGAACGCCCGGCTGGGCGGTCATGCCATCACCATCAAAGGTTTACAAAAAGTAATAGGTAGCCGAAAGCAAATTCATGTTTGTGAAATAGGTTGCGGTGGCGGCGATAACCTGGTAGCCTTGCATAACTGGTGTAGTAAAAAGGGAATAAATGCAAGCTTTACCGGCATTGATATCAAGCCTGCCTGTATTGAAGTGGCAAAAGAAAAAAAACTGTTACCCGCTGATACCCGGTGGATCATCAGTGACTACCGGATGGTCCGGTTTCAGCAGCAACCGGATATTATTTTCAGCAGTTTGTTTTGCCACCATTTTACCGATGCGCAACTGGTAACGCAACTGCAATGGATGCAGCAACAGGCAAACATTGGCTTTTTTATCAACGATTTGCACCGGCACGCACTCGCATACTATTCCATTAAATTAATTACCCGTCTTTTTTCAAAATCATACCTCGTAAAAAACGATGCACCGTTAAGCGTAAGCAGGGGATTTAAAAGACAGGACTGGAAAAAAATACTGCAACAGGCCGGGATAACGGATTATGAGATAAGCTGGCAATGGGCATTCCGGTGGCTGATAGCCTCACACACCTCACCCCCGGCCCCTCTCCACCTGTCGGTGTAGAGGGGTGCCTCTACCTGGCATTCATTACAAAATGTAGGAATGGGTTCAAAAGAATCAAATATTCAAAATACGTTATAATATTTAAGCAGCATCAACCCGCCGCCTGAAAGTAACCAACAACGTTCAAAGAGCATGAACCCGCTAATGCATAACTATTCGCAAAGTTCTAAAGAGGCACCCCTCTCCAACTTTGTTGGAGAGGGGCAGGGGGTGAGGTATTATCAAATAGCCATTATCGGCGGTGGATTGGCGGGGCTTTGCCTCTCTATACAGGCCGCAAATGCAGGCTACAGCGTTATTTTATTTGAAAAAGAACAATACCCGTTTCATAAGGTTTGTGGTGAATATATCAGTATGGAGAGTTATGATTTTTTGACAAGGCTGGGTGTGCCACTCTCGAAAATGCAGGTACCGCATATTCAAAAGTTGCAGTTATCAGATATGGATGGCAGGTTATATGACTTCGACTTGCCATTAGGCGGGTTTGGCATTAGCCGGTACACGCTGGATCATCAGATGTACCAGATGGCAGTACAAAAGGGCGTAACGGTTTTTACGCAAACTAAAGTAAATGATATAGATTTTGAGAACGATCAGTTTACCCTGACAACTACCGCAGGTAATTTTTCATCTGCCATTGCGGCCGGTGCATTTGGCAAGCGGAGCAACCTGGATGTGAAGTGGAAACGGCCTTTCGCATTGCAAAAAAAGAACAAGCTGAATAATTATATTGGTGTAAAGTATCATATCCGGTATCCGCATCCGACTAATACGATAGCGCTGCATAATTTTAGGGACGGCTATTGCGGCATGTCGGCTATTGAAGATGGAAAATCCTGCCTGTGTTATCTTACAACAGCAGCCAACCTTGCCGCAAATCAAAATTCCATTACCGCAATGGAAAAAATGGTGTTGCAGCAAAATCGGCAATTGCGGCACATCTTTTCAGCAGCAACATTTTTATACACGGAGCCCCTCACCATTTCGCAGGTAAGCTTTCGCAAAAAAGCGCAGGTTGAAAATGGTGTACTGATGCTGGGCGATGCCGCAGGTATGATTACACCGCTGTGTGGCAACGGTATGAGCATGGCTATGCATGGCAGCAAGTTGGCATATGAAGCCATTCATTCTTTTCTGAAGCATCAGATCACCCGGCCCCAAATGGAAGCTGCTTATACAAAAGCCTGGCAGCAACAATTTGCCAGCCGCCTGTGGGTAGGCCGGCAAGTGCAAAAGTTGTTTGGCGGAAAAAATACCACAGCATTGTTTTTAAAAACCATGAAAGCAATGCCTTTTGTTTCCAGCGCTTTAATTGCAGCTACGCATGGAAAAGATTTTTAGCTGATAGCTGTCAGGCATTAGCTATCAGCTATCAGTGTCTATTAATACTGTACTTTAAGCCGGTTTGACTATAATTTCTAACACCTGAAAGCTGACTGCTGATACCTGCCTTCTCCTGTATTGTCACACAAAAGTCATTAACTGCTGCTTCCGGCTATTATCTATGTTCGTACTTTAAATTTGCAGCAACATCATTTCATGGCAACATCATTATCTATCTTACATGAATCTTTACGGCAGGAGGTAATGCCGGAAGAACTGGAACTACTACATCACCAGGAAAAAATCATTCCTAACTCTGTACAATACACTATCAGCCGCTACCGCAAAATGGATAACTGGCAGGTAGAAGATGTTGGCATGCTTGCTTACAATTATATAGAAAAAAGCAGTATTGAAAATAGCCTGGAACTAAAGTTTTGCGTAGCCGGTAATTACTATTGCAGCCATCCCGATTGCAGCGATGGAAAATGTAAAAAAATGGCTACCGGCTGCCAGGAAATCACCGAGACACTGGATACCTTTTCCTTTCGGTTTACCCCATCTTATTTAAGCCAGTTTTTACATGGGCAATTAAATAGTACCCGGGCCGGGCAGGTTCTTTCGTTTCAATATGAACAGGCAGTGTTGCATATTGTACCCCTGTGCGATAAAAACCGCCTGGTGCTGGAAAGCCTGTGTACCCATCGCTACACCGATAGCCTGAGTAATATTTTCGTAAATGCACAAATACAGGCCTTGCTACTGTATAGCCTTGATTGCCTGTATGGCGAAAAAGATGAATTGTTTGCCTGTAAGTTTCTGGCGAATGAAGAGGACCGGGATAGGATTATAAAAGCCCGGGAAATTTTGTTGCAACGTATTGGTGAACCGATTACCATTAAGGAGCTGGCACGTAAAGTAGCCACCAATGAATGCTATTTGAAAAAAGGTTTCAAAGAAATGTTTGGCACTACTATTTTTGATTTTTACCAGGGGCAGCGGATGGAACATGCCAAATACTTATTATACGAAAAAAGCCTGAGCGTTACGGATGTTGCTGAGTTACTTGGCTATTCCTCGATCTCTCATTTTTCTACTGCATTTAAAAAGCATACCGGTCTGAAACCCTGCGAATTGCTGATGCGGTAATGAATGTTTCGCATGGAATGTTTCGCACAGAGCTAAGGAGGAAAGGAGAAATACAGAAGAAACAAATCACATTTTTCTGCCGCATTACAAGGATTATGTAATTATGTCTCAATGGTAAACCATCCGGTAATTTAGTAAATCAACATAAAAGAAAGTTATTGTATTCCTCCTTTTCTCCTTAGCTCTGTGCGATAAAATCACCACCTTCTCAAATCTGCTGCGGTAAACGTCCAGCCGGGCGTGGCAATCGTTGCGGCAGATGTGCGATACCAGGGCGATAGCTGCTGATCGTATGGATTAATGACAATGTGAATATCCTGTGCCGGCATAAAACTTTGCAGCAGCAGGAATACCTTTTCGCCTTTATCATTTTGTGCCACGGCTGCTACCACCATGGCATGGCCCGGCGACCCACCTTTTACAAATACATCTCCTGTTTGTATCTGTTGAATAGGTGCAACCGGTTTTAACTGTGCCTGCAGGTTGTAACTACCGCACCAGCTAAAAACAGTATTTAAGAAAGCTTCCAATTGTGGCCGGGTACATTTGGCCGGGCAGGTGAACCAGTCATTTCCCCGGTGAAAAAAACGGATATTTTGTTCGGCTCCTGTTTCGAAAATGTACTCGGCCCGCAGGCGCATAACCGCATCGGCACATTGTTGCAGCGGATGGCGGTTATAGGGCACATCCAGCACAGCATAATGCAATGATTGGTTTTTTTTCTTACTGCCGTCAAATAAGTAAACGGTATTATCTTTACGGAGTGGTAGCTGCTGTAGCCATTGGCCAAAGCGGTTTCCTGGAACATCGGTTAGTATAAAACCCGGTGGCGGTAAAATATTTTTAATGTAAGGTGGAATAACCGCCGGGGCATCACGGATAACTGTTTTTTCTGCAGTGTGAAAACCCTTCGCCGGGAGAACCTTTTTCTCCTTTTTATCAGAAGAAAAATAGCCAAATACAACACCGGCCAATACAGCAATTAGTATAAGAAAATAACGTTTCATAAGCTTGCTACTAAGCCGTATGAAGCGGTATCACCACATTTCCATAATCACGAAAAAAATAAAGCTGTCCTATGTTAAGACGGCTTTATTAGAGTATGTCAAATAAAATTATGAATCATGCGAATCAAGGGTGGACATTTACGGGAATTATTGGGCAGCGCCCAATCCTGTTGGTAGTAAGAGCTTATAGACAATTAATTGTATTATTGGGCAGCGCCCAATCCCATTAAGCAATTCCTGCTATTCAAAGGGGTTATGCGCAGCCCAACAAATACCTGGAAATTGTTTTATCGGATTCTACCAATAGGGTTGGGCATAGCTCAACAAATACAACTAAAAGGATATTTAGGTGAGATTCTTTTTTTAGGAAAGGCAAATAGCTTACCGAATCGAAAAGAAACAGATCGTAAATTTTATTTCCTGTTTAGCCCTCAACACTTGATTCGAATTAATCATCCTTACCTGTTTATTTTAACAGCTTCCAGCCTTTCTTCTTTTTGCTTTTACCGGCAAGCCAAAAAGTGAGTGCGGCCGTTGTTACGGCTAAGCCCAGTACGAGCAGGTTTCTTTGATAACGCCGGTCCACTTTTATTGGGGCGGGTACATATAATAATCCACTGGCATCCGCCACCGCAGGGTCGCCTACATAACGCCCGTCCGGTGGTATTGCCAACAGTTTAAAATTGTCCGATAATAAATGCAGTTGTTCCTGCAGTTCATCACCCTGCATTGGTTTGCCGTGCCCGGTTGCCGCTACGTTGGGGTCAAGCGCAGCTAATGCAGCAACAGATTGCTCCGATGCTTCCCAATCCGGGGTAAAATACTTGGGCGGTCCGCTAATTACCTGTGTTTGCTTAATGGTAGCCATGGCCGACTCCGCTTTTGTAGTTACAAATGCATCACCGGCGATCAGCACTTTATCACTTTCGCGGTACAGGCTGATATGGCCTGGGGTATGTCCGGGTGTGAAAATCCATTTCCAGCCGGGCAGGCCGGGTACGGTCATATCTTCCGGCAACGCTTCTACGATACTTTCGATATTAATGGGCGATGTAGGGTACATAAACGCCATAGATGCCATTAGGCCACCTCCTACTGTGGGGTCGGGTGGAGGATAAGAGGATCGGCCGGTGAGATAAGGTAACTCCATATAGTGCGCATATACCGGTACGTGCCACCTGGCGGCCAGCCTTGCTACTGAGCCGACATGATCGAAATGGCCATGCGTTAAAATGATGGAAACCGGTTTTTTATCCGGGCCGAAAAGCCTGGCAGCGATCTTTTTTATTTTATGGGCCGATGTTTTCAGGCCGGTATCAATCAGCGCCCAATCGCCTGATTCTCCATCCTGTATGAAATAAAAATTGACAAAAATATCTTTGGCGCCCCATACACCAGGGGCTACATCAAAGTTTGGGGAATTCATCATTACAAGAATTTAGGAAAGGCGAAGTAAAAAATGTGCCAATGATGTTGCAGACCAGTTTTCTAAAAGAAATAGTTAGAAAAGCTTGCTTTGTTGATAGGCACCCATTATTTTACTGCTCCTTAAAAATAACTTCCATGCCTAATACATTAGTGCTGATACATGGCTACTCCGATACAGGCAATAGTTTTAAAACATGGCGGGATGACCTGGTTGCTACCGGGCTTTATAAACAGGCAGATATTCAGATATGCAACTACCTGACCCTGACAAATGAAGTAACAATAAAAGATATCGCCGAGGGTTTTGACCGGGCATTGAAACTGCAAACCAATCTAAATACCAACGAGCCGTTTGATGCGATGGTACATTCAACCGGAATGCTGGTGTTGCGGTCTTGGCTTACCGTATATGGCCGTCACGAACGGGTAAAACGCATCATTGCCATTGCTCCTGCCTCTTTCGGATCGCCCCTGGCACATAAAGGCCGCAGCTTTATTGGGGCATTGTTTAAAGGCAACCGGGAGTTGGGGCCCGACTTTATGGAAGCCGGCGACCTGGTGCTGGATGGTCTGGAACTCGGCAGTAAATTTACCTGGGACCTGGCACATAAAGACCTGCTGGATGAGCACCAGGTTTTTTATGGGCCTACAGATGCAACGCCCTATGTTTTTACTTTTTGCGGTAATAAGGATTACGGTGGGCTACGGGGCTTGTTTACAAAATCAGACGCTACGGATGGCACTGTACGCTGGTCGGGCTGTGCACTCAACAGCCGTAAAATAACCTTGGATCTTACGCTTTCCAATGAAGGAAGCAAGATGGCTTCCATTACAAAATGGCCCATTGATGAACGGCTGAACCTGATGATGCCTTTTATTCCGGCGCCGGGCTTAAACCATGCCACGATTCTTGAAAGCCCTTCGAACCTGCTGATAGAAATGGTGTCGAAAGCATTGCAGGTAACTAGTTTTGATGAGTACAGCAAGTGGGTAACATACGCCACTGCCGCAACAAAAGACGCACTCAGCCGGATGGGTAAATGGCAGCAATTTCTGGTACATGCCAGGGATGAACGGGGCGATCCGATAACGGATTACAACTTACAGTTACAAACACGGAAACCCGGCGCTAAAAAGAGTGACTGGTCGCTGGTAAAGGTGGATGTACACTCCTATGCTGCAGATAACAGTTACCGTTGCTTTCATATAAACCTGGATGATATTCCTGGTTTCGGCAACCAGGAATTACAGGTAGAATTTATAGCCTCATCCGGCACCAAACTGCTGGGCTATTTTAAGTATATTGAGGATGGCCCGACAGCTATTATCCCCGGCCCCGATGATCCCACTTTTACCATGGACCTGACGCCACTTTTCAAGAATGCAGATATTAACTTTTTTTATCCTTTTACCACTACACTTATTGAAATTATTCTGAACCGGGAGCCATTGCCATTGAGAGACAAAAATCAGATCGCCGGATTTTTGTAGGGGTAGTATTCACGCATTCATAACTTAATTCACATACGCCAAGTGGCAACAAATCTATTGTCAGAAGAACAGGCAAAGTGTCTTCATTTAAAACAATTACGGGTAATGCAGCAACTGGTTTTTATTATCACTTACAGATAAAAATTTAATAACAGGCTGATGCATGAAGGTTGTATAGCTTATTTTACCTATATTGCTGCCGGCTCTGCTGTTTTGCTACATAGCCGGTCGCCCTGTAATTTCTATACCCTTACTTAAACATGCTTTTACCTGCAGCCAAAACGGGCCTTACCCTGGGCCTTGTGCTAAATTTTTTGCTTTTATTTTCCCAGCCTACTATTATTACCGGTACTGTAAAAGATGCCACTACGCAACAGCCGCTAAAATCTGTTTCGGTTATGTTTAAAGGTGCCCGCAGGGGCTCCGTAACTGATAATAATGGCAGCTTTCGCCTGGTTACCGACGATAAATACGACGCCATACAATTTTCCTTTATCGGTTATAATGCAGTGATTAAGTCCATCCAAACAGGAAAAACACAGGTGGCAGATGTGTTGATGCAGATGACAAATGATACGGCCAATAAAGTGGTTGTAAAACCGCATAAAGTAAAATATACCAATAAAAATAATCCTGCTGTAGAACTGATACGACTGGTAATTGACAACAAAGAAAACAACCAGCAAAAAAGCTACGACTATGTGGAGAATGAAGAATACGATAAAATGTTGTTTTCCCTGAGCAGCCTTTCCGAAAAAATGGAGAACAGCAAACTGATGAAACATTTTAGTTTCATGATTGATAAAAGGGACACCAACCAATTAGAAGGCGGACGCTCAATAATGCCGGTTTACATTGAAGAAAGATTAGCGAAAAACTATTATCGGCGGGATCCTTCTAAAAGAAAAACGGTTGTGCTGGCAGAAAAAAAAGTAGATTATGGTGAGTACATAGATGCTGAAAGCCTGAGCTCTATCCTGAATTATTTATACCAGGATATTAATGTGTATGATAATACGATTATGCTGCTGAATACGCAGTTTCTGAGTCCTATTGCCACTGATGGCCCCACGTCTTATAAATACCTGATTGCAGATACGATTACCGCCGAAAATGGCGACCGGTTAATAAAACTTAATTTTTCGCCCCGCAACCCTGCCGACCAGCTTTTCAGAGGCGCCATGTACATTACGATGGATGGGAATTATGGCATCCAGAAAATTGATCTTACCCTTAGTAAATATGCTAATGTAAACTGGGTAAAAGCAATGCACGTAACCCAGCAGTTTGAAAAAAGCAGCGATGGCCGATACCATGTTGCATCCAGTAAAATGCTGGCAGATTTTGGCCTTACACAATCTAAAGCTGCAGGTGGTATTTTGGGTGAAAGGACCGTATCGTATGAAAATTATATTATTAATAAGCCACAGCCGGATAGCATATACCATGGAACAGGTATAGAAGATAAGAGGACCAAACCACAGACCGACAGCTTTTGGGTAGTCCGCAGGCATCAGCCGCTGGTTGGCACTGAGCAAAAAGTGTATGCAAATATTGACAGCCTCACCAAAACAAAGACCTATAAAAATATTGTAACAGGTGCTAATATTCTTATGACCGGTTATGTAAAGGTGGGAAAGTTTGATATTGGGCCGGCATCTACTACCTACGCCTATAACCCGGTTGAAGGTTCCCGGTTACGGTTGGGCGCCCGTACCAATAATTCATTCAGCAAAAAATGGGTATTGGATGGATATGCAGCATATGGCACCAGGGATACTAAAGTAAAATATTATGGCGGGGTAGCTTACTCATTTAACAATAAAACGATCTATGAATTTCCAAAACATTATATCAAACTGAGTTACCAGCAGGATATAACCATACCCGGTAACGATCTTGGATTTATTATAGAGGATAACCCTTTCATATCTTTTAAACGGGGCATTAATGATAAATACCTGTACAACCACATTTTCAGGGCCGATTACATGCACGAATTGCAAAACCATTTTTATTATAAATTGGGATATGAATACTGGCAACAAACACCGCTGGGTTCTCTTACCTATAACAGGGTACGAAATGGTACTCCCCGCGGTATAAGAACCCTTACTACATCAGAACTCACTTCCGAAGTGCGGTGGGCACCCAACGAACGCATTGGTACAGGGCAAGGTGCGGCGTAGGTCTATTGCAGGAAGCAATCCGATATTTACCCTACGGCTGAACGTAGGCATCAAAGGATTTTTAGGTGGAGAATACAATTATGAAAAACTGTCGCTGAATATTCATAAAAGAATCCTGCTCTCCAAATTTGGATATACCGATGTGACACTGGAAGGTAGTAACACATTTGGTAAGCTGCCCTTTCCATTATTATCTATTCATCATGGCAACCAAACCTATGCTTTGGAACTGGAATCCTATAACCTGATGAATTACTTTGAATTCGTGAGTGATCACTATGCTTCCATTTTTATAGACCATAAATTAAATGGGTTCCTTTTCAACCGTATTCCGTTATTAAGAAAATTAAAGTGGCGGGAAGCCATGTCGTTCAAAACGCTGTTTGGCGGGCTAAGAGATGAAAACGAGCCTGTGCGGGGGAGAGGACAATTTGCGTTCCCCAGAGTTCGGGGGCATAACAGCATCTATTCCCTGGAAAAGGAACCGTATATAGAGGCAAGCGTAGGCATTGGAAATATCTGTAAAATACTGCGGATAGATTATATCAGGCGGCTTACTTATACCGATCATAAAGACATTGCCAAATCCGGCCTTCGCTTCCGGTTTAAGTTTGATTTTTGATATAATGGCTCAGGAATAATTGCAGCGGTTTGTATTTTAGAGAGACTTTCAAAATAACTTCAACATTTCTTTATTCGGCATTAGTTGTTCCAAACCCTTCCGACCTATCGGTACGGGACAGGCTCTAAAGGGGGCTTTTGGACACTATCAAACTTTATAGAAACTTCAAAATACTCATAGTTGCCACTAATTTTTCAGGTAAAAACGAGTTCCCCGTTAGAGCAATGTCATTAATTTAAGCCCCATCGGGGCTTTCTGTTTGTAGCAAACAAAGAGGCAAAGGGAATCATTGCCACGTAGTGGCTACCCCTCTTCTCTGATCAGGTAGCCACTACGTGGCATGCACCAACATCATTGATGTCTGTTTGCTACAAACAGGTTGCACCTACGGCGCATAACTGATACTGACAACCCTTCACTTAATCACATTGCCCTTTAGGGGGTAGACGGCTACCAACGCCGGGTAATATCCCGCTTCATTTGTACCAGTTATTTTGACCACTTTACTTACTATCCACAATAGGCATTGCTGAGCCTCAAAGCTGCTATACTTTATATAGCCATACACCAATATTGTAAACTACATGCAGGGTTGATAGCTGGAATTGCCACCACCTCTATAGGATTGTTGCAGGGCTTTGCAGGTTCACCGAACCAATGATCTGGCTAACTATCCGTACGGGATGCTCAGCCGGGATGAGTTCCTGAAGGGAAAGGGGAGAAGCAGCAGGGCCTGCGAAGGGCTGTAAAATGTGAATATAACTTTGTTGTTCTTTGCCATGACAATGCTTAAGATAAATCATTAACAGCTATTGTTACAGCCACCAGCCCATTAATTGATACACTAATATTGTGCATAAACAACTACCTTTTTTAAAATAAAAAGGCTGCCCTTTTAAGACAGCCTTTTTGTTTTGCAGCTTAAACTGTTAGGGCTTGATTGCTGCATTTTAGGGGTACCTCGTTGCTTATTCTTAATAACCACCTAAAAATTTAAAATATGTTTATTATTTAATTTACGTTACCAGCAGAAGTTTGGATTTTACCTGAGCCTGATTGTTTATAAAATTTTAACAAATGAGGTTAGTGAATCAAACACATAAAACAGTGTCTGTTCAATGGCATTTAAAATGGTCGAAAGGTTCGTAGCAGTCGCTGCAGGTGTAAAATGCCTTGCAGGCTGTGGACGAAAATTCGCTCACCAGTTTAGTATGGTTACTGCCACAGTGTGGGCAAGGTACTATCGTCTGCTCCAGCGCCTGCTGGCTAATACTTTTACCAACAGGTGGGGCTATGCCATATTCTTTTAATTTTTGCCTGCCGGCTTCGCTCATCCAATCGGTACTCCAGGCAGGAGATAAAACTGTTCTAATCTCAATATTGGTGAAACCGTTTTCCAGCAATGCCATCCGGATACCCATGCTAATCATATCCATAGCCGGGCAGCCGCTATAAGTAGGCGTAACGGTGATAATAGGTTTGCCGTTTTCGACCGATACATTTCGTAAAACACCTAAGTCGGCAATGGATAACACCGGTACCTCGGGGTCAGGCACTTCGCTTACGATTTGCCATATCTGTTGGGTAATATCGGTCAGGGTTTCGGTCATTAGTTATATAATACAGCTACCAAATCCATCAGCAGAATGGAATAGTTCGCCAGGATACTTGCATTAACAACGTAGCAGCCGGGTTTATGTTGCCAAAAAGCTCCTGTCTGATTTTTAGTTGCAGAATGGAATTAGGCTTCGCCAGGATACTTGCATTTCGAACAACGTAGCAGCCGGGTTTATGTTGCCAACTGTTTGCTGAAAGCTGCCTTCTGATTTACTTAGTTGCGTATGGAAAGATAGGTATTGCTTGCTACGTCTGTCATTTCGTGAAGCGGTTTAAATAGGGCTTTTGCTGAGATAACTAAGAAAGCAATCCAGTCCCAGCCTTATGTTCTAAATACGGCAAATTCGACTCATTACAGTTGATGCAAGGCAATTTTTGAGCAACACTACCTTTTAAATTCCTTGCACTTCTTCTTTTTATTATAGAAAATTGTGTCAGATCAAAAATAGAAATGAATTTTACGGCTGTTCTTATAACCGAAATCGCATTCTAATAAAAGTGCACGTTCCAAAATACTTTGTTGTTAACTTAATAATTCTACTTATAAACGTCTTCCACCTTGTTTTGTAATCCTCTAGTCATATTGATGTTGCGTACTGCATAGAGTATCCCTAAATAAACAGTATAGCATATAATTGTAAACAGGTAATATCTCAAGGCCGGCATCGCTCTTACATTGTGTTATGGCAAAGCCTCAAATAAGCGATACCGGCCTGTTTCCTATTTTTTCTACCATTCGCAGCCTGGGTAAGCCCGCTGTAAAAACTGCATTTCGGCCAGTACATAGCCCAGGTATTCGGTATGCCGGCCATCGACACCACCACTTTGCATCCAGGTTTTATCGTCTGGTATTGGCAGCGTTGCTTCCTGCAGGATGGCAGCTGTTTTTTGCAGCCAGCCCGTTTTCAGCACTTCGTAATTGATCCAGCCCACATCGCAGGAAGGCTGACTATATAGTTCACCGGTAAACGGCCATAGTTCATCCAGTGCGTTGGCGATGCGTTGGTGGCTTTCATCGTTACCATCGCCCAGGCGTACCACCCATTCGCTACTCCAGCGCAGGTGGTAGGCAGTTTCTTTTAATGATTTTTCGGCAATAGCACTGATTTGTGCATCCGGGCATTGTTGTAACTGCTGGTACAGCAAATGCTGGTAAGTGGAGAAGAAAAATATTTTAAGGATGGAGCAACCCCAGTCACCATTGGGCAATTCGGTAATCAGGTGGTTTTTAAACTGGAACACATCCCGCAGGTAGGCCAGGGTATCTTCCGTAGCCGGCGGTTCATTTTCCGATTTTTTAGCATTGATTACCTCAGCAGCATATTGGTACAAGTTGCGGGCTTGCCCAACATCATCCAAAGCAATGTTGCTGATGGCAATGTCCTGTTCCAGGATAGGACCATGACCGGTCCATTCACTAAGTCGGTGGCCCATCAGCAGGGCACTATCTGCAAGATGCAATAGGTAATGGGTAAGGTTAGCGGATGGCATAGCAATAAATGACAAATGGGAAGGCTGCAAAAAGAACCTTTTTTGTCCGCAATGTCAAAAAAAGGAATGCAAGTGTGGACGAATTCGGCATATTAACCTATACGGGAGTAGTATATTAGTGCTACTGTCCAACTCCATATCGCATAGAGCTAAGTAAAGACTGATATGTCCCTATAGATTTGCTGATTGCCTACTCTTTTTATAAATGAGGTATGCGGCTTGTTATGGTTTGTACACGGCAAAACTAACCCCCCGATCGGCCGCTACGCCACTACTATTAAAAGTGTAAATAGTAGGCACTCCGGTGCCAGGGCTGCTCCAGGTAACAAAACCGGGAGTAGTACCTAAGACACTGATTATTACTGGAAGGGTGCTGATAGACACCCCGCTTAAGTTGTTGCTGGTGAAGATAATGGTATAAATGCCGGTACTGGTATGGCTTAAAGTATAGTTACCAGAAGAGCTGGCAAAACTGTTAATGGCATTGCTCAGCACATTGCCATAAGCCACTGCTACCATGTTGGCATTACCGGTAGTTGGGGTAGTGATTGAAGGCGTATTGACAGAAGTAGTAAAGGTTTTGCTGCCGCTAATAGTTTGGTTGGTAGCAGTTGTAACATAGTCAGACAGGCTGGTTGCAAGGGCATAGATATAACTACTCTGTACCAGCTTGCGGCTGCGATGATTATTCCTATCACTTATATATACATTCCCTATTGAATCTGCCGCTACCCTAATGGGAAAATTAAAAGTAGCAACCGTACTAATGCCATCTGCATATCCCTGCGTACCGTTCCCTGCTAAGGTACTCACCATTCCGCCAGGTGTAATCTTACGGATGCGATGGTTATAATAATCACTTATATAGATATTCCCTGCTACATCCAATGCTACACCAGCGGGAGGGGAGCGTTGCAGGAAGACTAATTATAAATAAATTGCCTTCTCCTTCATTGCTTTCTACTTGCAACTTTCCACCATGTGCAGTAACAATACCGTAGCTTATACTTCACAAGGGATAAAACTGTGAATTGGTAAAAATAAAAAAGAGGGGCAGTTTTGTAATGACTAAAAAACAAAAACATGCCCGCTCTACTTTTCCATCTCAGCGAAGCCGAAATAGAAAAGCTAAGCTATGAACGATATGCCTATCCCGACCCGCTGGTACAAAAAAGGATATTTGCTGTTTATCTAAAAGCAACGCTGAATTGGAGCAATACGCTCATCGGGCAGGTAGTCGGGCTTCATTATAATCGGGTCGGTTACTGCATTGGTGTTTATAAAGAGCAAGGGTTGGAAGGCTTGCTGGGCAATCAATACAGTGGTATAAAAAGTGAACTGGAAAATCATTCAGAGAGCCTTTTACAATCTTTTCAAAACCAGCCGCCCTTATCGGCTGGTGAGGCGGCAGAACGCATCCGGGAGATGAGCGGATTAGAGCGCAGTGCGCAGCAAGTGAGGGTTTTCATGAAGCGTCATGGTTTAAAGTTCATTAAGTGCGGCCATATACCATCTAAAGCCGATAATGAAGCACAGCACCAATGGGTGGAAACAACGCTGAAACCCGTTATAGAAGCGGCTGAAAAGCAGGACGTGCATTTGTTTTTCAGTGATGCAGCCCACTTTGTGTTGACGCCCTTTATTTGCCGTTTATGGTGTATGTTCCGGGTTTTTATCAAGGCTTCTGCAGGCAGAAACCGGATAAATGTGCTGGGAGCAGTCAACGCTATCACCAAAGAAGTCGTTACCTTAACCAACACCACCTACATTACCGCCAATACCTTAATTGCATTTTTGAAGCTGTTGAAAGAGGAATTCCCAGATAAGCCCATCGCCATCGTATTGGACAATGCACGCTATCAACATTGCTTTTTAGTAAAAACCATGGCTCAATCGTTGGGCATTCATTTATTGTTTTTACCGCCTTACTCACCCAATCTCCCTATCATTGAAAGGCTATGGAAGTTCACAAAAAAGAAAATACTATATGCTAAATATTACCAGAACCCAGAAGCCTTTCACATAGCCATTGAAACTTTTTTCAAAAACATTAATGAAAATTTCAAAGCTGATCTAAAAAATTTGCTCTCTTTAAATTTTCAATTTTTTGATAAAACTGATTCACTCTTTTATCCCTTGTGAAGTATAATACTTGGCAGATCGAATTCAGTTATTCGCTTCAGGCCGTAATCATTGTTTTCCTGTTACGATTAAAATAATACACCATCAATGATAAAAGGGTAAAAATTAAAGTGCCCCATACGTTCATCCGCAGGTCTTTTATAGAATCCGGTATCAGTGCAAATACAGGCCTGCCAAACATTCCGTTTTGAAACCATTCTGTGATAAAACCTACACTATTAAAAATCAATATCGTTAGTAAAAGACGGACGTAAAATGAACGTAAGGCAAAGGGTGGAAGTTTCAGTACCAGGCTTGCCATCAAACAAACCACCATACCATACAATATGTGCTCAGCATTATTTATTTGCAACTCCACAGGAGCAGAAAACTGGTAGGTACGGGTACGTTCCCAAACGATAAACAGGAAATAAAAGATAAACAGCGTATTGAATACTTTATAACGTTCCTGTAAGAATGCAGTACGGCTGTTGAGGTAACTGACTACAATAACCAGTGCTCCCCAATAATAGTACAGGATTGTTTTACCGCTTATAAATATAATGGCCAGAATAACGGCCGCAGCCAGGAGGAAGGATTTTAGCTTCATGTGTGATTGTATACTGTGTGGTAAAAAACAAACATACCAATAAAATGATAAATGGAGTCTGCCGGAAAAGCATTTTACTCCATTGCAATAAAAAAGGCTGCTTATACAAGCAACCTTTTGTTCAATTCATCAATTTTTTTCTGTTAGTTTTCTCCGTTCACCATAAACCGGATGCCCACCGTAACGCTGGGGTGATTTTTTAACACAGGATAATAATCGTCCTTTGTTCCGCTAACGATATTGTAGGCTGCGGCACCGCGTATGCCAATTCCATTGGTAATTTTATACAGCAATCCGCCGCCGCCACTCAGGTTCAAGCTTGGGACGGAGTTGGAAGGATATTTGGCAGGCGAACCGATAGATGGGGTTGTCGTGTAATCCAGTTGCCCATCGCCATACAGGTAGCCAATGCCTGCATTCAGAAACGGGAGCAATTTTACATCGTCGTTGGTGTTATCAGCAAAAAAATAGCCCAGGCTATACCTTGCTAAAAAGATAATTTTGCTTTTGCCCGACACCTGTACTGTTGATGGTGTGCTTACATACGCTGAAGCCGTTGTGTAATTAAAAGAAACGGGTGTTACTACTTCAAAATCAAGGGAAGAGTGGAAATGAGCACCGCCTCTTCCGAGGTTCAGGAAAAAGCCTGTGCCACCGGTTCTGCCATCGCCCAGCATCCGGAACGTAGCACCTAATTCGTAAAAAGTACCGGACCGTGTAAAAACACTTGCTTTTTTGTATTGGGCGGAAGCGCAAGTAACTATGGTTGTAAACGCTATCAGAATGGAAATCCTTTTCATGTCTGTTTTGGTTGTTAAGTTTTTAATAGAATAAATAAAGAGATGAGCAGTCCGCTTAATTATTGCCGTGCAACATAAAGCGTATGCCAAGGCTTGTGCTTACGTGTGTTGGAAAAAGGCTGTATGATGATCCGTTGTCCTCGTAACTGGAGGAATACACGCCATTATAAGCTACTGATGCCCGTAGGCCGATTGTCTTGTTGATCTTATATAAAACGCCACCACCACCACCATATAACAAAGCGGAGTTTTCGCCGTACGGTTCTTTTTGCAGATATGAATTGCCCGGTGAATAAGTGTAGTCAAAATTATTACTGCCGCTGAGGAAGCCGATGTTTAGATAAATAAAGGGAAGCAGTTTTACTGCCTCATTTGAGTTGTCGCCGAAAAAATATCCCAGGTTGTACCGGAATGCAAAACTACCGGCGCCTTTGCCGGTTACGGTAGTTACCTGCGACGATCCTACCGATGGGTTCGTTACGGAACTGTAATGGAATTTTACAGGAAGCACGTATTCTAAATCAAAAAAATGATGAATGTGTTTACCAGGGGTTGCATTGCCGGCGCTCAGGTAAATGCCGGAGCCACCGGTTCTGCCATCACCCAAAAAACGGAAGCTGCCGCCCAGTTCGTAAAACCGGCCCGACCGGGAAAAGAAACTGGCTTTTTTGTATTGTGCCTGTACCTGTGTAAGGAAAGTGAGGGAAATAATGACCGCTACGATCTTTTTCATTGTTGGTTTTTGGGGTTAATAAGAGAATGAGTAGAGATAAGTTGTGCAATTGGCAGTAATACACTACAGAAAGCTTTTATAATGTATTTTCCTGCTCTCTACGGTGTAGAGATAGAGATTACCTGCTTTCTGTTCAACTTATTACTGGGGTTTTAGTAATAGGTTTTTGTAAGAGTTGTTGTAAGCCATGTCAATAAACTGCAGCATGGATGACCATTTGTCTTTGGAGATATTCGCCTTTTTATATATCTTTTTTATTTTCAGAACCACCGTGCCGGCCTGTTCTTCTGCAACAGCGGTATACGTTCCTGTTTCATTATCAACGGTTGTATTCAATTCTTTTATGCCTTCCACCGTATAGCCTGCCGGTATTTTAAAATTGATGGTCCAATTATAGGTTTTTGCATATCCTACATTAATGTCATATTTCCGTTCTCTTTCTTCTTTGCGCAACTGTAGTTGAGATCCCACAAGCCCTGCAATATTTACCAGGTATTTTTTGCCTGCTTTACGTACCATGCCCGGCAGGTCGAACTCCTCTGTATATACCAGGTCTTTGTTTTTCAGGGAACGGCCATCGCTTGCAACCGTAAAGCCCCGGTACTTTACTTTCTGGTGATATTCATCCTGCAACTGCCCTTTTACATAGTCCGGCTTTGCTTCCTTAAACTGATCTTTTAATGCCTTTACGGACTTGTCGTATTCCTCAACCTGCGAGCCCCTCATTTTTTCGGTCGGTGAATTACCCCCATAGTATTTATGGTCGTCCAGCATGTAGGGTGTAAACTTTAAAGCGGTACTGATATTACGTGATTTACTAATGCCTGTGAAAGCATTCGTTCTTGATACGGACAACGTATTCATATCAGCCGATAAGGAGGCGTTGATGGTGTAATTGGCGGTATTATCAGCAGGTGTTGCATCCGGCAATACAATGGGTTTAATATCCTGCGATCCTGATTTGGTTGGCTGCGAAATAATATAGGCCTCGCTGGCCAGCAAGTCGTCCACCAGGTCGCCGGGATTACTAAAATCAGTACAGTTGAAATAATAATCGTTATTCACTTTTACCACATACCGTATTTCCTGATCAAACAGTACATCGTTTAACTTGCCTACATCATTAGAAATACTGATAATTAATTCCGATTTAATTTCCCGCTGGTACAGCAGCGAACCAAAAATATAAGCCGCCATTTTATCACTTAAATAACTATCCCTGCCCAGCACATAATTGCGCAGCCTGTAATAGGCATTTTTGATGTATTCTTTTTCCGTCCAGTCTTTTGCGCCCTGCTTTTTGAATTCAGCCCATATTTCGTTGATGATATTTTGGGCGGTGAAATAACCTTGCACATAAGCACTGCCCGATTGTTCATAATCTTCCCATGCTTTTTTAGCCAACTCCTCTTTTGAAAAACCTGATTTTATTTCGCCTACCTGCCCAATGAGGGCGCCTTTTATTTTATCGTTATTGCTGTATACTACCTGGAACTTGGTAAGCGGATAAACCTGATAGGGGTTTATAAAATTTACATCTTTTTCAACGCCTCTGTCCCGGTCGGTAAATACGTAGCGGAAAAAACCGGATTCGCTGGCGGGCTGCTTTTCAAATTTGGGAGCGCCATTCAATGATAAGGATTTAAAATAGGATTTATCGTCTGTTTCAATGGCAATCTGGTTAAACAGGATGGGATATTTTTTATTACAGATTTCATAGATGGGTGTAAACTCGATATAACCGGTGCCTGCTACATCCAGCTTGCTTTTCGTTACGGCTACATACTCCAGCAAATCACCGGGCTGCAGATTGGGAATGGCCACTTTAAAATATCGCCGCTGGCCACCATTCTGCTGGTCGAAAAAGCTTTTGTAAAACTCCGGCACATCCGATATGGATTCCACGCTTACAGCCTCATTCAAAGAGATGCTGTCCACAACGCCATCCGGCTTGGTAACCTTTGCGCTGAATCCATCTACTTTATCGCTGTACCGGAAGTACACTTCGGTAAATGACCGTACGGCATTTCGGTCGTTCAGTTGTATTTTGAAATGCACATTCTCAAAAAATATAAGGCTGCGTTCGCCACGGGATAAAAATCCCATTCTGGATTTTTTATCAATGGTTACGCTTCTTTTAAAACCCATTACAACAGCTGATTCAGTTTTGTATTTATCAGGCGCAGCGGAGGCGAAGGCTGTTGTATTATCGTACCACAGCGTTTTTGCATTGTTTTCTATATTATCTAAAAAATCGTCATTTATAAAATCCTGGGCTAAGGAAGGTGTGCTGAATGCCGTTAGTAAAACGGTCATACCCAGCAAAGCACGGAAGCTCATTTTCATGGGAATGAATGTGTTTATTTTTGGGTAATGGTGATCAGGTATTTATTGAACTCTTTGATGGATTCAATAAACTTGATCCAGTTCGGAAAATCTGATTTTTTAATGATGCTGTTGTTGATGGTCAGTGCTTTTTTAAGCACCATTTTATTACCGGAAATAGTGTATTCGCCGTTGAATTCGTATCCATCAAATTTCAGGTTCAGATTTTCCGGTTTATCAACAAATTTTTTATCGGCAGGGATACTCAGCGAAATGAGATCTTCAAATTTTATCACTGCATCCAGGTCATATCCTTCTATTCTTTTTTCGTCCGGGATAAAACGGTCCAGCGATTTAGGGAAAAAATCAACGCTTACATATTTATCACCGCTGATGGTGCTTACCGTATTTGAAAAATCAACATCGCCTTCTATTACCACCGGAATATCCCGGTCGTTCAGGTTACTGGTTTTCAGGTTGCCAGCTACGAGGTTGTCATTCCCGAATTCTAAATAATCATTCAGGTATTCTTTTTGCGAACTGCTGGGTAATTCCTGGTACGACTGGTGGAATTCCGTGTGCTGGTTACCGGTCAGTACTACTTTTACTTTTCCTTTCAGGCTCTCATTGGCCAGTGTAAAATCAGCAGTAGAAAATATTTTATTGTCGTCGGCAGAGGTGGAAGGAACTGTTTTAATCTCGAACTTATCGCCGTTGGCAATCATCACCTCTTTGCCCTGAATACGGAATGCATTTTCGCCAAAAGGCACATACTCTTCTGTTCCATCCAGGTAGTAGGTTTTGCCGCCGAGATTTAAGGTGCAGATGGCATGATTGTTTACGCATAGTGCCGGCAGGCTTTGCGAATAGGGAATGTGCCGGGTGCCAATCCAGGTAAAGTGTGCATCATAACCGGCAAGTTTCAGCATTTCCGTTAATAAATTAGCCATGCCTTTGCAATCGCCGTATTTCTTTGCCATTACATCCTGCACGGAGGTTGGTATGTAGCCGGAATAGCCATCTTCATAAGCAATGTAGCGAACGTTGTCCTGCACCCAATAATAAATGGCTTTTATTTTCTCTATGTCATTTGGCTTGCCCTGTGTAAGTTTTGCAACCTGTGCTTTCAGTTTATCTTTTTCGTTGCCTGCCATTAAATACAGCCGGTTGTTCCAGCTATACACGTCATCTACTTTGTCGAAGCCTTTTAAAACCTCTCCCTTACTTTCAAATGATTTTATCTGTACGATGATATGCGGATCGGTAAAGGCTTGTCCGATGCGTTTATACTCGGATTTGTAGGCAGGTATTTCCTTCATAATAAAAACGTAGTTCGTAAAGCCGCCTTTCTTCGTTTCTTTTACTTCAATTTTACTACCTTCAAAATTCATTTTTTTAAAATCCACTGATAACCACTCAGGAACTTTAAACTCAATTACTTGTTCCTTGATAGGGTAGGATGAGTTAAAAAACAACCGGGTCAGGTATTTTCCATCGGTATAGGTTTTCTTTACGGTAACGCGGGCCATATTTCCTTTTTGCGCAAAGCGGATGGGGTAGTACTGCACCCGGCTGTCATCAAAGAAAACGCCGTCATCCGTTACGGAGCGGTCAATGCCTGACTTATCTGATGTGATGTATTTGCTGCCGTACTTTACCGCCCGTTTAAACGTTTGTAGTTGGATGAATTTGTTATAATACTCCGGAAACACCATGCTGGAAAATTTCTTGAGCGCCAGAAACTCATATTCTGCCTCCTCCTGAATTTCCACCACTTTATCGTTCAAGGCGTTCTTTCCCTTATCGAATGTAAAAAACTGGTAAGACGAAGTACAGATAATGCCATCGTCTTTATATTTTCTGGCATTTATATCTGCCGTAACAACATCATCAGGCGTTTGTGCATAGATACCGGATGAAAAAAAGCACAACAGTAAAGCCGGAACAAAATGTTTGAAAAAACGGGAAGTGATTGTAACGCCCTGTTTAATAAACGGGCATATGGATTTAGCATGAATAGGGTTATTCATCATTAGCAGTTGTTTTAAGGTTTTGCGAAAGTAAAGGAATGCTTTTGCCGGGTAAAATAATTTCATGTAGGTTTTATGTTAATTATTATACATAAACATTTGCTTTATATGTTTACTGCATTTATGTTCATCAGGGTTTATTTTGAATACCTGATTCAGCATGTAACCTGGCCTGCCTGATCATAGCTGGATTCACCGCATCATTATCCCGAATTTTTATGACGATTTTCAGCTTAAAATCTGCTGTTTTCCCCCTCTAATCATTCCTTACTTTTGCACCCCTTTTAAAAGTAAGATTGATTTATTAATATATGGCAGCTACTTACAAAGAATATTCCGGCCTGAACCTACCCGCATTGGAAAAAGAAATATTGGCCCGCTGGGAGCAGGAGCAGGCATTTGAAAAAAGTGTCAGCCTGCGGGAAGGGGCTACCCCATTTGTATTTTACGAGGGCCCACCCAGCGCTAACGGCCTGCCGGGCATTCACCACGTTATCAGCCGTACCTTGAAAGACTTAGTATGCCGCTACAAAACCATGCAGGGTTTCCAGGTAAAACGTAAAGGCGGCTGGGATACGCATGGACTGCCGGTAGAGTTGCAGGTAGAAAAAGAATTGGGCATTACCAAGGAAGATATTGGTAAGAAGATCTCCATTGAAGAATACAACCAGAAGTGCCGGGAAACCGTACTGCGCTACAAGGATAAATGGGACGACCTTACCCAAAAAATGGGCTACTGGGTTGACCTGAAAAATCCCTACATCACTTTTGAAAACAATTACATTGAAAGCCTTTGGTGGATACTGAAGCAATTGTACAGCAAGGATTTATTGTACGAAAGCGTAAGCATTCAACCTTACAGTCCCGCCGCCGGTACAGGATTGAGTAGTCATGAACTGAACCAACCTGGTTGCTATAAAGATGTAAAGGATACAAGTGCGGTGGCGATGTTTAGAGTGGCGAATGATGAACGCAATCAAATGCTTTTTGTTACTGCCGACAATCCCTCATTGTCTAACACCTTTTTTATGGCATGGACGACCACTCCATGGACTTTACCTTCTAATTTAGGCTTGACGGTTGGGCCAAATATTGAGTATGTGCTGGTGAAAACCTTCAACCCATATACAGCTTTGCCTAGCACCATCATTATGGCAAAGGCACTGTTGCACAAGTATTTTCCTGAACACCAGAATGAATGGAAAGAAGGTGATAGCGAAAGCCTATACGAAGTACTACATGGCTGGCTGGATGGTACCAATACTGAAAATGTAATTGAGGCAAACACTGAGTTAAAAACTGCTTTCGATACGCTGGTAAATAGGAAGAGGTATTTGCCTTATAAAGTAATTGCACCTTTTACCGGTAAAGAATTGGAAAAGGTAAAGTATGAGCAACTGTTTCAGTATGAAGCCAACCAAACGGGTAATCAGAATGCCTTTCAGGTAATGCTGGGCGATTTTGTAACAACCGAAGACGGTACGGGCATTGTGCATACGGCACCGGCTTTTGGTGCAGATGACTATAAGGTGGGTAAAAAATATGACATTGGGATGCTGACGATGGTAGACCGCCAGGGGAAATTTGTGGATGGCCTGGGTGAATTCAGCAACCGATATGTAAAAAATTATAAAGACGATCCGGCTTATGTAGATGTAAATGTGGATATCTGTGTAACACTCAAGAAAAACAGCCAGGCATTTAAGGTAGAAAAATATGAACATAGCTATCCGCACTGCTGGCGTACTGATAAACCTATTTTATATTATCCGCTGGATGCCTGGTTTATCCGCACTACGGCATTAAAGGACAGAATGGTAGCCCTGAACAAAACTATCAACTGGAAACCCGCCAGTACCGGCACGGGCCGCTTTGGTAACTGGCTGGAAAATATGGTGGACTGGAACCTGAGCCGCAGCCGCTTTTGGGGAACACCGCTGCCGGTTTGGGAATCATTTACAAGTAACAATCGTGCATCTTATTTTGAAGATGAAACAAATCAAACTGTTATAATAGATAACTATAGAACTTGTATCGGAAGCAAAGCAGATATAATAGAACATAAAATCAACTTTAACGAATGGAAGAATGTAGCTTTTAAAGGGGATGTATTTTGATATAAGTCTCTACATAAAAGCTTTTAAAGAAAATATACCTGACAAAGTACTAAATGCAACATAGCGTAAGAGATATTTTAAAATAGCATACTTGAAGTGGAGAATAACTATGTCTAGCCTTCTGTAATAATAAACTACTCAACTTCTATTGATGCAAAGCTTTTACAGCAACATGGATTTACATAAACCCTATGTAGATTGGATTTGGTTCAGCGTTATAGAAGAGGTAATTAAAGATTCTCAATTTGGGCCGAAAGGAATTCTGCCTAAGGACCGTCTTATTTGTACTAGGGTACCCGACCTCATCGACGTTTGGTTCGACAGTGGCGCTATGCCGTATGCACAATGGCATTTCCCATTTGAGAACAAGGAAATCTTCGCCCAAAATTACCCGGCAGACTTCATCGCCGAAGGTGTTGCCCAGACCCGTGGCTGGTTTTATACGCTTCATGCTATTGGCAGCCTGATAAAAGAAAGTGTTGAGGAAGAGTTAAAAGCCCCCACCTCCTCCCCCATCGGGGGATGGGAAATTTGGAGGATCGGGTAGAAGATTTGCATGAAGTAACGGAACTAATTACAAAGAACCACGGTTCTGACGCCTCCCCCGTTGGGGGAGGTTTGGTGGGGGCCGTGGGAGATTTAGAGGGGGCTGAACATGAATTTTATAAGGAAGCTGATCCGGTACTGTATGGGTTGTTAAAAGAGTTTGTAAAAACACACAGAGCTAATGGTACCCAAGCTGAAATGGTGTTATGGGAACATTTAAAAGGAAAACGATTAGAAAGTTACAAATTCAGAAGACAGCATATTATCGGAGCTTATATTACTGATTTTGTTTGCCTTGCCAAAAAATTGGTTATTGAAGTTGATGGTTTAATCCTTCAATTGCCTATTAACGTAGTTTATGATAAGGCAAGAACAGAATGGCTGGAGAGTAAAGGGTACAAGGTTATTAGATTTACAAATGATGAAGTACTCTCTGATATAGAAAACACTTTAGGCCGTATCATTGAAACGCTTCAAGTATTACCTTTTGCTGAGAAGAAATTTTACGGAGCCCACTCTATCTCCCCCCAACGGGGGAGGAAACCCGGAAGATCGGAGCACGGATATGCAGGCAGTAACAGAACAAAACTTAAAGAACCACGGTTCTCAAGTCCCCCCGTTGGGGGGATTTAGGGGGGCTGGATTGGCCTACAAAACTGTCGTTAGTAATGGCTTGGTGCTGGATAAGAATGGAATTAAAATGAGTAAGCGTCTTGGCAACATTGTAGACCCGTTTGCAACTATTGAAACCTTTGGCGCCGATGCTACCCGCTGGTACCTTATTACCAATGCCAGCCCCTGGGACAACCTGAAGTTTGATATTGAAGGCATCAAGGAGGTACAGCGTAAGTTTTTCGGAACGCTTTACAATACTTACCAGTTTTTTGCGCTGTATGCTAATGTAGATGGGTTTTCCTTTTCAGAAGCCTACATCCCGGTGGCGGAACGCCCCGAAATTGACCGCTGGATTTTAAGCAGCCTGAATACCCTGGTACAGGATGTAACCCGCTATATGGATGATTACGAGCCTACTGCTGCCGGCCGGGCCGTAGAGGTATTTGTGGATGAGCATTTGAGCAACTGGTATGTACGCCTGTGCCGCCGCCGCTTTTGGAAGGGTGAGTATGAGCATGATAAAATCAGTGCTTACCAAACCCTGTACGAATGTCTGGAAACAGTTGTTCGGCTGATAGCGCCTGTAGCACCCTTTTTCAGCGATGCAATATTTGCCAACCTGAATGGGGTAAGTGGCAGAGACCAGTCGGCTTCTGTGCATCATGCCCCTTTTCCGAAAGTGGCTGATGCCGTAATAGATACAGCTTTGGAAGAACGGATGCAACTGGCGCAGGATGCCAGCAGCCTGCTTCTCTCCATCCGCAAAAAAGTGAACATCAAAGTGCGGCAACCGCTGCAAAAAGTATTGATACCGGTACTTGGCCCGATAATGAAAACGCAGTTGCAAAAGATTGAAAACCTGATTAAAGCAGAAGTAAATATAAAAGAGATCGAATACCTGTCCGATACGGAAGGCTTCATTAAAAAGAAGATAAAGCCCAACTTTATAGCCCTGGGCAAAAAGCTGGGCCCAAAGATGAAATTGGTTTCTGCTGCGTTAGCCGGTTTTACCCAGCAGGATATTGCTACCCTGGAGCGGGAAGGGCAGATAGAAATACCACTGAATGGGGAGGCTTTTATGTTGAAATCAGACGAAGTGGATATTGCTGCCGAAGACATTCCCGGCTGGAGCGTGGCTACCAACGGCGCACTTACTGTAGCATTGGACATTACGCTTACCGAAGAATTGCGGCAGGAGGGTGAGGCCCGGGAACTGGTAAACCGCATCCAGAATATCCGTAAGGAAAAGGGCCTGAACCTTATCGATCGTATAGATGTTAAGCTTAGTGCAAATGATGGTTTACAACAGTCTGTAAATCATTTTAAAAACTATATTTGCGCGGAAATTTTGGCAGATTCGCTTGCATGGGTGGCAGAAATTGCAGATGGTATCCCAATTGAGGTGAATGAGCACCAAATAATTGTTTCCCTTACTAAAATAGAAGTATAGACAATGGCTGCCACAAAATCAGCTTTAAAAACTACACCGGTAACCGCCAAAAATGCTCCTGCAAAGGCTGCCCCTGTAAAAAACCTAGCTACCCCATCTGTAACAGCAAAAAGTGTAAAGCCTGAAAATAAAGCAGCCGTACATTCCGAAAAGGAAGCTGGCAGGCATGCACCTGCACCAATACCGGCAGCAAAAAAAGGTATTCTTACCGGTGTACCTAAAAACGAAAAAGATAAAATGACGAAAAAGACGGTCGACACAAAATCTGAAATAAAAACAGACGCTAAACCTGCTAAAAAAACAAAAGCAGTTCCTGTTCAACCGGAGCCAGCAGCAGAAAACAATGCGGCGCCGGAAGCTGAGCATCAGGCTTCTTCAAACGGTGCTGAAGCTAAAAATAGCCGCCAGGCCACTTCTAAAAAGGATGAAACTGCCGAGCCTAAAAAAGGATCTTCCAAATCTTCTAAAGTATCGATTAAGTACGACCCTGATTTCACCCGATCCGTACTGGATTCTAATTACCTGCCGGTAGAGCCTACGAACTCTGCCAACCGGTACAACGATTCCGACCTGGTGGAATTCCGGGAACTCATTAACCGCAAGCTGGAATCTTCTAAAAAAGAGCTGGCTTACTTACAGGGTGTAATTACCCGTAAAGATGAAACCGGTGGTGATAATGATGATGCCCGTTATATGACAATGGAAGATGGTAGCCTGAGCATGGAAAGAGAACAGCTTAGCCAGATGGCCAGCCGGCAAATTACTTATATTGATCACTTGGAAAAAGCGCTGATCCGGATTGAAAATAAAACCTATGGCATTTGCCGGGTTACCGGTAAGCTGATTGATAAAGCCCGCCTGCGTGCTGTACCACATGCCACTTTAAGTGTGGAAGCTAAAATGGGTAAAGTAAAAGCGTAACGTTTTTTATACAGTTAAAGGCCATCCCGGTTCTGTCGGGATGGCCTTTTTTTATGCGGGTACCTGCACAGGGCAGTACCACAGGTCAGGCCGCTCTGCATCCAAGGTTGATACGGTTTGACCTTCAAATCCGGTTGGTTTATGATATACCTGTAGCGGTTTCTTTTTTGACAATCAATTTTACGCCATCTCCTTATCTTACCGGATAAATTTCAACTCATGTTTTTAGGTCTTCGCACCGTTATTTACAAAGTAGCCAATTTGCAGGATGCTAAAAAATGGTACAGCCAGGTATTGGGCATGGAACCGTATTTTGATGAGCCTTTTTATATAGGCTACAATGTGGGTGGCTATGAATTGGGACTTGATCCGGATATAACAGGTGTACAATCCGGCAATAACAGCGTTACTTACTGGGGCGTAACGGATATAAAGGGTACGATTAAAGAACTCAGGGCTACCTATGGTGTAACAATAGTAGAGGAGCCACATCATGTAGGTGGGTGCATTTGGGTAGCAACGGTTTCTGATCCGTTTGGCAATAATATCGGGTTGATTGAGAATCCGGAATTTACAACGGGTGAACTGTAGAGACGCCATGCTGGCGTCTCCCATGCTGGCATCTCTACGTTAATTGTTGCGTGTCAAAGGCATTGTATCGCTTACAAATACCCGAAAAATAGTTTGCAAATGCCAACTATAGCTATATCTTACCTTTCCATAAACAATAGCTTATGCAGGCAATGTCAAACTGGGCCAGGCAACATACAATAAAAGCAAGGCTGTTGCTTTGCATATTACATACCTGTCTGGTAATGGCAGCCATGCAACTTTGCCGGTTATTAGCTTTTCGCCATGTTGCCGTTTCGTTTACAGCCACTTTGTTTATCTGTATAGTGGGTTTTGGCCTTGTGCTGGCAACCAGGTATTTTAAAAACAGCATTCACAGCCACATTGCCCAGTTCCGTCTCCAAAAATTCCGGTTTTTGCTAACCGGTTTTTGCTGTATTGTACTTATTATTGGTTTTTATAGCAGTGGCACATTTTTACGATTTCATTTATATAGCAGCCTCAACGGTGCTTTTACAGAAAAGACCGCTAAAACAGCAAAGCCGGCATTCGAAAGCTATGACGACAAGAAAATGTTTTATGAGGATCTGAAAACCTATTACAAAACCCTTTCAAAAAAAGAGCTGCGAAAAGAACTGCGGCATGAATTAAAGAACCTGGCTAAAAGCCCGGGTGATGGAGCAAATACGGCCTATATTGTTCTGATTATCCTCGGAATGTTACTTGCATTGGGAGCTGTAACATCAATAGCGTGTTCGCTTGCCTGTGCGGGTTCGGATGCCCTGGCAGTACTTGTAGGCGTAGGAGGAACAATTGGTGTTATTTGGCTGGCGGTATACCTCATTAAATCGCTGAATAAGAAAAAGGAACCTATACGGGAAAGGCCCGCCCCTGCCGGGTAGTAGTTTTTATAAATAGTTGCAAGCCCGTTCCTGCATGTTTTCCTTTAGCTGAACCATTTATTTTTATGCGCCAGCGAAATAATCTGTGCCTTTGAATTCACATGCAACTTGGTGTAAATATTAGCGGTATGCTTGCGTACCGTCAGTACACTGATGTTTAGTTGGGTAGCAATCCGCTTGGCATCCCAGCCATTTACCGTATGCTGCAAAATTTCCTTTTCCCGGTCGCTTAGGTAAGTATCCCAAACCGTATCAGAGGCAGGTATTGCCTGTGGCGGCCTGCTACTGTTGCTAAGCAATTGTAGTGTTTTACGGGCAATGGCCGGGCTCATCGGGGCGCCACCGTATTCCAGCACTTCTACCACAGCTGCTTGTAGTGTCGTATTGGTTTCATGCTTCAGCAGGTAGCCCGATGCACCACTATGGATGGCATCAAATATTTTATCATTATCCTCGAATACGGTAAGCACAATAATATGTACCTGCGGATATAGCGCTTTGCTGAGCCGGGTGGTTTCAATACCATCGAGCCCGGGCATTTCAATATCCATAAATACTACCTGTGGCAACTTATATTGGGGCAGGCCTTTTAGCTTTTCCAGGTAATCATCGCCATCGTTGGCAACCAGGGTAATATCCATTTCGGTAAATCCCTGCATCTTATGTAAAAAGGTATTGCGGTTAATGGCATTATCTTCCACCAAAGCAATTTTTATAGGAGTTAGTGCAGGCATATTGCAAATAGAAGACAAGGTAAGCGGCTTTGCAATAACTAAAATGTAGTAGTTGGACGACGGACAACAGACCACAGACGATGGACGACAGATCATAGACAGAAAATCTGATGTTCCTGAGTGATGTTAGATGTCCATAATCTGATACATACATTCTGCCATATCGTTTCTAAAAAGTAACCGGAAATTTTACATTTCAATAATTATTACCCGTCGTCTGTTGCCTGTTGTCTGTATATTTCTTCGTAAATTTGAAGGGATGGCAACATTCATAAAACGGCTTACGAAAGAGCAGGCAGTGCCTAAAATAAAGCATTACTGTAGCTATCAGGAAAGGAGCCATAAAGAAGTAAAGGAAAAGCTGTACGGATTTGGATTATATAAAGCAGAGGTAGAGGAACTACTGGCTCAAATGATTGAGGAAGATTATCTAAACGAAGAGCGGTTTGCCATACAGTACGCCGGCGGTAAATTCAGGATGAAACAATGGGGCCGGGTAAAAATACAGATGGGCTTGCAGGAACGGCAGGTAAGTACGTACTGCATCCGCAAAGCCATGACTGTGATAATTGCAACGGATTACGAACAAACACTGAACCGGCTGGCCGAAAAAAAATGGGCTACGCTGAAAGGCGAACAACACATAAGCCGGGAAGGCAAAACCCGCAATTACCTGTTGCAAAAAGGATACGAACCGGCATTGATTCAACAGGTAATGGCTGGTTTGAAAGAAAAGTAGATCAGTTAATAGAGAACAGAAGACGGGCAGTCCGGAAGACCGAAAAGACCGGAAGACAAGAAGAAGGAAAGCAGAAAACAGACCATAGACAACAGACCACGGACGACAACGCAATCATTCACGATTCACCATTCACGAAAAATAATTACCATGGAGCCTGAAGTAACTGCTTTTCTTGCCCGTATTGCCAAAAGCATTTCACTGATCCTGATTTGGATGCTGACAAATACGCTTTTTGGTATTAAGAAGGGCTACTTTTTTCTGGATGGAAAAGTAGGCACTGGGCATATTGTGTTTTACGTATGGTTTGTGGCAAGCCTGGTTTTACTGCTTTGGTATATTGTCAAAATCTGGAAACGGGCGCCGGTATACGATGCAAGGGAAGATGTATGGAGGAATCGTCGTGAATCGTGAATCGTCAATCGTGAATGATTGATGCAATTCTAAATATTGACTTAAAATGCAGCGGGATCAATGTTCATTTTTAAAGCAGAATGTACGCATTCACGATTCACGATTGACGATTCACGAAGAATGGTCTGCCACTATTTTCCAGCCGTTTTTAAACTTGCGGAACAGGAGTGTAAAAGCACCGCCCACATCGTCTTTCGATCTTTTTAAAAACCATTTACCCAGTACAAAATAGTAGTCGCCGCTCAATGGTTTTATCTGTAAAATGTCAAACTGCAATCGGCCCATCGCAGCCGTGTCCGGATAATTTTTTTTGTAATTATCCAGTGTGCGCTGCCAGCCATAATTAGGACCGTTTTTTCCAACAAATAGCAGCGAATCGTTTTTCCAATAGCCTTTCATAAAGCCGGGAATATCGCCCCTGTTCCAGGCAAGCTGCTGTGCGGCCATCAGCTTTCGGATAGCTGTTTCATTTGCAGACTGCGCTGTTATAGTACCGCCAATCAGTAACAATACAAACAGGTAAAAAAATTTCATGTAAAGGATCGTTTTGAAATTCAATTACTGATAGCATTTATTACTACATATCAGCCTGTTTTTAATCAGCATGGTAAAACAAGCTATAGCTATTTTAGTTATTTCTATCAGTCAAAATAAAGGTCGGCATTCCCGAAATTTCGGGACAGGCTGCCGGTAGTTTGATTCAATACAATATCCAAACATAAGCGATGCCGACCTCCTTATTTTCTGCACATTTGCTATTTGTCCGCTTCGTAGTTCCGCTCTGCTTCCTGTGCCTTTTCAAAATCCAATACTACGCCGTTAATGCAATAGCGAAGTCCGGTTGGCTTTGGACCGTCATCAAACACATGGCCTAAATGGCTTTTGCAACGGCCGCACTGTACTTCGGTCCGCTTCATGCCATAAGTATTATCGGGTGTGTAAATAATGGAGGTTTTGCTGATGGGCTGGTAAAAATTAGGCCATCCGCAACCACTTTCAAATTTGGTATCGCTTTTAAATAAGGCATTGCCGCAGGCAGCGCAGTAATAAGTTCCTATTTCCTCTGAATGTTCATATTCGCTGGTACCCGGGCGCTCCGTCCCCTTTTTACGTGCTACCTGGAATTGTTCCGGTGTTAGTGCTTTTTCCCATTGGTCTTCAGTTAGTTCTACAGGTTGCGTATCCGTGTGGCTATAAGCCGGGTTGTTTTCTTTTTGTAACGTACTCATACCGTTATATTAAAATGATGAATAAAACAGCTGCTTATTTGAAGCATCAGATGGTATATTGTATTACATAAAACGGGATGTAAATGTTTGATGCTGGTACTGCTCAATGCGGTCAGCATAAAGCAAATGACAAATAGTTTAAACGATCAAAAAGTGAACGACTGTCACCAGGGTTTTGAAAAGTAGCGATGTATCTAATGAGTTGTAAAACAGGGTTTGATCAACAACTACTTTTTACCTATCCGGTACAACCTTCCCTGATCGGTAACGGAATACAAGGCGCCATCTTTACCCTGTACCACATCCCGGAAGCGCTGGCTCTCTTTTGCCAGCAGACGTTCCTCACCAACCACTTTATTATCTTTAATAACCAGCCGTGCAATATGGCTGCTGGAAAGGCCGCTGATAAACAAATTATTTTTCCATTCGGGGATGCTGTCACTGCTATAAAAAGTCATGCCGCTGGGCGCCAATACCGGATCCCAGTAATACACCGGTTGCTCTAATCCTTCCTGCTGTGTTTTTCCGGGGCCTACTTTTTCGCCGCTGTATTCAATGCCGTACGTAATAAGCGGCCAGCCATAATTTTTACCCGGCTGTATCCGGTTCAGTTCGTCGCCGCCCCTGGGCCCAAATTCAGCTTCCCAAAGGTCACCGGTTGCAGGGTTAAAAGCAAGGCTCTGTACGTTGCGGTGTCCGTAGGAATACAACTCGGGCCGTGCCCCGGCCTGGCCGGCAAAAGGGTTGCCGGCGGCAGGTTGCCCATCCTTCGTAATGCGTATTACTTTGCCTAAGCTGGTGTTTAAATCCTGCGCTTTTGGCCGGGTTTGCAGATCGGAACGCTCACCGGTACTGATGATGAGGTTACCGGATTTATCAAACAAAATACGGCCACCATAATGCAGGTTGCTGGCAAAAGCAGGCGTGGCCTGATAAATCACCATCGCATTTTCTATGCGGTGCTCATCACTTGATAACTTTCCTTTTGCTACCGCCGTCAGGTTACCATCGGGCATATCCTGAGAAAATGTCCAGTAAACCATCCGGTTAACGGCAAACTGCGGGTCAACCGTAATACCCAGCAAACCACCCTGTTCTTTCCAGTGAACAGGCAGTATGCCGGTTATGGGTTCACTTAGCTGGCCGCTTGTTGTGGCGATGCGCATATTGCCTTCCTTTTGCGTAATCAGGAGTCGGCCATCCGGCAGCACGGCAATGCCCCATGGATTTTTAAGATCACTGGTGAGCACTTTTATATCATAAGGCGTAGCAGTTTTTATACCTGCTACCCGTGTTTGCCCGGCAAAAACAGGTTTATAATCCGTGTTCGGCGCCTGGGTTTCTACCGGTGCGTTTGCAGAATCCTTCGCCGATCCGGTCTTTTCAACTGTCGAATCGGAGCCGCAGGAAAGCAGGAAAAAAGTACTGGCAATAACAAGCAGGGATGTTCTGAACATGAAGGTTTGGTTTTGAAATGAGCAAGCTAATAGAACGAGGGGAAATTATATCATCAATCACTATCAACAAAAAATATTGATAAGTAACGCAGAGTACAGTCATACTACTATCCGGTGTACTACAAGATAATATATGCGAATCAAGTGTTGGCGACGTTACAACAGAAACTTAAGTTTATAATCTATCCGTTTTTAATTAGACAAACTGACCTCCATATGTATTGTTGGGCAGTGCCCAACCCCTCCATAGCCGGAGTGCCTAACGGGATTGGGCGCTGCCCAATAATACACTGGCATTGCTTATATATGCTACCAACAGAATTGGGCGCTGCCCAATAATACCCATGAATATCAACCCTTGATTCGCATAATATCATAAATGGCAATACAAACTTTGAGATATTCAGCTTATCTGGGAAAATTGACGAATGGTTGTAAGTGGCGTTAAACCTTGTAGCAACACTGCCAACTCATCTTTCATTATCACCTTATTAAAGATGCGACATCAGGAAGGTAATAAGGTTTTATACGTTTTATCGGGCTGCTTACTACTAAAGTTTAGCAATCAAAAATTCCATTTCCATTATGCTTACCGAAGAACCAAAGTTTGGAGGATGGGCTACAAAAATGATGATTTTGGTAGCGACTTGCACCAATGAATACTTTCAAAACAATTGAAGGCCGTAATAGCCAATTAAGGTGAACGAAACACAGCGTATAAAAACACCGATACAACACCAGGTAATTAGTTTTTGCAGCGGTGCTTTAAAGCTAATACCTACCGCCAGGCTCACCGGTGCACCTACCATCATGGTTCCCAACAGTCCTAATCCAATAATTCCGTATTTGTTCCAGATGCGGTGTACAACGCCCGTTTTTGGTTTTTCTGCTTTTTCAACTTTGTTTTTAGCAAAAAAATTTCTGATCCGATCGCCCAAAAATGCAACGATAAATATGCCTGCCACACCACCGGCCAGGCTTGCAAAAAAAATGATCCAGGGCGATAAACCAAGAGCGAATCCGGTGGGTATGGCAGCGTACATTTCAAAACTTGCTAACGCCGCTACCGATAAAATCTTTAAAAACATAATTTCCTTGTTTTGAAAAACAATGGGCAACCTACCGGAATTACAACAGCTATATTGTTAAACCCATGTATTTGTACCCATGAGCAAGGTTGTTACGAGAAGCCATTATATTTTCATTTCAATCATCCATATATGCCCAAACGGATCTTTGATTACACCTTGCCGGTAACCGTAATCATAACTTTGAGCAGGGGACACGACAGTAGCACCTGCACTAATTGCCTGAGCTATTACTGCATCTACATCGGAAACAAATAGCCCAATGAAAACGGTTGTTCCATTGATGCCCTGCGGGCTAAACTGACCGGCGGTTAATTTTTCTTCATGCACATGAAATAGTGCCCCTTCGATAGACAATTCGGCTACGTGTATGCTGTTATCTTCATTTGTCCATCTTCTCAATTCAATAGCCCTGAAAGCCTTTTCATAAAAACTAATATCTGTAATACCAGTCTTTATATAAAGCTGAGGTGCAAAGCTGGCTTTGGCTGTTTCATTCATGTTTTGTCAATCTTTATTTTTCAAAAATTAATATAGTTATCCTTTGGTAGCAATCAGGCGTTGCTAAAACGGTATGTCAACTTTCCTCCTGTTAAATTTACAGATTTTATGCCAGTAGAAACGTATTAAGAAATGGTGGCAATACGAGCCGGGTTGTAACAGGCAGGGCATAGTTGTTTGGCCATAAAACGAAAGGCCGAATGATTCATAAAAGTACAGGTTAGCAACTAAAATTCAACACGATGCCGGCCGACCGGGATGAACTACCAACAGCGATTTGCAGCCGGTTGTTTTTCCGTTAAACACTGCCTGAGCAAAACGCCCTATTGTGTCATATCCTTTTTCTCATTCGTGGAGAAAACAGCCGGGAATTAGAAGAAAAGTAAAAAATTCATTTTAGATTTCTATATTGGCGGTTCTAAATAGTGTTTGTCGGAAAACAATAGAACCCAATGCAGTAAAAGGTTCTAAGCTATAAGTGTTGCCGAATATTATGCACAGTATGTGAACAGGGTTGAGTTTGGGATAATACTTGCGGCATTATTGGTTAATAAATCAGTGAAAAATGCGGTATCATTTTGAACAGCAAACCACCCTGGGCATCACCCCCATCAGCGAAGTGAAATTTCCGTTGCGCAGCCGGGATGAACTGCCACCCGTATTAAAGGCACTACAGCACATTTTTGTTAGCCCTGGCTTAAACGAAAAAGTGTTTGCCTTACTTGAGAAAAAAGTAGTAGCAGGTAAAAAGAAAACGGGGCGCAAGGGTATGGATTTATGGCACATACTTGTATTGGCAGTCATACGCCATACCCTGGATACGAACTGGGACAGGCTGGAAGATATGGCAAATTATCATAAACTGCTAAGGCAAATTTTAGGCGTGCACGTAGAGAAGTTCGGTATAGAGGAATTAGTGTTTGCCTACCAGACAATAGTGGACAACGTATCGCTGATAGATGAGGAACTGCTGCAACAGATTAATTTGATGGTGGTAGAAGAAGGGCACAACCTGCTTAAAAAAAAAGAAGAAGAAAGAAGCCTTCAGCTTAAAACCGACAGCTATGTTTTAGAAACCAATGTGCATTTCCCTACCGATCTTAATTTGCTGTGGGATAGTTTGCGCAAGGGGCTTGACATGGTTGAAAAGCTGATGAAAATAAGCCCTGCTGATGCGAGCCTGAAAGGCTGGCGGAAACTAAAGCAGCTTCACAGCACCACCAAGAGCCTTTTTCGCCAGGCATCCCAACAGGTCTTCCGTAGCAACGGTAAAAACGAAGTGCAAAAGACAAGGGCGGTTAAAACTTATTTGCAGCAATCCAACATGTTGCAGGAGCGTTTTGGTGAACTGATAGCTGCTCCACCTGTTAGCGGGGATGTGAAACGTATATTACTGTGTATAGTAGCCTTAAAGACGTATACGGATTATGCAAAGAAGTTTACTGATCAGATAGAGCGCAGGTTATTAAAAAAGGAAACCATCCCTGCCTCGGAGAAGGTATTTTCCATATTTGAGGAACATACAGAGTGGATAACAAAAGGCAAGCTGAATAAAAAAGTAGAACTGGGCCATTTGCTGCTCATTACCACCGACCAATACCAGTTGATCGTAGATTACAAAATAATGCAGGGAGAAAAAGATGCAGCCCAGGTAGCCCCGCTTACAAAAAGGATACAACACAACTATGGCGGCAAGAACATAAGTTCCCACAGTTTTGATAAGAGCTTTTACAGCCAGGCCAACCTGGATAGCTTGCAACAGGATTATACTTCGCAGGCCGTGCTGCCCAAAAGCGGCAGGCACAGCAAAGAAGTCAGGGAAAGAGAAAGCACAAAACCCTTTAAGCGATTGCGCCGGGCCCATTCGGCAGTGGAAAGCAACATCAATATGCTGGAACATCACGGGCTAAACCGTTGTGTGGACAAAGGGTTAGGAGGTTATAAAAGAAGTGTTGGGCTGAGTGTTTTAGCATACAACCTTCATATTATAGGCAACCATTTAATAGAAGAGCAAAAACGCAAAGAAGCAAAAAGCGTAGCGGATAAGCTACGCTATCTGAACAAAAAGCAGGCAGCCTAAAAAGAACACAGAAAACAGCCGCAAGGATAAACTTGCAGGACGAAGTGCGCCCGATGGCAACGGAAAACAAAGAAAAAGTACTTTTTGAGAGTAACGGCAGACGGTGGAGACAATCAATTACAAAAAACAACTATCAGCAAGCCGTAACCCAGCAACCTGATAGCCACTTTTTAGGCGTTTCCGGACATACACTAAATAAAAAACATGAATCCGAATAAAGCATTATGGGAAAAAGGCGACTTCACCAAGCTCGCCGAAACCATGCGGGAAAGTGGTGCGGCGCTGGTTGCCAAACTTGGAATTACGGAAGGTCTTGCTGTTCTTGATCTTGGTTGCGGCGATGGCACTACCGCCATACCGGAAGCACAACTCGGAGCTCATGTCACTGGTGTTGACATTGCAACCAATTTGGTGGAAGCAGGAAACAAACGGGTAAAAGCGGAAGGGATTAGCAATTGTACTTTTCAGGAAGGCGATGCAACCGATTTGCATGAACTGAAGGATGCTTCTTTTGATTTGGTGGTAAGTATTTTTGGCGCCATGTTCGCACCCAGACCATTTGATGTAGCCCGGGAGATGGTTCGTGTTACCCGGCCGGGTGGAAGGATCATAATGGGTAACTGGATACCGGGAGATCCTACGCTTGTAGCACAGATATTAAAGATCAGCGCTGCCTACACGCCACCGCCACCGGAAGGTTTCATTAGTCCGATGTTGTGGGGTGTAGAAAGCAATGTGATAGAAAGATTTACCAGTGTCGGCGTGGCAAAAGAAAATATATCCTTCATCAGGGATACGTTTATATTTAATACACCCTTTGCTCCATCAGCATTTCTGGACAGATTTAAAAACTACTACGGCCCCACTATGAATGCTTTTGAAGCCGCTGAAAAGAATGGTAAGGCTTCGGAGTTACAGCGTGAATTAGAAGACTTGTTTACCAGTAAAAACCAAAGCACCGACAATAACACTACTTCCATTCCTGCCACTTTCCTGCGGGTGACGGTTATACGATGAACAGACAAGTAACATGGAAAAAAATGAAGCCACTTCTTGCAAATCGCAATCGGATGCTTGAAAGGCTTCTACAAAGTGCAGCACAGGCTGGGTTTGTCCATTGTAAAATGACCTTGCCATAATTATCCTGGTAAAAGGGAAAGTCCCTGATTTGTATTAGGCTCTTCATAGTTATTTTTATTTTACGAAGGACTTTATATACGCCAAACCTGTTGTCCAGGTAAGGTTTTTATAACGTTCATTAGACAATTGCCGGTGTTGCGTTGAAAACATCGAATACATATACTGGCTTTGCTGCCATTTTGCATACAACTCATTTTCTCCCGCCGGGTTTTCAGCTCTTTGTTTTTTTATAAATTGTGCAAAGTCTTCAAGACTTGATAGCTGATAGATTTTAAATTCCTGACCTGTTACTTCTTTCACATCAGCCCATATCCTATTGGGGCTAATCTGGAAACTTGCAATCTGCAAATCTCTTGGTGCGTTATCGTCCAAAGCCACTTCGGCTGCAAAGGCAGCGGTATCATCCATGGTAGTGAAATCTAATTTCCAGTCCTTTTTTTCGCCCCAGTAACCAATACTCTTGTCCTTTACATTTAAAGCCGGTGTATTATATTTCAATATGTCGGCAAAAGCTCCATTGAAAACAGAAGAGGCTTGTATGGAAGTGCTGTCCAGATACGCTTTAAATTCTCTTCTTAAATCAAAATTCCTGTTTTCACCCGGAACCAAATCATTGTAATCCGAGCAAAAGTCGGAGGGAATAAATCTTGAAACGCCGGCTTTTATAGCACCATCCAAAATCCTTTTTTGTAAATCAACAATTACATCGCCCAAACCTGCCAGCGCCGACACCACGCAATCTATACCTGTACATGCTTTTGCAATGTCATCAATGTTGTTTACATCCACTTCGAGAACCTTAACACCCATTTTTTCAAGAACTTTTATTTTTTCAGGGTCGGTAGCAGTTCGAACGATGGCGCTTACTGCTGCACCTCTTTTCACTAATTCCCTGCAGATCCTGTTTCCTAAATTGCCGGTAGCACCGGCTACTAAAATTGCTTTTTTCATTTCTAAATTTTTAATTGCTTTTTAATTTATCTATTTTGCCAGGAAGTTTGCAACGGCATGGAGCACCTGTTCCGGTTGTTCCTCGTATAAGTAATGCCCGCTATCTAAAATTCCTGTTACGTTTACATTTTTTGCTACATATGGCAATCCCATTTTCAGGTAGTTATAACTGATATAACTGCCAATCCCTAACACAGGCATGGTAAGTTGCTGATAAATTTTTGCATCTTCGATATCCTGCGTAAACGTTTGATACCAGGCATTAGAAGCCCTGATACGCTCTGCTTCGTTATAAACAGAAGCATAGACGGCTCTTTCAAATGAAGTCATTTTACTATCATCAATCATCACGTAGTGAAAGAGCCAATCCAGCAGGTATTGGAAGCGTCCTTCTAATATTTTTTCCGGCAACCCTTTTACCTGGTTAAATCCCATCCACCAGGCGTAAGGCCTGTTGGCATCCATTTTTTCATTAAATGTACCCGCAGCAGGCATCAATGGCATTTGCATCATTCCTTCAGTTGGGTGCGAACCGTCTGCAACGATCAGCTTTTCTGTAAATTCAGGATAATTAAAAGCAAAACTCATGGCTACCATGCCGCCAATATCATGACCCATGATATGAACTTTGGTGAATCCAAGCTTCTGTACAAGTTCCAGAACATCCGTTGCCATTGTTTTTTTATCGTAGCCTGATTCGGGTGTTTCCGAACTGCCCATACCTCTTATATCAACGATGATTACCCGGTATGTTTTTGCAAGCTCCGTTGCAACAGGATGGTATGAATACCAGGTTTGCGGCCAGCCTGGCAAGCAAACTAAAGGCATACCGCTACCGCCTTCTACATAATGTAATTTTACCCCGTTAACGGTTGCATACTGATTGGTAAAACCAGGGAATTTTTTGATTAATTCTTCGTCAGAATAACTGTTCTGAGGTACTGCTGTATTGTCTTTCATTTGAGTCATCATTTATAATGACACAAAAGTAGAATGCTTCCGAAGGGCTAAAACTACCAAAAGGTAGATAATGAATATTAGCGGATGTTCTTCCTGATCCGGCTTAGTGCATTGGGTGTAATGCCAAGAACGGCAGCTAATTGCTTGACAGGAACCTTTTGCATGAACTCGGAATTGTTCATAAATTCCAGGTACCGTTCTTCGGCTGACAAGGTTTGAAAGTTTAGAATCTGGTCTATCATTCTCACTGACATCGCCTCCCATATTTTTCTGCCAAACGCTTCCCAAACGGCGATATGTCCGTATAAAAAGTCCATATCTTTTTTATCAATCACAACCAGTTCGGTATCTTCTATGGCTTCAATATTAAACCGTGATGGCTTCTGTGGATTGAGGCTTGAAATCTCGGTGAAAAATTCATTTTTAAACACTACCCAGGTTGTATTTTCCTGGTCGTTCGCTTCATAAAAAAAACGAACACCACCTGCTACAATAAAAAAATACTGATTCGCAATTTGTCCTTTCTTGAGAATCAGCTTTCCTTTGGGAATTTGCCTTTCGGTACATTTGGAAAGTACAAGTTGTAAATCCAAATCATCTATCCCGATGATGGTTTTTATGAATGTTATAAATTCTTCCATTGTAATAGTTACCAGTCGCTTCGCTGACTTTAGTGAAGTTGGCTATTTTGCCATTACCGATAATGAACAAATATTGCCGATGGTGAGGTGTTTGAAAATCGTTAGCCCGTAACTGCTGCTGAATAAAGTTAAAATTGTTGATGGTAAGAAACTATAGCCTGGCATCATTCGTCTGCTGGCACTGAATCCGAATAGCTAACAAAAAGTTGAGAATATATTCGTCGCCCCGCCCTATTACCAACTATTCTCAGCGAAGCTAAACCGCCTGTTGCAGGCATGCCCTTCAATGTCAGCCTGCTTGTGTCACCAAAATTTCCACCAAAGTTTATTCACTTTTGTACCGTTGCTTGTGCTATTCTTTCTTGTTCCTATCTAAAGTTGGTGCCTTGGTCAAGTTTGTTTTCAACTCTCAAATCTAAGTCCTGCCATTGTTCAGCGTTGTCAAGACAATAGTCCTTGTAAAAACTCAGGAACTTGTCAACTTGAGCGTAAGCGTCTTCAAGTGTTCCATAAATATTGTGTTTTGCACAGTCAAAATAGTCGTCAATTGAATAAATGTAGCTTTCTTCTGTTTCAGTAAAAACGGCTTCAAATTTTAGCCTGAAAAGTTGCCTAACAGTTTGTTCAAGTGTCAATTGTCCGCTTGAAAATTGTTTGTATAAAAGTCCAAGTAAAGGCCGCCCTTGAATGGCTGGATTTTCGAAGTGTAGATATTTATTGAAATAATGGATAATGTCATTCTTACTTTTTGAACTTGATAAAGCCAAGTCTATAAAGAAAATATCAGGCTGCTCATCTTTAGTAATTATTTTGTCAGCCCAATCAATCGCTTCCTCTTTTGGCAAAAGCCCGCTTGCAAGTCCTGCCCGAATTAAATGCAATGTCTGCAGTATGTCTTTGGGATTTGTCGATTGCATAGATTGTCAAACGGGTTGCCCATAACGGCCTAATGAGAGCAGAAATATAAAAATTTTTTATATTTCTGCTCTCCGATAATGTACACTCATAAAAAAATTACGCAATAGCGTCCAAAATTAAACTGAAAAGACACACAATTTAAAAAGCTTTATTATTTGTGCTGCGTTTTAGCTTAAAAAATTCCGTTGCAAGCCAATGTTGCAGTGCATACCATCGCTGCCAGAAATTTAAACACGGTTATTAGTTTTTTAAGAGTAAAACATATTTTGCCATGGCTTCGGCATCCGGTTTCGATACGGTAGGATGCGGCGTCATCATTACTTCGCCCCATACGCCATTTCCACCCTTAATTATTTTGCCTGCCAGGTACTGTACAGCCGTATCGCCTGCAGTGGCATATTTGTTGGCTACCTCCCGGTAAGCCGGGCCAACCAGTTTGTCTTCAATTTTATGGCAGGTAAAGCAGTCACTATTGGAAATCAGTGCCAGCCCTGCTTTATAATCCGGGTTGTTAGACATATCAGGCGCTGTTTTTTTCTCTCCGCTATCCGCCGTTGTTTTTATTTCCTGCTTGGTCCCGCCACCGCCACCACAGGCGGTTAACAGCGCTACTAAAAAAACGGGAATAAATAACATTTTCATATTGCTGATTTTTTGTTTAAAGTGTACAATGAATTTTAATTTTAGTTCAGCCCTAATAAGGACCGGTTGTTTTGTTCGCTTACCTCGCCGGCAGCAAAATCGTCAAACGCTTTTTCTGTTACCCTTATAATATGATCGTTGATGAATGCGGCGCCTTCTCTGGCGCCATCTTCCGGATGCTTAATACAGCACTCCCATTCCATCACTGCCCAGCCGGCATAATCGTACTGCGTAAGCTTGCTGAAAATCTTTTTAAAATCAACCTGGCCGTCGCCCGGCGAACGATAGCGGCCAGCCCGGTTGGCCCAACTTTGGTAGCCGCCAAAAGTACCTTGCCTGCCGGTAGGGTTAAACTCGGCATCTTTTACATGAAAGGCTTTAATCCGTTCGTGATAAAAATCAATGTACTGAATGTAGTCCAACTGCTGCAGCACAAAATGCGAGGGGTCGTACAGCAGGCAGGCACGGGGATGATTATTTACTTCCCGTAAAAACCGTTCATACGTTTCGCCATCAAACAAATCTTCGCCGGGATGAATTTCATAGCAGGCATCCACACCGCATTCGTCAAAATAATTCAGGATGGGCAGCCACCGTTTCCCCAATTCCTTAAAGCCTTCTTCTACCAGCCCGGCAGGCCGCTGCGGCCAGGGGTGGAAGGTATGCCAAAGCAACGATCCGCTGAAAGTAGGGTGAGCCGTCAGGCCCAGATTTTGAGAAGCTTTGGCGCCATACTTTACCTGTTGGATGGCCCATTCGTTCCGGGCTTTCGGATTGCCTTTCAACGCTTCCGGCGCAAAGGCATCGAACAAGCTATCGTATGCCGGGTGCACAGCAACCAACTGACCCTGTAAATGGGTAGCCAACTCGGAAATCTGCAGTCCGCAATCCTGCACAATCCCTTTTATTTCGTCTGCGTAGGTTTTGCTTTCGGCGGCTTGTTGCAAATCTATCAGGCGGCTTTCCCAGGTGGGTATCTGCACGGCTTTGTAACCCAGTGCAGCCGCCCATTCGCATATGGATTTTAAATTATTAAAGGGTTCGGCATCTCCCATAAACTGGGCAAGGAAAATACCAGGGCCTTTGATGGTGGTCATATATGTAAAATTTTATTTATTGGTTCATTGCCGTGCATCCGTTTCCAAACAAGGGCCCAGGGTTAAAACCCTGCGCTACAATATGAATCGTGCCTACGGTTCCCAGGGTTAAAACCCTGCGCTACAATATGAATCGTGCCTACGGCACTACACGTTATTCCCCACCCTCAAAGTGCCGTAGGCACGACCCATTTTGTAGCAACGGATTTTAATCCGTTGTATTCATGCATTGCAACGGCTCTCAACCCATTGTAATTAAAAAGCTACCCATTTCTCATCACTCTTTCCACTTTCAATTACTTTTTCAATAAACAACATTCCCCTTACTCCTGCTTCTATGCCCGGGAAATCAAGCCATTCTGCCGCCGGCTGCTCACCCCTCTTTTGTGCCTGTACACACAATGCAAAATTGCGGTAGTGGTTGGCAAATGCTTCCAGGTAACCTTCGGGATGGCCGCCCGGTGTACGGCAATTATGCTTCGCCAATGAACTCAGATAACCGGTACCCGCCCGCCATACTTCAACAGGTTTATCCAGCCATTTTACCAATAACGTGTTGGCGTCTTCCTGCTGCCATTCAATGCCGCCCTGCTCTCCATACACCCTTATTTTTACATTGTTTTCCTCCCCGGCTGCTACCTGTGTGGCCATCAGCGTGCCGCTTGCCCCGTTATCAAATTTCAAAAGGGCGGCCCCGTCATCATCCAGTTTCCGGCCTTCCACCACAGTGTTTACGTCGGCACAAATGGCCTTTACTTGTAATCCTGTTACATATTCGGCTAAATTAAATGCATGCGTTCCAATATCGCCCATGGCCCCGGCAATGCCGCTCTTGGTAGGGTCGGTGCGCCAGCCGGCTTGTTTATTGGCGGTATCTTCCAGCGAAGTACTCAGCCAACCCTGCGGGTACTCCACATATACTTTTCTTATTTTTCCAAACTTGCCGCTACCCAATTGCTGTTTGGCTTCTTTTACCATAGGGTAGCCGGTATAGGTATGCGTCAGGCAAAACAGCTTTCCGCTCTTTTCAGCCACTTCTTGTAGCTGTTTGGCCTCCGCCAGGTCAAACGTCATAGGCTTATCCAGCACCACATGAAATCCATTTTCCAGCGCCAGCTTAGCCGGTTCAAAATGTAAATGATTGGGCGTAACGATGCTTACAAAATCCATTCGCTCCTCCTCCGGCAATTTTGCTTCCTGTGCAATCATTTCGGCGTAGGAGGCATAGGTTCTGCTGGCAGCTACCTTCAGTTGCGTTCCCATTTGTTTCGATTTTCCGGCATCGCTGCTAAAGGCCCCGCAAACCAGTTCTATTTCGCCGTCCATACCGGCTGCTATGCGGTGGATGGCGCCGATAAATGCACCAGGCCCGCCACCAATCATACCCATTTTTAGTTTTGCCATGGCTCTGCAAACGTTTGATATAGTAATTGAAAGGCTGAAAATATTTTAATCATTTAAAACTATACTGAAAACCATTACATTTATTTTTTAAAGTTGCTTTTGGAAAACAAATGATTGTACTATTTACCTGCCTATGAAATCAACTATCCGTGTTCAGCTTTCGGCCATGATGTTCCTGGAATTTTTTATCTGGGGTTCCTGGTTTGTAACGCTCGGTACTTTTTTATCCGATAACCTGAAGGCTTCCGGCGGCCAGAGTGGAAGTGTTTTCTCCACACAGTCCTGGGGCGCCATCATTGCACCGTTTATTATTGGGCTTATTGCGGACAGGTATATTAATGCGGAAAAAATATTAGGCGGGTTGCATCTTGTTGGGGCATTCCTCATGTACCAGATGTATCATTCCGATAACATCACGGTATTTTACCCCTACGTATTAGGCTACATGATTTTGTATATGCCCACCCTGGCATTGGTTAATTCTGTGTCGTTCAACCAAATGACCAATCCTGAAAAAGAGTTTTCCGGTATCCGGGTATGGGGAACCATTGGCTGGATAGCAGCCGGTCTGTTAATCAGCTACCTTTTCCATTGGGATTCGGCAGAAAACACCGCAAAAGGTTTTTTGAAAAACACATTTTTGATGGCTGGTATTGCGTCGCTGGTATTGGGTTTACTAAGTTTTACCCTGCCAAAAACACCCCCTAAAAAAAGCACCGGTGAAAAGGTGAGCATCAGCCAGATCCTTGGGTTGGATGCACTGAAATTACTACGGGATAAAAACTTTGCAATCTTCTTTGTTGCTTCTATTCTTATTTGTATTCCCCTCGCATTCTATTATCAGAATACACATCCTTTCTTATCTAATATCGGCCTGGCAAACCCAACCGGCAAAATGACCATCGGGCAAATATCCGAAGTGCTTTTCCTGCTGCTGCTTCCTGTTTTTTTTACCAGGTTCGGATTCAAGAAAACCATACTGGTAGGGATGCTGGCCTGGGCAAGTGCGGTATGCTTTGTTTGCTTTTGGCAATGCCGGGGATTTAAGCTTTATGCTTCTCATCGGTATTGCGCTGCATGGCATTTGTTACGATTTCTTTTTTGTATCCGGCCAGATTTATACCAACGCAAAAGCCGGTGAACAATATAAAAGTGCAGCACAGGGCCTTATTACCCTGGCTACCTATGGTATTGGAATGCTGGTCGGTTTTAAGATTGCAGGCATGATAACAGATGCCTATAAACTGAGCAACGGAAGTTTTGATTATAAAATGATCTGGCTAATTCCATCCGCCATAGCAGCAGGTGTATTCTTATTATTTGCGATTGCTTTTAAGGATGAAAAGAAAACAGTAGGAAGTATCAAAAATCCGATGGCTGATAAAATAGTTGAACCTGCGGGTGGATTATAATGTAAGTAAAGCAACTGAAATAAATTAAATAGAGGTAGAGAACAGAAAATGAAGAATCGCAGGGGTAAATCTTCTTTCTACATAACTTATTTGCAATCGCTTACTTTTTAATCACTACCGGAAAATGATTTCAAAAAATGCAAAATAAATCCTCCCGGCGAAAAGTATTAAAACAGATCGCTACCGGCTCACTGTTGTTTTCTGCATTGCCTTCTTTGGATATCAACGCGGCTCCACCAAAAGATGATGGTATGCTAAAAGGGAATATTAAACATTCGGTTTGCCAGTGGACTTATAATTTTATTCCGGTAGAAGAGTTATGCCTGCTGGTAAAAAAAATCGGTTTTGCTGCAATCGATCTGGTAGGCCCTAAAGACTGGCCGGTACTTAAAAAGCATGGTATCTTTTCCTCTATGTGCAATGGGGCTGAAATAAACCTGGTAAACGGCTGGAACGACAAACAGTATCATCCAACATTAATAAAAAATTATACAGAGCATATACAACTGGTAGCTAAAGCCGGGTACAAAAATTTAATTTGCTTCAGCGGCAACCGCAATGGCATGGATGATGAAACCGGGTTAAAAAATTGCATAGCAGGATTACAGCAAATTATGCCGCTGGCGGAAAAAAATGGTGTCATGATACAGATGGAGTTGCTGAATAGCAAGGTGAATCACAAAGACTATATGGCCGATAAAAGTGCCTGGGGTGTTGAGCTTTGCAAACGACTGGGTTCGCCGAATTTTAAACTGCTGTACGACATTTACCACATGCAGATAGACGAAGGCGATGTGATCAGAACCATTCAGGACAACCATGACTATTTTGGCCACTACCATACCGGGGGCGTACCCGGCCGACACGAAATAAACGACAGCCAGGAACTGTACTACCCGGCCATTATGAAAGCCATATTAGCTACCGGCTTCAACGATTATGTGGCACAGGAATTCATACCAGTTGGAAAAGACAACGAAGGCAAATTTGCTTCCTTAAAACAGGCAGTGAACATCTGCGATGTTTAGGTTTTCACCACATAGGAACATAAGTTTTCACATAGGTTCACATAGGAATACAAATAAGAAAATACAAATAAAAAACAGAGAACAGATAACAAGAGTGTAGAAGAATACAGTAGAAGAAATCAATGCATAATTTGATAAAAAAAAACAATTAGATTACCAGAAGAAAATTTCAATTTGTTAACTATTTGCTCAACCATTAACTCATTTGCATTTCTCTTGTATTTACTTCCTTTTTCCTTCTAAACCCTTGTATTCTTATGTGTCCTATGTGCCTATGTGGTCCATACTGTATTAAAAAATAAAAAAACGTATTGCATGCCAGACAATCATTATGATGCTATTGTAATCGGCTCCGGAATCAGCGGAGGATGGGCCGCCAAAGAACTCACCGAAAAAGGCCTGAAAGTAATTATGCTGGAAAGGGGCCGTAACATTGAGCACGTAAAAGACTATGTGAATGCCAGCAAAGAGCTGTGGGAATTTCCGCACCGCGGCGAACGCACCCAGCAGATGATTAACGATTACCCGGTTTTAAGAAGAGATTATCCGCTAAATGAAATTGTACTGGATTACTGGGTAAAAGACAAGGAAAGCCCATACACCGAAACAAAACGGTTCGACTGGTACCGGGGCTACCATGTGGGTGGCCGCAGCCTCATGTGGGGCCGCCAAAGCTACCGCCATAGTAACATAGATTTTGAAGCCAATGCCAAAGACGGAATTGCGGTGGATTGGCCCATCCGGTACGAGGATGTAGCCCCCTGGTATAGCCACGCCGAAAAGTTTGCCGGCATACAGGGTAGTAAAGAAGGGTTGGATGTATTGCCCGATGGCGAATTTATGCCGGCTATGCAATTGAATTGTGCAGAAAAGGAAGTAAAAAAACGAATGGAAGCGCACTATAATAATATGCGCAAAATGATTATTGGCCGTAGCGCCAATATTACCCAACCCCTGCCCGCCCGTACCAATTGCCAGTACCGCAACCGGTGCTGGAGGGGCTGCCCGTTCGGCGCTTATTTCAGTACGCAATCCAGCACACTGCCTGCCGCTATGGCCACCGGTAACCTTACAGTACGGCCTTTTTCTATTGTTACAAAAATTTTGTACGATAAGGATAAAAAGCGGGCAAGCGGCGTAGAAATATTGGACGCAGAAACCAACAAGACCTACAACTTTACTTCTAAGATCGTTTTCGTTTGTGCCTCTACCTTAAACTCGGCCTGGGTGCTCATGAACTCTGCCACCGATATATGGCCAGACGGACTTGGCAGCAGCAGCGGCGAACTGGGGCATAATGTAATGGATCATCACTTTCGGGTTGGCGCAGCAGGTACTGTAGAAGGATTTAGTGATAAATATGAATATGGAAGAAGGCCAACCGGTATTTATATACCTCGCTACCGGAATGTGAATGGTGATAAAAGAGATTATATCCGCGGCTTTGGCTACCAGGGCGGCGCCGGCCGTGGCCGTGGCGCCGAAATAGCAGAGATGACAATCGGCGCTGATCTTAAAAATGCCTTGAGCATTCCCAAAGATGAATGGCATATAAACCTGGGCGCATTTGGCGAAATGCTGCCGTACCACGATAATAAAATTACCCTTGATAAAAACACAAAAGATAAATGGGGGCTTCCCGTGCTGGCCATGGACGTAGAAATAAAGGAGAATGAAAAGAAGATGCGGGAGGATATGAAAAATGACGCAAAAGAAATGCTGGAGGTTGCAGGTGTTAAAAATGTAAAAATCAGCGATAGCGGTTATGCACCTGGAATGGGTATACACGAAATGGGTACGGCCCGCATGGGACGTGATCCTAAAACCAGTGTGCTGAATGGCCACAACCAGGTATGGGATGCGCTGAACGTATTTGTTACCGATGGCGCCTGCATGACCTCTGCCTCCTGTGTCAATCCTTCTCTCACCTATATGGCTTTAACAGCACGAGCTGCCGACTTTGCGGTAAGCGAACTAAAAAAAGGAAACCTCTAATTAAGTTCACATGTTTACTGGTTCACTTGTTCACACATTCTTACATTTCCAAACCTTAAGTATTTTCAACCTCCCTGAGTTTTAAATTGAACATTTATTTTTAATTCAAAAGCTCAGAACAGGTGAACGAGTGAATTGATTCAAACATCAAAACGAACAACTATGGATCGCAGAGAATTAATTAAAATGATAACCCTGGCAACCGGTGCCCTGGTAGTAGGCGGTGAAGCTTTTTTAACCGGTTGCAAAACGGCCGACAAACAAGCAGCAGCTTTTACAGCTACTGATCTGGCATTTTTGGACGAGGTAGGCGAAACCATTATACCAGCCACGAATACGCCGGGAGCAAAAGCAGCTAAAATTGGTGAGTTCATGAAAACCATGGTAACCGATTGCTACAGCCAGCAGGAGCAAACCGCTTTTACCGAAGGCATGGCTACCCTGGATAAAGCCTGCAAAGAAGCAAATGGCAAAACTTTTATGGAATGTACACCACAGCAGCGCCACGACTTTCTGGTAACCCTGGAAAAAGAATCCAAAGCGTACAACGACAAAAATGTGACGATCGATAAAAGCCGCCGGGCCGAATATGAGACCATAAACCAAAAAGTGCCATCTAAAGACCAGAAGCAATTTGAGTCTTCGCCAAAACACTATTACACCCTAATGAAACAACTGACACTGCTGGGCTTCTTTACTTCCAAAACCGGCATGACTGAAACACTCAGGCATATACCAGTGCCTGGTAAATATGATGGCGCCCTTGCCTATAACAAAGGCGATAAAGCCTGGGCGGAATGATCACACCCTTGTATTCCAATCCTGAAAGGATCTGGCCCACACAAAAAAGATATGAATTATGAGATATAAGTCATGAGATATCATAGTGTCGGCATTGCTCTGTTAATCATCACGGGTTACTAGGTTCGGTTTTGTTTTCATGGGCCGGACAGCAATTCAGGAAAGATACAGGAGTGGCGTTGGCACCATTCGAATTAGAATATCTATTGAGCACCCCGTCATTCCTGAACCCGCTGATGAATTTTATCATTTACAATTATGTAGAGGCACCCCTCTCCACCTGTGGAGAGGGGCCGGGGGTGAGGGTATTTAAAACCAAAAAGCAACTATGCAAAACAGAAGAAACTTTATCAAATTATCTGCTGGCGCAGCAGCCGGACTGGCACTCACCAATTTTGCCTGTAAAAACATGCATTCTGCAACCGGAAGTGGTGGCGCAGGTGGTGCCGGTGGTGGCAACATCAAAGAATATGGATTACAATTGTACAGCCTGCGGGACGAACTGCCGAAAAATCCCAGGGATGTGTTAAAGCAGGTGGCTTCCTTTGGCTACAAACAAGTAGAAAGTTACGAAGGTGCACAGGGTATGTTCTGGGGAATGAGCAATACGGAATTCAAAAAATACATGGATGACCTGGGAATGAAAATCATTTCCTCCCACTGTGATATCAATAAGGATTTTGAAAAGAAAGCTGCCGATGCGGCGGCTATTGGTATGAAGTACCTGCTCTGCCCGTACCTCGGTCCACAAAAATCACTGGACGATTTTAAAAAATTCGCAGACACATTCAACCAAAAAGGAGAAATCTGTAAAAAGAACGGGATCCGTTTTGGCTATCATAACCACGACTACTCCTTTAAGCTACAGGAAGGTCAGTTTCCCCAGGATATAATGATGCAGGGAACAGATGCCGGCCTGGTAGATTTTGAAATGGATATTTACTGGGTAGTGGCTGCCGGGCAGGATCCGGAAGCCTGGCTCAACAAATACAAAAACCGGTTTACCCTTTGCCATGTAAAAGACAGGAGCAAAACACCGGGAACCGACAACGGCAAAAACTCCGTTGATGTAGGAACAGGCAGTATTGATTTTGCAAAAATATTACGAACTGCGAAGGACAATAGCATGAAATATTACATCGTTGAGCAGGAAGCTTATCCAAGTGGTTCTCCGTTGGAGGCGGCAAAAGTAAGTGCCGCCTATATGGCAAAGCTGAAAGTGTAATGGAGCAACCTGACTTTTTATTACAGCCACGCCCGGCGGCGTGGCTGTTTTATTACGGTTTTTGTAGGAACGTGCATTGCAGCACGTTCAGCAGGGAGGCTGATTTCATTATAAAATCAGCCTTCCCTCAATTTCAGAACACGCCATTAGGCGTGTTCCTACAAAAAACTACTCCTGATAAATGTTTCTAACATTACAGGCTCCTGGTCTTACATCTGTCTGCTGTGCGAAGCGTCCTCGCTTCGCAGTATTATTCTGTAGCCTCTGGTTACCTAAATATGTAACATAGTCTATTTAAAAGCTTCACTTTTCTCTTGTAAAACTGCTTTTAATATACCCGGCCAGCGACTCTTGGTTTAATTCCTCAATATCGCTCAGTTCCACATCCATGGCACGGGTACTGATTTGTATTTCCCAAAGCGAAATAAGAATGGAAACAAACAGGGCGGCAAGGCTAATGGCAAACGTAAAATGTGACCACCATTGGTAACGGCAGTAAATAAAAAACATGCAAACAATACACATGGCAAAGCTAAAAGACCCAAATAGCTGCATATAGCGGATCAGGTGTAGCCTCAGCCGCAGGTTTTTAATTTGCTTAATAACGCCCGTACGTTCTGTTGCCTGCAGGGCCTTTTCATGCAGGCTTCGTATGCGGGCAGACAAGCCTAAGAACCGGTTGGTATAAGCCAGCATCATCAGCGTAATGGCAGGAAAAAGTAGTGCCGGTATATTGATCGTAAGCTCCATATAAAGGATTGAGATAGGTTAGGCCAAAAATACGAATCCTGCATTCCCCACTGGCAAGCAGGAACCTTATTTTGACTTTTGCCCAAATATAAAAGGAGCAGAAAGCGGCTATGGTTTCCTTAGGATTACCTGTAGAATTAAGATTGCCGTATTGAATTTGCTTACCTGCTTGCCGGCAGGTTGTCCGTTACCTGTTCGCTTTTGGTATTGCCCCATGTATTTCCGGTAAATGGTAAAAAATAAAAAGGATGCCCTTTTCAGACATCCTTTAATCAGTTACCAAATGGCAATTACTCAAGCGTTAAATACTGGGAAGAAGCGTATCCTTCTTCACCGGCTTCCGTACGGATCATCCACCAGTCGTCCGACTCCCGGCGAACCAGGGTAACGGATTCGCCATGTGCAGCCTTGCCGACAATTTCGCCATCCGTACTTGGTGTACTACGGATGTTCAGGTTACTGCTTTGGGTAGTAACCGTCAGCTTTACACCCTGTGCCGCCACATTATCCGTAGAAGCACCTGTAGTAGGTGTAGCATCAACCGGGGTGGCAGTTGTTCCAGTTTGTGCCGGTGGGTTGGCACTTGCTTGCGCTTGCTTGGCAGCATCGGCGGCCATTGCGCCCACCTTGTCAAAAATACTCATGGTTTTGTTTATTTAGATGGTTCAAAAGTGAGATCGAGTACGCCTAAAGTAGCAATCATTTTGTCTTTAGTAAGTTCTTTCATAAGAATAGTGTGATCTGCCCCCTTGGCTGGTTTTGTAACAATCGTTTTGCCGTCTTCTAATAAGGTATAAGTGCCTTTATCATCCTCTTTTCCTTTAGACCAGGCAGTATAGTTACCATCTTTCGTAAATTCAATCGTATTTCCTTGTTCCATATATTGTGCTTTCCATGCAGGTGTTAGCCCGGGGCTTTTGCTTGCTACATCAGTTACTTTCCACTTGCCTACCAGTGCCTCCTTCTTAAAGCTGGTTTTACAGCTTGTTATTGCCAAAACAGCTAATAATACCAAAGCTGTAAAAAAATGTTTCAGTTTCATTGTTAATATTAGGGTTTATTTGAGGCTCAAAGTAAATGATAAAAAACATGCCGTTTTAAGAAAACAATTTTCTTTGCTGATAAACGATAACAGATTTTTTACTACAAAATTTAGCAAAACCGGGTTTGTATTGTATATTTGAAGGATTACAAATAACCTCCGAAGTATACAATGACAGCTACAAAAACCAGAGTAATGGAATATACGGAAGCCAGCATACGTACGCTTGACTGGCAGGAGCACATTCGCCTGCGTCCTGGTATGTATATTGGTAAATTAGGCGATGGCAGCAGCCCTGATGATGGCATTTATGTGCTGCTGAAAGAGGTAATGGATAACTGTATTGATGAACATACCATGGGCTACGGCAAAAGTGTGGAGATAACGATTGATAAAGGGATCGTAACGGTCCGGGATTATGGCCGGGGTATTCCGTTGGGCAAAGTGGTAGATGTGGTTAGTAAGATAAACACCGGCGCCAAGTACGATAGCAAGGTTTTCCAAAAGTCGGTGGGGCTAAACGGTGTAGGTACCAAGGCAGTAAATGCCTTGAGCAGCTATTTTAAGGTGACCAGTTTTAGAGAAGGCAAACTAAAAACCGCTGAATTTGAAAAAGGCATTTTAAAGCGGGAAAGCCGGGAAGAAAAAACAACCGACGCCAACGGCACGGAAGTGATCTTTCTGCCGGATGAAACCCATTTTAAAAATTATCACTTTGTAGGCGAATACCTCGAAAACCAGTTTTGGAACTACTGTTACCTGAATGCCGGGCTGGCGGTAGTGTATAATGGTAAAAAATACATCAGTAAAAACGGCCTGTACGATTTATTGAGCCGCAAAGCCAATGCCGATGAACTACGCTACCCGGTTATTCACTTAAAGGGGGAGGATATTGAAATTGCACTTAGCCACAATAATGATTACGGTGAAGACATTTACTCATTTGTAAATGGCCAGTTCACTACGCAGGGCGGTACGCACCAGCAGGCATTCCGGGAGGCGTATGTAAAAACGATCCGTGATTTTTTCAAGAAGGATTACGATGCCGCCGATGTACGCCAGAGCATTGTGGCAGCCGTAAGCGTACGGGTGCAGGAGCCGGTTTTTGAAAGCCAGACCAAAACCAAGCTGGGCAGCACGGTGGTGTACGAGAACGGCCCTTCCATGAAGAACTTCATTCAGGAGTTTTTAAGCCGGGAACTGGATAACTACCTGCACAAGAATCCGAAAGTAGCAGATGAATTAAAAAAGCGGGTGGAGCAAAGTGAACGGGAACGTAAAGAACTCCAGGGTATTAAAAAACTGGCGAACGAACGGGCTAAAAAAGCCAACCTGCACAATAAGAAACTACGGGATTGCCATATTCACCTGGATTCTGAACCACCTGTAAAAGGCAAAGACGACTTTCTGGCCAGGCAACTGGAAAGCACCATTTTTATAACTGAAGGCGATAGTGCCAGCGGCAGTATTACCAAAAGCCGCAATGTAGATACACAGGCTGTTTTTAGCCTGCGGGGTAAACCCCTTAACTGCTTTGGATTAACCAAGAAAGTGGTGTACGAAAATGAAGAGTTCAACCTGCTGCAACATGCCCTGAATATTGAAGATGGGCTGGAAGGCCTGCGCTATAACCGGGTAATTATGGCCACCGATGCCGATGTGGATGGCATGCACATCCGGCTGCTGATGATGACTTTCTTTCTGCAGTTTTTTCCGGAACTGGTTAAAAAAGGACACCTGTATATTCTGGAAACACCGTTGTTTAGGGTACGCAACAAGCAGGAAACTATTTACTGCTACGACGAAAAAGAAAAGCAGGCAGCTATGAAAAAGATTGGTAAAGCGCCGGAAGTAACCCGTTTTAAAGGCCTCGGCGAAATTTCGCCGGAGGAATTTGGTAAATTTATCCGGGGCGATATGCGCCTGCAACCCGTGCTTTTAGAAACCGGCGACCATATACAAGGCTTGCTGGAATATTATATGGGCAAAAACACCATGGAACGGCAAAATTTTATTATAGATAACCTGCGGATTGAACTGGATTTAGTGGGGGAGTTGGCGTAATAGAAAATGGATAATAAAGGGTACTGACTATTAAATAGTAATCAGGCTAACTTCTTGTCATTGCGAGCTTGGGTTCTTGCCCAGCGAAGCAATCTACCGGTTTTTGTTGGGGATTGCCACGGGCAGGAACCCTCGCAATGATTGTTATGATTTAAACAAAACTATTTTGGTCTTTTTTAAGCGGCGATTTTAGTGTGGTCTACATATTTCTTTTGATTGTTGACGACTGCCACTGCCCGCAATGCTATTTTGTTTCTTACCGCATTGAGGATGCTCATGCTGTGCTTTCCTTCTGCTTTTTTGCGCTGATAATAAGTCTTCAGTTCATCGCAGTATTGTATAGCAGATAAGGCGCACAGGTGCAAGAGTTTCTTGAGATCTTTGTTAGCCATCTTATGTACTTTGTTCTTGCCCTTTATGCTCGTTCCGCTCGTCTCGGCAAAGGGAGCTACACCAGCATAACAGGCCAACTGCTTACCACTTATCTTACCGGCAAAATTGTTGGTACAGCAAATCAGGTACACGGCTGTTATGTGACCGATACCTGGCACACTGAGCAATAAAGTGTAATTAGTGGCAAAAGCTGTATTGTCTGCTATTGTTTTTACGATCATGGCTTCCAGGCTTTCAATTGATTTTGCAATGCCGTCGATGGCTGTTTTGTAAGCTGCCTGCAGGTGCTTTTGAACCACTGGGTCACTCACATTGCTGAGCTCTTTGAGATACGTCTTGTTGCTGTTGAGCTGGGAGAGTAAATGCGTCCGGGAAGTAACCAGGTCTTTGAGCTGCATGAGCACCGGGTTCAATGCTGGTGTGGCTTGTATGTCATCGGCATGCTTTTGTGCATACTGGCAAAGGCGCAGGCTGTCTATCTTATCATTCTTGCCACGGGCTATGCCGAAGCTCCACTTGATGTGAGCGGCATTGCCGATATGGATGGGCAGGTTTTTATCTGTGCAAAAGCTCCAGATAATGCGGTGATAGATGCCGGTATTCTCTATTACCAGCAAAGCAGTCTCATCCATGGGTGCCTGGTGGGTTGTAAGCCATTTCTCAAAAGCTTTCAAGCCCTGGTCAGTGTTGTCAAAACGGGCGGTTTGGATGGCTTGCTTTTGATGGTTGACAACTTTCATCAGAGAAGCATCGAAAGAGAGCTTTGATACATCGATACCCATGAAAATTTTTGTACTAATGTTTGTGTCTGTGTTCATGTTGAAGGTTTTAGATTTGTGATTGATCTAACCATTTTGCCCCATCGGTCCAAGTCCTTAATAATGGGTATTGAACCCTAATTGTTATATGGCCACTAAGGGAAAAAAGCCGGCAGCGGATTGTATCATTGCATGGGTAGTGAACCCTGACAAGAGGTTAATGAGCCGCTGCCGGCGGTTAGATTTATTCTCACAAAATAAGCCATGGTAAAACAATAACAGCATAACAGCATACAAATACAAAACAGCCGTTTTTAAGGTTAAAGGCAATTGGCGAATCTAAAGGACAAGCGTATTAACCTCATCTGATTTTGTTCGCATACTTAAGATTATTTATTGATAAGTAATTCAGAGATGATATTTAAGAAACCAATCTAAAGTATAAAAATTGCTAATTCACAAACAATCTGTTGCAGAAATTAATCGGATCGAACTACATTAAAATAATCTGTTTCTCGTTAGCAACAGCTTGTTTTTTAATAAATCCAATCATCAACTTCACAGGAAACTTATGAAGCATTTTTTGATACGTTTTTACAGGTATCTGCAGCGGTTAGGCTTTTGGCAGGGGTTACGGATATTTTCAAAAGTTTCTTTGTCAAAAAAAAGAAGTGAAACTCGTCTTACATCCTTATCCTTATCCCATTTATCTGCGGGTTTTAAAAACGGATGTTTTGGTCTTTGACCAGATATTTGTTGCCAGGGGGTACGACGTAAAAATTCCTTTTGAAGTAAAAAACATTATCGATTGTGGCGCCAATATCGGGTTGTCAGCAGTTTATTTTTTAAAGAAATTCCCCGGATCAGCAATTGTGGCCATTGAGCCTGACACAGAAAATTTTGAAATGATTAAAAGGAATACGGAACATTATCCGCTGATCACTTCCATGAAAAGAGGCGTATGGGATAAAGAATGTTATCTCAATATTAAAATGCACAACCGTACAGATAGCTGGTCATTTGAAACAGAAGAGGTGCCAATTCCCGATGCAAATTCAGTCCACTCAATTACTATTGATGTAGTTATGAAACAAATGGGTTGGGAGCAGGTGGATATTTTAAAAATTGATATTGAAGGTGCTGAGAAAAAATTATTTTCCGGGGATGTTTCAAAATGGCTTTCTAAAGTAAAAGCGATATTCATTGAGCTTCATGAAGGATTACAACCTGGCGTAACCCATCTTTTTAATGAGGTGATGAAGGCGCACAATTTTTCAATTTCGAGAAGCAGGGAAAATTTGATTTGTATTAAAAACTAACAGGAATTTTAGACTTGTAACCAGTTACCATCCTACAGGAATATTATTTGTTTGCTAAAGAAATAGAAAGCTATTGTAAATTAAGAACTCAACCTGTTTTGGCATATATTATTTATTATGTTACATATTGTTTTTAACGCCGCCGATGTTGATGTATTACAAAAAGCCATTGAACTGGATGAAACGCTATCCGGCGATATCGTAGAAATAAAAGACGAATACGCCGTTGGGCCTTTGGAAAGTATCTACACACCGGAAGGTGCTGAAGTCCGCCGCCATTGGTGGGTAAAATTGTTGCATGGCGGTGATTACGACGGCCATGCCAATACAGATACGGTAAATGATGGCCGTACGGTAGAAAAATTAATTGACCAGTTAACCGGAAACGAAAATGAAACTGTTTGGATCTGGGCCGGACAAAACAAGCATGATGTATGTGGTTACTATTGGCTGCTGCATTACCTGAGACCTTACCAGGGCCGCATCTTTATTTTATACCTCAACAACCTGCCATTCATCAATGAACAGGGCGCTTTGTTTTACCCAACAAACCTCCATAAAATTCCGCCACGGGAATTTTTGAAAGCAAAAAAATTAGCAAGGATAGTTACGCCATCCGAATTTGAAATGGATAGCGATGAATGGAGCCGGATTATGGCTGCTGGCTCGTATGTACGGCTGCTGGAAGGTGGCAAAAAACTAAGCTTGTATCCTGTGGAATATTATGATGAAACATTACGCAGGTACATCACCGGAGACTTTACAAAACCGTTTAAAATTTTTACCCGGTTTTTTAGTAAGGAAAAAGAAACAACCGGCGATATGTTTTTACTGTGGCGGATCAAACAAATGCTGCCTGAAAGCGGCTGGGAAGTACGGGGCGAGGTGAAGGGCATGAAAGAATTTGAATTACGTGATCCGTTGTTGCCTTCCCGGAAAAAAGTATTAGATGTAGTGGAGGATGAAATGGAATAATGGAAGTAAAACCGTTGCACAAAAAAGCAGGTTTTGTAAGGAGAGTAGAGTTTACTGCACTACGAAGTCTCCAGACCATAGGTATTTGAAACCTTGATGATGTATTGAATTTTATGTAGGAACACGCCTAATGGCGTGTTCTGAAATGGAGAAAAGGCTAATTTTATGATGAAATCTGCTTCTCTGCTGAACGTGCCACAAGGCACGTTCCTACAGAAAACCGTAATAAAATCAGGCATTTCAAAGAGGTTCGAACACCTGCGATCTCCGGACCTCATAGTATTATGCTCCTTGTAGTTTTTGACTACGATAGCTTGAGTCAAACTTTTCAAAAGTTCGGTCATTTCAAAAGTTGATAAGAATTTGCATAGGGAGATAATGCCATGAAAATATATCTCTGATAGAGCCCCGTAATTCTATGGGTTAAACTGTGCTAATGTCACCTTAAAATAGTAATGGCTCCCATCTCCAAAAGAAAACGGTAAAAGAAGCAACCCGTGATAAAAAGTGAGCAAAGGCAAACCCGCAGAACTTTATCCGCCACGGCGGATGAACCTTAAACTTTAAACAGCTCTCCAAATAAGTAAACAAGTGAATTTAAGTAACATGATTAACGAAGAACAAGTATTTGAAAACACCAACAACGAAACCACCGGCGTTACCGATTTATACAAAGGCTGGTTTCTGGATTATGCATCATACGTTATCTTAGAACGTGCTGTGCCTGCCGTAGAGGATGGCCTTAAACCTGTACAGCGCCGCATCCTCCATGCTATGAAGGAAATGGATGATGGCCGCTTTAATAAAGTAGCCAATATTGTAGGGCAAAGCATGCAATACCACCCCCATGGCGATGCCAGTATTACCGATGCGATGGTAAACATGGGCCAGAAAGAATTGCTGATTGAAACGCAGGGCAACTGGGGCGATTTCCGTACCGGCGATGATGCTGCCGCCCCCCGCTACATTGAGGCCCGCCTGAGCAAACTGGCACTGGAAATCGCCTTCAATGCAAAAACGACGAACTGGACCCTAAGCTATGATGGCCGCAAGCGGGAACCGGTTACGCTGCCTATGAAGTTTCCGCTGGGCCTGGCACACGGTGCCGAGGGTATTGCCGTAGGCCTTAGCACCAAGATAATGCCGCATAACTTTAATGAATTATGTGATGCTTCTGTTAAACATTTACGGGGCCGCAAGTTTGAACTGTATCCCGATTTTATGACCGAAGGCCTGGTAGATTGCAGCAACTACAACGATGGCAAACGGGGCGGTAAAATACGGGTGCGCAGCCGCATTGAAGAACTGGATAAAAAGACACTGGTCATTAAAGATGTGCCGTATGGCGTAACGGTTTCATCCCTTTGCGACAGCATTACAAAAGCCAGCGAACAGGCAAAATAAAGATTAAAAAAGTTACGGATGTAACGGCAGCAGAAGTCGCCATTTATGTGGAATTAGCGCCGGGTATTTCACCGGATATTACCATTGACGCCCTGTATGCTTTTACCGATTGTGAAATCAGCATTAGCCCCAATGCCTGTGTCATTCAGGATGATAAACCTGTGTTTACGACGGTATCAGATTTGCTGCGACGCAGTACTGAGCATACCAAAGATTTACTGCAAAAAGAACTGGAGATAAAATTGGGCGAACTAAATGACAAATGGCACAATACCAGCCTGGAAAAAATATTCTTTGAGGAAAAAATTTATAAAGAATTAGAGCGGAAAATTGAAACCTGGGAACGGGTACTGGATGCCATTGACAAAGCCTTTATTCCGTTTAAAAAAAGGCTGAAACGGGAAATTACAAAAGAAGATATTCTGAAGCTGACGGAGAAGCCGGTGCGGCGTATTTATAAGCTGGATATTGATGAACTGAACAACCAGATTAAAGCCATTGAAGCCGAAATTCAACAGGTGGAATTTGACCTGGCAAACCTGGTTGATTTTGCCATCAAATATTTCCAGAACCTGCAGGCTAAGTTTGGCAAAGGCCGTGAACGCCGTACAGAAGTGCGGGCCTTTGATGTAATAGAAGCCCGCCATGTAGCCATTGCCAATACCAAAGTGTATATGAACCGTGCCGAAGGCTTCATCGGCAGCGGGCTAAAAAAAGATGAATTGATCGCAGAATGCAGCACGTTGGACGACATTATTGCTTTTACCAGGAGCGGTAAAATGAAAATTGTACGGGTGGCTGATAAAGCCTTTATCGGAAAGGATATTATGTATGCTGCGGTATTTCAGAAGAATGATGAACGCACGACTTACAACATGGTATATGCCGATGGCAAAAGCAGTATTTGCTATGTAAAGCGTTTTAATGTGGCCGGCATTACCCGTGATAAAGAGTACGACCTGACGCAGGGCACCGAACGAAGCAAAGTGCTATACCTGACGGCCAATCTAAACGGCGAAGCGGAAACGGTGAGGGTAATTCTGAGTCCTAATTGTACGGCCCGCCATAAAGAATTTGATTACAGCTTTGAGGAACTGGAAATTAAAACCCGTAGTGCCAAAGGAAACCAACTAAGCAGGTACCCCGTTAAGCAGGTAAAATTTAAAGAAGCTGGCCGCAGCACATTGGCCGGCCGTAAGCTTTGGTATGATGATCAGTTTGGCCGCATCAGCACCGAAGAAAAAGCACTTATCTCGGCATGTTTGATGGCGATGATAAGATCATTGCCTTCTACGCCAATGGAACGTATGAAATTGTAGGGCAGGAAATCACCCAGCGTTTTGAAACAGAACAGTTGCGGTTAATTGAACGTTTTGATTCAGAGAAAGTAATTACCGCTGTGTATTACGATCATGACAAGTTACAATATAACATCAAGCGTTTCCGTATTGAAACCACTACTATGAATACGCCTTTCAACATTATCCGGGAAGGCGAAAACAATTACCTGGAACTGGTAACTACCGAGCAGGCTCCGGTAATTAAATTAACCACCGGCAAAAAATCGGAAGCTAAAGAGCAGGTAATGAAGGTAGCCCAGTTTGTAGATGTTACCGGCCAGCGCACCATCGGTACCCGGCTGGTAGATAAAAGGAATGTAACGATGGAATGGGTAATTAAGGAAAAGAAGAAAACGGATGACGGGCAGGGGCAGTTGTTTTGATGATATTTACAGGAATATCCCGGATGGCGTATTGTGAATTGTTAGATACTTTCCGTAAATAATGTATTTTGAAAGCTATGCGAAGGCTCCGGCCTTCGCATAGCTTTATTTTTTAGCCTCCGGCTACCATACTAATTTTTATAAAATGGAATAATAACATCATGTATGTTCAAGTAATAATTGCAACAGGGAGTGAAACTGAAAACCTAAATTTGTGTTGCAATGACAAAAAAATATTTTCAGCTCACTCTGCCACAAAGGTATCAGGTATAAGTCCCTGCCTTCTTTAGCCGGGTAAACAAGGTGATGTAGTTAGTCGTCATTACTCATGCCTATACGGGGCCACAAGGGTAGTCAACCAATCCGGCATGCGCCGTTCCTGAGATTGCACCTGGTTGCTTCAGAGCACCTAAATTACAAACTTTTATACTATCTCAGGCAATGGAATATTTGCCATAAAATTGTTCTCTGTTATGCTTCATCAAACTTGGAATGTTGCCGGAGAATTCTTTGAATTCACGGATGAAGTGTGCCTGGTCAGTATAACCAAGATCGTAAGAAAGGCCCGTCCAACCGCCGTGTCGATCGAGGTGTTGCATTTGCACATATGCATTCCGGAAACGGATGATCCGCATATACATTTTAGGCCCTGCACCTATCTTCTCGCGGAAGCTACGCTGTAACTGTCGTGAGCTTACGTAAACGGATTTGCAGACATCATCCAGAGAGATGTTGCCTTTTGCAGAGCGGATGAGCCTTGCCGCTTCAATCATATAATCGTGTTGTTCCCGGTGCCTGCGAAGCTGCATGAGTAAAAAGGCTTTAGCCTGTGCTACAATTGCCTGCATGCCGGATACTTCTGATAGTTTTTCTAACAGGTGATCGGCTTCCGTTCCCGCTATATTCTGCAGCACCGTAAAATCGCTGTACACAACGGCAGGCGGTGTTTTGAATAGAATATGAAAAGTTTCCGGCTTAAGGCGCATACCAAATTTCCTGGTGTTGCCGGGAGCCCTCCACAGAACGGTTTGATGGTATAAGCCTGCCAGAAATATTCTGGGCAATGGCACCCATTTGCCATTAACGCACACATCGCAGGTGTTATCATCCAGTTGAACAATTACATCTACCATTCCAAAGGGCAGGCAGCTTTGTGTGGGAGAGATATCGCTGGCAGTACCGCCGAAAGATTGCAGCCAGTAACAGTCAACATAAGGCTGTAGCGCAGCAGATGGCTTTACTTCCTGATAGATAATATTCATAACAGCTTTTACAAATGGTTATATAAGTGTATATAATTTTTTCGGAACGGGATTAAAAACTGAAACAAACATATCCGTAAAAAGAGCCGCGAACAACAACATAAATATGTGGTTTATGTTGTTGTTCACGGCTCTGGTGTGCTGGCCCGATTATATTTAGTACACTGTAAACTAAAATTTTCGTAACTTCTAAATTCCGGCATGTGAGGACACAAGCAGGGGCGGCTTCCCAATTTATTTAGTTGACAATGTACTTAGTTTAGTTGTAAAGCAGCAAACCGGCTGGCAGGTAGTTCCTCCTGTGCCATTTGTACAAAGGCATGATAAACCGGCTCCGGTGCGCCGATTTTTACACCACCCAGCCATTCCCTGATTTCACGATTGCTAATGCTGCGCATCATCCAGCGGCTTTCATCCATCAGTGTTTGCGGGTCGATAGCAGCGACAATCTGCTGCTCCATACCAATGATTTCCATATCGGTGTAATGTTTCCATAATAACGGAAGCAATTGCCGTTCTTCTTTATTCATGTGATATAAATTAAAGGCAATAAAATCATTGAGTGCATAGAAGATTTCGCATGCAGCATCCTGCCGTTCTGATTCATCGCTTCCTTCTTTCCACCTGTTAATCTGGTTCCGCAGGTTATTGCTTAATTCATGGTCAACCACATGATCTTTTTCCAGTTCTGCTGCTACCTGCGGTTCCTGCTGTATAATATTGGCTAACAGGTAATTGTCTTCGTGGTCAGCATGCTCATCGTAGTAGTGCAGTACTTTTTCCAGTTCGGTAATCATCGTAACTGCTTCCGGTCCGCAGAAATCGGTTTGCTGCATTTTAATCTGCACATGAAACAGCATACTTCTGAGTGCCTTGTGAATGTTGTTGAAAACATTGTAACGTTTTTGAGAGATCATAAAAGTGTTTTTGTGGTTGATTGTAGGGCAAAACTATTCCTGCCGCACAGGCGGGTATTGTATAAAAGCGACATTTAATTATGAAATCGATAAGCGGCTTTTATGGAAGATAAACGGCGGAATAAAAGCGATCATGTTCTGATGATGAACAGTGCCGTTTTTAAAAAGCGGAATTACACTCTTTACAATCCCGAAAAGATCTTTGTCTGCGAAATACGAACAACGGCAGGAAACATGGGAAACTTCGTGCTGTATACAGGCGCAGGACTTTGTTCTGTATCTATCCGTTACTTAAAATTGAATGTTGAGAAGCTGTTACCTTTTGTTTCTCTGCATAAAGCAATTTCGATTCTCCTTTTCTTATATTTATACCCACCACCTTTTCTTTATCATATTTTCAGAAAACCCGCTAAAGATGAAAATGGTAAACGGCAGACAGACCTTTACACCTTTGTACAAGACATCATTCCACTGCCGCCTCCCGGCCTCAAACTCCCTTTACAAAATTTTCACTTAGATTTCGGATCATCAGATTTTCTTTGCCACTTATGCTTTTCAACGACGTTATCGGATTACAAGACACCAAAGACCACCTGGCCGGTATGCTACGGCACAACAGGCTTAGCCATGCCATTTTATTCACCGGAAAAGAAGGTGCCGGCACTCTGCCACTGGCCATCGCCTTTGCTTCGCACATAGTAATGCAGTCCGAAACAGAGCAAACCGGCAGTGATGCCGTTGCCGCTAAAGTAAAAAGTCTCATTCACCCCGATATTCACTTTTGCTTTCCCAGTATTAAGGATGATAAAAGAGAAAAGGAACAAATCAGCAACGACTGGATTGGAGAGTTCCGGGAATTTATAAAGCTGATGCCTTATGGCAATGTATACGACTGGCTGCAATTCATCGGGGCCGAAAACAAACAAGGAAACATCAGTGCTAAGGAATGCAACGAAATCATCCGCAAGCTCAGCCTCAAAACTTTTGAAAGCCCCTGGAAAATACTGGTGCTGTGGATGCCGGAATTTTTAGGAAAAGAAGGCAATAAGCTGCTGAAGCTGATTGAGGAGCCACCACCGGATACGCTTTTTTTGCTGGCCGCCGAAAATGAAGAGGCCGTTTTATCAACCATTCTCAGCCGCTGCCAGGTAATACGGGTACCGCAGCCCGAAGATGCAGATGTGGAACAGGCCCTCATCAACAAATCCATTTTGCCCGATAAGGCCCGGCAGATCGCACTGATTAGTGGCGGCAACTACCGGGAAGCCTTACAACTCTTACAACATAATGAAGAAGACTGGCTGACACTGCTTCGGCAGTGGCTGAATGCTGCCATTAAAGGCACACCCAAAATGCAGTGGGACTGGGTGCTTGAAATGAATGAACTGGGTCGGGAAAAGCAAAAAAATTTCCTAAAATATTTTGTCCGGCTGCTGGAGTATAGCCTGCGGGTACGCATTCTGGGCACCGAACGGGTATCGTTGCCGCCTGCAGAACTTGATTTTGCCGCCCGGCTTAATAAAATAGCCAATGTGCGCCAGCAGGAGGCTTTAGTGAAGGAACTGGAACTGGCTACTTATTATATTGAGCGGAATGCGAACAGTAAAATGTTATTTCAGGCCCTTACCTTAAAGCTACGCAGCATCGTGTTGGAGAAAATGGTAATTTTGAGCAATTAGGGAAATAAGCAAATGTGCAAATATGCAAATGTGCAAATGCTCATCTCCGGGACTTGCTGATTAATTGCTGCCCTTAAATAGTTTTAAAAAACTCCTGGGTTGACAATTTCAGCATTATTTCATTAGCAGAATAAGTTCACTCCATCCCTAACAGAACATTCTGCCATGAACTATTGATTTTGAATAACGAATAAAACGCCATTTGCACATTTGCATATTTGCACATTGGCTAATTAGAAATATGGGTTGTGGAAGTTGTGGTACGGGCAAACCAAATGGCTGCAAAAGCAACGGCGGATGCAGTACCGGTGGTTGCAACCGGATGAATGTGCATGATTGGCTGCAAAATTTACCTTTTGCCGATCCCGCAGGCAGTTGCCGGGTAGTGGAAGTAACTTTTAACCAGGGAAGCCGGAAAGAGTTTTACCGGAACCCTTCGTTGCAATACTACGAACGTGGCGAACTGGTAACGGTAGAAGGTGTGAACGGCTACGATGTAGGCGAAGTAAGCCTGAATGGCGAACTGGTGCGCCTGCAGCTAAAGAAAAAAGGTGTACCGGAACATGCACCGGATATGAAAAAAATACTGCGCCGGGCTGGTGAGGTAGAAATTAACAAGTGGAAAGAAAGTAAAAACCGGGAAAAGGAGATGCTGGTACGTAGCCGTGCTGCTGCCCGGCAGATAGGTTTACAAATGAAAGTAGCTGAGGTAGAGATTCAGGCTGATGGCAAGAAGGGCACTTTTTTTTATACAGCAGAAGACCGCGTTGATTTCCGGGAACTGATACGGGTATTTGCCGGCGAGTTTAAGCTAAAGGTAGAAATGCGGCAGATTGGCGCCCGGCAGGAAGCAGGTAAAGTAGGCGGCATCGGCAGTTGCGGCCGGGAGCTTTGCTGTAGCACCTGGCTTACCGATTTTAAAAGTGTAAACACGCAGGCAGCCCGGTATCAGAATCTCAGCATCAACCAAACCAAACTGAGTGGCCAGTGCGGCCGCCTGAAATGCTGCCTCAATTATGAACTGGATACCTACTTAGATGCGCTGCAGCATTTTCCGGAACATGCGGAGGAGTTAATGACTACCCGTGGCAAAGCCTTTCTGATAAAAAAGGATATTTTTAAAAACCTGATGTGGTACACCTTGCCGGATAGCAGCAAACAGTACCCGCTTACTATACAACGGGTGATAGAAATAAAGCAGCAAAATGCACAGGGTGTTGCGGTGGAAGAATTGCAGCCGGTAGAGGTAATCAGCACCAAAGCAATTGAAAAAGAACCGGAGTTTGTAGATGTGGTTGGTCATATTACCTTGCAAAGTCTTGAAAAAAAGAAACAGCGCCCGCCACAACAAAACGGGCCTGTGAACCGTAATTCAGATCAGCGGCAAAACAACCAAACCGGGCCACCACAGGGCCGGCGGCAGGATGGCCCGCCACAGCAAGGCAAGGGGATGCCACCGCAAAACCGGCCTATGCCACAGCAGGGTAATAATGCACCACAACAACGCGGGCCGCAGCAGTCCACAGGATCTGCCGGGCAAAAACCACCGATGCAAGGCAACAATCAGCAAAGGCCGCCACAGCAAAATAACCAGCGGCCACCGCAAAGGCAGCAACCGCCTGCTAACCAGCCGCCTCCGGCTAACAGGCCACCACAGGCCCGCCCGCCGCAACAGAATAAGCTACCGCAAAACGATAGAAGGCAGCCGCCACCAAACCGGCAGGGACCACCGCCGAAAAATGAGCGCAGGCCTTTACCGGACAAACCTGCACCGCCGAAAAATGATGAAAATAATGATGCAGGCTAACCTGTAATTAAAACCATTGCTGCCCTATATTTGCGGCAGGCAAAACCTACCAATTATGGAACGTGCACATAAAAATAACGCTAAGCATTGGGGTATATTTTTCGTTGCCCTTATTGCCATGATCGCTTTGATGATATCGCCTTACGGCCAATGGTTTTGGCTAATCCTTCCGCTGGTGTGCACCCAGTTTGCACTGGCTATGGATTTGCTGTAAGCCACTAATAATATTACTTTATTGGCGCCCTGCTTATTTGCGGGGCGTTTTTATACGGCAAACTCTGCAATTACTTGTCACGGGTTACCTGGTTTTATGTTATTTTTTTGAGCCAAATAATGGTGCAGTAATAGAGCAACGTAGGCAGCCTGTTCCGCTATTCGGGATTGGCACCATTAAGGATATGTTTTCATAGCATCTCCTCTGTGCAACGCAGTAAGGGTATGCAACTGCTCAAACTTTTAATAAGGCTGTAACGCTTGAAAAGTTCTCAAATCGTTTCAAGCATTTTGTTTGGGATTACAAAAATTTTAAAACTCCTTCGCACCCATCAGAACCGTATGTCAGCCCAGCCGAACACTTCTGCTTTTCATCGCTAATTTTTGTCCCGGAGTTTTGGAACGGGCTGTCCGCCCCGGCGGTGCCAGCAGGGATAGTGTGCACCATCAATATTCAAACAAAACACAAAATCATACTCGTCAGACATCACCGTATGCAATCCTGCGATTAGCAGCATCCGCCACAGGTCAACTAAAAAAGGACCTGTTATGAAAAAAATCGGAATTGCATTTTCTACACTTTTTATTTACATCATTTCTTTTGCACAGAATCCGGTGCAAAGCAACGCTACACTTAGCAATGCCACCGTATATTATGGTCAGGGTGCTGAACTACAGCATAATGCCAAAGCTACGCTGGGCGTGGGTTCACAGGAAATAATCATCAGCAATATCAGCGATGTTATTGACGAAAAAACCATCCAGATTGCCTGCCCCGAAAATGTAGTATTGCTTTCCTCCCGGTTTAATTATTATACGCCACCAGTTACCGTATTTACCAATCCCACCATTGTAAAAATGCAGGACAGTATCAAAGGCCTGCAAAAGCAAATCGCCGTTTTGCAAAACGACATTTCTATCCAAAATGAAATACTGGAAAAAACCGCCAAACTGGTTGAAACGAATTACACGGCTACCACCGATAAAACCATCAGTGCTGCCGAACTTATCAAGCTCATTGATTTTTACAATGTTAAAATCCAAACCATCCGCAATGCTCTGTTTGCTTTGCAACAAAAAAAGACGCTACTTACCGATAGCACCTCCGCCATTACAGTACGCATTGGCCAGCAAAACACACAGCAACCCGTTCGTAAAGGCGTTGGTCAGTTAATCCTGCTGGTAATGACAACGGCTGCTGTAAATGCCAGTTTCGACATTACCTATTTCACCCGCAACGCCGGTTGGCTACCCGCCTACGATCTGCGTGTAAAAACAGTTGACAATAGTTTTAAGCTGGTATATAAAGCCACCATCAACCAAACTACCGGAATTGATTGGAAACAGGTAAAACTTACCCTCAGTACCGGCAACCCGGCCCAAAGCAGCAATGCCCCGGTACTGAATGCATTATTTGTAAATGCCTATTTACCCACTGTTTACCGGGAAATGATGAACAATAACAGGGGACGTTTGAGCAACACCATTCAGTCATACGATAAAATGAAAAGTGCAGCTTTGCAGGAAGTAGTCGTAACCGGCTATGGCACACTTGAAAAAAGAGATATGAAGGATGAAGAAACAACTGAAGGAGATTTGGTGCAAGCCTACACCACACTCAGCGAAAGCCAGTTAAACACCAGCTTTGAAATTGATTTGCCTTACGATATTCCTGCCGATGGAAAGGCATATAGCGTAAGTATTAAAGACGAAATGATTGTGGCCGGCTATAAGCATTATGCCGTTCCAAAACTGGATGCCGATGCATTTTTATTAGCCGAAATCAGCGACTGGGAAAGCCTGAACCTAATGCCCGGCGAAGCCAATATTGTAATGGACAATGTGTATCTCGGCAAGACTTTTATTGACCCGAACACCACAGCCGATACGATCAACATTTCTTTAGGCAGGGATAAACGCATCAGTGTAAAACGTAATTTAATAAAAGACTTCAGCAAAAGCAAAACCAAAGCAGAGTTTAAAACCGATGATTTTACCTATGAACTGGTGGTAAAAAACAACAAGAAAACCGCTGTTGATTTGTTATTGAAAGACCAGTATCCCATTTCTAAAACCAAAGAAGTAGAGATAATCCTTGCTGATAAAGGCAATGCGGAAGTAAATGAAGAACTGGGCATCCTGAATTGGAAAATAAAATTAGCTCCCGGCGAAAGCAAAAAATTCCGGTTTAGTTACAGTGTAAAATATCCAAAGGATAAAGTGATCCGCAATTTATGAGTAATAGGTTACGGCACCCTTGAAGGGTTCTCAAATCCCTTCAAGGGTTTGTATGCAACGGCTGTAGCGGTTAATTTCAGCGTTTAAAAAGTTTAAAGAGCAACATGGAAAATATAGAATGAATGATAGCCTTCTGTTTTCACAATAATCCTTGAAGGGATTTGAGAACCCTTCAAGGATTTTCATTGGTTTCCGCTATTTTTAGTCATGCTAAAAATTATTACTACTGTTATTCTTACCTTATTAATACACGGTCTGAATGCCCAAACCATTATACAAAGGGATACGAGTATCCAAAACATGGTAAGCGAGGTTTCCGCAGATTCTCTCCGTAGTTATATAACTCAAATGGTAAGCTTTGGCACCCGCAGTACGCTTAGCACCACTACCGATAAAAAGCAGGGGATTGGCGCTGCCCGCAATTGGGTAGTTAGTAAGTTTCAGACGTTTGCAGCAAATGCCAATGGCAGGCTAACGGCTTATGTTGATACGACCACATTGCAACCGGATGGCCGCCGTGTAAACAAGGTAATAAGCCTGGGTAACGCCATGGCTATATTAAAAGGCACTGATCCTGCCGACAATCGGATTTTCCTGATTAGCGGGCACCTGGATAGCCGGGTAACAGATGTAATGAATGCAACTGCAGCAGCACCGGGCGCCAATGATGATGGCAGCGGGGTAGCAGCCGTGTTGGAATGTGCCCGTGTTATGAGCAGCCGCCGTTTTGGAGCCACGATTATTTTCGTTGCCGTAAGTGGTGAAGAACAAAGCCTGCTGGGTTCAGGATTTTTAGCAAAACAGGCAAAAGAAAAAGGCTGGAATATAGAAGCAATGCTGAACAACGATATTATGGGTAGTAATAACAGCAGCGAAACCAGAATCATTGATAATACCCGTGTACGTGTTTTTAGTGAAGGCCTCCCTGCATTTGATACCGGAAGAACCATAGCGAACATCCGAAGTTTAGGGTTAGAGAATGATGGCAAGGCACGCCAGCTTGCCCGTTATGTAAAAGAAACCGGGGAACGCTATGTAGATAATTTAGAAGTGGTAATGGTGTACCGCAACGATCGCTTTTTGCGGGGCGGTGACCATACGCCTTTTGTGCAGCAAGGCTTTGCTGCTATACGCATTACCGAGATGAATGAAAATTACGAACACCAGCACCAGGACCTGCGTACCGAAAACGGAATTAAATACGGTGATCTGGCGGAGTTTATGGATTTTGAATACCTGCGTAAAAACACAGCGCTCAACCTGTGCAACCTGGCCAATTTAGCAAAAGCCCCGGCTATGCCACAAGCTGTAACTGTTGGAACCGCCAACCTGACCAATGCTACCAACTTATCCTGGAAAGCACCGGCCTCCGGTAGTCCAAAAGGCTATTATATTTTGATGCGGGAAACCACCAGCCCGGTATGGCAACGAAAATTTTTCACAGCAGCCACCAGCATCCGCCTCACCTATTCCAAAGACAATTATTTTTTTGCTGTGCAAAGTGTAAATGATACTGGTAATGAAAGCTTACCCGTAGTGCCTATGCCAGCGGGTCGATAGCAACCTGCCCATAAAAAAGACCAGACAAATAAGCCTGGCTTTTAGGAGGAATTTAACTAAGCGCCTTTTTTCTTTTTACTGGCAGCAGAAGTTACATAAACTTTCTGTGTACCTTTCATGTAGTAGCGGCCCCCGTTTGGCCCCATAAATACTTTTTCGCCATTCGGGCCTTTCATCCGGTCATCTACGTTGTCATTGTACTTCGTCTGCTTTTTCGATGTACTGTCAACGGTTACAGGCGTTTTCATTTGCTTTTTTACCTGGGCACTCCCAAATAAAGCCAATAAAGCCAGCGGAATGAAGAGTAATTTTTTCATACACTTGTTTTTTAAATTAAATGAGTAAAAATGCAGCTGAGGGGATTTTAATAATACGCAAATGACAGGCCATATTAAGTATTGTAAATCACGGCATTAACAGAACCCCTAAGACTTGTGCCCTGGTAATTGTATAAAAAGCAAAGCATTTATTTTTCTACCAAACTAATACCTGTAACGGCCACCGTAGCAATTAATAATGCTGTTTAGTATTTTAACACTTGTTGGAAAACAGATACAAAATGTAATAGGATCGGTTTTATGTGTTGTAGGCACATTCTATTTGTAGTAGTAAGCATATAAGTGATTTGGTGCTTTATGCCACGTAGTGGCTATCTGTTTAGCCATTATATACCTGATTTGACAGCATTTGTTTAAAGGCTGTCTAAAATTATTTTAATAAATAATCTGTGTCGCTTTCCGGCTGCAATATCGTTGGATTTTTCGCCGTAGAATGCCGGCTATGGCTGCAAAATCCGCCTTATTTCGCTCAAAAATCAACTACATAGTAAAGTGTCAAATAAATGTAGATACTAAACAACTGCCTGATTTATTATTTCAAACAACACTTGTTCCTTTACTTTAAAATGATCAAACAGGTAGCCACTACGTGGCATCATGGCGTTCTTAAAACCTTCATTGCTACAAACAGGTTGTACCTACGGCACAATAGGCCATTACACGAATGAATTAACCCGGCTGTAGGCGCCTTAGACCGGCCAAAAGCATTTTCTTTCTTTTTTTTAAGAAAAATAGAACAGGCTATTAAATTAGGTTACAGTTTATCAGTATCTATCTATTATTTTAGGTTAAAGAAAGTAATAAATAAAAAGATCATGTTGGTATCAACACATGGACTTTTAACAAGTGGATAAGTAAATGAGTGAACATGTGAACTTCTGCTTTGTTTGTTAAAAAAAGATAAAAGCATATAAACCGGCCCGCTTACTTTTGTGCAGATTGGCTTATCAAAACCCACGTAGATTGTATGACCTGGCAGCAATTATTTACCTCTTCTATCGGCAAGAAAATCGTGATGGCGCTCAGCGGTTTTTTCCTCATTACTTTTCTGATTGTACATGTAGGGCTTAACTCCTGCATTTTTGCTAACGACGGAGGCGAAATGTTTAATAAGGCAGCTCATTTTATGGGTTCAATGGTCGTAATCCGTATTTTAGAGTATGGTTTGTTTGCCGGCTTCCTGTTGCACATTATACAAGGCTTTGTATTATGGTATCAAAACAGCACCACCCGCAAGGTGGGGTATGCAAAAGCCCTGGGCAGCCGGGGCTCCACCTGGTACAGCCGTTCTATGGGCCTGCTGGGTACCCTTATCTTATTATTTCTTATTTTACACCTAAGTGCTTTTTGGGTAAAAGCCCGCTTTACACACCAGGATATTGTACCAATTGTGTACAACAATGTTGAAATGCATAACATGTATAGGTTAATGCAGCTCACTTTCAGTATTCCGTGGGTAGTAGTAGTTTATGTATTAGGTTGTATTTCTTTGGCTTATCACCTGTTGCATGGTTTCAAAAGTGCCTTCCGCACCATGGGCCTAAGCAATAAAAAATACATTGGCCTGGTAAAAGGCACCGGCTATGTTTACTCCATTGTGATTCCGCTGGTATTTGCCCTCATGCCAATTGCTATTCACTTTAAATGGCTGAAGTAATTTTATTTGTAAAAGGAGGATAATTCTGCCTTTTTACCGAACACCTATACCTGTTTATTGTTCTTTCTTTATACACTATTTACGCCGCACTACACTTCGTTTTCCTGAAAAGAATTTAATTGCTGAACTATGCTGAATGCTAAAATACCTGCCGGCCCGCTGGATAGCAAATGGAAAAATTATAAGGCTACCTGTAAACTGGTGAACCCGGCCAATAAACGTAAGCTGGAAATTGTAATTGTAGGAACCGGTTTGGCGGGTGCGTCGGCGGCTGCCGCTCTGGGCGAACTGGGCTATAAAGTAAAAGCATTCTGCTACCAGGACAGCCCCCGCAGGGCGCACTCCATTGCAGCGCAGGGTGGTATTAATGCAGCTAAAAATTACCAGAACGACGGGGATAGTGTCTATCGCCTGTTTTACGATACTATTAAAGGCGGCGACTACCGCAGCCGGGAAGGCAACGTACATCGCCTGGCAGAAGTAAGCGCTGCTATTATTGACCAGTGCGTAGCGCAGGGTGTGCCTTTTGCCCGTGAATACGGCGGTTTGCTTAGCAACCGGTCTTTCGGCGGTACGCAGGTACAGCGTACATTTTACGCCGCCGGGCAAACCGGCCAGCAATTATTGCTGGGCGCCTACAGTGCATTGGAACGGCAGGTAGCTTTGGGAAATGTAAAAATGTATGCCCGCCACGAAATGCTGGATGTGGTAACCATTGATGGAAAAGCCCGTGGCATTATTGCCCGCAACCTGAATACCGGCGAACTGGAACGCCATTTTGGTCATGCCGTTTTACTTTGTAGTGGTGGCTATGGCAATGTGTTTTACCTAAGCACCAATGCCATGGGTTGCAATGTAACCGCTGCCTGGAAGGCCCACCGCAAAGGGGCTATGTTTGGCAATCCCTGTTTTACACAAATACACCCTACCTGCATACCCGTAAGTGGCGACCACCAAAGCAAGCTAACCTTAATGAGCGAAAGTCTGCGTAATGATGGCCGCATCTGGGTACCTAAAAAGAAAGATGATAAACGGAAGGCCAGCGAAATACCGGAAGAAGAACGGGATTATTACCTGGAAAGAAGATATCCGGCATTTGGAAACTTAGTACCACGGGATGTGGCCAGCCGTGCCGCCAAGGAGCGTTGTGATGAAGGCTATGGTGTAGGTACTACCAAAATGGCGGTATACCTCGATTTTGCCGATGCCATCAAACGTTATGGGCAAATAGAATATGGCAAACACAGTGCTGATACAGCCGATGATACGACGCTGATAAAATTAGGTAAAGAAGTGGTGGAAGAAAAATACGGTAACCTGTTTGAGATGTACGAAAAGATTACCGGTGAAAACCCCTACGAAATTCCGATGCGTATCTACCCTGCTGTGCATTATACTATGGGCGGCCTTTGGGTAGATTATGAATTACAAACGAGTGTGCCGGGACTATATGCATTAGGCGAAGCCAACTTTAGTGACCACGGTGCTAACCGCCTGGGTGCAAGTGCATTGATGCAGGGGTTGGCAGATGGTTATTTTGTGCTGCCCTATACTATTGGTAATTATTTGGCTGATGAAATACACGTAAAATCCATTCCGACTGACCATCCGGAGTTTATAAAAACGGAGAAAGAGGTAGCAGATCGTATAAACAGATTAATGACTATTAAGGGAACGAAAACAGTAGAAAGCTTTCATAAGCGGCTGGGCAAAATTATGTGGGATAAATGCGGCATGGCTCGCAATGCAGAAGGGTTGACGGAAGCCATAACCGAGATACAGGCATTAAAAAAAGAATTCTGGAGCGATGTGCGGATACCCGGCGACATAAATGAAATGAACTGGGAATTGGACAAGGCAGGTAGGGTAGCCGACTTTATAGAATTAGGTGAACTAATGTGCCGGGATGCCTTAAACCGTGCCGAAAGCTGTGGTGGCCACTTTAGAGAAGAAGCCCAAACCGAAGAAGGGGAGGCCCTGCGGGACGACAGCAAGTACATGTATGTAGCTGCCTGGGAATTTAAAGGCGAAAGCAATTGGCAACTAAATAAAGAACCACTGGAATATGAAGTAGTGAAGCCAAGCCAGCGGTCATACAAATAAGATGAACCCTTGTATCAAAGACCGGATAAATGTTGTTTAAAAACTTGTAGCTGCTTTTGGAATTTTGATTGCTGCTTTGAATTATAAAAGCCAAACAAAAACAAAGAGAGCAGAGTAGTTAACAGCATTATCCGAGAAATTTTACGAAAATGAAAGATTTAAAGAAGTAAGAAGATGGATTGAGTCCGGAGATATTGTGAAGAAGATTAAGAGTGATGATAAAATTGTAACCGATGAAGAAGAAAAGCTGTCTGATTATCTAAATTTTTTTTGAGTTTATTGCTGCCTTGGAATTCGAAGGCAGTTGAGGATAAAAGAGGTAAGTAACTTATTTGATTATTACCTTACTAAAATTGACAACACACCTTGTTTGTAAAGCCTGGATTATTAATGTAGCGTATAGCTTTGAAAAACAAAGAATTCTAATACAGAGATTAAAAGCAAATGGAAACTAATAATTATCTTTTTGCTTACGGCACATTGCGAAATAATTATGCTCTTAAATTAAAGGACAAAGTGTCCAAAGAGCTTGAATATATTGGAAAAGCAAAAGTAGATGCTTCGTTATATGATTTAGGCCGTTATCCCGGAGCCATAAAAGAGAATGAAAAAAGTGAAGTTGTTGGTGATGTTTTTTTGATTAATAATCCTGATAAATTTTTCAAAGTATTGGATGCGTATGAAGGTGAAAATTTTAGCAGGGAGAAAGAGGAAGTTAGATTAAGAGGTGGAAAATTTTTAAATGCGTGGGTTTACTGGTACAATCAACATCCAACAGGAAAGCGTAAAATTCATTATAAAGATTACCTGAATTATTTGAAAAGTAAAAGAACAGCTTAAGTCTTCATAACAAGTCCAGCCAATACAACTGATATGCCCCGCCAGATTTGCATCATACTCTTGATTTTGCTAAGTCTTGCGTGCGGAGGCCAACGCAAAAACACAGCCCCGGTACAAGCTGCCAATCCTCAAAAACTAAACATTCACCCAGCCGGCGAAGGTGATAAAATATTGTTCCTGACGCTTGAGGTTACACGGGCAGATAGCACAAAAGATGAGTACGGATTTTCAGTAAAAAAAGTACAGTTTGCCAACGGCATTGTAAAAGGTGCTAACCTGAAAGAAGAACCGGTAATAGAAAAGAATAACCTGTACTGCCAGTTGAGCAGCAGGGAAGGTGAAACAGGTGACTGGCTGAAACTTCCCGACCCACTCAGCACTGTGTACGAATACCCCGGTGAAGCAAGCGGCGAATTAGGAAAAATCGTTTTACAAAAGAGAAAAAGTGAACTCACCCTCCGGCTTCAATGGAACCCGAAATCACCCTACCTTTCCATTTATAAACCTGCATCTAATTCTTTCACACTTAAAAAGATTTATTATGCCCAATTTTGACGCCTGTAAATTGAATCCCATTCTTTTTCTTACTGTTGTTTTTACTTCCTTAGATTTATCGGCCCAGGTTTTTCCGGTAGATACGTTGCTGAACAATGGCAACCGCAACAACCGTATTATTTTTTCTTATTTGAGCGATGGCTACCAATCAGCACAGCTATCTACTTATATTACCAACGCTACTGCCATTAACAACGGACTGTTTGCGCAAACACCTTTTAGCCAGTATAAAAATTTTTTTAATGCTTATGCTGTGCGGGTGCCTTCTACCGATGCAGGAGCCAAGCACCCCGGTACTGCCTCCGATGAATCAACTTCAAACGGACAACCGGTAGTCAACCCCAATAATTATTTCAGCAGCACTTTTGATTACGGTTCTATCCACCGCCTGCTGGTACCTATCAACTCCAGCGGTATGTCAGGTATATTGGCCAGCAACGTTCCCGATTACGACCAAGGTTTTATTGTAGTAAACTCACCCTACTACGGTGGCTCCGGTGGCACATACGCAACAGCTTCTACCCATACCCAATCAGTTGAAGTGGCCATCCATGAAATTGGCCATTCCTTTGCCGGGCTGGCAGACGAATACTGGGCCGGCGATGTGTATGCCGCCGAAAAGCCCAATATGACACAAAATAGTAATCCAACCACCGTAAAATGGAAGAACTGGTATAACCTCAATGGTATTGGCATTTATCCATACGGCAGTTCCGGCAATCAGGCTGTTTGGTACCGGCCACACCAGTTATGCAAAATGCAGTATCTCGGTTACCCTTTCTGCTCGGTATGTACGGAGCGATTTGTAGATCGTATTCACCAGTTGGTAAACATGATTGACAGCTATTTGCCGGCTACTACTTCTTATTCTCTCCCTAATAGAAACCCTGCCACTTTTTCTGTAGTAAATCTGCAATCCATTCCATCTACTATAAAAGTGAACTGGTATTTAAACGGAAGCACTACGGCTTATGCAGCCAACCAGTCAAGCGTAACTATTCCGTTTGCCACTTTTAATACAGGCAATAATATATTGAGGGCTGAAGTAGTTGATACGACTACTTTATCCAAAACCTTTTTACCTGCTGTGGGGTATGTAAACAGCATTACCTGGACGGTATATAAAGATCCTGCACTACCCATTAAACTGCTATCTTTTGCTGGCAAATTGAATAATCATGCCGAAGCCGAACTTTTCTGGAATGTGGAAAGCACAGATGATTTAAAAAACTTTGATGTAGAAAGTAGCAGAGATGGAATTAATTTTACTACGATAGCAACTGTTAGCGGAAAGGCCGGTACAAAAAACTACCAGTTTACCGACCCGAAAATGAACTTCCCTACTACCTGGTACCGCCTGATAATGAATGAAAAAAGCGGTACAGTTGCTTACAGCAATATTTTAAAAATCACTAACCCGTTCGACCGGTTTTATTATAAAATTTTCCAGGATGCAGATGCACATAAATATCATGTGAGTTGCCTGCTGAATACCGAACAACCGGTTTCGTTACGGGTTATATCAATAAGTGGTACCGAAGTATATAAAAAGAATTTTGGTATCATAAAAGATCGGTTAGAAGCGGATTTTAATCTGGAAAATAAAGCAGCCGGCGTTTACTTTGCAAATATTCAGATTGGAAGCAGCATGTACACCGTTCCGCTCTCGGCCAATTAATAACACCCGTAAAGAAGTATATAGCTATATGGAGCATTACACAATGAACCTCACCCTAAAAGTGTGGCGGCAGAAAAACACGAAGACCAAAGGCAATTTTGAAACCTATGAAGTGAAAGACATTTCATCGGAGATGAGCTTTCTGGAAATGTTTGATGTGCTGAACGAACGCCTGATTGCTGAAGGTGGCGACCCGATTGCTTTTGACCACGATTGCCGCGAAGGCATTTGCGGTAGTTGCGATATGTACATCAACGGGCGGCCACACGGCCCCTGGCTGCGCAATACCACCTGCCAGCTACACATGCGGGCTTTTAAAGATGGCGATACCATTGTGGTAGAACCCTGGCGTGCAAACGCTTTCCCTGTGGTAAAAGACCTGGTTGTGGACCGCAGCGCTTTTGACCGCATCATAGCAGCAGGCGGCTACATTAGCGTAAACACCGGCAATGCCGTAGATGCCAACGCTATACCCATTAATAAAGAGAAAGCGGATGCGGCATTTATAGCAGCTTCCTGCATTGGCTGTGGCGCTTGTGTGGCGGCTTGTAAAAACAGTGCTGCCATGCTGTTTACCTCCTCCAAAATTTCGCAACTGGCCTGGCTGCCGCAGGGAGCACCGGAGCGTAAAACCCGGGTAGCCAATATGGTAGCCCAAATGGATAAAGAAGGCTTTGGCAATTGCAGCAACCTGGCTGCCTGCGAAGCCGTTTGCCCCAAAGGCATTACGCTAAGCAATATTGCTAAAATGAATAATGAGTTTTTACTGAGCGGGGTGGGTACAGAAGGATAGGTTTTGTAATATATTTTCAAAGCCGCTTTCTATATGTAGAAAGCGGCTTTTGCTTTATAAAGGTACCAACTTCAACTGCTCAACTGCTGAATAACTAACCTCGCTTTATTGTGTTCTTTAAATGCATTTGATTCTTGCAATTTTTTTCCATTGCCTCTATGTTATCACCGCCAATAGCTGCACTAAAAAGTTGTGCCCGTAGCAGCATTTTTACATAAACTGTTGGATCCTGCTGCCTGGTAAGCCGCCGCAGGGCACCCATATAATCATCCCGGTAAACGGTAGGTATAATAATCCTGGTTTGTCCCTGTTTTACCAGTTCTGCATTCATCATCACCCTGGCTATCCTGCCGTTGCCATCCAGAAACGGATGTACCTCACTTACTAAAAACATGATATAAACTGCTTTGGCGAATGGATGAATTAATGCCTGGTAAAAATCAAAACCTTTTATTAGAGTCCCTTTCACAAGGGTGTGATCAACAAAATGCGTTTCGCCTGCCCGGTTATTTTTATCTTTAAACTGTCCGGGCTTTTTTGAGGTTCTCCTATTCAGCAAAACGCCATGGCGGTATAAAAGTATCTGAAGCAATTCCTCCGGCTTGCCCGGTGTGATCGTCATTTCATCCTTATTGCTTACCAGTTTATACGTGCCTAATATATCATGCGAATCCTCATCCCGGTGTAGCATTGGTATTCCGGTATCAATGATCTTTTTAGCATCCTCCAACTCAAACTCGGTTCCTTCAATGTAATTGGAAAAATAGGCTTCAAAAAATGCAAAGTTTTTAAATGACTGGCTCGTTGTATTCCGCTCCGGAAGGTCTTTAAATGCCTGGTGCTGCAGTTCAATAAATAGCTTTTCAAACAGGACTACCCGTACCGGGTCGTAGGGGTTGCCAAATGCCCGTGCTACTGCCAGTGGTGATGATAATATTTTGGAAGGATGTGTATGAAGCAAAGCACTGATCAGTTTGCTTAATTTCTCAAACTCATTTTGCATTCCCAACTTTTCTGCTATCTCTCTTGCCTTGTCTTTTATTTCATTTAGCCCAGCTTCACCTTTTACCCGTACTACCTGTTCAAGCCGGTTTTCCAGTTCAGTTGGGGTAATGGTTTTTGATTCGGGCCCGGTTTGCCGTGAAACCTGCAAATTTTCCAGCAACGCCCTTTCCAGTTGTGAAGCGTACAATTCACCGGAAAGCGGGTTATCGCCTGCTATTGCTCCCTGGCCTTGCATAAAGCGGAGGGTAATACCAGGCAGATTTATTCTTTTGGTGTAGGTGTACGTAAGAAAAATATGCCCGGCAGCCGTTGGCTGAAACTCCAGGGCCGACCGGTGACTAAGCAGTGCACCCGGATATAGCTTTCCCAGGATAATAAACAAGTTTCGCCGGATAATAATACCGGGGCTGTCAGTAAAATTGGGCGTGTAAATGCGGCCTGCAATTTTCCTAAGCTTTCCTGCTGCAACCAATGCAGAAATTTGCTTGCTAAGCCTGGAATCCTTTGAGGAAAAGACAACTTCCTGAAGATGTATGGGTAAAATATTTTCCACTAAAAAGTAAGTTACTGGCGAATGTGGAAAGTATTTTCCAGTATAATGGTGTTTTCAGAAAATATTTTCCAGTAAGGCTAAAGCATTTAAAATTGCGGTGGCATTCGATCAGGCACTCAAACCAATTCTAAATGTATTTTTTAAGTCATTTATCACGGAAGGGAAGTTCCCATCAAACTTTTTATTTACTTCTTCATAGGAGCCGATAATCCGTTCGTAAATAGGGTTTCTAAAAATCTCTTTTTCATCAATATTCCTTTTAGAAGCGACATTTGATGCAAACACATCTTTAATCTTTTTTAAAACCGCAATCTGATCATCAGTGAAGTTGTACGTATGGAGGTAAGAAAGATAGTTTTTTTCGATTCGCTCCTTGGCTGTTGGAATTTTCTTTTTACCTAACGCATGCAGTAAAAAGTCCCAGGCAGAGCCTTCGGGGTAAGCATACATTTTTTGTAAATGACCCTCATCTAAAAATGTGTTGGGCTTACTTAGCCAATCAACCAGTTTTGCTAACTCCTCATCTGTCGGTTGATAATCTTGCTTCGCAGCTTTCTCTTTTAAATCTACGATTGCTGGTTCCTGCGTCCTTTTTAATTCCTCTTCAAAAATGCGTTTAGCTTCTTCAATAGGAATATTGTCTTTTACGATAATTGAATCGCCGTGAATTTCTACCCGCTGAATCAGGTTGGCAGGGTCAGGATTGTCTATTAGAAAATAGTTGCCTGCGGGTTGTGCAGCACTTGCTGCTTTTGGTTTTTGATCACCAGGCTTTACTACCTTTTTATTTTCTTTTAAAGTGCCTTTACCATTATCTTCCATACGCTTGCATAAGCCCACAAAATCAAGAACCGTGAAGCTAAACTTACCAGTTTTGGGATCAAGGCGGGTACCACGGCCAACCATCTGAATGTATTTGCCTGATGATTTTGTAAGGGCAGCAAACGCAATGTAGCGAACGCAGGGAATATCGACACCGGTACTTAAAATATCTACCGAAGTAACGACGTAAGGCTTTTGATATGGTTTTTTAAACCATGCTTTTAATGTCTCATTCAGTTCATTATTTTCCGAAATAACGGCTTCGGCATAAGAAGGTTTCTCATCATTGTCGCCATTAAAAACTTTGTTTACAGCCTTGGCTAATTCAATGCAGTGTGCCTGGCTTACACCAAATAGAATTACCTTTTCTCCGTATTGTGTATTCTTTTTTATTTCCTCTGCTATGCGTAAACAGTTTTCTTCTGAAATGAACTTCCGGTTAAGTTGTTCCAGTTTTATTTTCTTTTCGGCACCTAACTCAATTTTGTATTTTTCCTGGGGGTCTAATACATGTTCAAATTTAATTCCTACTTCCTCTGCTTCTGCTATCAGGCTCGATATAAGCTCAACTGGTTTATATGGTGCAAGGAAGCCTTCGTCAATGCCACGCTCCATCGTGAATTTAAAATCAGGTTCGCCGGTTTCGCAGCCAAATAATTTGTAGGTGTCAATAATGGCTAAATCTTCTTCATCTACTTCTGCTCCGTCTTTTGGAACTGCAATTCTTGGCGTGGCTGTTAATCCAACTCTGGGACAAAGGAAATGATCGAAGATCAGTTTCCTGTTTACGTTAATGCCACGGTGGCATTCATCCACAATAATTAAATCGTAAAAGTTGGCTGGCAGATCGCTATGGATTAGTTCTAACGTATCAATTACAATTACGTGAATATTGGCATGTTTCCGTGCCCTGAAATTCGAAGTGGTAATCCAACTGCTGGGATACTCTTTGCTGATGATGGCAAACCCATCGTCAACAGCTTGTTTTGCCAGCATGCGCCTGTCCACCACAAACAAAATACGCCTGGCCAAACTGTAACTTAGCAGTGCTTTTACCAATGCCACAGCGGTACGGGTTTTACCTAACCCGGTTGCCATATGCACCAACATTTTTTGCTTGCCTGCTTTGTAGTTTTCAATAATGGTACGGATACACTGTAGCTGGTAGTAGCGTTCTTTACCAACAGTTGGGTCGTAGCCGCCGGCAATAGTGGTGTCAATGATTATTTCCCGGTTTGAAGCAATCTTTTTCTGCTGCTCAATTTTTAGCTTCATGTCTTCTAAGGTCATAAAGCCGTTGACCTGCTTAAACTGGCCTGCTTCTAAACCTTTCCAGGCATTATCGTAAAACAAAATGCGTTCAGTACTACAGGCATACAAAAAACGGGGTTTTAGTAATTGAGTAATAATAGTGCGAAGCTTCAATAAGTCTTTATTCTCCCGGTCTAAATTGTTTTCAATAACGGCTAATATCTCTCCGTTCAAATCCTGTAGTACGATATCGGGACGGATATTTTTGAGCGTAGGATATTCTTTCTTTAAATGCTCTGTCAGTTCATAGGTTTGCTGGTATAGCAATGTATCTCCTGACTTCCAGCCGTATTCATTTACCAGCCTTACAATAACCGGCAGATCAGTAGAAGTGGCTTCGTTTATCTTCTTAGATTTTGCCGGAGTTTGTGAAAGTTTTTTCTGATCTGCTTCGATTTTTTTTAATTCTTCCTGTAACTCCTCAATATTTTCTTCCGTGTTTTTTACAAGGCCGCTGTAAAAAAAACTGTTTGGATTTTTTTCCAGCGCATCTTTATAACGCTCCAGCATTTCGCTGAACGTTTCTATTGTTTCTGTTATGCTCTTGCTATGATTCATTTACAACGGGATAATGCATTCTGAAAATTCCTTTGGGTGTTCGGTTGTCGTAACAAGTTCCGAATACCTTTAACCATCCTTGCTGCTCTTGTGGCACATCCATAGTAGCCACATATACTTCTACACTATACAAATTGCGTATAAACTTTTTGGACCTGAATAATTTCTGAAACAAGTTACGCTTTTCGTCTGATAACTGCTCTATCTCATCCGGGTTTAAGTAAAATACCACATCTACATCGGCAGGATCGGGGGCGGTAGTGGCAAAGGAACCGTCAATCCAAATTTCGGCTTTTAAGTTCAACATTTTAAATTGGGCTAAGAAACTTCCGAAGCCAATCAGCAGGTTCACCCGGTGATCCTGAACGCCATAGCTAAACGGGCTTACAAACTCCTGATGCAAATCGGCTTCGGCAATGTCTTTAAAGCCCTGCGGCAATAAGGGCGCATATTCTGTTTCTCTCATTCCGCAACCTCCTCCATTATCGGTTCAGCGATCTCAATGCCCCATACATCCGCTAAAATTTTTTCAATTTTCTTTTCGGCATCGGATTTCATTTTGCGAAGGCCTTCTAATATTTGCGTTTGAGCATCTAATTCAGCTACGATTTGGCGTTGAGTGTCAGGAGTTGGCAAATAGAACTTTTCCTTGTAAGCATCATGTCTATTAATTCCTGGCATTGCTCCACCATTCTGTAGCTTTTGAAGGTTCATCCCTCTTAAAATATAATATAAGAAACGCTTGTTGATTTGTATTTCATCAAATATTCTAATATAAAATGCCGTATCGATTACATAACAGTCTGCTTCAATCCATTGTATAGAACCAGCCGTTGCCCCTCGTCTGCCTGTAACGATTATCGGTCCTTTATGAACAGATTGATTGTGATAACCAATAATATTTCCTGCACCGACAACCGGAAAGTTGCCATCAACTCTGTCAGTCTCTTTTAACGGTTCACCATACTCAAAAGAGCAAATATCCCCAAGCGATTTCAACTGAACTTGATTGTGCGCTTCTTCACTTAATTGAATATTAGTCTCCCAATTTCCTAATACCTTTTCCGCTCCTCCAATGATGGCTTTCTGTCTTTCTATTTGAGTAACAATTTGTTTTTGAATTTCAAAATCAGGTAAGGGAAACCGAACATTTACTGCATCTTCCATTCTCATTGCCACGTTTGCAGTGCCCTTCATCAACGGGCAAAATAGTTCCTCTCTTCTTGCATCTAAAATGTGGTATAGAAATTTTGGATAAAGCTCTGTATCCGGATTGTTTGGTATTGCTGCAAATAATAGATTCGCCAAAGCAAATTTTCCTTCCTGATAATGAATCCGGTTTAATGTTGCAGAACCGTGACCAGTTGAAGAAATTAAAGGAATACAAATAGCTTTTGCATTAAACTGGTATTCCGGTGCTGATTTACGTTCTTTCGCCGTTACTACAAATGGAAATACACCTTCTTCTGTTGCTTGCGTTGGGAATTTGCCTTTTTCATAAGTGCAGGTTTCCTTTATGGAAACGGTTGGATACTTCGCTCCGCTTTTCAAAATCCCTTTAATCGTGTACAACTCCTCATGTTCCGCAACTACATTTTCCTCTAAGTTATTTACATATTCCCGTGCAATATCAGCTTCCAAAGCGTTTACTGGATTCAGTTTCAACAGGTAAGGTAATATGTTTTCGGGTTTGCCATTGTGCAGCCTTCTGTACACATCATCCAATGTAGTAGCCCCGTTTGGCTGTATGTGTTTCAGGGCTTCTGCCCACTCTGCCAACTGGCTATCGCTAATGCTGCTTTTATAATTGGCTAAGTTGAAGGAGTAGTTATGGGCTTTATCAATGCGTTTGGCAATTTCGTTTTGTATGCGGTTGTCCAGCATCTGGTCAAACACCTTTAACTCTGTTTGCTTATCGGCTTCTGTTGCTTTTTTGGCCGCCATCTTCTTATCAAAATCAGCCACTTTTTTCTCTCTTTCCCATTTGCCTTTTGCTGCCATATCGGTACGGGTTTCCGTCCGTATTTTTTCTTTTATCCGTGGGTCAAGTGCTTTTATCCAATCCACTGGTATGCAAAACTGGTTCTTTGTTTCCGGTGGTTTTTTGCCATGCTTTACATATTCATGGTATAGCGTCAGGCATTCCACTAATTGATTGCCCTTTTGTTCCTTTCGGTTAGTACCCATGGTATAGCCATCGTTGGTTATTTTGTAAAACCAGGTCCAATCGGTTTTACCGCCTTTCTCAAAAAGCAGAATAGAGGTTTTAGGCCCTTGCCCGCTTTTACTGATAAACAAACCCTGCGGCAAAGAAATAACCGCTTTTAGTTGGGCTTCTTCCAACAGCATTTTTCGCAATGCCTTTGCACTAAATTGATCCCAGGTATGAAACCCCTCCGAAACTACTACGGCACATTTGCCGTCTTGCTTCAGCATTTCAAACATCAGCTTCACAAACAAAATCGTTGTCTCTGATTCTTTGCTGTATTCCTGCCAGATCTTCGGGTACGATTCCTGGTCTCTTTCCGCACCAAACGGCGGATTGGCAATAATGATAGATTTGCTTTCGTGGTCGGTCACCGGGCTGTATTTTGCCAGGGAGTCGCCCTGCTCAATGTTGGCGGGGTTCAGACCACGGATGTAAAAATTAATAGCCGCCATTTTGCGAATCATTCCCAGATACTCTACACCTGCAACACCGCTGCGGTAAAATTGTGATGCTTGGTCTATGCTGGGAAAATCAACCTGATTAAATTTAAAATACTCATCGAACCATGTGGCTAATTCATTATGGGCTTTCTCACCCGGCCATTCCCTATCCGGATCAACCCTGCGCATTACAAATTCAAACGTATCAAACAAAAAGCCGCCAGTGCCACAGGCCGGGTCAAAAATAACGTCCTCAAAAGTTGGCTCTACCAACGCCGTCATAAACTGCCGTACATGGTCGGGTGTACGAAACAGCCCAACATCTTTTGTACCACCTGTTTCACTCAAAGCCGATTCAATAGCATCTCCCAATAAATCGGTTTTCAATAACCGGGCTTCTTCAATATCATTGGCAACTACGCTGATTACTTCGCCCAAGTTGCCGCTGTTTACATTGTTCGTAAAGTTGGAATTGCTGAATACCTCTTCAATTAGCACCAACTGATCTTGAACTTTTTGCGGCAGGTTGCCTTCGAAAACCTGGCGGGCACTGTGCAAAATGCTTGAGTAAAACGGAAAGAAGTTATTGTTCAGTTCTACTAATATCTGGTCATTAGAAACGGTTGACAAATAAGAAAACAAGCGGTTTTCATTTGTTTCTTCTTTACCTGTTCTTGGGTTCTGCCATTTGTAATCAGCAGAGAAAAGTTTTCGTAAAGCTTTGAATTCTTCGTCCTGCTTAATCTTGGTTTCAAAAATTCGAAGCAGGAGCAGTTCAATAATATATTCTACCCGCTGCACTGGTGTACCGGCTGGCCGTAGTTTATTATGCAGCTTCTTTAAAGCATTATTGGTTTTGTTATCTACGTAGTGTACAGTCGATCGTCCCATAAGTAATTTAAAGCAGTGAAAATAGTAAAATGAAAATCGTCAAATTGTAGAACTGCTTCTGCTGATTTTGTTTCGGAAAAAATTAAGCAATGGTTTGTCCAGCTAAATTTGTGTCAACACTGTTGACACAAATTCAGTGACACCCATATTTAGTTATTTTCAATTGTGTCGCCACCGGTGACACAAATTCAAAAGCAGCACTCTTTTATTTCCAATTGTGTCGGCACTGCCGACACAATTAAAGGCTTTTTACCAGAAGCAAAGTAATCATGTGATTGCATCATGATTGTGCTTTCAAATATAACCGGTAAGCAAACTTTTGCCTGCATCGGTTTTATACCTGCTACCCGTTTATTTTTGCAGCCGAAGCCCCTGTAATCATGAACAACTCAACCAACGCCCAGCCCGAAAAACTACAAACTGTACAAAACCCTTCCATAGCACCCCATGTGGAAATACTGCCTGGTGCTCAAAAACTGGCAGAAAGAACCGTGTTCCCTGTCCTGTTTGCCATTAGTTTTTCGCACCTGCTAAATGATTCGATACAGGCGTTGGTACCGGCTATCTACCCCCTGGTAAAACAATCATTCCATCTCAATTTTTCGCAGATTGGATTGATTACGCTTACGTTTCAGTTATCCGCTTCCCTGCTGCAACCCTTTGTAGGATTATATACCGATAAAAAGCCACAACCTTATTCGCTGGCAGGCGGTATGGTTGTTACCTTAATCGGGTTAATCATGCTGGCTTTTGCACCTACTTATCCTTTTTTATTACTATCAGTAGCTATGGTGGGCGTGGGTTCCGCCGTTTTTCATCCCGAGGCATCACGGGTGGCATATATGGCTTCGGGCGGCAGGCGGGGCCTGGCACAATCTATTTTTCAGGTAGGCGGTAATGCAGGTAGTAGTTTAGGGCCATTACTGGCGGCTATTATTATTGCACCACGGGGCCGGTACACGGTTAGCTGGTTCTCTGTTGTTGCCGTCATCGCTATTGGTGTGCTCTGGAAAATTGGTGGCTGGTACCAACAAAAAGTAACGGCTGCAAAAATGAATACCGCTACCAAACGGGCTGAGCCTCAGCAAACATTACCCCGCAAACGGGTAGTGATGTATATCGGTATTTTATTGCTGCTCATTTTTTCCAAGTTCATCTATCTCACCAGCATGACCAGCTACTTTACTTTTTATGTTATCCAGAAATTCGGCGTTACGGTGCAGGCTTCTCAAATGTACCTGTTCATTTTTTTGGTGGCTGTAGCTGCCGGTACCATCATGGGCGGCCCGCTGGGCGATCGGTTCGGCCGGAAATATATTATCTGGATTTCTATTTTGGGGGCCGCACCATTTACCCTGTTGCTGCCCCATGCCAATCTATTTTTTACCTGTGTATTGGTAGCAGTTATCGGGGTGATTATCGCTTCAGCCTTTTCGGCGATACTGGTGTTTGCACAGGAGTTAATTCCGGGTAAAGTAGGCCTGGTTTCCGGGCTGTTTTTCGGGTTTGCTTTCGGGGCTGCGGGTATTGGTTCTGCATTACTGGGCAAACTGGCCGACCATACCAGCATTAACTACGTTTTCCATGTTTGTGCATTTCTGCCGCTCATCGGTATCATCACAGGTTTATTGCCAAATATTGAGGGAAAGAAAAGACAAAACAGGTAGTACCAAATTTAAACAGGCAATGGACAATCAGCAATAAGCAAATGAATGTCAGCGGGCCAAGTATTTTACACAGCCTGTTTTGATTTGATATAATACATTTTAAAACAGCTGTAAGGGTTACATCAATTGCTCTATTAAATTTGCTAACTACCATTCATTCAGTTTGCCTGTTGCCCATTGCCAGTTGCTTATTTTGGTGTAAATTCTTATCCCCACCCGTACTTCCCACCTGCTTCCCTCATCATCATTTGTATCATTTTATCCAGTCCAAAGTCTGCTTCTTCTTCCTTCTCATTTTCTTTATAACCTTTTACAATTTGTCTGACGTGTTTCATGGCATTGCTGCTTCGTAACTGCACTTCATCGTCTTTTATCGCTGCCAGTGTTCTCTCCAGTTTTTGCTGCTCCTGCATTACAGATTTAACCGGGTACATCATTTCACGATAGTCAAATTCCTGCGTCAAAACCTGGTACTGTGGCTTGTGAAGGAGCCCATATTTTTCCCTTTCTAATTCAGCCGCCTGCTCCCGTAGTATTTGCAGGTATACCGCTAATTTTTCGTCCGTCAGTGTTTCCAGGTGGCTGGTTTCGTTGTGTATCCATTTCAACTCAAGGGTAAGCAGGGCGTGTAGGTTTTTAGCTTCATAAGCAATGGTCAGCTCCTTCATCAGCACTTCTTTTTCGGCACGGCGCTGCTCGTCCTGCTCCAGATCGGGGTGAAACAGTTTAGCCAGTTGGCGGTAAATGGTACTGATGTTTTTCTGCTTCATTTCCTCCACCTGCTGCTGTAGTTTTTCCTTTTCTAATTGTTTGGGTGTCTTCTTACGGGCAGCCCTTCGCTGCTCCCATTGTTGCTGCTGCCTGTCTTGTTTTTCCTGCATCCTCTGCCGGGCCTCCGCCATTTTTTCGGCCAAATCTTCGGATGACAGGTCTATGTCTTTTAAATCGATATCCATACCCGCATCGTCCAACATTTCCTGCATGTCCTCTTTCATTCCGGCTTCCTCTCTTTTACGTACGGTATCATAGCGTTCGCCTTCCAGGGCTTTAAACATCTTTTTTAATTCTTCATCAGGAATACCGGGCGTACCATCCAAAATAAGCTGTAGCTGTCCTTTTAATAATTTTTTTAGGTAGGCATGATCGGCTTTAGGTAACTGCTGTTTTTTGAAAAAGGGCCAGAGTAGATCCAGCATTATTCGCCGCTGCTGCAACAGTTGCACCTGCAGGGGGTATACGTAAACACGGTACAGTTGAACAGCCTCATCATACTGTGCCTGTTTTTTGTCGATCTCTTTGCGCAGCTTTTCAATACGGGCTGTTTGCTTGTTGAACTCCTGCTGGTTCCGGCTAAGTGGTTGTTTACCGGCTTTGGAAATAATTAAGGTACTTGTCTTGTTTTGTCCGCTGCTTTTGTCTGTCGTTTTCCGTTGTTTCATGTTAATGATGATGGTTGCTGAAATAATGCCTGCAAAATTACAGGTGCATATTTACACACCCTATTTGTACCTCATTAAATATCCCCTAAAAAGGGTAATATGCCTTGTGTTTATGTTACCGGCCATGAGTAGTAGACTAGACTGGTTGTTCTTTTCTGATTTACCAGGCTGGTCGTTCATTTTTATAGATCTTTTTCAAAATCACATTAATCTCTTTGTAGCGGCTGGCTTTATAAGGATTGTATTTTGGGCAGCCATAAATTATGGCCTGCTCTTTTTGACAAACGGGTTACGAAATCTCAACGCTGAAAGGCATATTTATTACCTTGCTTTTCAAATGAATAAAATGGCTGCAGAAACGGCAATACACCCGCCCCGGACAATGATGGAAGTTTTCAACAGCCTTCCCGAAGGAACAAGTATCCAGTTAATAGAAAATAACCTTATAATGAGCCCTGCGCCACTGGACCGCCATGCTATGTTAGTGATGGAATTTGGCTCAGAACTGCATCAGTTGGCAAAGAAAAATAAATGGGGTGTTGTGAGGGTAGCACCTTATGATGTGTACCTGGATGGTAGCAATGCGTATCAGCCGGATGTTTGTTTTATAGCAGGCAATCGTTCACACCTTATTAAAAAAAACGGACTACACGGTGCACCTAATCTGGTGATAGAAGTATTGTCGCCAGGTACAGCCCGTTACGACCAGAACCAAAAGAAAGCAGTGTATGAGCGGTGTGGCGTAACAGAATACTGGATTGTTGACCCCGATGATAATACGGCTACCGGCTATATGCTGGTAAATGATGCCTATAGAGAATTCTTTCGTGAAGAAGGCGTGCTGGAATCGAAACTGTTGGGATGTAGGATTGAATTTTAAAAATGAAAAACAGCTTGCTTTCTGGTAATTAAGCTATTTGCTTATTTCCCTCACTTCCCGTCTCTTGAATACGTTTCCAATTTTCCCTTTTCCGATTTACTCAGGCTGGCTATTCCTTTTTGGTGAATCTTTTCCAAAATCGCATCAATCTCTTTCTGGCGGCCGGCTTTGTCAAGATTGTATTTTTGATCAACGGTTAATGATGGCTTACTCTTTTTGGCAAATGGTCCACCCACCAGTAATATCGCCGGCCTGGTGATAATGAGGTATAAAAAAACAATGCAGGGTACAGCCAGTAACAGGATAACCCAATAATTTTCTAAAGCCGCCTCCGGACGCAGTATAACGGCAACAAGTAACCCGACTAGTGCACCGCCCAAATGTGCCTCATGACCAACATTGCTTTTTTTAGAGTGGATGCCGTAAATGCTGTAGACTACAAAAGCCAACCCTTACAGCCAGGCAGAAAAGGATATAGGTAACGGGAAAAGCCCTATTTCCATACCCGGAAATAAGGCAATAGAAGCGAATATGACGCCACATACAGCGCCGGATGCACCTGCACTTCGATAATCAGGATGATGCCGGTGAATATAAAGTGACAGCAAGTCGCCTCCTATCAAGCTGGCAAAGTACACCAACAGAAACTGGAAACTACCGAGGAACATTTCCACTGATCCGCTGAAAACATATAGGGAGAACATGTTTATAATCAGATGCAACCATCCCACATGCAGAAACCCCGACGTGACGAGTCGCCTGTATTCTTTATACACCAGTACTTTTTCCACTTCAAAAACATAACGTTCAAAAAAGAGGGTATTGGTAAATCCGTTGTATGAAATGATGATATTTGCCAGGATCAATAGCAGGCTGATGTAGACAGGTTGAGGCATAGGATAAGTAATAACGAATAGCTGATAATTAACAACAGGCAATTTACAACGCTAAACGAATTTTTACAGTCTGAACTTTCCAATTATTATGTGCTATCATATTTCAATATGCCTGACTTCCATCTCTTCTTCAAAAAGAAATTGGATTCAACTCTGTTGGAGAAGAGAATCTCTTTGCAACTTTCAACACTGATAGTTGCATTTACTGAATATTCCTATATTTCATTATTACTCAGGCATGAGACGCCGGCAGGTAAGACGCCAGCATGGCGTCTCTACAAAATCTGTATTCATCCCATTCTTATCCTAAACATCCCATCCTATCCCATTTTAAGACAACATCCCTGTAAAAAAAATTGCATCTTTCCGGTTTAAAAAACGAATATGAACCAACCTATTCACCTCGCTGGTATTTCGGGCAGCCTGCGCAAGGATTCGTACAATACCGCCTTGCTTAAGAATGTAGAAAAACTGTTATTGCAAGGAATGACAATGGAAATATTATCAATCGGAGATTTACCGTTATACAACGCTGATGACGATATACCTGCAGTTTCGCAAAGACCTCCAACAGTAGAACGTTTCCGGCAGGGGCTGTCAAAAGCAGTTGGCATTATTATCGTTTCACCGGAGTATAATTATTCCATTCCCGGTGTGCTCAAAAACGCCATTGACTGGGCTTCCCGTGGTGAAGATTCGCCTATGCTGAATAAGCCGGTGGCAGTAATGGGCGCCAGCCCCGGGCAAATGGGTACCGTTCGTATGCAACTCGCTTTTTTGCCGGTATTCCAATACCTAAATATGCAGGTAGTGTACAAGCCGGAAATCATGCTGGCGCAAGCCCATAAAAAGTTCGACGATCAAAAAATACTGAATGATTCTTTTACACAGGATTTGATTGTAAAAAAATTACAGGCGTTGGAAAAGTTGATAATTAAAAATGAGAAGATATAAGAGATAAGATATGAGAGATGAATTGCCCAGTTTTATACTAAGAAAAGTTATCCAAATAACTTGGACATTTCATCAATCTGGCCTGGTCGCCTCCAAACCCTCCCGACCTATCGGTACGGGACAGGCTCTAAAGGGGGCTTTTGGACACTTTCAAACTTCATAGGAACTTCAAAATACTCGTAGTTATCACTAATTTTTCAGGTAAAAACGAGTTCCCCTTTAGGGCAATGTCATTAAGTGAAGGATTAATGTAGCAGTTATGCGCCGTAGGTGCAACCTGTTTGTAGAAGATAGAAATCATTGATGTTGGTGCATGCCACGTAGTGGCTACCTGATCAGAGAAGGGGTAGCCACTACGTGGCAATGATTCCCTTTGCCTCTTTGTTTGCTACAAACAGAAAGCCCCGATAGGGCTTATCTTAATGACATTGCCCTAAAGGGGTTAGGGGCAACCAACGCCGAATAAAATCCTGCTTCAATTGTACAAGTTATTTTGGCCACTTTACTTAATGATTAACTTTCAGATGCTTTTGAAACGATTTTTTCAAAGCTGAAGTAATTAAAAAGGTACTCACTCAATGCCTATCTCTCATAACTCATCTCTCGTCTCTTATAACTCATCTCTTTTCATTGTATGTATATCATCATAGGCGCAGGTGCTGCCGGATTAATGGCTGCCAAAATCATTTCTGCCGCTGGCGAAAAAGTAACGGTGCTGGAAGCGGCACAACGTATTGGTGGCCGCATCCACACCGTTCACTTGCCAGGCTTTCATCAACCGGTAGAAGCCGGCGCCGAATTTATACACGGCGATCTTCCCGTTACCATGCAGTTGCTGGAGGAGGCCCGTATTGATTATGTACCGGTTGGCGGCAGAATGTGGCAAACCAGCAAAGGAAAATGGCAGCCACAGGAAGAAGATACCGATGGGTGGGATGAAGTGATGCAACGAATGCAGGAATTAAAAACCGATGTACCGGTTGCCGATTTTTTGTATCAACATTTTGCAGGTGAAAAATATGCCGGACTTCGGCAAAGCGTACAACAGTTTGCCGAAGGCTTTGACCTGGCCGATATTTTTACTGCCAGCACTTTTGCCCTTCGGAATGAATGGATGCATGAAGATGGAGAACAATACCGCATACCCGGGGGCTATAGCCAGCTTACAAATTACCTGGCCGAAACCTGCCGGCAGCAAGGTTGCGAAATACTGACTGGTTGCCGGGTAAAACACATTGAATACAAACCCGGAAAGGTAACTGTTACTGTTGCCGATGGCCGGAGCTTTAATGGCACTAAAGCCATTGTAACAGTGCCGCTGGGCATATTGCAGCAGGATGAAAAAACGGAAAATTCGATCACCTTTCACCCCGCTATCGACGCTTATACCACTGCCTGCAGAAAAATGGGTTATGGTGGTGTTATCAAAATAGCAATCCAGTTCCAACAGCCGTTTTGGGAAAGCACCTCCGATGATATCAGCTTTATTCTTAGCAAGGAAAGCATACCCACCTGGTGGACCCAATTAAGCCTGCATAATGGATTGCTCACCGGCTGGCTGGGTGGTCCTGCTGCTGATGGCCTGCGGCAAACGGCACGGCAAACCATTTATGAAATGGCTGTAAAATCGCTGGCTGTTATATTCAAAAAAGAGGTAACAAAACTGGAGGAAATGATTACTGCCTGGGAAGTATTTAACTGGCCGGCTGATATTTTTGCCGCAGGCGCCTACAGCTTTAGCACCCTTGCTACCAATGAAGCATTGCAAACGGTGATGCAACCTGTTGCTGATACTTTATATTTTGCCGGTGAAGCATGCTACAATGGCGAGCATCCCGGTACGGTGGAAGCAGCGCTGGAAAGCGGAAAAAGGGTAGCTCAACTAATAACGATTGGCTGACGACTAATACCTGAAAAGCACCCTTTGATATCAGCAGTAGCAATCTTTTCTTTATTTTATATCATTAAAATAGAGCCTGTTTAGAATTTTAATGATCAATCACAATCTGTCCCGGATCGCAACCGGCATAGCGTATAAGTGTGTGAATACAATATAACCACATAGGCACAGAGGGCACATAAGAATACAGGTGTGGAATTTAAAGCAAACATGAGGTCATATAAGCCTCGAGTTCAATCACTTGCTCCTATAATACCTGTGATCTGTATTACTGTATTCTTGTATTCCTATGTGCTCTATGTGCCTATGTGGTTCAAAAATGTATTTGTATTTCTATATACTGATCCCAACTGAGGTCCGGGACAAGTTGTGCCTGTATAATTTATTATCGCTACTTAACTTTTACGGACTTTCCCGATTCCCAACTTTGAAGTAGCTTTAGGTTTAAAGAATACAGGAATTGAATAAGCTACTTTTTTTTCTGTTGGTTCTCTCATTTACCTTTCAGGCGAAAGCACAGACTGCTACCTGCATTTTCAAAGAACCTTCTGTGAGAATAAACTTTGGAAGCGGCGATATAAGCGAACTGAATACTTCCATGCTTTATAGCTATCGCCGTGTGGAATATCCCTGCCCAACCGATGGTCATTATACTTACACTTCTTTTACCAGCGACTGCTTTCGGGGTGACTGGTTTACCCTTACTGAAGATCATACAACGGGTGATGAAGATGGCAATATGATGCTTGTGAATGCCTCGCCATTCGGCGGTACCTTTCTATCTACAACCGTAAACGGATTAAAAGCTAATACCACTTATGAATTTGCGGTATGGATGATGAATATGTGTAGAATCAGTGATAAGTGTCCGTATCCGCTATTACCTAATATTACCATCCGGCTGCAAACACCTGAAGGTAAAGTGGTAATGCAGTGTAGCACCGGTGAGTTGCTGCGGCTGGCGGCACCGCAGTGGAAACAATACCGGGCTTTATTTGCCATGCCGGCTGCCGAAACCACTTTAAACCTGACCATGATAGATAATTCGCCGGGAGGTTGCGGCAACGACTTTGCCCTGGATGATATTACCTTCCGGGAATGTATAAAGTCAATACCCATGGTAATTGCAGCACCTAAGCCACCCGTTGTTATAAAAAAGCAACCAGCTATCTCGAAACCACTACTTAAAAAACTAACTCCCGAACCTGTCAAAAGGCAGTTGCAGGTTAGCAAGGTGGTAATGCCCCGAAAGGATAGCTCAGCTACCCCTGTTGTAAGACTGCAACCCGTTGTACTTCCGGCACCCCCGCCATTAGTGGCAACCAGGGAAAATCCGTTGATAAAAAAAATTGAAACAGAACCTGGCGAAATCAGGCTCGACCTGTATGATAACGGTGAAATAGATGGCGACACGATCAGCGTTTATCATAACAATACCCTCGTGGTATCGCATGCCAGGCTTTCGGAAAAAGCCATATCGCTGCGAATTACTGTAGATGCTGCCCATCCGCATCATGAATTAATTATGGTGGCACATAACCTTGGTTCTATTCCACCGAATACTTCCCTGATGGTTGTAACTGCCGGAAACAAACGTTACGAAGTTTTTATTTCATCCAACGAACAGAAAAATGCAAAGGTGATTCTTGACTTGAAAGAGTAAAAGAATGCCTTTGCCTTTACTATATGATCCATTTTAAAGCATTAATAAAAAAGTTTGACGATCAGGGAGAAAAAACCGGTTGGCGATACATTGAAGTGCCGGCAGCGATTGCCAGCCAGTTAAAGCCCGGCTGCAAAAAATCGTTCCGGGTAAAAGGAAAACTGGACGATTATGCCTTTGAAAAAGTGAGCCTGCTTCCAATGGGTGAAGGCAATTTTATTATCCCAATCGGCGCAGCTATCCGCAAAAAATTATATAAGCAGGCAGGAGACTTATTAGCAGTACAATTAGCGGCAGATAACCGGGAGATTGAAATACCGCCGGACTTTGCTGACTGCATGAACGACGAACCGGCAGCGCTGGATTATTTCAATAAGCAACCCGGCAGCCACCGCAATTACTACATCAAATGGATTGACAGTGCCAAAACAATTGAAACCCGTAGTAAACGCATTGCCATGACTGTTACTGCTATGGCAAAAGGCATAAACTATACCCAAATGATCCGGGCAAATAAAAAGGAGCAATAGTTGGCAAAGAAGATCGTAGAGAGCAGTGGATAGATAGAAGAAGAAGGAGAATAGAAAGCGGGAAAAGATGGAGAGTAGACAGCAAAAAGTAACGCAGATAAGAAAACAAGTTGCTGCCTGCTACTATTTCCTGATCATCCTAAAAATGAGGGGTAATTACCTGTAAATTAAGAATTCAAAATAGCAGGGTCAACTTCTTTTAGTTGGTTTTTTGTTTCGACCCGTTGCGCTCTGTTTTCTGTCCTCTGATCTCTAATCTCTTTCTGCTGCCTTCTGCCAACAATCCGTTGCCCCAGCAGCAGTACTGTCAATCCTACAATTGTACAACATGCCATTGTCCCCGTCATCGGCCGGGCTGTGCCATCACTAAGCGCACTTACGCAGGCTGATGCCAATGCACCAATACTCATTTGAATAGCACCCATCATAGCCGAAGCACTGCCTGCATTTTTAGTAAAGGGCGCCATACTTAATGCAGATGCATTGGGAAAAATAAACCCCTGCGCACACAAATACAAAAACGAAAATAAGATGGAGCCCGGGAGATTTAACCAGCCGAGCGCTGTGCCGCCAAACAGGCACATACCAAACAGCACCTGGGCACAAAGCGCCATTTTTACCAATTGTTCACTGGTAAATTTTTTTAGTGCCAGGCTATTAAGCTGGCTGCAACCAATAAGACCGAATGCATTAAAGGCAAATATCCACCCGTAGTGTTGCTCGCTTACTGCATAGATACTAATAAATACTTTGGGCGATCCGGCGATGTATGCATATAAACCTGCTGAACCGATGGCACCGGTAAGGGTGTAAATTAAAAACTGTGGTTGTCTTAAAACCGTTGCAAAGTTATTTAGTATAGGCAGGGGTCTTAATGAATAATCAGGATCGGGCTGGCGGCCTGCCGGAAGACCGTAAGAGGTAATAACGAGGATAAAGAAAACCAATACAGCTAAAAAAATGAAGATGTAATGCCAGCCAATACCGGCTGTAAAGTAACCCCCTAATGCCGGTGCTACCAATGGCGATATACCAATCACCAACATTAGCTTAGCGAAAATTTTAGGGCTTTCTGCCACAGTAAAAAGATCCCGTACCATTGCCCTTGAGGCTACCATCCCCACACAACCACCTACTGCCTGCAGAAACCGGAGCAAAATGAGTGCGTGTACTGATGCGGCCATTGCACAACCCAGCGATGCAATAATGTAAATAATAAGGCCCGCATACAACGGCTTTTTACGTCCGAATTTATCCAGCAGTGGGCCGTAAAACAATTGCCCGGCCGAAATGCCAATAAAATAGCTTGATAATGAAAGGGCTACCTGGTCAACAGAAGTGTGCAGGTTAGCAGCAATGGCCGGAAAACCCGGCAGGTACATGTCAATAGAAAAAGGCCCGATTGCTGAAAGCAGGCCCAAACTAATGATTGTAATGGTGCGGTTTTTTCCCTTCATGATGTTCCTGAAAGTAACAACGCAACCTATGGACGAAGATTGTGCCGCTAATCATCGGAAACCGCTTTTAATGAATATCAGCAGAAATTTGATTACAAATGATATAAATTACTGATCCTTCTTGCAAATTTTAATAATCAGGACAGGGCAGTTGGGGTGGCGCCATGTATTTTTTTACCAGATTACGGATTTATATAAAATTACTATGTTATCCTGGCATAGGTTAATTCTTACTGGCTACTTCTACCCCATATACCTGCTGTTCACCCTCAAAATTTGCCCGGAAGATGACCCATTTATTGTCTGGTGAAAAATGCACATTCGGCTCCAGTTTATAATTATGGTGCTTCATATTTACCAGTTTTTCTGCATTAAAGTGATCGCCATCCGGCCGGAATAAATAAATCCACATACCATCCGGCGCTTTGGCTACCTGTCCGGCATCGCCGCCGTCACCGCAAAATAATTTTTGATCCTTTGAAATATTAAAATGAATAGACCACTCATTGCGTTGCAACGTGTACGATTTTTCCTGTAGTGTTTCTACATCTACACCTCCCACTGCAAAGTTCACACTGCGGGGCCGCTGCCAATCGAACCAAATCGTTTTGCCATCCGGGCCAAACCATTCGTGCCCGAATATTTCCATTTCCATCGTACGGGTGTGCATTTTTTTAACCTGGCCGGTGGCAATGTTGATTGTCCAAATGCGGTCTACTTTATGCCAGGGCCCTTCGTGGCAAAACATCAACAGATTCGGGTCGACAGGCGAAAATTGTACATGGTTCAGCCAGGCACTATCTACCAGCAACTTTTTTACTTTGCCTTTTTTCAGGTCAACGGCAAATAAGGTACGAGGTAGTTTGGCTTCGTACACCCGGTTGAAGTATTGTGATTTTTCCGGATACTGCTTAAAAATTTCCTGTTCCTGAGCATTGCCCAAAGCGCCGCCCAGCATGGTGGCGTCGGCATTTACCGTACTGATGCTCGCTTTAAAATCTTCCGGAAAAACGAATACCAGCCTTTCTTTTTTGGTAGTAAGGCTTACCGCAAATACACTGTCTTTTACCTGATAAAAAACTTCTCCGGTTTTAGGGCAGGTCATTTCGCCGCTCATAGGGGTACTACGGTTGGTTAGCTGTTCGGCTTTGTTGTTCTGTAAGTTTAAGGCGTATATCTGTTTTCCGCCGGGGCCGGTATTATAAAACACCATCCGGTTATCGAAAAACGGGTTGTTATGAAAATAAAAACCGGAATTGCTGCCTGGCACATTGGTAAGCCGTACTACTTTATGATGCGTGTCTTTATCAATCCATTCGGTTGGCATGTTCGGGCCGGTTTCTAATACGGGCTGGGCTTGCAGTAAGGCTGTTTTACCAAAAAGTAAAATGGCAACCAGTAAGGCTGCTCCTGTTTTTGTAAATGACATGGCAAGATCGTTTTGCTGCACAAGATATAATCAAACCGGCATTTTTAAAATGATAAACAATATGTAGCCGTTTGCAGTAATGAGCAGTTTATACGTCATCATGCTTTCTTTTATCTAATACACAAAAAACCTATTCTATAACAAATTCCCTCACACTGTGCACGGCATCACCTTTATAGTTGATGGTTGCAGTAAGCTGATAATTGCCTGTCACTGACGGTATTTGGAACGTTGCATGATAGTTTTCTTTACCAAGCGCCTTAATATCACCCTGTATCATTTCCCTCATTACTTCATGGCCGTCTTTTAATAAAGTAACGGCGATATCTCCCTTCCAGTTTTGGTACGTATCGTTGATCAGGATAACCGGTATCTCCTCATCGGCGCCGGCGGTCAATTTGTTTTTAAAAAAGTTGAGCATCACACCAACCGGACTAAAAGCGGATTTCATGGCGACTTTGTAATGCGGTTCGAAGACGAGATTTTTTACGTCAATAAAGTTGTCGCTCGTTTGCCCCAGCGGCGGCTTACTTCTCGAATAGCCAAGGTCGCAGAAATGAAGTACGCCTGCCGCCCGGCGGTGCATCCGCCAGAATTCTGTTTTGGCGGCTATGACTTTTGCATACAGCGCAAACCTTTTTTCCGGTGTATCGGCTTCCGGGAAAAGGTTTTTATAGATGCCCCGGTCAAGCGTGGTTGGGGAGCCATCACGGTTGAGCCAAAACCAGCCGTATTCATTGATGATGATAGGAAACTTAACTGTATTCTTGTCGGTGTCTTTCGATTTATTCACCCAGGAATTATCCGGCGTTCGCGACTTCGTCATTAATTCCAAAACATTAATACTTTCTTTTACGGTATCCTTACGCACATCATACGCCTGAAAATATTTCCCAAATAAATATGGGTGCGCTTCCATTACATCCGCTTCACCTGCGGGCCTTGACCAGCCATTGTCCCAGGGGCGATTGGACAGGTCAAGTGCCCGAACTTTATTGATGGCCGCTGTTGATGTATCATACACCGACTCATTCTGTGCATCCCAAACTACCACCGAAGGATGGTTCCAGCGTTCCCGCATCCAGGCCGTGTATTCGGTGGCGAGATGTGTGGAATTAAAACCATTTTTCGGACTGGCATGTTTCCATAACGGAAATTCATCCTGGATCAAAAACCCAAGACTATCGGCAATCTCATACCATCGCTCCGGCGGAAAGCCGATGGTATTCCGAAAGCTGTTCCAGTGCATTTCTTTAAACCGTTGGTGAAGTTGTGTAACCCAGCCATTATTCCAGGGCAGGTCGCCGCGTTCCTGATCTTCAAAAAAACGAAAGATGCAAATGTTAGTGCCCCGCATGTAATAAGTCTTGTTATTCAGCAGTACCGTACCGGCCTCTTTGTCCGCTTTAAAAGACCGCATCCCGAACCGGGTGACTAATTGATCTGCACCAGTGCTTAATTCCACTGTATATAAAAAAGGTTCTTCCGGCGACCATAATTTACAACCGGGTAAGGCTATGGTGAAGTCAGCTTTTGCTTCGCCATTTACCGGCGTTTCACTGTTGGAAACAACGCCTTTTGCCACTACTTTTTTTGAGTGTAGTTCACGAACGATATAGGAAAGAGCAAAGGGTTTGTTTTGGCCATCTGTTGCAATTTCAGCTACTACACGTAATTGCTTTTTCTCTATATCCGGCGCCGTTTGCACATTGGTGATGAACGGAAAGCCGGACAGCAAAATTTTTACATCATCATAAATGCCGGGTGCGAACAGAACTTTTTCAAAATCATCGCCGTGGCAAATGGTATCCGGCAGGTTATTGCGGCAGCCCACGGCAATCACCAATTCGTTTACCATGCCGGGCTCTTTTAAAAACGGTTTGATGTTGAAAACAGCAGGCGTAAAACAATACAAGTTTTCACCGGCCGGTTGCCCGTTTACAAACACCCGTGTGTGATACATGGCTTTGTTCAGTTTCAACCGGATCAGGTTTGCTTTGGTGTCTTTTAATGTGAACGTGCGTTTGTACCAATACACAGCATTGTTGTATAGATAACTTCCGTTGCCCAGATTATTGAACGGCCCTCTTTCTTCAAACACCCCTTTGTATGGTTCGTCCAGCACCGGAAAAGCCATATCAATCAATCCGGGAACAGCAATGGTTGAAGGGAAACTTGTTGGCAAACCGGCCGCTGTATCGGTTTTTGTGATTTGCCATTGGCCATTCAGGTCAATGTTATTGCGTTGCGCAAAAACGGACGAGCTGCTTAACAGCAGGCAGAGCATAAGTTTCGAAAAATTCATAAAGTATTTATTGGGACATAGAAGTTTATTGCTCATAAGCACCACGGTCGCGGCCCTTTCCTTTAGGTCTGGCACTGCCCGTAACGTCAACGGCTTGTGGCGCCTCATTACTGCCCGAATCAATAGCGGCACTGCCTTTTTTTGGCCGGTAATTACTTTTCAAAAAATCAGTTTGAATATCTATCAGTTCCGGATCGGCAACCATATCATGTGCACCACTGAAAATGTTTTGGGGTTTTGTATAAAGATTATAGTCCCATTTCACGTTGATGCTTTTGTTGTTGGATGTAACCCTACCGCCGGGCCGTGGCACCATAATATTATTCATAATCACAATGTCGTCGCAAACGTTCGGAAACAGTTCCTCATAATCTACTACCTGTCCATTCCAGTATGTTGTGTTATTGATAATGTCCACATGACTGGTGCGAAAGGTGTGTATGCCCGAACCGCCGTTGAAGGCTGATACATTGTTGGCAATCAGGGCACGGCCTTTCCATTCCGGCCTTGCTCCTTTTGCTGAATCGTTGTTTTGGTTGACGCCTTGAATTACAACATCGTTGTTTGGATTGATGGGTCCTGAACGTTTTTTATCCGTTACATCAAGCAGGATGCCATTGCCATCGGTTTGCTTGCCTGTTTTTGGGTACAGCACCAATGATTTATTGTTCCAGACAAAATTTCGCTGAATGATGATGTGATAACCCGGCGCATCGTCAAAAGCCCAGTTGTTTAGCGTAGTAATGCCCGAACCGCCATAACGCATGTACCAGGCATTGTCGTAAATTTTGCAGTCTTCCACCGTAACATAATCGCCTTCTAAAACGGTAACCCCACCGCCAGGACATTTGCCCACCGTACAATTGCGGATAATGATATGGTGCGGCTTGTGTTGCGCATCATTATAGCGGCCCTGTACTAAGATGCCGTTGGTGTTGTACTTCGGGTCGGGTGCCGGTTTTTTGGCGTCTATATCGGCATATAGCAGCGATAGCGAATCGTTAGCGCCGATGACGGTAAAGCCATCGAGAATATAATACGATGCGTAGAATTGAATACCCGCCCAGCCACCAGGATGTACTTCAGGATGTTGCCCCGGTTCCGGTTTCCAGGTAATCCATTTGGCAGGAGTGCCGGACCGCTTTACGGTTAAAACAGCACTGCCGTCTGATCTGTTATCATCGGTGTAATTGCCGTTGCCCACCATCACCACGTCGCCCGGCTCTACTACGTTAGCTGCTTTTTGCAAAGAGCGAAAAGCGGTCTTGATAGTTTTGCCATCAGCCGCATCATTGCCGTTGGCCGATACATGCCATACCTGCGCCTGTACAAGGGAGACTAAAAAGAATAAGCAGAAAAGCAGAGAGGTTTTTTTCAGAACGACATTTTTCATAATGATCATAATGATATTACGGGTGTTAGAATCCTGATTGTTGATTTACCCTTCTAAAAATTCTGTTTGGCGCCACGCCAGGGTTAGCAGCAAAAACCTACGACGGGCAAAACCGTGTACAAAAGTGATAGGCGAAACAAAGAAGAGGAAAAACGGGTCTGGCTGTGGATCATTGCGTGGTTGTTCATTATTTTTAAATTCAATAATAATGAATTATTAATCAATAATAATTAAAGGTAAGTATTTATTGAAGCCGGAAAAAACGTAAAATTGCGGCGGCAAATTCTTGTGAATATTATTTTCAAAAACCAGTGTTATATAAAAACCGGCGACGGTTTGGCACTCCTTTATTGTGGGTGGGCCAAAAGAGGCCTGCGCTTCGGTTTACTACATAACATTCCCGGCTTACGAATCAGCGGTCTTGTAAACCGGGAACGTTGCACCCGTTGTATACAGCCTTAAATAAGAAGGATTTAAGAAAAGAATTTCGCTAAAAAATTATTTCTTTTTTGCGGTAAGCAAGGGCCAAATAGCAATGAAGGTAATGGCAAAAAAGACGGTGGAAATGAGCAAAGGAGTAGTGCCATAGCGGGTGCCGCAAAGGAAAAAAAGTACGACTAAAAAGCCTGTGGCAATTCCTGTTAGAAGTGATTTCGAAGATATTTTCATTGATGACGTTTTTGGGAGACCACTGTTATTTTTTAGTTTTTATGCTTGCTTTTCCCAACCCATCCTAAATGCGTATGGTCAAAACTGTCAAAGTATTTGAGGCCATAGCCGGCAACCCTGTCAAAGCAACTGTGCATCATACCTATTAAACCCACTTTTGCTACTAAATTGTTTCGAATGAAATAGCCTGTCAGGATAATCAAAACCATTATGCCTTTATGGTGACATAAATTATAGCAAATGGTGGCAGCTCTTTTATTAATAAAATACATAGCAAAAGAAAGATCAGGAAAAAAAAACAGGCAAAGCAGCAATAACCATGAACCTTGGTAATACTGAAAATAGACGAACAAAAAAAGAAGCAACAGTCCAAAATTTTCCAGCTTTAAGGCAATCTTCATTAGCGTTTGTTTTATTTTTCACATGTGGCTTTTAATAACCGCAACCAGTTTTGCATACCAGCTTCCAGATTTTTATTAAAGGATTTTTTCAAAAGCCTGGCAAGTAAGCCCTCCATACTCTCTTCTACTGAAACCGTTGTTTGCCCGCCCCTTTCTTCCAGTGTCCAGTTATGGATCGCCAACATGCCGAAGGTCTTTCCTGTCCACCCAAAGTTTTTAAATGGTTCAACGGTATGAAGTGTTGAATGAATTTTTGCCCCACCTGTTTTCCAGTTGAATGTGGCTCCGGGTTTTATCGCTCCGTCTAATTTAGGTTGGCTGATGTCGGTCTGCCAGTCAGCCCAGTTGTTTATACGGGTTATAACGCTCCAAACCTTTTCGGCCGGGGCATTGATTGTGATTGCCTTGCTGCATTTTACGGGTGCATCGGAGTTGATATTTTGCATTGTATTTATTGTTGTGAATGGCTTTATCCGGCAATCTCAAAATCAGAAGGATCTACCTGGGCCGGCTGAATGAAAAGTACACGGTACCCTCTTGTGGTGCTGTGCGGCCCGTGTACCTGGCCAATGTCGTGACAGAAAAAGTGCCGGGGCCGTATGTGACACCATCGTTAATAAAATCACCTTCCAATACATAATGCTGTTCTTCTGTTTTATGATGAATGTGGGCCGGTATAAACGTACCGGATTCTATTTTAAGTTTCGCCACCACCGGTTCGTATTTGATATCGGGGTTGAGCAGTTTTACAAAAAGTTTTTCTGAGGTAGCGCCGGGAATGGGAAACGGCATATATGCCATTTCATCTGACCTGGTAATGTTCTCCATATTTTTTGTTTTTATAATTAACGATTTGAAATAATATTTGGTTCTTCGGCATCATTAATGGAATTGAATCTATATCCATTTCATTTCGGTCTTCAAATTGCTGAACGGGTAAACAAGTGAACGATGAACCCAAAACAACTTTTCCAATAAGTTTACCGATGAACCAGGTATTTGTTTAAGCCGCTGTGCCAAATTGTGGTAAGTACGAAAAAGAGTAATGGCTTTTGCTTTGCTAATTACCACTTAGGTAAACCGGTGCAAAAACGTTTTCTGTAAATTGCTGAAGTGTGGTTGGCGTTGTATTTTCGGGCGTACGTTGGTGATAATTTAGTAAGCCTTTATCAGTAGCAACCATTAACTCCGCATATCGTTCAGCAAAGTCTTTTGATCCCCCGGCCTGCATGGCGCCGGCAATCATTTCTGCCGCTTTTAGTTGTACATAAGGCAACTCCGGCAGGCCAATGGCAGCGCCTATCAAACGGGTCATTTCTTTTGGCGAATAATCTTTTGGTCCAAGTATGGCAGCCACTGATTTACCGGTGAAGTCAATCTTCATCAGCCGCTCTGCAATAACTAAAGCTACATCCTGCGTGGCAATCATCGGAAAGGTTTTATCACCGTTGATGGGCAGGCCGTTGATGCCTTTGTGCCTGATGAGTTCCATGCTGTAAAATGAATTTTCCATATAATACGTTGGCCGCAGGTGCAGCACATTCACCGCTTTCAACTGGTTCAGTTTCACCTCCATTTCAGTAAGCCCGTTTATCACCCCGTTGCCTTCTATTACATGGCAGCCCACGCTACTGAGGTTCACCACATATTTTACCCCTGATCGCTTAATGGCTTCTACCTGGGCGTCGGCTTGTTGCCGCTGCTCTTCCATAAAATCTGTTGCCTGATGATTGGAAGCAATCATCGTTAACACAACATCGGATTCTCTCAGGATCCCGGTTAGTTTGTCCGTCTCCAATGTAGAAATGGGATAAATTTCTGCTCCTTTTGATGTAAAGGGCGCCAGTTTATCTGCACTACGGGCAATTAGTTTTACGTGTTGGTTTTGTACCAGTAAAAGTCCGGCTACTTTGCTGCCTACTTTACCAGTGGCGCCAATGATGGCTATTTTTTTCATATTAAGTAGTGTTTTTTTTTTAAGCAACCGCTAATACCTCGTTCGCCCGCAACAAATTGCCCAATCCCAAACCGCTCAGCAAGCCTGCCTGCACCGTTTGCGAAGCGTCGTTCAAATGCTGCGCTGTTCCTTGCATCATCTGATCTACTGTTGTACGCAACGGTCTTTCATTATAAGGCATGTCAATTAATTTTTTGATGGCATCAGCTACTTGCTGCGGCTGATTGGGCACATCAGCGCCGCCCATCAACCGGTTGAATGTTTCGCCAAAGTTTTTATAAGCCGTAGCTGTTTCGCCGTATTCACTGAATACAGAACTGTTTTCAGATTGGTACAGCTTTCCAAACACCTCGGTGAGGAAAGGGCCCGGTTGTACGATGACTGATTGAATGCCCAACGGAGACAATTCATAATGCAGGTTTTCGGCTAAGGCTTCTACGGCAAATTTTGTAGCCGTGTAAACGCCCTGAAAAGGAATAACTACCCGGCCAACCACACTTGAAATCTGAATGATCAATCCGGAGCCTTGCCTGCGAAGCACCGGCAGAAAACGGTTGTTGATCCGTGCCGGCCCGAAGACATTCACATCAAAAATGTTTTTGTAATCTGCTGTTGTAAACGACTCCTGCACCCCAAGTCCATAGATGCCTGCATTGTTCACAATTACATCCAGCGTACCATCGGTTATTGAAAGAATTTCTGTGGCTGCGGCCTCAACGGAGTCGTCTGAAGTTACGTCGAGTTCCAGGATAGTAAGATCAGCGTTGTTTTCTTTTGCCCATGTAGCAAGTGTAATTGCCTGCGCTGCATTTTTACCGGTTACGCCACGCATAGAGGCAAATATTGTATGGCCGGCGGTTGCCAGTGTCTGTGCGGTTAGCCAGCCAAAGCCGGTACTGCTACCGGTTATTAAAACGGTTTTCGCTTTATTCATTGTCATACCAATTATTTTTTGAAAAAACAAATTTGGTGACTATTTATTATTTTTGTGGGTAGTTCGGTAAAACGTATATAGTATGAAAAATAATACCATTGCTGAAAATCAACAGGTTAAAGAAAAAAATATTTTGATTTTTGATGAAAATAATTGCCCCGTTACCGCTACGATGAAGGTATTGGGCGGAAAATGGAAGCCAATTGTGATTAATTGCATCTACCTGGAGTCACCGGCAAGGTTCGGCGCACTGAAACGAAAGCTTAAAGGAATTACCCAAACCATGCTGACCGCACAATTGCGGGAGTTAGAGGAAGACGGCATCATCAGCCGTAAAATTTATGCGGAAATACCGCCTAAGGTTGAATACACCCTAACAGAATTTGGAAAGACCCTGGAGCCGGTTATCAGGTCGCTGGCCGAATGGGGCATCAGGCACCGGTTGAATAAAAAGGCAAGCGGATAATTCATGCAGCAGGTAGAGCATGTTCGATACCTTGCTATAAACCAGGCTATTGAAGATGGTAAAACTTTTGGATTAATCAGACAGCAAAGACTTAAAGTGGACGGTTTTATATACACCCTTTCCCTCTGATGAACCACAGGGGCATTCACTTCTGAGATCGCAGATAGTATTTGCCGGGTTTTATTTTTTGCCCGATCTACTGTATCGTTTCACTATCCGGTCCTACTGAATTTACACAAAAAATTTTATTCCCGGTTATCAGTTATACTGCGGCCCCTGGCAAACTTTATAAATAAACGTTAGTTTTTCAACCACTTCGGGCCGGATAATAAATGGATAAGGATCAGGCAGGCCCATGCTGCGGTTCAGGCTGTTCATCATAAAAGAAAGGGGCAGCCACATCTTAAAAATGTAATTGAAGTTCTTAACCGTATAAGGATCCGTTGTAATAGCTGCTGCAAACGGCCCGCCGATTTCAGTACCTGGCTGTAATACAATTTTAAAGAAAAAGGCTGTTTCCAGCGTATCCATAATGTGCAGAAAATGAGCCCAGGTTTCGGCCCAGTCTTCCCATGGATGGGTGGTAGCATACGCACTAATATAATGTTGCGGCCAGTCAGCTGGTGCCCCGTTTGCGTAATGGTCTTTTACAGCCTGTCCGTAATCTGTCCGGTCGTCGCCGAAAACCTTACGGCATTCTTCCAGATAAGGCCGGCTCACATCAATCAGCCTGTCCCAGTAATAGTGGCCTACCTCATGGCGAAAATGGCCCAGAACCGTCCGGTACACCTCATCCATTGCCTTACGTGCCATTTCCCTTTCCAGGTCATCTGCCTCTGCTATATTAATGGTAATCACGCCATCCTCATGGCCGGTATATACCTTTTTATCATCTTCATCGGCTACAAAATCAAACTGTAAACCGGTCTGGTAATTTATTTTTTTGCTAAAAACGGGTAGCTTCAGCCGTAAAAGCGAATAAACAAGCCGGTGCTTGGCTTTTTCAATGTTTACCCACCGGGTACGGAACTCCGGCTGGTTCAGGTTAGGAATCGTATGGTTCAAATCGCAGGCCGGGCAAAACCGGGTGCCGGCTCCGGCATCTACCAGCCAGTTGCAAACACCATACTGTTGGTTGGTGCAATAATAGTATAGCCGGGGGCCACCCTGATAAACAGTAAAAAGGTCACCGCCGGCTGATTCTACAGGCAATAGTTCTAATTGTGCAGCATCAAAACCTAATTGGTGACCGCAACGCTCACAGAGATTGTTTTCAAAATATATAAGCTGGCCACAACAGGTGCAGTTAAAGAGTTTCATGGCTATGAATTACTCAATATGAAAATTGCTCAATCACTCAATTCTTTAAGATTGATCTTTTCATATTGATTTCGGGTTGTTAAAGTTATAAAGTGAGTTATTGAGCAATTGTCCCATTTTCACATTCGCTTAAAGCTCGTTTTGTTTTGCAGTTGCCCACCGGCTTCCAGGTCTTTACGCACATTGTCCAGCATACCATTTATAAAATGGCCGCTTTGCTGGGTACTATACGCTTTAGCCAGGTCAATGTATTCGTTAATGGTAACCTTTGGCGGAATGGTATCAAAATATAAAAATTCACAAATGCCCATTTCCAATAAAATCATATCAAGTAAAGCGATGCGGTCGGCGTCCCAGTTGCGCAGCTTCGGTTTTATCAGTTCCTGAAACTGCTCGTGGCGTTCCAGGGTAATTTTAATTAACTGGTTGGCAAAATCCCTCTTCTCTTTGTTCAGCATTTCGTCCAGGCTAAAACCGGATGGCTTTTGAATAAATTGAAGCAATAGCATCCGGAGCATATCGGCATCATCGTCCCAGTTGGTATACAATGTTTCAGCCGCATCCGTAAAATCTTCATTGGCCAGCATCAGGTCGGTAAATATGAAATCCATGATTTCCCGTTCCGTACGTTTATCCCGTTCAGGTTGCGCATTGTAGAGCGCATAAGGCTGGCTTTCAAATAATTTCAGGTAAATACTTTTTACCAGTTCGGCATTTTCCTCCGGTAACTGTTTGTACTGCTGTAATGCTTGTTTGTAAAACGAAGATTCCAACATTTTCCAAAGTGCCTCATTGCCGGCAATTTTAATAGGAACGTTCAGATCTTCGGTAGTTGGGCGGTGCTTGGATGCCTTTTGATGCGTATCTTTTTCAGCATACCGGGCTGTTTCGGTAAGCACGTATAGCATCCACGTAAAAAGAGAAAATGTCTGGTTAAAATGTTGGTTCAGCAGCCGCAGGGGATCGGATGGCTTGGCCGGAGCGGTATTTTCGGTTTCGGCACGTAAGGCATATAAGGCCTGCATTACTTTAATTCTGATGTTTCGTCTGCTAATCATGAGGATAACAATAAAACGCAGTTGCGGTGTTTTTCAGCTACTTCCATTTCCGGGCTGAAAAATAGTTGAAAATGGGTGCAAATGTAATGGAGGCTGATAAGCGGAAAGGAAAATAAGCAGCAGCGAACAGAAAACATGACACATCATTGATAAACGATATTTCCAGGGATTAAAATCCCTGGCTACAATATTGATCGTACCTACGGTTCCAGGGATTAAAATCCCTGGCTACAATATTGATCGTACCTACGGTTCCAGGGATTAAAATCCCTGGCTACAATATGGATCGTACCTACGGTTCCAGGGATTAAAATCCCTGGCTACAATATGGATCGTACCTACGGTTCCAGGGATTAAAATCCCTGGCTACAATATGGATCGTACCTACGGCACTACAAGTCAGGGCTACACACCTGTATTTGTATTTCACACCCATAGCCTCGTAGAGGCGACCCATTTTGTAGCAACGGACTTCAGTCCGTTGTAATGATTACAACGGATTTTAATCCGTTGTAATCATATCCTCCATTACCTGACAAAATTACCATGAAAAATTTTCGGCAATTTTTGTATCTATCGTCAGACGATAAAGATGTTTTGTCAGGCCGTCACATCATTTGTCCAATTTTCTGTCATTTCAACCCGCTATAGCTATCATGGCATAAAGTTTACAGATGGGCTTCGTTCTCAAAAAACATTTGTTTAACTTAAAAACGATTAACAATTATGGCTAACGAAAACAGCCCAAACGTTACCCCGCTGCACGACCGGGTAATTGTAAAGCCTGCTGCCGCAGAAGAAAAAACTGCCGGTGGTATTATTATCCCGGATACTGCTAAAGAAAAACCACAGCGTGGTGTAGTAGTCGCTGCAGGCCCTGGTAAAAAAGACGAGCCGACTACCGTAAAAACAGGCGATAATGTATTATACAGCAAGTATGGCGGTACAGAAATAACGCTGGAAGGTGTAGAATACCTGATTATGCGTGAAACCGATATTTTGGCTATAGTTTAATTAGCAAATGTGACAATTAGCAAATTAGCAAATGAATCTCCCAACACTTAGGGCATTGCTTATTTCTTCTTGCATATTTCATGTTAAGAGAGTTCCAATTGATTTTTAAATTCAAAAATTTTAGCCATTTGCAGATTTGCTAATTGGCTAATTTTCAAATTAAATTCCCATGGCAAAACAATTATTTTTTGACATCGATGCCCGCAACAAAATGAAGAAGGGTGTTGATATTCTGGCAAATGCCGTTAAAGTAACGCTGGGTCCTAAAGGCCGCAACGTAGTAATCGAAAAGAAATTTGGTGCACCGGTAGTAACCAAGGATGGTGTAACCGTAGCAAAGGAAATAGAACTGGAAGACCTGATTGAAAATATGGGCGCCCAGATGGTGAAAGAAGTAGCCAGCAAAACCGCTGATATAGCCGGTGATGGTACTACTACTGCTACCGTTTTGGCACAATCAATCATTAGCGAAGGCCTGAAAATGGTTGCCGCCGGTGCTAACCCAATGGATTTGAAGCGTGGTATTGACAAAGCGGTTCGTGCCGTAGTAGGCAGCCTGAAAGAACAATCTCAGGCAGTGGGAGACGATAATAGCAAGATTGAACAGATTGCAACCATTTCCGCTAACAGCGATGGCACCATTGGTAAACTGATAGCTGAAGCGATGCAGAAAGTAGGTAAAGAAGGTGTTATTACGGTAGAAGAAGCAAAAGGTACTGATACTACTGTTGAAGTGGTAGAAGGTATGCAATTCGACCGTGGTTATATCAGCCCTTACTTCGTTACTAACAGCGAAAAAATGGAAGCTGACCTGCAGAATCCTTACATCCTGATTTACGATAAGAAAATCAGCACCATGAAGGATATTCTGCCAATACTGGAAAAAGTAGCGCAAACCGGTCGTCCGCTGGTAATTATTGCTGAAGATCTGGAAGGTGAAGCATTGGCAACCCTGGTGGTAAACAAACTGCGTGGTACGCTGAAAGTGGCTGCTGTAAAAGCACCAGGCTTTGGCGACCGCCGTAAGGAAATGCTGACCGATATTGCCACGCTGACTGCCGGTATCGTTATTAGCGAAGAACAGGGATACAAACTGGACAATGCCGACCTTACTTATTTAGGCCAGGCAACAGCTATTACGATTGATAAAGACAACACGACGATCGTTGGCGGTAAAGGCGAGAAAGAAACCATTCAGGCCCGTGTTAACCAGATTAAGGCCCAGATTGAAAATACCACTTCTGACTACGACCGTGAGAAGCTACAGGAACGTTTGGCTAAGCTTAGCGGTGGTGTGGCTGTACTGTATGTAGGTGCGGCTACCGAAGTAGAAATGAAGGAAAAGAAAGACCGTGTGGACGATGCTTTACATGCAACCCGTGCTGCCGTTGAAGAAGGTATTGTACCGGGTGGTGGTGTTGCATATATCCGCAGCGTAGAAGCACTGGAAGGTTTACAAGGTGAAAACGCCGATGAAACGACCGGTATTGCTATTGTACGCCGTGCGGTAGAAGAACCACTTCGCCAGATTGTTTCCAACAGTGGTATCGAAGGATCCATCGTGGTGCAGAAAATTAAAGAAGGTAAAGGCGATTTTGGTTTTAATGCCCGTACTGAAGTATATGAAAACCTGCTGGCTGCCGGTGTGGTTGACCCCACTAAGGTGACCCGTGTAGCCCTTGAAAATGCTGCTTCTATTGCCGGTATGTTGCTTACGACCGAATGTGTGGTAGCCGACAAGCCTAAGAAAGAAGAAGCCCACAGTCATGCTGGTGGACCAGGTGGCATGGGTGGCGGTATGGATTACTAAGATTATCCGAAAGGTTTATAATAAAAATCCCGGTGGCTGTAAAGCTTACCGGGATTTTTTATTGATATTAACCTGATTTATGCTGTTGCCTTTTCCTTTTCAATAGCCAGATCAATAGCCTGTTTTACAAAGTCGTTTAACGTGACTTTTTTGATAGCTGCAAAAGTTGCTGCCTGCCGGTGAAGGTCAGGTGAAATGCGGATATTAAAGCTGCCTTTGTACGGCTTTTGAGGCGGTTTGTTTAGTTCAGCACAAGTTTCTATATAATCTTCCACAGCTTCTATAAAGGCATTTTTAAGCTCTTTAACTGAATCTGCTTCGAAGAGTATCAGATCGCTGATACCAATCAGTTTTCCATAGAACACATCATCTTCTGTACTGAAATGTACATTAGCATAATATCCGTTATGTTGTAAGATATCAATCATCTTTAAGTTGTCCTCTTTCTTTTAAATTTTCTAGCACTTGCCGTAATGCATATCTCTTAACAATACTGGACGGATGTGGTTTGTGAAGCAAAATCAGATTGCCATTACTATCTGCGAAGCGTCTCCTTGATCCTGATGTTTTACCTGTTGCGATTTCCTCATAGCCAAAATAATTTAAAATAGTAACTAGATCTTCCCAAGTAAAATCTGATGGGATTTTTACAAATCTATCAACAAGTTTATTTTTTTTCATACCATTAATTATTAAAAAATTATTTACTCAAATAGGTTTCAGTGTGAATCACTATCCGCTGTCATAATTAATGGTTAGAGCAAATGTAACTAAAATTTAGTTGCAAAATTAATTCCTAAGATTTTTTTCTTACCTTAAGCTAATGTTTTCGATCCAGCTAAGATGACCCGTGTAGCCCTTGAAAATGCCACTTCTATTACCGGTAGGTTGCTTACTACCGAATGTGTAGTAGCCGACAAACCTAAGAAAGAAGAAGCCCATTCACATTCCGGTGGACCAGGTGGCATGGGTGGCAGTATGGATTATTAAAATTATTCAAAAGTGTTTATCATAAAAATCCCGGTGGTTGTAAGGCTTACCGGGATTTTTTATTAATTCGATGGGCACAACTACTCTACGGTAATACTTGTACCAGTTGCATACGCTCTTACTTCCGGCCTATACATGCACTGCAACGAAGTAGTTCCATTATTAAATACTCCTTCTTTAGCCACCACAGTCTGGTACGTAATGGTTGAGATACCGGATGGAATTTTTTCTGCAAAAAACTGAAAGCCTGCATCTCTTATAGATTTATAATAGCTAAATCCAGTCCCGTATTTATAACCACTGGTTGCATCAGCCGGTTCAAAAGCAGCGGCCCGTTTATCATCAATAAAAACGTATTGCAATTGTTTGGGAGCGGTAATCGTAATAACCGTTTTTATTTTATCCGCAATTTTTAAAATCGCCTTTTCATTCAGTATTTGCCAGTTGTTGGTTGCTTTGTCAAAAAGATATAGTTTTTTTGAAATTTTTGTTTTATTGGCATTGGTTTCCACGGGAGGATAGGCCGTAAAATAATAATAATGAAGTCCGCCTGATACAGGAATAGCAGCATTGCCGGATTGCAATTGGACAGCTTTAGGAAAACTGTCAGCAGGCAAAAAATCAGATAGTTTTCCATTCAGCAGATCATTGGTAGTGGTGATTTGCCGGTTATTAAATTGCAGCGATAATTCTGTAGAAGTATTCAATATTTGCGGGTGTTGCCGTTGCAACAATAATACAACAGCAGCCGTTGACTTAGTATTGCTCCAGTAGTGTGATTGCCGGCTGGTTAATAACCATTTTAAAATGCTGGCTACCGTTTCAATGTCAGTTCCGTTTTGTTCAAATGCTTCTGCAATACTTACAATAGCCTCTTCCGTTCCGGTATCCAAATCTTCACTGTTGGAAATGTCCTTCCACCGGATGCCATTTACAGAATCGCTGATCGCTAACTGGCGGATATTTTCCAGTTGCTGCCGGGCAGGTTGTAAAAACGTACCTCCAAAACGCAGGCAGGTACTAATAATGGAAGCCTGCTGATGTAACGAATAGCGGTTAATATTCTTCAATGTTGTATCTAATAGTTTATACAGGACATTGGTAACACTGTCGATCGGTTTATTAGATTGTAGCCAGTAACTGGGGGCATTCAGATAGCTGATTGCATCAAACGGATAATGAATATCGATGTTATGTTTTATAAATTCCTGGTCGTTGTAGGCTATTAGTTTATTGATGAAACCGGGGTAGTAGGTTTTAATAGTCCCGTTTATGAATAAGGGTAATTTGTCTTGCATCAATTTGCCAAAAGCGCCCATAATATAGCTTGACATATAGCTATCGCTGTTACCACCCTGAAACCAGCTGATACCACCATCTGCATTTTGCATAGCTGTAATTTGGGAAAAATATTTTTCAATTTTACTATTTCCTTCCAACGTATCCAGCAGTTTGCGCAATTGCTGTTGTTGCAGTAAATGGGCATGTTCAAGTTGCAGCCAGGGCATGGTTTCTTCTGCTATTTCATCCGGCAATGCACCCGGGGTGGCTGGCGCAGGCAATGGTAATTTATGAAAAGCATTTTGCGCAGCCGTGTCCGTACGCATCATTTGAGTAGCTACACAATGCGCCAGCATTTTATTGAACGTTTGCTCTGCACAGCCATATGGATAATTTGCCAGGTAAGGCAGGGAATTCATCATAGCCGCCTGTGGCTTTGCCGTAGTGTGTAAGCCTATCCCAAATGCTGCTGCATCTGCAGGCAATACAGGCGTTGTAATACCCGTATCTTTTTTAGTTAGCGTAACCGGCAGACTTTGGTTCACCAGTATTTTTCTGCTCAGGATAGGTAATGTATGTTCCTCACCATCGGCAAAACCAGTAGATTTTGCAACTACTTTTATTTTCAGCGGATGTAAATATCCCGCAGGTATCTGTAAGGTAAAATTTATAGCTGTGTTCGTTTTTGCTGCTATTGAAAAAGGAATAGAAGTGTTGCCAGCTATCGTTCCCGTAACATCTTTCCCGGTTATCGCATCTTCTATTTGTAAAGTGGCAGTACCGCTAATAAAAGAACTATCTATATTGCTGATGCGGCTTTTTAAAATTAACCGGTCACCCTGGTACAAAAACCTGGGCATATTCGGCTGCACCATAAGCGGTAGTTGGGTGAATATACTTTTTTCGGAATATGTAAAACGGACGTCTTTGGTGTGGGCCAGCATTTTCCATTTCCATTCCGTAACGCTTTGGGGCATGGTAAACTGAATGGTGTAATACCCATCTTTACCGGCGTGAACCTGTGGCAGAAAGAAGGCTGTCTCACTAAAGTTTTTACGGATTACCAATGATGGCTCCTCCGGAATATCGGGTACATTCACAGGCCCTTTGGTACTCATCAGGATGACACCATTAGCTGCACGGCTGCCATAAAGCGCTGTTGCTGTTGCATCAGTTAAAACCACCAGGTCTGCTATTTTTGAAACATCTATTTTACTCAGATCTCCGTCATACACTACGCCATCCAAAATAAGTAAAGCTTTGGTATTAGTGATGCTTGATGTGCCCCTGACCCTAATGGAAGACACCGAACTAATCATACTGCTTTTTAGGGTAGTGCCATATCCTACTACAACTACCTCCTCCAACCCGGCGGTGCTGGTAATTGATAACCCTGGTAATCTACCCATCAACATACGATTATTGTCCATGCCTATACTGCTTATTCCTAAACCTAATGATCCTTGGTTTGAATACTGGTTACGTTTTATACCATCTCCATAAGTATGATCCATTGTGTTGATCCACCAGATTGGTTTAGATAAATCTTCTATTTTGTACACAGACGGTGTTGAATAATTATACAGGTTACTGCTGACCGTTGTATTGATGTGGTTTTCCCAGTTATTTTGTATCCGCATTACGGGCTCCAGGTAAGGCATCCTCCATTCATGTTTTTCAATTTTATCCAGGGAAGCATCGTATAAGGTGGTCATTAATTCGGCAACCGTATTTTCATTTTTTGTTTTGATAGATAGTGAAAATGTGCCGTCTTCGCCGGGCGCCATTTTGTTTCGGTAACGTTCTATTACAATGGCCGGATTATTAGCTGTTTCAGGCAGGTAAACGGTTTGCTGCTGTTTGTATAAATGATTATTGAAAATATACAAATGGGTAAGTTTGATTTCTTTTACAGCATCTTCCGGCATCGTATACTGCCATTCATTGATCCCTTTTTTTTCGGGCTTTATATCATATTCATTTTTAATGGCTGTTCCTTTTTTACCTCTGGCAAAATAACTGATGTGGTAAATGGAAAATATATCCCGTTCAGCATTACCAGTGATCCATTTGATGGGTTTACCCCTTTCCACACTGTTGTATGCCATATACTCAAAAGAATTAGTTAGACCCGGTAAGGCATTGGCTTCTATATCGAATACGGAAAAATTTTTGCTGGTCTCACCTGTTATCTTTTCTCCATCTTTCGAAACCACTGTTATCCTGTAGTTTCCAGCCGTCAATATGGCTTTGGGAAAAGAGAATTTTTCATCACCGCCGGCTATCAGGTGCTGTTCATAAATTAGGGTATCCTGCTCCGCTTTCGTATCCGTATGATGTACGGTTCCCGGAAACCATTTCTCAAATGCTGCTTTGGGATATATCCAGGTATCTACCGGTGGCCAGGAAATGGCATCGTTTACGGCCGGCACATTTGTAAGCCGGTAAATACGTACGGTTACCGGTTTCTTTACCGGGCCTGCAAATACCGATTTTGCGGAAATATAGATGGGGTTTAACTGATTCCGTTCTATTGTTTTACTAACATTAAAATCAATTTTCACCGGACGGTTAGCAAGTTCAACATTGGTAAATATTTCCTGGCTTTCACCGGTGCCATCAATGGCTTCAGCCTCAATCCGGTATTTTGCATTCCATAGTTTTTCATTGGTAAAGTAGTACTGTTTTAATAAGCTGTCATTAACGGGTATATCGAGTTCGCCTTTTTCGTTTGTATAGCTTTTACCCCAGCCGGCATTCGTATCATCTTCCAATTCTTTATTTAGATATATCGCATTTATTTCATCTGAATCTTTGTTCTTTACCGGCACGTAACCACTTCTTTCAATACTGTATTTTATCAGGACATTGTTTAACGAAGCACCGGCAAACGACCGCAGTTTTATCTTTACATGAAAGCTGTCACCTAACTGTAATTCGGTTTTAGGTTTTTCGATACTGATTTCAAAAGATGGCCGTTTGTACTTTTCCACTTTAAATGCACCATTATTATCGTTGGCAATATCTATATCGTCTGTATTAAATTCCCAGTCGCCGGTAGCCGCAGTTTGAGAAATGGTGAACGAGCCAGCTATCGAACCAAACTGATTGGGTAACACATTCAGTGTATCTACATTTCTGCCGAATGCATCTTGTACATAAACCGGTATTTTTTGTTTGCCCCGCTTTACTGCTATCTTATAAAGCAACTTTTTAAAAAAGGGGAACTTCAAATTCTTCCAGTTCAATACCAGCGGCTCACCTGTTTTAGGATTCTTAATAATGAATATGCCTTTATAAAAAACTTTTTGCCCGGGACGGTAAATAGCCCTGTCGGTAAATAAATGCAGCTTTGTGTTTTCTTCATAATACTCCATCAGGTCATCGTATTCGTCGTGATCGTACAATCCATCAGGTAACTCACTGTTCACGGTAGCAATAGGGGTATACAAACTATCGGTTCCATCTGTTACCAATATATCCGTCACGCTTTTTTCTTTTACAGGTACATACCCGTTTGCATTAACCATTCTTACACCAGATGAAAGGCTGTTATCGAAATGTTTCCCCTCATGCCATACCGTTTTTTTATAGGTCACAACTACAGAAGCACCTGTTAACGGAAACCCGGTTTTCCGTTGTAGTACAAATACTTTTTCATCATTATTGATAACCGCAATATTAGTAACCGTCATAGCTGCAAAAGCAAGGTGATTGTTGCTGGTGTCTATTGCAGCGTCCGAATAAATAATCATGTACCGGCCCGGTATAAGACCGTGCATTTTTAAAAAGCATTGGCGGCTCTGGAAATCTCCTGAATCCGGCAAAGCATAAACGGTGTCAAATACCGGTGGTAATGATACCAGGAAGCGGTTCTGATCGTTATTTATGATTGATGTAGCCTCGCCTTCTGCACAAACCCGTACGATGCGTACATAAAGCATCTGTACATTGCTAAAGCTTAGTGACCATGCCATTGGTTCATCGGGCAGATGCGTATTTTCTGTAAGCATTTGTAACTCCGGTGATACTATTTTTTCCTTCATTACCAATAGTATATTACTCAGGAAATTAAAGCTATCAAGCAGGGCTTTGTTAGCTTCATAAAGGCTTACTGCTTTGCGATAATGCAGCCGGAAACTACTATCGAATGAAACATTGTTATTGTTGTTTGAATAGTAATAATCATTGCCGGACGGATAGTCTCTTCTATGATAGTTGCCGGCTTGTTTATTCCATAGTAAGCAAAGCTGATATATTACATGTGCCTTTACGGCTGTGTAACGGCTGTGTAATAAGCTTTCTAAATATTTTTCATATTTTTTTTCGGAAACGGGTGTTGCCGGAAGCTGGGTATATAGGTATTTTCTTACCAGTGTTTCAATAAAATAATAAGCTTCCGGATTTCTTTTACCATGATAATTTGCCCATTTTAAATAATGCCGTAAAATGTTATTGGTATTTTTGGAAAAGGAGGTAGCAGTATCAATACTATAAAAGAAATTGTCCGGTGATAATTGTAGCCAATCCTGTTTAGAAGTAAGCTGACCGGTGTTGTAAACGGACTGTTGCAGCCATTGAAGTTGCTCAGCATCAATGATGTCTCTGAAGCCAGGCTTGAATAGAAAAATATAGGGATCGGATGAAAGCCATAATAGATCTGTTACAGGTATATTTTTCAATTGATCAACTACGTCTTCGGCCCTTTTAAAATGATCATTAATAAGGCTATCTAACAGCTGCCGGTTCATGTTGTTATAGGCAGGGCCTCCGGGGTTACTAAAAAGATTTTTATTGTTACGGGCATAAAATTTTGAAGTAAACAAGGAGAGCCTTTGTGCCTGCATCAGGTGAGTAATTGCTTTCAGTGGGGTAGGGGCACTGCTGTTAAGAATACTGTCCAAAGAAGCAGACTGTTTTAAATAAGAAGTGTCTTCACTTTGCAGATCGCCAATCTGTATACGGTAATGATACACCCTGGCAAGGAGAGCCGGGTTGTTCTTTATAGTATCATTCTGTAGCAGATAATTTAATCGGATTTGTAATTGGCCCAGTGCATTTTTGTTACTTATATCCTTTTCAATGGCTGCCCAAGTGTCTGGTTTTATTTGGGCAGTCAGGTTTACCGCTAATAGTTTAAACAGTAAAAAAGTAAGACAAATTTTTACAGGCATAAACAGGTTTTGCAGGGGATGTAACTGTGCCTGAAATTACACAATGCGTTTACCACTTTAGTAACAACCGGAAATGCTTTGTGATAGTGGATAGACCAGGTATCGACAACCCTAAAAATGAAAAATTTCCAGACATTACAGCAGGCTGTGCTGCATTTACATTGATCTTCACCTAACAGAAGGCATTATAACAGGTTCAAACAGGCAATTTCCAATTGGCAATAAGCAAATCAAGTTTGAACATCTGAAATGAAGTCTACAACCCAATTTAATCTGGTATTATAGGAGATAAAGTGACCTGCCAAACTTACTGCAACAGAATTACGCTGCTAAAGTAGAACCAACAGGAAGGGATGCACAAAAACCGCTAAAAATCCTTTAGTATAATTGTCAAAATAACTTCAACATTTCTTCATTTGGTTTTGGTTGCCCCCAAACTCCCTAAAGGGGGCTTTAAGACACTTTCTAAACAGGACTTGAGTATCTTGATGCCCGGACGCACTATTTATTTTTAAGGTCAAACAAAGCTCCCTCTTTAGGGCAATTAAGGTACTCCCAATAGTTTAGACAATTTGTTTGTGTTGTTAAGAGAAAGGCTTCTATTGGCCCAATCTATAAAACGATTGCCGTTTTGCTACTCAAATATAAGGTCTGTTACGGCAATCGTTTTATAGATTGGGCAAGCCCGCCGGCAGGGCAAGCCCAACACTCAGGCTGCCGCTTTTTGGTACACTGTTAGAGGTGTTACATCTGCTAATGATTGGTGCCTCCGCTCACCGTTGTAGAATGAAAAATAGTGTTGCAATCCTTTGTACAAGCTTAGCCCGTCTTCATACACGTATAGGTAGATATGCTCATACTTTACTGTCCGCCACAGCCGCTCGATAAAGATATTATCCAGTGCTCTGCCCTTACCATCCATGCTGATTTGTATCTCTGCTTTTTTTAGTAGTTCTATATACACTTCACTAGTGAACTGGCTTCCCTGATCACTGTTGATGATCTCAGGCTTGCCATGCTGCTCAATGGCTTCCGCTACGATTTCACTACACCATTCTGCCGTCATAGTGTTGCTGATGCCCCAACCCACCACATAGCGGCTGTACACATCTATCACTGCGCACAGGAACATAAATCCATGTTTCATTGGCACGTAAGTAATGTCAATCTCCTACACCTGATTACGCCGCTCTATCTTCAAACCTCTTAGCAAATAAGGGTACTTGTAAGCTGCCGGGTCTGCTTTACTTGTCCGGGGTGTGCAATACAGTGTTCGCCAGCCCATCAGTTTCATCAGCCGCCGCACCCTTTTACGATTGATACGGTAGCCCAGTACAGTCAGCAGCACCAACAAACGCTCCACCCCATAAAAAGGAGTTGACAGGTATTGTTCATCTAAGAAACGCATCACCGCCAGGTTCTCTGTGCTTTCCGCCACTGGTTCATAGTATAGCCCACTGCGGCTCACCGCCAACAATTCACATTGCTTTACCATGCTAAGTTGCCCTTCTTCCTTTTCTATCATCGCTCTTCTTTCAGCTAACGGCTTTACTGCAATTTTTTTTTTAGAAAATCATTGGCCACCTTTAGCTCTCCTATCTGTGCATAAAGTACCTGAATCAATTGATCTTTATCTGCCGTATCAGTGGCTGCATTGCCTTCTTTGTCAAATACAGTGACTGCTTTCTCTAAAAATTCTTTCTTCCACGTATTAATTTGTGTAGGATGCAGATCATGTTTTTTGCTCAATGCCTCAATGGTCTGCTGCTCTTTGATCGCCTCCAGGCATACTTTACTTTTAAACTCGGTTGTAAATTTTCTACGGCTTGTTTTACTCATTTTTGACAGGGTTGAATAGTTACGAAATTCTATCTTATTTTCCTGTCTAAAAAATCGGGAGTAGCATAAATGTCATTAAGTTAAGGATTGGAGTAGCGTCTATGCGCCGTAGGTGCAACCTGTTTGTAGAAAACAGACATCAATGATGTTGGTGCATGCCACGTAGTGGCTACCTAATCAGAGAAGAGGGGTAGCCACTACGTGGCAATGATCCCCTTTTTCGCTTTGTTTGCTACAAACAGAAAGCCCCGATGGGGCTTAAATTAATGACATTGCCCTTTAGGGGTTGGGGGCAACCAACCCCGGGCAAAAGCTGTCTAAATTAAGGACGTTTTCGACAGTTTTTCTTAGCAATTTTGCTAAAATTATTCGCAATTCCTAACATTTCTTTAACAGAATTTATGGGAATAAACCTGTGGAAAACCGGTGGATATTTCTTATTTTTATACCGTAATAACAAAGCAAAAAACACAGCTTTTAACCCGTTGCTTTTGTACATTTTACAGTGTGATTATTAACCAATTTAAGTAGCAAACAAATAAAATCAACAATCATGTCAACAGTAAAAGAAAAAGTAAAACACGAAACCTCAAAAGCAGACGATTCAATTATTTCAAGCATTGTAATTAACGGAGATACCAGTAAACTTAGCCAGCAACAAAAAGTAGATTATTACCGCTTATTCTGCGAACGGGTAGGCCTTGATCCGCTGAGCCAGCCCTTTAAGCTTTTACGCCTTAATGGCCGCGAAGTTTTGTATTGCGACCGTACCGGCGCCCAACAGCTCAATAAAATTCATAAAGTAAGCCACGAGATAAAAGCCCGTGAAACCGTAAACGGTTGTTATGTAGTAACCGTTCAGGCAAGCACGCCCGATAACCGCCGTACCGAAAGCATTGGTGCTGTACCCATTGATAACCTGAAAGGCGACCAGTTGTGCAATGCCATGATGAAGGCTGAAACAAAAGCCAAGCGCCGCTCTACCCTGGATTTGCTTGGTTTGGGTATTCTGGATGAAACGGAAACAGAAACTATTCATAATGCACAAAAGATAGATGCTCCCGCAGTAGTAACCGCTGAAGCACCGGTAACTAACATGGGCGATAAGATGAATCCGTTTAAGCGTAAGTATGATTCCGCTACCGAAATCAGCAAAGCATTACAGGATACCCGTGAGATTAAGGAAGTAGCCAGCCTGTATTATGTAAATGCGGAAATGATTGAAGCTACACAGGAACTGAAAGCTGAGTTTACGACCCGTAAGAATGAGTTGTACAACAGCCAGTTGCCTAATAACGTAGCAGCTTAATATCCCAAATTTAGTTTTCCATATATTAAGCCGTCTCTGCTCAGCAGGGATGGCTTTTTTATGCGTGAATAGTTTGTTCTCCGGGAAACGTAACAAATTTGGTTTTTACCAGTACAAAATAGGTTTTAAGCTGAACTGCTATTCCAACTCCGAAAATGCTAAACCTACTTTTGCCAGCAGATAGGTTAAATAAGAGAATAATGCGAAACAAGCCTTAAAATTGATAGGTGTTATTGGGCATCTCCCAATCCTGTTGGTAGCACGGGCATATATGGCAATTGTATTATTGGGCAGCGCCCAATCCCGATGGGACCCCATGAACTATTAATAAGGGGTTGGGCGATGCCTAATAAATGCAATTACAAGGATTGTAGAGAAAAAATACCATTGTAACTTCTTCAACCCTTTATTCGCATGACTAAGTAATGGGTGAACCTTAATGTAACAACAATCTTATTGATGAGCTGGTAAACCAAACTTTATAGCCTCTTAACAGATACAATTTCTACCGGAAGTACAAACAGTTCACCATTAGTTGGTAGGTTATGAATTTGACGAACTACCTCCATTCCGGCGACTACTTTCCCGAAAGCTGCATACCCTTGGCCATCAGGATCGTTGCCACCGCCATAATCGTATCCGGGCTGCGGCCCAACACAAATAAAAAATTCGGTTCCCGCTGTTCCTGGCTCCCGGCGGGCAAGGGATAAAGTGCCATCCTCGTGGTGCAGGCCTGTTTGCCGGGTGGTTTCATGTGGTATGGGCGGCAGTTTGCCCGATAGCTGATTGTTTGTTCCGTAAAGGCCGCCCTGTATCAGTTGGGAATGTGGTACACCGGTGGCCTGATTTTCATCATTCAGCACCCGGTAAAAGGAGGTATTACGGTAATAACCTGAATCAACATACCGCAAAAATGCAGCGACACTTTTTGGGGCCTGATCCGGGTACAGTTCAGCTTCAATCGTACCATACTGCGTTTTAATTTTTATATGCGGATTTTTATACGTTGGCGATGAGCAGGCGAAAAGACTGATAATGCCGGGAAGCAGGTATAAATATAGCCGATATGTATGCATAGGATAAAAATTGCCTTGTTTAAATATTTTGTTAACCGGTGTAAAAGCAACCTGTTTTAATCAACTTTTTGTGAAGAAGAGTAAAAATTTGTTTTAGAATGGCGTACGGCTTTAATCATACACCCACCAAGCTCATTTAATTACTTAGTTTAGCAATTCTTTTTCCAAAAATGCCAACACTTACTTTACCGGATATGAATATTGAAACCGGGGCGCTTTATGATGATGACCAGTTGCAGTTCCGGTTTATGACAGATATCATACCGCAACAATTGTGGACAGCTACTCCGGATGGAAAATTAAATTACGTTAACCGCCAGACCCTTTCTTATTTCGGTAAAACATTTGACGAAGTGATCGGAACCGGCTGGCAGCAATTCATACATCCCGACGACCTGGCAGTTTGCCTTACAACCTGGACCACTTCCCTACAAGAAGGGATTGCCTATCAAATTCAATTCCGGCTCAAGGGAGTTGATGGCATTTATAAATGGCACTTAGGCAGGGCTACTCCCTATATAAAAGATAGTAAAATTGTACAATGGTTTGGTACCAATACTGATATTGATGAGCAAAAAAAGAGTGAAGAAAGAAAGGATGACTTTTTAAATATTGCCAGCCACGAACTGCGTACACCCCTAACCAGCGCAAAAGCGTATTTGCAGTTGGCACTTACGCAAATAGAAGAATCCGATAAGGCGAAACCAATTGTCGCAAAAGGCCTGCAGCAGATCAACCGGCTGCAAAATATGATCAATAGCCTGCTGGATGTTTCAAAGATAAATGCCGGAAAGCTCATCTACGAATCTGCTACATTTAATTTCGGACAATTATTGCAGGAAACAGTGGAATCTGTTCAACAAATTTCGCCGCGGCACCGGATTGTGTTGCAGGAAAATATATCTGTAAATTACAAAGGCGATAAATTGAGGCTGGAACAGGTGCTGAATAACCTGTTATCGAATGCCATTAAGTACTCGCCGGCTGCCGATACAATCATTATAAGGTCGGTAGTGCAGCAGGAAAGTATCGTTGTATCGGTACAGGATTTTGGTATTGGTATTGAAAAAAGCGATTTAAGCCAGTTGTTCAACCGGTATTACCGTACCGATAACACAGCGATGCGTTACGAAGGCCTGGGGCTGGGATTGTATATCTCTTCTGAAATTATTAAGCGGCATCAGGGAAATTTCTGGATCGAGAGTGAGCCAGGCCAGGGTTCTGCTTTTTATTTTTTACTGCCCTTAAATGGTAAACAGGAATTAAAAGATATAGCTACTGATCATCAAACATTTTATACAGGCAATTATATTGATATACGTTATGATGCAGCCAACCACTGGATAGAAGCCAACTGGCTGGGTTACCAAAACCTGGAATCGGTAAAAAAAGGATGTATGATGTTGTTAGACCTGATGAAGAAAAACAAGTGCAGCAAAGTATTAAATGACAACACCTACGTGCTGGGCAACTGGAGCGAAGCATCGGATTGGGGAGCAACCTATTGGTTCCCGGCTATGCAGAAAGCAGGTCTGCAATATTTTGCCTGGATTTATTCACCGGTAACCTTTAGCCGTATGGCTGCCCATAAAAGTGTAGATGTGATGCTGGGCAATATTACTGCTCAGTTTTTTACAGAAAAAGAAGTGGCAGCACAGTGGCTGCAGGGTGTTTAAAATTAAAATTGCGTCATCGAAATTGCTTAGTATTTAGTAATTAACCACATAGGAACATAAGGCACACATAGGTTCACATAAAAATACAAATAATACCAAATTTAAATAGGCAAAGGATCTCTGCAACATAGAAACAATAAGCAAATCAAAGTGAGTCAAGTATTTTCACAGACTGCTTTAATGGAGTGCATTACAATTTTTCGCACTCGGTATAAAAGCCCTGAAAGGGCGGCATAGCTTAGCATAGGGTGAAGCCCTATGACAAAGACAAAGAGACAAAGAGTAGCATTTTCCCATCCATCAAGCCCTGAAAGGGCGCAATAACCGCTATCCTATTACGCCCTTGCAGGGCTTAATTTACCAGGATAAATCATTTCCCAACACAGGGCTGCACCCTGTGCTGTGCTATCTCGCCCTTTCAGGGCTGCCCCTCTATCTGCGAAAATTTGTAATACACCCCTTTAATGTGGTGTAAAGCATTCGCCGGTTCAGAGATAAATACACATAGGATAATCATATCCATTCTGCATCTGCTTACTATTGATAAAACTAATTGCTAAATAAGTTCAACCATCAACTGTTTTCTGTTCTGTATTTCTATGTGAACCTATGTGTAACTGGTGTTTCTATGTGGTAAAAATTACCTGAAATGAAAATGCTTTAAAAAGTCTTCCCGGTAGTTGCGGCCAATAGGCAATTCATACTTATCAATCATTACCTGCTGGTCGCTAAAAGAAGTAATGGCATCCATGTTTACGGCAAAGGAGCGATGAATCCGCAGCAGGCTTGCATAATGAATTTTTTCCATGAATTGATTAAGTGAAAGCCGTAACGTTGTTTTGGCTTCAGCGGTTACGAGATTGATGTAGTTGTTATCAGCTTCGGCGTACAGGATATCGGTCAGCTTCATTTTTACAAACCGGTAGTTGTTCTTTACAAAGATAAAATCATTCATTTGCAGCAGCGCTTCCTTATCAGCACTGGTTTCTGCAGGTACCGTATTTTTTTCAAGAGACACCATTTTCACTGGTTGAAGGCTGCGGGCAATGGCGAAATTATTCAGCGCCAGTTCAATAGCGATGCGTACATTGTTAATGTCGTACGGCTTGGTCAGGAAGGCAGCAGGATGTGTGCCTTTTACCCGGTTCACGGTTTCAACATCGGTAAGCGCCGTAAGATAAATAACCGGCAACTGCTTTTGCTGCAGTAATTCCGCCGCCGTTTGAATACCATCTTTATCACCCATAATGTTGATGTCCATTAAAATAATATCCACCTCGTTTTCCGTAAATAGTTGTTGTGCATCCACGGCATTATCGGCAATGCCCACTACGTTGTAGCCGTCATTTTCCAGGCCCATGCTCAGGTTCATGGCTACAATGCTTTCATCTTCTACAATCAGTATGTTTATTTTTTCCTGTGGCATAGTGGTGAATGGTGAATGAGAACCGTGAATCGTCAATCGTAAATGGCGGGTATGTAAACCTTGATTTGCTTATGCCGCTTTCTGCGGGATGATGATATTAAATTCCGTGCCTTCGTTTACAATTACCGATTGCTTTGCACGCAGTTGCCGGCATAATGAAGTAATCAACTGCTTTCCAAAGGATCCTTTATTTTGGTTCCAGTTTACCTCGTTAAAATCTTCACCGTTATCTTTCACCTTTAAGCACATAGCGTTGCCCTGATTGGTAAGTGAAATATATAAGGCCGGATGCGCTACATGCGCATATGCATATTTCATGGCGTTTGTTATGAGTTCGTTTATAATTAATCCGATGGGCAGGGCGGTATCTACCTCTATCAGTTCCTGCTGAACGCTTACCTGCAAATCGAAATTGCTGAGTGTATAGCCATACGATTGCAGTAATGATTCCGCAAGGTCTGTGATGTATTCCCGGAGGTTTACGGCAGTCAGATCATCTGTTTTATACAGCCGCTGGTGGATGAGACTCATTGCCTGAACCCGCTGCCCGCTTGCCTTTAGTGCATTTACACTTTCTTCGTCCCGCATCTTATAGGTTTGCATATTCAGCAGGCTGCTTACAATCTGCAGGTTGTTTTTTACCCGGTGGTGTAATTCTTTCATCATTACCTCCAGCCGGGTAGCTTGTGCTCCTAATAATACCTTTTGCTTTTGTACCCGCTGGTACAGCGCTACCAGGCTCACCGCTAAAATTACAAAAACAACCAGGCCAATAACCAGCCATACAATCCGGGTGTTCTTGATTTCATTCTCTGTATTCAGATACCGGATTTTCAGTTCTTTTTTTTCCGTTTCGTAACGGGTTTCCAGTTCAGTTACCTGCCGGGTTTTGGCCAGGTTATTTAAAGAATCGTTCAGATCGTTTGCTTTTATATAATACCGCAGTGCCGAATCAGGCTGGTTTGATTTATTAAATACTTTATATAACTGTAGCAGCGCATTAATAATACGGCTGGGGCGACCCGTTTGCACCGCTGCCTGCTCCATTTTCCGTGCATAAATCAGCGCCTGCCGGTAATCCTGAAGAAACATATAGTTCTCCGAAATATTCCCGTAATTATGTGACAAGCTTGCGATATTGCTTTTCTTTTCGTTGATTGCTACTGCTTTAAACAAATAATTCAAAGCTGTATGGTACTCCTTTCTCTGTTCTGTGTACACCTGGCTAATGTTATTGTACAATTTACCCATGTATTCAATTCCTTTACCTGTTTTTTCTACCAGTTTTATAGCGGTAGTAAATGCCTGTAAGGCCGTATCATACAACGTAGCAGCTTTTTCTTTATGGTGATTGGTTTTATCACGATACAGGGTACCACGCATACTAAGGCTATTGACGATACCAGCGGTATCTGCAATACTTCTGTAAAGGGTAAATGCCTGATTGCTATAACGTACCGCCGCATCATTATACGTATCGGTACGTTCATTGCCACTCATATCCTTATATACCATCGCCAGCAATAAATACGTATTCCCTTGTGCAGCAACATCATTTAACTGTTCATACAGCGATAAGGCTGCCAGCCCGTTTTGTACAGCCTGGATATAGCTCCCTTTGTTTTGGTAAACGGACATCAGTGTAACCAGCGCATCTGCTTTTCCTTTATCGTAGTGTATTTGTTCGCTTCCTGTTTTAGCCTGCTGTGCCTGTTGCAGGGCTGTATCAAGGTTAACCGATACAGATGCAGCAGCAGCAAGGTTCAGGGTATTGATGGTAACCGTATCGTAAGCGTTAACTGAAGGGTGTTTTTGAATAGCCGGCTGGGCAAAAACCGTTATGCACAATAGCACTTGCAGGCTTAGGAGCACAATTTTTATAAAATCCGGGATGCATCTTTGCCACAATTTCAACCAGAATTGCATTTGCGGCTAAACTACAACATGATGCGAACGCAGAAAGCGAAAATATTGTTTGATCCGCCGGGAGTAGCGGAAATATTAAAAACGGAGTAACCTTGTTTTTAACAAAACAGGCGTATGCAAAAATTCGGGCGCCGTCATCTTTAGGCCACCTTTTCATCATTTTATAAAATTTTCTGTAATGAAAACTTTTGCCATTAGCTGCATGTGCTTTTTTCTTGTCACCACTATTGCCTTTTCTCAACCGCTCGCTTCTAAAACAACCGCTAAGGATACGCCACGCATACAGGTGGCCATACTGCTGGATGTAAGCGGCAGTATGGACGGCCTGATAGAACAGGCAAAAACCCAGTTATGGAGTATGGTGGAAACATTAGGCAAAGCAAGCTGCAATGGCAAAAAACCATCTGTTGAACTGGCCTTATACGAATACGGCAGACCGGAAAACGGAGCTTCTAATAACTTCATTAAACTACTAAGTCCTTTCACCACCGACCTGGATGAATTGTCTGCTAAGCTTTTTCAACTACACACAGGCGGTGGCGACGAGTATTGTGGTGCAGTAATGGTGCAATCGCTGAAAGACCTGGGCTGGGATACGAACCCTAATAACTACAAAGTTATTTTTATAGCAGGCAACGAATCGTTCCGGCAGGGCAGTGTTTCTTATACTGAAGCCTGTGTGCTGGCCAAACAAAAAGGCGTTATTATCAATACCATTTATTGCGGCGATAAGCAAAGCGGCATCGCTGAATTCTGGAATATGAACGGCGAGTGCAATAGCGGTACTTACTCCAATATTGACCAGAACCAGAGAATGGAAGATATAAAAGCTCCACAGGATTCTATGATTTATGCTTTAAATGGTAAACTCAACGGAAGCTATGTTACCTACAATAGTGTTGGAAGCAGTAAAATGCAATTGCAGCAAAGCATGGACCAGGCCAATGCAGGTGCAGGCTACAGTGTAGCAGCCAAACGGGCAAGCGTAAAAGCCAATTCAGCCACTTACCGAAACACCAGCTGGGACCTGGTAGATGCCTATAATGCGGATACCACCGTGATTGCAAAACTGGATAAAAAATACTTGCCTGCCGAAGTACAAAACAAAACAACCGGAGAAATAAAGCAATACGTAAAGCAAAAAAATGAAGAACGTTCTGCGGTACAAAGGCAAATAACCACACTGGCATCCGAAAGAGAAAAATACATCGCCAATGTGCGAAAGGAAACTGCCAAAGTTCAGACGAAGGATTTAGAAAATGCTGTTCAGGTTACGCTAAAATCACAAGGCAGCCGGTACAATTTAAAGTTTGAAAATTAAAGTAATCAGGACAATGTTGCCGGGAGCGGCTCAGTAATAAACGAATACGAAAAAAAAATTCTCTTAAAATTAGTTGCATATGCAACTAATTTTTTTATTTTTATGCCTTCAAGTATTGCATAGTCAAACCATGCCGGATAACCAATTTAAGCGGGGCGAACTTTACAGCATCATTACCGGGATGGCATCTACTGCAATCAGCAGGCGAATACAAAAAAACTTTAGGCTGGCGGGGCTGGATATTACGGTGGAGCAATGGAGCGTATTGTATCATTTATGGAGAGAAGATGGTCTTAGCCAGCAGGATCTTTGTAACCGCAGCTTTCGGGACAGGCCCAGCATTACCCGGTTGCTGCATAATATGGAAAAGCAAGGTTTGGTGAACCGGGTAATTAACACAAACGACCGCAGAATTAACCACATTTTCTTAACCGACACTGCGAAAAACCTGAAAGAAAGTACCACCCAGGTAGCCAATCACACCCTGAACGAAGGCCTGAACGGCGTTAGCAGAGAAGAAATAGACACCGTTCGTAAAGTGCTGCAGCAGGTATATGATAATCTGGCTTAGAAAGTAGTCAGGAAGACCGGAAGACCAGTAGTCCGGAAGTCAGAGAGATCAATAGCCGAAAAGTCCCAGAGACTAAAAGACCAGAAGTATGGAAGAGGGTAAGATAGAATCTGTAATGACTGTCACACAATCATTGACGATTCACCATTCACGAAAAAATAAAATTATAATCTTATGATTACTACACAACAAACTGCCACGCTGAAAGGTGGTGAATGGCTGATCAAAGCCTCGGAAGCAGGCGACATTTTTACGCCCGAAGATTTTTCGGAAGAACAGAAAATGGTGCTGGAAATGTGTTTGCAGTTCCTGGATAATGAAGTAATGCCCGTAATAGAGCAGATCGATAAAATGGAGCCGGGCCTGATGCCATCCCTGATGGAAAAAGCCGGTGAGCAGGGATTATTGGGTGTATCCATACCGGAGGAATACGGCGGCCTGGGTAAAGATTTTGTAACCAATATGATGGTAGCCGAAGGGCTGGGTGGCGGCTTTTCTTTTTCCGTAGCCATGGCTGCCCACACCGGCATTGGCACCCTGCCCATTTTATATTTTGGTACGGAAGCGCAAAAGCAAAAGTACATTCCCAAGCTGGGCAGCGGCGAATGGAAAGCGGCTTACGGACTTACCGAGCCGGGCAGTGGTAGCGATGCCCTTGGTGCAAAAACAATGGCCCGCCTGAGTGAAGATGGCAGGCACTATATCCTGAACGGCCAGAAATGCTGGATTACCAATGGCGGTTTTGCTGACGTATATACCGTATTTGCCAAAATAGAAGGCGAATCTGAATTAGGCGATAAACCTGCCTTTACCGGCTTTATTATAGACAGGGACACAGAAGGATTTACCCGTGGAGCCGAAGAGCATAAAATGGGCATTAAAGGTTCCAGCACCGTACAACTATATTTTCAGGATTGTAAAGTGCCGGTAGAAAATGTGTTGGGTCAAAAAGGTAAAGGACACATTATTGCTTTTAATATTTTGAATATAGGCCGTATCAAGCTGGCAGCAGCAGCTTTTGGTGGTTCAAAAAGGGTGTTGTCAACTGCGATACAATATGCCACTACCCGTGAGCAATTTAAGCAGGCCATCTCTAATTTCGGCGCTATTAAATATAAATTAGCGGAGATGGCTATCCGCATCTGGGCCGATGAAACCGCTGTATACCGTACCTCCAAATGGATTGATAATATGGAGCACGAACTAATGCAAAGCGGAAAGCCTTTTAACGAAGCATTACTGGGTGCTGCCGAAGAATACGCCATAGAGTGTGCGATGCTGAAAGTACATGGCAGCGAAGTGCTGGATTTTGTGGTAGATGAAAGTGTGCAGGTACATGGCGGTAATGGCTATAGTGATGAATACCTGGTAAGCAGGGCTTACCGCGACAGCCGCATTAACCGCATATACGAAGGCACCAACGAAATTAACCGCCTGCTTACGGTGGATATGGTGCTGAAGCGTGCTATGAAAGGCCGCCTGAACCTGATGGGTGCCGCTATGAACGTGCAGAAGGAACTGATGTCCATACCGGAATTTGGCAATGAGGAGGATAGCGCTTTTGCAGCCGAGCAGAAAGCAATTGTCAATATGAAAAAAGCCATACTGATGGTAGCAGGTGCAGCCGTGCAAAAGCTGATGATGAAGCTGGATAAAGAACAGGAACTGCTGATGAATATTGCGAATATGGCTATTGAAACTTTTGTAGCCGAAAGCTGCCTGCTTCGGGTAATGAAAATGGCTGGTACACTGGGTGAAAATGCCGTGGCCGTACAGGCCGATATGATGCGGGTGTACCTGGTAGAGGCTTTGGATATAGTAAACGTAAATGGCAAGGAAGCCATTAATTCATTTGCCGAGGGTGATGAGCAACGGATGATGCTGATGGGGCTGAAACGGTTTACGAAATATGCCTCTTTCAATACCAAAGAAGCCCGCCGCCGCATAGCCGACAAATTAATTGAAGAAAACCGCTATTGCTTTTAGACGGCAGCCAATAATTTTTTCATAGACGCCTCGCTTGTAGCGGGGCGTTTTTGTGGATAGTGTTTCTTTATGAGAGAAAATGTTTCGCACAGAGGACGCAGCGATAAGGAGGAAAGGCATGTAAAAGCAGCCCAACCTTATACCACAGTAAAACAGGTTGTGGAAAATACATGACTGGCTTACGCTAATTTTCTTATTGTTAATTGTCTAACTTGTACGGTGCATATGGGATTACTTATTTGAATCTGGTATTACTTGTATTTCTCCTTTGCGCTGCGGCCTCTGTGCGAAAATTATTTCCCTGCAAGTAAATGCTCCTCACTGGAAACATAAAACTTTTGCCTCATTAATTGCCACCAGATTATCAGCCATACCACAAGGCACGGCAATGCTTTTAGCGAGTACGCTACAATGAAATTCTTTTTCAGAAAACGGGGAAATAAATCGGTAGCCGAAAGGCTGGTTAATAACAACACAAAAACCAGTGCTGCCATTGCCCATTTTGCCGGTGGCGACGGCTGCAGCACAAACCATAATCCAACACCTGCCACCGCAATGACATAAGTAGGCGATTCTGCCGAAGAACTAAAAATAACAACCATTATCAGCGACAGTGCCAGGTACAGCAACCGGAACAACTGCGACCGGTATGCCTTTATTTTAGCCAATGGCAATACATACAGCAACCCTGCCGGAATCAGCACCCACAACTGCGAAAAATTGGGATTACGCATCATGCGGCGGATCATTCCCTGTACTGAAATATCCTGCATGCCGCCAACTAAAGTGCCATCCGTATTTTGAATATTTTTATCAATAATTGCATGATACCAGTCCACATAACTCTGTGTAATAAAATGTGGTGAACTAATGAGCATCGGCAGACAAAACAAAACAACCATCCAAAAAGCAAAGGATAGCACAAAACGGATTTTATGTTTCGAAAAAAGAAAGGAAACCAGTGCTATAATACCGTAAAGCTTTATAAAAAAACCGGCAGCAATAAAAAAGGTGGCAGCCCCTTCCTTTTCTTTATCCACCAGTACAAAAGCAAGGATGATCCAGGCAGTAAGCATGGGATTGAATTGTACATTGTGTACACTGGTCATCATTTCAATGGCTGTAACCAGCAGGATGATGCTACGCTGACGCTGTTGCAGCGGCAGTTTCATAATAGCATAGTACAAAAACCAGGCATTGGCAAGGCACCATATGATACAGCCAGGCCACCAGGGCAGCAGCGCAAAAGGCGCCACCACCAGGCTGAATAGCGGCCCGTAATGGTTCATATCGAAATATTCGGACGGGTACTCCGCATATAAATTCACCTGCTGAAGGGTATGATTGAACACGCCTTTGTAAATGAACCAGTTATTTACGGAATTAGGACCCCGCAACACTTCTGCCAATACAGCAGCAGCGGCCATTACAAACCAGAGAATAGCAACTATGGAAATTTTATATTTGGCACCTATGGAAACACTACGGAAGAGAAATTTCATCAGCAAAAATTAGCAAATTATGAAGGACGGCATCGCTGATTGTAAAGATTAAAATTAAAACATCTAATGGCAGCCTGTCCCGAGACTTCGGGAATGCCATCCTTTATACGGCAACAAAAAGTGGCATCCATTATTGCAAGCAACTATCAAAATTAACGCAGCTTACAGCGATGCCTTCTGTTTTCTGTCATAAAGGACGGCATCGCCCGGGATCACAAATTATTTGAACTTTTGTGTAAGCGATGCCGTCCTGCTAACTGATTTCGCCCAAATAATCAGCACTGGCTGTAGCACAAGCAGCCGGATCCAAAGTAGCCAGCCCGGTATGCATTTAGCGGGGTTAAAATAGCAGCCACCTTTCTGAAGCATCCAGACGTGTACCGGTATAAAAGCAATGAGCATAGCAATAATGCCATATGCAGCCAGGCGGCGGGTAGTTTTAAAAAATAGCAGTATACCCAAAAACAGTTCGGCTATACCCGCCAGTGTATTCAGCAGTGTTTTTGGCGGAAAATAATCCGGGATTATTTTAATATAAAACTGCGGGTGCCAAAAATGATTGATACCCGCAGCTATATAACCCAGTGCCATTACAGCAAGGCTGATTTTACGCATAATAAGTTATGAAGCGCTGATGTGTTTGCACTTATTGCAAATTGCATAACTGTTCATTGCAAGTTGCCGATTACTTATTGCCCATTTGCTTACTGCTTATTCCTTTTCAGCTTCTGCTGCAGGAGCCGCTTCAGGCTTAGCCGGTGCATTCTTTTTTACACGGGATGGTTTTGCCGGCCTTGATTTACCAAAAGAGCTTTTAAAAATTTTACCTTTTTTTGTTTTCACGTCGCCTCTGCCCATAGTATGTAGTTTTTGTTGATGATGTTTATTTAAAAATGGTATGGCATAAAAAAAGCAAGGCATGTAATATGCAGCTTGCTTAATATGGTATCATACGGCATATTGGATGGTTAAATGCGGCCCGAAAGTTCTTTACCTGCTTTGAACTTCGCTACTTTCTTCGCTTTAATTTTAATAGCAGCGCCTGTTTTAGGGTTACGGCCATTGCGGGCAGCTCTTTTCGTTACTGAAAAAGTACCAAAGCCAACAAGGGTAACTTTGTCGCCTTTTTTCAATGTTTTGGCTACCGCCTCAGTAAAAGCATCCAGGGCGCTATTTGCCTGTGTTTTGGTAATGCCTGCGTCGTCAGAAATTTTGGTGATCAGATCAGATTTGTTCATAAGTATGATTTTTTAGGTGGAGGGCAAATATAGAGGGGTTTTAAAGCCTGTACGGCATTTTTTTGGATAATTTGTGAAAATGCCAATCCGGCGAAAGCTATATTTGGTAAGGGTTCACAGGGTTGCAAACGCCATTTCAGGACAATTGGTTATGCTGTCAGGCATTCACTATTTCCATCAGCGTTCTAAACGAAGTAATGTTGTTGCCCCACCGGTCACTGATTTTTTTGCGAAATGCACTGCTATATAATTCCTGGTATTGGTTGTACCGGGCACGGCTTAAGGCGTAATATTGTACAGCATACGTAGGCCCTTCGGCTTCATCAATATCCAGCAAACGTACCAGTTGGTGTTTTTCAAAACAGCCGGTGCCCAGTACTTCCGGCAGGTGTTCGTTCAGCATCCACTGCAGCCAGCTTTGATGAACGGCATGTGCCACACTGGTGGTTACATTGTAAATAAGCATGTTGGTGAATGGTCAATAGCAAATGGTGAATAATAAACGCAAGGCCGGCATCGCTTTTTTTGAACATCACTCTAAACGAAATTTGCAGCGATGCCGTCCTTTGCAGTTAATCCGATAGAATGAGTGAGTGCGAGTGCCTGAAAAACTGTCAGCGGCCAATTATAAATATCAAATAATTAATTCAAATTTGATGTTCAAAATTATCGTTGTTAGGAAGAAAGTGTAGTAGAAGAACTACAAACTTATATTCACTATTGACCATTCACCAAATTCATGATTCCTTTTTCCGCATTTCGCCGGTTAGCCGCCAGGTAAGCATCGCTAATAGTATTACTGCCCCGGCCATAATTAACCACAGCCATTTCTGCGGGAAGAGAACTTTTTTGTCTGATTCCACTACAGTTGAAACAGGTTGAATTTTACCAACTGCAAGTTGTGTTACCACAGCCGGAATGCTATCCTGAAATTGCTGCAGATCATATGTTGGAGCAACTGCATCATTAGCATCCATCATCATTGTATATTGTTTTCCGCTTTCCAGCCAGGCAATCAATTCATGATATTTTTGAGAAGTATGAACGGTTTCCATTATCATCGGCGGATTATCTCCGTTATAAATGACCAGGTAAAATTCTTTGCTTTTAAATACGGGGATTTCTTTAGTATCCAATGTACCTATTGAAAGTGTGTACCTGGTTATCTCGGTCAGTTGCTTCTTTTCCAGATGGGACATATCCGGCGCTACCAACACCTGTAAATCTCTGGAAAAAAATTTTTGCCCGGAAATCTCAAATCCTAAACCACTTACATGATAGGGCTGATTTTGTATGATCTTCACGTATGTAAAACTATTATTACTATCTGTCTGTATAATCTGCGGATCAGGATTATATATAGTGTTCCATTCGGGCTTATAATGTTCATTTTTGTAATATCCGATTCCTGCAATATTTAAAGGTTCTTGTTTTTCATTATCGATCTTTAACCTAAAATAATTATAATTGGATGGCGTAAACCGGATGGGTTGAAAATTACTATCGGCCAATGTTTCAAAGGCATCATTTAAGAGAATATTTTCCTGAATGATAAACCAGTTTTTCTGATCATTACTGCCACTTAGGGAAGCTTGCCGAAGCACAGCTGAATTTTTCTGGATGACCCAAAGTTCGCTGATCGGCTTGTCAATATTCTTTTCAAAAACAATGATAGAAGTGCTGCTATCATCTAATTTATTTTCAACAATCTTAAATGGATTAAACAGTTTGTTCTCCCATTTCGGTTTCCGTGTTCTGATAATATAAGGTATCTGCTGTTTCTTTTCATTCCAAATCCTAACATCTCTATAATCAGTTTGCATATACCCCGACATTTCCGGTGTAATAGGAATGCTGTAAAAACCAGTTTGCTTCACGGTATCTGTGATGCACTGATAGTGGAATTGCTGTGCCTGCATCCATACCGGCAGGCATATACACATCAGTAAAAATAAATATTTATTTCCCTGCAGCTTCATCGTCGGCAAATAGTTTTTTGAGGCGCTGGTACATAAACGAAATAATGAGCAGCAGTACGCCCAGCATAATGAACGCTGCAATTTTACCACCTTCGCCAATGTTGCGGATGTCCCATAGAAATAGCTTTAGCAATGCCAGGCAAAACAGGCTAAGCGACAAAATCCGCAAGGGCTTGTAGCGATGCTTCATGCCCAGCCACATGAGTACAAAAGAGGAGAGGGCCCAGGTAATGGTAATGCCTGCTTTGGAGTACATACCGTTTAGTTTTTCAATGCCATCCGGTACTCCGCTATAACGCAGCCATACAAAAGCCTGCCCCACTTCCACACTAATAAAAATGAGTATTGCAATGGCAATTGTCCAGGAAAATGCTTGCAGGAAATGGGATAAAGCTGTGCTGTTTTTCCGGATATAATGAATTACCACAATTGCTAACCCTATAAAAAAAACATCTGCCAGCCAGTGACCGCTAAATAACAGGCCGTTGCCCTGTACCAGCATGTTTTGTGAAGCAGAATTGATAGATGAAATGTACAGCACATACATGCCAAAGCACAATGCCAGTATCCCATTCCGAACGTTGGTAACTGCTGCCGAATAACGGTTAAAACTGAGCAGCAACACGAAAGCAAAACAGAAAGTGTATAGCTGCAGGTAAATAAATTTTGCACCGGTGCCAGGCTGGTACTGCCCCAACTGGTAATTGATTTCCAGCGCCCCGGCACTGTAAAAAAGAAGAATAAAAAGAATCAATAATATTTGTGATACCAGCTTGTTTGGTACACCCGCTACATAATCACCATTATCTGCTTTTTTTACCTGCAAATAAAATAACAAGTGTGCTACTGCCACTACGATAGCGGTGATGAAAGCCTTATTGATAACTACCGGTAACAGTGCTGCCCCGCCATAGGATTGCTGTAAATCCATGGCAAGGCTTACTATTGATAAGGCGCTGATAAGGATGGCCGCCATTTTTAGTAATACAATTCCCGAACGGCGGTACAGCCAGTACAGCAGCACACACTCTGCCGCCCAAAACAGGGTAATGTTGTGGCCGCTTAATTGTACCGGCGCCACCAACGAAATGTAGGTCAGTGTTAAGCCAATGAGCAGGTAGATGAAATTCTTGTCGGCCTTTTTGTTGCGAAATAGGACCCAGGCCATCGCAAGATTAAATACGCCTAATGCAGCCGTGAATAAACCTTTATACATGCCGCCGCTTACCTCTTTTAAAATAATAATACCTGCTGTGTAATAGAGACAGTTGATGCTGAGCAAAATGCAAAAATCGAATGCCGTGAACAGGCGTTTTTCCCGCAGGTTATTGATGGTGTTCGTAGCTACAAACAGCCCGTAAAACAGCGTGGCAAATAACAAAGCATTGCGTGCCGAAAAACCAGGTGCATCAGAATACAAACCCAGCCAGCTTCCATAAATAATCAGCGTAAAAAATAAGGCAATTACATTAATGGCCGGCCAGCGTTTAAAATAAGCCATCACCAATAGTCCAACGTTCAGAATGGCCAGGTAGGTAAATAACGCTACATAGTTATTGCTGCCGTTGCTTACTAAAAACGGCGTGATAAAACCACCAATCGTAGCCAGCACTGCCAGCTCCAGCCTGTTGTATAATAAGGAAAGCGTAACCGCAAATGCAGTAATAACGACCATGGATGCAAAAGCTTTCCACTGGCTCATCATTCCATACTCATGATAGGCGAAACCAATCGTAAAATAAAAAATGCACAATCCACCGCCCACCAGCACACTGCTGAATGAACGGTAACTGTTACGCAGGGAATGTGCCAGCCCGGTAAGAATGCCACCACAGATAAGCCCGATCGCAATTCGACCTCCTTCTTTAATCCAGTCTTTGTCAATAGCATATTTTACAAAAAAGGCAATGCCCAATACCAGCACGGCAATGCCTATTTTATTGGCGAGGTTTTCGCCAATAAATTTCTCCAGATCCGGATTATTCCGCAGCCACCGTTCGTACCAGCCCTCCTGTGGTACAAAGGCTTTTGGTGGCTCGGCAGCGGCTTTTTGCCGGCGCTCCTCCAGTTCTTCCAGGTAAGTTTTAGTCTTCGGTGCAGAAGCAATTGTTTCGTTCGCTATTTGCTCAACCGGTGGCTTCGGCGGTTCAGCAATGGGTGGTGGTGCAACTACTATTTCTTTTGGTACTGCTGGTTCCGGTTTTATTACCGGTGGCTGGGCAGGCTGTGATGATCGCTTAGATAGTTCATCCAACTGCTTTTGCAGCCCCGACAACTGTTTTGCCAGATCGCTTATTTTTTTGGAAAGTACCTCACGGGTATTGCTTTGGCGGGTAAGTAATACAATACAAAGGATCAACAATACGGTCAGTAAAAAGAGTTCCAAGTTGCAGCGGGTTTGCCGTAAAGGTAGAGACACAAGGCATTGTGTATCTATAAAATGCAAGGCGTTGTATATCTACAGCCAATATCCATATGGTAAGGGATATCCATCAATTGCCGTTGGCTTCAGCCAACGGAAAAAGAAATTGATTTTTGTATCAGCTTTAGCCACATCTATAGTAGATTATGGGGCTAAAGCCAATACATTTATAACTATTCATTCCGTTTGGCTAAAGCCAACGGCAATTAATATAACAAACAGCTTTGACAACACCATCTGCCTGGATGCCTTAACTTAATGACGTTGCTTATAGCACATCCTGCAATTCCAAATACACCGGGCAATGATCGGAGTGCTTTACATCGGGCAAAATAGTTGCGTGTTTTATAAAAGGTTGCAAAGGTTGGGTAACCGTAATATAATCAATGCGCCAGCCTTTATTTTGCTGGCGTACGGTAGGGAAGCGCTGGCTCCACCAACTATACTGGTGCGGATCTTTATTTACATGGCGAAACGTATCAACCCATCCGCTGTCTAAAAACTGGTCCAGCCAGGCTCGTTCTTCCGGTAAAAAACCCGAACAGTTTTTATTGCCTTTGGGGTCATGAATATCTATTTCCTTATGAGCAATATTATAGTCGCCGCACAATACTAACTGCGGGTATTTTTTCCGCAACTTTTTTAAATAAATGTGCATTTCGCTTAACCACTGGTGTTTATACGTTTGCCGTACATCGCCGGTGGTACCTGAGGGAAAGTACGCATTAATAATCTGCAGATCGCCAAAACCTACCTGTATTACCCGGCCCTCATCGTCGCTCATGGTATGTCCAGTTCCGGTCTTCATATAATCAGGCTTTTGCTTGCTAAAGATGGCTACGCCGCTATAGCCCTTCTTTTGCGCACTAAACCAGTTGTGGGTATAGCCTAAATTTTCCAGCAGTTTCGTATCAATGTTTTCCGGTTGGGCCTTTGTTTCCTGCAGGCAAATTACATCGGCCGGGTTGGTAGCCAGCCATTCTATAAAGCCTTTGTTGATGGCAGCACGGATGCCATTGACGTTGTAAGAGATAATACGCATGATGGCTGCAATAATAGTTTATACTTGCTAAAAGTGTGAATATGGACAACTTAAAAGAAAATAGCGGCAGCCCGGAAAATATGCAGACTACAGATAATCAGGAAACTATCTTTAAAGAGTTGGCGGACATTAGCAAATACAAGCGGAATGTAAAGAATGCCCGGTATTGGCTGTACATGATTGCCGGATACTGGTTAGTTTATGGCGTGGTTTATTATTCAAGGATGGCTGATCAACGAACTGCTATATTTATTATAGGGGCATATGCTGTTACCGGGCTTGTCTTTTTAGCGTTGGCTTTATGGAGCCGCAAAAAAGCATCGCTGCCATTTTTAATCTCTTTGCTGTTTTACGTTGCATTATCTCTTTGGCTGATGTACGTCAGGCCCTTTAATGTGCAGGAAAATATTGTAAGACTACTTATAGTTATTATTTTAATAAAAGGCTACAGAGATGCTAAGAAGTATGAAGAAATAACAAAGACATTCGGCGACCAGCCTTACCAGCAGGAAACATAAGCAATTTGCAACAAAATACAACGCTTTTACAGGCGGGATGTAAATTGTTAAACAGAAAGTTTTAAACTTGCTAAAATTATTAAACCAATGAACACGCCTGTACCCAATTCAACAGACCAACATGCCGAAAATGAACCGGTGAAACAAGATACCATATTTAACGAAGTAGCTGATATGAGCGGCTATGATAAAAATTTGAAAACGGCAAGAATATACCTGTACATCGTTGCGGCCATACAGATGATATTTGGTATTTATGAATACTTTACGCTTAGGGAATATGATGATCAGATTGCTCTACTCACCGGGGGTATCGATTTTGGAATCGGTATCGTATTTATTGTACTGGCTGTCTGGAGCTATAAAAAGCCAGCTGCTGCTTTCCTTACTGCGCTCATCCTTTTTGTTACGATTCACGTACTATCAATGATCAGCGATCCAACGATGATTTACAAGGGCATTATTTTAAAAGTGCTGGTAACGATAGCATTGATAAAAGGTTTTAAGGATGCCAGGGACTATGAGCAAATGAAACGTTCGTTGGGATCGAATACCTCTAATACATAACAAGTATGAACAAAAACACAAACGCCGCGTTCGTTGTGAACGTGGCGTTTGTATTGATATACACCATGCAATCTTGTAGTACATGGTCAGAGACTATAAAAACATAAGGTTACGAAGTCAGAAGACTTTGTAGAGCGGAGTAGCAGGATGTAACCCTTGAAAAGTTCTCAAATCTTTTCCAAGGGTTTACTTTGGAAACTTATAATTAGCGACCATAAAGAACACAAGGACACAAAGTCCGAGTCTTCGTAAAGCGGCGCTGGCAATTACTTCAGGTATTTTGTGATCGCATCGCTGTTTGGCTCAACCTTGCTGCTAAAGTGTTGTAACAGGTTACCATTTTCATCCAGCAAAAACTTATTGAAGTTCCAGCTGATGTTGGCATCCAGCACACCATTTTTCTCTTTCTGCGTAAGCCATTGGTAAATAGGCGCAACATCGGTTTCTTTCACGCTCACTTTAGCCGCCATAGGGAAAGTAACACTGTACTTGGAACTGCAGAAAGTTTTAATTTCTTCATTCGTGCCCGGTTCCTGACCGCCAAAATTATTAGCCGGGAAGCCTACAATTACCAGCTTATCGCCATATTCTGTGTACAGCTTTTCCAACCCTTCGTACTGCGGGGTATAACCACACTGGGAAGCGGTGTTTACCACCAGAATTTTCTTGCCTTTGAACTTGGAGAAGTCAATGGTACCGCCATCTATAGCGGGTACTTTAAATTGGTAAATGGTATTACCGGGCGGCGTTTTAAATGCCATTAGTGCCAGCAGGCTGAGGAGGGGTAAGTACTTCATAATTGATATATTTCGTGAATGGTGAATCGTCAATCGTGAATGGTTTAAAACTGTTTATCATTCCCGGTTAACTTTTAAATTTAAAATAATCTAAGTCCTTGTCTTTCGGACTTACGGTCTTTCTGTCTTCCCGACTTTATTGCGTTTCATAACAGCCTAAGTCCGGTTTTGTTGCCACAATGCGGTGTTTTCCATCCAGGTCATATGTAAAAGCAAAATTACTGTCGCCTGCATTAATGGCCGGTGAGCCGCTGTGCAATCTAAAATTAAAAATCCTTCGGGAAGTGTTAATGGTGTCGAAGAGCGGCTGGCCGTTTCGTAAACTGTTAGTGACAGTTATGTTTGCCCCGGTAATATCGTTTTTTACCTTATATAACACATTGTTCAGTGCAAGACTAAAGGTAGCGCCGCTTTGATTGTTGATTTTAATTTCATCGTCCACCAGGCCACCTTCGCCATAAATAATGCTGTTGCGGAAAAGGGCCATTAATGGTGCTGTGCTAAAGCCATCGCTGTTACTGACATATACTACCGGCTGCTTATGGCTATTGTATAGGTTGGCATATGTAACTACGGTTGCATAGGTAAAAACATAATTACCGGCAATCAGTAGCAGATTGCTGCCGCCACCACCCAACGTACCATCGTTTCCACAATTGCTGAACAGGCAATTGCGGCTTTGCACCGAAGTGTTCAATCCATACAAGCCTACGTCATACGCATTGTCAATGATGCATTCGTTCAACGTTAGTTTGGGTATGGCATTGGCGGCACCGCCCGCCGCTACAAGGGCCTGGTAAGCATTTATTACATTGGTAAAGCTCAATGCGTTTTCCTTACTCGGCACTGTGAACACAATTCCCGGCCAGCCAGCCGGAAGGTCTTTATAATCAGCATCCAGCCTGTCACCCTGAAAAGAAATCCGGCTGTTGGAATCACCCATTGCTTTTAAGCTGCCGTTTACAATAAAAGGCGCATTGGTATGGCAATAAATGCGGGTTCCTTTGGTAATGGTAAGTGTAGCAAAAGTATCTACAGTGAAACGGCCCAGGATGACATAGGGTAGCTGGTTATTCCAAACTGTATTGGTTGTAATTTTCTGGTTGGATAGAAACCGGGCGTTCTGGCCATAAGCCTGCAATTGTACCCAGCGGGTATTGCCATTGAAATTAATGCGGATACTGTCCTGTACTACAAAAGCCAGGTTTGCATTGTTGGGGTTAATGGTCACTTTTACAAACACATATAGGCTGTCATTGGGGGCTAACGCAACGTTGGCAGCACTGTTGGCCGCTAAGCCATTAATATTTAGCTGATAGCTGCTGGCAGCGCCTCCGGCCAGTGTAATCGCTGAAAGATTCAGTTTACGGTCGTTATCGTTCCGTATTTTAAACCGTTGGGTAACTGAACCGGTAGTGGTAAATATGGTATCGAATTTCAGCGTATCGGCACTAATGCTCAATTGTGCGTCAACCGAGGTAATAAACTGATCTTTGGTGCAGGAAAAAAATACCGGGATAATGAAAAGGAGAAGAATCCAGCGCATGGTTCAAAAGTAAAGTTTTTCACCACATAGGAACATAAGGGGTACATAGGTTCGCATAAGAATACAGAAGAGGGAAAATAAAAAGCAAAGGGTAGTTGACAGGATTGAAGAGAAGCAGGGGTAAATGACATCATACGTTATTAAAGAGATTGCTTCATTTCAAAACATTCTGATCGAATTTATTTTGTATTTCTTCCCTATGTTCTGACTTCTGTTATCTGCCTTCTAATATTGTATTTCTATGTGAACCTATGTAAATCTTATATTCCTATGTGGTTCAACCCTAAATATCAGATGCAAACGCAGCCGTAGCAATGCTCAACTTTGCGCCGGGAATTTGCAGCAGCACCCGGCCACAGGCTTCCAGGGTAGCCCCGGTAGTCAGCACATCGTCCACCAGCAAAATATGTTTATCCTGCAAAGCAAAGCCAGGGTGCAAATCAAATACTTCGCTTACATTTTGCCAGCGTTCCACCCTGTTTTTATTGGTTTGCGTTGCATTGTTTTTTGTGCGGACAACGGCTACTTTCTCAACCGGTTTGCCGGTAGTTTCGCTAATGCCGTTTGCCAGCACTTCGGCCTGGTTAAAACCCCGTTTCGCCAATTTTTTTCTGTTTAGTGGCAGGGGAACAATGCAATCCATTTCCCACCCCGCTTCCTGTATTGCCTGCCCGATCCGTTTACCCAGGTATAGACCCAAATCCTGCCGCCCTCTGTATTTTAGCTGGTGCAGCAAATCCTGTGTAAGCGATCCTTTCTTAAAAAATAAAAAGCTGCTTGCCCGCTGTAGCGGCATCCTGCCGGCAAAAACATGTTCAATCAAATTGCCGGGCTGTTTTTCAAAACCGGTAATCGGTAATTGTTGAATGCAACGCCAGCAAAGTACCTGGTTAATGTTGGACAGGTGATAGCCGCACCCGCAGCAGTTATGCGGGTAAATAAGGGTAGAAAGGAAATCGTTAAAATATTTGGTTAGCATTTTTTAAGAAGAGATGAGTTATGAGTTATAAGATATGAATTCTTTTAGTTGAGCCTATAAATCAATTAAGGCTTTGTTCATTTGTAAGAAAGGTAAAATTCAGAAGACAGGTTTGCAACAACTCATAACTCATCTCTCATCTCTTCCAAAATAGCTTCTTTAGAACAGCTTCTGATACACTTCATCCACTCTTCCGCAAGCCTCCACCATAATGCCGGTAGCCAGCTTGGCCGGGTTTTTTGAGCTGTATTTACTGATGAATATTTTATCAAAGCCCAGCTTTTCCGCTTCGGCTATCCGCTGCTCAATCCGGTTTACAGAGCGTACTTCACCATTCAGGCCTACCTCGCCGGCAAAGCACATATTGTGCGGCACGGCTACATCTTCATAACTGCTCAACAGGGCTATTACTACTGCCAGGTCAATACTCGGATCCTCTACCCGCAGGCCACCGGCAATATTTAAAAACACATCTTTCACCCCAAACTGAAAGCCGCCTCTTTTCTCAAGCACGGCTAATAATAGTTGCAGCCGCCGCAAATCATATCCGCTGGTGGTTCGTTGCGGTGTGCCATATACACTTTGCGTTACCAGGGCCTGTACTTCTACCAATAGCGGGCGCATTCCTTCTATCGTAGCAGCAATGGCACTACCGCTCAACTGTTCTTCCCGTTGTGTAATCAATATTTCCGATGGATTGGTTACGGCCCGCATACCATCGCCGGTCATTTCGTAAATGCCTATTTCCGAGGTGCTTCCAAAGCGGTTTTTCTGCGTACGCAAAATCCGGTAGGCATAGTGGCGGTCGCCTTCAAACTGCAGCACGGTGTCAACCATGTGCTCTAATATTTTAGGACCTGCTATGGCCCCATCCTTCGTAATATGGCCAATCAAAAAAACCGGGATGTTACTTTCCTTGGCAAACCGCTGCAGTTCCGATGCCGTTTCCCTGATCTGGGAAACACTGCCGGCAGATGAATCAATATAAGGCGACTCCAGGGTTTGAATGGAATCAACAATGATTAGTTGTGGCTGTACTTTCCGTATTTCCTGAAAAATGGTTTGGGTATTGGTTTCGGTAAGCAGGTAAAAACTATCGTGCAGCTTATTAATACGGGTAGCCCGCATTTTAATCTGCTGTTCGCTTTCCTCGCCGCTGATGTACAGGATATTTAGTTCCGGAAGGGCAAGCCCCATTTGCAGGAACAAAGTGCTTTTCCCAATACCGGGTTCGCCGGCTACCAGCACAATGCTACCCGGTACAATACCGCCCCCTAACACCCGGTTTAGTTCCGCATCATGGGTATCAATGCGGGGAGTATCGCCGGCCTGCACTTCATGGAGTGCAATGGAACGGCTTTGCTTTTTTTCACCAGCCCTTTCACTGCGGCCCGGGTGAATGGCTTTTGTCTCTTTTACTACCACTTCCTCTGTGAATGTATTCCATTGGGTACATGAAGGGCACTTACCCAGCCACTTAGCTGATTCATAACCGCAATTGGTGCAGAAAAAGCTGGTTTTTGCTTTACTCATACATTAAAATTACCACTGTCAACCGGAATCAAAAAGCTAAAAAATAAAATGGAGGAAATGTAAACTGCTGAAAAACAATCATTTGCATTGGGTTAATTGACGGAAGAATAGCTTTAAAAGTAAATGAGCCCGGCGAGGAATCGCCCGGCTCTTTTTACTTACTAACCCATTAAATTCTACCGCTAAAATACAAATACCCGCAAGATTGCCAAATTAAATTTTGAGTTTTTTGTTAGGTACAGCACTAAACCGGGCTAAACTATCATCAAAAAATCTTTTTAAAATTTCAGTTTTAGTGAATTATCAGCCTTGTATCATATTGCTTTTTACAACACTAAAAGATTCCAGGAGGATAAAAAGGTTTTGAAAAGAAGCGTGTGAAACACTGACATAGTAAACCGGAAATGGGTGACATAAAAAATGAGTAATACATACTTGTTTTTAAAAAGAAGCTGTTTTCCTAAACCAACCCATTAGTTTTTAATAGGTACAATATTTTATAATATTTTAATTAAGCTTATGAAATTATTGAAAATCAATATGATGTGATATTCCTTATGTAATAATTGTTAAAGAAGATAATCTCTTTAGCATAAAGATAAATTTTTAGCGGATGTTAAAATAATTAACATTTTTTGTTAAATAAAACTTAAAACCTATTATCTTCATCGCTTTCTAACCACCCAAATCAAAACGCTCATGAGAAAACTCGCCATGCTGGTGCTATGCTTGTTGTGTATTATAACAAGTTCGATAGCCCAAAAAACAACCGCCACCGGAAAGGTAACCAACTCGAAAGGTATACCGATACCTGGTGCTTCCATTAAACAGAAAGGTACGAAAACCGGCGTTGTTGCGGACAATCTCGGTGTTTTCCGTTTCAATGTTACACCAGGTTCCACGTTGGTGGTATCAGCCACCGGCTATAAAGAAACAGAAATAGCAGCCGGTACCAACCTGAGTATCGAATTAGCCGAGGATGATAAAAATCTGACTGAAGTAATCGTAACCGCACAGGGCATCCGCCGCCGGCCAAGAGAACTAGGCTATTCTGTAGCCAAAGTTTCTAATGCAGATATCAATAATGGCCATTCTCCACAGCTTGCTCAGAGCTTATCAGGAAAAGTTTCGGGACTCACTATTCTTAATGTAAATAGTTCAGTAGATCCTTCTGTAAAAATTTCGTTACGCGGCTACCGGTCATTAACAGGAAACAATGATGCATTAGTAGTAATAGACGGCTTGCCTATGCCGCCCGGTTCTGCCACTGTACTTAATCTTATCAATCCAAATGATATTGAAAGCGTATCAGTATTGAAAGGAGGGGTTGCTGCAACATTATACGGATCAGATGGAGTGAACGGAGCATTGATCATTACCACAAAAAAAGGCAGTAAAGGAAAAGCAGTTGTCAGTTTCAGCCATTCTACCAACATCGAAAAATTAAACCAGTTAGCTCAGTTCCAGGAAAGTTTTGGCAGCGGTTCTCACTATTCTCCAGGTTTCGGTACAGCTGGGTGGAAACCCAATTACCTGGACAGGCTGAAAGATAACTGGCGCTCTTACGAAAACCAACAATTCGGTGACAGGTTTGATGGGTCAATGCGTATTGCCGGCAGGGTTTTGCAGGATAGCAGCAGGAATATACTTCCTTATTCATCTATAGAAGGTGAAAGAGACAGAATATGGAATACCGGTGTTACCACTAATAACCAGGCTAATGTAAGTGGTGGCAGTGAGAACAGTACCTTTTTCTTATCAGTAGAAAATAACCTTACCTGGGGTATTGTGCCTGAAGATAAAGCAACCCGTACAGGTGCCCGTTTTTCGGCTACTACCGGTACAGATAAATTGAAAGCAGGCTTTACTGCCAACTTTGTACAGGCACAATATGACAGAACTACTTTTGATTTTTATAATGAAACGATTAATCAGGCAGCAAATATTCCCTTGTCTACCTACCGGGACTGGCAGCATAATAAGTTTGCTAGTCCAAATGCTTATTACAATGATTATTACACCAATCCTTATTTCAGGCTGGACAATGAGCGTGTAAAATACCAGGATGCCAATATTAATGGTACTGCTGATGTTACTTTTAATGCTACCAAATGGCTGAGTGTTTATGATAAGCTGAGTGCTATGAGCAATACCAGGAATCAAAAAAATACGGTTGGTAGTTTTACACATAGCGCTTATGCTAAAAGCACAGCTTATGTTCCTGCCGGCGTAGATCAGGGCGATGGAAACGGTATTACCCGTGCCCTAACTGATTTTACGGGCAGCGTAGCAGATAATATTAATACGGAAAAAATTGTAAACAATGAATTTCAAATACAGGCAAATAAAGACTTTGGCAATCTTAGCGTAAAAAGCTTGGTGGGTTTTAGCTTATACGACCGCAGTACTAAGAGTGTATCGGTGAGCTCAAGTTCAGTAGCTGTTAGCGGCTTATTCAATGTAGATAACCGTTTTGGCAACCTGGCCGGTGGTGAGAGTACTACGCAATACCGGAAAGTAGGGTATTATGCAGATGCACTTTTAGGCTGGAAGGATATGATTTTTGTACATGGTTCCGGCAGGTACGATCTTACTTCAAAATTCTTTAAACCTACACGCCCTTCAAACCAGTATAGTTATTTTTATCCTGGTATTGATGTCTCAGCCATTCTTACTGAAATATTTCCGGGAATGAAAGGGAACATCATTAGTTATGCCAAGCTGCGGGCCGGGTATAATAAAAATGGCAATGACAATCTAAATAATGCAGCTTATGGCCTTGATCCGCAGTTCCCTAACTCAGCTGGTTTCCCGTTTGGCAATTTAGCTGCCGTTACCGTAGGTGATGTACTGCCGGACAAAAATCTGGTACCTGAATTTATTAAATCATTTGAAGTAGGCGGAGAATTTCAGTTGTTGAAAAACCGGGTTAACCTGGACGTTACCTATTACACGCAAAAAAGCATTGGGCAGGTTGTATCTGCAAAAGTTCCCAATACTACGGGGTTCAATAACGTCCGTATAAATGTTGGTGAAACAACCAATTCCGGTATTGAAACAGATCTAAAAATTCAGGCATTCAAAAGCCGGAACTTTAGCTGGGATGTCAGGTTTAGTTATGCCTATAACAGCAATAAGGTAATCAAACTATTTACAGGGGTAGATGAATTTGCATTGGCCGGTTATTCTTATGCGAGTGCTTATGTAATTAAAAACCTGTCGTTCCCTCAAATGAAAGCTACAGGATATGTACGTGATTCCCTGGGCCGTGTGGTAGTAAATAAAGCGACCGGTTATCCACTTACTACGGGTGGCCTGCAAAACCTTGGCCGTACCACTCCTCCGCATACGCTTGGCTTTGGATCAAATATGAATTTCAAAACCCTGAGCCTTTCAGCCAATTTTGAATACCGTGGCGGAAATGTTTTGTATAGCGATCTTGGAAGGCAAATGACCTTTACAGGGTCCGGAAAATGGACAGATAACCGGGCGCCATTTATTGTTCCTAATTCGGCTTATAATGACGGCAGTGGAAAGTTTGTAGCGAACGACAAGCCTGTTAATGAAGCGGAGTATGATTACTGGGTTACTTATTACCGGGTTATCGCAGAAAACTTTGTTGTACCAGCCTGGTTCATTAAATTAAGAGATATCAACTTATCTTATTCACTACCGGCCGACATCATTTCAAAAGCTAAAATCTTTTCAAACGTATCCATTGGTGTATATGGAAGAAACCTGATTACCATAGTTGATAAGAAAAATCAGTTTACCGATCCTGAATTCAGTTTTACCAATGGTAATGGTATTGGTGTAAGCAACACTGCACAAACGCCTCCTGTAAAGCAATATGGCGTTACCCTGAATGTGACTTTTAAATAACCACTTAAATGAAATTAAAATCATGAACAATAGAATCTTAATCGTTATCGCTGTAGCAGCATTGTTCTGTAACAGTTGTTCAAAAAAATATATTGACATCAACAATAATCCTAATACACTTGGTACAGCTACCGTCAATTATGTTTTCCCTTCTGCACTAAATCGTACGGCTGCCATTATCACCCCTAATGAAACCGGCGAATACTGGAGCGGGCACTGGACGCAATCATCTACCTATATCTATGATGCAACCAGGTTTTCTTACAACTTCAATAATACCAACTTTAACTTCTGGGATACCTGGTATGATGTTTTGGAAGATTATCAGTATGTAATAGAGAATGCGGATGCCGGCGGCCTGTCTTTTTTCAAAGGCCCGGCAAAAGTGATGAAAGCATACCTGTTCCAGGAGATTGTTGATTGTTACGGAAATGCTCCCTATTCTGATGCTTTCAAAGGGACAGTTTCTGTAGCACCCAAGTTTGATGATCAGAAAGCTATTTATGATAGCCTGATTGTATTGTTAGACGGGGCAATCAGCGATTTAAAATCCACAGCGTATAATTCAGCATATAGTTCCGCTGATATTGTTTTCAAAGGAAATAATACAAGCTGGATCAAGTTTGCCAATTCTTTAAAGATGCGGATACTTATCCGCCAGAGCCGGATTGCCGGGCGTAGTACGTACATTATAGCAGAAATTAATAAAGCTGCTGCCACTACCGAAGGGTTTCTCACGGCAGGGCAGGATGTAAAAGCCAATCCGGGATATCTTGCAAACACCGGCCAACTGAATCCCATTTATAATAACTGGGGCTATACACCCACTTCTTCTATTCTTGCTGTTGCCCGTTTCCCAAGACCAACTACTTTTCTATTCAATACACTGAAAGCTAATAATGACACTTTCAGGCTTAAACGTTTAGCCTATGCAAAAGGCGGCGAAAGCCAGATTGCAGGTTTTGAAGGTAAAAGTGCGTTTGCCGTAAGATTAGTTAACGGAACAAATGTGTACATACCTGAAATTGACACAGTAGGCGCTTATGTGGGGGTTCCATTTGGTGCCACCTCAGGTTACCTGGCACAGAATACCTCGTACATAGGACCATCTTTTATTATTCGGGGACAGTTTAATAAGGATGTTTACCTGCTGCTGGCTTCAGAATCCTTCTTTAATCTTGCAGAAGCAAAACAACTGTATGGCGCTTCTGTAAATTTACCGTTAACTGCCCAGGCTTATTATGAACAAGGGGTAAAAGAATCTTTCAGGGTAACCGGTACTACTGCCGACCCGGCTACCACGATACTTGTCAATGGTAAAGATCTCTCCGACTGGTCTGCTTCTCCGGATAAATTAAAAGCCATCTGGTTGCAAAAATGGCTGGCATTAACCAACTTTAGTGGTCTGGAAGCATGGTCAGAATTCAGAAGAACCAATTACCCGGTTATTCCTGTGTCAGCAGGAGCTCCTGTTGGCCAGAAGCTTCCGCTCCGCCTTTTCTATCCTAGCACAGAAGCAGGAAGCAACGGTACCAATGTAAATACACAAGGAACAGTTGATATATTTAGTACCCGGATTTTCTGGGACGTAGATTAAGACAAAATTTATTCTCCCTGTTTCCGAAGTGGAAAAAAGAAACCCTGATAGTATAAAATACTGTCAGGGTTTTTTGTGCAATAATATGCACATCCACTTACCGTAGTCGACTATCCTGCACCGGCAATCCTACCGGTAACTATCAGAATAGCACAAAAATTTTCCTGAATACGGGTAAATTTTATTTTTGTTGCCATTAAGTACCATGGTCTTTTTTGTCAGTTTTTTAAATGTATAATTAGCAGGAACGGCTAATTAAATCCGAAGATTTAAACGGGCTGTGCAGCATTTAGGAACGTAATTTGTCTATCATTGTTAATAGCCTTTTAACAGGTTATTTTTTCCGATTCAAAAAAATATCATTCTTATGAGAAGATTCTTAGCAAGTTTCATTGTCTTGCTATTGTTCGTTGCTCAGTCTTATGGGCAAACCAGAGCAGTAACGGGAACCGTACGGGATGCACAAGGCAATCCTGTTCCTTTTGCAACAGTGTTGGAAACAGGTACAAAAAATGCTGCTTCGGCGGATGCCAACGGCAATTACACTATCAAAGTTGGGCCCAATGCCCGGCTGACGATTACGGCAACTGGTTTTACTGCACAAACCAGCTCCTCCGGCGGTGATATTACGCTGGTAAGAGCCGAAGGTGTATTACAGGAAGTAGTCGTTACCACAGCACTTGGTATTAAAAGGCAGTCCAAAGAGCTGGGATATGCAGCTACCAGCATTAATAATAAAACCCTTACCGCCGCTAAATCTGTAAACGTGCAACAGGCATTGAATGGCAAAATTTCAGGCTTATCTGTCACCACTACTAATAGCGGCGTTTTTGAAAATGCTAAAATCAACATCCGTGGTATCCGGTCGCTTACCGGCAACAACCAACCATTGCTGGTAGTGGACGGTTCTCCTACACCGTTGAATTATTTATCTTCTATTCCTCCGGATGATGTTCAGGATATTACGGTTCTGAAAAGTTCTGCATCTGCAGCTATTTACGGACCGGATGCGGTAAATGGTGTCATCCTGGTTACTACTAAAAAAGGTACCGGTAATAAATTAAGTGTTACCGTTAGTTCTGCTGTAGAAGCTGCACGGGTTGCCTATTTTCCGAAGCTTCAGCATCGGTTTGGGCAAGGTGCCGGTGAAGTAGTGGATGCTTACGGCAATTATGGCCATGTGGAATATGAAAACCAATTATACGGGCCGGAATATGATGGTTCTATTAAGCCTATTGGCCCGGTGTTAGAAGATGGTTCTCAGCAATCGGGTCCTTATACCAATGCTCATAAAAGCGATAAAACCGGCTTTTTCAATACTGGTTTAACTACTCAGAATTCAATATCGGTTGCTGGCCAGGATTTTTATTTTAGCGTAAATGATGCTAAAATAAAAGGACTGATGCCAGGTGACGAAAACAGAAGAACCAGCTTTCGTTTCAATAGCGGTAAAAAAGTAGGCAAATTTTCTGTCAACTACAATGTCAACTACACATTGGGAAATTATAATGTAGTAAATGAAGCAGGTGTTTCTACCTTATTCCCAAGCACTTATGGCGGTAGTATTTTCTTTGGCGTATTGCAAACAGCCGATAATGTGCCTTTGTTAAATTATAAAGACTGGCAGAACGATAAATTCTCCCAATATTCTAATTATTTCAATGGATACTCTGTTAGCCCTTACTGGAGCATTGGCAATGTAAGGCAGCGTGGCAGATCAGACAATTTAATAGGTAATCTGGATGTGAATTACCAGTTGTTCCCCTGGTTAAAAGCTTCTGCCCGCCTAAGTACCAATCTTTCGTTCACTAACTATAAAAATACAACAGCACCTATTTTTGTAACTGAATTTCAAAAAGCCCATAGAGATGGTACGCAATACGGTTCCGACCGTCCGGGCAGTGTATTTAATGATGAAAATACTACGACACGTATTAATCTGGAATATTTCCTAAATGGCGATCGTAATTTCGGCGATTTTTCTGTAAAATATATTGCTGGTGGGCTTATTCGCCAGGACCGTACAAAAGATGTAGCTGTTGGGGGCAACAACCTAAGCGTTCCTTATTTATACAATGTGGCTGTACGCAGTGGTGATGCTAATGTTCCGCTTTATCCGAATAATGCTGAAACAGAAGCCAGGCTTTACTCCGTTTATGGTAGTGCAAGTTTTGGTTATAAAGGCTGGGCTTTTGCTGAATTTACTGGTAGAAATGACTGGGATAGCCGCCTGATCAGGACTAATCGTACCTTCTTTTATCCTGGGGCTAATGCAGCATTAGTGCTTTCTGATGCGTTACCTTCTCTTAAAACAGATTTCTTATCTTTTGTAAAACTTAGAGGTTCTATTGCTAAATCGGGTAATGTTAACGTGCCTGTTTTTGCTACGAATGCTACCTTTTCACAACCTGCCGGTTTCCCTTATGGAAACACAGTTGGCTTTACAGCAAACAATACTATACCTAGCCCGGATTTGAAACCAGAGTTTGTAATTACAAAAGAAGCAGGAATAGAATTAGGATTTTTGCGAAACAGAATTAATATAGCAGCTACCTACTTCCTCCAGAATTGCAATAATCAGATTCTGACAGTATCCCAGTCTGCAACTACAGGTTACACTTCAGGACTGGCAAATGCAGCTGACTTTAAAAACTATGGTGTGGAAACCGAACTGAATCTTACACCGCTTGTTTATATTGGAAAGGGTAGAATCAACCTGAACTTTAATGCTACCTACAATAATAATGAGGTATTGAAAACATTAGGAAACATACCTGTTACACTAACAGGAACCGGTACGTTTACGCAAACATCTGGTAGCTCCCCTACAGCTAATAATATCGCTATTGTGGGCATGCCGGCTTTTGCCTTTCAATTAACGGATTATAACAGGGATTCAGCTACCGGAAAGGTGATTGTATCCAGAACTACCGGGTTACCCTCATTAGCTTCCCAGCAGGTAATCAAAGGAAGATCTTTGCCATTATGGGTGTTAGGAGTTACCCCTTCTTATACTATTGGCAACTTTTCCGTAAGTATGACCTGGGATTACAAAACAGGACATGATTTTTACGCTGGTATTGGATCGGATATGGATTTTTCCGGTATATCAGAACGTAGTGCCCAATATGGACGTAAACGTTTTGTGTTCCCGAATTCAGTGGTGGATGATGGAACCGGTAAATTGGTTCCCAATACAAATATTCAGGTACAGGATGGTAATTATAGCTTCTGGGCTACTGGCTCCACTAATACTTCCATTGCAACCAATTATTTTTCGAGTGCTGCTGCCTGGAGATTAAGAGAAGTAAATATCTCTTATAACATTCCAAAAAAATGGTTAGGTAGTAGCAACACTATCAAAGGTATTACCGTTAGTGCGATTGCTAAAAACCTGCTGTTGTTTGTACCCAAATCCAACCAATGGGGTGATCCTGAGTTTAACTCTGCTACTGGTGCGAACACATTTGGTTTGAGCAGTTCTTTCCAATCTCCGGCTTCCCGGTTATTTGGTGGAACAGTAACGGTTCAGTTTTAAGAATTAAAAAATAATACGATGAAACATTTGAATAAGCGATTTTTTCTATTGGCATTATCCGGCGGTTTGTTGCTCGGCGGATGTAAGAAAAACTATTTAGACGTAAACGACGACCCTAACCGGGTAACGGAACTGAATATTACGCCGGAATTGATTTTCCCGCAGGCAGAAGTAGCAGTAGGTGGCAGAGTAGGTAGCGGAAATTATACCTTTCTGGAAAACTGGTTAGGTTATACCGGTGCTTCCGGCTCGTATGCCATTGACCAGCGGGAAACCAGTTATAACCTGGATTTTGCTTTCAGCGAAAATATCTGGCAAAACAACTATAATGTTTTGTTTGACCTTACGCTGGTAAAAACCAGGGCATTAGCAAAAGGTGATTCCGTACTGGCAGGTGCTTCCATGATACTGGCAGCCAAGTTATGGCAGGAAACAGTAGACCTGTTTGGTAATATTCCTTATAGCCAGGCATTTAACAATAACAGTTCTACGCAACCACAATATGATGATGCAAAGGCTATTTATACTTCCCTGATGCTAAGCCTGGATACGGCAAAAACGTATATGGGCCGTACTGCCAGAAGTACTTTTAAAACGTTAGACGTAATTAATAAGGGCGATCAGCCTAAGTGGATCCGTTTTGCCAATACATTGAAGTTGCGTATGCTGATCCGTACCTCGGAAGTAAATGTATTTACAGTAGCAACTGAAATAGCAAAAATAAAAGACGGCGGTACTGCACTAAATATTATCCGTGGTGCAGATGACGTGGCCGTTAATCCCGGTTATGCGAATGAAACGAATAAACAGACTCCTTTTTATGCAACTTATGGATTAACCCCAACCGGTGCAGATGCGAATCCGATAACAAGGGCTAATGCCTATTTTGTTAACCTGCTTGGTAACTCTGATCCTCGTTTACAGCAAATTTTTGCACCTACAACTGGGACCACGGTTACTCCTGTAACCTATGGCCTGGCAGCCGGTAATCCCGTATCAAACTCCGCCTCTAAGTTTGGCCCGGGGCTTTTAAAAAGCCCTACCCAGAATCAATGGATTTACACCGGTTTTGAAAGCATGTTTTTAGAAGCAGAAGCCATCGCTAGGGGCTGGGCTCCGGGAAATGCAAGGACGGCTGATTCAGCGGCAATTGTACAGGACTTTATATTCCTGGGTTTATCAGCTACCAGTGCTCAAACTTATATTGCCAATGTAGCTACTGCTAATTACGCCAATGCAGGTGCAACAGCGCTTTCACAGGCTAAGTTTATTGCTTACCAGAAGTATATTGCACTGGCGGGCGTTGATCCACTGGAAGCTTATTCTGACCAACGTAGGTTAAACTTTTTACCAAATAATGGCTACCTTTCTGCTAATCCGGGCAGGCTTGGCAATGGAAGCTTACCGGTAAGAATCCCTTATCCGCAGACAGAATACACAACAAATTCCGGTAACGTAAATGCACAGGGTAAAATTGACATATTTGCTTCTAAAATTTTCTGGCAGCCTTAATTACTTAAAACTATTAATATGAAAATATACATAATAAAATCTTTAGCGACGTTGAGCTTATTCTCTGGCTTTGTGCTAACAGGATGCTTAAAGGACAAAGATTATGACGAACGTACGATCCAATCTAACCATGGAGACAGCCCGAAAGTAATTGAGATTGGTTTGACGGGTACAAGCTATCGTAACTTTGCAGCCAAGTCATTAGAAGCTTCCGCTAATGATACGACTATTGTACTCTTTCCGGTTCAACTGGCTTCCAACGAGCCGGCGCAGGAAGATATCAACGTTACCATCACAAAAAGTGATGCGGCTGTAACTGCATACAATGCTACGCAAGCATCAACAACGGGTTTTGTACCTTATGTAGCTGCTCCTTCTGCCAATACCACCATTGTAAATGCAAATGGAATAGTAACCATTCCAAAAGGTTCCTATTCCGGTCTCTTATCAATCAGGATTAAATCAAACAATTTCATAGGTGCTAATTATGCTATTGGTTTTACTATTAGCAGCGTGGATAAACCAGGCTATGTTATCAGCGGAAATTTGCAGAACGCAGTGGTGGGAATAGCTGTTAAGAATAAGTATGATGGTGTCTATAAATTAAATCTGCGTCTTGATGGTTGGGATGCTTACGGTATTTCGAGTGGTATAGCAGGTGACTATAATGCTAATTTTGAGTTAGTAACTTCTGGAGCTAACTCTGTTACAACTAATGCTCTTGCACCAAGTGGTATCAAGGATGCTCAACCAGGGTTTACAGGTGGCGTAAATTCGATTACGGGTTATACTAGTTTTGGAGCTACAGCTCCAAAGTATAGCTTCGATGCTACAGATAAGGTTAGTTCAGTCATAAATACCGTCCCTGACGATGGCCGGGGCAGAGCTTTCTATTTAGATCCGGCATCTACTACGAGCCGGTGGACGTCTTCGCCACGAGGGGTTAAAGTAGAGTATTATATGAAGCAGAACGGAAGGCCTGATCAAAAAATTACAGCTATATACACTTACATAAAGGCGAGATAAATTAGAGTGATATATTTAAAAAGAGGTTGTTTCTATTTGTGAAGCAACCTCTTTTTATATGCGAAACAATCACAGTAAACTGATTTTCTTTTATAAACTTTGTTCGCTAAATAGGCCAAGTAATAATATCATTGTTTACAAAATTTCTATTCCAATGAAAAATAGAACTTCAGATATAGCTAGCAAAGAAAGCATCAGGAAAATCATCATAATAACAAGTATTATCCTATCCGCTTACCATACCTACAGCCAGGATAAAAAAATCTTTGTCATTAACCCGGGGCAAAAAATTACAGATGTGGTTTTACCAGCGGATATGTACCGCTATGCCGATTTTAAGACTGGAACGGTGTATTTTAAAGACAGGCGGGAATCCAATGCCCTCATGAACTATAACCTGGTGCTGAACGAGATTCAGTTTATTGATGCAAAAGGCGATACCTTTTCGCTGGCGGATGAACAACTGATTAAACTCATTACGATAGATAATGATTCTTTTTTCTACAGTAAAGGATGTTACGAGTTAGTCAATAGCTTCAATAATATCAGGCTTGTTCGTAGAGAAGTAATTTATAAGTCTTCTGTCAATAAAATCGGTGCTTATGATCAGCCCGTTCAGGGAGGCTCTGCCAGTTCTTATACCAGCTTTAGTTCCGGTGGCCGCGATATTAATCTTATCGTGAACGAAAAGATTACGATGAAAAAAGAAGAAAGTTATTATCTGGCATACCAGAATGGTCATATCATGCCTGCCTCTAAAAGAAACCTCCAAAGGGAATTTCCCAAATACAGTGCTGCTATAGAAGAATATAGTAATAGCAATTCCATCGATTTCAGAAAAGGAAAGGATATGGAAAAACTGTTTGATTATCTGAAACAGTATAGAATGCAGTAAGTAATAGTATCGAATTAGTCGAAGCTAAGTATGTGGACACAATGACAAAATAATTAATCTAAACTAATTTTGTTCTTATACTTATACCCTTAATTCATAGTTCGGATAACGACTGAGTTTCCTATTGAAATCAGACATTTCCTGCTTATGCATTGCACTGTTATCATGTATTTTGTACACTATCCTATCTTCCCTACATTTACCGCCCGGTGCAGTATGCCATAGCTGCATCCCCATTGCCTATGATGACGAACGGTTCGGAGGCTGTTGCTTCTATACAAAGCAACCTGCTTCTAAAAACACCTGCCAAATTAGTAGCCGATTATCCCAAAGCAGCCATTACGGTAGACTGTGCCATTTTTGGGTTTGAAGAAAATGAATTAAAAGTATTGCTCATCCGAAGCGACTTAAAAGAATTTGAAGGTAAATGGAGCCTGTTAGGCGACGTGGTGAATGAAACGGAAGAATTACAGGATGCAGCTTACCGGGTGTTGGCGCAACGCACGGGTATGACGGATGTGCACCTGGAGCAGGTACATACATTCAGCCGCCCGAACCGGCACCCGGGAGGCAGGGTCATTACAGCTGCTTACTGTTCCCTCTTAGATATACATCATCTTCAACTGCGAATACTGGATAATGAACTGCACTGGCACCCGATGAAAAGCCTGGGCGAAATGGCTTTCGACCACCGGGAAATTATAGATACCTGCTATGCCTGGCTGCAAAAAACCATTCAGGAAAATCCGTTAGGTTTCAACCTGCTACCCAGGAAGTTTTCACTGCGGGAACTACAAAACCTGTATGAAGCCATTTTAGGCATTGAGATGGACCGGCGCAACTTCCGGAAAAAGTTTTTTTCCATGGATTTGCTGATTGATACCGGGGAGTTGGAAGAAGATGTACCGCACCGCCCGGGCCGCCTATACAAATTCAATTTTGAGAAGTACCAGCAAACCAAGCGGCAGTGGTTTGGTATTGACTTTTAAGCTGCATAGTATGTTGTCAACTAAATTACTTTAGAAATAGCCCCGGTTTGTGTCCCTACAAATTGGAATTCGGGAATTAAAATTCTTTAGTAGATAGTGTATCTACTCATTCCATTTTTGATTATAAAATTTTACGTTCAAAAAAATCTTAAAAATTTCCTTACTAATGTGTAAAAAATACACATCTTTGTAAGGCGATTGTGTGAAACTACATTTGGATGATGAAATGTGTAAAAATTACACGCTTACAAGCAGCGTTTCTTAGCTGTTTTATTTCTTAAAAAAGAGCTTGCCTAATATGAAAAAATTATACGTTTTGCTGTTGCTGGTTATTGCATCAGCAGCTAAAGGCCAATTACTGATAACCACCCCGGACTTTCCGAAAGAAACGGATGCAAACGTTACGATAACGATGGATGCTACCCGTGGCAACCAGGGGCTTAATAATTACAATCCGGCCGATGTTTATGTGCATATCGGCGCTATTACTACGCTTAGCGCAAATTCCGGCGACTGGCGATATGCACCTTTTACCTGGGGCACAACTAACCCCGCTGCAAAAGCAGTAAGCCTGGGTAGCAATAAATGGAGTTATACACTTACAGGCACAGATGCCCGGGCCTTTTTTGGTATTACAAACCCTGCAGAACATATTCTTAAAATAGCGATCCTTTTTCGCAATGGGGCAGGTACGCAGGCTCAGCGCAACGCAGATGGCACCGATATGTATGTTTCCTTCTACGATGCAAGCATCCAGGTAAAAATTACCAATCCCTACCGCCAGCCTAAATATGTTCCTATTCCGGAAACTATTACCAAAAATATAGGCGACAATATAACACTGGAAGCAAAAAGCAATGGGGCCGCCAACCTGAAACTTTTTTTCAATGGTACACAGGTAGCAGCTACAAGCGGAACATCTATTACTGCCAATCCGCAAATAATTGCAGGTGGCAGTCAGCGCATTATTGCCGAAGCTGAATTATCAGGCGTTTTCAAACGTGATACGATTGATTTTTTTGTAAGTGGAACGGTAGTAACGGAACCCCTGCCCGCCGGCCTGACCGATGGCATTAATTATGAAACGGACCCTACGGCAGTTACACTGGTATTATTTGCACCGTTAAAAGCAACCGTTACCATCCTCGGAGATTTTAATAGCTGGACGCAGAGTACTACCTACCAAATGAAGAAGACACCTGATGGTCAGCGCTTTTGGCTGCGTATCAGCGGGCTTACGTCAGGAACCGAATATGCATACCAGTATCTGATTGATAACCAGTTAAAACTGGCGGATTATAATGCGGAGAAAATATTAGATCCGGCTAATGATCCTTCTATATCGGCTGCCACTTATCCTAACCTGAAAGCCTATCCTACAGGGCTTACAACCGGTATTGTAAGTGTATTGCAAACGGCCAAGCCACAATATATCTGGTCGTCCGGCACCTTTACCCGGCCCGATAAACGAAACCTGGTGCTGTACGAATTATTGGTTCGGGACTTTGTAGCAGCCCACGACTGGAAAAACCTGACGGATACGCTGAGTTATTTGAAAAGATTAGGTGTCAATTCCATTCACGTAATGCCCTTCAATGAGTTTGAAGGAAACAATAGCTGGGGCTATAACCCGTCTTTCTTTTTAGCGCCCGATAAATACTATGGCCCTGAAAACGACTTGCGCCGTTTTATTGACAGTGCCCATGCAAAAGGCATGGCAATCATAATGGATATGGTATTGAACCATGCGTACGGCCAAAGTCCGATGGTACAGATGTATTGGGACGCTGCCAATAACCGGCCGGCTGCCAACAGCCCCTGGTTTAACCCGGTGGCGCCGCATACCTGGCTTACGTTTGGATACGATTTTAACCACGAGGCACAGGCTACCAAAGATTATGTGGACAAGGTAATTACGCACTGGCTTACTAAATACCGGATTGACGGTATCCGCTGGGACTTTACCAAAGGGTTTTCCCAGCGTACTGCCGCTTCTGATGCCGCTTCGCAGGCTTATGATGCCAGCCGCATCGCCATACTGAAACGCATATATGATAAAATGCAGGCAGTAAGCCCGGGCAGCATCTGTATTCTGGAACATTTTTGCGCCAATACCGAAGAAAAAGAATTGTCGGATTATGGCATGTTGCTTTGGGGCAATCTGAATTATAATTTTAGTGGTGCAGCCCGGGGTGCATTGGCTGAGTCCGATTTTAACTGGGGCATTTTTACCAGCCGTACCTGGAACAATCCCACCTTGCTTACCTACGCCGAAAGCCATGATGAAGAAAGGCTGATGTACCGTAATCTGAATGAAGGTAATTATTACAATACTTACGACATCCGCAATGTAAATACGGCTCTGAAACGCCAGGAAATGGTTGCTGCCTTTTTAATGACCATCCCCGGCCCTAAAATGATCTGGCAGTTTGGCGAGTTGGGTTATGATTACGGCATCAACCGTTGCGAGGATGGAACCTATAATAATAACTGCCGCCTGAGCCCTAAACCAATCGTCTGGAATTATTACCAGAACCCCAACCGCAAGGCGCTATATAATGTGTACGCCAACCTGAATAAACTGAAAAACAACCCGGTTTACCTCAGCACATTTACCAGCAGCAACATCAGCTACGACCTGTCCAGCGCTTTTAAATGGATGAAAATTAGTGGTCCTTCACTAACGATGATGGTGGTCGGCAATTTTGATGTAGGCACTCAAAGCGGTACGGTTACTTTTCCGAGTGCAGGTACCTGGTATAGCTATTTAACCACCAATACCATAACGGCAACAGGTGCTCCGCAAATTATTACCCTGCAGCCCGGAGAATATTATGTGTACACCAATAGCAACATTACCGTACCACTAAAACTGACATCATTTTCCGCTAACCGCACTGCTGATGCCATTCAGCTGAACTGGCAAACAACCAATGAAGTGAACGTGAAAAATTTTGAAGTGCAGCGATCTTTCAACGGTGTAGATTTTATCACTGTTGGTACAACTGCTGCTTTGAACAATACCGCTATTACCAACCATTACGGGCTTGATGACAGGCAGGCTGAAGCTTTACAATCGAAAACTACCTTATACTACCGGTTAAAAATGAATGATGTGGATGGTGGTTTTACCTATTCCCGTGTAGCAGCTATTGCCGGTATAAAAAGCACCGGCTTGCTTCTGCTGTACCCAAACCCGGTTACCGGATCAACACTGCAGGTGCAGGTAAAAACGAATAGCGCAAGTCCCGTTACGCTGCAAATACAGGATATGAGCGGCCGGCAAATAAGCGTACAAACATTTATAGCCCCAGCCAACAGCACCACAACCCTGCCGGTAGATGTGAGCGGGCTGCCAACCGGTATGTACCAGCTAAAACGCACCGATACCTATAGCACAGCGGTAAAACCTTTTGCTGTACAGCATTAACCACACTATAATTTAAATATGATACCTCAAGAATTCCGGTTCGTGAGGACACGAACCGAGGCAACTTAAACCAGTTTCCGTATAGCACTAATCATCTTTTCTTCTAATCTTTTATCAATACCAATCTTTCATTTATGATTTTGAAACGACTGCTTTCTTTCACCATCCTGCTACTGCTAATGAGTATAGCTGCACAGGCACAGGATAGAACGGTTACCGGCCGCGTAACCGATAGTACCGGCAATGGATTAGCCGGTGCAACTATTGCGGTAAAAGGAACCCGCACTGCTGTACAAAGTACGGCCGATGGCTCGTTTACCATTAAAGTTCCGGCCGGGGCTACCCGCCTGGTGATTACGTCAACCGGGTTTGGTGCCAGGGAAATAGTTGCTGATGCTACTACAGCTAATATCATTTTGGCAAGCTCCACCACCAACCTGAATGAAGTGGTAGTGGTAGCGTATGGTACACGCAGAAAAGCTGACCTGACCAGTTCTATTACTTCTGTATCGTCCAAAGATTTTCAAAAAGGGTTTATTCCCTCACCGGAACAGTTGCTGCAGGGCAAAGTAGCCGGCCTGCAAATTACTTCCGGGGGCGGCTCAGCCGGTGGCGGAAGCAAAATCCGTATCCGTGGCGGCGCTTCTTTAAATGCCAGTAACGATCCACTGATTGTAATTGACGGGGTACCTGTAGAAAGCAATGGAATTTCAGGCTCAAGTAACCTTTTAAGTACCATCAACCCGAATGATATTGAATCGGTAAGTGTATTAAAAGATGCGTCTGCTACCGCATTGTATGGTTCAAGAGCATCCAACGGCGTTATTATCGTTACCACCAAAAAAGGTTCCAAAGGAAAGGTTCGTTATAATTTTAATACACAGGCATCTTTAAATACCCTGGCAAAACAGGTGGAAGTATTGACCGGCGACCAGATTCGTAGCATCATTACCCAGGATGCAGCAACCACAGGCAGCAATACGTATAAAAACTTGTTGGGAACCGCAAATACGAACTGGCAGAATGAAATTTACCGGAAAGCCTTCGGGTTGGATAATAACCTAAGTGCCAGTGGTGCACTTGGAAGCATTCCGTTCAGAGCTTCGCTGGGCTATCTGGATCAGGAAGGTATTTTGCTGAAAAACAAATTCGACCGTTACTCGGCTTCTCTAAACTTGTCGCCCAAATTTTTTACCGACCACTTAGCAGTAAATATTAATACCAAAGCAAGCCGTATTCATAATAACTTTTCCGATCAGGGAGCTGTTGGGGCAGCCGTTTCCTTTGATCCTACGCAGCCTGTATATGCGTCTAATAAATATGGTGGTTATTACGAATGGCTGCAATCCGACGGGTTTCCGATTAGCCTGGCCAACCGCAACCCGGTTGCTTTAATTAATTTCAGAGATAACCAGTCGGATGTAAACCGTTTTATTGGTAATGTACAATTGGATTACAAGCTGCACTTTTTTCCCGATCTGCATGTGCTGGTGAATTTGGGTATGGATAGAACAAAAGGCATCGGCAATAATAATATTGATTCCTTATCAGCTACCAGCTATAAAACCGGCGGACAGAAATCGCATTATGAGCAGGGTAAGAAAAATACACTGGCTGATGTACAACTGTTTTATGCAAAAGAGTTAAAAAGTATCAACTCGAAATTCGATGTATTAGTTGGTCACTCTTATCAGGCTTTTCTGACTAATGTGTACAATTACGCCTCATTCAGCTATCGTAGAATAAGTGATCCCTTAAAACCGGCACTGAAAGATACCATCGAAAATTCCCAGCCAACTTTTCGCACAGACAATCCGGAGTACCGCCTGGAATCGTACTTAGGACGAGTGAATTTTACGATTGCTAATAAATATATTCTGCAAGGTTCCCTGCGCCGTGATGCCTCTTCCAAATTATCACCCGACAGGCGGATCGGCTATTTCCCGGCGGTATCGGCAGCCTGGAAACTAAAAGAAGAATTCTTTAAAAATACAAACGCCATCAACGACCTTAAACTTCGGGCAAGCTGGGGCGAAACCGGCCAGCAGGAAGGAATCGGATACTATTCCTATTTAACCCGCTATACCGTCAGCAATTCTTCGGCTCAATACCAGTTTGGAAACCAGTTTTATACTTATCTGCGTCCGGAAGGGTATGATGCCAGCATTAAATGGGAAAGCACAGCCACTACCAATATTGGTTTAGACTTTGGACTTTTTACCAACAGGATTTCCGGCTCATTAGATTTTTATGTTAAAAAAACATCTGATCTGTTAAGTGATGTTCCGGTAGCGCCGGGCGCCAACTTTGTAAACCGCATTACCACCAATGTGGGTAATATGGATGTACACGGGGTGGAGTTTGTTTTAAATACAACGCCTGTCAGAAGCCGGGATCTTACCTGGGATGTAAGTTTCAACGTAGGGTATAATAAAAGAGAAATTACCAACCTGCTAAAATACCAGGATCCAAATTTTAAGGGAATTGATGTAGGCGGTATTGGCATTGCAACCGGTAATTATATCGGAAAGAACCGTGTAGGATATGCACCCAACAGCTTCTTTGTATATAAGCAAGTTTATAATCTGAATGGCAAGCCGATAGAAGGCTTGTATGAGGACATCAACAGAGATGGCCAGGTAAATGCTGATGACCGTTATCTGTATAAAAAGCCCGATGCTGATTTGTTGTTTGGCTTTAGCACACAGGTACAATACAAAAAGTTCACTGCACAAGTTACAGCACACGCACAGGTTGGCAATTACCTATACAATCAGTATTATGCGGGCAGTGGTATTTTGTCTACGATTAAAAATCCCAATACCTTTATTGGCAATGGTTCGGTAAGTTATCTGGCAACCGGATTTCTTAATAATTCAGCAAGCCAGTTCCTGTCTGATTACTTTATTGAAGACGCCTCATTTTTGCGTTTCGATAATGTGAATGTCGGGTACAACCTGGGCCGCGTGTTACATGATAAAGCGTCACTTCGGATTAATGCAACGGTTCAGAATATAGCGGTCATTACCAAATACAAAGGCCTGGACCCTGAAAATGCCAGTGATAATGGCATTGACGGAAACATTTACCCACGTCCCCGTATTTATACATTAGGCCTGAATTTAGATTTTTAATTCAATTATTTTAATACTTGTTATATGAAATTAGGAGCTATCAACAAATTCGTTTTCGGAAGCACCATGATGCTGATGCTGGCATCATGTGCCAAGAAGCTGGATTTGTATCCACAAAATGATTTAACCCCTGCCACTACGTATGCTACCGCTGCCGGTTACAAAGCGGTGCTGGCCAAAGTGTACGGCGGGCTGGCTACTACGGGCAATGCCGGCCCTGCCGGTGCATCTGATATTCAGGGCCTGGATGAAGGCTCTCAATCCCCTTTTATCCGTGGCTTTTTCAATGCACAGGAATTACCTACCGACGAAGCCATCGTATCCTGGGATGACCAGACCATTAAAGATTTCCATAATTTAAAATGGACCAGTTCCGATCCTTTCTTATTAGGATTGTATTCCCGTTTGGTGTACAACATTACCGTTGGGAACGAATATCTGAGAGAAGCGACAGACGAAAAACTAACTTCCCGTAACATCAGCGGAACGGATGCTACCGATATTAAAAAATCAAGGGCAGAGGTAAGGTTTCTGCGGGCTTTTAATTATTGGGTCCTGATGGATCTGTTTGGCAAAACCACTTTTATTACGGAAGCCGACCTGATAGGAGCAACACTGCCCGGCCAGAAGAACAGGGCCGAATTATTTACCTATGTCGAAACAGAACTGAAAGCTATTGATGGTGAATTAGCCCCTGCTAAAACCATTGAGTATGGCCGTGTAGACCAAGCCGCTGCCTGGGCTTTACTGGCACGTATGTATTTAAACGCTGGCGTGTACACGGGCACACCCCGCTACACCGATGCACTTACCTATGCTAAAAAGGTAATTGATGCTGGCTATGTTTTAAAACCGGGTTACGGAAAACTGTTTATGGCAGATAATGACAAGCAAAAGGATGAATTTATTTTTGCGATCAACTGCGATGGCTCAAAAACAAAGTCTTATGGAAATACGACTTTCCTGGTACATGCCCCGGCTGGCGATGACCATGATTTTTATGGTGTCGGTAGCGGGTGGTCCGGGTATCGTACTACTAAAGAGTTTTCTAATTTATTTGCCGACCGCACGGGTGCTACCGATCAGCGGGCTATGTTCTCAAACTTAGGGGGTCAGGAGATTGCAAATGTGGGCGATTATTTACAAGGTGTTCGGGTGCGCAAATACAGAAATGTACGTTCAGACGGACTACCTGTATCAGATGCCCAGAACCGGGATTTTGCCGATATTGATTTCCCGGTTTTCCGCCTGGCAGAAATGTACCTGATTTATGCCGAAGCCCAGTTAAGAGGGGGCGGCGGTGATGCAACAACTGCATTAAGCTATTTAAACAAAATACGTTTCCGGGCTTATGGCGAAAGCTATGGTACCGGCAATGCGGGACAGTTAAATGCAGCTAACCTTACGCTGCAAACCGTGCTGGATGAAAGGGGCCGGGAGTTGTATTGGGAAGGCCATCGCCGTACGGACCTGATCCGCTATGGACAACTTACTACGAATACATATGTATGGCAATGGAAAGGTGGTGTAGCTTCCGGAACAGGCGTCGATGCCAGGTACAACATTTTTGCCATACCCGCTACTGTACGTTCAGCTAATCCTAATCTTGAACAGAATCCCGGCTTTTAATTAATCAAATAAAAGAATTATGAAACATACAATTAAATTCCTGATGCTGGCCTGCGTAGCACTTACAGGGCTATGGTCTTGCACGAAGGATGAAAAAAAGGATTATTTTGAAGGGGGATCGGCGCCTGTACTTACGGCTTCGTCCACTTCTGCTATGACGCTTGTCATTGGTAATGCAGCAAATACGGCCATTACATTAAACTGGACTAACCCAAATTACCAGTTTACAACAGGTATTAGCTCACAGGATGTTGCTTACATCATACAGGTTGACACGACAGGTAACAACTTTAAAACACCGCAGGAAGTATCTGTACCTAAAGATTTAAGTAAATCTTTTACGGTGAAAGATTTAAATACGGTTCTTACCAAACTGAACGTGCTTGAAAATATACCGCATAACATTGAGATAAGAGTAAAATCATCCCTGGGTAACGGCAGTGTGCCTTTTTATTCAAACGTTATTAAAATGGTGATTATACCTTACCTGGATGTAGCGGTTCCTATCCCAACAAATGGAACATTATGGGCTACAGGCGATGCTTTTGCTTCCGGGTACGCAAACCCTTTAGGTGCTCCGTATGTAACAAGCCAGCAGTTTAGCAAAACTTCTAATACACTATACGAGCTTAATAATGTGGCAATGACGGGTGGTGGTAATTATAAACTTATTCAAATAAACGGCGACTGGAGCACGCAGTACCACATGCTTGCCGGCGGAACCTGGAATGGTGGTAGTTTTGAAAAGAAAGATTCGGACCCTGGCTTTCCCGGCCCGCCAACAGCAGGTATGTATAAAATAACAGTGAACTTTAAAACCGGAACGTTTACGGCTGTAAAACTCTAATCATTTTTTAAAAAAGCAATATGAAAAAATTTCTTTCAGTAAGTTCACTGGCAGTAGCTGCCGTGTTGATGATTGCCGGTTGTAATAAGGTGAAAGACCTGCCGCACTACGACAACGGTACAGCCATAACGCTGACTGCATCTAAAACGGCAGTAGTAGCTACTCCTGCTGATTCAGCCACCAGCGTTGTCAGTTTTTCATGGACGAATCCAAAATACGCATCGGACAGTAGTACGTATAAGTATATTCTTGAAATTGACTCCACCAGTAGAAATTTTGCAAAAGAAGTTACCAAAACAGTTATTGGTACATCCTCAACTTCTTTAACGGGTAAAGAATTAAATGCAGCGCTATTAGATTATGGCTTTACAGTTGGTACGGCTTATAACCTGGATTTCAGGGTAATATCATCCTATGGTAATAACAACGAACGACTTGTTTCCAACATCGTAAAAGTGCAGGTGACGCCTTACGCTGATCCTTCTGTTTTAACGACATCAGCTACCACGGTAACCGGTACATTGCCAAATGCTTCTGTAAAAGCGCTTACTTTTTCCTGGACCCGTTCGTTTAGTGGTTATTCCGGCGCAGTAACTTATAGCCTGCAATACGATTCTGCCGGTAAAAACTTTACTTCTCCACATGAAACGGCATTGGGTGCATCGCTTTATGCAAGAGACATGACACAGGGTGAAATAAACCAGACTGCATTAGATGAAGGCGTCCCCGGTGGCATGCCGGGAATGATTGAATACCGGGTAAAAGCAGTTACGGCATTAGGCGCTACTTCTTATTCCAATAAAGTATCGGTAACCATTAACACTTACATTCCGTTGCTCCGTTTTTACATGCCCGGTAGCTACCAGGCTTCTACCGGTAATGGTAACGATTGGGATCCGCCAACTGCTCCCGAATTTGTACGTGACCTGCGTACCAGTGGCCAGTTGAATAAATTGTACTACCTATATGTTTATATGCCTGCTAACTCTGAATTTAAGATTACCCCGGCCCGTAACTGGAACATTTCTTACGGCGGGGCTACAGGTACCACAGCCGGCAATATCAGCACATCAGGTGGTAACCTTAAAGTAACAGCAGCAGGCAGTTACCGCATAAGCATTGATGTGGTAAATATGAAGTACGATATACGGCAAGGCAGGATGGGTGTGGTAGGCGATGCAACCGGTGCAGGCTGGACCCCGCCAAATGTATTTCCAACATATGCCCTGGGCATGCCGGCTACAAACCTGTTTGTAGGGCTTCAGAATTTTACAACAGCAGGCTGGAAGTTGATTGATAATGATGCCTGGGATAACGGAAGTAGCACCCTGGACGAAACAAGAGGTTACGGTTCTACAGGCCCGGTTACAGGTGGTAGCTTATTGGTGAACAATGGTAATATGCCAAGCTTTTCTACTGCCGGCCGCTACCGGGTTATCTGGGATGGCCGTGATGTAAATAACGTAAAATATGAAACATCACCGGCTACGGAGATGCGGGTGGTAGGTGATGGTATTAACCAGGCCGGTGTAAATGACTGGGACCCGCCCACCTCACCGCAAATGACGTACGTGGGCAATGGTGTTTGGACAAAAACACTTACCCTTAAAGCAAGCAAAAGCATTAAGTTTTTAGCAGGCAACGCCTGGGGTGCTTTTGACTACGAAGATCAGAGCGGAAGTGCTGCCCTTGGCACACCCCGTAAAATAAGCTGGAACCTTAGTAGTGGCACTGATTTTAAAACACCGGTTACAGCAGGTACTTACACCATTACCTTAAATGAAAATACACAGACCGTTACCATTAATTAATGTCTGAATAATTGTAAACCAGGGTTTTACACGCTTGAGGGTTCTCAAATCCCTTCAAGCGTTTGCATACAATTTAAAAGCCACTCTAAAAAAACGAAAGCCATCTCTTAATGGGATGGCTTTTCGTTGGTATAGGTAACATTGGTTACATTCACCGCCTTAAACACCAATATGTTAAAATCGATGACTGGGTTTGGAAGAGCTGAACTGACAAAAGATGACAGAACGGTATTGATAGAAATTAAATCTTTAAACGGAAAACAATTAGAACTTAATCTTAGAATCCCTTCGTTATTAAAAGCGTATGAGTTTGATGTGCGGAACGCCATTGCTGAATCGCTGCAGCGTGGCTCCGTTGATTGTTTTATTTTAGTGAAACAAAATGGGGCTGCCCGTCCGGTTACCATTAATACGGATGTAGCAAAAGCGTACTATCAAACCATTTCCGAACTAAGTTCCGATCTGAAACTGGATACCAGCCAGGTATTGAGCGCTTTGCTGAAATTGCCGGAAGTTGTAACGCCTGCAACCGATGTAATCGATGAAACGGGCTGGGAACTGGTACAGGATACGCTAAAAGAGGCATTACAAAATTTGAACGCACACCGATTGGAAGAAGGCATTGCCATGCAAAACGATCTGCAACTCCGGATTGATAATATACAGGCACAACAGGTAGCAGTGAATAAATTAGAGCCGGCCCGAAAGGTGCGGATGAAAGAAAACTTGCAAAAGATGCTGGCCGAAGGGGTAAGCAGCGATAAGGTAGATGCCAACCGGCTGGAGCAGGAAATTATTTATTACATCGAGAAAATTGACATTAGCGAAGAGCAGGTGCGGCTGAAAAACCATTGCGAATATTTTTTTTCCATTATGCACGAAGCGGATGCAGCCAAAGGCAAAAAGCTGGGTTTTGTACTGCAGGAGATAGGTAGGGAAATTAATACGATTGGCTCAAAAGCGTATGATTCGAATATTCAGAAGTGCGTAGTGCTGATGAAAGACGAACTGGAAAGAGCGAAGGAACAGGTGCTCAATATTTTATAACTGATAAGTAATAGCTGGTAACAGAAGATGAAGTAGGATTGCGTATTAGTTGAAATACATTTTGGTTGAAATAAAATGGGCTAATGAATTTAAATATTAACTATACTAGTGTTGAAGTTTGAAAGTTATGAATCGTGTTTTTTTAATTATTAGCTATTGCTTATTAGTTGCAATTACTTCCTGTAAGCAAGATGAGCTATTTGAACGCCTGGAACCCGTACCTGGTGGTCAGTGGAAAAGCGGTTTTATACCCTCATTTACATTCAATTTAGCAGATACTACGGTAGCTTACAATGTATATGTAACCATACGGCACACCAATGATTACGCCTACAATAATATCTGGTTGCAATCGGGGCTGCAGTTGCCTGGTGATACGGTACTTACCCAAAAGCTGGATTTAAAGTTAGCTGCCAGCGATGGCTGGCTGGGCACCGGTATGGATGATATTTTTGAAGCCCATATAAAAGTGACACCGCAGCCACAGCGTTTCCCCCGTAGCGGCCCCGTTACTTTTACGTTGAAGCAGATTATGCGGCAGGATCCGCTACCCGGCATCCTTCAGGTAGGTATGCGGGTGGAGAAGGCGACTACCAATTAGCAGATGTGACAATGGCGCAATGACTTAATGAATACCAATAGCGAATGTGAAAATTTGAAAATGGATCGATCACTCAATGAATACAAATACAATTGGACAATAGGCAATGAATACAAAATGATGCCTGATTAAACAGCATTAATGGAATAGTCCTGGCTACTTTCACATTTGTAGGGTGTACCTCGAAAACTATTCTGATGATGGATTTACTGCAATTTTTTAATTGAGCCATCGGGCAATTGTCAAATTTTCACATTTGTATTCTATCAAAAAACGCCTGGCCTTTGTAACCCTTATTTACTGGGTACTGCTGGCTTATATGATTGCCGCGCTGGTTTGGTGGTTCATTAGCCTGGAACAACAAAACCGGCTGATGACAGAACTGCGGTTATCCGGCATACAAATACATTCACCTTTCAGCAGCCAACAACAGGCAGAAATCCTGGATCTGAAGCGCCGTAAAACAGCCCAATACATTGGCGAAGGAACGATTTTTATGATGCTGATACTTATTGGTGCTGTGTACATTTTCAGAGCTACCCGCAGGCAGTTGCGGCTTGGCCAGCAACAGCAAAATTTTATGATGGCTGTGACCCATGAGTTAAAAACACCAATTGCCATTACGACCCTAAACTTGGAAACCCTGCAAAAGCGCCGGCTGGATGAGAGCCAGCAACAACGCATTATCACCAGTAGCCTACAGGAGGCCACCCGGCTGAACGACCTTTGTAATAATATCCTGCTAACGGCTCAGTTAGAAGCGGGTTCACAACAGTTGGCAAAAGAAGAAATAGTGCTGGGAGCTTTAGCGGAAGATTGTGTCATCCGTTTTCGCCAACGTTTTCCGGGCCGCATTATTTGTATTGAAGCGCCGGAGGAATATGCCATTATGGGCGAACCTTTTTCGCTGCAGATGCTCATTAACAACCTGCTGGAAAATGCCATTAAGTATTCGCCTAAGGAAAAGCCGGTTACAATAACAATGGAGCGAAAAGGGAAACAGATATGGCTGCATATAAAAGACGAAGGTCCAGGGATTGCAGATGAAGAAAAAAAGCGGGTTTTTGAAAAATTTTACCGCGTTGGCGACGAACGCACCCGTACGTCAAAAGGCACCGGCCTGGGTTTATACCTTTGCAGCCGGATTATGAAAAACCACGGCGGCGAAATGAAGCTAACAGACAATATACCACAAGGCAGTATTTTTACGGCAATATTTAGGTCATAATAAGTATCGTGAATCGTGAATAGTAGGTGCATTTCCTTGATTAATTTTCAAAAGCTTATGATAACAATTTTGAACTTAATAATGCATCAATCATTGATGATTGACGATTGGTCATTCACGAAATTCACTACATGATCACAAACACACCGGCTAAAGCCAGCATCCTTCTGGTGGAGGATGAAGAAAATATGCATGAGGCTTTAAAGCTGAATCTGGAAATGGAAGGCTATGAAATTACATCAGCTTATGATGGTCTGGCTGCCGTAAAAGCGGTACAGAATGAATATTTCGATTTGATCATCCTGGATATTATGCTACCGGAAATGGATGGCATTGCCGTAATAGAAACCCTGCGATTGAACCAGTTAGAAATGCCGGTGCTGATGCTGAGTGCCAAAAATGCCAATGCTGATAAGGTACTTGGATTGAAAAAAGGCGCCGATGATTATATGACCAAACCCTTTAACCTGGAAGAACTGTTGCTGCGGGTGGATAAACTCATTATCAAAAACAAACGCCTACAGGATAAAACGACCCTGGGAAATACCTGCAACTTTGGCGGCAATACCGTGGACTTTAAAGCCCAAACCGCTTTGTTGCAGGATGGAGAAGTAATAGAATTAAGTAAAAAAGAAACCATGCTGTTGAAGCTGTTGCTGGAAAATAAAAACGAGGTAGTAACCAGGGAAAAAATATTGCAAACCGTGTGGGGTTACAATGTGTATCCCACTACCCGAACTATCGATAATTTTATCCTCAATTTTCGGAAGTATTTTGAAGAAGATAACCGGAATCCCAAATTATTTCAATCGGTAAGAGGAGTAGGATATAAGTATAGTGAGGGATAATTTACAGCTACACTCACTATAGTTTATCCGTTGCAACCGACCTGACCCCAAACCTTAGTTTCTTTACCTTTTTACCTCTAAAACCAATTTTTAGAAAATTTGATACGCTTCTGCAGTGGCAGCTATTTCATCTTTAATTGAGCATAATATGGATGCTCCGGATTTACTATTAACTCCTGCTGCCTTGGATTGATCAGCACATCCATTTCCTCCATCGGAATCACTCCCAATAATGGTTCTGTGTTGCCTTGTAGCACTAACGCACTACAGATAGCAGTGCGATTTTTAAACTTTACATGTAACGGACCTACTACTCTATACTCCTGAACACTGCCATCAGCCAATACTGCTTTCCGTTTTTCAATAAAAGGCAAATCCAGTTGTTCCTGTATGGTTTCGTTAATAGCCATACTGTAGGCACCACTATCAACCAACATCATTACCCTCATGCGTTTCACTTCTTTCTCACCAATAATATGGCGGCGGGCCAATCCTAAATCTTCACCATTAATCAATTCTATATCTGCATATACTGAACCCATAAAATTATTTTTATAAAGATACATGATGGCTACTTTTTAAAAGATATCCAAAGCAAAGCTTCACAAAAAACAAAAGAGCCATTCTTTTCAAAATGACTCTTACAATTATTTATAAAAACTCCTGAAGGGATTTGGGAACCCTTCAAGAGTATATTTATTTAAACCGCAAAACTTTCACCACAGCCACAACTACGGCTGGCATTCGGATTATTAAAATAAAAGCCTTTACCATTGAGCCCGTCGCTGAATTCCAACTCGGTATTTACTAAGTACAAAAAGCTTTTTAGGTCGGTTACTATTTTCAGGCCTTTGTCTTCAAACACCTGGTCCATTGGTTTAGACTCGTTGTCAAAATCCATTTTATAGCTAAGGCCACTGCACCCACCACCTACTACGGATACCCGTAAAAAATAAGATGGGTCGCTGCCCACTCCGGATTCATCCATAAGCTGCGCTACTTTCTTCAGCGCTTTATCACTAATGTAGATACCGTTGGCCTGCTGGGCTAAAGCACCGGAATTTACATTTGTTTTTGTGTTATTATCTGCTACCATTGCTTGAATTCTCAATTTTAGATTTGAAAATAACTCAATGAAAACAATTGCGTGATTGAGTAATTGTCAGATTGAGTAATTGATTAATGTACCAGGCTTTCTTCAAACTGAATGGCTTCCATACCATTCTTCACCCGGTAATCATTAATAGCTGCCCGGATAGCATCTTCTGCCAATACCGAACAGTGAATTTTTAAAGGAGGAAGGTTCAGCTCTTCTACAATATCCATATTATCAATAGTGGCAGCCTGGTCAACGGTTTTGCCTTTTAACCATTCTGTAGCCAGCGATGAAGATGCAATAGCGCTGCCGCAGCCAAAAGTTTTGAATTTGGCATCGGTAATTAATCCGGTTGCATCATCTACCTGTATCTGTAGCCGCATTACGTCGCCGCACTCCGGAGCACCTACCAGCCCGGTACCTACGTTTTTATTTCCTTTATCCAGCGTACCTACGTTTTTGGGGTTCTGGTAATGATCGATAATCTTTTCTGAATATGCCATGGTTGTTAATTTGAAAATTAGCTAATTAGCAAATGTGCAAATGACTCAAGCTAGTCAAAGAGTCTTTAGTTCATCACATTCCCTAATCATTAAATTGGTTAACTATTACTTTATGTTTTAAAACTCGATTTTATTTTTAATGATACCTTATTTTGAATCATTTACAAATTTGCACATTGTCACATTTGCACATTGGTTCTAATGGTGTGCCCATTCAATCGCATTGATGTCAATCCCTTCTTTGTACATTTCCCACAGCGGACTCATTTCCCGCAATTTTAATACCGTTTCGCTTACGGCTTTAATGGTATAGTCTATCTGTTCTTCCGTAGTAAAACGGCTCAATCCAAAACGGAGTGAAGAGTGTGCCAGGTCATCCCCCAGGCCCAATGCTTTCAGCACGTAGCTGGGTTCCAGCGATGCAGAGGTACAGGCCGAACCGGAACTGAGCGCAATGTTTTTATTGAAGCCCATCATCAGGCCTTCACCTTCCACATACTTAAACGAAATATTGGTTACGTGCGGCAGCCGATGACTACGATTACCGTTTACGTAAGCTTCTTCTAATTGCATTAATGCATTTTCCAACTTATCCCGTAAGCGGCTGGTATGAACCGCATCTTTATCCATTTCCAGGCGGCAAAGTTCACAGGCCTTACCAAAACCAACAATACCAGGAACATTCAGTGTACCGCTACGCATACCGCGTTCGTGGCCACCACCATCCATCTGGGCGGTTACCTTTACCCGTGGGTTTTTACGGCGTACGTATAGGGCGCCTATACCTTTAGGGCCATACATTTTATGGGCCGTAAAAGCCATAATGTCAATACCATCGGCAATTACATTTACCGGTATTTTTCCTACTGCCTGCACGGCATCGGTAAAAAACAGGATACCATGCCGTTTGGCTAAGGCGCTGATTTCACGAACGGGTTGTACTACACCAATTTCATTATTGGCATACATGATAGAAATAAGGATGGTATTAGGCCGGATAGCGGCTTCCAGCTTTTGCAGGCTGATAAGCCCATCTGACTCCACTTCGAGGAAAGTAACTTCTCCCCCCAGTTTTTCAATGTGCTTACAGGTGTCTAATACCGCCTTATGCTCTGTAGTAGCGGTAATGATATGGTTACCCTTGCTGGCATACATTTCAAATACACCTTTAATAGCCAGGTTATCGCCTTCCGTAGCACCACTGGTAAAAATGATTTCTTTCGGGTCAGCATTTATCAACCTGGCTACCTGCTCACGGGCGTAATCAACTGCTTCCTCAGCTGTCCAGCCAAAAGGATGACTGCGGCTGGCTGCATTGCCATAATTCTGCGTAAAATAAGGAAGCATCGCATCTACCACCCGCTGATCACAGGGAGTGGTCGCATTATTGTCAAGATATACAGGAAATTGCAGGGACATAGTTATTTTTAAATTACAGGCTTACAACGTTGGTTTAAAATTTTCATTCACATTCGCTTCTGATGATAACAGGAAAAACTTGCTTGTGTTTGAAAAAACGGGTAATAACAACAAATTTAAGACTAAATAGGGAAGCTTGTAAGTTATCATCCTTTTCTTTCATTCACAGCTAAAAATTTTATTACATGCGTAAGGTTGAACATATTGGTATTGCCGTGGAAACGTTAGCCAAATCTGTACCGCTGTTCGAAAAGCTGTTGAACTGTCAGGTATATAAAACAGAGGAAATAGAAAGCGAAAAAGTCAGAACCGCCTTTTTGCAAAAAGGCGAAACAAAAATTGAGTTGCTGGAGGCGATAGAAGCTGATAGTGTAATAGCAACCTACGTTTCCAAAAGAGGAGAAGGCATCCATCACCTGGCATTTGAGGTGGCAGATATCGAAGCCGAAATGAAGCGGTTGGAAGGGGAAGGGTTTATATTGATAAGCCCGGTACCTAAAAAAGGGGCTGATAATAAACTGGTATGTTTTCTTCACCCAAAAGCAACAAATGGGGTACTAATAGAACTCTGCCAGGAGATGCCTGCCGCCGATTTGTAATGGATACTTTAACAAAAAGCTGCCCCGAAACCGGAAGCAGCTTTTTATTTTTTGAATTCCTATATCAGGTTGCATACAGGTTTTCTTCTGCCATTATTGTCCTTTCTTCAGATCGTCAATCTTTTGCTGCATATCGTTGGCAGCTACGCCAAGACCGTTACTTGATGCAAATTCGGCCTGTGCTGTTTTAAAATCCGTGTCTAATTTACTTTCAGTAGTCGTAATGCGTTCCATCATCTGGTTATACTCCGCCTTTTCGTCCTCAGAAATAACATCATCTTTTTTCATGGCAATCACCCGCTTGTAGTCTTTAGAAAAGATCGTCTTGTAAAACCTGAAAAGCGGCAGGGCGTTGTCCCGCAGTACTGTATTGCCATTCCAATCGGGCATGGTTTGTATATCGGTAATGGTTTGATCAACTTTAGTAATTGCTTCATCGATCGTCCGGCTGGCTTTGGAAAGGTCGGTTTTGCTGTCGTCGGCAAACTGTATAATCAGGTTGGCTATTGCTGTTTGCCGGATTACAATAAAATTGTTGTAGTCAAGGGCAGAGCCAAACCGGGTTTCGGTCTCCGTTTTTACGGGGGTAGTAGTGTGTTGGGCAACATTGGGCAGCGCTGGTTCATTGCTGACCTTAACCTCGTTTTTGCAGGCAATAAATAAGGAAAACGTAACTGGTAATACAAAAAGGATCTTTTTCATGCAATTTTATTTTTATTTGATTGTAGAAGAACAGGTTGGTAAAAAGGGTTGTCTACCTGCAATACCCCGGTTGAATGCCAGGGGTATTACGGATAGGAGTGTGCGGGTAGTGGCGTAAGCATGCTGCCTTTTGCCGATGTAAAAATGCATTACTATGAAAAGGATGATGAGCCGGATTGGTAAATGGCCGCTGCCAATCAATAAACGGTAGCATTTATTGGATTGCAGGTCCATGCTGTTTATGCACTAACAGGCAAAACTGATGAAATGTAAAAAGCAATTGTTATCACTATTTGATGCCATTTGCCAATTCCCGGAATGATGAGATAGCGGAAAGACACTACATTAGTCCCAAAATTTAGAAAATGACCAACAATGATAAACCGGCAGCCATGATGTTGGAAGTAGATCAGCTGATCAGCGATGGTAAAATAACGGATGCCCTTTCTGTACTGGACGAAATACTGGCAGAAGCGCCCGATTTTGGGCGGGCACACAACCACATGGGCTGGATATATGATGTGAAACTGAAGATGGTGGACAAAGCCGAGGAACATTACAAACTGGCAATCCGGTTTAGCCCCGAATACCCGGCAGGCTATACCAACTATGCATATCTGCTAAGCACCCAGCGCCGCTTTGCCGAACTGGAAGAACTACTTAAAAAAGCAGAAAGCTGCCCTGGCATTAACCGGGCTACTATTGCCAACGAGTATGCCATTATGTACGAATCCATGGGCCGCTTTGAAGACGCCGTTACTTATTATAAAAATTATATCCTTTATTCCTTTGATGAAAAAATGATTGATACGGCGGTAGGCAATATTCAGCGCTGCAAGCGAAAAAAAGAACTGCTGGCAAGCTTGTGAATGGTCAATCGTGAATTAGGGGTGCTAAGAGAAATTTTTATTCTCTTTGGATGAAATTTTTAGCATTTTTTTAATGTAATCAAGGCCTTCTGGCGATTGGGTCAGATCGATCAGAATTGAATAAAAGAGTTCTGTGAAAAATCTTGTTTTAGCCCTTTTGTAACTTTTGATACCATTGTGTTTTTTGTAAATCAAGACCAGCATGGCGGCAATCAGCGTGAAGTACAACATCACTTCAATAGCATTGGTGTCGTTGCAGACAAAATGACTCAGGTTCATCTCCTGTTTCATAAAGCGGAACAGCACTTCTATATCCCAACGCTGCCGATAGATGTTGGCAATGACATCGGCACTCACTTCCCACACATTACTGACAAAGGAAAGCAGCGTTCCATCCTTTTGAGGCGGAACTGCACCAGCCGCAGTTTCACTTTCAATACTTCCGTAAAGCTTTCATAAAGGTATACGGCTGCATCCTGAACAAATTCCAGTTCCCCGGTGTCACTCAGGCCCCTATATGGGGTACAGCAATTCGTAGCGGGGCTCACCATGCAGGCGGCCAACAAAGAGGATGCCCTGTTGGTGGAGTTGACCGAACGTTTGGCGGCTTTTCAACCCCTTGTCAAAGACACTGATCTCATCATCTGCATGGGTGGCACCCAGGATCGCTTCTTTCAGTGCCGTTTCTTCGCTGAGGTGCGCCTGGTCCTGGTGAAAATGCATGCAGATGAAAAAATTACCGGTCATCTACGTAGTCAGTTTGACCTGTGTTTTGCCTTTAGCCGTGTTACCCACTTTCATGCCCGCCAGCAGATGGGAGAAAGTGGCAATCATAGTAGAATCGTAACGCTTGATGTGGTAGCCATCCAGGGCCTTGCTTCCGTAAAGCTGTGGGGCCTTTTGATAAACCGTTTCATAGAGCTTGCCGCAGAACTCGGGTTTCAGCTTGATGAGCCGCTCGCGGATACCCGTCCAGGTGACCTCCTCCTGGCCGGTAAGCACACAGTTCATCGCCTGAAAAATGGGATCTTGGTAGTTATCTTCCATTACCCGAAGGCTTAAGCGTTCTGCGCTTAGGATGCTAAATAAAACTAATTTGAAAAGAACCCCGGCCTGTAGTTTTCTGACCCATTTATCTACGACCAGATCGCAAGCCAATTGTTCTATGTATCCCTGCGGCAGTAGTTGAAGTAATTCCTCCACACTTACCTTCTCTTTCCCCCTCAGTGGTTCTTTACCCTTTTTCACGCATTCTTTTGGGCTAATTTCATCTTTTTCAATGAACTTTTTTGTAAAATAAATTTCTCTTAACACCCCTAATCGTCAATCGTCAATGCTAAGTAAAGTGGTCAAAATAACTTGTACAATTGAAGCAGGATTTTATTCGGCGTTGGTTGCCCCTAACCCCTTTAGGGCAATGTCATTAAGATAAGCCCTATCGGGGCTTTCTGTTTGTAGCAAACAAAGAGGCAAAGGCAATCATTGCCACGTAGTGGCTACCCCTTCTTTGATCAGGTAGCCACTACGTGGCATGCACCAACATCATTGATTTCTATCTTCTACAAACAGGTTGCACCTACGGCGCATAACTGCTACATCAATCCTTATCTTAATGACATTGCCCTAAAGGGGAACTCGTTTTTACCTGAAAAATTAGTGATAACTACGAGTATTTTGAAGTTCCTATGAAGTTTGAAAGTGTCCAAAAGCCTCCTTTAGAGCCTGTCCCGTACCGATAGGTCGGGAGGGTTTGGAGGCGACCAGGCCAGATTGATGAAATGTTCAAGTTATTTTGATAACTTTTCTTAGGTGTATTTCCCTGACTAGTTTTTGAAGTCTCAAAATAACAAGTTTAGTATTATACTTCACAGGGGATAAAACTGTGAATTGGTAAAAATAAAAAAGAGGGGCAGTTTTGTAATGACTAAAAAACAAAAACATGCCCGCTCTACTTCTCCATCTCAGCGAAGCCGAAATAGAAAAGCTAAGCTATGAACGATATGCCTATCCCGACCCGCTGGTACAAAAAAGGATATTTGCTGTTTATCTAAAAGCAACGCTGAATTGGAGCAATACGCTCATCGGGCAGGTAGTCGGGCTTCATTATAATCGGGTCGGTTACTGCATTGGTGTTTATAAAGAGCAAGGGTTGGAAGGCTTGCTGGGCAATCAATACAGTGGCAGAAAAAGTGAACTGGAAAATCATTCAGAGAGCCTTTTACAATCTTTTCAAAACCAGCCGCCGCTATCGGCTGGTGAGGCGGCAGAACGCATCCGGGAGATGAGCGGATTAGAGCGCAGTGCGCAGCAAGTGAGGGTTTTCATGAAGCGTCATGGTTTAAAGTTCATTAAGTGCGGCCATATACCATCTAAAGCCGATAATGAAGCACAACACCAATGGGTGGAAACAACGCTGAAACCCGTTATAGAAGCGGCTGAAAAGCAGGACGTGCATTTGTTTTTCAGTGATGCAGCCCACTTTGTGTTGACGCCCTTTATTTGCCGTTTATGGTGTATGTTCCGGGTTTTTATCAAGGCTTCTGCAGGCAGAAACCGGATAAATGTGCTGGGAGCAGTCAACGCTATCACCAAAGAAGTCGTTACCTTAACCAACACCACCTACATTACCGCCAATACCTTAATTGCATTTTTGAAGCTGTTGAAAGAGGAATTCCCAGATAAGCCCATCGCCATCGTATTGGACAATGCACGCTATCAATATTGCTTTTTAGTAAAAACCATGGCTCAATCGCTGGGCATTCATTTATTGTTTTTACCGCCTTACTCACCCAATCTCCCTATCATTGAAAGGCTATGGAAGTTCACCAAAAAGAAAATACTATATGCTAAATATTACCAGAACCCAGAAGCCTTTCACATAGCCATTGAAGCTTTTTTCAAAAACATTAATGAAAATTTCAAAGCTGATCTAAAAAATTTGCTCTCTTTAAATTTTCAATTCTTTGATAAAACTGATTCACTCTTTTATCCCTTGTGAAGTATAACGATAAACCCAATCCTGTAAAAAAGAGCATCCCTATCCTGCTTACAGTATGACCAAATGCAAATGAACGGCGATAATATCATCAATTATTTTTCAATGAGTTAATAATGAATCTTGACGGTGTTCTTTCCTGCTACACCATAAAGTTCAGCGGGTAAAAATATAGATGCAATAACGCTTAATCAGCAGAGTGGCATGCCTCGCTTCTTTTAGTTTTGGCAACTTGCACCTAATCCGCTTTTAGCTATCTTATAACACAGAAGGGAAGTTTAGACAAGTGTTCGGGAATTGCCGTCATTTTCCGGTGGTATGCCCGCCGGTAGTTTTGTTGTCTGCAAATCGCAGATACAAATTATCTCTTCATTTTGTCAATTTAAAATCCCATGAACTGTCTTACTTCTATTCATCGCCTATCTGTTATGGCTCTTTCTCTTTTGGTATTTACTGCCTGTAAAAAGAATCATGATGATATGATGATAACGGAAACGGCAACGGTTACCGTTGAAAATGTTTTGAACAGCAAACCGCTGGTTGAATCGGGCGCCTTTAAAGGAACCGGTATGCCGGCCGTTATTTTACCAGGCCAGTCGGTTACCATTCGCTTCTCTGCTGCCAAAGGCGAAGCAGTAAGCTTTGCTACTATGTACGGATGGTCGAATGATTTATTTTTCGCACCTGAAAATCCTGGTATAGCGGTGTATGATGCGGCGGGCAACCCCATCCAGGGCGACGTTTCTTCCCAAATAAAACTGTGGGACAATGGTACCCGTATAAACCAGGCGCCAGGTGCAGCCGTAACCCACCCGGGTGTAGCTGATAGTAAAAACATAACGGAGGTAACAGGCACCGATGCACAGGGCAATACTTACGTGCCGGCATCGCAACTGGTAAATGCCGTGCTGGCTTACGAAGGCAATTCTTACTTTACACTTACGCTAAAAAATACTTCCGGTGGCAAGGTAAATGAAACACCATTAAGCCCTGGCGTGTGGACTGTTTCTTACATTGTTGGGGGCAGTTTATTAAATCCGGCACCACTATATATGAAGGGAATACCTACTGCGAATGGTCTTACCGGCATTGCTGAAGCAGGAGATAATACGGTATTGAGTGCGTATGCTACAAGCATTACCGGAATATTTACACCCCTGTCGCCTATACTGGTAGTAGTGTATAACGGCGGCGACAATCCTTTTTATAAAGTAGGTGAAAATGACCGTGGCGAAGGCCTGAAACAACTGGCACAACAAGGCAATGCCGATATACTGGCAGCAGCCTTAAAAACGAAGGCTGGTATTAAACAGGTGTATGTGCTTCCTGCACCTGCTACCAAGGTATTGCTGCCTATAATCAACGGACAGGCTGGTGGGATAGTGTCGCAGGCGATAAGTGTAACGAAAGGAGACAGACTGTTTGTAGCAACGATGTATGGGTTTTCAAACGACTGGTTTTTTGCCTCGGCTGGTAGTGGAGTGGATGCCACTTCAAAGGGTGATATTTCATCTTCTATTGGGCTGTACGATAATGGTACCGCTATCGATCAGTTTCCCGGTGCCGGCATTACGCAATTTAATTTAGCAGGTACACCGCTGGTTGATAGTAAAGCCATATCCCTGGTGCCTAACCCCAACCCTTTTACCACCTTACCAGGCGTAACCAATATGATACGGGTAGTGATTAAATAAGTATTAAAGCTAATTGGTGCAATTTAAAAATAACAGGAACATACAGGTAGTTTGTTCATCAATCAGCATTCCCTAAGTGAAGTTGTTACAATAAGTTCCATGAGAGCCCGCTTATAATTTAACTAACAGAATAGTAGAATCCGCTGCTGTTAGCTGTTTTAAAAATACACAGAGGCACTCCTCTCCAACCAACGGGATGGAGAGGGGCCGGGGCAGGGCTGTTGCATTTTGGCGCTGGACTCTGTCCGGTGCCGGAATGTTACTTATCTCACCAAGTTTTGAAGAGGCTATCATAATTGACGTTTAAATGTATTTGCCATATCGCTACTTTTTGCAGAAAAGTAATAGTAGAGCACCGGACGGAGTACGGTACAAGTGAGAGAATGCAACAGCCCTGAGGGCCGGGGACGAAGGCAGTGCAAGGATAGTAGCAAACGTGGTAGTTATTCTGACAATCAGAATCTCAATCCCGGGAAGTATTAATTTTTTTGAAACAAAACTGATGCTTCCTGTCTGTAGTAGATGAAGCCATCCCGCAAACCTTTTAAGCCATCGATTATTTATTTCCAGCTTTTCGTACTATCTTTTCCCGCCTAATAAAAGTGGTTACATGAAAAAACAAAACCGGCTGCTATCCATTGCTCTTATTATCGCTTGTTTTACTGCCTGTAAAAAGGATGTGGAAATAGCGGCACCCATTATGCAAATTGATTCTGTAGCCACGTATAAAATAATCATAACCGGCCTCTGGAAAGCTCCTGCACATACAGTGCCGCCGGGTAATCATTTTACCACATTTGTAGGGATGGTTCATAATAGCGGCTCGTACATTTTTCAATTGGATAAGTTAGCCGGTAAAGGGCTGGAAGATGTAGCCGAGGTTGGCAGTAACAATGCATTGCTCAATGAAATAGCCGGCTATGTTTCCGGCGGTAATGCCCTACATAATTTCATGATTTCCATACCAGGTATTACCGGAACTGATTCTGCTATTATTCGGGTTACTTCTAAAAATGCACTCATCAGTTTTGCCTCTATGATAGCACCTTCACCCGATTGGTTTGCTGGGCTGGATAGTTACAACTTAATACAGAAAGATGCCTGGGTAAAAGACGTAAGCGTACAGGTCGCAGGCTACGATGCCGGAACAGAAAACGGAGATGTTTTTGGCTACGACAATCCTGAAACGGTGCCGCAGCAAAAAGTAACTTACCTGTCGCCTGCCAACGCCAGCGTTATTGCCAATAACAATGCGGTGATTGCGCCCTTTGTATCGGTACGGTTGATAAAGCAGTAATAGCAGGCAAACAGGGAGGCTGTAAACAGTAGCAGATTGCCGCCAGCGGAGATTTTTTATACCATCAATCAATTGGCAAACGCATGGACGTAAGCCTATGAAATTACAATTCAATGATAAAAGTACCAATGGACAGTTTACGATACTGATAGGTGAAAGCAGCCTGAAAGGAACCGGGATACTGGACTGCCACAAAACAACAATTAATACCATTATATGCAATTTGCAGGAAGATCAAAAGGTAACGGTTGACGAAATACCCTATATATTCACTACTAATTCCATATTGCCATTGGTAGCCAACCAGCATTTTGTATTCGAGAAACCGGAGAACCTGGTTGCCTGGCAGTTTAACCGTGACTTTTATTGCATTGCCGATCATGATTCCGAGGTGGGCTGTGTCGGCTTTCTTTTTTATGGCATCAGGCATCCGCTGTTTATCAATCTAAGCCTGGCTGAAATAGCTAACATTTCTGTTATACAAAACCTCTGTATTGAGGATATGGAAACAAAGGATAATATGCAGGGCGAAATGCTGCGGACATTACTCAAGCGGCTGATCATTAATGTAACAAGAATTGCCAAAAAGCAAACGGAGAACTACGATCGCTTTTCCGATGAAAAAATGAATATGGTCCGGATGTTCAACCTGCTGCTGGAAGGCAATTTTAAAAAAGAGCATGAAGTGCAGTTTTATGCAAATGCTCTCAATAAATCGGCTAAAACCTTAGCCAACCTGTTTGCCATTTTTAACTACCCATCCCCTTCCAAACTAATCCAAAACAGGATCATACTGGAGGCTAAACGATACCTCAATTATACCGGCCTGTCGGCCAAAGAAATAGCCTTTGCACTGGGCTTTGTAAGCCCTGCCCATTTCAGTCGCTTTTTTAAGCAATACACGGGTAGCAATATTTCATTGTTCCGCAGCCAGGAACATTAGGTCAATAACACGAAACATTTACTTACAACTTCATAAAACAATCAATGATGAAAAAAAAACAGTTCCATACTATCCTGCAAAAAAGCATAGCCGTTATTTCTTTGGTCATTATATTCAATAGTGCCAGCCTATCCGTTTCGGCAAAAACCATTGCCCCATACGACGAAACCCCCGATACTATAAAGATGGTGGCCGGTGTACCGCAAAAGCCGGAAGATATCAGTCCCTTATTGATTGGTGAAAACATACCACGGGTAAATCTTTTAAATGCCGGGGGAGAAAGTTTCGACCTGAATGCGGCCGTAGCAACCAAACCTACCATCCTTATTTTCTATAGAGGTGGCTGGTGTCCTTATTGTACCCGGCAACTGGCAGGCCTGCAGGAAGTAGAAGAACCGCTTACCAAAATGGGCTACCAGATGATCGCTATCAGCACCGATAGCCCCGACAACCTGCAACAATCTGCCACAAAAGGAAAGCTAACCTATACCCTGTTATCGGATGCAGACCTCAGCATTTCCAAACAGTTTGGTATTGCATTTAAATCGCCTAAAAATTATGATTCGTTTTTGCCAACAAGTTCCGGTGGCAAAAACATTGATAAGCTGCTCCCCGTTCCCTCTGTTTTCATTTTAAATAAAAAGGGAAATATCCGTTTCGAATACATCAATCCGAATATAACACAGCGTATCGGCTCGGCTCTGCTGCAAGCTGCCGCCACAGCGCTTTATCCGGAATTATAAGTTTTTTGAATTTTCAATTGTCTTGCAGATGTTCATATATCAAAATAGCCGGCAGTTTAACCTGGTTTGCAGTTTGATCAGGCGTTAGCAGGTGCGTCATAACAACAAATCCGGTTGATGTAGATACGAAGCCGGGTGGAAAGGTTACTCTTCCAAAGTATAATAGTAGAAACATGAACCGGGGTGGCAAGTGAAGTGCCTATTAATAAACTTATTCAACTTTCTTAATACAGTGTTAACAAATTCTCTTTAAGATTTTGGGAGTAACAAATAGTGGGCAAGAGGGTAAATATTTAAAGCAAAGCGGCACAGAGGCGGGCGGTGCTGCAGCGTAAGCAGGGCCATGTTTGGCAGGTGTTTTCCAGCCCATAGCCGGGCTGGAAAAATGGAAAAAAACATTTGAATGTAGAAAGAATCCAACGGGCTGGATCCGCCGTGGCGGACCTGCCATACAAATGGCAGCTGCGGTGCCGCCCGGTACGAACTACAACACGAATGAACTACCGGGCGGCATACGCCTTAGAAAAGTTATCAAAATAACTTGAACATTTCATCAATCTGGCCTGGTCGCCCCCAAACCCTCCCGACCTATCGGTACGGGACAGGCTCTAAAGGGGGCTTTTGGACACTATCAAACTTCATAGGAACTTCAAAATACTCGTAGTTATCACTAATTTTTCAGGTAAAAACGAGTTCCCCTTTAGGGCAATGTCATTAAGTGAAGGATTAATGTATCAGTTATGCGCCGTAGGTGCAACCTGTTTGTAGAAGATAGAAATCCTTGATGTTGGTGCATGCCACGTAGTGGCTACCTGATCAGAGAAGGGGTAGCCACTACGTGGCAATGATTCCCTTTGCCTCTTTGTTTGCTACAAACAGAAAGCCCCAATGGGGCTTATCTTAATGACATTGCCCTAAAAGGGTTAGGGGCAACCAACGCCGAATAAAATCCTGCTTCAATTGTACAAGTTATTTTGACCACTTTACTTAGCACCGCCTTGATTTTTTTGTTACTTTTTGTGTGTCCTGAATGAGAAATGAGTAAAATCATTAATCAATGCTGAATGAGAGATGGCAGCCGGCCTGCCGCACACGTTATGCAGATGAGGTGTGCAAACCACCCAAAGGTGCTTTATTCAAAAGGTAAGGTATTGAGCGTTTGGGCTAAAAGGTGTCGAAAGGCATCAGGTGGGTGTAGTAAAGCTGAACGAGAGTGAACCGTCTACGTAATGTGTCGAAAAACATTAGATGTTGGCAAAACTGCCGGCAAAGAAAGGCTGGCAGGACAGACTGTAACGGATAGCTGCTTACTGGTTACAGGCCAACCGGCATAAAGACGGCAGGAGTGCTACACAGGCTTTCATTGGGAACAGGAGAGGTTTGCTGCTGATGTGCCGATGTGCTTTGCGGAATCCCGATTATTATCGGGAGGCGATATGTCAGAACACATAAAGCCCATACTGCAACTCAATTTTGCCACAGGCAGAAGATGCAGCAGCAAGCGTCGGACGAAGCCATAGTAGTGAGGAAGTGCCTGTAACGGGCATGGAGCGAAGGGCTTCGGTTATCTGGTCTTACTATTTTAAAACAACCGTTGTAAAACAATGGAATGATGGAGAAAGAAAAGACAAAATCGTTAACAAGATTAGATAACAAGAGCCGTATGATGGGAGACTATCACGTACGGTTCCGTGAGCGGCTCGGGCTGTAATGCCCGGGCCTACTCTACTTATCAAGAAAAAAAGAAAAATTAAAACTATTTAGTTAACAACTTTCTTAATTTCCATGATAGAAGTAGCAGAAGTAAAATTCTTTCCTTCAAATTCTCCGCTACCTTGAATTATGCCTACTACTTCTCCCATTTTATTTACCACGGGTGCACCGCTAAATCCGGTCATATCAACATCAGAGAATATTTCGCTTATTAAAAGATTCTCCATCATTTCTCTAAAAACGACTTTGTACAAATTCTGTTTGCAATCTTTTTCACTGTATGGGCAACCAATAATGTATAAAGTGTCTTCTGCAACGGGGGCGTTAAAATTGAGTTGTAACGGAAGGATACCTGCATGAAAGTCAACGGTTTTTAAAAGCAGGGCATCACTATTGCTTTTTGTGTAATTTAAATTGCCGGCACTAATAACAACGGTGTCCGTTGCCGGATGTACCGGCACCCTTGGATACATCTTCCATTGTATCAATTCTTTTGATAACTGATTCAGCTCAACTGCAGGTTCTACACCACCATCAGGGCCAATCAGGTGTTTTGCCGTAACAGCATATACCGAATCTTTATAATAAATAAGAAAAGCGCTGGCAGCATTTAATACCCGGTCGTTGGTAAAATCTGCATAGTTGGTAAGTAATATTTGTGTGTTCATTAATTCCTCTATGGTTGCTTTTTGTGGAGCCTCTTTTGGTTGTGGGATTAAGTTACAAGCCGTAATGAGTAAGATACATAGCAGTGCATAAGGTGATTTCATGATTATAAATTTTAAGGTTTTCAGGAATACCGAATTTTGTAATCTCCTCTCTTTTAGCAGGTCTTCAGGCCGGTGCATAGTTATTACTTTTCATCACGGGTTTGTGTTTTTTAAACCGAACCGTGCCAAACAATAAATCCTTACCGGTTGCGGCATTTCTCCAAACAAGCTATACGAAAATGGAGCAGGCTCTAAAACCCTCATCCATTCCTAAAGCCATCTATTGAGCCATTCTGCCTTTTACTAACAACAGCTTTATTTTACCAACGACATTGCCCTACAATTGTGCCGTAAAATAAATGACATCATGAAAGGGCACTGGTTTTATATCCCATTCCTTTTAATCGTACTGACGTCCTGCAAAAGTGTGCAGGTAGCCGTTCCGGGTGCATTGAAAGACAACTCCGGGAAATACCATGTAAAAGGAACCAGCGTTTCGGTATTTGGTCATAAGATAAAAATTGAAGGATTTGGTGAAGCTAAAATGTACAGTAGCTGGTAAATGGATATAGGTGCAATGAAAATGAACTTATTGCGCAGAAGAAGCATTACGCTACTTTTTACACCTGTTGTGTGTATGCAAGTTTGCCCTACACCCACAACACGTAAAATACGAAAGATATAGTGAGCCATGCTTTCAAACGCATTTGTTTTATCATAACCACCTTTTCATCAACTTTATATGACATCTTCGTTTTAAATATTCATATTCACCTACGTGGGAGACGGAAGAATTAAAAGTAAATAGAAGCATTACAGAAAATGAAAGTCAGAATCATACTACTAGCCTTGCTTTTTGCAGGATGCCACCCCCAATCCGAAGCACAATCCACTACGGAAAACACGGGTTCCCTAAAAGATAATTTTACCAAGCAGGAAGTATATATTCCCATGCGTGATGGCACCAAACTGTTTACGGCTATTTACACGCCAAAGGATGCCGGCGCTGCCAACCTGTATCCATTCCTGATGGAACGTACGCCTTACAGTTGCAACCCGTATGGAGTAAACAATTTCCCACGCAGGCTGGGACCTAACGCCGACCTGCAAAAAGATAAATATATTTTTATATATCAGGATGTACGCGGCCGTTACAAAAGCGGTGGCAGTTTTGAAGAAATGACACCCGCTATTGATAAAAAATCTAATCAAACAGATGAAAGCAGTGATACATACGATACCATAGAATGGCTGTTGAAGAACATACAAGGCAACAATGGGAAAGTGGGTATTTACGGCATTTCCTATCCCGGCTTTTACGCTACGGCAGCTTTGCCCAATGCACACCCGGCTATTAAAGCCGTATCGCCGCAGGCACCCGTAACTGATGAATTTATTGGTGATGATGCCAACCACAACGGTGCTTTTTTCCTGATGGATAATTTTAGTTTCATGAATTATTTCGGCGGTGAACGCAACAAGGATAGTAGCGGTTACCAGTCGCCGTTTAGTGAGAATAATACGGATGCCTATAAATATTACCTGCAACTTGGGCCACTTAAAAATACACAAAGTGAAAAGCTGTATAACCACAAAGTGCAAATATGGAATGAATACCTGCAACATGATACCTACGATGCGTATTGGAAAGCACGCAACATACGGCCACACCTGAAAAACATACAGCCTGCCGTGCTGGTGGTGGGTGGTATGTTTGATGCCGAAGATATGTTTGGGGCACAACGTACGTATGAAGCAATTGAACAACAAAACCCCGCAAACAGCAGCCACCTCATTTTAGGACCCTGGAGCCATGGTGCCTGGAGCCGTAGTGAGTGGAGCCAGTTTGGCGAATACAATTTCGGGCAAAACGTGAATTCCTTTTACCGAAACGCTGAAACGGATTTTTTTAATTATCATCTGAAAAACAAAGGCAAAGACAGCCTTGCTGAAGCAACCATTTTTTTTACCGGCCTTAACCAATGGAAGCAGTTTGCCCAATGGCCACCAGCCCAAATAAAAAGTAAAATCCTACAATTCAATTCTGGTAACCAGCTAAGTGATGCACCGGGTGCTGGCCTTGCTACCGATTCCTACATTAGTGACCCTGCAAACCCGGTTCCCTACATTAGCCAGGTAACCGGTGACCGCCGTAATCAATACGTAGCGGATGATCAGCGCTTTGCTGCCAAACGGGCCGATGTGTTAACTTATTATACCGAACCATTATCAGAGGATCTGACAATTGCAGGTCGTATTCATGCAAATTTAATGGTATCGCTGGAAGCTACGAACAGCGATAAAAAGACATTACTGGATGCAGATTTTGTTGTAAAAATAATTGACATGCTACCTGATAGCGGAATTGCTACAACCGAACCGCTGCAAAATACCGGCAAGCAGCGCCTGGTGCGGGCCGAAGTGTTCCGGGGCAAGTTCCGCAATAGTTTTGAAAAACCGGAGGGCTTTGTGCCGGGTAAAAAAACAACAGTACAGTTTGATTTGAATGACGCCGCACATCTTTTCAAAAAAGGCCACCGCATCATGGTACAAATTCAGAGCAGTTGGTTTCCGATTGTAGACCGCAACCCGCAAAAGTTTATGCGGATACCGGATGCAGAGGAAAAGGATTTTCAGCCGGTGAAAGTGACCCTGTATCATGCAGGTAGTAAGATTACACTGCCCGTTTTACAATAACCTAATTAATACAATGGTTTGTAACGGCTAAGCCAATGTTATGTAGTGAAGGCTATTCATTAATTGCCTTTTGCCAAAAAGCAGATAGGTTTAGCCAACCGATACAGGCTGGTAAATCTGTCATCTGTTTTATGCTTCCGGTCTTCCGGACTTTCCGTCTTCCATCTGCCCGCTATTTCACTTTAAAAACTACTTTCTTCATGGCAATTACTGTTTCTATCTGAACTAGTTTTCCATCGTTCCCATACATGAATATATCCCTTTTACTGTCGTTTACTTCTAATTCGTAGCGGTGTTCGCCTATTAGTTTTAGTGGCATATACGTGCCGCTTGATTCGCCAAAAATTCTGGTAAGGCCAACGGGTTCGGAAAAGTATAAATCCAGCACGCAAAAACTAATAGGTTCTTTATGGGTTAGGGTGATGGTATCCCGGTTAATCACGTATTCACTGCCGTTCCAAACAGTCACCGTTTTTCTATTTTCCGAGCTGATGTTAGAGATACGTGCCATATCAGCTTTCATCAGTTTGCCATCTTTATATTCCGACACAATCGTCTGCTCCACATTTATTTTGATAAGCATGGTAACGGTTACTTTACTGCTCAATGCGGCGTTCACAGTTTTACCGGTTACCTTTTTTTGGGCGGTGATGCTACCGACATTTTTAACGCCCATCATCACATCCAGGTTTACCGTTTGGCCAATGGTAAAAAGGGAATTAACGGAAACAAGTAATAGAAGGAACAGTGTTTTCATGAAATTGGTTTTACCTGAATTTGTTTGATAAACGGTTTTTATTTTTCTGTATTTTACGTACGTCTATTCTCTGGGGCGTAATCTTTCCCTTTACCAAAGGCTCAATAGTCAGTGCATAACAGAGTGGGCAGGTCACAGTTTCTTTGCTTTTGCATAACCGTTTTTCAGCAGCCATTGCAACACTTTATCCCGATGGTCACCCTGTATGATGATTTCATTGTCTTTAACCGACCCACCGGTACCACATTGGGTTTTCAGCTTTTTGCCCAGTTCGTCGCAGTCTTCTGTCCTGCCATTAAAACCGGTGATAAGTGTAACGGCTTTGCCTGCCCGGTGCTTCGTATCCAGTTTTATTTTTAACTGTTGTTGTGCAGCAGGCAATGTTTCTGCGGGAGTTGCTGCTTCTTCTGTTTTAAAATCCGGATCGGTGGAGTAAACGATTCCGGATAGCGATTGAAATTTATTCTTTGCCATGATTAGTTTTTTTACCACAACTTGCCCCGGACCGCAGTCAGGATAGGAGCATAAGGCGTATAAAATACAAAGCACTGGTTACTTGTAAAATACATTTCTGCTTTGAATAATTTACGGCTGAAAAACGGTTAATGAAAATTCCATTGTATTTCGACAGTGTTACAAATAGCGGCTAATTAGTCCTCATTTACATCTGAACACAGCTCCCTGTCTGTAATACTACTCTAAAATTTAAGGTTTATGCACAGCATCCTTCGGGAAGCCCGATAATTAAGCCTGCGGCTAAATTACAATTTGTCTGCAGGCTTTTTTTTGTAAGATCTGTTTTTTTGAATCCTATCCGACTTTTAATGGAGAACGATTACATCCATTCAGCTATGTGTGCATGGCAAAACTTTCCGAAGAATACTTTGCATAAACTTTGAACCTCACACCCTAAACGCTTTTGCTACATTCGCAGGTATTAAAGGAGGTGTGTTATGAGTGTTTCCGCAGAGCAGATCGACAAGGCTAAACTTCCCCGGCATATCGCTATTATTATGGATGGCAATGGCCGCTGGGCTCAGGAAAAGGGCCATGACCGGCTGGTGGGGCATTTCCATGGGGTAGAAAGTGTACGGAATATTGTGGAGGGTTGTGCCGAACTGGGTGTTGGGTTCCTGACGCTATATGCCTTTAGCACCGAAAACTGGGACCGCCCTCAATACGAAGTAAGTGGCCTGATGGAACTGCTGGTTGATACTATCCGCAAGGAAACAGAAACACTCAATAAAAATAATATCCGCCTGCGGGTAATTGGCGACCGCAATATGCTAAGCAATTATGTGAACCAGGAACTGGATGAAGCATTGGAAATGACCGCCCAGAATACCGGCCTGAACCTGATTATGGCATTGAGCTATAGCGGCCGCTGGGAACTGATAACAGCTGTAAAAAACATTGCAACGGATGTGGAAGCCGGTAAGCTGAAAGCAGCAGATGTAGGCCCGGATACCCTGCAACAGTATTTGTACACCAGCGAATACCCCGATCCCGAATTAATGATTCGTACGAGTGGTGAATACCGAATCAGCAATTTTTTACTGTATCAGCTTGCCTACGCCGAACTATATTTTACCCAAACCCGCTGGCCCGATTTCCGCAAGGCAGATTTGTATGAAGCCATCCTCGATTACCAATCCAGAGAAAGAAGGTTCGGAAAAACGGGGGAGCAGGTGAAAATTCAGTAAGTCGGCAGTCAGTAAGTCGGCAGTCAAATACAGAGTCAGTTTAGTCAGCAGTCAGCAGTCAAATACAGTAAGTCAGCAGTCAAATACAAAGTCAGTAGTTAGTTAAAAGAACCAAAACAAACTACTTATTCAGGTACTTGATCAGCCCTTTGATAATCTTAGACACTTCTGTTGTTTGTGCTATCGTATGCAACTGCTGTTCAGAACTTATGTATTTCAGGCGTACTGCCAGATATAGCATGGATTTTACTTCACTTGCTGAACCCAATGCGTAAATCAGAAATCTTGAGAAATCTGCATCTGAACTACGCTCAAATCCCTCAGCAATGTTATTAGAAATTGAAATTACCGCATCACAAATCTGGACTTTGAATTTGTAATCCTTTGATAAAGCAAGCAGCAGATAAATGATAACGGCCAGATCCTGTGCCTTCTGCCAGGCAAGGATATCTTCAAAACACTGAAATTTCATGCATTTGCGTTTTTGTAGATTGAAACTGTTTGGTATTTTAACAATACAGGTATGCCGGGCTTTATAAACAAAGTGTAATGGCCTATTGTGCCGTAGGTACAACCTGTTTGTAGCAATGAAAGTTTTAAGAACGCCATGATGCCACGTAGTGGCTACCTGTCTGATCATTTTAAAGTAAAGGAACAAGTGTTGTTTGAAATAATAAATCAGGAAGTTGTTTAGTGTCTACATTTATTTGACACTTTAATAGGTAGTTGATTTTTGAGCGAAATAAGGCGGATTTTGCAGCCATAGCCGGCATTCTATGGCGAAAAATCCAACGATATTGCAGCCGGAAAGCGACACAGATTATTTATTAAAATACTTTTAGAAAGCCTTTAAACAAATGCTGTCAAATGAGGTATATAATGGCTAAACAGATAGCCACTACGTGGCATAAAGCACCAAATCACTTATTTATTTACTACTACAAACAGAATGTGCCTACAGCACATAAAACCGATCCTATCACATTTTGTATCTGTTTTCCAACAAGTGTTAAAATACTAAACAGCATCATTGTAAAAACTTATAAATAAGTATAAATTTTCCGTAAAGATTATAGGGTAAAGCATTATTTACTGGTATTATAAGAATTGCATTTGCCACTAGGCTTCAACTAAATTGTATTTACTACTGACTAAACTTCATTGTACTGCCGACTCTGTATTCCCTTACATTTCCTGCTGACTAACAGACTGCTGACTCTGTATTCCCTTGTATTCCCTGCCGGCTGAATGTATTTGACTGCTGACTGCCGACTAAAATGTATCTGGCTGCCGACCGTTGTTTCTTAGTTTAACATACAGTTTGAACTATAGCTTTTAATTTGCCCACGTATTTCCTACAACCCGGCTCCGTACTATTACGGTATTCGGACTAAAGCTATTTCTGCAAACATTTTCTCATGCAATATTTTGGTAAGCTACGGCTGCTGTGTGTTCTGTTTTTGTGCGTATGCGGTATGGCCTCAACAGCCCAAACGGATAGTGTCGGCAATCTGAACGATACCACCGCTTTTGACTTGTATAAAGGCTCGGTTCCTAAAGAGTACCACATTGGCAAAATCGTTGTTACCGGTAATAAATACTTTGACCAGCAATTGCTGCTTTCGGTAGCCAATATCAATACCGGCGATCGGATAATGATACCCGGCGGCGACAATTTCAGTAAAGTGATCAATAACCTGTGGGGGCAGAATTACTTTAGTAACGTAACTATCTACATTACCAGCATTGATGCGCCCAATATCCTGAACCTTGAAATAGCCGTGCAGGAAAGGCCCCGGCTGGGTAAAGTATTTTACAATGGCGTAAGTAAAAGCAACCAGGAAGATTTAGCTCCAAAGACTGGCTTGGTATTAGGCCGCATTATTACGGAAAGCATGAAGCAGACAGCCGTGGAAGCGATTCAAAAGTATTTTGTGGAGAAAGGCTACCGCAATATACAGGTAGATGTAAAGGAAATGGAAACAAATATCCCAAATACACATGACCTTCATTTCACGGTAACCAAGGGTGAAAAAGTAACCATTAGCACCCTGAATTTTGCCAGTAATACCAACGTTAGCGACAATAAGTTGAAAAAGCAGTTCAAAGGCACAAAGGAAAAAGGCCGTTTAAGCCTGCACCCTACACTCGATACGGGCTATTATGAACCGAATACCCGTGTCACTTTCCAGCATTTTGTAAAGAACTACGACTTTTTAAAACCTTCCGGCATTAAGCAGTTTATTGAGCCCTATTTCCGGTTTAAGCCTTTCGTAAATGCTAAGTTCAACGAACAAAAATTCCAGGAAGATAAAGAATCACTATTAACCTATTACAACAGCCTTGGCTTTAGAGATGCGCAGGTTGTAAAAGACACCATGCGCTACAATGCCAAAGGGCAGTTAATCATTGATGTGAAAGTGGACGAGGGCCACCGCTATTATTTCGGCAATATTATTTTCCGGGGCAATACCAAGTATTCCGATAGTATTCTGAACGTAGTGCTGGGCATTAAAAAAGGAGATATTTATAACATTGAATTGCTCAATAAAAAATTAGGCAAACAGGCCAGTCCGGAAGGGGGTGACATCAGTGGGTTGTATATGGATGATGGCTACCTGTTCTTCCGTACGGAGGTTACCGAAAGCGCTGTGTATAACGATACTATTGACCACGAAATACGCCTGCTGGAAGGCCCGCAGGCTACCATCAAAAACGTACGCATTTCCGGTAACGATAAAACCAACGAACGGGTTATCCGCAGGGCATTAAGAACCTATCCTGGTGAGAAATTCAGCCGTACTGATCTGATCCGTTCACAGCGTGAACTGGCTAACTTAAACTTCTTTAACCAGGAAAAGATTGGCATTAACCCGGTGCCCAATCAGGAAGATGGCACAGTGGATATTAATTATAGCGTAGAAGAAAAAAGCAGTGACCAGTTGGAGTTAAGCGCCGGTTTTGGCGGCGGTATTGGTCTTACCGGTACGCTTGGAGTAACGTTCAATAACTTTTCGCTGCGCAACATTTTTAAGAAAGAAGCCTGGCAGCCTCTTCCAAGTGGCGATGGTCAGAAATTAAGCCTCCGGTATCAAAGTAACGGGGCAGCTTTCCGTAGTATCAACTTTAGCTTTACCGAACCATGGCTGGGCGGTAAAAAGCAAAACGCTTTTACGGTAAGCCTTTATAATACCCGCTATGCCAATGCTTATGATTATACTACGGGGCAGTACGACCGCAATGCCGCCAGCAATTCCTATATACAAACCACTGGTATAGGCGTAAGCCTGGGCAAGCAGTTAAAATGGCCGGATGACTTTTTCAGCCTGTTATATTCTGTAAACCTTACCCAGTACAAACTAAAGAACTATCCGATATCACCGCAACAATTGCCGGGTTTTGATAATGGTACCAGTACCAACCTGAGTTTTAAAATTGCCTTACAGCGCTCTTCTGTTAATCAGCCTATATTCCCTACCAGTGGTTCTACCTTTTTGGCTAGCTTACAAGTAACGCCACCGTGGAGCCTGATGGACAATAGTATTCAAAATGCAAAAACAGCGAATGAGCGATACAAGCTGATTGAGTTTCATAAGTGGCGTTTTACAGGTGAGTGGTTTATGCCGCTAACCAAAAGTGGTGGAGAGGGCAGCCATCCTTTTGTACTACACTTTGCTGCCAAAATGGGCTTTATGGGCCGGTATAATAAAGATCTTGGTATATCACCTTTCGAGCGTTTCCAGTTGGGTGATGCAGGCCTTAGCAACAGCTTTGCGTTATTGGGCTACGATATTATTGCACACCGTGGCTACCCGGTTTATGAAAGCAGCGATCCTAAAGTAAACCCCGACCAAAGCGGCGCCTCTAAGTTCTTTACCATTTTTAATAAATACACTACCGAAATCCGTTTTCCGTTTACTACTAACCCCAGCAGTACCATTTATGCCATGGCCTGGGCCGAAGCGGCTAATGGCTGGTACAGTATGAAGGAGTACAATCCGTTTAAACTGCGCCGCAGCGTGGGCCTGGGTATGCGTTTCTTTTTACCTATGTTTGGCCTCCTGGGCTTCGACTATGGTATTGGGCTCGACCGCCTGCAACCCGGCCAGGGCTTAAAAGGAGCCACTAAGTTTACCTTTATGCTGGGCTTTGAACCGGAATAGTTTAGGTTTAAAGTTTAAGGTTCAAAGTTTAAAGTTGTAGAACCGTTTACGCTTCCTGTTCTTTTATCTAATGATCTACTTATTAAAAGAGTTTTGTGAAAGCATAACAAAATTTAAAACTTATACATATTTCAATGTTATTTTGAAGTTGACAAGTAATGAAGCAGGTTCAGCAGAAGAACCTTAAACTTTAAACTTTGAACTTTAAACTTTTTATCATGAAAAAAATATTGCTTGGCCTGGGCTTTTGCCTTATGATGGCCTTTACAGCTTCGGCACAGAAATATGCGATTATCGATACCAAATATATTTTGGATAAAATGCCGGATTATAAGCAGGCTCAAAAAACAATTGATGCTACTGCCGAAATCTGGCAGCGGGAAATTGATACCAGGCAGGAAGCGCTGAACAAAATGTACCGTGATTTTGATGCCGAACAGGTAATGCTAAGCGAGGATCTGAAGAAGAAAAGGGAAGATGAGCTGTTTAATAAAGAAAAAGAAGTTCGGGATCTGCAAAAGAAACGTTTTGGTTTCGAAGGCGACCTGTTCAAAGAACGGCAGAAGCTGATAAAACCTATTCAGGATAAAGTTTATACGGCGGTACAGAGGCTGGCTGTGAACCGTAGTTTTGACTTTATTTTAGATAAAAGCGAAGGCATTACGGTTATATTTGCCGACCCAAAACTGGACCGTAGCGAAGATGTGCTGCGGGAATTGGGTATTAAAAATTAGCACCGCTTTACCGGATGATCAAGCAACCTTAATGACCTGAGACTTGTCTCCCTGTTGCCTGAAACCGTTACCATTTTATATAAAACAAAACACAACAGTTAACCATCAATTAAAAAATGAAAAAATTATTTGCGATTGCTACAATTACGGTAGCGCTAATGCTGTCCGGGAAAAATGAGGTAGCAGCACAAACCAAGTTCGGTTATTTCGATCTGGATTATGTAATAAGCCTGATGCCAGGCGTAGGCCGGGTAGATACATTATTAGCTCAATATGAGCAGGATTCCATAGGCCAGGAGTACCAATACCGCGTAACGGAATACCAGCGTGATGATAGCACACTAAAAGCTGACAGTGCAAAAATGCCTGCCAGTCTGTACAAGGATAGAAGAAATAAACTTTTTCAAACAGCCTATATTCTTCAAAACTGGCAGCAATACAGCCAGCAGGCCATGCAGGCCAAGCAGCAGGAACTGATGCAGCCTTTTACGTCAAAAGCCATCAATGCGTACCAGGCAGTGGTAACCGAAGGAAAGTATGCCTACGTATTTAAGAGAGAAGCACTATGGCAGGCGCCACCCGCCGATAACCTGATTATACCGGTTATTAAAAAATTAGGCTTGAGAGTGCCGGACGAACTACAACCACAGCAGGGTGGGCAACAACAAAACCCAGGTAGTACACCTAAAACAACGCCGGGTACTACCCCTAAAACAACGCCAGGCCGCCGTCCGTAACAAAAAATAATTTTTATCAGATGAAAGCCACCCCTTACGAGGTGGCTTTTTCGTGGTTAAAACTGGCCGGAAATCTAACCTGCCATGTACCAAAAATTAATAAATTTTTGAAAGGTGGTTATGCAGCAAGGGTGCATTACAATTTTTCGTACTCGGTGTAAAAGCCCTGAAAGGGCGGCATAGCTTAGCATAGGGTGAAGCCCTATGACAAAGAGACAAAGAGTAGCATTTTCCCATCCATCAAGCCCTGAAAGGGCGCAATAACCGCTATCCTATTACGCCCTTTCAGGGCTTAATTTACCAGGATAAATCATTTCCCAACACAGGGCTGCACCCTGTGCTGTGCTATCTCGCCCTTTCAGGGCTGCCCCTCTATCTGCGAAAATTTGTAATACACCCAGCAGCAATGCCAGCCTGATCCTTGCCTGCTTTTCGCTGAATAGGTAATGAATTATTTGTCGGGATCATATTAGTATCTTACTTATCAAAGAATTTAGTGAAAAAAATATTGTTCATTACGATATTATGGGTGTTGCTATTATTTGCCGATGCAAACAATGTAGCGGCACAAACCAGGTTCGGTTATTTCGACCAGGACTATGTGATAAGTCTGATGCCGGGCATAGGCCGGATAGATACTTTACTGGCAGTGTACGAACAGGATTCGCTTGGCCAGCAATATCAGGCATTGGTAAAAGAATATTGTCTTTATGATAGCCTTTTGAAGGTACGTGAATGTGGATTTGGAAGGAAGGAAAGTGAAATAAAAAAAGAAAATGAAAAGATTTTCCGGACGGCCTATATTCTTCAAAACTGGATGCAATATAGCCGGCAGGCTATGCAGGCCAAGCAAAAGGAACTGATACAACCATTTTATGATAAAGTCATAGTCGCTTATCAGGATGTAATTGATGAAGGAAAATATACTTATGTTTTTAAAAGAGGTGCACTGTTGTACGCACCGCAATCGGACAACCTGATGATAACAGTTATTAAAAAGTTAGGAATAAAAGTGACGGATGAAATATTATCACAGGCAAGTCCTTCTATCCCCCGAACATTAACTTCACCAAAATTCCGTTTTAACATAAGAAAATAGATTTTATCTCAATCTGAAGTAAGCAACTCATAAGTGCTCGAAACATTTTAACAGATGCAATTAATTGAGGAATTGGATAATGACACTCTTGCCGCTGTTAGGTGTTCTTTACCAACAGCACTTCAAACCTTATACTTTAGAATTCATAAATGCTACAATTATCAGGGCGTGGGATTTTGTTGGTGAAGAACACACAACAAGGGCAAGGGTATGACCCGTTGATTTCAAGCCTGATAGCAGACATACATTCTACTTTCGTGTTTCGAACACGCTATGGTAAGCAACGTTTCCGTAACTACTCATGCACTCTGCAAAAAATCCCGGTACCAGTTACCCGAATCTTTGATAATCCGCTTTTGGGTTTTAAAATCAACATGTACCAGGCCAAAGCGTGGATGGTAGCCTTCGGCCCACTCAAAATTATCCAGCAACGTCCATACAAAATAGCCATTTACCGGTACGCCTTCCTGTTTGGCCCGCAGTATTTCTGCCAAATGGTTTTGCAGGTAGCTCACCCGCTTTTCGTCGTGTATGGCGCCGTTCTCCACCTTGTCCGGAAAAGCAGCGCCGTTTTCAGTAACAATTATTTCAGGTATATTGGGATAGGCCGCAAATTTTTTAAGTACCTGGTACATACACTCCGGATACACTTCCCAGTTCATACTGGTAACCGCTACATTCCGTTTTTTGGCTTTTACAATTTGCGCCTTCACAAACGGCGTGTAGATGCTGTGCCGGATAATTTCACGGGTATAGTTTTGCAATCCTATAAAATCCATATTAAATGAAAGCTTTGCTTCATCTCCTGGCTGCATATGTTGTTCAATTCGCTTCAATATTTTTACATCATTTACCGGGTACCCCAATCCCAGCAAAGGTTCTATAAACATCCGGTTCAGGAGGGCATCTATTTTTTGAGCGGCAATTCTGTCTTCTTCCAACGCCGTCAGCGGCTCTATGTGGGTGCAGCTAAATGTGGTGCCTACCCGGCAATCGCTGCGAAGCGATTTAATAATGCGGCCACCTTCGGCCTGGCAAAGGGCAGCGTGGTGGGCAGCACTTAAAAAATTGCGTAACCCTTTTTTGCCAGGTGCATGAATGCCGAAAAAATGCCCGGCTCCCGTAAATGCCATCGGCTCGTTTAGTACCATCCAGTTTTTTACGCGGTCACCAAATTTTTTTATGCAAAGCGCCGTGTATTCACTAAACCAATCCACTACCTGCCGGTTGTTCCAGCCTCCCTGCTTTTGCAACTCGTATGGCAAATCCCAATGGTATAAAGTAATCCAGGGTGTTATATTTAATTCCAGGCAAAAATCAATCAGGCGGTTGTAAAAATCGATCCCGGCATTATTCAGGCGGCCGGTTCCGTTTGGTAAAATGCGGCTCCACGAAAGGGAAAAACGATAATTGCTGATATGTAACCGATGGATCAGCAACAGGTCCTGCGTGTAGCGGTGGTAAAAATCGCAGGTCACATTCCCGTTTTCATTCAGCGGAATTTTTCCTTTGGTATTGGTAAATACATCCCAGATAGAAAGGCCTTTGCCATCAGCGTTATAAGCTCCTTCAATTTGATAGGCAGCAGTAGATATACCCCATGTAAATTCAGACCCAAAGCAGTTTTTACAGATACTCATATTTATTTTTTACCACATAGGCACATCAGGAGCACATAGGTGCACATAGAATAAAGAAGATAGAAAACAGAGGACAAACAATAAATAATAGAAAGAAGTAAGGAAATACAGAGCAAGACAATGTATAACCAGCTTTTTCTGTATGAAAATTTTTTTATACATAATTAATAAATGCTATCTGTATTTTCCTGTTCTGTTTTTCCTGCCTTCTATTTTCCGCTTTCTATATTGTATTTCTTTGTATTCTATGTGCCCTATGTGCCTATGTGTTTCATTAGTTTTTTAAGAATAAAATTTTTCAGGCCTTTCGCATTGTTCAGTTTATCATCTGAATCTATTAATAACGTTGGCATTGCGGTTGGGTAATGAGCTACTGCCTCGTCAATAATTTTTGAAGTGATATCCGGATAGTTCACCTGTAATTCCTGCCTGTTTTGTAACCATTCTTTTATTTTATCAGCATGCTTTTTCTTCAGGCTTTTAATGACTGGTACCCCCATTTCTTTTAAAGCGGCAGCATTGCACTGCTGCTCATACTGGCCCTTCATGGGTATCACCATTAACTTCTTTTGTAAGAACAGCGCCTCTGCGGGTGTTTCAAAACCGGCTCCGCATAGTATCCCTTTGCTGCCAGCCATACTTTGTAAAAAAGCCTCATTACTCAGGGGTAAAAAAGAAATGTTTCCCTGTACAAATGGTTCTTTGTTATGTTTTGAAAAAACCATCCATTGCTCTTTATCGAATAAGGATAATACCTCTCCGATTTTTTTATCGCTGTAAGCCGGCAGGTACACGGTGTAATGCCCCTTATTCGTTATCGTCAGGTCCCGTACCTGTTGCCGGATAACGGGTGTATAAATGTTGGTATCGTAGGCATTAAAATGAAATCCATAACAGGCAGTTACGGGTGCATAAAACTGTAAAATGGTGCTGCCGATTGGATCCTTCTTTTTAGGCTTTGGCGACTTTTTATTCGCTACGGCCGCCTGGTGGCTCAGGCCCAGGCAGGGCTTTTTTTGCAGGTAACAAGCCCAGGCACTCACCGGCTCAAAATCATTGATTACCATGTCGTATTCAGCTACCGGCAATGCTTTTACTTCTTTCCAAAAGCGTTTCAGATTATTTTTTTTATAGCTTTCCAGCAAATCAATTCCACCACCTTTTCCAAATATAAAACCCAGGCCATGCAACCTGTATGTAACAGGGTACCCTAAATCTACTTCAGTATGGCTGCCGCTCACCACTATATCTACTTTCCCTTTTTTAAGCAGCAGCGGTACGATGTCCCTGGCACGGGTAATATGCCCGTTCCCTGTACCTTGTATCGCATATAAAATTTTCATTCTTTAATTTTTCTGTTTTTTTACCACAAAGGAACATAAGGAACATAAGGAGCACATAGGTTCACATAGAAATACAATATAGAAAGCAGGGAATAAAAGGTAGGAAAAAGATAAACAGGATTTGACGACTATTTAAAAAATACTTTTTATTCTGAAAAAACTGGGTATAAATTATATTTTTCTGTATTTCCTTACAGCACTCTGTCATCTGCTCTGCCTCCTTTATTCTATTTGAACCTATGTGTAAACTATGTGTCTATGTGGCAAAATCATGCTTTCATTAAATTAAATTCCTGTAACATATTATCAAAAAGCTGACTGGTGCTTAATTCCTCTTCCTGTTCTTCCTCTTGCGGTATTTCAGTCTCTTTATATTGGTAAATACGCCACACACCATCTACCAGTTCCAAGGCCGTCAGGTTTTCAATCCAGTCACCGCTGTTGAGGTAAACAATGCTGCCTTCCGCATTGGTAATCGTCCGCATTTCAGGATGGTGAATATGCCCGCAGATCACATAATCATATTTGTTGAATATGCCTATATCAGCCGCCGTTTGCTCAAAATTGTTGATAAATTTTACAGCAGTTTTTACGCTGTTCTTAATTTTTTTCGAAAGGGATAATTTACCCTTGCGGAATACTTTCTCAGAAATGAAATTAGCAAAGCGGTTAATGAGTATCAGTGTATCATAGCCCACAGCGCCCAACTTAGCCAGCCACTTGCTGTGCTGCATGGTTACGTCGAAAACATCCCCATGAAAAATCCAGGCACGCTTGCCATTTTCCTGCTCCAGCAGTAGTTTATTTACAATTTTGAATGAACCTAATTTGAAATCAGTAAACCGGCGCATCATTTCATCGTGGTTGCCGGTAATATAATATACCGTAACCTTTTTGCTGATGAACGACATAAATTCCCTGACTACTTTCATGTGGCTTTTGGGCCAGTAGCGCTTACTGAATTGCCATACATCTATAATATCGCCATTTAAAACCAATGTTTTAGGTTTGATGCTTTTCAGGTATTGCAGTAGTTCTTTAGCGTGGCAGCCGTAAGTGCCTAAATGAATATCGGATAATACAACCACATCAACCTTTCGCCTTTTTTCTTTACTGGCCATCAGAAACGGATTTAGCTGTGAAGTAATTATCAGGCAGCTTCAAAGGCACACATTGCAGTTGACGTATTTGTTATGATAACATGATAAAATTGTTATGAATTGGCTCTCCGGCATATTTAGTGGAATTGAGTCTATACCGATTTTAATTAGGTCTTCAAATTGCTGAACAGGTAAACATGTGAACAAGTGAACGGGTAAATCCAAAACACCTTTTCCGCTACGTTTACCGAAGAACTTATGAATTGGTTTATATTTTTTTATAGTCTGGCAGGTTTCATCAGGAACGAATAAGGGTAATGCCTGACCGGGTTTGCCCTAATTCATTTTTAAAAAGAAAGTGCAGGTAGCATCTCGCTACCTGCACTCATATTAAAACGGTTCTCCGCTCTTAACGCTGAATGATTACCAGCGTTCCGGGTCCAACCATGCTATATAATTCATCTACATCTTCATTTTTCATGCTAATGCAGCCCAGTGTCCACGACTGCAGGTTTTCCACTGCCCACTCCTCATGCGGCCAGGTACCATGAATACCAATGTCGCCGCCAATCTTCGCATCTTTAGGAATAATGCCTGCAGCTTTACGCTGGTTAAACTTAACATAGTCAGCTGCATTAGGATAATCCAACTTCATGAATTTATCCCATTTTTTATGGAGCGCTTTACTACTGATGTGATAGCTGCCTTCAGGTGTGCGGCGGTCGCCCTGCGTCATTTTATCACCCAGTTCCGTACTGCCAAATGTGCATGGGAACTGCACCACCCAATCCTGCGGATCATAAACAGTAAGGGTATTTTCGCTTTTATCAACCACCACGTAGTACCGGGTAGCCGCATACTTTAGCTTCTTACGGCTCATAAATCCCATCTGAAGAACACACACACACATCAGAACCACGGTAGCAACAGTACTGCGCATCATTTGCATAAGGTGAAAGTATTTTATAGAAAAATACAACGCAACGATGTGAAAAAATATTTTTATCCGCAGCTTCTTAACGGAGAATTAAGAACATAAAAAAGGCTGAAAACAAAAATCAGGACAAACACTGTAAAAATTACTCAAGAATCTTTCAAACACTTATGGTAGAAATGCAAACCGGTACAGGAAAGGAAATGTAGTATAGCTGTTTAGGTGCTGCTGGTGGAGTAAAACAAAGCATTGTCACAGTCCTGATAGAGCAAAAGATAAAGCAGGTAATAATGCTTTACCCTATGCAACCTGAAGATGGAATAAATAAAATAAGAAGTTAATCTGTCTTTTTCCCAACGCCTTGGCTACGATCAGGTATCACTCAGATAATTCATCAATGTTGGCAGGCTCCTTTCGGGGAGATGCATTTAAGCTATGTCGGTTCCCGGATGAGTTTTCATATACCTTTCTGCGAATCCGCATAATATTGCCTGAAGGGCGGTGCTCCGGCAGGCAGTGGAACGGATTAAAGCTTAATACATCATCGCCATATACCCGGCGTGCAGGGCTGAAAACATCCTGCGGCTCAATGGTTAGTTTAGCAACGGGAATGTAAGGGCTTTCCTTTTCTGACCATTGAACAGAGCCATCTTCAACCGGCATTTTTTCCAGATCGGTACACAATTGCGCCCGCAGTTCGTATTCCGCTTTTTCGTGTTTAAAAAACTGGGTAACAATAATGGTTAAGAAATTTTCTTCTTCCGCTGTTACCAGCTTTTCATCCATTTCTTTTCCATGTAGTGCCTTTACATTTTCAGAAAGCGGGGCAGCCGAAATTTTTGCAATATAATCGCCATAGCGGATGGCCGCCATACTAAAATATACATCACCTAAAATATGCGATCCCGGCTGGCCGGTTTTATTAGGATCATGTTCAATACCTACCAACTGTTTTAGTTTACGTGCAGCTACCTGCTGCATATTTTGAAAGTTTTGAAACACTTCCGGCCCATCAGCAGCTTTTTCCAGTTTCAATTGTGCATCTCTGTAATCTTCAACGGTACCGGTAGGAATGATGGGGTAATTTGCCAGTAAAAAGTCCTGTGTCAGGGCATCTTTTTCCTCGGGCAGGAACTTGTTGCCTTCCACACCTATCAGCTTTATAGCCATGCCTCTGAGAAACGATTTTTTATCGGGCTGAATGGCTCCGAAAGAAGTAGAGAAACGAATAATGGCGGGATAGATACGGGCTACTTTAAATACACCTTGTGCCAGCGGTTCGGGCAGGTTATTATATACCTGTACGGTTGCCTTTAATATGCCATGGTTTTTGGCACTTGCATCCCGGATCGCATGCCTGTTTTTCTCAAACATTTTCTGAGCCTGCCGGGCCCTGGATTCCATTGTTTCCTGAATAATTGCTTCTTCGTTGGGTTGTTTTACTTCTACATCGTCGCTATAACGTATGTACCGCTGCCGGGCCTGGGCTAACATGAAATGTAAGATTGTAATAGTAAGCGTAATAGGTACTAAAACGCAAAATGACTATATAAATCATGCCATTTAATTGCCTGCCCCGCTGTAAGTATTTACATTAGGTGCCAATTGGGTAATATTACATACAGGGAGCTGTGCTCGGATGTAAATAAGGGCTGTTAGCCCCTGATTTGTAACACTGCCAACTTTGAATTTTTAAAGGCTACTTAATTCGCTGTGGGACAACGATAGGAAGTAAGCGTTAAACTAATGCCCACTTCTAAAAAGAGATACTGATCTTTTTGAGAGCTGACACCCCGCTGACGACCCTTGATACCAATTGGGTTACCGGCATTCAACTCATAGCTGCGGTCCTGCAACAAAGAAGCGGGCGATGGCGAACCATCCGGCAATGCCGGAAAATACTCCGGACCAGCATAATTAGTGCTTACATCATCTAAATAATCAGTATTGGTAAAATGATGGGTAAGCTCGAAAAAAATATTGGTATTGCCACTGATATTGTATTTGAACCCAACTCCTATCGGAACGCACAACGCCATGGTACTGTACGATTTCTTTCCGGGAACCAGCGTTTGCCCTTCGGTGTTTAATGGACGCAGGTAATATTTTTGGTTTTGCAGATATGCATACGGATCGTAACTAAAGAAGCCGGCACCTATGGTTACATAAGGGGTAAACTGGTAACCGGGCTGGCCGGGAATGAATTTAAAGAAGTGAAAATCGCCCTGCACGGCCATTTCAAAAATATTGGTATTGAAACTAAGGTTGCGGAGCTTTTGCACTTCGTTTTTGCTATAGCGGTCGCTGTATCCAAGTTGCGCAAAATGGCCGCTTACCTTTAAGCCAATGTAGTCGCCAAACTGCTTGCGGAACATCAATCCGATAACAGGCTTGGGCCGGTTAATAGAAGCACGGGTATTCAGGTCACCAAAATAATGGGCTGCTCCAAGGGAAATACCTATTTCTCCATTTATCACATTGCTTTCCAGTAACTGTGCTTGGGCGGCTGTAACACCTAGTAAAGCTATAAAAAGTGCAATTTTCTTCATGTTGCAAAATAACGGTTGTTTGCTCTAACGGAAAAGAAGAGTAGTTTATGATTTTTTTAGAAAATTTATTGAATCATCTTCTTTTTCCTGAACCAAAGCTGCCTATGGTAAAAAATATAACACATAAATAGTAAACAATGAGGTGTAGCGCAACATTTTGAACTCTTTGCAGCCCTGTACGATGGCAAATCAATACACTGTAAACTAAATAACTTTAGAAATTGCACTGGTTTGTATCCTTATAAACCAGAATCCGGACGTTAAAAATTTTAGTTTACAGTGTATTTAGGTGTTTGTATAGGTAACCTGCTGTAAAGGATCGGAATTACTTTCGTTGTCCGGAATTATTACACTTGTATCCATTGCTGATAATCGGTTGACCCCTGTAGCATGAATTTATTAATGGACAAAAGGCTGCCACCGCAAGGCTAAGTTTATAGCACGTCCGTCAATAGGCGCCCACAAAGGCTTGAAACTGGGATTAGAAATGCTGCCGGTAAAAATACGTTCGTACCGGCTCTGCCGTTCATCAAACAGGTTTTCGCAATTCAAAACCAGGCTCCATTTTTTACCCAGCTTTCTTTCTGTCATTACTGCTATAAAAATATAATCCGGTGTTTTGGTGTCGCCGTCACGATATTGTTGCCCCGTATAAGATGCCTCAATGCCAAACCGCCATTTACCTTCAATTTCATATACAATGGTGGAGGCAGCCCGGTTGCGGGGTGTAAGTAGCATAAACTGGTTTTGTGCCAGGTATTTTCTTTCGGCAACGGTGTATGTATAGCCAAGGTATAGCTCCCATTCATCAAACTTGCTTTGTACATAAATATCAAACCCTTTGGTAAGTACTGGTTTAGATTGACTGGTAAAACGAAGGTTTCCCAAAATATCTTCATTGCCAACTACCGGATGATTAATCTGCGTAAGGAAAAAAGCATGATTAATAAAAAAGCTGTTTCCTTTGCCCCATACTTTTTTATAATTTACTTCAGCATTAGCTCCCACCGACGTTTCGGCTTTAATACCGGCTGGTAACGGCTGAATATTGTAAATATCATAATCTTTATTTTGCGGGGTAAGCGGGTTTGGATTTTTATAACCCATACCAAAGCCCATCCGGGTGCCCCAGGCCTTATTGAACTGGTGAAACAGCGCCAGCCTGGGTAATACAAAATTGCCGTAGGTAAAGTGACGGTCAATCCGGAGGCCGCCTTCCAGTTTGGTACGTGGTAGTAGTTGCCAGGTATCCTGCATAAATAAGCCCAAAACCGTATTGATGAGGGTGCCAACCGGTGCAGGAGTAGCTGCATCCGGTGCAAAATGATCGCCGGTTATGTTAATGCCACTTACAATTATATGCTTACCCCTCCTGGCTACCAATGATGCCTCAGCGTAATAGTTTTGCTGAGCCCCTTTGAACGAGTAAGTATTTGTAATGATGTTCCGGTCAAAAAGGCTGATACTTGATTTAAAGGTTCCGATAAATTGGTTATTAAAACGGTTTTCTGCAATGAGGGTAAACGTGTTGCGCTGTAGTTTATTGGTTTCAAAATAGAGATGGGCGGCTTCCCGATTATTAATCGCAACCATATCTCCACCCGTACGTTTGTCAAAACTGCCCGACCAGCCCAGGGAAATACTGCTTTTTTCCGAAGGGTAAAAAAACAGGACCGGGTGAATGGTGGTGTTGCTTAGTTCTGGCACATCACTCAGGCCATCTTTATCCACATCAACTTCGTGCTGAAGCGTTTGCCCGGCAAAAAAGGTAAAGCCAACCTTTTTCCAGCGCTGTGCATAATAGGCGTTTAGATTAGTTTCTTTTAGGGTGGTTTGGTTAATGGTAAAAGAAACATCCGGATGATAAGAGGGCCGTTTGGAAACAAAGTTGATCAGCCCACCGATAGCGCCTCCACCAAACAAGGTGGAGGCGGAACCTTTAATGAGTTCCACCTGCTTTAAATCTAACGGTAAAATAGACAGTACGCCAAAGCCACCGGAGAACCCATCGTACAGGGGCATACCATCCCGTAACAATTGTGTATAGCGGCCATCCAGCCCTAATATACGTACATTGGCATTACCCGATACGGCACTTGATTGCTGTATTTGTACCCCACTAACGTCACCCAGAATACTGGCTATATTGGCAGGCTTCATTGTGCTTTCTTCATTTATTTCTTCAATACCCAAGACTTCCACTTTGGTCGTTGCATTTTCGATTGGCTCGTTGGTGCGGGTACTGGCTATTACTACTACATCGTTCAGCATTTCTGTTTTGCCTGCTTCCAACAAAATTTCGTGCAGGAGGCTGTCGGGTAAAAGTACTGTAAGCGTATCTGTTTTATAATTCAGGTAACTGGTAACGAAAATAGCAGCGCCTTCCGGTAAGCCACCAATTCGTATGCTTCCTGCACTGTCGGTTGTAGTGCCGCCTGGTTTGTTTTTTAATGCAACGGTGGCCCCGATTAATACTTGCCCGGTTTGTTTATCTTTTACAATTGCCCGAAAGATAGATTGGGCATTGGCCTTTGTGAAGGAAAGCAGTAGTATGAAATAAAAAAGGGTTTTCATTATAAGCGGAACATTATTCTTAGGATAGAAGTAATGGTTTGAAAATGAGGTGAACAAGTAATGATCGTATAAAAACGCAGGGCTGCTCCGTACTTAGGCTATAAGCGGAATAGAGCCAGGATGCAGGTACTACAATATTTTTGTCTATTTTAAAACTGTTAAATGCTGTCATCAAAAAAGTAAGGCAGTTTCAGAAGTATGCTGCGTATCCTGTAAACCAAATAACCTTAACAGATGCTCCGGCGTGTATCCTCACAAACCAGAGTTCAGCCATTCAGGTGATGTAGTTTACAGGGTACTGAACATTGCAAACGCAAAGAAAATTTGCAATTCTGTTTTAATTCTTCATTAAACACGGAAAGTGAAAGGATACGGTGAAGAATAAACCGGAGAGTTTGGTTTTTCCAGGCACGTAGAATAAGGGGGTAGTCGCTGTATTTTCCAAAAGCGTTGTTGCAAATAACCGGACTATTTTTAAAACATTTGGATGGTACAGATAATTTTGTGGTATAAGACGTAAAGAGGCAACAAGTTACAAATACAGTAGAAACGAGTGGCGATGCTATAGGGGAGAAACCGAATAATAAAATCGTTGTACCTAACCAATAGAAAAAGACGGATATGTTACCTCATCAGGTGTCATGAAGGCGGCTTGCATGATTATAACATTTTACAAGATTGCTTTCAGCCGCAGGTTAGGCTGGTTTAAGCACAAGAGGCTACAGTTGAACTTAGCGTTTCAAGGATTTAAGGATGTATATACATGTAAAAATATCATATAATTAGTTAAGCACAATTACATTAAGTTAAACTTGCAGTCATTGCGAAATTGAGTTCTTACAAAAGAAGCAATCTCCCCGGTATTGTTGGGGATTGCCACGGAAAGCAAGGCCTGTCACGTGCAACGGGAAACCCTCGCAATGATTCGTAATTAGCCTCATCTAATTTTGTTCGTATACTTAAATTACAATAAGGCTATTTAAACATTAATAAAATTGTACATTTGAAATCAGCAAAAGATATCGATCATCCATATCATTCAATAGGATGCTTATGCGGTATAGCAGGCCTAATTCAATACGAGCACCTGGAAAGTACCGGGGATCATCGCCGGCCTTTTAGCACCTGGTGCAATGGTTTTTTCAAGGTCTGCTGTTGGAAGGTAGATCTTGTGCGTAGTCTCATCTATACATAAAGTCTTGGCCCCTTTTTTGGTTTTTACATTTCCCAATAACTTGAAGGAATTACGGGATTGTTCTTTAATTACCGTTAAAGTACCATCACCATTTGATACATAAATCATCTTGGAACCGTTATCAAATGCCACCCCATCGCATTCTTCACCAATCGGAAAATGACTGATCAGCTTTCCATTGGTAGCATCCATTACAACAAGCATTTTATTTTCGCAGCCTGCAAATAATCTTTTAGTAGTTGCATCAATGGCCAGGCCTGAAGCTGCTGACCCGGGAGTGATGGGCCAATGCTTTAATATTTTAAACCCTGTCATACTAATTACGAGTATCTCGTTCTTATCTTCAATATTGACGTATACTTTACCGGCGCCATCGGATACAGCACCTTCAGGTTTGCCGTTGATTGCAATCGTAGCTACTACCTGATCTTTTACAGGATCGATAATGCTGATATTATTACTGACACCGTTAAAAGTGACGATCTTTTTTGAAAAGGGTTCATACATGATTACATCCGGTTTCTCGCCTGTCGGTATTTGCCCAAGAATTTCATTGGTGTTCACATCAAAAACAGTGACGTTGTTCAATTTACCATTGCTCACATATCCCTTTTTTTGTGCGGCGTCGAAAGCGATCCCATGCACACCGGTGGTATTCGGAATCACACCTACGGAATCACCGGTTTGCAGGTCAAGAATATTCACCTGCGTGGCATGTGAAATATACAACCGGTTGTTACCCGGGCCAACGGTAAGAAAATCCCAGCCGCCGGGGCTGGCCAAATGAAATACAGCGGTGATTTTAGGAAGCGGCTGGGCCAGCATTGAAGAGCCAGCTAATAAGATTCCTGTTAAGGCAATCAATAATTTTTTCATAATTATAATTTAAAAAATTAAACGATAAGTAAATAATTCATTTAACATGCTATTACTCAGGTACCGGTTCATGCGTTGGCAAATACCTTACTACCTGGTCCGGTCGTTGGTCATTAAGTCACTAATTTCATAAGGGTACTTCATGAACAGTATGTGTTGATATACTTTGAGCAGTACAACCAATTCCCCATCATCAATCACAAGCAGCGCCTGCGTTTCAATTTGAATGATCCGGTTGCGGCAAAGTTTACAATATCAACTGCACAAGGAAATGGATGAGCAAAAAAGAACAATCGCAGGCGGTTGAAAATCGCTGAGCTTGCATTTATTTTAAGAAATCAATCCCTTTAACTCAGCAACGAAATGCACCGGTATGTACACATTTTTTATATGTGTATATATTATAGCCCTGCTGCGTTTACAGAGAACGGTGGCTTTAGCAAACAACCTCTCCTATAACATACATAGAATAATCATCTTTAAAATCTTTTCATTTCGGGCTTTATCATTTACCAACACATTTATTTAATAAACTAACACAACGCACATGATGAAATTACGCACACATGCAACATGGTCCGGAAGTGAAAACCTTCAGCTTTCGGCGAATTCACCGGAAAATGATTATAAGTATCCCTCTATTCGGGCGCAATCTATACAAATTTCTCAATTCTGTAGGAATTCTGTAGAAATTCTGTAGAAAATCTGAATTTATTGTATAGTTTTGTTTTTCAAACGAACTTATTCATTCCGTACAGGCAATAAAATGTTACGAATGAACTATCGCAAAACAACATCCCAGGCATAACGGCTAATTAAAAATCACGAACGAATCCCGCAACCAGGATACCCATGATTTTTTGATTTGCAATTCGTCTTTGTAAACTCTTTCGGTTGAAAATGATTTTGCGATACAATTAAGACTAACTTATTGGTAAATCATATGATTTACCGGGAAAAATTGAAAGAGTTCGTGGCGTTAAAAAGAACCCAGGTACCGTTTTTAAACAGTTTCAACCAAAACCCGACCGCTTATGACCATTTTATGTAGAAAATTGTTTTTTTCATGCCTGCTCTTTGTTTCTTTAAGCGCCTCTTCGGCAGTGGTAAAAGGCAAGTTAACCGATCAAAAGACCGGGGAACCGCTTGCGGGAGGCACCGTAGTAATTTCAAACGCTTTTGTAAAGTTCTCTGCCATTGTAAATCTTGATGGTTCCTTTTCTTTTAATCATATAGAACCCGGAACGTATGAGCTTCGTCCTCAATATGTAGGATATGCGGTACAGGAACCTCTTACCCTGGTAGTTACAGCCGCCGGGGAAACGGCGATCGTGCAGCTCAAAATGGCAGAGACGGCTACCCAGCTTGCCGAACTGAATATTATTGGTAGTATGGGACAAACCGATCGTAACGCAAGAAAACTGGAACGTAATTCAGATATTCTACAAAACATTCTGTCTGCAAAAACCATCCAGCTATTGCCCGATATTACCGTTGCCAATGCGCTGCAGCGTGTATCAGGAGTCGCTATCCAGCGCAGCTCCAGTGGCGAAGGACGGTATGCGATTATTCGTGGTATGGATCAACGTTATAATAATATATTGGTAAACGGAATTAAGATTCCAAGCCCCGATGCTAAATACCGTTATGTACCGCTCGACCTCTTTCCATCAGAGATGCTTGAAAGATTGGAGGTGATTAAATCATTGACCCCCTCTATGGAAGCTGATGCGGTAGGCGGTACCATGAACCTGGTTATGAAAAATGCACCTCAACAGTTCCTGTTAAGCGGCAGCGTAGGCTCTGGTATTTCCGCCTTGTTTTCAGGCGACCGGCCATTCAAGACTTTTGACCATAAATCGGTTAATGCAAAATCGCCTGCGGAGATCAATGGCAATAGTTATGCAGCAACCCAGGCTGATTTCACTAAAAACAACTTAAATTTTACCGGGAAAAACCACCCGCTGAATGCTACTGCCGGTGTTACGATAGGGGGACGGCTGATGCATCAAAAACTTGGGGCGATTCTCTCAATTTCTTACCAGAATATTTACCGGGGTTCCAATTCCACTTTCCTGGTTCCCAATGCCCAGCCGGAAGTGGTGGGCAACCTTGATAACCAATCGCTGATCAGTACCCTTCGCATACGAAAATACTCCACGCAAACAACCCGTACAGGACTGCATAACAAATTGGATTTTGTATTCAATCCCAAGCACAAATTGTCTCTGTATAATATGTATGTGCAAATGAATGAGTTTCAAACCCGGTCTTCCTATGATTCCAACTACCTGAACAGGCTGACTGATTATTTCATGCGCAGCCGCGAGCAAAAGCAGTCTATTTATTCTTCATCGCTTCATGGGGATGATATTATCAGCAAGACTTTCCATTTTAACTGGACCGGTACTTATGCCATTGCAAAAAGCAAAGTACCAGATATGGCGGAATACAACTACGAGAATACAGATTCAACAGCTATAAACGGCAAGTACATTCCTATTAAAATGACGAGGATATGGCAGCACAATTCCGATAAAGACCTTGCAGGCTATTTAAACATGTACTTTACACCAACCGTTGGGAAAATGGCTCCTGAACTAAGTTTTGGTGGTCTGTACCGTCATAAGACAAGAGATAATTATTATAATTCCTATTTATTAAAACCCGTAATCATCAATGGCTCAACGCCAAGATGGGTGGATAATAACAGCGCCCGGTTTGAATTTAGCCCGGCCAGCCAGGGTACAGGTGCCGTTAGTACCGCAAATCCCAACACTTACACCTCTTATGAAAATGTAAGTTCAGGGTATGTACAATTAAAAATGATGTTGAACGAAAACCTTCAGGTATTGGGTGGTGCAAGACTGGAACATACCGAACAGGGTTTTACCACTGTTATGCCGGAAAGTTTCGCAGGCCGGGCAGGTACCGTAAGTTATACAGACCTACTGCCTTCGCTCCATTTTAAATACGCTTTAAATACGAAGCAAAACCTGCGGTTGTCCTATTTCAGGTCCATTGTCAGGCCCGATTTTTACGAGATCATTCCTACGCAGGATCCCGGCGAACTTTTCGACATCATTGGTAACGACAGCCTGAAACATTCCGTGGCCGACAATTTTGATCTGCGCTACGAATTGTTCCCCCGCGGGGCTGACCAGTTCCTCGTTAGTGCCTTCTATAAAAGAATCGAAAACCCTATTGAATATGCCATTTACCGTAATGGTAATAGCTCCCAGTTCTTTAAACCACAAAATTTCGGTACTGCACGGAATTATGGTGTGGAGGTAGTACTAACGAAATACATAGGCATGTTCGGAATTTCGGCTAATTACACCTATACCAGGTCACGCATCACTACCACCAAGCAGTATTTTTACCGGAATGCAACATCAGGTGCTATCGCCTCCAAATACCTGGAACAAACAAGGCCAATGCAGGGGCAGGCAGACCATATCGGAAACCTCTCCGTTCTATACAAGAATCCAAAAATCGGGTTGGACCTTCAGGTAGCTTATGTATACACGGGACAGCGGCTGGCCCAGGTTTCTCCTTATTATGAGCTTGATTATTACCAGCTTGGCCAGGGCGTTCTCGATTTTTCCGCTGAAAAGAAAGCAGGCCGGCATTTTTCGATTTATCTGAAAGTGAACAACCTTAGCAATACTGCCACAAAAAATGTAATCCTTCAAACGCCACCTGCAGGTAATAAATACCCCGACCAGGAATATAACGAAAAGATAGTAGTAGGAAAAGACCTCTACCGGATAAACTTCCTCGCAGGCGTTCGCTTTAAACTCTAAACCTGACATAAAGACACTTTAATGAAAAAAATAATCTTACCATGGATGGCCGCAATATGCCTGTTGTCATCCTGCAGAAAATGGTCAGACGAAAAGCTGGATATTTTGGGCGGGAAAACAGAGGTGGCCCAACCTATTAGTGATGCCGCCCCGCTTTGCGGAGCCATAAAGGGTACCATGCTGGCAGGCAAAACATATACTATCAATTGCGACATCAGGGTCAATGCGGGCGATACCCTGATTATACAGCCGGGCGTACGTGTGAACGTAAAAAACAGGGCAGGCATATTCGTCCAGGGCTCCTTATTGAGCCTGGGCACTAAAAGCAATCCTATATGGCTTACGGTGGATAGTTTGGAAAGCTTAAGAAACGACGGGCCAAACCGTGATCCTGCTACCGATCCTGCTTTGAATGGCGGATGGGCTGGTCTGTACTGTGCTACTTCCTGCCCGTTGCTGATCATAAAATGGACCCACCTGAATTTTGGCGGCAGCGGTTTGTCAATTGCACAGGGCGCACTGGTTAACCAAAGTGCAGGACAGGCCTTTAATGTACTTTTTCAAAATCCAAACGGTGTTTTCGTTATGGAGGATTCCTGGATATACGGCGGTGTAGATGATCCGATCCGTATTACCTATGGCAAGTTCTCTGTGATGCGCTGTACATTCGAAGATGGTGGCAAAACAGGCGGTGATGGTGTAAATTGTAAGGGAGGTGTTGTAGGTGACTGTGCATATAATGTTTTTATCGGCATGTCCTCCAATGGTCCGAGAATATCCAACAAAGGGCAACCCGTCGGAGCCGCACAGACAAACGTCAACTGCTATAACAATACTTTTATTTCATGTGGATGGCGGACTGTTCAGACAGGTCGCGGTGCCAATATTAATTATGATGAAGGCGCAAGAGGGCTCATCTATAATAATATGGTAGTGAACTGCAAATTCGGGATACGTGTAGTATCCAGCCCCTTGGCTGATACGGCCCATATACGCTACGGCAACAGTTATGTATATGCCGATTCACTCAATGCAGCCAACCAAATATATCCTACTATCGCATCCGTATCGGGAAGTATCAGAGTACCGCAGACAACAGATATTCCCGATTTTACAAAGTTCCTGCCTGCAACATACAAGCTAGGCGATACATATGACGGTTCATGGGCTGTTCAGAAAAACAACCCCTTATTTTATAATTTCCCCCTGCCGGTACCAAACGGTGTTCGTATCTCTGGTATATCGGCCGTGAACAATTACTCTTTCAGGCTACAACCGGGTTCACCGGCAGTCGGCAAAGGTTACACCGGCTTTGCGCCACTGGCGGTGGTGCCGGTAGATTCTAAATACGGGGCCACCGAAATTACCCCACCAGGATCGGATATAGGGGCTTACCAAATTAATGGAACCGGGAACCAGCATTTTTAAAGACGACCTGATATTTTGGAAGGCGAAATTATTGGATCTGCAAAAAACACAGATACATTTTACAATTGATATATCTGCGTCTTGATTCCCTATACTGTTATAGTTTTTCGGAATAATACTATACTTAATGTTCACTGCCAATTTCATCATATATCCGGCTAATGCCTGTACCCCTGTTCCATATAATACATTGATAAGCGCAGGGAAACGATGATCAGCTATTTCCCTGCTCCATCATACCTGATACAGTTGCACTATTTACGGCCTACATTTACCCATTCAAATTTTTATAATCCTGATATAGCAGGTATAAATCTGCTCCTTCCGGGTAAAAATTGCATGCGTGTGACAGAAATTAAAACCATTTGTGTATGTGGGGCCGGCACCATGGGAAGCGGCATTGCACAGGTAGCAGCACAAGCTGGCTATGCAGTCATTTTATTTGATATTAATGAGGTCATGCTTCAAACGGCCAGGCAATCCATTGAACAGAGCCTGCACCGGATGGCTGAAAAAAAAGGAATAACAGCCGAAAGCCTATCAGCCATCATGGGAAGTATTTTTTTTACCACAACCATTGCTCGTTGCCAGGCAGAGGTGGTAATAGAAGCCGTTGCGGAAAAAGCAGCAATTAAAATAAATCTCTTTCATCAGTTGGCAGCAATAAACGGTGCAAACACGTTATTTGCCACCAATACTTCGTCCTTATCTATTACGCAATTACAGCAGCAACTGCCACATCCCGGGCGCACAGCCGGTATGCACTTTTTCAACCCGGCACCGGTGATGAAGCTGGTAGAAATAATTAAAGGCGAACAAACCTCGGCAGCAACCATTAGTACCTTGTTTGCACTGGCCCAAAGCTTTGGCAAAACGCCGGTAGCCTGTACGGATGCACCAGGCTTTATTGTAAACCGGGTAGCCCGGCCTTATTACCTGGAAGCCATGCGGCTGGTAAGTGCAGGGGTAGCCACCATAGAAGATGTAGACACTATTATGGAAGCTACGGGTTTTAAAATGGGCCCATTTAAATTGATGGACCTGATTGGACTGGATGTAAATTATGCCGTAAGCCAGTTGGTATATGATGCACTGGATAAACCGGAGCGACTGCAACCTTCACCCCTGCAACAGCAAAAAATAGCAGAAGGCCATTTGGGCAAAAAAACCGGGAAGGGGTTTTATGAGTATCCCAAAACAGCCGTTTAAAGTTCAAGGTTTAAAGTTCTACATGTTGAGTATTATGAATAACTTCTACCTTGTTTCCAATTTGATATACCGAGTATAACCAGTAAGGATTTTGCGTGAAGTTTTATTTCGTCTTTCTGTGTTTCAACAAATAGATTTTAGATATTGCAAACATCTTTGGGAAACCAGATATAAAACTTTGAACTTTAAACTTTGAACTTTAAACCTTGACTTCATTATTCGCCTGGCGCTATTTCAAAGCAAAAAAAAGCACAAATGCCATCAATATCATTGCAAGGATCAGCGTAATAGCGATTGCCGTAGTTACCGCAGCGCTAATTGTAGTACTGAGTGTTTTCAATGGTTTTGAAGGCCTGGTAAAAAGCCTGTATAACGATTTTTACAGCAACCTTAAATTGCTGCCTGCCACCGGAAAAACATTCTATTTATCAGAAACGCAACTGCGTAAGCTACAGCAGATACCGGGCGTACGGTTTATTGAACCGGTAATTGAAGAAAAGGCCATCTTAATTAACGGGGATTATAAAGCAACAGTATCGCTGAAAGGGGTGGCCCGCACATACGAAAACGCATCGGGGTTGCCGGGCCATATTGTGCGGGGACGCTTTGAAGTAGGTAATGAAGAGGCGCCTGCACTGGTGCTGGGCGCCGGTATCGAAAATGCACTGGGCGTACTGGCCGACCGCACCGTAGAGTCAATTACCATTTACGTACCCAACCGCAAAGCCACCGTTCATACGGATCCGCTGGAGGCGCTGCAAAGCCGTAATGCGGCAGTATCCGGGTCCTTTATTGTGCAGCAGGAGTTCGACAACCAATATGCCTTTACCAATATTTATTTTATGCGCAGCCTGTTACAGTTAAGCGACAACCAATACAGTGCTGTTGAAATTTTTACACCTGATGAAAAGCAGACGGGCCGCATACAGCAACAGGTACAGCAGCTATTAGGCAATCAGTACAAGGTGTCCGACCGCTACCAACTGAACCAAAACCTGTATGCCGCCATGCAAATAGAGAAAGTGGTGATTTACGGTGTTGCATTTTTGATATTACTGATTGCCGCATTTAATATTGTTGGCAGCCTGAGTATGCTGGTGCTGGAAAAGCAAAAAGATATTGCCGTACTAAAGGCAATGGGCGCAGGCAACAATCTGGTACAGGCTATCTTTCTAAAAGAAGGGTTGCTGCTGGCACTAATGGGGGGTGCAGCCGGCATTGTTATGGCCATCATTATTTGTATGCTTCAATCCCGTTATCATGTAATCAAACTGGGTGGCCAAAGCTTTCTGATTGATTATTACCCGGTGCAAATGCAGGCCGGGGATTTCGAACGGATTGCTGCCATCATTTTGGTGATTGGCTTTATTGCTGCCTGGCTACCGGCCCGCAAAGCCATTGCCCGTTTTGAATCGCTGAAAAGTTAGATATTAGGATACAGATGAAAAGTTGCATGACAACGTCCTGTAACTATCCGGGGTTCCTTCGGCGGATGTAGCTATACTCCATTGCCAAAAATTCTTTACCGGTGGGCAGTGTCCAGTATTGCTGCATAACCATCTTATCAGGGCTTTCGAATGTAATGAGGCGGCGTTCCTTTGCCAATTGGCCGGACAAACGATTGTCCCAGCCCGGCGGCATTACGAAAGAGGGGAGATAAAGCGTTAATTTATTGTCATTCTGGATGGTTGTGTCTGGTCTTGTTTCCATCATCATCACCGGGTAGCGGGTATCCAGCACAATATATTCCCATTGCAGGTCGGCATTATTTACCTGCAAATACGTAATCCGGTTAAAAGGCTCTGCATTGGTACCGGGCCGGGGTTCCATGATTTCCTGCAAAAAGTGCCCGATCATTTTCCGATGGGCTATGTGGAATAAAGTAGTTGGTTTTGCACCGGCTATCGTCCAGATTTTTTGCTGTACATCCCAGTCACCTTCCATCGGTTTCAGCAGGTTATATGCCGGGCCAAAAGCCGTTATCTTTTCCATCGTTATCTTGTTCGAAGTATCCACACCGGCAGGCGTTTGGCACTGCGCTGCAAACCAGGTGATATTAATCAGTAATACCAGTGCTACATATTTATACATCATAGCGAATGAATTTTTTATCAGCCATTTATAAATTTCCACAACAAACCTATACTTCGTATTTTGACTATCCAATAGCTGTCAAAGCTGACAGCTTAAATACACGAACACATGCTGGTAAAAGGAAAACACATTGGCTATAACTTATACGGTAAAATGTACCATTGTCCAATGGACATTACCATGAATTTTATTGGAGGCAAGTGGAAATCGGCAGTACTGATTTATTTAACAAAAAACACATTACGCTTTCATGAACTCAAAAACAGGATGCCGGATATAACGGAAAAAATGCTAAGCATCCAGTTGAAAAAGCTGGAAGCGGATGGCCTGATTATACGGCAGGTACTGAAACAAAAACCACCTTTAAAAGTGGAATATTTCCTGAGCGATTTTGGTAAAACACTGACCCCTGCTTTGGATGCTATTTCAAAATGGGGCGAAAACTTAGGGAAGAAAGAAGGGAAGAGCGTAGAGATAAAACCTGATAAACAGTAACTCCATACGGGTTAAAAACCTTGTAAGAGAGTGCCTCTATGGTTACCCCAGCCTTTGAAACAGACCATAGAAGGACTTACCATAAATTTGTCTTATAATTAAAGGACAAATAGATGAAAGCAAAATACATTAACCCTTATACAGACTTTGGTTTTAAAAAAATTTTTGGAGAAGAAGCCAGTAAACCTTTGCTGATAGATTTCCTAAATGCCCTTTTGCCTGAACAGGACAAAATCGTTGACCTTACTTTCAAAAACACTGAACAACTCGGACTGACTGACCTTGACCGGAAAGCCATCTACGACATTTACTGCGAGAATACCAGGGGTGAAAAATTCATTGTAGAACTGCAAAAGGCCAAACAAAATTACTTTAAGGACAGAACCATTTACTACTCAACATTCCCGATACGGGAACAAGCGGAAAAAGGGGAATGGAATTACAATTTAAAGGCGGTTTATTGTATTGGTGTACTGGATTTTACCTTCGATGATTACGAAAGCGATAGCCATAAAAAAATATATACAGAGCTTCGGCGAAGCCAAAGCGAGCCGGAAAAGAGCGAATACCTGCACACCATTAAGTTGAAGAACCAGCACGGCAGGGTTTTCTATGATAAGCTGACTTACGTGTACCTGGAGATGCCCAACTTTACAAAAACCGAAAGCCAGTTGGAAACCCGGCTGGACAAATGGCTCTATTTCATTAAGTACCTGGAAAACTTTCAAAGCATCCCGGCCATTTTTAAAGACGAAGTGTTTGAACAAGCTTTTGAGAAAGCATCCCTTGCCAATTTTAAACAAGCCGAACTGGAACGATATGAAGCCAGTCTGAAAATATTCCGGGACAACAAAGCCGTGTACGATTACGCTGTCGAAACCGCTTTTGACGAGGGAAAGATGGAGGGAAAGATAGAAGGAAAGATAGAAATTGCTAAACAGGCAAAACAAATGGGGCTTTCTGTAGCAGATATTATCAGGCTCACAGAACTATCAGCAGCAGAAATCAGCAAACTTTGACAAACTACTATGCCTGACAATATATTGGCATTAGGCGACGGTTCATAAACAGTAGGTTCAGTCTTCGTTGCAGAAAAAGGGAAGAATCATTTTGCATTAAGACATGATTTAAATATTATGACAACTAAATATGGTATCAAAGCTGTTAAGAAAAATTTACATATTACTCTAACTCATTTACAAATGGCTGCGTAAGTTCAGTTAGCAAATGGTAGCTTTCACCTCACCAGCACATCACTCCCTTATGTGACACTCCGCCACATTACCTCCTCACTAACGCATCGGGGGGAATTTTACTATCGTACAAGTTACATTTGCACATTCCTACTTTTTAACCAGATACAAATGTCCCTTTTCGAGCAGCTGAGACGCAACAAATCTGTTACAGATTACAAAGAACTTCCCGGCGCCAGAATCAGCGATTTGTTTTTTTGTCTGAAGGCAGATGTGCAGGGCGTTTACATAGAAGCTGTTGATAAAACCGGTAAAGAAACCGATTTCGATTACCGGCAATACAGCGGCGTTTTGCGCAGCATTGCCCGTAGTGTGCAGCTAATAAAAGACCGTGGTAATTTTACGATAGATTGGGAAAACCCCGACCGCCGCCTGTACCTGCACGAGCATCCTTACCTGGTACCACAATTGCTGGAATCGGGTGTGCTGACGGATGCAGAACGGCAACCCATAAAGGGGGGCACTGGCGCAGCGCAGTTGCAACTGAAAGTAAAGCTCCAAACAGAAAAGCATCTCAATGCACAGTTGGTTTTAACCATACACGATCAGGTGTACACCCGTTTTACGTTCATCAATGAAGAGCAGGTATGGGTGCAGGAGGAGAACCTGATTTTTGAAACACCGCCCGTCGGGTCGCTGTTTTATTCGCTGCAGCAGTTCAACGTTGCTTCCCTGCCGCTGGCCGATCTGCCAAAGTATTTATCCTTGTTTTTTTCATACCTGGAAAACACCACCCTGCAATACGAAAACTACGAGGTAAAAAAAGAAGCCGAGCCGGTAAAAGCCCGCCCGGCCTTAATTTTTGAAAAGGTGGATGCCGATAATTCTCTGTACATCCGCATCAGCCAGGTATTACCCAATACCGATATTAGTTTTTTGAATGAGTACGATCTGTTCCGGTTTGCCACCATTAACGAAATGGAGGAAACAATCACAGTGCGGCCAGTGGAGCAATTGCCGGTGGAGCATTACGTTTCGGTTATTGAGAAAATATTGCTGAAACATTCCGGTAAGAAGAAAAATGCCAGCGGCATTATACGGGACGAGTCGCTGCTGATTGTACCGGAAAACATTGCCTCCGAATTCATTTATACCGAGATCCCTTCGCTGATTAGCGAGTATACCCTGGTAGGCTCGGAAAAGCTGAAAGCCTATAAAATAAACGTGAATCCGCCCAGGCTGAATGTGCAGCTCGGCCACGGCATTGATTTTCTGGAAGGCAGTGCCACGCTGGAATTCGGCGAACAACAAATCTCCCTGTTCGATGCCATCAATCAGTTCAATAAAAACCGCTATGTAGTATTATCCGATGGCAGCCATGCATTGGTAAATGAACAGTATATGCAAAAATTGCAGCGCCTGTTCAAAAAGAAAAAAGACAAGGTGGAAATATCATTTTTCGACCTGCCGCTGGTGGAAGAACTTATTGAAGAACGTACGGCACAGGAACAGTTTGGTAAGGCAAGAGATATTTTTGAGGGCTTCAACAGCCTGGCAAAAAGCAAACTGAAGCTGCCAAAGGTAAATGCCACACTGCGGCCCTACCAGCAACAAGGTTTTAAATGGCTGCAATACCTGTATGAAAATAGCTTGGGCGGTTGCCTGGCCGATGATATGGGGCTTGGCAAAACCCTGCAAACCATTACGTTGTTAGCAGGTATTTATGGCGAAAAAGAAACGCTCACCAGCATTATTGCCATGCCCAAAACCCTGCTGTTCAACTGGGAGGCCGAGCTGAAAAGATTTGCACCACAGCTTACCTACTATACCTGGTATGGCAGTAACCGCAGCATGGAAGATGCCCGTAAGGCCAACCTCATCTTTACCACGTATGCCATGCTTCGCAACGATATTGAGCAGTGGAAAGAAGAAAAATTTCTGTATGCCATTTTGGATGAATCGCAGACGGCTAAGAACCTGCAAAGCCAGGTGCACAAAGCGGTAATGCTGCTGCAGGCTCAGCACCGGCTGGCATTGAGCGGTACCCCGGTAGAAAACAATTTGTCTGAATTGTATGCACTGTTCCGCTTTCTGAACCCGGCTATGTTTGGCAGTTCCGACAGTTTTAACCAAAACTATTTATTACCCATACAGAAGCATGATGACAAGGATGCAACACTGGAATTGCGCCGGAAGATTTACCCCTTTATTTTACGGCGGCTAAAGAAAGATGTGCTGAGCGAACTGCCGGATAAAATAGAGCAGACCCTATATGTGGAAATGAGCCCGGAGCAGGCCCGCTACTACGAAAGCCGCCGCCTGTTTTATAAGCAGGCTATTGAGCAGCAGGTAGCTTCCAAAGGCATTCAGCAGTCGCAGTTTTTTATTTTTCAGGCCATGAACGAACTGCGCCAGATTGCTTCCATACCCGAGGCACAAACGGAAGGCCGGATTGATTCGCCCAAAGCGGAACTGCTGATGGAACAACTGGACGATGCCATTGCCAACCGGCATAAAGTACTGGTATTTGCCAATTACCTGGCAGCAGTGGAGCATATTGGCGAAGAACTGGACAAGCGTGGGATAGACTTTGTAACCATGACCGGCAGCACCCGTAACCGGCAGCAACTGGTAGATAAATTTCAGAACGACCCGGACTGTAAAGTATTTGTGCTAACGCTAAAAACCGGCGGTACGGGCCTGAACCTTACAGCGGCAGACATGGTATTTATTTTTGACCCCTGGTGGAATAAGGCCGCCGAAAACCAGGCTATAGACCGGGCACACCGCATGGGCCAGCAAAAGAAAGTGCTGAGTTATAAGCTGATTACGTTGGGTACGATTGAGGAAAAAATACTAAAGCTACAGGAAACGAAAAGCGCCCTTTTTGACAACATTATTTCCAGCGACAGTGCATCGCTGAAATCGCTGAGTGAAGACGATATTGAGTTTATGCTGGGGAAGTAGACCTCACCCCAGGCCCCTCTCCGCCCTTTTGGCAGCGAGAGGTGTCTTTGTTGAGCTTTTTTGATTGTTAGTAATGGCGGGTTCCTGAGAATCAGTCTTCAAAACGGTTACAAAGCTTAAGCAGTACGAACCCGTAGGTACCATTAATTTAAAATCCACTCAAAGGCTCCCTTCTCCAACGCAATGGCATCCATTTCCCTTCTCCTTTTGGAGAAGGTGCCAACGGCGGATGAGGCCGGAGAAGGGTCGGGGATGAGGGAGAAGGGCCGGGGATGAGGTGAACGGGTGAACAATTAACGGTAACTTAAAACAACGAAAAATGGCATTTACTGAACTATCATTGGCAACAAGACTGGAAATAGAAAACACAAAAGATCAACTGTTATTGTTATGGTTTACGCCTTTTAAAAGTTTCCTGTTAAGTCACCCAAACGGTAAATGGAACGGCGCAACAACGGCAACCATCCTGAATGCAATAGACATAAAAAAAAATCTGAACAAAGCAGACCTGAGCAGGTTGTGTGCCCGCATTTATAGCAATGAGGCTTTGCTGAAAGCATATATGGCTTACCATTCGCCGCAGTGGCGGGCTGTGCTGGAGCAGGCTGCGTGGGTACCGGTATTGGATACTGCATCGCTGGAAGCTATTTTCGGAAAAGGCCTTCTGGATACAGATGCTAACACAAAAGTGAACTATGGCAGGTACAACCTGGAAGTAGTGCCGGAACTAAAGGACTGGCAGGCATTCATTAAAGTAGAATTAAATGTATGGAGCTACTATTCCATATCAAAAGATGATTTAAAAAAAGCCACTGTTACCTTATCGCTACCGCCTTTGATGCGGGAAGTGTTTGCCGAAATATTACCCAAACCTAAAGGATACGACTTTGAACCTGTACCGGTTACAGAAGGAGAAAAGATTATTCGTTTTAATGCGGAAGCAGACATTTTCAGGGAGTTGCCGCTTATCATTACGTACTATATGCAGGGCAACCTGAAGTATTCGCAGAAAGGGTATCCTAACCCGGCATCAGTACGCAAAATGCAGCGTACGCTGAAGTTAAAAGAATTTGATCCGGAAAACGAACTGTCCATCCGCAGCCTGCTGATTGCCGGTCTCCTGTCGGATGATTTCAAAATAAAATCAATTACCGGAACGCCACTGCAAACGCTGAAAGTACTGGCTACCCGTGATTTTAATAATCAGCCTGCTGCCTATTACCTGCTGGCACATATTAAAGGGCTCAATTACTTTTACAGCCACGATTTTAAAAAAGGCGTTACCGAACAAATACTGGATATTTTGAAAGAAATACCGTCTGGTACCTGGATCACTTTTGAAAACCTGAAAATCTTTATTTCCAGCCGGTCTTTTGATATTGCCCCGGTACAGGGTTACCAGGTGTATAACCGGCTTATCGTTGATATAAACAATACAGGTAACAGAGGAAATGAAATAAGTATTACAAAAAATAATTATAACAGCTATATACAGTGGCCTTTCGTGGCAGGCCACATTTACCTGCTGGCTGCCTTGGGTATGGCGGAAATTACAGAAGACACCTCTGTGCCATTGCAATATGGCTATTACGACAGGTTACAGGCTTTTTACATTACGCCCTTGGGCGAATACCTGCTGGGGAAAACCAGGCAATACGAACCACCTGAACAGGATCAACTTACCCAACTTTCTTTTGATGAAAATGGCCCTATCATACGCATTGAAGGCAATATAGAATTGGGTGATACGATGCTGGCCAACTATGCTGCCAAAGTAAGCGAAAACCGTTACCAGTTTAGCCCTGGTAAGTTTTTAAAAGACTGCAAAACCCGGAAAGATCTGGAAACAAAAATCGTTTTATTTAAGCAGACGGTTGGTAAAAAACTACCGCCTTTTTGGGACAGCTACCTGCAAAACCTGGTTGACAACAGCAAGGCCATTAAAGAGCAAACGAAGGTGGTGGTGTACACGCTACCTGCCGCCAATAAAGACCTGCACCGCATTATAGCACAGGACGAAGTGCTGCGAAACATGGTGGTAAAAGCAGAACAGTTTAAAATAATTGTGGCCGATGATAAAAACGCAGCATTCACAATCCGGATGAAAGAACTAGGCTACCTGGTGGAGTGAATGGGCAATTGTGAACACCTGTTTTACCGTAGGAATACGCCCAGCGGCGTGTTCTGAATCAGAACACAACCCTACCGCTCTGTTAAACACGTTGTTAGATATATTCCTACATGAAACTGCATTTCCCTTACAGCTGTTTCCTGAACCGCTGCATAGAACCCTAAGCATACCTTCGGCTGATTTTACAAAGCATAGCAGATTATGATATTTCTTCATCTGTACGATCATTTTTATCCAGGCCCCATTCGCTTTTCTGCATCGCTTTGCAACAGAGGAAGCAATTCTTTATATATTATGATTAGTAGCGGTGTGTGAAGCATGATATCTTCTACTTCATTTAGTGCATCATAATAGGCAACCACCCGGCGCAAGTTGCCCAGGCGTAGCTGCCGTAACAGTTGCAGTACCCGGAAGAAAATAAATTCGGCATGACCAAACCGTTTTGCCGCCGGAAAGGCATCTTTAAGATAGCGGGCATTTATAATACTTATGTCCATACCTGTATTTCGTTGTACCACAAAGTTTTCGAAAGCCTGAATGAGCTGCAGCAGCACTTTATCTGTATGTTGTTGCAGATAAGGTTGCAGCAGGCTTAGGATTTCACCGGACTGATGGAAATCCAAAGCATTTTCGTACAACATGCACAGCATAATCAATTTATCTGCATGTTGATGTAGTGCCACTTCTTCCTGCCTGAGTACGTCGGGCATGCCCAAACCATTTTCCGGCCCTTTATTCAAAAATTCCAGATACAATTCCAGCTCCTTTTCTAAACTTTCCAACTTCATACCCACCACCTGTTCACCAAGGCCAGATGTGCCATACCGGTTCTTTTCATCGTCCAGCAACACAGCGTGTTCCGTAACTGCTGCCTGTTCATACTTTAAGTACAGTCTTAGTAAAACCTCTGCCTGGCAGATTAGCTGCTCCAATGGTTTTCGCTGTTCTACCTGTTGTATATCCAACAGATCCGCATTTACAACATCTCTTACGTTTGTCAAATCCATTTTCCCTTCCGGTATATCGCTTAATGCTATTGGTTCATCATCCGTTTCTACATCATCCTCTTTACTACTGCCAGTGTCGCCGGCCAGTGCTGTTGTATAATGGTAATTGCCTTCGCCGGCATTCTTTTTCAATTTGGCCAAAGCATCTGCATATTGCCCCGGGTGATATTCTATCAGATGTGGTATGCCGTTATCGCCGGTTTCAATATCCATCAGCGGAATATCGTCTGTATCTTCTTCCAGAATAAAACGGGCAACGGCAAAGTCTTTATGTGGCTGTATGCCAAACTCCAGTGCAAATTCGTAGCCGGCATACACAATGTTGTGAGCAGTTGCATAATCAGTAGGCTGCAGGTGCCCGCCAACACTAAACTTCTCCATCAGGGAGCTTTCATATTCATTAAAAAACCAGTGGACATCTTTTACGCCCAGGCATCTCAGATCTACCAGAAAATCGGCGCCGGTAACATTGCCATTCACATGCCGCCGCATTACTACCACATTGGCGCTACCGGCCTCCTGTCAGCCTTTGTTCACCAGGCATTTGTGTATTGGCAGTGCCCGTGCCTTGGTTTCAATATATTTTTTGGGAGATAACTGCTGCATGACAGGTGTTACTTTGATGCTGCAATGTAAAAGATGCTATCGTTTTTTGAACAATACATTTATTGGTTCCCGGAATCATCAGGTGTTGCTTGCTGAAATATATTTCTGCCTTGCCTGCCACTCACCTTTCCGGAATTGCTGCTTCCGGCATTTGCATAAATGTTTGCCCCTTTCTTTAAATACGGTTAGTCATCCTTTCCGTTTATGATACATAATATTTTACTTTAATTAGCTATATAACTCTTTTAACAGTAGATGAGGAAGAAATACCTGTTTGTACAAATAGCCACCCGTACAGTTACTGATGCCATCCGGATCATTGGCAAACATATACAAGGTCTGGCCTTCCTTATTGGTGACATATTCTCCAAGCATGGCACTTGTAGCCAGGCCAACATCCGGCTTAGGAATAATTTCATTTTTTTTGAACAGGCCATTAATAATGCAAAAAATATGGGCATAGCAGTGCCAATAGAAAATAAATTTTTCATTTTTAAGTTAATTAAAGTGATTAATTGAACAACAAGCACTTAATAATTAATTATGGATTTGCCGCGGAACAACATCATCAGGCTTTTTAAAAAGAAGGAAGTTATGTATCGCATCATTCACCAAAATAACTTTTCTATTCCTTACGATCATGCACCGCTCCGTATTGTTAGCCTGGCGCCATCACAAACAGAATTTTTGCATGATTTGGAGTTAGGTGATCGGGTAGCAGGCATCACAAAATTCTGTATTCACCCGGCAGCCTGGCATCAAACCAAAGCAAGTATCGGGGGTACAAAAAACGTAGCTATTGAAAAAGTAATAGAACTCCGGCCCGATTTAATTATCGCTAATAAAGAAGAAAACGTAAAGGAACAGGTGGAAGCTTTAGCAGCTTTTGCGCCTGTGTACGTGAGCGATGTAAGCACATTGGATGATGCCTGTGAAATGATGCTACAGGTGGGCCTTTTAAATGGAAAGGGAATGGTAGCTGAGATTTGGATCAGGGAGATAGCAGAAAAATTCAACGAATTGGAAACACAAGTAAAAACTGCCATATCATCCGGCACTTTATCAGCAGCATATCTCATTTGGCGAAAGCCGTACATGGCAGCTGGTGGTGATACTTTTATTGACGACATGCTGACCCGATGCGGCCTGCGAAATGCATTTGGTCATCTTACCCGCTATCCTCAGGTGACTACAGAAGATTTGCAAAAAAGCAACTGCCAATTACTGTTACTTTCCTCTGAGCCTTACCCATTCCAGCAAAAACATATGGAGGAACTGCAATCTCACTTGCCCAACACCAAAATCCTTTTAGTGGATGGCGAAATGTTTAGCTGGTATGGCAGCCGTTTGCTAAAGGCGCCGGCATACTTCAACCAATTGCTGCTTCGGATATAATATGTTTACTTACGTCTTTTATCAAACTGCAATATCCTGTTTAAACAACCCTATGCTCCGCAACGACGCACTTTGGAAAGGACTGTTAGAAGATATCTTTCCCTACTTTATCCCCTTTTTTCTGCCCGAACATGCTCAACTGTTCGATTTAGAAAAACCCTTCGAGTTTTTAGACAAAGAACTGCAGCAATTATACCCGCAAGAGGCCGAACAGGAGCTTAGGTTTGTTGATAAACTGGTAAAGGCATTTACAAAAGCCGGCGAAGAAAAATGGATACTCATTCATATTGAAGTGCAAGGCTACAAGGATGCAGACTTTGGCAAACGAATGTTTACCTATTTCTACCGTGTCCTGGATCGGTACAATGTGCCTGTTACAGCCATTGCCATATTCACCGACAGCAGCAAATCTTTTTTGCCTGATCAGTATGTGTATGATTTTGCCGGCACTCAAAACAGCTACCATTTTAATGTTTACAAAGTATTACAACAGGATGAAAAGTTGTTAGTGCAAAATGATAACCCATTTGCTATAGCTATATTAACGGTACTGCTGGCTATAAAAAACAAAAAAACGGTAGACGAAAATTTGCTGCAACTCAAATTGGATTTGGTAAAACGAATGCTGGCACGGGGCTTTTCAGAAAAGACAATTAACCACCTGATTGATTTTATCAGGCTTTATGTGAATTTTGCTAACCCGGAAACAGTCATTAAATTTGATAAAGCAATTGATATATTAACCAATAACATTCAACCTATGGGCATTCGGGAACAGATCATACAAATGGCGGAACAAAAAGGTCGCAAGGAAGGTCGTCAGGAAGGCCATAATGAAGGCCGTAAAGAAGGCCGTAACGAACGGGATACCATCTTCGTTGAGAACCTGCTACGTTCCACCGATTTTACTGACGAAAGAATTGCAACTTTAGCAGATGTATCTATTGAATTTGTGAAAGAAATGAGGGAAAAACTAAAATGATCAGGCTATTGACAATGAAGTTTCACCTGAAATTAGCGTATCAGGAACTGTCTGCAACCAATTGTGTGAATCCTTTCTTTGCAGATTCCATTTTCCGATTACATCAAACAGTCAATTCCATAAATTCATTAATCCTAAATCCGAACGCCTACATTTGTCGCCAGGCTAAAAACGACTGGCCTGCACCGCAAAAGGCTGGGCAGGCTTTTTATATTTGGAAAATGAATTCCCGGTAGCTTACATTGTGTTTTCCATTTCTTAATCGACTGTTGGCAGGTAGCTATTATTTAACCCTTAATTAAGCAGTTCGCTGTGGCGAAAAAGCAGTATTAATGATTCAGGAAACAAAAAATATTGATGATTTTGAAATTAACCTTTCCGGTGAGGAAGTAATGACGCAAGACATGGAGGCAAGAGAAAAAAGAAGCTGGTTTAAAAGAAAAAATAAAGGTATTCTTACCACTACCGCCGAAAAGCGGGATGCACCGGATGGCCTTTGGATAAAATGCCCGAACTGTAAGTACACTTGTACGGTACTGGATCTGAAAGAAAACCTGTTTGTATGTCCTAAGTGCAGCTACCACCACCGTATTGGCAGTGAAGAGTATTTTGACATATTGTTTGATGAACGGGAATACGAAGAATTGTTTGCCGGCATCCGCTCAAAAGACTTTTTGGGCTTTACAGATTTGAAGCCCTACACAAAACGGCTGGAAGAAACCTACGCCAAAACAGATCTGCATGATTCCATTAGTGTAGCTGTTGGAAAACTGAACAGCCACGATTTTGTAATAGCCTGCATGGATTTTGAATTTATTGGTGGCAGCTTGGGAAGTGTAATGGGTGAAAAGATTTCGCGTAGTATTGATTACTGCCTGGAGCACCGCTTTCCATTTATGATCATTAATAAAAGTGGAGGCGCCCGTATGATGGAAAGTGCTTTTAGTCTGATGCAACTTGCCAAAACCAGTGGTAAACTCAGCCAGCTAAGCGATGCTAAAATTCCTTACATCAGCCTTTGTACTGATCCCACTTTTGGCGGCACTACTGCTTCTTTTGCCATGTTGGGCGATATTATTATAGCCGAACCAGATGCGCTGATTGGTTTTGCCGGGCCAAGGGTAGTAAAGGAAACTATCAAAAAAGAATTGCCGCCCGGCTTTCAAAAAAGTGAATTTTTGTTAGAACATGGTTTTTTGGATTTCATCGTAAACCGCAAAGAACTCAAAACCAAACTGGCACAACTACTGATGTTGTTAGAGGGATGAATGCGTGAATCGTCAATCGTGAATGATGGTTGCTATTCTGGCTTTGTTTTTAAATCATCACGGGTACGGCCTACAAACTGAATTTTTTTACCCGGCTCAATACCTTTACTTACCTGCATTGGCAATCTTTGATTTGTTGTTTTCTTCTCTTTCAGTGAAAGAGGAGAGAAGAATCACTCTCATACAATATATCGCTATTCATCTCCCCTCTGGCATCTTCCAAATAGTTTAGTTCTTCGGTAAAATTAGTAGAAATGGTGTTTTGGGTTCACCCGTTCAGCGTTTTGACGACCCAAATAAAATGGTATAGACTCAATTCCCCTAATATGCCGAAGAGTCAATAATTTCTCTATTCAAAACTTTACATTCTCTTTGCATGCCTATATGACCCTTTGTGAACCTTATGTTCCTATGTGGTGAAAAGAAAAAATTATGGAAATCAGTAACCGCTCCGCCTATCATGATTATTTTATTGAACAAAAATACATAGCAGGGCTGGTACTTACCGGTACGGAGGTAAAATCGTTACGGGCAGGCAAAGCCAGTTTCAACGATGCCTATTGCCTGTTTGAGAAAGGTGAACTCTACGTAAAAAGCCTGCATATTTCGGAGTATAAATTAGGCACTATTTACAACCACTTGCCTACCCAGGAGCGCAAACTGCTGCTGGAGGCAAAGGAACTCCGGAAACTGGAAACCAAAATGAAAGAGAAAGGCTACAGCATTGTACCGCTAAAAATTTTTTTTACGGATAAAGGCTGGGCAAAATTGGAGATAGGCCTGGGCAAAGGAAAAAAGGTGCATGATAAACGGGAAACCCTAAAAGAACGGGATACAAAAAAGGAAGTGCAACAGTATCTGAAAAAAAATTCCTGACACTGATGAAACCAGCAGTGCTATTAATAATGGACGACTATATTTTGTAGATAATAACAAACACCTGATAATGTATAAATTACTTTGGGGCAACAAAAAAGGGCTTTCCACACCGGAAGGCCCTTTTTCATTTTTCAATATGACTAATCATAATTATTTGGCAGTATTTACAGCATTAGTAAGTTTAAGAATTACGTTGTGCATCATCCAGGCAAAGCCGGACTGGTCTTTTGCATCTTCTTCTTTTTTCTGCAGTTGTGCTTCGTAAAGGCTCACTGTAGTATAGTGCATGTTATGCTGGTAATCTACCTGGCTGGCAAGTGCTTCTTTTTCAGCGTTTGCTTTTTGCAGCGCCAGTTTCAATTGTTGGTTTTCCTTCATCAGATCTGCCATAGTTACTGATGTAGAGGCGATTGCAACTGCAGGCACTGTAGTTTTATTATCGTTTGAGGCAGTAGTAGCTGGTTTCAGATCAATGTCGTTTTTAGCAGCTTTGCTAACGCCAATTATCAGGATAAGTGCGGTTGCGAATGTGAAAATCTTTTTCATTTTTTTATGTGTTTTGATTTGTGAGTGCAAATGTAGATTGACAATTTCCAGCGGCATAGTCATTAGTTGCTAAGCGGTGGTTTTTGACTAATAACCGGTCTAAAACTGGTATTAGTGTAAAATGTACACACCCTACGGTCCAGGATAGTTTAGTGGCAAAACAGAAAATATCAGGCATCCGGATGATCAGGGTTTATTCTGGAAACAAAAGAGATGGCTCTTTAAAAAAAGAATCAATCAGCTTACAATCAATGAATTAGTAAACTATTTAACCGCTCTTGGCAAGAATTTCTGCAGTTTTAGAATTGCAGATTTGTGTATAGTGATGATGGTAACGCCGGTTTACGCCACTATATCAATGGTTCGGCAGGCAACATTGTTATTATCCGGGTTTTAGGATGAGCGGTAACTGGTTTATGAATTCAAAACCGTCTGCTTACCATAAATAGACGCAAGCATTGCGTCTTTACAATTGCCCATTTGCCTATTGCCCATTTGCCTTTTCCGCTATGGCTTCTATATTTTGCTGATTCATACATTTAAAATGACCAAGGGGACATTTTTTTAAACCGTAATTGGAACAGGGCTGGCAGGGCAGGCCCGGGACAATAAAATTATGATATGCCGCATCTGCATACTGAAGATTACCATAATAAGGCTCCACATCCAGCAGCGGAGAAGTACCGCCCCATATAGCTAATACTTTTTTATTAAAGGCGCAGGCAATGTATTGCAGGCCGGTATCGTGTGAGATGACCAGCCGGGATTTACGGATCAGATCAGCAGAACCGTGCAGGCTGAATTTGCCGCAGGCATTAAAAATATTTACCGGATCAACGGAAGCAATGGCTTCTCCCTCATTCCTGTCTTCTTTACCGCCTAACAGTATTATCGGAAAATGAATAGCTGCACATAACCGGCGTAGCTTTTCTACCGGTAATTTCTTAGTGAAATAAGAGGCGCCGATTACAATCGCAATAAAACCATCCTGATGGTTGACAGGAATCTCAGCTTCTTTTACACACTGCGTTTCCGGTATAAAATAATCCAGTCCTTTTCCGTCGTTTACCACACCCAATGGTTGCAGCGTATCCAGGCATCGGTCGGCAATATGCCTGCCGCTCATTGTATTTATATGCAGCCTGGTCAGTAGAAATTTAGAAAAGGTTTCTTTTTGATAGGTTAAGCTCTTGCAATGCAGAGCCAGTTTTATTTTTAAACTGCGGAAATTTTTATGCAGATCAACCACATAATCATAATTCTCTTTTTTACAGGCAGCAATTATAGCGCTCAGATGGTGGTCCAGGTAAAAAAATTTGTCGATGTACGGGTTGGCTTCTGTAACTGCCTTAAAAGATAACCTGGTTAAAAAATGAACCTCAGCATTGGGTACCTGGAGTTTCAGGCAGCGAATGGCAGCAGTAGTAAGCACAATATCGCCAATGGATGAAAAACGGATCACCAAAAATTTCATGCTGCGAAAATAGCAGCCTGTGTGTACGTTATTTTATTTTCACTTTTTACAGTAATACCAATCATGCTGTTTTAGATAAATCCGGTACAATTGCTTTTAAACAATAACATTTCCCGGAAACTGATTCCAGCCGGTTATTTTTGCCTTTGCTCCTTATTCAGGAAACAAGAAACAAGAAGCAAGGGACAAGAAACAAATAAACCCGGTTCGATGATAAAATAACTGAGCCTTGAGTCTTGAACTTTAAACTTTGAACCTTAAATTTTGAACTTCCTTGGTTGGTTTTTTTAGAGATAGAAATACATTTCATGTAGTGGCATTGGTTTTTTTGGCTATAATGGCTAAACTGGCTTATTTACTACATCCGCCGGCTATTACTTATCAGGTAGGTACCGGCTTGTTGCCCACTTGGCTGAACAGTTGGTACACCGGTGGCGGGAGCCGTGGCTTTTCAGCATTTATGGCGCTGCTCATCCATATAAGCTGTGCGCTGTACGCCAACACGGTAATTATGAGCCAGCGTATGTTTCCCAAAACCAGTTTTATGGTTGCTTTAAGCATGTTGCTGCTATCGTCTCTGGTGCCGGGAGCTAATTTACTTACAGCACCGTTGTTATTACTGCCATTACTCATTTTTATTTTTCGGCAGTGTATGGCATTGTACAACAGTAACCTGCCACGTACTACGATTTACAATATTGGCCTGGCTACCGGCATTGGGACTATTTTATACCATCCATTTGCTGTTTTCATCATTGCAATAATGGGGGCGGTAGTTACCATGCGCACTTTTAGGGTACAGGAATGGTTGTTATTGGTACTGGGGCTGTTGACGCCGTATTATATTTATCTTTCATGGCAGTTCATAAAAGGGGCCTGGTATCTGCAGAAACAAATACCGTTGTTCCGGTTTTCTGTACAGCATATCTCCAGGGATGTGTACAGCCTGATAGCCGGTGGCGCCGTATTACTGTGGACGATAACAGGCATTTATTGCTGGCAGGCCAACCTGAGGCGGATGCTGATTCAGCCACGAAAAAACTGGCGTATTTTGTTATTAATGTCAATTTTATGTACTGCATTACTTTTTTTCAAAACCAGTGATGGTACGGATAGCTTTGCGCTGGCAGTATTTCCATTTGGCTGTTTTGCTGCTTCGGCTTTTGTGTATCCTAAAAAGCTGTTCTGGCCATCGCTGTTGTTTTGGGTAATTGTATTTGTAATAATTGTAATTTGCCTACGGCATTATGAAGCAATGGGAAAATAGACAAATGATAGAAGGCCGGCATCGCTCCATTCACAACAATCAAATTTTTATACACTTCAGGCGATGCTGTCCTTTAATTTTGAAAGCCTGAATGGACATCGCAAATTTGTTATGATGATGTGTTTGCATTTGTTTCGAATGCTTATAAGTGGGAAGCTTTTCAACAATAGCAATCTTTAAAGCAAACAGATTAAATAAAACCGTACATGCTGCAAAAAAGGTTGGCATCGCCCAAACAGTGCTTATTATTTAAATCCTAAATTATCGATGCCGACCTTGATGGTCGCAAACAAATCAAAATTCTTACATCATGAAATTCGGTGTAGTTGTTTTTCCGGGCAGCAATTGCGACAGGGATATGTACAATGCTTTGCAACAGTTAAATCAATCCGTTGAAATGCTGTGGCATAAGGATAAGGACATTTCCTCGTACACAACTAATGACTGTATCATACTGCCTGGAGGGTTCAGTTTTGGCGATTACCTGCGCTGCGGTGCGATTGCCCGCTTTAGCCCTATGATGCAAAGCGTTATTGACTTTGCCAATAATGGCGGTAAAGTACTGGGCGTGTGCAATGGCTTTCAGGTGTTATGCGAGGCGGGCCTGCTACCCGGCATACTGCTTCGTAATGAGAGCCAGAAATTTATTTGCAAAAATGTATGGATACAAAGTACTAACGGGCAGGCGCTGAAAATACCGGTGGCACATGGCGAGGGCCGCTATTATGCAGATGAGCAAACGCTAAATAATTTGGAAAACAACGATCAGGTAATTTACCGGTATGTAGCCGGCACAGACGGTGCAAACAACTTTAATCCCAACGGGGCCATCCGCAATATTGCCGGTATTTGCAATACGGGCAGAAATGTATTTGGGATGATGCCACATCCGGAACGGGCCTGCAATCCGCTTCTCGGCAATACGGATGGTGTGCAGGTATTCCGGGAAATGGGCATACTTAATTAACAAGGCCTTTTCACCGGTAGCTGTTGAATGGAGTAGCTTTGCGGATCCTTTTCTCAGCTATGGTATCTTGTCCATAAGATGCCTAAAGTATAATGTCATAACCCTTTAGCTAAACAATATGTTAACAAATAATAATATAAATAAACTGGTATTTTCTTTTATTGGATTTTTGATGGTGGCAGCAGCTGTTGCCCAGGTACAAAATCCGGTAAAATGGAGCTACACTTCCAAAAAAATTAGTGACAAAACCTATGAAGTGCATATCACAGCCATGATTGATCCCGGCTGGCATGTATATACGCTGGATCATAAAGGAGATATTGGCGTGGCCACATCGGTAAAATTTGCAAAAAATCCCCTGGCAACGCCTACAGGTACCTTACAGGCAAAAGGAAAGCCCGTAAGCATGAAAGATCCATCTACCGGCGAAATGGTAAAGTTTTATACCAATAACATTGACCTGGTTCAGGTGTATACCTTAAAAACAGCGGTGCCTACCAAAGTAACCGGTACTTTGGAATATATGACCTGCAATGACGAACGCTGCCTGCCACCTGCGTCAAAACCTTTCACCGTTGCGTTGCAATAATTTTTAACCCTGTAGGAACGTTGTCGCACAATTTATCCTATTTGTTAGATATAGGTCCTCATAGTAATACAATTGAAATCAAAGGCCTACAGAAATTGTAAATATTAAAATATCTTATGTGGTTATGCTTAATTATTGAGGTTACCAGTTTTAATGGTTCTTTTTGAAATAGCTTTTTGTGTATTTCTATGTTCATCTTTGTGCATCTTAAATGCCTGTGCGGTTAAAAAATGAAGTTATTTCTATCTGTACTCTTTATACTTTCGGGTTTTATAGTTACTGCAGCAGACTCTACTCATGTGCTTTTTTTTATTACACAAATAAAAAAAAGCGACACTACATGTACTGTTTGCATTACTGCTAAACCAGATTCCGGTGTAAAAATTTTTAGTATCAATCCTCCCGGGCAGGAGTTGCCGGCCTATAGCACCATAATTTTTGATACTACCAATACTATAAAACCGCTTGGCCCGGTTGTACAAGACGGTAGAGCCATCACTACAAGGCACCCACAGTTACAAGCCAACGTCACCTATTTTACTGACAGCGTACAATGGAAACAAGAATTTAGCACAAAAGACAGTGTACGGCTGGTCTTTAATGTAGAAGGTTTCATTGATAATAGAGGTTCGCTGGAAAGTCTGCCGGCGGAAGTATTGAAAATTACTGTTAAGCCTCCGGCAAATGCATATCAAAAAAATAGTAACAACACACCTACACCCCAAAAAGAAGAAAGTAGTCTGGGAATGCTGGCGTTGACAGCTATCCTGCTGGGGCTGGCGGCGGTTTTTACCCCCTGCGTATTTCCACTGCTGCCAATGACGGCCAGTTTTTTTACTAAAAAAAGCAAGAGTCGTTCCGAAGGTATCCGCAAAGCCTGGCTTTACGCCTTTTTTATTATCTTTATTTATACGGTTCCGGCCCTTTTGCTGGTCGCTTTTTCCCGTGATCCCCGGCCTATTTACCAAATTAGTACCAGCACCACTGCCAATCTCATCTTCTTTGCGGTATTTCTGCTGTTCGCCATTTCATTCCTCGGTGCTTTTGAAATTACGCTACCCAGCAGTTGGACCAATGCCGCCGATAGCAAAGCCGGTGGCGGTAAAGGCATTACTGGTATTTTCTTTATGGCACTCACGATGGTCATCGTGTCTTTTAGCTGCACCGGGCCATTTGTAAGTGCTATGCTGGTAACTACCGCCCAAAGCGGTATCGGGCTGGCGCCGGTAATCGGTATGCTGGGCTTTGGAATTGGCTTTGCCATACCATTTGCTATTATGGCTACGTTTCCCAATCTGCTTAGCAGCCTCCCTAAAAGCGGTGGCTGGCTGAATAGTGTAAAGGTGGTTTTCGGTTTTATTGAACTGGCATTGGCACTCAAATTTTTTAGCGGGGCCGATCAGGCTCAGCATTGGGGAATTTTAAACAGGGATGTATTTATTGCGGCCTGGGTAGTGCTTGCTGTTTTAATGGGCATTTACCTGTTGGGCAAGCTTCGGTTTAGCCACGATAGCCCAATGGAACATGTAAACCTGTTCCGATTTTTTATAGCAGGTATCTCTTTTACGTTTGCACTTTACCTGCTGCCTGGTATGTGGGGTGCTCCATTGGAAAGCATGAGTGGCATTTTGCCAAACCCAAGCACTCAGCAATTTAATTTGTACGAAAGCACAGAGGAAATAAAAGCCAAACAGACGGGTGGAACCGCAACTGCCAATGGTGAGAAGATGATAAAGGCTACTAAATATACCAACCTGTTTAAAGCACCTTACGGCCTAAACGCATTTTTTGATTTGGAGGAAGGCATGGCGGTAGCCAAACAGGTAAGAAAACCGGTAATGATTGACTTTACCGGCCATACATGTGCCAACTGCCGCAAAATGGAAGCTGGTGTATGGATTGACCCAACTGTGCAACGCAGCCTTCGGGAAGATTTTGTATTAGTACAATTGTACGTGGATGATAAAACAGACCTGCCGGATAATGAGATTTACAAAGACAAGCAGGGCCATAATATCAAAACATTGGGCGATAAAAATCTGGACATTGAATACAATCGTTTTGGAAATGTATCGCAGCCGTTTTATGTATATCTTAATACTGACGGTCAGTTGTTGTATCCGAATGGTGTAGGCTATGGAGAGGTGGGAACGGTAGAGAAATTTTTAAAGCATTTGGAAACGGTAAAGGTGGAGTTTAGGAAACACCCCTTGTAGTTTATCCGCCGGAGGCGGATCTGACTTACACCATACATAAGCATTAGTCATAATTAATACCAGATTCAAATAGGCAATAGGCAACTTGCCCGCTACAGGCAGGTTAGCAATAAACAAATAAATGTAAGCAGCCAAGTATTTTCCACTGTGGATGTTTAGTAATTTAACAAGCACAGGCCGTTAGTAGCGACAATAAATTACACAGACACATCAGTACATAGAAATACATTTTTGAACCACATAGGCACATCCGCCCAGGCGGACACGGTAGATACATAAGAATACAGGAATACAAATAAATGCAAGAATAAAAGTTCAAAACCAAGGCTTATGTTACCTCATGTATGCTTTGTACTCCCACACCTGTATTCCTATGTGTACTATGTGCCTATGTGGTTACATTGTATTCCCACACCCGTTTTCTACGCTGGTTGGATCCAAAAAATGTTGTGCCTGTACAGACTAGGAATCTGGGACAAGTTGTGGTTGATTGTTAAAATATTAAACAGGTTCACTATCTAAGTTAATCTGATATAATGTGTAAGTCAGATTCTTTCAGAATAAAATACAAGGATGTGATATAAAAAACGGCTATCCCGATACCTCGGAATAGCCGCTTTCAATTTGGTGTCACTTTATACTAACCAGTGCGTATGGCGCCGCAATCGTTTAAATTACCGGCAGGAGGTGCAGTTGGAAGCATAAAGTGACAAGTCGTTTATAGCTTTTGGTGTGCAAAATTTGAAAAACAAACAGGATGCCATGAAAAGCGTATCGTATTAAAATAACAGATTACAGGGTAATTTGCTTTTCCAGCATCATTTTCCGCAGATTAATTAAACCATACCGCATACGGCCCAAGGCGGTATTAATGCTACAATTAGTCATCGCAGCAATTTCCTTAAATGAAAGGTCGGCATAGTGGCGCAGGATGATCACTTCTTTCTGATCTTCGGGTAACTGTTCCAGCATGGTACGTACCCGGTCGTAGGTTTGGCGTTTGGTAATACCTGTATCGGCACTGCCCTCATCAATCAGCATCCAGCTAAACAGGTCGGTACCATCCGTAGACCGGATGGCCGGCGAACGTTTCACTTTGCGGAAATGATCGACACACATGTTATAGGCTATACGCATCGCCCAGGGTAAAAATTTACCTTCCTCATGGTACCGGCCCTGCCGGATGGTGTCAATGATTTTAATGAAGACATCCTGAAATAAGTCTTCGGCAAGGTATTTGTCTTTTACCATGAAGTAAATCGAAGAGTATATTTTGTCTTTATAACGCCCAACCAATGTCTCAATACCTGAAACGTTGCCGTTGGCATATATTTCTATCAGTTGGGTATCGGTTAAATTCGGTAGCCCCGCCATTGTATAATTAATTTTAGAGGAATAAAAGATAATCAGGAGTAAAAAATATACGATATAGGCGGTTCTTTTGTTTTTATATTCTGCACTAAATTAGTGTATCTAAAATCCTGCGCTGCATCGGTACTTGTTAAAAAAAATGAAAGATTGAAACACCGCCTAAAATTAGTTGATATACAATCTGTTTCTACTAAAAAGTCTGCTTTCAAACCATCTTTTCTGAAAAGTTTAGTTTTTAATACTAATACTTCTGTTTCTTTAGCACTATTTGCTACTATGTATTTATCAAATTTTATTAACTTTCTTATTGCTGATGATAGCCTGGTAGAGGGTTTAGAATGAGTTGAACAGTGCCGACTTATGGATACATTGAATATGAAAATAATGGGTATTACCCAATACTATTGGAGCAGATAAACAAAGCCGTTACCCTTCTTTGCCGGGCAGCCTCAACCGAAGTGTATTAGCCTTCCAATGCAAAGGGGCTATGTGTGCCAACAAACAAATTTAACAGGGTGCATTATAGCCATCGACGGTTGTGGGCCATAACTCTGTTACATTCCAATTTTTGTTCAACTTACTTTGAAAGCTTTCCTTAGAAATAAATGGATGACAGCAGAATAGGCAAATACATTTATTGGTCACATAAAGACAATTACCTCTTTGCCTAAGACGTGCAGTTTAATTGTGCCTTCATCATTAGCGACGATACGGATTTGCAATCTTTTACCATGCAACCGGTGAAAGTAAAAGCTGCAACTGATTCCCGAAACAATTTCCTGTTCGAAACAGGTTTGCTAAAAGTTGACGACTGAATAGGTTGCTAATTTGTTTAGCTTGCATACTTTTCCCGATACATAAACGCTCAAGGAATTTTAATGCAGCAAACTGTTCTCAATAAGGAAGCCAAAGCAGCTAAGAAAGATTCAAAACTCCATTCTTCCGATTCCATTTTTATAAAAGGTGCCCGAACGCATAATCTCAAAAACGTTGATGTCAGCTTTCCCAAAAACAAGCTGATCGTTGTTACTGGTGTCAGCGGTTCCGGTAAAAGTTCGCTTACGATTGATACCCTTTTTGCCGAAGGCCAGCGCCGCTATGCCGAAAGCCTGAGTGCCTACATCCGGCAGTTTATGCAGCGGATGGATAAACCCGACGTCGATTATATAAAAGGCCTTTGCCCGGCCATTGCCATTGAGCAAAAAGTAAGTGCCCGTACGCCCCGCAGTACCGTAGGCAGCATGACGGAAACCTATGATTACCTGCGGCTAATGTTTGCCCGTATTGGTGTTACCATTTCGCCTATCAGTGGCCGGGTGGTAAAAAAAGATTCGGTGGAAGATGTAGTGAGCACCATCGCCGGGCTGCCCACCGGGGAAAAGGTATTACTCTTCTCCCTGTTTAAGCAGCATAACAAGCGGGATGTAAAAGAAGAGTTGAACATTCTGATCCAGAAAGGATTCACCCGTATTTATTATAACAATAGTCCCGTACGTATTGATGAAGCTTTTGAAGATGAACAACTGCTTCGGGATATTTACACGGCTGTAGATGCCAAGCAACAGGTGTATGTGTTGATTGACCGCTTTGTGGTAAAAGATTACGACGAAGAAGATAAGCACCGCATAGCCGATTCAGTGGACGTTGCTTTTTTTGAGGGTGAAGGCGAACTATATGTGCAGGTTGGTGCCGAAGAAAAACTGCAACATTTTTCCAACAAGTTTGAGCTCGACGGAATGACGTTTGAAGAGCCGGTGCCCAACCTGTTTTCTTTTAATAATCCATTTGGCGCCTGTCCTGTTTGCGAAGGCTTTGGAAAAATATTGGGCATCGATCCGGATTTAGTAATTCCGAATAAACGACTCAGCATTTATGAAAATGCAGTAGCCCCCTGGAAAGGCGAAAAAATGGGCGAATGGAACCGCATCCTTATCCGCACGGCTAACCAGTTTGGTTTTCCCATTCATAAGCCCATTCACGATTTAACACCGCAGCAATACAACCTGCTTTGGACAGGCAACGATTATTTTCAGGGCATCAACGCATTCTTTAAAGAAGTGGAAGCCAACCTGTACAAAGTGCAGTACCGCGTAATGCTAAGCCGCTACCGGGGCAAAACTACCTGTCCGGAATGTGGTGGTTTTCGGTTGCGCAAGGAGGCACTTTGCGTAAAGGTGGCGGATAAGCATGTAGGCGAACTATGCGAAATGCCCATCAAATATTTACACCAATGGTTTGCTGATTTACAACTAACCGATACGCAGGCTGAAATTGCCAAACGCATTTTGCTGGAAATAAACGTACGCCTGCAAACCATGATGGACGTAGGTTTGGGCTATCTTACCCTGAACCGTCTTGCTAACACCTTAAGTGGTGGCGAGAGCCAGCGCATACAACTTACCCGCAGCCTGGGCAGCAATCTTACCAATTCGCTGTACATACTGGACGAACCGAGTATTGGCCTGCATAGCCGGGATACGGAACGGCTGATTGCCGTATTGAAAAACCTGCGGGATCTGGGTAATACCGTAGTAGTGGTGGAGCACGATGAAATGATGATGCAGCATGCCGACCATATTATTGACATGGGGCCGTTGGCAAGTCATTTAGGTGGCGAAGTGGTAGCCGAAGGTGATTATACCGCTATTATCAAAAATAAAGAAAGCCTGACCGGGCAATACCTGAGCGGCAAACTGGAAATTAAAGTGCCAACGGTTGGCAAGGAAAGGAAACGCAGTATTACTGTTACCGGTGCCCGGCACAATAACCTCAAAAATATTGATGTTACCTTTCCGCTGGAGTGCCTGTGCGTAGTAAGCGGAGTAAGCGGCAGCGGCAAAACCACCCTGGTAAAACAGATTTTATACCCCGGGCTTAAAAAACTAAAAGGCGAAATAGCGGATAAAGTAGGCGAACATGCCGGCATTGAAGGCGATGTGAACTGGCTTACCCAAATTGAAATGGTGGACCAGAACCCGATTGGTAAAAGCAGCCGCAGCAATCCGGTTACTTATATTAAAGCCTGGGATGCCATGCGTGATCTGTATTCCGGCCAACCGCTAAGTAAGCTACGTGGTTTTCAGCCCAAGCATTTTAGTTTTAATACCGATGGCGGCCGCTGCGATACCTGCAAAGGCGAGGGCGAACAGGTAGTGGAAATGCAGTTTCTGGCAGATGTGCACTTGGTATGCGAAGTATGCAAGGGCAAGCGTTTTAAAGAAGAAGTGCTGGAAGTAACCTACAATGGCAAGAGCGTACATGATGTGCTTCAAATGAGTGTGGATGAAGCATTGCCATTTTTTGCAGCCGAAAAAAGTATTCACAATGCCATAAAGCCATTGCAGGATGTAGGCCTGGGTTATGTAAAACTGGGCCAGAGCAGCGATACATTGAGTGGCGGTGAAGCACAACGGGTAAAGCTGGCTTCTTTTCTGGGCAAGGGCAAACAGGCCGGCAACGTATTATTTATTTTTGATGAGCCTACTACCGGGCTTCATTTTCACGATATTCAAAAACTACTCACCTCCTTTAATGCCCTTATTGCACAAGGGCATAGCATACTTATTATTGAGCACAATACCGACGTCATCAAAAATGCCGATTGGGTAATAGACCTGGGGCCCGAAGCCGGCGATGGTGGTGGTGAACTGGTATTTGCCGGTACGCCTGCCGGCTTAAAAAACTGCAAGACGAGCCAGACAGGTAAATTTTCGTAACACCCTTGAAGGGTGCTCAAATCCCTGCAAGGGTTTGTTGAAAGGTAGAGTCAAAATTTAGTTGACTACTCAAATTTCATTAGTTGTTCACCATAATTTTAAAAATTGAAATGAGTGCGTAGCCTGGTTTATAATCTTACGCTGAATTTTCTGCAAAGTGTGCAACAACTAATTGCTACAACCCCTTGAAGGGATTTGGGAATCCTTCAAGGGGAGTACACTGCTTACTGTTTCAACGGTAACATCGTAAAAGAGTATATAACATAACTGCCTGTTATTCAATTAACAGAAGCCATTACGCTTTGGCATGTATTTCGTTTAGCTACAATTTACAAAACTATTTTCATGAAAAAAATTTCATTGGTGTGTATTACGGTCTTGTTTTTCTGCATAGCTGCCGTTGCACAACCACGCCAGGGTACGGTTGAATATGATAAGCAACAAGTACCATGTTATATTGCTGATTTTCCCTATCCGAAATCTACAGCCGAAGATGCTATTAAGAATCGTTTTAAAAGTATGGGCGTAAAAAGCAATGACCGGAAAGGCTTTACTGAATATAACAATGTAGTACTGCCCGAAATCGGGCCTAACCCCGTTGATGCAAAATTTAAAGTGGAGAAAAGAGATAAAGATAAAAATGCCAGTACAGTTTATATGATTGTAAACCCGGTTGGGCTATCAAGCACACAAGCAGTAGCCGGCTCCGGCAATGTGCAGGATTTCAGCACAGGCAGCACCAATTTTTTAAATAGCCTCAATACGACTACTGGTGATTACAGCCTGGAACAGGAAATAAAAAATCAGGAAGATGAAGTAAAGAAAGCAGAGAAAAAATCAAGCAACCTGGTGGACGATGGAAATGATATGCAAAAACGTTTGCAAAAGTTACAAAATGATATAGAAGACAACCGCAAAAAGCAAACAGACCAGGTAGCCGAAGTACAAAAGCAGCGGGATATTTTAACACAAATGCAGGCCCGCAGAAGAACGAAGAGTTAGTTGGCAGAAAAAAATCAGGCAGTTGGCAGGTATAAATCTTTTATATCTAAATCAAATCGTCTTTTGTGGAAGACAGATTTTTATAAAGAATTGCACTGCTCAACAAATCACAATTCAAAAATCACAAATCATAAATTGTTAGTGGGGATGATTATATACCGGTTGTACAAACCGTTCATCTTTTAGAAAACTACTATCGGTAAGTGTTAATAAAAAAGCTACTAACTGCCCCTTTTCAAAATTGGAAAGGGGCAGTTTCTTTTTCAGCAAGGAATCTGTTGTGGGGCCAACCACCATTTTAGTACTGTAATGGTCCAGTACATCATAAATGCTATATAACCGGCCATCATGCATATATGGAAAAGTGAGCATGACATTGCGTAACGAAGGCACCCTAAACTTTAAGGAATCTTCCGGCTGATGTGTAATCTGCATACGGCCATAATCTTTCAAAACAGTGTCTAACGGCAAACCGTTATTGCGATACGTGAAATCCGTGAACAACGGTTCGGTATGGCAGGCTGCACATTTCTGTTTGAACATATCATATCCCAAGCTTTCCGGCAAATTGAAAACTGCTTTACCGGCTTTTACCTGATCGTACTTACTGTTGGAACTGATAAGCGTTAGCAAGAACTGGCTTAGTGCTTTGGTAATGCGTTGGGTATTAATTAGTGGGGATCCGAATGCTGCAGTAAATAGCCGTCTGTAGGCAGTATCCCGCTTTAGTTTAAAGATAACGGTATCCAGGTTTTCTGCCATTTCGTTGGCAGCGGTAATGGGGTGTAGTGGTTGCAGGTCTAAATGCGATATACCACCATCCCAGTCAAACGCCTTTTGCCAAGCTAAGTTGGCCAGGCTGGGAGCATTGCGGGTAGTAAACTGGTTATTGAATCCGTGGCTGAGGTTGTGCTCAAAATTGGCCATTGCTGCAAAAGGCTGGTGGCAGCTTGCACAGGGAAAATTTCCGTCTTTACTTAGTTGTCCATCGTAAAAAAGACGGCGCCCTAATGTAATGCCTTCTTTCGTGAGGTGGTTACTGTCCAGGAGGTAACTGATAGGCGGCCAGCCTTTGGGAATCGTCAGGGTAACAGGTGTGGGGGCTTTCTTTTTCTTAATAGCAGGCAACAGCGCCAAGCTAATGAACGCTGCCATCAGAATAAAAAGAATAGGTTTCATAAGATGCTAAGTAAAGTGGTCAAAATAACTTGTACAATTGAAGCAGGATTTTATTCGGCGTTGGTTGCCCCTAACCCCTTTAGGGCAATGTCATTAAGATAAGCCCCATCGGGGCTATCTGTTTGTAGCAAACAAAGAGGCAAAGGGAATCATTGCCACGTAGTGGCTACCCCTTCTCTGATCAGGTAGCCACTACGTGGCATGCACCAACATCAAGGATTTCTATCTTCTACAAACAGGTTGCACCTACGGCGCATAACTGATACTACAATCCTTCACTTAATGACATTGCCCTAAAGGGGAACTCGTTTTTAGCTGAAAAATTAGTGATAACTACGAGTATTTTGAAGTTCCTATGAAGTTTGAAAGTGTTCAAAAGCCCCCTTTAGAGCCTGTCCCGTACCGATAGGTCGGGAGGGTTTGGAGGCGACCAGGCCAGATTGATGAAATGTTCAAGTTATTTGGATAACTTTTCTAAGGTATAACGCTGAACATCTCCGCATAATTATCTGCTATTTGCATGGCCAGTTTTCCGGGATTCATACAAAAAGGCTGCTCTTTAATTTTAATAGCTGTACTTCCGGCAAACCAAGCGTTAATATTAGCAGCAATGGTAACGCCAGTAATTTTTTTTTCAGATAGTGTTGCCGGTTGTAACAATGGTAACGTTATTCTCCGTAAAGCGTTTTCCCCCCTTCTGAACCCGCCAATATGGTAGGTAAAGCTATGTTGCGGCGCAGATGATACCGCTGAAGCCCCTTCTAATTTTGCCATGATGTAGCCGCTGTTCCAGGTCCAGAACATGCCATTGGCAGGATCTAAAGAGCCGGTTGGTACGCCACTTACATTTTTTATGCTATCTACCCCAATACTGAACTGGATGACACTAATGTTTTGAAAAGGGATTTGTAGTGAGATAGTTTTGCTTTCCGGTTTTCGTTCATCGACCAAAAAATACATTAATGGTAACGGCCAAACTTTTCCCTTTGTATCGGTAACTGAAAATTGGCTGATGTAATACCGGAAATTTCGTACCGTGAATGGTTCGCCATGTGGATTGATGTAAGTAGAATCAAGATTTAGTAGTTGGGTGTCGACCCGGTTTTCAAAATGGATTTGTAAAGAAAAAAAACGTTTTGTATTTACCTGTTTTGCTTTTGGCTGCGCATGATTTATGGTACAATGAAGTATCATAAATAAGGTAAAAAGCAAATGCCTGATCAATGGTAAAACTGGTTTTAGGATATACCTGTCGGCACCGAAGGCAGACAATTTTTACGAAGCTACTTATTGCATACAGCCTTTGCGAAGTTACGGTCTGACCTCCGATACCAGCCGATCGAAGCTAACTGATATGTTCGCCGTACCCTAAAATATATACATAAGTCTTTCATTCCATTACAATGCGGCCTCACCCTCGTTCCAAAAGAAAAGAGTGGCCTTATTCTATAATCTGAAGTAAACTTTAATGATGGGTTCATGTAAATTTTAACTTTATAAAGTATAGCAGTATCTAAAAGTCCTTCGTATTTCTCTATAAAGTAACCTGTTTGGTTTAATTAAAAAGATGTGACTATACTTTAGATGGCGACACGCACCGGGTGGGGTGTTGGGTTTTATTTTATTTATGCCATTGCTATTAGCCCCCTCTCAAGATAGTATTTACCATCTTTATTTTTAACCGTAAACGCCGCAGCATATCCTGATGGTTCGTCACGATATTGCAAACCTATGTCTACGGATGTATTTTTTCTTTTTCCATTTGGCATATAAATATTGAAATCATCTTTAACAACATCCAGATCTTTAAGCCAATTCAAATCATTTAGCCACTCTTTCCCTTCAAAACTTGAGTCTTTTGGTGTTTCATGAATTAAATAATGGTCTTGCCAAATTGCGAAAATTGTATCTAACCAATCGTCATCGGCGTGTTTTACATAGTTTTTGGCATTATCCAATTCTCCATTTTTTAAATAATCAAAAAATTGTTCTACGGCGTTTTTTATTTCTGATTCTGCTGGATTTTTATTCCAGGTTTTCAATTCTGCACTCATCATTCTGGTTTTAAATTGTGAATACTTGTTTTTCCCTGCCTCTTTAATTCTGATGCATGGGAACACCTAAAGTATATACATCAGGTTCGCCATAATGTACTGAGCTTAAGTGAATTTTTGTTGCCGTAGTGCTTTCTTTTCGCCCATCCTTTTTTTAGCAGTAAGGCGTTTTTCCTTAGCTACTTTTGAAGGCTTAACGGCAATCCGTAACTTTTTTTTGTGCAGCGCCAGTATCACCAGGGCTTGCATCTTTTTTATTACTTCTTCTTTATTGGCCAATTGGCTGCGATGAACCTGGCTTTTTACCATTAGCAGCCCTTCTTTTGTAATGCGGTTACTGAGCTTTTCAGTAAGGGTAGCTTTTTGTTCATCCGTAAAAAGGCGGCTGGCAGCAATATCCCAGCAGCCTTCCACCATGGTTTCCACTTTGTTTACGTTTTGGCCCCCGGCGCCACCACTACGGGCTGTTTTGAAGCTAAGTTCAGTAGCAATAAGGGGAAGCATGTGTGGGTTAACTTATGGGTTGCGGGATTTGTGGCAAATATTCAGGATGGTGGTATCGTCACCTGTAGTCTGGTAAATAAACACATATTCTTTACCAATTAAAGCCTTATTAATATCGGCTCCGCTTTCATTTTCAAAATATAGTTCTTCATCCGGAGAATTTGCAAAATTTTCAAATGCCTGATAAAACGACTGCTCTATTTTTTCCGCACTTGCAAGTCCTTCATTTTGTAAGTGGCGCAGTACAATTTCGTTGAGTGCCTCACTGGCGGTAAGGGTTAAGTTAACTGCCATGCGTATGGGTGGCTTTTAGTTGTTGAATATTTTTCATTACTTCTTTCAGGCTAAGGGTTTGGCTGCTGTTGGCCTGCTTTAGTGGCTCATTAATAAAAGTTGCCAGTTCTGTTTTTGTAAATGGCCTGCCCGGCATCCAGGGTTTGTTGCCGGTAGTACTTTTAAACACATCCTTTACTTCTTCCCAGGATGTTTCGCCATCTTCATAAGGCTTTGATTTTTCGTTCATATAAGCTGATTCAATATTTTTTCTTAATGATGAAGGCTAATAACAACCGGCTGTTTTAAGGTGAGTATGGTTTCACAGGAACCAGCTTTTTATAAATCAGCGCTATTAAAATGGGGTAAAGATACAAAGCCTTTCACTGGCTAACAACAGTACAAAATCAATGTCTGCTTACCTGCTGCTGTTGTAATTCTGCTAATTGTTTTTCCAGCGCTGCCAGCCGCTTTTCCATTTCGGGCAGGCGCCGGGCTGCTACCTGGCTGCGCAATGCTGCCGTATACTCATACGCCGGGGAACCGGTAATGGCAGTGCCGGGTTGTTTGATGGATTTGGTAACGCCACTTTGCGCATTAATACGAGTACCGTCGGCTATTTGTAAATGTCCTACAATACCTGCCTGGCCGCCGATCATAATGTTGTTTCCTAAACGGGTGCTGCCGCTAATACCAGTTTGTGCTGCAATCACTGTATTATTTCCAATCTCTACATTGTGAGCTACCTGCACCAGATTGTCAATTTTAGCACCTGCTTTAATAAGTGTGCTGCCAATCGTAGCCCGATCAATGGTGGTACCGGCACCTATTTCTACGCCATCTTCAATGACTACATTGCCGGTTTGCGGCACTTTTTTGAGGCTGCCATCTGCCTGCGGCGCAAAGCCAAAGCCATCGCTGCCCACAACCGTTCCGGCATGGATGGTTACACCTTTACCAATGTTGCACTGGTGATATATTTTTACACCCGGGTGCAAAACAGTGCCATCGCCAATCGTTACCTCATCACCAACAAATACCTGCGGAAAAATTTTTACGCCTTTACCAATTTTTACATTTTTGCCGATGTAGGCAAATGCACCTACAAATACCCCTTCGCTAATGGTAACAGAAGCATCAATATAAGACGGTTGCTGAATACCACTTAATTGCTTCGTTTGCATTTGCTGGTACATGTCTAATAATGTAGCAAAAGCAGTATAGGCATCCGGCACCCGGATCAGGGTTGCCTGTACAGGCTGTTTTAGTTCCTGTGCTTCGTTGATAATAACGATAGCTGCCCGCGTGGTGTATAAATATTCCTCATACTTTGGGTTGGCCAAAAAAGCAAGTTGTTGTGGTCCGGCTTCTTCTATTTTGCCAAAACCAACGACAGGGGTTTCTGCATTTCCCTCTATTTTTCCCTGGATGAGTTGGGCTATCTGGACAGCGGAGAAATTCATTTTAAGAAGTTATGAGAGATGAGTTATGAGAGATAAGATATGAGAGATGAATGTAAGAACTTCATGAACCTGTATTTTCAACTCATCTCTTATATCTCATCACTCATATCTTTTTTAAATCCGGTGGTCAATGTAGCAAATGTAATGCTTGCTTACGGTGGCGGCCAGGCTTTGCTGAATCAGTGCATTATCCACTTCGGATATATCTTTTACCTGCCCGTTTTTAAAAAAAATCTGTATGCGTTCGTCTTTGGTGTTGTAGGTGGTGTTGGTTACATGCCCGCTAAATACCAGGAAACTACATTCTTCTTTTGTTAGATGTAGCCGTATGGCCGTTTCGTGCTGCATGGCGGCTAAATCATCTTCAATAGCAGTTGGCGGCAGGAACTTTATTTTCAGCAGGTTCCGGTTAATCATGCAGGTACACAAAATGCTTAACGTTTTATCCGGGTGGTGCTGCCATTGTTTAATAGCCGCCAGTACATCGTAATCGTCCAGTGCGGCAAACTTTTGCAATAGCTCCGGGCTGGTAGCCGACAGGTTTTCCTGTTGCAGAAAATAGTCCAGCGTGGTGCAGGTATCGGTTGCAATCAGCCTTGCCCGTTGTATAATCTTTTTCAGCATCTGCTCGGCTACAATCACGGTTTTGTGCAAGTATACCTGCCAGTACATCAACCTTCGGCTCAGCAAAAATTTCTCAATCGAAAAGATTCCTTTTTCTTCTACCATTAACTGCCCGTTGTATACCGTCAGCATTTTAATAATCCGGTCGTATCCGATGACACCTTCACTTACGCCGGTAAAAAAAGAGTCACGGGTCAGGTAATCCATCCGGTCCACGTCTAACTGGCCGCTTATTAACTGGTGCAGGTAATGCTTTGGGTGAACGCCGGTAAAAATATCAATGGCCATTTGCAGCCTGCCATCCATTTCATCATTCAGGCAGTGCATAATCTGTAGGCTCATTTCCTCGTGGCTTATACCCGGCAACAGTATGCCTTCCAGTGCATGGCTATAGGGGCCGTGGCCGCTGTCGTGTAATAAAATAGCCACTTTTGCAGCGGCACATTCGTCATCCGTCAACTGAATTTCCTTTCTCTTTAGCTCATCCAATGCCTGGCACATGAGGTGGTAAGCACCCAGGCTATGATGCAGCCGGGTATGCACCGCACCGGGATACACCAGTTGTGCCATGGCCATCTGGTGTATGCGCCGCAACCGCTGATAGTACGGATGTTGTACTACCTCCAGCACCAGCGGGTACTCGAGTGTAATAAAGCCGTATACCGGATCGTTGATGATTTTGTGCATGGGCGGCGAAGCTAAAGGGAAGATGTAAAGGTTACCAACTTTTTGAAAGTTGGCAACCTTAGTTTAAACAGACAGTTAAGCGAATCTGTTTACTTTCATAAAAACTTACAATATGGCTTTAAAAGAAAAAATACATCAGTTGATAGATGCCCGCGATGACGACAGCGCTTTACAAGAAATTGAATCAGTTTTGCAACAAGCAATTAATGGGCAGGACTGGTGGCAACTATTGCCGGATGCAGAAAAAGAGAAAACATTGGCTTCATTAGAGCAGTTAGCCAATGGACAAACGCTTTCACATCAACAGGTAATGGAAAAAGTAGTAGTGAAATTTAAGAAGTAAGATAACCCCCTATATTATAATGTTTACAACTATAACACGGTTTTCAAGTCCCTCTCCGGGAGAGCCTGTCCCGATTTTTCGGGAAGAGGGATTTAGGGTGCGGCTCAAAAGATAAAATTGTTACAAACCTTTCCACATTTGGGCAGGGTTTCTGAATATTTACCGGATTGCCGTAAAACGGTCATTTTGCCCTATCATCTTCTTTTATACAAAGTAACGGATGAGTATATCGAAATCGTTCGTTTGTTTGATGGCCGGCAGGATATTGAAAAAACTGAAATCACGCCCATGAGCATTGCTAAAATACTTTGGATCGACGACGAAATTGATAGCCTGAAAAGCCAGATCATGTTTCTGGAAAATAAAGGCTATGAAGTACATGCCCTTACTAATGGTTTCGATGGCATTGACTATATCAAAGAAAGCCTGGTAGACGTAGTGCTATTGGACGAAACCATGCCCGGCATTACCGGGCTGGAAACACTGGCTAAAATAAAAGAGCTGAACGGTGGCATTCCGGTGATCCTGATCACCAAAAACGAAACGGAGAACCTGATGGACGAAGCCATTGGCAGCCAGATCAGCGATTACCTCATTAAGCCGGTAAACCCCAACCAGGTATGGCTAAGCCTGAAGAAAATACTGGATAACAAACGCCTGGTGGCGGAAAAAACCACTAGCAGCTACCAGCAGGAATTCCGCAATTTATTCATGGCCCTGAACAGCAATCCCAGCCACAGCGAATGGATGGACATTTATAAAAAGCTGGTATACTGGGAAATGGAAATGGAAAAAAGCGACAGTCCCGAAATGCGGGAAGTGTTCCAGACACAGAAGAATGAAGCCAATACGGAGTTTTTTAAGTTCATCAGTAAAAACTACACCAAGTGGATTAGTCCGAAGGCTACTGATGTACCGGTAATGAGCCATACACTGATGCAAAAAAAAGTGTTCCCTTACCTGGAAAAAGGCACACCGGTATTTTTTATACTGATTGACAACCTGCGGCTGGACCAGTGGAAAGCTATTCAATCTATTTGGGCAGAGAATTTTCGCATTATTGAGGAAGATACCTTTTATAGCATTTTACCTACGGCTACCCAGTATTGCCGCAATGCCATTTTTGCCGGCATGATGCCCATTGATATTGAAAAGCAATACCCGGTGCAATGGAAGAATGATGATGAGGAAGGTGGGAAAAACATGAATGAAGAAGAGTTTTTCCGGGGGCAATTAAAGCGTCACAAACTGGATGGTATCCGCAGCAGTTATACCAAAGTCATCCACCACAACGACGGGCAGCAACTGGTGAATAATATCCATAACCTGATGGACAACGACCTGAATGTGATTGTGTACAATTTTGTGGATATGCTGAGCCATGCCCGTACCGAAATGGAAGTACTGAAGGAACTGGCCAGCGACGAAACCAGTTACCGCAGCATTACGCAAAGCTGGTTTGTGCATAGCCCGTTGTATACAGCTCTTAAAAAAATTGCAGATAAAAATATCCGTATTATCCTGGCTACCGACCATGGCAGTGTCCGGGTACAGCGTCCTGGCAAAGTAATCGGCGATAAGCAAACAACAGCTAACCTGCGCTACAAGCATGGCCGAAACCTGAACTACGAAGCCAAAGACGTATTAGCATTCCGGGACCCGCGGGAAGCCTGCCTGCCGGTACCCAATGTAAATTCATCTTTCATTTTTGCCAAAGAAGATATTTTTCTGTGTTACCCCAATAATTACAATTACTATGTGAATTATTATCGCAATACGTTTCAGCATGGTGGTATTAGTTTAGAAGAAATGATTGTACCGGTGGTGCATATGCAGCCGAAGTAGGGCAGACCTATGTGTCAGCCCTATAAACAAAGGGAAAATCAATGTTTCAGCAATAACGTTCCGTCCTCTTTTAAGCCCACCCCGGTCAACTGCAGGCGCAACGCATTTTCAACCAATTGCATTACTTTCTCTGTAGCCAATAACCGGTAGCAATCCTTTACTTCGGATATTAGAAACATAGTTTCGTTTTTCATCTGTAGTGCCAGGTTGTGGATTGTAAGTAATATAAGCACCCATGCTATCAGCAGCACTAAGGCCTGGCCGTTCGCTAATAAGGATAATGGTAAGACGGGCATTCAGTAACTGAGTGATTTCATCGCCGGTTGCTACACGGGCCATGGTAGTTACAATAGCAGGTGACAGGATATAACCTTTTGCCCTGGTTAGTTGTAAAAATGCTTGCGTAAAAACAATTTCATTTGTATTGATGGCGAGGCAGATAGCCCATCAGCAATGATGAGAGAAATGTCGGTAGCCGCAGCGTTCAATGAGTGTAGAAAATGATCGGAAGCCTCATCCGGCATACGACCCAGGTCGGACCCCCTGCAGGTATTCATCCCGGTTAGTGGCCTTGCTTTTTACCGTGTAATTATCTACGCCCATTTCTTCCAAAGCCTGCTGCAAGCCAGTTACATCCAGCGAAGAATAGACGGCATCTTTTGCCTGTGCATGAGCCAGCCGCAGATACAAGGCATCATGGAAAGAAGTAGACTGAAATTCGATGAGCGTGGCATAACCTGCTACAAGTACCCCGGCAGGTTCAAAGGCGTTGAGCGCATAGCTGAAAGGCCCGCCGGCATTGGGTTATGGCTATGACAAGTTCGGTAAAACTACAAATGAACGTAACCTATAAAATGGTGATCAAGGCAGCAGCAATCAGCAATCCAATAGTACCCGCTTTTTCCCAGCCATAGTATTCACCGGAAATGACCAGCCCTACGCCCATACCCCACAGTTGAAACGAACCTGCTGCCTTTTTTAAGGTACCGCCGGATGTGCTCATATATCAGGATTTTTTTTCGCAGGCAACCGGTTGAAATTTCTAACAGTATTGAATGTATGATAATAACAGATACAATGTAAAGGCATCCTTACGTGTAAGGAGTATCGATCTTCTCGTTGTAATCGTTTCCGGGATTAAAATATGTTGGAAAGGTGGAAAATGTTTCCATAGGGCCATCATAGGCCCGTAACTGCCATCATCTGGCTTAGCAATTTTTGTAGTTTATCCTGCTACCGCACCAGTTTCTTTACCACCGGAATTTTTGCAAATTCTTTTCTTTCCACAAGTAATAAAAACCGCAGGAAAGTTAATAGCAACCCGGTTGCCAGCACCAGGTTAAACCAGGTTCTGTTATAGAAATAAGTAATGCCATTAAAAATAAAGTACAACAACACAACTATTACCATGTACGCAACCAGCTTTTTAGTAGCATACGGAATGCGATATACTTTCTGACCCCATATAAAACTCATCACCATCATAGTGCCATAGCAAAAAAAGGTAGCCCAGGCACAAGCCATATAACTAAAAAACGGAATAAAAAGAGCATTAATTATAAGTGTGATGGTAGTGCCGGTAATCGTAATCCAGGCACCGGCTATGGTTTTATTACCTAATTTGTACCAAACACTCAGGTTATAGTAAATACCAAGAAACATATTAGCCAGTAATAGCACCGGTACTACTTTTAACCCTATCCGATACTTGGGTCCTATAAAATGCTTCCATATATCCAGGTACAGACTCACTGCTAAAAACATGAATGAAATAATGATCACAAAAAACTTCATTACCCGGGCATACACCTTTTGGGGATTTTGGCCCTGCGCCTGTTTAAAAAAGAAAGGTTCAGCACTCATTCTGAATGCCTGAATAAATAAAGTGATAAGAATAGAGAGTTTATAGCACGCATTATAAATACCTACCTGCGATTCCTTGTATATATTACTGCCAGGAAGCCACCATCGCAGCATAAGCCTGTCGAAAACCTCATTAATTACACCACCAAAACCTACTATTAATAAGGGAAGTGCATACACCATCATCTGCTTCCACAGCTTTGTGTTAAATGTAAACCTTACCTGCATCACTTCTTTTGAAAGCAGCACCAATGTTATAATTGCCTGTATCAGGTTGGCCAGTACAACATAGGTAACCGGGTTGGTTTTAGGGTCATATATAAACGATACAAAACCCGGATGCTGCCTGCTGTAATGCTGCGGGCAGTAACTGATAAAAAACCAGGTTAAAAGGATGTTGAACAGGATGCCGGCTATTTTTATCAGTGCAAATTTTTTGGGCCTTCCTTCCTGCCGCAACCGGGCAAAAGGAATAACGCTCAGCGTATCCAGCCCAATAATAAGGACACTCATTTTTATAATTCCGGGAAAATCCTGCAAACCAGTAATACTTCCCAACAAACCTGGAAACTGATAAAGGATAAAAGAAAAAAGAAATGTGGAAAAAATAATGGATAAAAATGCGGTGTTAAAAATGGCAGTTTTGTTTTCCTGATTCGACGAAAATCTGAAATAAGCTGTTTCAAAACCATAGGTGAATAATACATTAAGTACGGGCAAAGCCGAATAGATTAGACCTATTTTACCAAAATCGGCCTCCTTTATCACTACAGAGTAAGTTAATAAAGGCGTAAGCAGGTAATTAATGAAACGGGCAGCAATAGAACTTACACCATACCAAAGTGTTTGCCCCGCCAGTTGTTTTACACCGCTCAAATTTTTAAATGGGTTTAAGCGCCAAAAGTAATTAATGATGTCGGTTTGTGGATTTCACCCGGTTGTTAAAGCACATCCGTAAGCTACTTAACCGCTTTAATAGAGATGATATGTTAACGGACCGCCGTAAGCCAGGTAGTCTTGAACTTATCCTGTTTTCAAAACTACCCTGATTTACAATCAGTTTATGGCAAATGCCCGTCCCTCATTATTTTTTTTTGGAAGTATGAATTCAGCTCGCTAATTTACCCCTCCCAATATTTGTGGTGCCTATGATTGAAAGCTACTTTATTTTTTCTCTATTTTTTCACCAAATGCGCCCTTGCTATGATCGTAAACATTCATTCAGTACACTTTGATGCTGACAGCAAACTAAAAGAACACGTACAAAAAAAGATTGACAAGCTTGTCACTTACCACGACCGGATTATAAAAGTGGATGTATTTCTTAAACTGGATAATATCGTTCACCAGATTAAGGATAAGATTGCGGAAATAAAAATCGGTATACCCCGGCACGAAATTTTTGTAAAAGCATCCAGTAAATCCTTTGAGGAGTCGTTTGATGATGCTTTTGAGTCTGTGTGTACAAAACTGATAAGGGAAAAAGAAAAGCTGGTTTTTCAATAATCACAGCGTATTTATAATCCTGCAACTGCAGGATTTTTTGTAGCTGTTTATTAGAAAAAAAGAGGTTGTAAATTTTTATTAATCAAAATTTCGGCAAATCAAGTTTTCTGTTACTTTTGCAATCCCTAAAATTTAGGGGTTTGTTCTTTTATAGGTATGCCGAAGTAGCTCAGTTGGTAGAGCAACTGATTTGTAATCAGTAGGTCGGGGGTTCGACTCCCTTCTTCGGCTCAACAGCGCTTCGGAAAGCAAAACATGCCGATAAAGATTGGGAAGCTGTGAAGTAGTTTTGAAATAATGGGCAGATGGCCGAGTGGTTAAAGGCGACAGACTGTAAATCTGTTCTCTCACGAGTACGTAGGTTCGAACCCTACTCTGCCCACAGGTTGTTTTAAAAGTTAAGAATTGAATAGATTTCTGTTTCTATAGGAAGAAGTTCTAAATTTGAAACTTGCAAAATGAATATCATGTAATCGTGTGTTTAGTAGTCGGCAGTGATGGATTCCAATGCTGACAATTATAGTAAACAAGTTCTTTATTTTTAATTTCAAGCGGAAGTAGCTCATTTGGTAGTCCGCTGCGGCGGATCCAAGCAATAGGTGTCAGTTCTTAAAAATATAAAATTAGCGGAAGTAGCTCATTTGGTAGTCCGCCGCGGCGGATCCAAGCAATAGGTGTCAGTTCTTAAAAATATAAAATTAGCGGAAGTAGCTCATTTGGTAGAGCGGTAGCCTTCCAAGCTTCAGGTGGCCGGTTCGAGCCCGGTCTTCCGCTCATTTGGCTGCTATTGATTAGCCTTTCATTTACAATAGTTTCTTGTAAACGGAAGGACTACCATTTGAGTTAAGCTGTTGTAGCTCAGGGGTAGAGCACTTCCTTGGTAAGGAAGAGGTCGTGAGTTCAATTCTCATCAACAGCTCAAAAAAGTTCTTGTAAAAAATTGTAGTTCAGGGGTAGAGCATCCCGATTAGTATCGGGAAGGTCGTGCGTTCAATTCTCATCAACAGCTCAAAAAAGTTCTTGTAAAAAATTGTAGTTCAGGGGTAGAGCATCCCGATTAGTATCGGGAAGGTCGTGCGTTCAATTCTCATCAACAGCTCAAAAAAGTTCTTGTAAAAAATTGTAGCTCAGGGGTAGAGCATCCCGATTAATATCGGGAAGGTCGTGCGTTCAATTCTCATCAACAGCTCTTTATTAGCTTGTTCAACCCGTTGTTTTACATAAATAATGGGGCAAAACAAGCACAATGGTTTTTATAAACTGGTAAATAACACAACAAAAAACAAATAAAATGGCAAAAGAGACCTTCAAGAGGGAGAAACCTCACGTTAATGTGGGTACCATCGGCCACGTGGATCATGGTAAAACCACATTGACCGCAGCTATTACATCTATCCTTGCTGCAAAAGGCATGGGGAACGTAGCAAAAAAATATGATGAAATTGATGGCGCTCCCGAAGAAAAAGAGCGTGGTATTACGATTAACACAGCTCACGTTGAGTATCAGACAGCTAACCGCCACTATGCTCACGTTGACTGCCCAGGTCATGCCGACTATGTGAAAAACATGATCACTGGTGCTGCCCAAATGGATGGCGCTATCCTGGTAGTAGCTGCTACTGATGGCCCAATGCCACAAACAAAAGAGCACATCCTGCTTGCCCGCCAGGTAGGTGTTCCTCAAATTGTTGTGTTCATGAACAAAGTTGACCTGGTAGACGATCCTGAATTATTGGAACTGGTGGAAATGGAAATCCGGGATCTGTTAAATATTTATGGCTTCGATGGTGATAATACACCAATCATACAAGGTTCTGCTACCGGTGCACTAGCCGGCGATCCAAACTGGATCAGCAAAATTGATGAATTGATGGAAGCGGTTGATACCTACATTCCATTACCTCCCCGTCCTGTTGATTTACCGTTCCTGATGAGTGTGGAAGATGTATTCTCTATTACAGGTCGTGGTACAGTGGCTACCGGTCGTATTGAACGTGGCCGTATTAAAGTAGGCGAAGCAGTTGAAATTGTAGGATTACAACCAACCCCGCTTTCTTCCACCTGTACCGGTGTGGAAATGTTTAAGAAATTACTGGACGAAGGGGAAGCCGGTGACAACGCAGGTTTGCTGCTTCGAGGTATTGAAAAAACACAAATCCGCCGTGGTATGGTAATCTGCAAACCGGGTTCTATTACACCACATACGGAGTTTAAAGGTGAGGTATATGTACTTAGCAAGGAAGAAGGTGGTCGTCATACGCCATTCTTTAATAAGTACCGCCCCCAGTTTTATTTCCGTACTACGGATGTAACCGGTGAGTGTATGCTGCCCGAAGGAACAGAAATGGTAATGCCTGGCGATAACACAAACCTGACTGTTACTTTGATACAGCCAATCGCCATGGAGAAAGGGTTGAAGTTCGCTATCCGTGAAGGTGGCCGTACGGTAGGTGCCGGTCAGGTAACGGAAATTTTGAAGTAAAGCCTCCCCAACCCCTCCAAAGGAGGGGCTAAGAAGTCGCAAATATTTAGAAAGTACCTTTGGATAATTACCATTGGTGCTTTCTTGTTTAAATAAAAAGTTCTTTTTAAAAGAGTAGCCTTCCAAAAGCGTTATAAGCGAAAAGTGAATATCAATTTTCATTTTCACCTATCACGGTTTTGTTCCTCCTCCGTTGGGGAGGTTAGGTGGGGGCCATTTACGGGCATGGTGCAACGGTAGCATACGGGTCTCCAAAACCTTTGATCTGGGTTCGAATCCTAGTGCCCGTGCGAATACAAATGTGCAAATGTGACAATATGCAAATTAGCAAATGATTGAAACTATTCAATCAGATTAAGTAATTTCTTATTTCATAGTTTGTTGAATTGGATTTAAAACTGTTTAAAAAAAAATTAAGCCCTTGGTTCTCATCCAAATTTGCACATTTGCTAATTTTCACATTTTCACATTGAATTAATGAACAAAGTTTCCACTTACTTCCGCGAAAGCTGGAAGGAAATGTTTGAAAAAGTAACCTGGCCTTCCTGGAACCAGTTGCAGCAAAGTACAGTAATTGTACTGGGCGCTACGGTAGTCATTACTGCTATTGTATCCGTGATGGATTTGGGTAGCCAGGGATTACTGAAATTGATTTACTCCGTGTTTTAAAAAAAATGGAAACAGCAACAATACAAGCCGATACGACCAAATGGTACGTACTACGCGTAGTGAGCGGCAAAGAGCGTAAAATAAAAGAATACCTGGATAAAGACGTAACCCGCAATGGCTGGGGCGAAATTATAAAGCAGGTATTTCTGCCGATGGAAAAAGTATATAAAGTGCAGAACGGGAAAAAAGTAATGCGGGAAAAAAACTACTTTCCCGGTTATGTAATGCTGGAGGTAACCAATGGAAAATTAAGCGATGATATTGTGCAGCATATCAGCGGCATCAGTAATATTATGCACTTCCTTACTGATGGAAAAGGCTCAAAAGGAAATATCATCTCCCTGCGCAAAGCTGAGGTAAATAAGATGTTAGGCAAGGTGGATGAAATGGGCGAACAAGGTGTACAGATCAGCGAACCGTTTATTGTTGGCGAAACCATTAAGATTATTGACGGTGCTTTCAACGACTTTAACGGCGTAATTGAAGAAGTGAACAACGAAAAGAAAAAGCTGAAAGTAATTGTAAAAATATTTGGCCGCAGCACACCTGTAGAACTGAACTATATGCAGGTAGAGAAAATGAGTTAAGGCTACAGGATTTTATAAAAAACCTCCTATTCGGGAGGTTTTTTTATGGAACAACAGCGGCCTTTTTACAAAACAGGAAATACTGCTTTTAATAAAGTATTGCCCTTATAATCTCTCCAAACCGATACACATCTTCAAAAGAATTATATAATGGCACAGGCGCCACACGGATAACGTTTGGTTCCCGCCAATCGGCAATTACGCCTTTGCGAATCAGTGCCTCAAAGATTTCTCTGCCCTGCCGCAGCATCAGCATCGAAACCTGGCAACCCCGTTCCGTTTCAGCAGTTGGTGTAATTACCTGAATGGCTGGTTCAGGATGCAAGGCATTTATCTCCTGAATAATAAACTGCAGATAGCCACTTAATTGCCGGCCCTTTTGTACCAGGTTTTGCATACCGGCCTCTTCAAACAATTGCAGGGATGCTTTGTGCATTGCTAAGCTTACAATAGGTGCCGTACTTAGTTGCCAGCCCTCTGCCGAAGCATACGGCCTGAATTCAATCGTCATCTCAAAGCGACTGCTTTTATCATTTCCCCACCAGCCAGCCAGCCGGGGCAGCGTTGTATTGGTTGCATGTTTCTCATGTAGGTAAATGCCCGATATTCCACCCGGCCCGCTATTAAGATATTTATAACTGCACCAGCAGGCAAAATCCGTTTGCCATTCATGCAATTTTAGTTCAACATTACCGGCGGCATGGGCCAGGTCGAACCCGCAGTATGCACCGGCTGCCTGTGCGGCTTCGGTAATAACCTGCATATTTAAAACCTGTCCGCTGTAGTAATTCAAGCCACCTAAAAATACAACAGCCGTCTGTGGGCCGTGCTGCTGAATGGTAGTGATAATATCTTCAGTCATAATCGTTTGCACTCCGTCCCGTGGTCTTATTTCAATGATCACATCCTCCGGCTTTAATCCATGCAACTGTGCCTGTGATGCCAGTGCATATTGGTCAGAAGGGAAGGCTTTGGCCTCACAGATAATTTTGAAACGTTCACGGGTAGGCCGGTAGAATGTAGCCAGCAGCAAGTGAATATTTACGGTAAGCTGGCTCATTGCTACTACTTCCTGTGGCAAGGCGCCTACTATATTGGCCAGTGGCTTTGCTAATTGCTCGTGGTAATGGAGCCAGGGGTTTGTTTTCTCAAACCAGCCTTCCACGCCAAGTGTAGCCCAGGTATCTAATTCTTTCTGAATAAAAGCGGCTGCTGTTTTAGGCTGTAGCCCCAACGAATTACCGGTAAAATAAATCGTATCCTGTCCGTTGTGTTGGGGTATAAAAAAGCGGCTCCTAAAGTGGGCAAGTTTATCCTGTTGATCTAATGATTGTGCAAATAGGCGGGAGTTTTCAAATATCATAAAGCGAAAGTAAAATAGTCCGCAAGACGGAAAGTCTGAAAGACCGGAAGAATAAAAGCAAAAAAAGCAATTCAAGCTTTACGATAAAGGACGGCATCACTGTCAAGTGCTTTTAAGGCGATACTTAAAGTAAGCGATGCCGTCCTCTTGCGTATTCATTTGCACATTTGCTAATTGTCATCCGCCGCGGCGGACACATTTGTATTAATCTTCCTTTTTATAATACGTTACGTTCAGGCTGCGGATTTGTGAATAAGGAATAACGAATAAATCGCCGGGCATATAATAATACCGCTTATCTATTTCAGTGGAGGGCTGGTTGTCAATTACTACATCACTATTTTCAGTGGTGGTTGCATCTGCTATCTCTGCGGTTTCTAAATCGTCGCTTAGTTTGCGGCGGCGTACATTAATCAGGTAAATGCGGTCCAGCCCTTCATCTTTACTCAAAAAAAACTCCTGTACAATGCCGGAATAAATGAAGGAGCTATCCCTGGTTTCCAGCACCACATCCAGCCATACAAAAGCAATATCGCTGGTTTGGCCCTCATAGCCGGGAAAGTTGAGAATAGTGCCGCGGAGGATATGATACCAATCGTTCTGAAAGCGGAAAATGGGATACTTATAGTGCAGCTTGAAACGTTTAATAAACCGGCGGGTTCCATAGCCAAGCAACCAGGCAAATATCCATAACAACAGGTTGTATAATAAAAAATAGCCAAGCGAATGCTGGATAACACTGAAGTTTTTGAAAGCGGCAGCGCTGATAATCAGTTGGTAAATTGTTTCGAGGCTTACCGTTCTACCTAATACATTTTCCACGAACAGAAACCCCAGGATCTGAATGATAAAGGCTGGCGCCAAAGCCAGCAGGGTTTCATCAATAAAAGTGGTTTTAAAACTTTTACCACTATAACGCACATTCAAATAAGCCACCCGGAAAAATAATCCGGGAATGAGGAGCAGCAATAGCATGAGTGCCCCGAATGCAATATTCATATTTTGCTAAGCTGCATTATCTTTTCGGAGTAGTCGTATTCAGGCGTACAAACCGGTGTTCTTTGCCATCGGTACTTACTACCACAGGCTGGCCGCTGCGGCTGGCCATTAGCACGGCAGCCGAAAATGCTTTTGCTTTTTTTTCATCGGCCAGTATCCGGCTTACCAGATTACTCATGGGTGCTTTCATGGTAAAAATTTTACAAACGTAAAAGTACAGGTATTTTATAAACGTAAGTTGTTGTTATAAAAAAGGATGATGCCGGATTAACTTCCTTTTTAATAGCGTTTCAAGCAATGCTTAAACTCGTTAGCAACACCTCCTGAATCTGTAATATATTATTAAAGGTAAAGAACAATATTTATTGGATCGTTCACTGGCATAGTTTTTACCACTGTGGTTTGAAATAATACTGCACAATGAAGCTAATTGTACTAATGCTTAGTTTGTTAAGCACGTTATGGGTAAATGCCCAGGAGAAAAAAGTAACCATTGACCGCAATGCAAAACAGGTAAATGGTGGAAATGCCATACCAGCGGGCAATTATTTTGCATTTGAAGGTGCTATACCTGAAGAAGTAGCATGGGTAGACGTACAATTATTCTCCGGTCGTAAAGGGTTGCCACCTATCTACTCCGGTACCTGGAAGCGGGCTGCCGGCAATAATACAACGATGTTTTCTTTACCCGTTGATCGTAAGTTACGATTCGGCTCTTCATACAGACTACAGGCCGATTATTATTCCGTACTAACCGGCGATGCATTAAGCCAGTTTCGGCAACGTATTATAAGCAATATTGATTATTATCTGGATGCCCGCATCAATGTAAAAAAGAACGAACTAAAGATGGGCGCCAAAACAGACCGGATGATGAGTGAGTTGAATGATATTGTCAGTAAGTCATTTCAATATTATACCAATCCGCATTCGATAAATTTTCCTGGCTTCAGTGACTTGGTAAAAATTAAACTGCAACAAATAGCAGATGCCAATCTGAATGATGCTGCCTATAATGTAAATGGGCAGGATAGTACCGGGCAATTAGCAAACGTAGCATATGCAAACGAACTTCAGGCATCCCTGCATAATATGATTGTAAGCGAACTGGACAATTACCTGGCATATGGCGTGATCATAAAAAGCGATGAGGTAGTATTAAATAACCTGGAAACAGAAAAATCAAGAGGGTACTTACCAATTAATGTTGGTTATGGTGCTGTCGCTTTTAATACGGACTTTAAAAATCTGGAAACCGATCAGCAACCTTATGTGGGTATCTCCATTCCGTTTGGAAATCCCCGTTTTAGTAAAGTGCTGGCCAATACCAGCCTTTCGTTTGGTATCTTCCTGAAAGATTTTACCAATCCTGCCAATCAGAAAGTAACCGGTCCGGTTATTAACAAACCTTCCTATCTGGCATTGGGGTATAAAATTTTTGAATTTATTAAACTGAATGCAGGTTTTACAGCACTATCTACCGAAAAGGTTACGATAAATAATATACGTACCGATAATGTACAGCTCAAACCGTTTGTAGGCATTAGTGCCGAATTGAATTTAAGCCTCGGGTTCAGTAAAAACAGGTAATTCGTATTCCCAAACAGCTAAGTAATTGCTCATGAAAAAAATATACACTTTATTATTACTGCTTGTGGTGGTAATGACCATACAACAAACCGCCGCACAATCCAGCAATAAACAGTACGGAAGCTATGAAAGCAACTGGCAGTTAAATGCCGGTATTGGTTATGGTACTTATTATGGCGATATGAGCCGGTACAATATCCGCAACTTTGAAGATATAGGCTACCTGCGTAAATTTTTGACCTATAATCAGAATTACATTAAGGAGCCGTCTTTCCATTTGTCAGTTGTAAAAAGATTGGGCCTTACAGCTACCGGCATTGGCCTGAACCTAAGCCGTACATTGATACAGGGAAGCGACCGGTACGTAACCAGCAGCGGCAACCTGCAAACCAATGATCCGAATTTTAGCCGGTCCCTGAATTTTAAAACAGACATCCTGGATGCAGGAATTTCCCTCAATCTAAATGCCTTTACTAAAGGATTTTTTACGCCTTACCTGACTTTTGGAACAGGCTTTAGTTTTTTTGATGTACGGGGTGATTTGTTTACCGGGCCTAATCAAAACCAACCCTATGCTTACACAAACCAGCAGAATGTAAACGACGGTATTTTTGAAACCAAACTAAGAGATGAATTAACGGAAACAGATGTAAAATATCCGAATACGGCTTTCTATGCCCAGGGTGTTTTAGGCTTTAATTTCAGGTTGAGTAATAATTTTAGCCTGGCTGTGGAAAGTGACGTGAAATATTCCGGCAGTGATTACCTGGACGACTTGAGTGGCCGCTATAAAACATCCTATCCTACAGCCCGTAGCCAATACATTGCGAAACCAGGCTATAATAGCAGCAATCCACTAACCGGTAACCGTGGCCGCAATGACAATGTGAATGACATTTACATTCAAAACCGGGTTGTATTCCGCTTTCATATTCCAAAATACCTGAAGCGTTCTGAAATTAAAAAAGTCAGTTCCGGGTTTAATGCACCTGTGCTTTATCCTAATAATTATAACCTGCCGGTTGATTCATCCGTGTATGCAAAATCTTTCTGGAGTATGAATAGCAGGAGTACAACCCGTGCAGATTCCATCAGGCAGCGCAGGATGCAGGATTCGCTGACGATACTAACAATGAGAAGAATGGATTCGGTAAGAACGGATAGTATCAGGAGAACCGCCGTTACAAACGTGAAAATGGATAGCGCCTTTACGAACGAACTAAAGGCCCTGCGACAGGAAATTGCAGGCCTCCGGCAAACAATAGACAAAGCCAACCAGCAAAAACAAAAGGACAGTGTAGCTGTTCAAAGAGCAACATTAAAGGATTCGCTGGGCCAGAATTTGCAGAAGCTAAATCAGAAAAAACGGAAAACGGCTACCGACAGCCTGCAACAACAGATTTACCAATTGCGGCTGGACAGTATTGCCCTGGCAGAAAAATATGCAGTCAGAACCGATACTGTAATAGTTGCTAATTCTGCTGTTTCACCGGTCACAACTACAACACCCAATCCAATCATCATTACTACTCAAAACAGTAGCCGGGAAGATTCTTTGCGAAAAATAATTGACTCTTTACAAAATATAAATACCCGTAACCGTATCACCGCCAGGCAACCGGTAATCCAGCCACAGCCGCCGGTAAAAACAGTACGTACCATTCAGGATACATTGGCCCCGGTGCAGGTGCAGCAATATCAGCAACAGGTAGCAGGCCTTGCTTACCGCAGCCGGCAAAACAATATTGATCGTACACAGCTTCAAAATAAAGCCGATAGCATTAACAGAATTAGTGCAGGCATCCGTGCCAGCGATTCCCTGAAAATAACTTATTACCAAAGCCGGTTGGCACAGGCACAACAACAGGAAACAGAAATTAAGCAGAAAGAACCCCGGGGCCTTTTGGTAAAAAAATCAACTGCGTTGAAAACGGCTGAGGCGAATCGGGAAGATGCTGAAGCCCGTTATCAAACGGCACAGGCAACCCTGCAACAGAATGAACAAAACAGCCGGGTAGCAGCCGGTGACGTGGGTTATATTAGCAACTTACAGGCACAACTAAATGCAAGGCAGGCCGAAATAGATTCTTTAAAAAAATCAAAAAAGGTAACTGATATTTTCAGCGATAAAAACAAACGGGTAAAAGAGTTAGAGCAACAGCAAAAGGATCAGCAACAGCAAATTGATGATGCCAACCGGATGCTGCAATATTACCGTACCACAGGGCCAACTTCTTATTATCAGCCTGATAACAACCGAAGGCAAATAGATAATCTGAATGACCGGATAAATGACCTGCAAAATCAGCGTTATACAAATTATCAAAACCCACCGGTGAACGTTGTTTCACCGGTTGTTGTTTCGGACAATAACGATGAAAAACGCAGGATGCAACGGGAGATAGATTCGTTGCGAAACCAGGTTGCGGTGTTACAGCAAACCCGGCGTGATACAGTTATGCAGCAAAACCCTGCTGTATCAGTAATCCTGGACTCCATTATTAGCAGACCGGTTATTGCTACCAGAACGCCTGCATCGCAAATGGCCGATTTGCAAAGGCAGTTAGCAGTATTAAATAGCCGGCTTAATGCTGTTAATACGCCTGTTAATGTAAAACAGCCTCAGGTTGTTAATGATACGGCACAAAACGAAATTTCTACAACGGTTTATTTTAGTCGGGGGTCTGTATTACTTACCACACTACAAAAAGCTAAACTGGCAGCGCTGATAAAGAAATCTAAAAAGAATGACCGTTATCAATTAGCTGCTAACAGCGACAACACTACCGGGAATACAGCAGCGAACGAAATACTGGCCCGGAAAAGGGCTGTTGCTGTAGCTGCGTATTTAAAAACAAAAGGAGTAACATCCTCAAAAATAGCAACGATCGTTAATTCTGTAGTTCCTAAGCCCGGTACTAAACCAGATCCGCTGGCAAGAAGAGTAGATGTTGTTATTCAGTAATGGATATTTCGGATATTTGCCAGTAGCTAAAACATGAGAATTCATATAGCCTATTTTCGGCTGTTATCCCATGCCTTATCCCAATCATCCCAAAAATTCCAGTTTAAGACACTATCCTAGTATGAAATATACCGCAGCCACATTGCAAAAGCATGAGAAAGTGCTGGAAGAAGCCGGCTATATTATCCGGTACGAGAAAGGAAATTTCCAGAGTGGCTACTGCCTGCTGGAGGAACGTAAAGTAGTAGTGCTGAATAGATTTTTAAACGTAGAAAGCCGTATTCATACACTTACAGAACTGATACCCATTTTAAAAATGGATCCGGATCTGCTATCGCCTGAAAGCAGAAAATTATATGCAGCACTTAGTAAAAACACGGCCCCGCAGGAATAGGATGCCCACCTATACGAGCAGGTTTTTTAGTAAGAAAATGCAAACGCCTGCAAGCGGATAAATGTACCTTGCAGCAGGCATTCAAATTTTGTTAAACAGCATTCCGTATTGTCTTTTACGATTACATTTTTAGGTTCAGGCACCAGCAGCGGTATTCCGATGGTTGGCTGTCAGTGTTACATATGCACCTCACCTTTTGCCGAGGATAAGCGGCTGCGCAGTAGTATCCTGGTGCAAAGTAAAACCACTACGATTGTTCTAGATGCCACGCCGGATTTCCGGCAACAAATGCTTCGGGAAAAGGTAATGCACATTGATGCCATCCTGCTTACACATCCCCATAAAGATCATCTTGGCGGTTTGGATGATACCCGTGGCTTCCAGTTTTTTCAGGGCCAGCCAACCAGTGTATATGGCAACAAGCTTACACTCGATGGTGTAAAACGGGAACTTTTTTACGCTTTTGAAGAAAAAAAGTATCCCGGCGTGCCGGTAATAGACCTGCATAAAATAGGTCTGACTCCTTTTATAATCGGTGATCTTGAGATTATACCTATTGAGGTTTGGCACCATAAAATGAAAGTATATGGCTACCGTTTTGGCCCCTTTACGTATATAACAGATGCCAACCGGATAGAGGATGCTGAAAAAGAAAAAATACGGGGCAGCCATACGCTGGTACTAAATGCCTTGCGGCGGGAAAAACATATTTCACATTTTACGCTGGACGAGGCAGTGGCGCTGGCACAGGAACTAAAAATACCGCAAGCATATTTTACTCACGTCAGCCACCAATTAGGCAGGCACCACGAAGTAAATGCCGGGTTGTTGGCAGGTACGCAACTGGCGTATGATGGCTTAAAACTGACGTTTGATTAACGGAATTTTCAGCTTATTGATAATGCGAATCAAGGGTTGACATTCATGTGTGTTATTGGTCAGCGCCCAATTCTGTTGGTAGCATCAGCAAGCAATGTCACTATATTATTGGGCAGCGCCCAATCCCAATGGGTTTATCATCTATTATAGAAGGGGGTTTAGGTTCTGCCTAACCATACATAAATTTGTGGTCATTCTAATCTACCAACAGAGTTGGATACTGCCCAACAAATACGACTATAAAGAGCATATGGTAAAATACGCTTCGTAAGAATGGGAAACCCTTAATTCGCATTAACATCTTTACTCAAAAATAGTTAGCGGTTATCCGATAAAGCCGGGTACTTTCAATCAGTAAGAACAGTAAAATCCATGAACCAAAGAATAGCCCACATCGCTATACTGGTAGCGGACTATGATGAAGCAATTCAGTTTTATACCGAAAAATTGCAATTTTCATTAATAGAAGATACCCCGTTAAGCGAAACCAAACGTTGGGTGATCGTAGCCCCGAAAGGTACAACCGGGTGTAATTTGTTGCTTGCAAAAGCCGCTAACGAACAGCAAAAGAGCAGGATCGGAAACCAAACCGGCGGCCGTGTTTTTTTATTTCTGTATACCGATAATTTCAAAAGAGATTATCGGCATTTGCAACACCAGCAAATAAAAATAATCCGGGAACCAAGTGTTGAACCCTACGGTACCGTAGCCGTGTTCGAAGACTTATATGGCAACTTATGGGATCTGATAGAACCAAAGTTTCCTCCGTAAAAGGGGAACTGGTGTAGGAAATTAAGGATTAGTGAAATAATCAACTGCAACTCATTCGTGTTCTATCTTCATTTCTACTTTAAACATTGCCTCCAACAAATAACCATTTATGAAATGGAAAACGATTGTTGAAGATTATTTTACCTTCTCCAGGCCACAACGCCGCAGTATTCTTATTGCTATCATTCTTATTGTTATTTGCCTGGCCGTCCGTTTTACTTACAGTTATTTCTTTTCAGTAAAAACTATTCCGGCTGATAAAGTTTTTCTGCAGGAGGCAGAACGGTTTACCAGGCCCGATACGACTCAAAAAGCTTACCGGTACAGTCACCGTAATGATGCGAACGATGACGATGCCGGGTATAAAGAGCCTTACCATGGTGCCCCGAAAACCTATACAGCGAAAGGTGAGCTGTTTGTCTTTGACCCCAATACATTGAATGCAGATGGCTGGCGTAGACTGGGCCTGCGTGATAAAACAATTACTACTATTCAAAACTATCTCTCAAAAGGAGGCAAATTTCGCAAGCCGGATGATATTAAACGTATTTATGGCCTTTTTCCGGATCAGGCAGAACGGCTGCTCCCTTATGTACGAATTGTAGCAGTATCTGAAACGCCTGTTAATGAATACGTAAAAACACCGTATGTAAAAAAGGAAATGTATTCTTCCTCCAGGCCCGCTGCTCCGGTAGTTATCGACATTAACACGGCTGATACGGCTGCTTTTATTGCACTGCCGGGTATTGGTAGTAAACTGGCAAGCCGCATTGTAAACTTCCGAGAAAAATTAGGAGGCTTTTATACCATTGAACAGGTAGGAGAAACGTATGGCCTGCCGGATTCTGTGTTTCAGCAAATAAAATCACGGCTCGTTACAGGTGGCACTGAAATCAAAAAAATAAATATCAATACTGCCGATGCTACCATACTAAAAGCGAACCCTTATATAAAATGGAATGTGGCAAATGCTATTGTTCAGTACCGCTCACAACATGGCCAATATACGTCATTAGACGATTTAAAAAAAATTGCCATTATTGATGAACCGTTACTGGCTAAAATCCATCCCTACCTTACAACTGAATAGGTTTTACGGGTATTAGTTGCATGGTCATTTTACTATCCTGTACTGTACTGAAATATTAAAAAAAAAATTTGAAAAACTAACAAACGTTCGTTTATATTTGCACCAGCTTGTTACAGCGATTACAAGCACTTTGATTTAATTAAGCTTAGCGATTGCCCAGCCATGGATCGGTGTCCCGGCGTTCTTGCCGGGACTACCGATCATATTCTTTCGCAGCTATTCCCTTTAATTTATTATGAATTTTGAATTGAGTGAGCTTACCCGCCAGGTAACTGCGGCAGCCCGTGATTTTGCTATCCAATACATTCGTCCGCACGTAATGGAGTGGGATGAAAGCCAGGAATTCCCTTTACCTCTTTTTAAAGAATTAGGTAAGTTGGGAATGATGGGCGTACTGGTACCGGAAGAATATGGCGGCAGCGGGCTTGGGTATTTTGAATACAGTGCTATTCTTCAGGAAATTTCAAAAGTGTGCGGCTCTATTGGCCTTAGTGTTGCTGCACATAATTCATTGTGCACCGGCCATATCCTGGCTTTTGGTAATGAAGAACAAAAGCAAAAATACCTTCCCAAACTGGCTACTGCCGAATGGATTGGCGCCTGGGGCCTTACAGAGCCTAATACCGGTAGTGATGCAGGTAATATGCGTACCACGGCAACACAAGATGGCAGCGACTGGATATTGAACGGAACCAAATGCTGGATCACCCATGGTAACAGCAGCAATGTGGCGGTAGTAATTGCCCGCACCGGAGAACCTCGTACCCGCCAGAATTCAACGGCTTTTGTGGTAGAAAGAGGTACACCCGGCTTTACTGCCGGAAAAAAAGAAAACAAATTAGGAATGCGGGCCAGTGAAACCACTGAAATGGTTTTTGACAATTGCCGTATATCTGATCAGAACCGGCTAGGTAGTGTGGGCGAAGGTTTTACCCAAAGCATGAAAATATTAGATGGCGGCCGCATTTCGATAGCAGCTTTAAGTTTGGGTATTGCAAAAGGGGCGTACGAGGCCAGTATCAAATATTCAAAGGAGAGATACCAGTTTGACCAACCGATTTCAAATTTTCAGGGCATTAGTTTTAAACTGGCGGATATGGCTACAGAAATTGCCGCTGCTGAATTATTAATTAACCAGGCCTGCAACTTAAAAGACCGTAAACAAAAAATGACGAAAGAAGCAGCGATGGCTAAGTATTATGCAAGTGAAGTAGCGGTACGGGTAAGTACGGATGCCGTACAAATATTTGGAGGATATGGTTATACGAAAGATTTTCCGGTAGAAAAATATTACCGGGACAGTAAACTTTGCACTATTGGTGAAGGAACCAGCGAAATTCAGAAATTAGTGATCAGCCGGGAAGTATTGGCTTAACGGACTGGTTTAATTTTGCTTCATGAATAGTAGGAAGAAAACGCCATTGGTTTTTTATAAATTGGCTGTTGGTAAGCTACATGCTTTTCTTATGTGCCTGTTCTACTACTCAGGAAAAAAATCCGGGAACACATAAGCCTTCACCTGCTATTATTGAAAAAGGTCAACGGCTTTTTACAACCCGGTGTGTTATGTGCCATCGAATTAACCAGGAAATTACAGGACCAGCCTTAAAGGGAGTTGAAACACGTTGGCCGGATAAGCAGAAATTATATGCTTTTATACGGAACAGTGAACAGGTAATACGCTATGATCAATATGCCCGTGAATTATGGCTAAGATACAACCAAACACCAATGTTAGCACAGCCCGATCTTGCAGATGCAGATATACGGGCTGTGCTGGACTACATTAGTAGTGCTTCGGAAAAATAGATTACTGCATACTACCAGATGAATCTACAGACATTTTAGATTTTGATTTCATTTTACTCTTTTTAGAGTCCCATTTGCCTGAATGATTCTTATTCATCGATAAAGAATCTGTACCCATACCATTGTGCATACTATGTGTGGAATCCATGCTCATTTTGTTTTTCTTCATGGGTTTCTTTTGGGTGGTCTGTGCCATTGAGGCTGCTGAAAATAATACGGCAACTGCCATCACAAATAACTTTTTCATAATTTTATTTTTAGTTTATTAACTGATTGATGTAGCTTTTACATAATTCCGGCCAGATACGGTTTTTTAAAGTTATTTTTTTGAGACCTGTGCATTGCTAAACAGAAACCTTATTTAACTGCCTCAATAAGTAGATTTTATGAATAAAAGCTTTTAAATGATTATTGGCCAATTGTAAACAGGGCGGGATTTATTTCACCTGTTTTGCTTCAATTTTCCCCATTTTCGATATGGCAGGTATGGCAGAAAGGGAACTTATATTTGCTGTTATTTTAAAAAAGATTTACATGAATAAAGGCCCTATTTCACAATTTATTGAACACCACTACCGCCACTTTAATGCAGCTGCTTTGGTCGATGCTGCAAAAGGCTACGAAACGCACTTACTGAAAGGTGGCAAAATGCTGGTGAGCCTGGCAGGTGCTATGAGTACCGCCGAACTGGGCATCAGCCTGGCCGAAATGATCCGGCAGGATAAAATAGCTATCATTAGTTGTACCGGCGCCAACCTGGAAGAAGACATTATGAACCTGGTGGCGCACAACAGCTACAAACGCATACCCAATTACCGTGATTTGAGCCCGCAGGAAGAATGGGATTTATTGGAAAACCATTACAACCGGGTAACCGATACCTGCATACCGGAAGAAGAAGCTTTTCGCAGGTTGCAACAGCACATAGACAAATTGTGGAAAGATGCGGAAGATGCAGGCGAACGCTACTTTCCTCATGAGTATATGTACCAGATGCTGAATAGCGGCGTGCTGCAACAGTATTATGAAATAGACCCGAAAAATAGCTGGATGCTGGCGGCTGCCGAAAAGAATTTACCTATTGTAGTACCCGGCTGGGAAGACAGCACCATGGGAAACATTTTTGCCAGCTACATTATTAAAGATGAGCTAAAAGCAGGCACCATGAAAAGTGGTATTGAATATATGGTTTGGCTGGCCGGCTGGTACCGGCAAAACTCTGGTGGCAAGGGCTTAGGCTTCTTTCAGATTGGTGGTGGTATTGCCGGTGATTTTCCGATTTGCGTAGTGCCCATGATGTACCAGGATTTGGAGTGGCATGATGTACCGTTCTGGAATTATTTCTGCCAGGTTAGTGATTCTACCACCTCCTACGGATCTTACTCCGGTGCTGTGCCCAACGAAAAAATCACCTGGGGCAAACTGGATATTCATACGCCTAAGTTTATTGTGGAAAGTGATGCCACGATCGTAGTCCCGCTGATTTTTGCGTGGATATTGGGAATGTAAACGACTTCGAAGGACGGAGTCGCTCACAGCGACACTATCCTTTTGCGGTAAGTCCCATATTAGTAATACGCTACAGATGAGCATTGTCAAATAAAATTTTGGCAGACGCCTCTTGGAGATCGTAAATGAAATTGTATAATAGATAAAGGAAAACTTATGCCCTTTCCTTTTCTAAAAAAGGCCGGGCATTAGCTTTAAATTCATCCAGTGAAGTAAATTGTTTATCACTGGCATTTGTTAACCGAAGCTTGTCTTTTCTTGGTAATGCTTCAAAATTTTCTGTGACAACCCATCCCAGATACTTAATACTTTGAAGCAAATATGCTTGATAACTAAGTGTTACAAGCCTTGCTTTTGATACATCTTTCACACCAAAAAGATATACAGGCTTCCCGTTCGGTTGAAAGGAGTAATCTGCTTCCAAGTCATCCCGTCCTAGAATTGGTAAAGCCTTTTTTTGAGGGTTAAAGTCTTTTAAATCGCTAAAAATATATTCATCCAACATATCAAAAAATAAGTTCTCAATCACTTCCCGTTTGAAGTAACGCATACTGCCAATTTTAGCATATGCTTGCGTAATGTGCATTATATCCGTGAATAAAGTTTCGGGGGTAGTTTCTAAAAAAATATTTCCTTCTTGTTCGGTTAAATTATTTTCAGATAATATTTTCTGTAGGATAGTTTCTTTGGGTTCGGAATCAATATCATAGGAGTAAGACAACCTCTGAAGGGTTAGACCATAATCACATAGAGCAAATTTGTTTTCGGCAACTGGCATAATGAATAAATCAATCATATCTCCATCTTCATGATAAATGGGCAGTAATAACTGATAAATGCCAGGCCTTTTTTGCTTGATGGCAACCCTCCCACTGAAGTCGTGTTTGATATGATTTAGTATCTGATCCATTATGTGTTTTCAACAGTTTCAAAGTTAAAGTCTATTTGGTTGTCAGGAAGCGGAAAGTGCTTTTGCCTATCAGTAGCTATAACGTTTATTCGCTTAATATAATATTGAATAGCATCATCGACCGTGGCATAAGGCACCCCAATTTCAACCTTTCCTTCGGCCTTCAAACCAGTATTGATCCTATCTGCAGTTGCCAAATGAACATGAGGCCCTTCGTGGTGTGGTATGTTTTCGTTTGGACCATGTGGCCCATTTACCCGTAGTAGCACAATTGTACTTTTTTCTTCTTTCGGCTGATAGACTAAGCCTATTGAAAAGTTTTCTTGAAATGTCAGGTTTTTGGATATAAAACCACTAAACGAGTAATTTCCATCTGTTGATTCCAATGTGAATTTGATTTTACTACTCCCTCTGCCTACGCCCAAATCTTTAGGCGAATTGGTCACCTTTTTGGGGCAATTAAGCAATTCGTCAATGAATTCGTCCGTGTAAAGCATAAACGCCAAAATAACGAAAATAATAATCCAAATAAACATTCACCATATTTCAAAGGACTGCTTCAGCACATTAAGCAACCAGCATTTACAAGTGTGCTACAACGGCTAAACGCAAAACCTAACCCTTACAGAATCTTATTGCTTGCCAATGCTTTAAAGACCTTTCACACAATTAAAAGAGCTTCCTAAATATGGTGACGGAATTGGTTCAAACCGGATTTTACTTTTTAGATGAATTGACAAAAACATTCCCTAACGGATATTACTTGGCTTTTGTCTGGCAGAAGTTGTGGTTTAATAATAGCCAGATATAACTGATAAGGAACTATCTGAGACAAAGAAATTGGTTAAAGAGATGTATCAGAATGCAACAACGCCCATGGGATGAATCCCAAATAGTAGCTCCGCCTTTAATTGTAGGAAAATTATTTTGCAGGGTTTAAGGTGTGCTTACCATCTGACCTTCGGTACCTACAGGTTTAAGTTGCGACAATTTGAAATTCAACCTGAAAATTAAGATTGCACTACCGTTCGCCAAGCCTTTCTGGTCGGCCTTCTCTCTACCACCATCCATCACATTAATCCACGGTTTTATCTTTACTCAACAACAATTTTTACATCTACAATACCCTCATGGCCTTTCGGGTAAAGTTGCACAAAATAGACCCCGGCTTTTAGCGTAGCTATCCGGATGCAATGCAGTGTAGCGGCACTATTAATATTTTGTCAAAAAGCCTTTCGCCCCACTGCATCTGTAATTACCAGTTTTTGCAAACGGCTGCCCTTGTCATCTACATACATTCTTTTGGCGGTACAGGGGTTTGGGTAAATGCTAAATGCAGTGGCGTTGGAAAAATTTACCATTACGATGGCTGAATAATTCAGGGAACCATCTTTTTCTGCCTACTGCAACGGCAATAACTCAGGCCATTGCGTGACCGCTGATCGGTAAAAGAATAGGAATGTATACTGCCATTACCGGGCCTGATCATTACCTTTTGCAACGTGTTAAAATGCACCCTATCACTGCTGCCCTGCACATTGAAATAACTATTGTTCACTTCGTTGGCCGTTTGCCAGTGTAACACACAACTTCCTTTTTGTTTTTAATGGCGGTAAATGCTAACCAGATTACCGGCAGGGCGGTGCAATTAAGTAATGTACTATCAGCCGATTGCCAAATACTATTGCTAAAATACAGCCCTGCCAGCCACCAGTAACGGTTTACAGTTACGCAGACTAAAAGAATTGCTGCCGGTGGTACTCGCCTTATACAGCATAACCGACCATTAATAATATACAGCCTACTTTTTATTCTAACATTTCGCTACAGCTAAACAAGACATTTTTTTTAATAACTATAGAAATATTATTGTTTGGTCCAGTAATAATCTGGTGGTGTAATACCAGTACTGGCGTCCTGAGCGGAGTGTGCATACAATATTGTACCGCCGCTTTGCAAGGTCAACGTATCTGTTGTGGTTCCAACTTGTGAATTAAAGCTACTGGTGCCGGTATAACGGTAGGTTGCCTTACAGTTACACGTATTGGTGCTGGAAGCGGTAATGTTTGAATACACCACATCATTAACTGCAAATTTAGTAGTTAATGCACCTGCGTTTAAATAGGTAAAAGTACCTGTGCCTGCAGTGCTGATAGTGATCCGGGCAGTATCATTTGGTCCGCCCCATACGGTCGTTTGCCATGAACCGGATAGCGCAGAAAGACCATTGCCGGAATTAGAATTATTAGAGTTGCTTTTTTTACAACTGGAAAAAATAATTAGCAGTATAAATCCACTAACAACAAAACAGGATAAGAACCTTGACTTCATAAGACTTGATTTAATTTAGAGTAAAAATCCTTTTTTTAGTTATTCCGGTAAGTACTCAATTTTGGGTACTTTGATGTAAACCTCTATAATGCACTGGCAATGAATGTCATGATTTTACTCGTCTGTTTTTATGCTTCGGTAACACCGCCTATCAGGCAAATGCTACCTTGCGATGGTAGTAATATTGGTGGCATTATCGGTGAAATTGGAAGTATAGTTTTGCCTGGATAACCCTTATTCAAAAACAGGATAACGAGCAACAGGTAAATTTTATGCATAAGCGGTTTTGCAAAAAGGAAATCAGGCAAAATGGAACGGGTGATTATTATTTAGGGTGTTGAAAAAATAAAGTGATGATACACATCGAATAATTAACCATTTTAGAAATAAATTTCGCTACTGTTGCAACTATCACCGCCTTATTTAACTTGCCATCCATGAAACAACTATCTTTTTTGATTTCCATTATTGCTGTCTTTTTCTTTTCACCGGTCGCAAAAGCACAACAAACAAAAGATACGCTTATGGAAACACGTATCAATCATATTGCCGTGTATGTTTTTGATTTACAAAAAAGCAGAACCTTTTATGAAGATGTTCTGCACCTGAAAAAAATTGAAGAACCCTTTAAAGACGGATTGCATGCATGGTTTGCCATTGGGGGCGGTGCACAACTGCATATCATACAGGGGGCAAAGGAAATAATTGAGCATGTGCAAAATACGCACATTTGTTTTAGCGTAGCATCGGTAGAACCATTCGTAGCAAACCTGAAAAAAATGAATGTCAGTTATTTTAATGCCAAAGGCGAACCCGGGATTATAACTGTTAGGGTTGACGGTGTAAAGCAGGTTTATTTTAAAGATCCGGATGGCTACTGGATTGAAATTAATGATGCAAAAAATTAATGTTTATAGCCGGCAAAATACAAGGCAATCCGGTAAAAAGCTTTTCCTTAATCCGGCATGCTTACAATACTCACCACTGTTCCGCTTGGCTCATTGTTTTCCCAATTAATTTTCCAGCTACAAGAGGTAGCCCGTTGTAACAGGTTGCCTAATCCGTGGCCACCCGTAGCCCGGTTTAGTTCAAAGCCGGTTCCATTATCCAGTACCTGAATCTGCAACTTGTTTTGGTTGCCTTTTAGCCGTATCAAAATGGTATTGCACCGGCTGTGTTTCAGCGCATTGTTCACGCATTCCTGCAGCATATGAAAGAGGTGCAGCGCAGCAGCCGGTGTAAGCGTTACATCGTTGTCAATCTGTTCGTCGAAGTCGTAATTAATAGCCGGGTAACTACGCATTAATTTTTGCATCCATACCTTAAAGCGGTCGCTTATCTCCGTTAAAAGCTGGTTCTCTTTTTTCAACACCCAAATCGTATCGCTTAGCTGGTTTACCATACCGCTCACATTCTCTTCAATGCGGTGGGTAAGCTGGTGGCTGTACTGGCCTTCATCTTTAAACGATTTTACATTAGCCGATATGGCCGCGGCGTAAGCTCCCAGGTTATCATGCAGATCGGCAGCGATTCGTTTGCGCTCAGCCTCTTCTGCCTTCATAATCGCAATTGTCTCTTTTTGCAGTTGCTCTTTTACCACTTTTTCCATGGTAATTTTTTGCCGTTTGCGATAGTTTTGGTACAGCACAAAAATAAATACCAGCAATAAGCCAAACAGCGCCAGCATACTGTAGAACAGGTAATCTTTTTGTACAATATTTAGTTTTTGCTGGATGATAATATTTTCTTTTTTCTGTACCTCATACTGTGCCTGCAGTTTGGATAAGGCTTCTGCTGAATTTATTTTGTATATGGAATCTTTAAGAGAGATGAGATTATTAAGTGTTTCGCTGTATTTTATGTAATCCCCTGCTGCACGATAGTTTTGTGCCAGCGCATTATTCAGCAGCACCAGCAATTGGGCTGGCATCTTGTTCTTCTTAAAGATTTCCAGCCCCTCTTTAATGATGGCTATGCCTTTATCAGGCTGGGCCGTTTTAGCATAAAAAGTACCTAATACAGAGATATCGGAAATGATATAAATAGGATCTTCAATTTTTTTACGTACGGCAAGCCCTTCTTTCAAAAATAATTCTGCCTCTACCGGCTTGTTGCTATAACTTAGGTTATAGCCTGTTAAAATAAGCGACTGGCAGAGCAGAAAAAGTATTTCTTCCTTTTTGCATATTGCCAGTGCCCGCCCTGCATATAGCCGGCTTGAGTCGGCAAACGGCTTGTTCAACTTGCTTTCGTAGAGGTGCAGGTAAGCAATACCCTGACGCACCAGGCAGGCAGCATACAATTCGTTGTACTCAGTAGACTGACCGGGCTGGCAAAGTGTTAATGCTTTTGTATTCCAATCCAATGTTTCTGCATATTGGGTAACGGTGGAGTATGCATTACCCAAACCCATTTCTGTTTCAATAATTACAGATACATCATTTCCCTTTTCTGCCTCTTTCAATAAGTTCAAAAAAATATCAATGGACTCTTTTGATTTGTTGGAACGCATTAAAGCGAGCCCTTTTAAAATGCTGTATTTTGCAAACAGGTCCTTGTCATCGCTTTCGTATTTCATTCCGGCTAACTGCTCATCGGCTTTTGATATGACGCTGTCCTCTCTTCCTTTTGCCAGCAGGCTATAAGTCAGGTAATAATCAGCCAGTTTTACAAACTGTTTTGAATGAATCTGAGCAGCAATAACTTTAGCCGCCGTTGCAAAATGGTGGAGTGAATCACTGCTGAGAGAATATTTTTCCTGACAAAGACTCAGCAGCAAACGAAGTTTTGTATCCGGATCAGCAGTGGTATTTATTAGAGATTTTAGACTGTCTATACGTTTTGTTTGTGCATACAGGCCACTGCTCACCAGCAGGCAAATGATAAAAATAACACCTAATTTATTACGCATATTTACAGGTACGGATTATTTAAATTATTAGTAAATAGTTATGAATGTATAGAAACGATAGTTCCTTTTTCACCATTCTTTTTCCATATTATTTTCCAGCCGCAACTGTTCGCTCTTTCTTTCATATTTTGAATGCCATTGCCGCTTACAAAACCTTCAGGGTTATGAGCGGTACCGTTATCAGTTACCCTTATTACCCATTTTATTTTGCTGATGAACGTAATGGTAATGTGGCTGCAGCGGCTATGACGAACGGCATTGGTTACACCTTCCTGCAGCAGCAGAAATAGATTCAATGCTCCTGCGGAGTTCAGCGTACGATCATTTTCTATCTGCTCTATAAAATCATACTGTATATCCGGGTAATTATGCATTAATCTTTGCATCCATACTTTAAAACGGTCACTTATTTCCGTTAGTAATTGTGTTTCTTTCTTAAGTACCCAAATCGTATTGTTTAACTGGCTTACCATGCCTGCCACATTTTCTTCAATACGATGCGTAAAGGGATGGTTTTGTTGTCCCACGTCCTTGAAGGATTTTATGTTGGCCGATATGGCTGCGGCATAGGCGCCTAAGTTATCATGCAGATCGGCGGCGATGCGTTTTCGTTCGGCTTCTTCTGCTTTTATGATGGCAATGGTTTCCTTTTGCTGTTGCTCCTTCAGCACTCTTTCCATTTTAATTTGTTGCCGCTTACGGTAGTTTCTATAGAATATAAAAATTAGCAGCAGTAAAAAAAAGAACAGGATCAGCATCCCATAAAACAGGTAGTCCTGTTTTACAATGTTCAGTTGCTGTTGTATAATAATATTTTCCTTACGCTGCAGATCGTACCGGGCCTGCAGCGAACGCATCGCTTCAGCCGAATTTTTCTGGTATAGCGAATCTTTCAGTAAAATTATTTTTTCCTGTATCTGGCTATACTGTTTATAGTCGCCGGCAACTTTGTAGTTATCGGCGAGCGCTGCATATAGTATCGGCAGCTTTGCATCAATTCGATAACTGGCAGCTATTTCGATACCCTGCTTTGCCAGGCTGATGCCTTTTGCCGGCTGACCTGTATTCGCATAGAAATAAGCAAGCTGGGTAAGGTCGGACACAATGTAAAACGGATCGCCGATTTGCCGGCGGATGGCTAATGCTTCGTGCAGCGAACCTTCGGCGCTCAGATTTTTCCGGATGTTCATAAAAATATCGGCCTGTATGTACAGGGCATTGGCCAGGTAGGTAAGCTGCTGGTTTTGCCTTGATCCTGCAATGGCTTTGTTTACAAAATAAGTGGCAGAATCGTATTTGCCTAAATTGTTGTAGGTAGATGCCAGGTTCGCATAGATGATGCTATAATATGTTTGAGCTTGCTGGTTTGAAGTAGTTGCCAAAGCGTTGTTGAGCCATATGATTGCCTCCTTATTCTGGTTCATTTCCATATTTACCCATCCGATGCCTGTTTTCGCTTTTACCTGCGTCAGGGTATCTCCATTGGATTCGGCACGGCTTAATAGCTGATAGTTTAATTGGAGTGCTTCTTTATATCGTTCGCTTCGGGTAAGGGCCTGTGCTTTCAGGAAATTAAAATTAGCCCACAGTAAAGGAGGAGCCTTGTGTTTCTCCAACCATTGAATACTGTACTCGCATTTGGCAATCACGGAATCAAATAGTCCATTTTTAAGCAATACGTTATCCAAATAATAATCCGCCTTTAGTAACAGCAAATCATTGTGCTGTGCCTGTGCAAACTGGCGGGCCAATGAGGCATACGCATAAAGCGTATCACTATTCAACGATTGCCGCTCTTCACAAAAAAGGAACAGCAGGTTCAGTCGGGCTTCGGTATCCGCTGTCTTATTTATCAGTGCTTTCAGGCTATCTGTCCGACGGGTTTGGGCAGTAGCTATATAGGGTAGGGCAATAGCTAAAAAGTAAAAATACAAGGCAGCAAATAATTTCATCAGCACAAACAAACGGTTTTGATAAATATGCACAGGCGAACTTAATGGTAATATAACCGTAAAATACCAGCAGTTTACCCTTACTTACCCTGCTAAACTAAGATTTATACTTCCGGTGCCCCGGTTTACTACAAATTAAGTATAGGCTTGCATACTACAACAGGTTCAGTTTTGCACACCTGTACTTCCCTTTGTTCCTGTTTTTTTGACAGATCGCATCATTTTACAAAAAGCCTGATTCGTGAGACGGATCGAAATTTTAGCAGTCATTTTTTTTAACACGTTTCAACAGCTCATTGGCACCACCTTCTTTTCAAAAAGCGAAAACTAAATTAACCCGCCGGTCAGCCAGCCGGAATTGTGGTCGGGTGCCAAATGTATTAATTGAAAAACCAATGCAACGGTACATGTAAACCCGGGTATTAAGCTGATGATTTATCAAAAGAACAGCACGCTTACCCCGGAACTGAACAACAGATGGGAATGATAGGCTATTGCTAAGCCGGATACTTAAAAAGCTATTGCCTTCAATGATGCGTACATTGCCAGCTAAAGCGGGATGATACAGGCAGGATGAACAATTAAAAATTTAAAATTAAGAATGAAATTATTTTACAGATTCTACGTGATGATTGTATTTGCCTTTTCTTATTGGCAGGCCTCCGCCCAACTTCCTTCTGAGTTCAGCAATTTCAATACAACCAATACCTCTACTTTTACCGGCAACAATTTTAAAGCCGTAGCAGTAGATAAAAACGGCGCCGTGTGGGCCGGAACGCAATACCAGGGCCTGTATACGTTCACCAGCTCATCGCACACCTGGATAAAATCAACCACTCTTACCGATGTATTTATCAATGACATCAAAACATCTAAAAGAGGCGGTATTTATGTAGCGCAGTCAGGCATTACCGGGGCATCTGCCACGGAAGGAAACCGGAATGGCGCCATCAATTATTTCTCTGATGAATTTTATACAAACATTGCTACGTATGGTGTTAATTCATCCGGATCAGGCGGCTTAAATTCCCGCAATGTCCGGGCCTTGTTCATTGATACGGCTTTAATAAATATGCCCGATGGCACCTCGCCACGGGTATGGGCCGCACAAGGCGCCTTTTTAACCAATAGCAATACGGCAGCGGGCGGTATCGGTATTGGGATAAATCCACCGGGCAACTGGGCCTTTTCTAAAATAAATAAAGGGCTGCAACTATTCCCTAATACGAATACCATCAGTTCCGGCACCCCTAACTGTGAAGCTGTTGGGGGCAACAAACAGGAAGTATGGGTATTTGCACGAACCAACTACGGCGGTTCGCAAATACTGCGGTACGATGCCCATTCCAATGGATTTTTGGGTGGCTATAATAATGTCGGCCAATTCGATAATACCCGCCAATACTACAACCCGGCAATTTTTAATTATGTAAATACAGCTTCCAATGTATTGCCCGCAGGCTTTCGTATCTCCGCTATTTATTTTGATTCGGAAGGGCGCAGATGGCTGGGAACACCCGGCGGGTATGGCAGTTTGTATGTAGTGCAGGGTGCTTTATGGACAAAGCTTATCCTGCCTGTGCTGCCGGTTAATTATGCCGTAAACAACAATGCCATTGCCGAAGACGCCGATGGCAATGTGTATATCGGAACAGACAACGGCCTGCTGGTGTACCGTGCCGGCGAAGATCCTGCACTGGCTGCTTCTTTTCAGTTAGTAACAATGAGCAATGGCCTGCCCTCCAACAATATTACCGGTGTTGCAGTTGACAGTAACAGCCATCGGGTAATACTGGCTACCAGCAACGGCCTTTCGTTCTGGAACAGGCTGAAACCGGTAAAAACCGAACTGGCCTGGGATTATAGTTTCCCCATGCTAAGCATTCAGCCACGTGGAGTTGCTGCAGATGGCGTAGGCAGGGTATATATGAAAATAAAACGTAATAGTGATACGCTCCCCCCAATAAAAAATGTAGAGGTATTCATCAAAGATTTTAATACAGGAACTGCTAACCTCCGCGGCAAATTAAAAAAAGCTTTCAACGTAACCAGCTATAGCGACGAAGCCAGTATTGGAAGTGGCAGCGAAGCCAGCCGTACAGACAGCAATGCATTGGGTGAATTTATATTCTGGTATGTATCGCCGGAAGATTTCAGCGCAGACCCGAACGGGCCTTACTCTTTACTGCCGGAGCGGAAAGACACCATTAAAATAAGAGTAACCTATGCTAATGATGTAAAGGATTCTACCGATTATTATATGCGGGTGGTAAGGGCGCCGCTGCTGATGGTGCATGGCCTTGCTGCAGGCCCCAGCACCTGGGATAGCTGCCGCCCTGCAACCTCGGGGCCGCTGGGCATGATACCTTATGTAAGTAACCCCTTGTTTAAATATAAAAAAGCGTTGACCATGGATGGCAGGGGTTTATTTGAAGCGAATGCCCGCAGGCTGCTAAGCGCTGATGATGGCGACCCTGACGCAAAGGCAAATTCACTACAGGGGAACATTGAGGAATTACGTAATATGGGATTTGCCGCCAACCAGGTTGATTATGTTTGCCATAGTATGGGCGGCATTATGATACGGGGTGCAATGGGCTGGTTCAATCCTAAGTTTGTAGCAAATGGAAATTTTACCTACAATAATTACGGAAAGGGATTTGTGCACAAATTAATTTTTGTGAATACACCGCATAACAGTTCGCCTGTGGCCGATGGCGTAAGGGAATTTGTACCACGGTTTCCACCCATACTAAAACTTGCATTTACGGCATTGTATAAACTGGATCCTAAAAGACAGCAGCCCTTTGATTTTATACAACCGCTTGCGAATACCTTACTCGATCCATCCTATACTTTCAGGAGTTCTGATGCGGTAACCAATTTACAGATCTCCGATGCATACGGAGGAACTAATCTTCCACAAAATAATAATATAAAACACCATATCATTGCCGGCGATGTAAATATTACGTCGCAGGTAATTGACTCGCTTGTGGGATTAAATAAATATGTGAAGCTGGTGAATGGATTGATGCGGGTAGCCAGGGATTATTACCCGGCACCGGCACAGCAGGAACTAACGCCATATTTCGATGCGAATAAAACGGAGATTGACCGGATGCTTTTTTTCGTGAACTGGTACAGCGCTAAAAAGAATTTTCCATCCTTTACGGCCGATGGAGATTTGGTGGTGCCACTTACCAGCCAGTTGGTACGGCAGCAGCCCAACCTTTCTCATATTACCATCTTTAATAATTCAGTAGGATCGCTTACAGATGCCAGCCACGTAACCATGCTGCCGCGTAATGATGTTGGCAGGAAAATATTTGATTTGCTGAATACGAATGTAAATAATAACTCATTGTTTGGCGATATGCTGCCTGCGAATACCGACCCTGAGCCACAGGAATATTTCAGGCAAATGCCGGGCGGTACCCAACGCGGCAATGCAATAAATGAAGTGACCATTACCACGGTTTATGATAAAACAAAGATTGAAATCGTAAGCCCCGGCAATGGCAGCGCTACGATAGGCGACAATACTTTAGCTATTAGCTATACGCTGAAAGATACTGTGGGCCTTGCTTACACCAATATCCATTTTCAGGACACAGATTCATTTAAGATAAACAGAGCAACCAACCAGCAGGTAAATATAAGAGTAGCTGCTGACCTGGCCGGCCCGCAAACCCTGTATGCCACAGCCGTTTACGATAAACCGGGCGGTGTTTTTTATTATATCGATTCCCTGACGGTAAATGTGGGTTATCAGGGCGCCTTGCAGGGTTTCAGAATAAAAGAAGATGCAGCAATCATCAATACGGGTACACCATTTTATCCATCGTACGAAGTGAAATATAATAACCAATGGATTAGTTTGCCGAACGGATTAGCTGTTATTTCTGTTGCTTTCGACAGTGCAAATGTGATTAATTACAATGCCGGTACAAAAGGGTTTGAAGCTTTGAAAAACGGTGCTGCCGTAGCCACGGTTACGTACCAGGGTTTTGAAGATGAAATCCTCCTATCCGCCATCTTATCGCACCAGGAGGCCTGCACCAATAAAACCATTGCATCCGGCAGTTTTAAAAACCCGTCTATCTGGAACAAAGGCATCGTACCGGTGTTTTGCGATTCACTGGTTATTCAGCACAATGTATTGGTTGACACCAGTATTCAATTTACTTCGTTGCGGATTAATGCAGGCGCCAGCCTTACCATCAATAATCCAACCTTTTTGCTGCAATTAGGCGGCGCAACTGATGGCAATTCCATGATTGATAATTACGGAACACTGAACATAAGCGGTGGTACCGTAAATGTAAAAGGCAGGATAAAAATGAACAGCAGCAGTACTTTTAGTATGACCGGTGGCCTGCTGCAAATTGGCGGCAATACAGGGATTGCTGCCACCAGCCTGTCCAATGGGAGTTTTATGTTTGATGTGTCGCCTGCCATGGCATCTTTTTCATTTACCGGTGGCATATTACAAATAACCGATCCGCCGCTGGGTGCAACCGGACAGGCTATTAATTGCGGTTACGATTTTGGAGATAATACAACACTGCTGTTGGGCAACGGTATTTCGGTAAATACCAGTAACAACCCCAACGGTTTCGGTGGTAATCTTTTCCCAAATAAAATCGGCAAATTAATTTTAGATGCGGCAACAGCAAATGGTAACCGCCAGTTGAAAAACACCAAACCACTGACGATAAAAACCTCGGCTACTATAAAAGCGGGAAGTAATTTAATTCAGAATGCACCGATTAACGTGCAACAGTAAGTAGTACCCCTTCCCATAGGTTGGCAGCGCATAATCTCCCTGGCAGACACACGTAGTTGCTTGCTGTTCCGGATAAGTTGCAGCCCTTTTTGCCAATCTGATGTTTCTGTGACTTAGAATTTTTTTATTGATACGATAAGGAGTGGTATCAAAATAACTTGAACATTTCATCAATCTGGCCTGGTTGCCCCCAAACCCTCCTGACCTATCGGTATGGGACAGGCTCTAAAGGGGGCTTTTGGACACCATCAAACTGTATAGGAACTTCAAAATACTCATAGTTGCCACTAATTTTTCAGGTAAAAACGAGTTCCCCTTTAGGCAATGTCATATAGTTAAGCCCCATCGGGGCTATCTGTTTGTAGCAAACAAAGAGGCAAAGGCAATCATTGCCACGTAGTGGCTACCCATCTTCTCTGATCAGGTAGCCACTACGTGGCATGCACCAACATCATTGATGTCTGTTTTCTACAAACAGGTTGCACCTACGGCGCATAACTGATACTACAATCCTTCACTTAATGACATTGCCCTTTAGGGGGGTAGGGGCTACCAACGCCGGGTAATATCCCGCTTCATTTGTACAAGCTATTTTGACCACTTTACTAAGGAGTGGTATCTCTGTGTCATCATCCATACTTTTGGTTCAACTAACTGTTATGAAGAAATTTTTACGAATTGGTTTTATGTTTTTATTGGTTTGCAGTGGGATTGTAGCGGCACAGCCTTCGTTGCAAAAAATGAGGACTAAATTGGGACCCATACCCGCAGGGCAACCTGCCGTTGCAAAAATGACTATTGAGGCGCCAACCCAGGCCAGCGTGCTTTTTGCTGGCAACACCGGTACACTCGTCCGGCAGGCCGAAGCAGCCCAATGGCTAACCGCCCAACTGGAACTGCGGCAAGGTATAGATGCCTTAACTGAGGAAACAAACCGTACTATACAGGCCGGCGATCTGACCATAACCCGGCTGCAACAGTATTACAAAGGCATTAAGGTGGAGCATGGTACTATTAGCACCACGGCCCGGAATAGTAGGGTAACCATGATGCAGCTTGAGTTTTATTCCATTGCCGATTCGTTTAAAATTAACTCTGTAATTGGTGAACAAGATGCCTTACAGAAGGCGATGCAGTTTACTCAAGCTGCCCATTTTATATGGCAGGGCTATGCCGGAAGCAATCCCGAATTTATGCAGCCCCGTGGCGAACTGGTAATTGTTCGAACTTATGAAGACGACAGCACTGTATGCCTGGCCTGGAAGTTTATGATTTACGCCGATGAGCCATTGCGAAAAGAGTTGGTTTATGTACATGCACAAACAGGAAAGATAGTGTTGAATGATCCTATTATCAAACACGCTAATGTATCTGGTACAGCAGATACGAAATACAGTGGTACACAGGCAATTATAACGGACGATGGCGATACTGCACAGGGCAAACCATACCGCCTTCGCCAGTTTCGCAATGGCCATAATATTCAGGTGCTGGATTACCTGCGGAACAATGATAACCCTAAAACAAACGATACACTTGCTAAGGACTTTAATGATAATGACAACAATTGGACCGCCGCTGAGTTTGCCAATACTAACCAGGATAACGCTGCCCTCGATGCCATGTTCAATTCACAAATAACCAGTGATTACTGGAAATTGGTACATAATCGCAATGGGTGGAATAATAATAATGGTAATATGATTGTGTATGTGCACGTAAACCACAATGGTGTCCCCATGGATAATGCTTATTGGAATGGCAGCACATTACACCTGGGCGATGGTGCTCCCGGTGTAGCCGGTGGCAATCCGCCTGCTACCAGCTTAGACGATATAGGCCACGAATTAGGGCATGGCATTACTGAAGCAACCTGTAAGCTCATTTACCGCTGGGAAAGCGGAGCTATGAATGAAGGTTTTAGCGATATATGGGCAGCATGCATTACCAATTATGCTAAATTAAACAATGGATCCCTTTCGGATGAACGAACCTGGAGACTGTTTGAAAAATCCTGCAACGTTGGTACAACTGAACCCGGCCTGCGGGATATGAAAAACCCTGAATTGAAGTTTCAGCCAGGTACTTATAAAGGCCAGTACTGGCAGTTAGCCACGTATGAAACCTGCCCTACACTTAGTTATAACGACAACTGTGGTGTGCATAACAATAGTGGTGTGCTGAATAAATGGTTTTATATTCTTACCCAGGGGGATACTAGCAGCAATTATTTTAGCTATGCGTACAGTGTGGCGGGCATCGGCTTTGCCAAATCAGAAAAAATAGCCTACCTCACCTCGCTGAACCTTACGCCGAATGCCGGTTATTCCAATTGCCGTACAGTGGCTGTTAATGCCGCTACCACTTTGTACGGTGCAGCTTCCACTGAAGTGCAGGCAGTAAAAAATGCCTGGCTGGCCGTAGGGGTAGATACTACTGTTTGGAGCATGAGTAATGTTCCGGTTTTTACTACCGATAGTTTTAACAGCATTGCCCTGGGTAAAGGAAATTATGTTTGGGCTGGTACCGCTTCAAATGGGTTGTATGTATTTAACCGAACCACCTGGTTTAAAAAACCAACTTGGCATATTCACGATATTAAAGCTGACAAAAATGGCGGCATATGGGTAGCGCAGTCCGGTTTGGTACCGGAAGGCGGTTTTAACCTTTACGGCGGCGTAGATTATTTTGCCGATTCGGCTACCGGCGCAGCACAAACGGCTGTTTATAGTACTTCGTATTATAACGAAAATAATGCACCTACCAACAATGTACGCAGCCTTTTCATTGACAGTACCCGGGTATATGGTGGCAGTAACCCACGGATATGGATAGCAACTGGTGTCACCTCCGCTTCCCAACTTAATGGTACTACCATTAATGGCAGGCTGGGTGAAGGTTTGTATGCAGATACGCCTTTTATGCGGCAGGTTGCAACCGGTATTAATGTAACCAGCAACACCCCATTAGGCTGCAATGTTATTGGGGGTAATAAAGATAAAGTTTGGACGTTTGTTGCAGGCAATTATGGCAAAAACCAGATTCTTTCCTATAATGCAGCTACCAAAGCTTTTCTTACTGCTTATGATAATAGTACTGTACCACTGATTCCTGTCAACATAAACGTACAGGCTATTTATACAGATATGTATAAAAGAACCTGGTTTGGCCTGGCTGGAAATGCTGTACTGGTATATGATGAGCATCAACAATGGCATTATCTAAATTTCCCTGCTATATTTTCAGGCCATGTAAATGCAAATGCCATTACCGGCAGCAAATATGGCGATGTGTATATCGGCACCAGTACCGGAATTGTATTTTTCGACCATGGTATTGGAGAAATAGCCCGTATTGATAATCCCCTGTTTTATAAGTTATACACCACTGCCAACGGGTTGCCCTCCAATAATGTAACCGGCATTGCCTACGATGCAAAACGCTTTAAAGTATGGGTAGCTACTTCCAATGGAATTGTAAAGTGGGACCCGCTTTGTATCGGCTCTAATTGTGCAGTAACCATCGGTTATAAAACCACCTTAACCTCTCTTGGGCCTGGCAATTGGAGTAACCCTGCCATTTGGGAAGATGGTCAGATTCCGGATTCCAATACGGTAGTACGGATTGAGCATGACATTACTGTAGATATAGATGCCGGTTGTTTTTCACTAAGTGTGGCACCGAATGCTTCCATACATGTAAATGCAGGCAAGCAACTCATTATTTATAAAAAAGCAGATGAACCGATTTTCGGTCGAAATAAAAGAGGCAGAAATAAGTAATGGCGAGCCTGTAGTGATCCCTTTTTAGTAGAACTGATAATTTCGTTTCCTACTTTGGATCATTTAAAGACCGGTGTTCCCGAAATTTTGGAAACACTGTCCTTGTTTGTCTCATTCTTCCATTCTTTTTTAAAACTGTGCGTTTTACGGTTTTCCATTTGCACATTTGCTAATTTTCAAATTTGCATATCGGAATTATGTTTTTGTTGCGAAAACTTTTGTATGGATTGTTGGTACTCCTTGGTGTATCTATCGTTGTATTCTTCCTTTTCCAGGGTTTTGGCGATCCTGTGCGGATGACGATGGGCCAGACCGGCGATAAAAAAACAATGGATAACATTCGCAAAGAAATGTACCTGGATCAGCCAAAATGGAAACAGTTTTTGCTGTACATGAACGATGTATCGCCTATTGCTGTTCACTCCAAACAGGAGATAGCTGATAAGCAATTGAAGGGAATATTTATAGGTGGGGATACTAAATTTGCAATAAAACTTCCTTACCTGCGGCGCAGCTACCAAACCAAAAAAGCCGTGAGTGAGGTGCTGCTGGAAGCTCTACCCCGAACGATGTTGCTGGCCTTAGCCGCCATGCTGATAGCAACTATTTTTGGAATTGGTTTAGGCGTACTGGCTGCAGTAAAAAAAGGCACTGTTTGGGATACATCCGCCGTATTCACCAGCATTCTCGGCATATCGGCTCCCTCGTTTTTTATGGCTATCATCCTGGCGTATGTATTTGGTTTTTTGCTCAACCGTTATACAGGCTTATCCATGAACGGCAGCCTGTACGATCTGGATCCGTTCAGGGGTAAAACCCTGCAATTGCAAAACCTGATTTTACCAGCTCTTACGCTGGGCATCCGGCCACTGGCCATTATTACACAGCTTACCCGCAGTGCCATGCTGGATGTGCTGCAACAGGACTATATCCGCACGGCCTATGCCAAAGGTTTAAGCAGACAACGGGTAATTTGGCGTCATGCACTGCGCAATGCCCTGAACCCGGTGGTTACGGCTATTACCGGCTGGTTTGCCGAATTGCTGGCAGGTGCTTTTTTTGTAGAGTATATTTTCGGCTGGCAGGGCATTGGAAAAGTAACCGTAGATGCATTGGAAAAACTGGATTTTCCGGTGGTAATGGGCAGTGTGCTGGTAACCGCTGCCTTTTTTGTGCTGGTAAATATTCTGGCCGATTTGCTATATGGCGTAATTGACCCAAGGGTGAGGATATAGAATTAGCAAATATGACAATATACAAATCTGCAAATAAATACACCTTGAAGATTGGCAAGAAGCAACGAGTTCGGCATCGCTTGTTGACAACATAGAATTTAATAAAAGTCCGGGTGATACCGACCTGCAAATTTCAGAATTTCAGAACTTTAAATTTTAAACTTTGAACTTTAAACAGTTCTCCCATTGGTTTCCTTACCTGCTGCTGTTTGCTATTGCACTCAATGCCACCGGATTAACCAATGATATATTAGATCAGGATGGCGCCCTGTATGCTACCATCTCCAAAAACATCATTACCCGGCATGATTGGATAAACCTGTGGGGCGATGGCCACGACTGGCTGGATAAACCGCACTTTCCTTTTTGGATGGCGGCAGGGAGTTTTAAATTATTTGGTATTACGGCATTTGGGTATAAGTTCCCGGCATTTGTTTTTTGGTTAATGGGCCTTCGCTTTACGTACCTGCTGGCCAAAGCATTGTACAACCTGCAGGTAGCACAAATGGCAGTGCTGATTCATGCACTGGCATTGCATGGTATGCTCTCCAATTTTGATGTACGGGCCGAGCCTTACCTCACCGCCCTTTGCACCGGTGCTATCTATTATTTTTATCGCAGTTATGTTACCGGTAAATGGCGGTACCTTTTTGCAACGGCACTGCTTGCCGGCTGCGCCGTAATGACCAAAGGCATATTTGTATTGCTAACCATTGGCGGCGGCTTTGTACTGTACTGGATCATTACCAAACAGTGGAAGCAATTTTTGAATTATAAATGGTATGTGCTGCTGTTGCTGATTGGTATTTGCACCCTGCCGGAAATTTATTGCCTGTATGTGCAGTTCGATCAGCACCCCGAAAAAACGGTGTTTGGACAAACAGGTGTATCCGGCATCCGGTTCTTTTTATGGGATAGCCAGTTTGGCCGATTCCTCAATTCAGGTCCCATCAAAGGCAAAGGGGATCCGACGTTTTTTTTGCATACAACCCTGTGGGCTTTTTTACCCTGGGCATTGTATTTATATGTGGCGGTTTACCAATTAATCCGCAAGAAAACGATGGTAACAAATCCGGCTCAGTGGATTGTTTTCGGCAGTGCCGGGCTTACGTTTCTGGTGTTCTCCCTTTCCAAATTTCAACTGCCGCATTATATTATTATTTTGTTTCCACAGTTTGCCATGATCACTGCCGGTTATTTATTTTCCATCCAAAAAAGCGGATCCTGGAAACGACTCCTCCTCACCCAAAATGTATTGCTGCTGTTAGCGGCTGCATTGGTTATTGGGCTAATGCTTTTTTCCAAAATCGGGGATTCGCCGCTTGTCTCTGTTATTACAGGTGCACTATTGGCGCTCTCATTTTCCATCTATCGTAAAAATGACCTGCTTTATTTTTTTATAAAAGGAATTGCCTTTGCAGCTGTTCTTTTTTTATTTCTGAACTTATTTTTTTACCCAAAGCTTATGCAATACCAAAGCGGGATGATGGCAGCGAAGTTTTTACAACAAAAAAAGGATCATCGCAATGCCGGTATGTATGGCGGTTTTTCCTATACTTTCGAGTTTTATGCACCGGGTAGTGTTACTTATTTACACTCGTTGCCGGCCGTTGATAGTTTTATAAATGGGGGTGGCCGCCTTTTTTACATTGCTCCTGCCTCGTTGCATGAAATAAATACAAACGGTCATCGAACCCAAATCCTGCAATCGTTTCCTTACTTCCGGGTAACGCAACTTACCGGAAAATTTCTGAACCCGGCTACCCGTGGGCAGGTTACGGATACATTGTTGCTGGCGGAGATAAAAGATTAATTTGCCCTACCCAAAATCGTATCCATGCCACCCATTATCAGCATACAGCAACTGAATAAACACTATGGCAGTAAGCAGGTGCTCCGCAATATTAACCTCGAAGTGCATCCCGGTGAAGTGATTGGCTATATTGGCCCCAACGGCGCCGGCAAAAGCACTACGGTAAAAATTCTGACCGGGCTTATTACCGACTTCACCGGTGGTGTGTACATCAAGGGCCGAAATATTCAGGAATACCTGCTGGAAACAAAAGCCATTATTGGTTATGTGCCGGAACTGGCTGAACTGTACGATGTATTAACCCCGGCGGAATTTCTGAGTTTTATGGGCAAACTGCACGGCATGAACGACAGCCTGATAAACGAACGCATGGATAAATTGCTGACCGCCTTTGATCTGGCAAATAATATGTACCAGCGCATGGACACCTTCAGCAAAGGTATGCGGCAAAAAATACTGCTCACTGCCGGGCTGCTGCACAACCCCGAAATTATTGTACTGGACGAACCGCTCAGCGGTCTGGATGCCAATTCGGTGATCATCGTAAAAGAACTGATTCAGAAGCTGGCCGCCGAAGGCAAAACCATTTTTTACAGCAGCCACATGATGGATATTGTAGAGCGGGTGAGCAGCCGCGTTGTGCTGATTAATAACGGCGAGGTAATAGCAGATGGAACCATGGCACAGCTTCAGGAACTCCATGGGCATACCTCACTGGAAAAGATATTTAGCCAGCTTACAGGTGGCGCTTTGCTGGGCCAGCAGGCAGGTAATATCATGGAGGCTTTTGGCCCCCTCCTATCCTCCCCCAACGGGGGAGGGAAATAAAGAAGATCGGAGCAAGGATTACCTTAATTTTTTATAAATAAAATTCAAAATTTTACGGTTCTAAAGCCTCCCCCGTTGGGGAGGTTTGGTGGGGCCGAATTTTACATGAATTACTTCAACCGGGCTTTATACAAAATGGTTTTATCGCCGAAGGCGCTGTACAACCGCCTGGGCATACAAACTAATAAACTGGCGCTGATACTGCAGGTAAAGCTGATGATGGACGACCGCCGGCCGGCAGGTTTCGGCCAGCGGCAGCAGCAAAACAAACCCAAAAAGGAGCTAAGCAGTTCTACTACCTGGGCTACAGTAGTTTCCGTTTGTATGGGGGGGATTTTTCTGTTCAGTCTTGATGTTGGTAATGATCGGCTGCTGCAACTAACCCTGTACTTCAGCATGTACATTGTGCTGCTGGCCATGACGCTGATAACCGAAGTAAGTACCCTGCTGCTGGATAGTAAAGACAACACCATCATTTTGCCGGCCCCTGTAAATGCCCGTACCTTACTGCTGAGCCGTCTGCTTCATATTATCATTATTACCATGCGTACCGGCCTGCCCATGATGCTGGCCGGCTGGGTAGCTACCGGGGTGCTGGATGGCTGGAAGGCGGCACTGCTGTTCCCTTGGATTTCTATATTGGCCATATTGTTTACAGTGTTTCTGGTGAATAGTTTTTACCTGGTTATTCTGCGGTTTGTTTCGGTGGAGCGATTTAAAAATATCATTGCAACCATGCAAATTATCCTGAGTGTGGGAGTGTTTGCCGGTTACCAGTTGTTGCCACGGATGATTGGTACAAATCAATTCAGCGGTATTTCTTTTCAGTCGTTCCGGTGGAGTGTATTTTTCCCGACGCAATGGTTTGCAGCCGTATATGAATTAATTGTGCATGGTAATAACAGCAGGCTGGTTGTTGCCGGGGCTGTGGCTGCTATTGCCATTCCGTTACTTGCTTTTTTTGTTTTAATAAAATACCTGGCGCCTGCTTTTAACCGGAAAATAGGAATGCTTACCGGTGGTGAAACAACCAAACCACTGACGCAACAGCAAAAAAAGGAATATAAAAAAGGCCGTAGCCTGGCAAATACATTATCCCTGAAATGTACCCGCAATAATACAGAGCAGGCGGCCTTCCGGCTGGCCTGGAATATCAGCAGCCGAAGCCGTGATTTTAAAATGAAAGTGTATCCGTCAATCGGTTACCAACTGGTATATCTGCTTATCTTTTTTATGGGCAAAGGAAGAAAGCTCTCTTTGGAAGGTTTCAGACAATTGGATTCCGCTTCTTTCCTGCTGGTAATGATGCTCATTTATCTCAGTGCATTTTCCATTAATACCATTATTACGCAGATACAAATGAGCGAAAAGCCCAAAGCAGCCTGGGTATTTTTTACGGCGCCGCTTACCGAACCGGGGCAGGTAATCAGCGGGGCATATAAGGCCATGCTTGTAAAATTTTTACTGCCCACTTTCGGAATTGTATCCATTATTACGCTGGTACTTACCGGCGGTAAAATAGCACCGCACCTGTTGGTTGGTTTTGCAAATGTGCTGATGTGCTGCACCATCTTCGGCTATTTGTTTCTTAAAAAATTTCCGTTCAGTACGCCGTTCCAAACCAATGCCCGCACCGGTAATATGTTGCTTTCTATATTAGTAACGGCGTTGCCGGTGCTGATAGGCTTGTTGCATGGGTTTTTCAGAGACAACCTGATCTTAATAGTGGTATTAGCCGTAATAGCTTTATTGGTTACCTATCAGTTATTCCGGCAAATGCAAAAACGGGAATGGCAAACTATTTTGTCGAAATATGAAGATTAATGACGGTGCGGTTTACAGATAGCTTATCCACTTCGGCCAGTTATACAATTCAGTTACCATCTTCGGTACTAAGCGGTGGCGGTGACGTCTTACCTTTCTTTCATCAAAACAGGACCTTGTAAACAATTCACTTGTACTTTTCAGATGAACAAATCTTTAAGAATTTTAACCGCTAAATGATTGCAGGTTACCGGTGTTAGTTTTGGTACTCATCAAAAACTAATCTGCATGAAAAAAATATACGTTTTCATTTTATTGGTCATTATTGCTTCTGCAACTAATGCACAAACGCTTACCGAAGTGTTAGTGCCACAGTATATCCAGGGCCTGAATGGTACCAATGCAACCCGTGTACCCTTTGCATACCGGTTAACCCTGTCGGGGCTTGCAGCAAGCACAACTTACCGGTATATTAATTCAATGGAACAGCAATCGTGCAGGTACAACATCTATTGTAGTTACAGATTTGAGTGGTAAAACGGTTCGCAGCACAAGTGTGCAATCCGTTACAGGCTTTAATCAGTTTGCGCTGGATGTGCAATCATTTAATGCCGGGCAGTATTTTGTACGATTAATAAGCGGAACGAACCAGGTACAAACGGTTATTACCAGACAATAACTTTATTTACCATTACTATTTTTATGAAATGCCAAAGCCTCCGGTTTTGGCATTTTTATTTGTACCTGTTTAGCTGCATAGCGAACATTGCCCTACCATTGCATACATTTAAAAAATTATTTGCTCAAAAGCTTCCTTATGAAAAAGCTACTCTTTATTCCGCTGGCGTTGCTGGCCCTGGCTGGTACCTGCCAGGCAAACATGGTACTGCCGGCACTGTAGCCCGGCCATCCTCTGTGTTGGTTCTCTTCTTATTTTATCTTCCTGCCATGTGGTATGCACCAATATGCCGCTTTATTCCTGTTGATTAAGAAAGAATAAGAGAATCAAAACTTATCCTGTTTATCTAAAACATGCCAACCGGATACGTGCATAAAATTTTTAAAATAAGAACAGGTGAATAGGTGAACGGGTGACAAGTAGATTTACAAAGAAGCAAACCCATCAACCTGTTTACCTTAGCCCAAAATACCTTTGCATGAAGCGATCTGTAGCGTTGTTATTTACAATATGCTGTTGCCTTGCAGCATCCGCACAAAACAATAATGCCGACTCTGTTTGGATGGTAAACCACTACACCAAAGTAGAACGAATGATTCCCATGCGGGACGGCGTAAAACTGTTTACAGCTATTTATATCCCCAACGATTCCGCCGAAAAGCACCCGGTGCTGATGACCCGTACGCCCTATTCCTGTGCGCCCTACGGCGAAAAAAAATACCGCCCCTTCTGGAATACCTATCAGCGCCAATATTGCCGGGAAAAATACATTATGGTATATCAGGATGTACGGGGCCGTTTTGTAAGCGAGGGCATTTTTGAAGATGTGCGTCCGTTTAACCCAAACAAAAAAACAGTAACCGATATTGATGAAGCCAGCGATACCTACGATACCATTGACTGGCTGATAAAAAATGTCCCCGGCAATAATAATAAAGTAGGGGTAATGGGAATCAGTTATCCTGGTTTTTACAGTACCATGGCTGCGCTTAGCCGTCACCCGGCATTAAAAGCCGTATCGCCACAGGCGCCGGTTACCGATTGGTTCCAGGGCGATGATTTTCACCACAACGGCGCTTTTATGCTGATAGATGCGTTTGAGTTTTATAAAGGGTTTGGCATACCCCGCCCCAATCCGTTGCAGGAGTATGGCAAAGGCTATTTACGTACCCAGGAAGACGCCTATAATTTTTATCTAAGCCAGGGGCCGCTGTCAAATTTTACCAGTAAACTTTTAGGCGATAGTATTGGCTTCTGGAACGAGCTAATGAACCACCCCAATTATGATGAGTGGTGGAAGGCCCGCAATACCCGCAATTTTGTAAATAACCTGCAACCTGCCATGCTGGTAACGGGTGGCTTGTTTGATGCCGAAGACTGCTTTGGCGCCTGGAACCTGTATAAAGCCATTGAAGAAAAAAACGGGAAAGCATTCTTCAATAAAATCGTAATGGGTCCCTGGTTTCATGGGGCCTGGGGTGGCCGTGCCGATGGCAGTAATTTGGGAAAAGTGAAATTTGGTAGTAAAACCAGCGAGTGGTATCAGCAAAATATAGAGTTGCCTTTTTTCCAATATTACTTAAATGGCAAGGGCAGCACCGACAGTATTGCCGAAGCCAATATCTTTTTTACCGGCGAAAACGAATGGAAAAAAATGCAGCAATGGCCGCCCAAGAATGTAAGCTACCGCAACCTGTACCTGCAGGCCAATCATGGGTTGTCATTTACGCATCCGCGTACCCTGGACTACCGTGAAAAACCGACCGGTGAACTTGCCTGGAGCCAATATACCAGTGACCCTGCCAACCCGGTACCTCATGAAAGCGATACCATTAAAAAACGAACCCGGGAATATATGGCTGCCGATCAGCGCTTTGCTGCCAGCCGGCCCGATGTACTGGTATTCCAGACCGATACTTTGACGGCTGATTTAACTTTGGGTGGCCCGCTCACTGCCGATCTGATGGTAAGCATTACCGGCGCCGATGCTGATTTTATTGTAAAACTGATAGATGTTTTCCCGGCGGATATGGCCGTAAGAGATAGCTTATACACAGCCGACAGTACAGCCAACAGCTATCAGATGCTGGTACGGGGCGAAGTAATGCGGGGCCGCTACCGCAACAGTTTTCAAAACCCGGAACCTTTTGTGAGCAATAAAATAACCAGGGTAAAAATTTACCATGGCGGATGTGGCACACACATTTCTGAAAGGGCACCGGGTAATGGTGCAGGTGCAAAGCAGTTGGTTTCCGCTGGTAGATCGCAACCCGCAGACCTTTGTTGATATTTACCACGCAAAACCTGAAGATTTTCAAAAAGAAGATATTCGTATTTATCACACGGAAGGCATTACCAGTAAAATTGTGCTGCCGGTGGTAGAGCCGTGAACGGTCAATAGTGAATGGTGAATGATGGTTGCTATGCTGGCGTTGATTATTACTCATCACGGGTGGCATTAGCAAAGTAATTTTTATGAACCAGGCAGTTGTACTACTATAAGGCTGCATTGGCGTCGCACACTTGTACCACATAAATTTTATTGGTCACATGTGCATTTTAAAACGAATTTAATGGAGAACTAATATACGGGCATTGCAAATCAAATAGCATATCCACAATTAACGAAAAATAATTAAGTAAGCTACGAAGATCAGTACGCAGTTCCCTCCGCCTGAACCTACACAGCCGAGCCTGAGCACATGCCCGGAGGGTTACATCCATTCCAGACTTTTTATTTTTTCTTTGGACGGAACAAAGAAAGGCATCTAACCGACACCTTATAAAAGCAAAAGATAAAATTGTTCAATAGCATTGTGTGTAACATTATTTAATAAATTATCCTTCTGAAAATCTTTCAGGCATCCTGCTTGCTGCGCTGCCAATAACACTTTTAAACGGTGAATAAACGAATAGGTAGCGGCTAATATAAAAGGCAATTTTAAATGAAAGCTATCTTTCCCTGGTGAAAATGAAACAGAAGTAGTAAATGAAATGGATACTAAACAGAATGAGCCAGAGCATTCCTGGTGCGCCTACCTATTGGCTTACCCGCTTTATGATTCTCAGGTTGCTGGGTATCATCTACGCCACCGGCTTCTGCGTTGCTATTAATCAGGTTCTTCCTCTGATTGGTTCCAATGGGCTTACTCCGGCAGACATGTACCTAACGCATGTGGGCCAGGCCCTCGGCGGCAAGAGCGCCGGCTTTATGCGCCTGCCATCTCTCTTTTGGATCGGGCATTCTGATGCTGCACTACTTACTGCTGCCTGGGTGGGATTCCTGCTTTCCCTGGTAGTAATAGCTGGTTACGCCAATGCACTCATACTATTTGTGCTGTGGGGGCTGTACATGTCGTTCGTGCACGTAGGGCAGGAGTGGTATGGCTACGGCTGGGAAATACAATTGTTGAAAACCGGTTTTTTGGCGATTTTTCTTTGCCCGTTGCTGGATGGACGCCCGTTTCCAAAGTATGCACCACCCACGCCCATCATCGTTTTATTCCGGTGGCTTATTTTCCGCATTATGCTGGGTGCCGGGTTAATTAAGTTACGCGGAGATGAAATCTGGCGCAATGGTACGGCCCTCAATTATCATTTTGAAACACAGCCCATCCCCGGTCCGCTAAGCCGCTGGTTTCATTTTCTGCCGCATGGCGCTTTGAAAGCAGGCATTTGGTTCAACTGGCTGGCCGAAGTGATCGCACCCTTTTTTGTGTTCTGGCCAAGGGTGGCACGCCACATTGCCGGGGTAATAATTGTATTATTCCAAATAAATATTATACTGAGCGGTAATTTGTCATTCTTAAACTGGCTAACCATCGTTCCGGCCCTGGCTTGTTTTGATGATCGCTTCTGGGCACGCATACTGCCCCGCCGGCTTGTTCGCCGGGCAACAGCCGCTGCCGAAAACGCTACTCCATCGAAGCCGATGCTGACGACTGCCTGGGTGGTGGTACTAATTATTGTTTTTCTCAGCGTTGGGCCGGTTGTTAATATCTTATCGCCAGGGCAAATCATGAATACCTCATTCGATCCGCTGGACCTGGTAAATACCTATGGTGCTTTCGGAACCGTAGGCCAGGAACGGCTAAACATAGTATTCGAAGGAACAATGGATGCCGATTCCACCGACAAAGCCCGTTGGCAGCCATACATCTACAAAGGCTTGCCAGTACTGCTAAACAATCGTTCGCCGCAAATAGCGCCCTACCAGTTGCGGTTAGACTGGCAAATGTGGTTCGCTTCTATGTCGTCCCCCGATGACTATCCCTGGACGGTACACCTGGTGTCAAAACTCCTGCACAATGATCCGGGTGCAGTCAGTTTGTTTGCGGCCAATCCTTTCCCTACCCAACCGCCCCGCTACATCCGGGCCGTGTTATATCGCTACGCCTTTGCCCCGCCCGGTAATCCGCAGGGCCTTGTATGGAACAGGGAACGGTTGAATCTGTGGCTGCCGCCCCTTTCAGCAGATGATCCGCAGTTAACAGCGTTTTTAAAAACGGAGGGATGGGAACGTTAAGTTGAAAACAGAAGGGATAGGGGTAGTACGCCTTAACAAACAGCCGTGTTGGTGTAAGGTTGTGTTCAATATGAATAATACGCGGCATTGGAGCCATGGGGTGGGCATACATGGTATACCAGCTACGGCAGCGAAAGGTTTTATTTCTTTCGCCCGACAAATCTTATTACTGAACCTTTCCCATTATGAAATAATCCTTCGCTCAATTCAATTTCTTTTTCTACTAATTCAATTATTTCATAATCAGCGAAGTTAGATTTTAACTCGTCAACTGAGAATAACATGGCAACCTCTTTTGGCCCACCAACTTTTTCGTTCTTAGCAATGTAATCAATGTGACTTTTGCTAAACGCTTCAAAAATAATCACTCCGTTCTTACATAAATATTTGTCAAGTGTCTGGTGGTATAGCGATTTAATGTCTGCGGGAAAGTGTGCATAAATCAGTGCAATTACATTAAATTGTCCGGTATGGTAATTCAATGTCTGCAATTCAACAACCTGATAGTCAATTGTCAATTGATTGGCTGCTGCCAATAGCAAGGCTTTCTTTTTCCCTTCGATGCTGATGTCAAATGCTGAAACTGTCCAACCAAGTTTGGCTGCAAAAACGGCATTACGTCCTTCACCCTCTGCCGGAAAAAGGATGGTTCCAACCGCTAACTTTTCTAATTGTTCTTTTAGATAGTTATTAGGTTGTTCTCCATAGGCAAACTCATCTTTACTGTACCTGTCATCCCATCTGTCAGTCCATGTGTTATTCATATTTTTTATCATTTTTCATACGATGCACCAAAATAGAAAAGCAATATGAGGGGTAAAATAGCCTGTTTATATTATCTGAAGTATTTAACAAAAAGGTGTATGAAAACACGCACCTGAAATATACGGTGATCAATTATTATATGTTTTCGACCTCTACTATAGGTTGGCTTTCATTTTGTGCGTAGTTCATATGTCCACCATTATCATTCCCGTTTCCATTAGCGGAACCTGACAAACAACCTGTCCGTCAGGATTTATAGCGGAAGTCGGACCATAGGAAATCCGTCCATCTTTTTCACCTGTAATATCGGCAGACATCATCCAAATCTTGTTTTCAACTACACGTTCAATACGCATTTTGTGATGCAAATGTTTATATTTCTCTGCCGTTTTCGTACCGCATCATATTATTTGCAGGGACAAAGTATTAAAGTAGCCCCTTGCCTGGCAACATTTTCGGATGCTTCTGAAAATTGGGTATCGTAACAGATATTTATTCCAAATTTAAAATCGTTGATTTGAAAGACAGGATATTCAGAACCTGCTTTAAATATTCGTTCACCTTCTAAGAGATGTGTCTTACGGTATCTGCCAATCAGTCCACCGTTTTTTATTACTACTGCTGTATTAAATAAATTTCCATTGCCTTCCTCAATTAGTCCAAAAACAATTACTGGATTGTATTTTGTCAGTCGTTGAAGTATTGTTTTAAATGTCGCTGATGTCAAATTAACTGCATACTTTTTTGCTAATTGTTCGCCTGTCAAATAACCTTGCAAAAAACATTCTGGAAAACAAATTAACGAAACGCCCTTTTCTTCTGCCTGTTTTGTAAATCTTTGAATCCACGAAATTGAAGCCTCAACATTTTCTCTAATGTCCGGAACTTGGCAAGTAGCAACTTTTGTCGCCATAGGGGTTTATGTGTGTTCAGTTGTTTTAATAGTATCGGGTCAAACTTGCCACTAATGGTCACGGCTTGGCAATGCAACGATACTTGAAAATCGTCAACCCGTAACCGCTGCTTAATTTATAAATAAAATTCATTATTTGTTCTGTTGCCCGGCGTTATTCGTTGCCTGAAACTGAAACCGATTAGCAATTCGCTGTGGCGAATGAGAATATACTCTTCGCTCCGCCATATAACCAAGCCGCCTATTATATAATCAACCTTCTTTTCCATCCATTTGCATTAAACTATTCCATTATTTTATTTTGTTGTTTTACCGTCATTTTGGTCAGCGTCGATTGGCTCCCATAATTCTATTTTGTTACCTTCTGTGTCCATAATATGTACAAATTTTCCGAAGTCGTAAGTTGCAATACTGTCAAGTATAGTTACTCCGTTTTCTTTGAGTTTGTTTATAAGTCCTTCAATATTCTGAACCTGGTAGTTAATCATAAAATCCTTTTTGGATGGGGAAAAATATTCATCCCCTTTTTTGAAAGGTTTCCATTGAAGAGAATTTATCTCGTCAGGTCTATTAACGTTTCTGGATTCAAAACTTGAAGAACCCCAATCATTTATTTCAATCCCTAAATTTTTGGTGTACCATTCTTTCGTTTCCTTCAGATTTTCTGAATAAAAGAAAATTCCACCAATTCCGGTTACCTTAGGGGTTGTATCCTTAATTGAAGTTGTGTTTGTTGCTTCGTTTTTTTGGTTGTCCATTTTGTTTGTTTGTTTATTTGTTTTACTTGCCTGATTGCAACTTATAAAAATTATTGCAATTGCAATTGTTAGCATTAGTTTATTCATTTTACCGTTCTGTTTTTTTATGTTGTGTCGTCTTTTAAGCTGCCGCATAACGTTCCGGCTTGACGACGTGGCGGTATTTGAAAATCGTCCGTTCGTCACTGCTGCTGATTAAAATTACAAAAGCTGAGGATATATTCGTCGCTCCGCCATATTACTAAACTGCCTGTTAGCGGTTCGTTGTTTTTGTCCGATAAAAGCTGTCATGTTAAAAGTTCTGTCTGCCGTAGAAGGTGCCGCTGTATTTTTATTTTACACGAGTATAAGTTAATTCCAAATCTTCTTCCCAGGTCTTGCCGTCTTTGGACAACTCTCCCTTTCCAATGATTGAGTTACCATTGTCAGCGAATGTCCAGGTATATCGTTGTGAAAAGTTCGGCGCATTTCTCCACCATTTCACAATGTTGTCCTGAAAAGACACCTCATATTTCCTTGATACTTTTCGCTCGTCAAAATAAAGCATAAAATATTCTCCGGTAGCGTCATCACTTCCAAAAATTGCAATTCCGCCTGGAAATCCTTCTTTGTCAATGTCTGAGTGCCAAATTATAAAAGCGCCTCCCTCAATCCAATTAAAGGAAGAGTGCCCGTGAAGTGTAGTATGAGGAACGAGAGGATGCGTTCCTACAGCTTTCCATTCTCCAATTAATGTTTTTAGAGGGTTAAGGGTGGGATTTGGTATTGCTGCTTTGTGACTTAATTTTTTTTTCATATGTATGCCTTTGTTGAGGTATTTGTCTGTCATAAAATAACCGCTAACGTCCGAGTATTTACAAAAGCAGGGAATTTATTGTTCGTCCAGCCTGGTAAAAATACCCAATCGAAAATAGCTTGTTGAAGTTAAGAACTAAAGCTGAAAATTGAACTTAAAGCCCAAACTACTGCTGATGGTAGCACATAGATGATGTTACATTGTCCAACCCTGCTTTTACTAATACTTTTGTTGACAGAAGTTAATTTTTTACTTCATAAATTCCACTTTCATTGTTCCAAACTAATTTGTTGCGGTTTGTGTCCCAAAAATTTTCCCACCACTTTGCGTCCTTAGTCTCATCAAATTTTTTGTCTCCAAATAACATTGCCAGATATGAAGATGTATATGTGTCGGGGTTACAATAACTCGCTGATGAACCCTTTTCTTTTGGCATTGTATCCAAATTGTAAACTTTCTTCAGACAGTTTTTTTGTGATCTCCTTTTTTTTTTTGAATTATCCTGCAACGAAATAATCAGAGCTTGAATAGCAGTTAAGCTGCTTATTTCTGGAATTTTCGAATTTTTGTATTTAATAGGTAAATATTCTTCAACAGATGTATTTGACAAGAAATTTAACCATTTACTTTTTAGTTCCTCAAGTTCTTTTGCAGTTGAGTGAATAGATACAAAACCAAAATTTTTGTTCGTTAGGCTTTGAAGAATTTGATTTGCCCTTCCTCCAACTTTGAATAAATCATTGTCAAAGACTAAACCTTTTCCTTCAAATAGGATATCACCACTAATTATTCTATCCCAAATGATTAACCTGCTGGTTCCTTCCAATTTAATTTCTTTATCGTTAGCTACTTGATTGGCAAGCTCTTTTAAATAAATACTATCTTTTGAATAGTTATTTATTGAAGCGTTTAACGTCAAGAAAACAGCACTCCAACTTTTATCATTCAAATTTTTGGTTAGAAGTTCTGATGTTGTAAGCTTTTGTGCTTCGTCATACATTTCTTTCGTATAATTCTCAATATTTTGTTGACTCCAGGAAGTCAATCCAAAATAACTTGTACAATTGAAGCAGGATTTTATTCGGCGTTGGTTGCCCCTAACCCCTTTAGGGCAATGTCATTAAGATAAGCCCCATCCGGGGGCTTTCTGTTTGTAGCAAACAAAGAGGCAAAGGGAATCATTGCCACGTAGTGGCTACCCGTCTTCTCTGATCAGGTAGCCACTACGTGGCATGCACCAACATCAAGGATGTCTATCTTCTACAAACAGGTTGCACCTACGGCGCATAACTGCTACATCAATCCTTATCTTAATGACATTGCATAAAGAAGGAACTCGTTTTTACCTGAAAAATTAGTGATAACTACGAGTATTTTGAAGTTTCTATGAAGTTTGAAAGTGTCCAAAAGCCCCCTTTAGAGCCTGTCCCGTACCGATAGGTCGGGAGGTTTGGAGGCACCAGGCCAGATTGATGGAAATGTTCAGGTTATTTGGATAACTTTTCTAAGAATATACTGTCAATAATATCAAGAAGAAACTTTTCCTCATAATGGTCTTGTTCAATTTTTGCCAACGATCAAGTATTGCCGATGGTGGAAATTGAAAAATGCCCGTTTAGTGACCGAAGTTCCTGATTTATTCATAGATTAAAAATTTATTCTGACCTGCCTGCCGGTAGGTATTTCCGGTTTCTGCTTTCAAATAGCATTTATTAAGGCATTTTACTTCAAGGCTTTACTGATAGCCCTTGCTGCATTCGAAATGGATCTGGAAATTTTTTCTTTATGCAAATCGGTATAGCGACTTTCGGGTACAAAAATGCTGATAGCTGCTATTACCTTACCGGCTTTATAGATAGGAACGGCAAAGCCCACGGTATGGTATTTCGATAAGGTTTGAACAAACTCATCCTTTCTGATTTGTTCCAGTGAGCGGTCTAATCCTTCTTTTGTTTCGGCCCCCGGCCATATTTTTTTAGAAGGTAGACCAATAGCTTTAAGTAGTGCATCCAGTTGTTTTGGGGGCAGGTATGCCATTAGCAGACGGCCGGTTGAGGTATCATACAAATCTGCTACCATTGCCGTTTTTACCAGCAGCACCTGGTCACATTCCTCTAACCGCAGAATTACGCGTTTGTTATTGCGGATAACAGCTAAGAGCGACGTTTCATTTAGTTGCTGCGTTAGTTTTTCCATCGGCTCTTTAGAAGCGGCGATCAAATCCTGGTCAAAAGACGGATTTTCGGATAACTGATATGCAGCAATACCCAGTCGGTACCCGATTGTACGGCCAGCCTGCTCCAGGTAATTTTTATCTACCAGGGTTTTTACAATATTGGCAGTAGTAGGCTGGCTGAGACCAGCGTTTTCGGCAATCTGTATCAACCGGACCGGCTCTTTACCATGCCCTGCTACAAATTCAAGAATACTTAAAGCCCGTTCAATTACCTGTATCATATAAAAAATTTTTACTTAAGTATTTGGGCAGAATTAGTTTAGATTAATACTCCCGTCATTGCGTCCGCCTAGGAGGATGCCCGATGAAGCAATCTTCCTGATTTTTGTGGGATTGCCACGGGCATCCGCCTAGGCGGACGCAATGACCTGCAATTAACCTCATCTAATTTTGTTCGCGTACTTAGCAGAAATCAGCGTTCAATATTATGGAATTAGATTCATACAAAAAATTTAGAAAGTAGCCTCTAAAAAGTTGTAGAGCATTACTGTAGAGAGTAGTGAAACCATTAAATCTGAGAATTTATAGCCAGATGACAAACCAGGCAGACACATATAATCAGAGCCGGTCTGTAAATGGATGAAAAAAGATTATGTCTGTTTAAAAAATTTTCTCTACGTTTGTCATTATAAAATCACTATTCAATAATAATGAATAACGATTTTGGTTTGCTATCATAAAAGCATATTAGCTGTCGGTAGTTGCAAGTGCATTTAAATAAACTGTCCGAGGTACTCCTACATGGTTTTTGGGTTGTATTACCATGCTCCGGAACACTAATACTTACTTTAACGATACAAATGCTAACAGACGGCCACATGAAAAAAAATCTCAGAAATACTTTATTACTGGTGCTAAGCCTTCTTTCAACAGGGGCATTTGCTACCAATTATTATGTATCTGCATTAACGGGTAATAATGGCTACAGTGGTACAGTAGGCCAGCCATTTGCCACTATCCAGTACGCCGCCAACCTTACCAACCCCGGTGATACCGTTTTTATTATGAATGGTACGTACAACAGTACCAATAACCCTGTATTTCAGCAGACTCGTTCAGGTGTAGCAGGGCAGTACATTACCTTTAAAAACTATGCAGGCCATAATCCCCTCATTACTGCTTCCGGCAATGTTTGGAATGCCTGTGTTATTAATGCTTCATACATTGTAGTGGATGGGCTTGAATTTATGGGCAACAATGCTAATATTACCTATGCCCAGGCTTACCAGGCTTACCAGGATTATAAAAGTGGTACCATAGGGCCACAGGCAAACTTTAATACCAATTGCCTTTCCATTGGTACCGCAGGCAATCCACATCACGTAACTGTACGAAATTGTAAGGTGCATGATTTTCCGGCAGCCGGTGTTGGCGGCGGGCATTGCGATTACATTACCATAGAGAACAACCTCATCTATAACAATTCGTGGTACACCATGTATGCCACCAGCGGCATCAGCATCCTCGACCCTATTAGCATTGATACGGTTACTGGCTATAAAATGTTTATCCGCAAAAATATTTGTTATGGCAACAAAACAACCATCCCCTGGGCGCAGATTTCTGCCCTTAGTGATGGCAACGGAATTATTATAGATGTAAATACAGGCTCAACCGGTGCACCGGCTTATGCCGGACGAACGCTGGTAGAAAATAATATTAGCTATTACAACGGCGGTTCCGGCATTCATGCCTATAAAGCAGCACACGTCGATATTATTAACAACACTGCTTACAGCAACGGAAACGTAGTAGGTTATTCCGAAATTTATTCCAATACCGGTACCGACAATAAGATTATCAACAATATTATGTACGCCCGTACCGGTGGCAAAGCTGCTACTAACAGTGGTAATGTAAACGTAACTTATGACTACAATGTTTACTATAATGGTGTGGCAGACGTAATGGGTTCAAATGATATAGTGGCTAATCCGCAATTTACAAACCTTGCCTTTGATGGCACAGCCGATTTTCATTTAAAAGATATTAGTCCGGCCATTAATGCAGGCAACAATACGCCCGGGCTGTACAGCTCAACAGATATAGCAGGTGTGGCCCGCCCCGTTGGCCCCCGCCCCGATATGGGTGCATACGAGTTCACTGGTACACCCGCTGTTATTCCCAACTTTACCGCAGGCAATATAGCAGCGCTGCGGGTAGGCGACGGAACGAATGCTTTAGGCGCCAATGCTACGGCTGTACAGGTTTTGGAATATACGCCAACCGGTGGTGCCGGTGCTATGAATGTAGTACTGGGAAGTGCTGTTACTGCTACGGCAGATACCCTCGTATTAAGCGGTGATAACACTACCTATGAGGGCCAGCTAAGCCTTACACCCGATGGAAAGTACCTGGCGGTTGCCGGCTATAAAGGCCTACCGGGAGATGCACAGGCCACCTACCGGGCTAAAGATAAAATCATCGTCCGGCTATCGTATAATGGTACCGTTGACTACAGTACCCGCATTTCGGCAGCTACTTTAAACGGTACTATTAGAAGCACGGTAACCAGCAATAACCTGCGATACTATATTACCGGTGTCAGTACGTCACCTGCCTCTACCAATTCAACCCGCTTTCTCAATTTTGGTACACCGGTTACTACTACTTCAACTGCATTTTTTGGTAGTGTACGGTCGCTGGCTTCCTTCAGTGGCCAAATTTATTACAGTCAAAATAATACCGTTGGCTCACTAACGCCGGTAGCCGCTAGTGGTAATTATGGCACCAGCGTATTATTCCCTGGTGTAAGTATATCCGGCCACAATTATACCCAGCTTGCATTGCTGGATGTTGATGCCACAGCCAGCTACCTGGGTACCGGCTACGATGTACTTTACTGTGCAGACATTACTTTAGGACTGGTAAAATTTTATTGGAATGGAACTACCTGGGTACTGGCCGGTGTGTTTAATCCTGCTTCTACTACCGGCGTTACCGGTGGCATATATGCTTTGGGTGCCAGGCTTAATAGTTCAGGTATACCGGAGATTGTTGCCGTAAAAGGGGCAGCCTCCAACAACCAGGTACTGTTGCTAACCGATGCAAGTGGCTTTACCGGCAATATTACCACCACTGTACCCGCTGTTATAAACATCGCTGCTGCCGGAAATAATAATATGTTCAGAGGCGTGGCATTTGCACCGGCACAAAGCGGTACGCTTCCGGTTGAACTTCTATCTTTTCAGGCATCTGTCATTGGCAATAGCGTCCGGCTCAATTGGGCTACGGCATCTGAAATAAATACCAGGGAATTTGTAATAGAAAAAAGCCTTGACGGAACAAACTTCTCTTTCCTAAGTAGTGTGGCAGCAAAAAATCTGGCAAACGGAGCCAGCTACTCATTAGCTGATAAGGATGCCGGAAAAGGGCAACTGTTTTACCGCTTAAAATCAGTAGATAAAAACGGCGCATTTACATATAGCAAAACGGTATCTGTGTTCCTGCATACAAATGTGACCGATCAATTGCAATTATTTCCAAACCCGGTAATAAGCTATTGCACCCTATCTTATCCGCTGGCTACAGCCAACGCTTTCGTAAGCATTTACACAGCAGATGGTAAAAAGCTAAGTAGCTATCAGGTGGCCGCAGGTTCTACACAAACAGGCATTGACGTATCCGCATTTGCCAAAGGCAGCTACTTTATAGTATATAATAATGGCAATAAGATATCCACCATTTCTTTTAATAAATAACCGGCTGATAAAAATCAGGCAGACTTTACCCTAAAAGCAAAATGGATGTAGAACTCCTATAAATAAACAGACACCCGGCAATAAGCAGTATTGCTATTTTGGTACTCACCCGGATACAAACACAGCGATTTCTTAGTTCTTTGAAGGCACCGGTCTAAGCTTTGTTCCTTACAAGCATTTCCTGCTATGGTAAAGCAGCTTCCGTTTAAAACACCTTGTCCTGTTAGCGAAGGAATGTTTTTCCGGCGGATAGTAAATGATAAGGAAATGGTTGTACATCGCTTTGATTTTGCCAAACTTGAAAATAATCCGTGTTTCTTTTTATAAAAACCTGTTCGATAACATTCGCTACAGAAAGCCATTGAAGGCCTGATAAAAATTTTCGTAGTAATCTGGTATATATCTGTTTACTTTAGAGATGATTTGCCTGCCATGAATTATTTTTTGCAAAAAGACGATCTCTTAATCAACCTGCTTTGCCAGTCGGATATGAAGGCGTTTGATGAAATTTACCGGCGATATTGGATCGTTGTATTCAAGTATGCTGTTGGTAAAGTACATACACAGGAAATTGCAGAAGATATATGCCAGGATGTATTTGTTTCTTTATGGCAAAGAAGAAATGCCGTTTCCATACAAAATCTGGAAGCTTACCTGGTACAAGCTACCAAATACAACATACTGAACCATATACGTTCAAAAGTTCAGGAAAAAAAGCATATCAGCCACGTAAAGCTGTATAAAGTTACTGATAATGACACTGAAAACACAGCAGCACTCCGCCGCTTAATGACAGCCTGGGAAAAAGCGATTTCAAATTTGCCTGAAAAAACACAGCAGGTTTTCCGGTTGAGTAATGTAGAGGATTATACCAATAAGGAAATAGCGGATATGATGGAACTGACCGAAAAAGCCGTCGAATACCATATCACAAAATCCTATAAAAACATCCGGCTACAGTTAAAGGATTTTGTATTGCTGCTGTGTATTAGCCTACTTTTTTAAACCGGTAAAAAAGCTTAAAAAAATATAAAACAGCCTTTAGGGTTTTGAATGCCAGGCAACACTTCATAAAACAAACGGCTGCTTTATGGAGAAAAAGGCACTATACGACTTACTAGGTAAATACCTGAGTAATACCTGCACGCCGGAAGAAACGGAGCTGGTTGATAACTGGCTGGAAATTTTGCAGGAAAATAAATCGTTTGCTTCTTATACTACCCAGGATCTGGATGCTATCCACGACCGGATATGGCAAAAAATACAGGCTCAGACAGGCCATCTTCAAAAGCCGGAAATAGTAGCTCCCCACCGCCGTATTATTACTGCCAAACTGATTAAATGGGCAGTAGCCGCTTCGGTTATTGCTGTAATGGTTTTAATAAGCTTTCGGTATTACAGGCATACAAATACTACAGAACCTAATAGTTTTGCATCTATCATTCCTGCATCAGGTATGATAAATAAAACAAATACATCAGGTGCTCCGGTTAAATTGATGTTGGAGGATAACAGTACTATTGTACTTGAACCCGGCACCATATTGCATTACCCGGTACATTTTCAGGCCGACAAACGGGAGGTGTACCTGGAAGGTAAAGCCTTATTTGAAGTATCAAAAAACGCAAAACAGCCATTCTTTATTTACCACAACCACCTGGTTACGCATGTAATAGGTACCAAATTTATTATCAATACAAAAAGGGTAAATAAGGAAGCTGAAGTAGTGGTGCTATCTGGCCGGGTGGAAGTATCAGAAAATTTAAAACTGGTAACGGCCTCACAAAAACCGAAATCGAATGGTGTTATTTTAACACCTAATCAAAAAGTAATTTATCTCCAGGATAGCCGCCTGTTTATTGCTGCCATCGCCGATAAGCCCATCCCTGTGGCAGGCAATGAGACTGAAAATTTTGATTTTGATAATACAGAGATAGGTCAGGTGTTACAAGCCATCTCAAAAGAATATGCCATTGATCTGGTAACAGAAAACGAACGTATCAACAACTGCACTTTTACGGGTGATATTACCAAACTTGATCTTTATAGTAAACTGGATATTATCTGTAAGGCTATTAATTGTACATACGAAATGAAAGGAACGAAGATACTATTGAAAGGTATCGGTTGCAATTAGCATAAGATGTATAGGCAATCAACACAGGTTACAGAAACGATTAAATTAAATGAAAAACCAATTTTCCACTCCAGCTACTACCTGCTGCCGGCTTTATTGATGCACCCGCCGGTTAAGCAATACAACAGATTTTAAAGTGCATCACCAAAACACAACGATCAAAACCCATAATATGAGAAAATGCAAATTGCCTGCTGCAACAGCATGGCAACTACAACCAACATTTGTCAAAAACGTGCTGGCCGTTATTATCCTTGCTATGCTGGCCGGTACCAACGCAAGCGGTCAGGATTATATGGCTAAGCCGGTTTCCGTTACCGTAAACCAGGTAGAGATTTCAAAGGTCATTTCATTACTGGAAGGGCAGGCTAAAGTGAAATTTATGTACAGCCCTAAAGCCATTGATGCAGGCCGCAAAATTTCCTGTTCTGTTACTAATAAAAGGTTAGCCGACTTTTTAGATAACCATTTCAGGCCATTGGATATTGCTTACCAGGCCAGTGATAAACAGATTGTATTGTTTAGCAGCCACATGCAAAAATTTAATGCATCCCTATCTTCAGAGGAATTAGACGAAGGCATATTTGAAGCCGGTGAAAAACCGGTGCCCAACACGGTTTCCGGTTATGTAAAAGATGATAAAGACGCTTTTCTGCAAGGGGTAACCGTAACGGAAAAAGGAACCGGTAATTCTACTTCTACCAACGATAAGGGGCGATTTTCTATTAACATCACCACCGCTAACCCGGTGCTCCAATTCAGCTTTTCAGGTTTTATTAGTAAGGAGATAGCGGTAGCAGGAAAAGCGATTGTTAATACCACGTTAGCCGTTGACACCAAGGGCCTGGACGATGTGGTAGTAGTAGGGTATGGTACACAAAAGAAGATAAACAATACCGGCGCACAGGCATCCATGACAGGCAAGTTATTGGTGCAATCTCCTGCCGCGAATATCAGCAATTCGCTGGTAGGCAGGTTGCCCGGGTTGTTTGCATCGCAGGCAAGTGGCGAACCCGGCAACGACCAGTCTACCCTTAGGATACGTGGTATAAGAACCTTTAACGGCGGCCAGGAGCCGTTAGTATTGGTGGACGGAATACAGGTAGATAATTACAACAATATTGACCCTAATGAAATTGAAAACATTACCATTCTAAAAGATGCCTCCAGCACGGCCGTATATGGTATCCGGGGCGCCAATGGTGTATTAATCATAACGACAAAAAGAGGTAAAGCAGGCCCTGCAAAAGTTTCTTATACATTCAATAATGCCATTAACAGCTTTACGGCCATCCGGTCGCAAATGGACAGCTACAATTACGCTAATTCATTTAATAAAGCGCTGGAAGGGGATGCTTATATTTCCGGAAGTGTATATGTGCCCCGCTATTCCGCATCTGATATTGCCAAATATAAATCCGGCGAAGACCCCATCTTTTATCCCAATACCGATTGGTATAAACTCATGGTGAAAAAAACATCCTCCCAGCAGCAACACAACCTTAATATCAATGGTGGTACCGATAAAGTGCGGTATTCCATATCAGTTGGTTACTTTAACCAGGAGGGTCTGTTCAACAATACGAAGCTGGCTGTTGATTATGATGCACAGGTACGGTTTAAGCGGTATAATTTCCGGTCTAATCTAAACTTCAATATTACCAGCCGTTTTAAAGCAGCACTCGATATTTCATCCCAAACCGAAAACAGAACCGGCAATAACATCAATAACCAAACCGTCATTGATAATATTGACCGGGGCAACCCAACCCAGGGGCCTGGTATTGTAGATAACAAGTTAGTGATCCTTAAACTGGCTGAGGGCACTCCGCTGTTTCAGTTGTATCAGAATGGCTACAAGCGGGATTACAGAAATTATTTAAACGGTTCTATCCGGCTGGATCATGATCTGGATTTCATCACCAAAGGATTGACAACCCATGCCATTTTCTCATATCAAAATTTTAATACCCAATTATTTGTCAACTCAAAACCAATTACCAACGGCGTACCTGGCAATGTAATTATCTACTTAGCACAGCGGCTTGCCAATGGCGAAGTGGTGTACCTGCCACAGGCAGTGGATGCCCAGTATAACTATTCAGAAACCATCAATAAAAACAGAAGGACCACAGCCGAGTTTGCCCTGGATTATAAACGGAAATTTGGTGACCATACCGTATCAGCTTTGCTGCTGTACAACCAGCAAAAGACCGTCAACCCAGGCTTTACATTCCTGGTACCAAGTGGCTACCAAAGCTATGTGGGCCGGGCTACCTACGATTTTAAAAACCGTTACCTGGCCGAATTGGACATGGCATACAACGGAACAGAAAATTTTGCTCCGGGTAACCGCTTTGGTTTCTTCCCTGCTTATTCCTTAGGATGGGTTGCTTCCGAAGAATCCTTTTTTCCAAAAAATAATGTGCTTACTTTTCTAAAATTCAGAGGTTCTTATGGCGAAGTAGGTAACGACCAGATAGGCTCGGACTTCCTTACCTCCAACAACCGCTTTTTATACCGGCCCACTGCCTGGTTGTTTAGCGGCGGCTCCCGTTTTGGCGAAGTGGGTTCTACTTTTAATTTACTTGGAGGCGTAGTGGAAGGCCGGAGCAGCAACCCCAACCTTACCTGGGAAAGAGTATTAAAAACCAACATCGGGGCTGAAATGGCTTTCTGGAAAAAGAATATTACGTTAACGGTAGATGTATTTAAAGAAACCACGGACAACATTTTAGCCAACAGGCAAACACTGCCTGGTATTGTAGGCGTAGGCGTTCCGCCGGAAAACCTGGGCAAAATGGAAAATAAAGGTTTTGAACTGGATTTTGGATTGAACAACAACATTGGCAAATTCAATTACCAGGTGAAAGCCAACTATTCTTTTGCCCGGAATAAAATTTTATACCAGGACGAAGTAACGCCCAGGTACGATTATCAATTACGTACAGGCCAGCGTTTTGGCCAGTATTTTGGGTTGATAGATCAGGGATTTTTTAATACCTGGGATGAAGTAAATGACCCGAAACGGCCCGTGTATGGCTGGAATAATAACAAACTGCAACCGGGTGATCTGAAGTTTAAAGATGTAAACGGCGATGGTAAAGTGGACGATTTTGACCAGGTAGCTATTGGCTTTTCCAACGTACCGGAAGTAACATACGGGCTCTCATTGGTAGTAGAGTACAAAGGCTTCAGCTTGTCAACCTTATTTCAGGGTGTTACCAACGTATCAATTAGTTATACCCGGCGTTTTAACCAGGCTTTTTTTGATGCCACCCCCGCCGGCGCCCCCGATTACCTGATTGAAAGCTGGACGGCAGAGCGTTATGCCGCAGGATTACCTATCAAGTTCCCAAGATTCTCAGTAGGCAACGGAACAGGCACCCAAAATAACTACCGGTCGTCCACTTTCTTTTTGGCAGATGCAAGCTACCTGCGGTTAAAGAACGTTGAAGTGGGCTACAATTTTACCAACAGGATTTTGAGAAAAGTCGGGCTAAGCTCTGCACGGGTATTTGCCAATGCCAATAACCTGATTACCTGGAGTAAAGTGTATAAAGGCGTTGACCCCGAAAGCCCGCCTACGGCTACCAACTTTCTGCCTTACCCATTGGTGCGTACTATTAATATGGGCCTCAATATTAATTTTTAAAAGCTGCTATATGAAAATAAAAAGAACAAACTGGCTTTTGCTAAGCCTGATTTTTATAACTTTTTCCTGCAAGAAAAAGCTGGGTGATTTTCTGGAAAAAGCCCCTGGTGTAGATGTTACAGAAGATATTGTGTTTTCCAAAAGGGCTAATGTAGAAGCCTACGTTTCTACGCTGTACCAATACGGTATGGTTTCTATATTTCCTAACCGGGATGCGGCCGTCATCAGCAACCCTTCTACCGGCGCCAGTTCTTCGCTGGCAGGCACCCTTTCCGGCGCTACGGATGAAAGTGAGAACAGTGCCGCTTTTACCTATCTGCAACAGTGGAACTCAGGCGGCATCACATCCGGAAACATTATCGGAAATGAAGATAGTAAATACTTTGGCCGCTGGAAAGCCATCCGGATTGCCTGCATACTGCTGGAAAGAATAGACGAGGTGCCGGATGCCGATGCTACCTACAAAACACAGGTAAAAGGAGAAGCAAAGTTTATCAGGGCACTGCAAAATTTTGAAACCTTAAAAAGATATGGCGGCTTCCCGATTGTAAACAAACGGTTCAAAAACCTGGAAGAATCGAAAATACCCCGGAATACGCTTGAAGAGTGTATCAATGCCATTGTAAAGGATTGTGATGAAGCAGCCGCCGGCTTACCCAGCACTTACCCGGCCTCCCTGCGTGGACGGGCTACTAAAATGGCTGCACTGGCACTAAAATCAAGAACGCTGCTCTATGCTGCCAGCCCTTTATTTAATACGGCTACTCCCTATTTAAGCATGGCCAATGCTGCTGATAATAAACTTATCTGCTATGGCAATTACGACCTGAACCGCTGGAAACTGGCTGCCGATGCTGCCCTGGCAGTGATTAACGAAGCCCCGGCAGCAGGTGTCTCTTTAATTGATGTACCTGCCAACCGTGACCCTACCGTGGCCAATGTGGCTACCGGAAACTACCGCGTAGCCTGGGAAAAAGCAGACAACACGGAAATCATTATCGCCGATAAAACGTATGCAGCGCTGGGACGCTTTAACTTTCCCTGGTATGCCATTGTACCACCGGTGTTTAATTCGTTCTGGTGCGGCAATTCGGTGACATTCAACTTTACCAAAAAATACGAGAAAAAAGCAACCGGCCTGCCCCAAACCTGGAGTGCTACCGGCGGCAACGATTTAATTGCCAAGTATGATGAACTGGACCCCCGTTTCAAACAAACGGTAGCTTATGTAGGATCGAGGTGGAGTGCTACTTACCCAATTGTAGAAACATTTGTGGGTGGCAACCACGTGGCTCAATGCCCCGGTGGCGCCTGGATGAAAAAACATTTCCCCGATGCGGAGGAAAGTGGAAGCCTTCCGCCTTCAATTGCCTTGTTCAGGCTGAATGAATTTTACCTGAACTATGCCGAGGCCTTAAATGAATTTAGCAGCGCACCCCCGCCGGAAGTTTATAACGCCGTAAATATTATCCGCACCCGCTCCGCTATGCCAAATTTACCAACCGGCCTTACGCAAAGCCAATTCCGTACAAGGGTGCGCAACGAACGGGATATTGAGCTATCCTTTGAAGACCACCGTTTTTGGGACATTCGCCGCTGGCTGATAGCAGAAGATGAAGGCGTAATGAAAGGTGCGATGTATGGCCTTACCATTACAAAGCTCACCCCTACTACGTACAGCTACCTGCCTGTTGTTTTTGAGAACCGCACTTTCCTCAAAAAAATGTACCTCCATCCTTTCGACCTTACTGAAGTATTGAAAGGAAGCCTGGTACAAAATCCGGGTTGGGATTAAAGCTGATAGCAAATTGTAGTATTTGGATACAAGCTGATGAGAGGATTACCAAAACGTCAGTTAAATAAAGATAGATGATACCTTGATTTTGTTCTTACAAAACGGAATTCAGCAGTTCAAACATTTAATTGATAATGTATTTACCAAAAAAGATCACGTAAATGATAAAATATAGAAAACTGTTTGCGGCAGCACTGGCACTGGCAGGCCTGCAAACAGCAGCCCAGGCGCAACCCGCTGATACGGCACTAACTACCCTGAACAGCCAGGCAATTGTGAATATTGGTTTTCAAAAGCAACCGGCACGCTATGTTTCCAGCGCCATTTCCAGCGTACGGGGAGACAACCTGCAAAAAACATTTAATACCAACCTGGGCAATACCCTGTATGGCCGTTTACCCGGCCTTACCGTAAGCCAGGGTAATAATGAGCCGGGTATTAATGCCCCATCAATTGCCGTACGGGGCCGCAGCACGTATGGGCCAGGCACCGGTGTATTGGTAATTGTAGATGGGTTTTTGGGAGAATATACCCAACTGGTGCCGGAGGAGATAGAAGAAATAACATTATTGAAAGATGCATCGGCTACGGCTATTTACGGTAGCCGGGGCGCAAACGGGGTGCTACTGGTAACTACTAAAAAAGGAAAAGATGCACCCTTACTGGTAAATTTTAGTACACAGCAAGGCTTTTACAAAGCTACCAGTTTGCCTAAGTTTTTAAACTCCGCCGACTATGCCCGCCTGTACAACGAAGCACTGGCAAACGATGGCAAGCCTGCCCTGTACACCGATGCCGATATTACTGCCTACAAAGACGGATCCAACCCTTATTTCAGGCCCAATGTAAACTGGTACGATGAAGTATTGAGAAGTATGGCCCCGGTTTCAAATTACAACCTCAGCTTCAGGGGTGGCAATACTACTGCAAAGTATTTCGTATTACTGAATGATATTACCAGCCAAACACTGTACAAAAACTTTGGAGACCAGGACGAACAAAGTAAAAATGCCAGCTATAACCGTTTTAATTTCAGGGCTAACATTGATGTGAACCTGACGAAAAAATTATCAGCTACTTTACTGCTGGGTGGTACGGTAGAAGACAAGGCTAGCCCATCTTCCCTGTACGCTGGTGGAACGTTTGGTGCGTTAGCCCTGTTGCCACCAAATGCTTTCCCGGTACGCAATCCTAATGGCACATTCGGGGGCAGTTCTAACTTTAACAACCCGGTTGCCGATTTATTAAAAACCGGTTATGCCACTTCCAATGGCCGTACCCTGCAATCGTCCTTCCGGCTTAGTTATGATTTAAGCGGTGTTACCAGCGGCCTTAGTGCTTCGGTAGTAGCCAGTGTAAATAATTATTTTATCTCCGGCTCCAATAAAACAAAAACCATCGAACGGTACGCCATCTCCAAAAATACCAATGGCGATACGGTGTACACAAAGTTTAATCAAACCACTTCCTTATCGGGCAGCGAACCTAACCTGGGCCAATATCGTAACAATGCCATCCAGGCTTTCCTGAATTACCACCGGGTTTTTGGCAGGCATAATATTACTGCCATGACCATGTTCAACACTGATAATTCAACGATTGACAAGAGCGGTATTTATGTGGGCACCGACGCAGCAAACCTAAGCCTGCCGTATAAAAATAATGGTGGCGCCACCCGTGTAACCTATGTACATAATGATAAATATATTGTTGAGGGTACAGTGGCTTACATGAGTTCGGAGAATTATGCAAAGGGCCACCGGCTTGGTTATTTCCCTGCCGGTTCCATCGGGTGGATTGCCTCCAGTGAAAGCTTTTTAAAAGAAAGTAAAACCCTTACCTTCCTGAAATTCAGAGGTTCCTATGGCCTGGTTGGCAATGATGAAATTGGCGGTACCCGGTTTATGTTCGACCAGCGCTATCCATACGGTGCCTCCTACAACTTTGGTACAGGCAACACACAGGTTTTCGGTTTATCCGAAGGCCGGCTGGCCAACAAAGATGTAACCTGGGAAAAGGAAAAGAAAGCCAATATAGGCGTAGATGCTACGTTCTTCAACCGGTTGGATGTTTCACTGGATGTATTCAACAACAACCGGTATGATATTCTTGCCGTGGCAAATGCTACACTGCCCGTTTACCTGGGATATACCGATTTGCCAAACATCAACCAGGGCAAAGTGAACAATAAAGGATTTGAAGCAGTACTGCGGTATAAAAGCACTGAAAAAAACACCATCCGCTTTTTTGCAGAAGCAACTGTTTTTTATGCCAAAAACCGCATTGATTTTAATGCACAGCCTATACAGATAAATGCCGGCCAGGTGAACCAGGGCAACCGTATAGGGCAGCCTTACGGTTTAGTGGCATTAGGCCTGTTTCAAAACCAGGCAGAAATTGATGCCAGCCCTAAACCCATTGGTGTAAACCTAAAACCAGGTGATGTAAAATTTAAAGATGTTGGCGGCCCTTTAGGTGTACCCGATGGCATTATTGATGGCAATGATGCCGTGCCGATAGGATATACCGGCCTGCCCGAAATAACAGCCGGCTTACATGCAGGCCTGCAGTTCAAAGGTTTTGATGTTGATGTAGTATTTCAGGGAGTAGGCCATTATACCGTATATCTGGGTGGATCGCAGTTCAGGCCATTCCAAAACTTTGGACAGGCCGGCGAAATTGCGTTGGAAAGATGGACACCACAAACGGCAGCTACCGCAATGTTCCCCCGCCTGTCTGCTGATAATAACCTGAACAACTACCGGTTTTCATCCTTTTACCAGCGTGATGGCAGCTTTATAAAACTGCGTAGTGCAGAACTTGGCTACAGCTTCACCAACAAGCTGATTAACAAAATCAACCTGAAGCAGGCAAGGATTTTCCTTACCGGTACAAACCTGTTCTCCATTGAGCATATTAAATACGGCGATCCGGAAGCATTAGGTACGGGCTATCCATCATTACGTACCATGATCATTGGTGCAAGAATTCAATTTTAAGCGATAAAAACATACTAATGAAACGTAACCTATATTCATTCTTTGCCTTTGCGGTGTTAGGCCTGGCGGGTTGTCAAAAATTAGACAGGGAGATTATTACCGACCTTAATAAAGCACAATTGGAAGCCACGTATAGCAATGTGAGCAGTCTTTTAAACGGTGCATATGCCGAGCTACAAGAAGGTTTTCAAAACATTGACGGCGCTATGATGGCCTCCGCTACCGATGAAGCGGAATATGTAAGCGAAACCAGCACCGTACAAAACTTTAACAACGGAAGCTGGAATGCCATCAGCAACCCGGGCGGCGCCGTCTGGACTGGTTATTTCAGAGGAATCCGTAAGGTAAATAACTTCCTGCTGTCTGCCGATAATATAAACCTTGACCAGTACAAACTGGACCCTTCTCCTTCCTCACAATCGGTATACACCACAAGGGTCGCAGAAATAGCCCGTTGGAAGTATGAAGCCAGGTTTTTGAGAGCATTTTTTTATTTTGAATTAATTAAGCGGTATGGCGGTGTGCCTATTATGAAAACGCCGATGAACGAAGCTGATGTGCCAGGTATCAAACGCAATACCTTACAGGAATGTATTCAGTTTATTGCTGATGAGTGTGATTCTACTGCCAACGTATTGCCGGTAACGTACACCACTACTAATGCCACCGACCTGGGAAGAGCAACCAAGGGGTCGGCACTGGCACTGAAATCAAGATTGCTGCTGTATGCTGCCAGCGATTTATTTAATACACCATCCTGGGCCGGCAGCTATACCAATCCGCTCCTCATCTCATTGCCTGCCGGTGACCGGTCTGCCCGCTGGCAAGCTGCGGCTGATGCCGCAAAAGCGGTAATTGATTTACCGGGTACCGGTTATGTACTTTTTAATAATTATTCAACCTTGTTCCGGAATTTTAATAACAATGTTCCGGAGATTATTTTCACCCGTAGAAATATAGCATCCAACAATTTTGAAATAGCCAACTTCCCCATTGGTTTTGATAAAGGGCAAAGCGGTAACGGCCCGTCGCAGGATTTGGTAGATGCCTATGAAATAAAAACAAGTGCTACCTCTGCCATTAAGTTCGACTGGAGCAACCCCCTGCATGCTGCCACGCCGTATGCCACCAGTGGTGTACTGGCCAGAGATCCGCGTTTGTTTACCACCATTGCCGTAAATAATACAAATTTCTCATCTGTATCAGGCGTTACCCGCCCGTTGGAAATTTTTACTGGTGGCCGTGATGGAAAGCCTACGGTAAATGCTACCAAAACAGGTTATTATTTACGTAAATATGTAAACGAGTCTATTAATTTAACTACGGGCCAAACGGCTGTACATAGCTGGATTTTCTTTCGGTTAGCCGAAATGTATTTGAATTATGCAGAAGCCCTGAACGAATACAGCCCCGGCAATGCCAACATTAAAGTGTATTACGATTTGGTAAGAAACCGCAGCGGCGTTGCGATGCCGCTTTTACCGGCCGGCCTTAGCCAGGCAGAAGTAAGGGAAAAAATCCGTAACGAAAGGCGGGTAGAGTTTGCCTTTGAAGACCATCGTGCCTGGGATGTACGCCGCTGGATGATAGCCCCTGCTACATTAGGTGCACCGTTGCGGGCTGTAGATATTGCAAAGACTGGTACCAATACTTTTACCTATACGCCTTTTGTATTAGAAACCCGTACGTTTCAACCCAAAATGTATTTATACCCCATTCCGCAGAGCGAAATAAATATTTCGAAAGGGCTGGCGCAAAATCCCATGTGGTAACAAGTAATAACTACAGTATTCATTTATTAAATATTAAAAAATTAATTCAAAAGAAAATTAGCAGTTTTGATATGCGTTGTGAATTGATTTAATAACACATTTATAGAAACAGCTATATATATCTATGAATCTGATATAGCTAAGTACAATTTAACCAACCGTTCTGTTTCGTGTCTTACGAAACGCGAAATGTTCAGGGTTAAAAAAAATAAGTTACAAAGTATTCAGTGTGGGTTTCGAACTGGTTTAATAACATCGGAACAGACCCGGCTACACATTTATATAAGACTCATACGATATAGCTAACAGGGGTTGTAGTTACCATTACTACAACAGGGTCTCTGTATGCTATAAAACAACCTTTCTTTTGATAAACCTAACAAGTATGAAAAAAAATCTACCGGTTCTTTTATGCTTTATTTTTCTGGTTAACCAGGTATCGGCCACCAGGTACTACGTGGATGCCCTTAACGGCAGCAATTCATTTAACGGTCTTACTCCGGCTACTGCTTTTGCTACGCTTACCAAAGTAAGTTATGGCTCTACACCTTTGGTGGGCGGCGATACCGTGTTTATCCGCAATGGTATATATGGCACTACAGATTTGGCGAATGTGCAAAGTAGTTTTGCCGTACTGGCTATTACTACATCGGGTACACCATCGGCGCCCATTGTCTTTAAAAATTATCCCGGCGAAAGCCCGCTGATTCAGTTCAACAACTGGCATGGTATTTATCTGCAGGCCGGGTATATCGTCATTGATGGCATCCGGGTGCGGGGCAATACCAGCGTTATAGACTCAACAGCTGCCGTAAATCAACCCAGCGGTTGCAACGATCTTACCGGTGCGGTACAGGCAAAATACAACGGTAACGGCATCACTTTCGATGCTACGGGTGCCACGCTTTGTCATCATGTTACTGTACGCAATTGCGAAGTGTGGGAATGCTGCGGCGGCGGTATAGCTGGTACAAAAATGGACTACATTACTGTTGAGAACAACAAGGTGCATGGCAATGCCTGGTATTCCCGCTACGGCAACAGCGGTATCAGCCTGCTACACCTTACCGATTACGACAATAACACAACCACGTACCGCAGCATCATCCGCAACAACATTGTGTACGATAACGAACTGAAAGTGCCTTGGTCAAGCGGCGGTACCTGCAAGGGCATTCTCGATGGCAACGGCATTATTATCGACGATGCCAACAACGGTCAGTCGGGAGGTACCAACGTGATTTACTATGGTAAAACGCTCATTGAAAATAACGTAGTGTACAACAACGGTGGCCGGGGTATTCATGTATTTGTAAGTAGTAACGTAACCGTAATAAACAATACCGTTTACGCAAACAACAAAACCTCTACACTCAGCGATGGGGAGATTACCGTGATGAGCACTTCTAATAGTCAGGCAAGCGGCAACCGGGTGTTTAACAATGTGATGTATGCCCGTTCCGGCAAACGGCTTTCCAGCCTGAATAACCAAACCAGTTTTATCGAAAATAATAACCTGATGTACGGCAGCGGCCTCTTTGGCTATTTCAACAGCCGGGACATTTTTGCTGCCCCTATGTTTATGGATACGGCTGCCCGGGATTTTCGGCTGATAAATGCCAGCCCCGGTATTGATGCAGGCAACGATACGGCCGGTAACTTTAGTGTAACAGATATAACCAGTATAAACCGTCCGTTTCGCACATTGCCGGATATGGGGGCTTATGAATACACCGGGGCTTTGCCGGTGCGGCCAACCTTTACCGGTGGCAATCTTGCCTTGTTGAAGGTGGGCGATGGCACTACCCTGAACGTTGGCTCGGCTACCACAGGCGTACCGTTAGGCAATGCCGTACAGGTGGCCGAATACACAACCGGCGGTGCCGCTACCGGTATCATAGCTGCCTTCCCGTCAACCGGAGCAGACAAGTTTATCATTGACGGGCATACTGCTACATATGCCGGGCAACTGACCCTGTCAACGGATGGCCGCTATCTTTCGCTGGCCGGCTTTAATGCCGATGTGAGCAATGATTTTACGGTGCTGAGGAATGGCGACAAAATAGTGGCTCGTATTGATTATGCCCTAACACTTGACACTACCACCCGGTTTCCCAACAGTGGCACCGGCGCTGCATTTGTAACAACCAGTGTACGGGGTGCCGCTTCTGATAATGGGAGCAGTTTCTGGGTAAGTGCAAATGCCATTTTCAGAACCATTACAACCAATAGTAAAACGACATCAGCAGTTCCCGCCGGTTCCGTTACGGCCCGTTCTGTAAACCGGTCCGGTGGCAATACGTTCATCATTGACCAGGGTGATAATTCGGTGAAGATGCACAACGGAACAGTAGCTACGGCACTGCCGGGCATCCCCATGGGTGGTAACGGAAGGCAATCGGTATTGGCCCTGGATGCCGACCCGCTTGTTGGCTGGAACGGAACTGTATATGACTTGGTGTATGTGTCGGTCGTAAATAGCAGCACAGCCGCAGGGATACAGAAATATTATTTTGATAATACTACCAACACCTGGCTGGACGGCGGCTTATATAACGATCCGGCACTGGGCGGAACAGTAACCACCGGTTTTTATTCGCTTACAGGAAGCATCGCCGGCGGCAAACCGGAAATTTATGGCATCAAAAACGTCAGCGAAAACAACTCGCTGATAAAGCTAACCGACAACAGCGGCCGAACCGGCAACTGGCTGACGGCTACAGGCGGCAGTGCCACATCATCTGCCTTACTTGCCACTGCCGGAAATAAATATATGTTTCGTGGTGTGGCTTTTACGCCAACCCGTTACGGCAACAATCCGCCGCAAGCCATTATCCTGCCAGTGAAACTGTTTTCTTTTGATGCTTACCTGGCCGCCAATGATGCCGTAATAAACTGGGCAACGGCTAACGAAGCAAATGCCAAAGAATTTGTAATAGAAAGAAGTAGTGACGGAAGAAACTATATAGCTATTGGCAGGGTGGCTGCTACCAACCGGAGCACAGGTGCACGATACAGCTATACCGATAAAAGCATTGGGGAAGGCTTATTTTACTACCGCCTCCGTTCAGTGGATGCTGATGGAAAAACGTCGCTGAGTAAAGTGGTACTGATAAATACGACTAAAACAGGCAAGGGTACAATTACCCTATTTCCAAACCCGGTCAGGGAAACACTTACGGTGTCTTACCCGGCGTTACAAAAGCAAACCTCGTTGCTGGTGATAGACATGGCCGGAAGGCATATGATGAAACAAATACTGCCAACCGGTTCACGGCAAATCAGTGTGGACGTTTCCGGTCTGAGCCGGGGGCAATACTCCGTGGTAATCGTAAGCGAAGATGGTGTAACCGTATCGAAATTTATCAAATGATACCGCAAAAAGGAATGAATAAATCACAGGCATGAAAAGAGGCTGCATTATCATTTATCTGCTGTTATTCGCTGTATTTTTTACGGTGCCTGTTGTGCATGCACAAACAACGCCGGTATATAAAAATGCAGCCCTGCCTGTTGAGCAACGGGTAGCGGATATCATCAGCAGATTATCACTGTCGCAAAAAATAAAACTGTTGATGAACAAAGGCACGGCCATTGATAGCAATGGGCTGAAAATACCGGCTTACAACTGGTGGAATGAATGCCTGCATGGGGTGGCAAGGGCCGGTAAGGCAACCGTATTTCCGCAGGCCATTGGATTAGCTGCTACCTGGGATACCTTGCTGATGGGCAAAGTGGCCAATGCTATTTCCGACGAAGCAAGAGCCAAGCATGAACACTTTGCCGGCAAAAACCAGCGGGGCATTTATACGGGCCTTAATTTCTGGACGCCCAATATTAATATTTTCCGGGATCCACGGTGGGGCAGGGGCATGGAAACCTATGGCGAAGACCCTTTGCTGACGAGCAGTATGGCGAATGTTTTTATTAAAGGCCTGCAGGGAAATGATCCGAAATATTTTAAAACAATTGCAACGATCAAACACTTCGTAGCCCATAGCGGACCGGAAGAAGGCCGCAGCGGATTTAATGTGAACCCAACCGAAAATGATTTGTGGGAAACCTACACGCCGGCATTCAAATCGGCGGTAAAGAATGCAGGTGTGTATTCTTTAATGTGTGCCTACAACGCTTTTAGGGGCGAGCCTTGTTGCAGCAATGATTACCTGCTGAACGATTTGCTACGTAAACAATGGGGGTTTAAAGGTTTCATCGTTACCGATTGTGGTGCTGTCAGCAACATCTATCGCAAGGGTGCCCATGAACGGGTGCCCACGGCAGAAGAAGCATCCGCTATTGCCATTAAAGCCGGTGTTGATTTAGAATGTGGTAACGCCTTCAATGCATTGGATAAGGCGGTTGCCAAAGGCCTGATTACAGAAGGGGAATTGAATAATGCACTGCGAAGATTATTCACTGCCAGGTTCTTACTGGGTTCTTTTGATGATCCGCAAAAAGTACCTTTTACCCGAATACCATATAGTGTTGTGGAAAGCAAGGAACATATTGAACTATCCCTGGAAGCAGCCCGGAAATCTATTGTTTTATTAAAAAATGAGAACGCTGTTTTACCGCTGAAACAGAGTATTAAAACCGTAGCCGTTATTGGCCCCAATGCCGATGATGCCGAAGTGCTGATGGCTAATTACAACGGGCTGCCATCAACCATTATTACACCGCTACAGGGCTTGAAAAAAGCACTGCCCAACACGAACATTTTGTATGCACAAGGTTCGGCCCATGCCACAGGATTGCCGGTACCGAAACTAATTTCGGCAGCTTATCTTTTTACCGATAAAGAATTGAGCAAACCAGGGTTGAACGGCAGCTACTTTACCAATAATACATTCACCGGAACACCTGTATTATCAAGGGTTGACAGCACGGTTAATTTTCTTTGGATTAATGAGCCACCGGTTCCTGCTATTAGCCTGTATGCTTTTTCCGTACGCTGGACCGGCTATTTGAAAGTGCCGGTAGCCGGAGATTATTTTCTGGATATGTACGGCAGCAGCGACTTCCAACTGTATATGAATGATAGTTCACTGTTTACATACAGTAACCCGGATGGGCCAAATCATCGTTACAAAAAAATGCACCTGAATTCAAACGAAACGTATGCTATAAAAATTAATTATGCCAATGCCGGCGCTAATGCTATTGTAAAACTGAATTGGACGATACCGGGTACAGACGATGAAAACGATGCTGTTTCAATTGCCGGAAAAGCCGATGCAGTCGTATTATGTATGGGCCTTTCGCCACGTATTGAAGGCGAGCAAATGGATATTACATTAGATGGGTTTAACCATGGCGACCGGACAAAGCTTGAACTGCCGGCGGTACAACAAAGTCTCATTAAAAAAATAGCTGCATTGGGCAAACCGGTTGTATTGGTGTTGGTAAATGGCAGCGCCGTTGCCATTAACTGGGATAAAGAAAATATACCGGCCATAGTAGAAACCTGGTATGGCGGGCAGCAGGCCGGAACTGCAATAGCCGATGTGCTTACCGGGAAGTATAATCCATCGGGCCGGTTGCCGGTTACGTTCTATACATCGGAGAACGAGTTGCCGGCTTTCGCCGATTACAATATGAAGGGCCGCACGTATCGCTACTATACCGGTAAACCTTTGTACGAATTTGGCTACGGATTGAGTTATACCAGCTTTACCTATACCAACCTGGTAATGCCAGACAATATAAAAACCGGGGAAGCGGTTACGATAAAAGCGGACGTACAAAATACAGGGAACAGGGATGGCGAAGAAGTAGTGCAGCTATATGTGCAGCGGGATCAGGTAACAGCACATTCGCCCCTGCGAAGCTTAAAAGGATTTACCAGACTATCCCTGAAAAAAGGAGAGAAAAAGACAGTTACGTTTACGATACATCCTACAGATTTTTCTTATATCAATGCAGCTAATAAAAGAATAGCGGATGCCGGTAGCTTTCAGATTTCGGTAGGCGGTAAGCAACCAACCACGTATAGCAAAGGAACTGTTGTAATAAAAAAGGTAACGGTAACCGGTCAGGAAATTTCACTCGAATTATAATTTACATTGGTATATCAATTTATTCCATATGGCAAGCTGATGGCAATCGCAGAAAGCAGGAACACCGGGCTACCTGTTAAAAAACGGGTAGCCGGTTTCCTCTTTCAAATGCTACTGTTTAGCCTGCCTTTATCCCTGCAAGCCAGGGAATGGATGGTACAGGATAAAAATCTGAAAGTTTCTTTTAATGACGTGTCACGCATCCTGCAGGTTACGGATAAACGATGCAACAAAGTATGGGAGCAATATCCGCTGGATAGTAATCTCCGTTTTCAAAAAGCAGCGGTAGCAGGCAACACCATCAGCCTCCATTTTGACGGTAAGATTCATTTTGATGCTTTTCTTATGTTGTCTCCTGCATCGGAATTAGAAATTACCCTATCGGCACCGACGGATATGCCCATCAATGCCATCACATTTCCCGGTGCTTTTAAATCACCCTTCAATCATTACCTGCTGCTTACCGATGGCGAAGGCTTATTACTACCTGTCAATGATAAAGATTACCCGTTAGGCAACGGCATCACTTTTTATTGTGGCGGTGGTTTGTCTATGCCCTGGATGGGGATTACGGACAAGGCATTTGCTACCGGCTACATGGCCATTTTAGAAACGCCTTATGATGCCGCTTTAAAAGCAAAACGGCAGGCAGGGGCTGTTACGTTTGAACCGGTATGGCTATCTTCAAAAGAGGCCTTCGGGTATAATAGAAAAGTTACCTATGTATTTTTCGATAAAGGCGGTTACGTAGCGCAATGCAAACGCTATCGCAGCTATATCTGGCAAAAAAACACCGTTATCACTTTACAGGAAAAAAGGAAGAAAACGCCGGCCATTGATAAGATGATGGGTGGCCCGCATATTTACGTGTGGGACGATGCCCGTACCGGTGCTTTTGCAAAAGAATTAAAAGATGCCGGCATCGCCAAAGCTATGCTCCTCTGGAACCCTAACCATTTACCTTACCCGGCGCCTGGCTACGACGATTCGCTGAAGGCAATGGGTTTTGCGGTGGGCGCTTATGAGTTATTTACAGATGAAAATATACGGGATACCGTTTCGTACGACCTGGCTGCCACCCCTGCTTTTTTAAGGCGCAACGCCTACCCGGGCATGTTCAACCAAATAGTGGCCCGGAAGAAAAACGGAACAACGTACACCAACCGGTACGGCACGTACATTAATCCTAAAGCAGCGCTGCCCGAAGTACAAAAACGCTCTGCAAAAGAAATGGCTATCTATCCGCATGAAACGTATTTTTTGGATGTGTACCAGGCCAACGGTTTGTACGAAGATTACTCGGAAAAAAATTCATTGACCCGTGAGCAGTGGGCCAAGGCAATTATGCAAAACCAGCAATACCTGATGGATAAATACAATGTGTTCTTAGGAGGCGAATGGGGTGCGGATTATTGTAATTCCCAGATTTCGTATGCCCATGGCATGATGACCCTGCAACGCACCTGGTTCAATACAGAAGTAGATAAGCCCGGGACTATTTATTACATTGGCAACTGGCGCAATAGCCAGCGGCCTTCCATTATGCTGGGCACCCGCACTGCCCCACCCATTTACATGAAGTACAGCATCAACGAAGCCCTGCGGGCGCCACTATACGAACTGGTGTACCATGATGCCGTAGTTACCTCCTGGCGCTGGGAAGATGGGGCACAGCACACACCGGATATATGGTGGAAAAAAGATATGTACAATATCCTGTATGGTACGGCGCCGTTATGGACGCTGGACCGGGACCGTTGGGAAAGTTTTAAAAACACCTTTGTTCAGAGCTATCAGAATATTTGCCCCTGGCTGCAGCAGATAGGTTATGATGAAATGGTGACCAATCGATTTGTAACGGAGGATGGAAAAGTGCAGGAAAGTGTTTTTTCGTCTGGCAAAAAAGTGGTCGTAAATTTTGGAGATGTGCCATTTGATTTTGAAAAGAAGACGATTGCGCCGAGGGGGTTTATCTTTTTATAGGCAGTACTTACCTAATTTAATTGTAAATTCATCAGCACTTACGCCGGTATCCTTGCCGATAATGGCCAGCACATCTTTTTCAATACGTGTAACCAATGCAAAAGGCTGCACAGCCAGTGCCGGCATCCTTATACAAACACGAGGGCCTTTATTAATGCCATCTGCTTTTACTCCCAATGGCGATGGCAAAAATGATGTATTTAAAATACCAACCGGTGCATTGATATCGCTGACCGATTTTTCAATTTATAACCGTTGGGGTAAAAAAATATTTACGACATCGGATGTATCAAAAGGATGGGATGGAAAAGCGGCAGGGCTGGATCAGCAAAGTGATGTATTTATATATGCTGTTAAGGGTGTAGCCGAAGAAAAAGCGATAGCAGTCAGCGGAACATTTATTTTAATACGATAGCCTTGTTATTAGATGATGGTAATATAAACGAAGAGATAAGCGATTGAAATGATACATAAGTAAGCAGACATAATTAGTTTGGGTTAATTGCTTTGTCATTGCGTCCGCCTAGGCGGATGCCCGTGGCAATCCCCTGGTGAATCGGGGAGATTGCTTCGTTGGGCACGAACCCAACCTCGCAATGACACAAAGATTAATCTAATGCAATTGTGTCCACATACTTAATTTATTTTGTTTACTTGTAATGTCGCTGTTTAGAGAATTGTAAAAAGATATAAAATGAAGAAGTGTATTTCCATTTGTAGTTTATGGGTAATTGTTTTTTTGTTTAATGTGTCGTATGCGCAAATTGGTCATTGGGGTATGTCATCAAAAGGTTTACCGGTTTACCGGTACACCGGGCCATTGCCATTTACCGCAGCAGATAAAAACGGCAAGGATGCCAACCTGCCGGAAGACCCTTATTTTTTGCTGGGTAATTACCGGATGACCCTGATAACACATGCCAGCGGTATTTACCAGTTTTTAACCGCGGAAAGAGCCTGGGCAAGAATCAACGCAGCAACGCAAACCAACTACGGCTGGAACGATGCAAGTCTTGTTATCAGGAAAGATGGCGTAGCGAAGAAAACAGCGTTGGTCGGCATCACATCCATCGCTGCCGATACATCGAAAACGCAAAAAAATTTTGGTGTTGGCTTTGCCAGGTATACGTATCAATTAGATAATGACATAACCTGCATCCGCATCATTTCCACCAAACCATCTCAAAAAATTAATACCGGCAATCCTGCTTTTGTAGTAACGGTGGTTTTAAAAAACAATGGTAATCAACCGCAGGATATAGCATACACCGAACGCATGCTGGTGAACTTTGTATTGAACAGTACCCAATATACGAATGAGCAAAAGCGGCAAGTGTCGTATAGTACTACCGTCAACATTGATAACAGCAAACAGATAGCTGTTGCCGGTGTTTTTTGTAAGGCCAATACCTTTTTTGTATTACCAAAAAAGGCCGAACGCTTTCAGTACGATGTTAATCCGCCTTCGCCGTTTATGTCAGTAAAAGCAGCAGGCAACCAAAGCAATGCTGCCGTTACATCAACCAGGGATACATTAACCACAAACGTGAACCTGACAATAAAGCCAGGCGAAATAAAAACGTTTCATGTAATAATTGGTCTGAGTGATAACAAAGACTTTATTGCTGTTCAAAAACAAGTGACTGACTTGTTGTTGGGTGCTGATACAGCCAATTCATCGGAAGGATTGTTTGTGTTGCAATGGAAGACCAGATTGCCTGATCTCTCGTCAGAGAAAAATGAAGTACTGCGCCGGGAAATGTTATGGAATGCACACATGATAGAGGCCTCAGCAAAGTACAGCGACTACTATAAGGAAACAATCATTCCGCAAGGCACCGTTTACAGCTATTATTTTGGCAACAACATTTCCAACCGTGATCACCTGGCGGCAGCGCTGCCAGCCTGTTACACCAACCCCGAACTGGCAAAATCTATATTACGGTATGCCATCAAACATTCGGAAGTGGATGGCGAGATCAAACGTGGTAACTCCGGTTTTGGTAATATCCGCTTTGGTGAAACAGAGCCGGCGCCGTTTAAAGAAAGCGATGAGCAATTATATTTTTTCAACACCCTCGCCGAATATCTTTTAATTACTAAAGACTACGCTTTCTTAAATGAACTGGTAGCTTATTACCCTACCGAAGACGGCAAAAAAGAAACGGTGATAACGATGTTAAAGAAATACTTCATCTACCTGCGTGATGAAATAGGTACAGGCCAGACAGGATTGGTGAAAATTTTAAACTCTGACTGGAGCGATAGTTTTTTTGGTGAGTATTCTCCCAACAGGTATTCAGGCTCAGCAGAGTCGCACCTGAATTCTGCGATGGTACTCGCCGTCTTTCCCAAATTAATGCAGGCACTGAAAGATTCAAAGAACCCGCAGGCTACCCCGCTCATTACAGCGTTGGAGGGCTTTAGGGCTTCTATTGAAACGGTATTTATGAAAGACCTTGGCGACCGCAAGTTTGCAGCAAGGGCTTATTTGAATAAACAACTTCGCTTTGGGGTAGATGTTGTTTGTGTAGAGCCACAGGGTTATTTATTACAAATTCCCAATTTATCTAACGACCGGAAAAAAGAAATATATGATTATGTGAAAAGTAAATTACTAACGCCGGAAAAAATTGGTATCAGAACTAGAGAAAAACCATTATGGAAGGGTAATCCCGATGGGGAAGATGGTGGTATTTGGTTCTCATTAGAATATCCGGTGTTGCTTGGGGTGGCTACGTTTGATAAAGAAGAAGCAAGATCACTTTTGCTACAATTTTCTTTTCAAAACTTCGCAGACAATTATCCTGATTATTGGGTAGGCCAATGGACGGCAGCCGACGAAGTAAACTCTACACTTTACCGGGAAGGTTTATATGCTTTCTGGGTTCCGTCGCAGGATCGCAAACATGCTTTTCAGGGTTATTGCTCACATCCGCATACCTGGCCGCTCTTCTGCTATTTTAAATTAAAGGAAAGTAAATAGATTTAAAAAGGTTGTAATGCGAAATGTATTTCTGTTCGTACTGTTTACAGTTGAATTTGCTAAATGGAAACAACAACGCCGGTAAACGTGAAAATTAGTAATCAATAAATGTGTTGATGTAGCCCTTTGCTACCCGTGAAAAGCATAATGTAACTGCCAATATAATTAATTGAATGAATCAATAGCCCTGAAAGGGCGGTATAGCATAGCATAGGGTAAAGCCCTATGATGATGAAAACAGAATTACGGCCAAAGCCCTGAAAGGGCGTAATCATTACGTTAAGAGTTATTCCGCCCTTTGAGGGCTTAACTTATATGACGCTGGTATAATTAAGTGAGAAACATAAAGTAATTAAAAGATATGAAAACTGAAAGTGAAAGTGAAACATTGATGAATAAACAACACATGACTACCCGCCGGAAATTTTTACAACAAACAGGGATTCTTGTTGGGGGTACTACGCTTTTTAGTTTATCAAATTTTGCGGCGTTTGGTAATTCGTTAACCAAACGGCATATTCTTTTACGCTCCGGATGGCAGGTAGAAAATATTGGAGATATTGCGCATACACCAGCTATGTTGGCACTAATTGAAAAATACATTCCTGATACCAAAGTTACCTTTTGGCCCTGGTATGCCTACCTGCCAGATAATGAAGTAGCCATGTTAAAAAAGCGGTTTCCCCAACTGGAAATCGTACAGGGTAATTTGAACACAGATGGCAAAGCTTCTACGCCTGAATTAGGCGCTGCCATTACCTCAGCCGGTTTTCTGTTGCACAACTCAGGGCCTGCTACCATTGCCTGGGCCGACCTGGCCACTTTTAAAAAAACAATAGGTAAACCCTTTGGTGTTTTCGGAGTGAGTTATGGTTTATATGGCACCCCGGAAAAAGAAATATTGAACGATGCTGCCTTTGTTTATTTCAGGGATTCTGTCTCCCTGCAAAAAGCAAAGGAAGCAGGTGTGCAGGCAACTACGATGGGCTTTTCGCCGGATGTAGCTTTTGCTATTGATATAACGAACGATGAAGCAGCGAATGGCTTTTTGAAAGCGAATGATTTAACGGATAAAAAATTTCTGTGTTGTATACCCAAACACCGCAACACACCTGTATGGTTGCATCCACACAAGAACCGTCCGTTTGATGAAGCGAAGAATGCCCGTAACGAAGCGATGAAGGAACACGATCACCAGCCGATGCGGGAAGCCATCACACAAATTGTTCGGACAACCGGTTTAAAAATCCTGATCTGCCATGAAGATGAAACACAGATAGCCATTGGCAAAGAATGGATTTTAGATAAACTTCCCGACGATGTAAAACCAGGATGTGTTTGGCACAACCGCCCCTGGCTTACCGATGAAGCAGTGAGTATTTACAAGTGTTCAGCAGGTTTGTTTTCGAACGAAATGCACAGCCCGGTTATGTGCATTGCACAAGGTATTCCGGCTATTGTTTGCCGCTGGGAAGAGCAAAGTTCAAAAGGCATGATGTGGAAGGATATTGGCCTGGGTGACTGGCTTTTTGACTTTGATAATGAAGAAGAAATTAAGGGATTTGTGCCTGCGGTAATGGAGATGGCAAAGCATCCGGCAGCGGCGAAAATAAAAGCAGTAAAAGCTAAAAAGTTTGTATCGGCAAGATTAGCTGAAACAATGAAAGAAGTAGAAAAGGATAGCAGGCCACCAAAAAAAGCCAAATAATACAATGAAGCAAATCATTACTTTTTTTATTCTGTTATGCAGTTGTAATGCCCTGATTATGGCACAACAATTACAGCCGCTTTCCGCTGCGTTGGAAGCCTTACAACCACAAACTATTTTTCCATCCGATATTAACGCCGGCTATCGTTTTACCGATAATACAAAAGGGCCAAAACCGGCTACTTCCAACCTCTCACAAATGCCTGATGGCTCCGGTTTGCTAACCACCGAAGTTTTTTCCGCAGGCAAGTCGCATTATGAAGTACAATCATCGTGGAGTAACACAGCAGCTATTACAAAAGGCGACGTACTGCTGGCAAGGTTTACGATCCGTTCTATTTATGCGAAGCAGGAATCGGGTGAGGCAGTGGTTTATTTTTTTGTGCAGGAAGCAGCAGCCCCTTACACTAAATCCGTGATCGTGGATCTTAGTGCTGGCCCTGAATGGAAAACAATTGATATTCCTTTTGTTGCCGCTAATGATTTGGGTACAGGGAAAGCCGCTATTGCTTTCAGTTTTGGCGCCCTGCCACAGAAAGTTGAAATATCCTCTATACAGGTACTCAACTTTAAACAAACAGCTACACTGGCCCAACTGCCCATCACGAAGTTTACGTATGCAGGCCGGAATAAAGATGCAGTATGGCGAAAAGACGCCTTACAACGAATAGCAGCAATTCGTACAGCGCCGCTGATAATACAAGTAAAAGACGCGAAAGGTAAGCCGGTAAGCGGTGCAACGGTAACCGCCCGGTTAATTGATCCGCAATTTATTTTTGGTACTGCCGTATCGGTAAATCTGATAACCGGAGCGGATGCAGATGCAGTAAAATATAAAGCGCTTTTGCCTCAGCTTTTCAATGCGGTTACCATTGATAATAATTTGAAATGGCCTTTGTGGCGAAATCTTCAGGCAAGAGAAAAGACTAAAACAGCCATCGCTTGGATATTGAATAATAAGCTTCGTTTGCGGGGCCATAATTTAGTTTGGCCGGGAAGAAATTTTACACCTTCTCCGTTTAAAGAAAAACCTGATTTTGGCCCTTCTTTCGCCGATTCCATTACAGATCATATAAAAGATATTGTAAGCTACACAAAAGGGAAAGTGTATGGCTGGGATGTAATTAATGAGATGGTACATGAGAAAGATTATTTTAATGTAATGCCCCGTACACAGGCAGCCGAATGGTTTAAGCTTGCCCGTAAATATGATCCGAAAGCAACCTTGTTCATCAATGAATATGCGATGCTGAATAGCACATCCAGCCCACAGGCTATTCAGGCTTACCTGGATGTAATAAAAGAGTTGCGTGGCTATGGTGCACCCATTGATGCCATTGGTGTACAAGGCCATATAGGCAGGCAGCCACGTAGCCCGGCTGAAGTAATCAGTGATCTCGATTTATTTAAAATAACCGGGCTGCCGGTACAAATCACCGAGTTTGATATCAACACTCCCGACGAGGAATTACAAGCCGATTATACCCGTGATTTTTTAATTGCCTGTTACAGCCACCCGTTGGTAAATGGCTTTACCATGTGGGGCTTTTGGGAACCTGCCCACTGGAAGCCGGATGCTGCCATGTATAAAAAAGACTGGACAGCCAAACCCAATGCCGCTGTATGGGAAGATTTAGTGTTGAAGCAGTGGCGGACGAACATCAGCCAATCATCAAATACCAACGGTGAAGTGAATAGCAGCGGCCATTTGGGACGTTATGAAATTACGGTAACAAAAGGAGGCGAATCTAAAAAAATCTTTTATCAGCTCACTAAAAATACAGTTCCGGCAGAAATTAAATTATAATGTTTATATTACTATTATACTGTTTGCATCAGGCCAAACAACTAAACCATGGTGAATGACAAATGATGGTGCAAAAATGATTACCGGTGTATGGTATCCCTTGAAAACAGGTAAATATTAAAATGATAAAATTAAAATTCATCCTCATCTTTTCATTCATCTCCGTAATGCAGGTGGCATCGGCGCAATTTATAGATACCTCACCTGACAGGGTAAAGACGCCGCTGGTTATTGCAATGAAAAAAATCGGATCTATCAAACCAAGAAGTACTACCGAAATCAGTTCATCCCGAATTACCGTAGGCTGCGAAACACTTGACCGCAACCTTGCTGTATGGGATAATTATGAAGCCTATTTAAAACCATTAGGGGTAAAGAAAATCCGCCTGCAGGCTGGTTGGGCTAAATGCGAAAAAATAAGAGGTGAATATAACTGGGCCTGGCTGGATAGCATCATTAACGATGCAGTGGCCAATGGCTTGCAACCCTGGCTACAGCCATCGTACGGCAACCCGGTTTATGAAGGTGGTGGCGGTACAGGATTGCTGAATAGTTTAATGACTTCATCTGAAGGCTATGCAGCCTGGGACCGGTGGGTAGCAGCGTTGGTGCTGCGGTATAAGGACCGGGTAAAGGAATGGGAGATATGGAATGAGCCTGATCATCCTTCGCAAAAAATCAGCCCTGAAACCACTGCTGAATTAAATATCCGAACCGCCGTCATTATAAAAAAGATACAGCCGGACGCAAAAATTGCCGGTGGTGCATTTGCCTCCAACAGCAACACCGAATATCTCGACCGGTTTTTAAAAGTGATTGCCGATGCAGGAAAGCTGGATCTGTTTCATTGGATATCATACCATAGTTACACCATGCGGCCCGAAGATGCCTACACAGAGAAAAAAGTATGGGGGCTAAAAAAAGTAATTAAAAAATATTCAAATACCTTATTGCTGCGGCAGGGCGAAAATGGAGCCCCTTCCACTTACATTCCTTCCTTTGCTTTATCGGAATATTACTGGACAGAATACACGCAGGCCAAGTACGATATGCGCCGCCTGCTGGGCGATTTGGGTCATGATATTGAAACATCTGTTTTTACCATAATAGATATTTATTACAAGCCGGTATTGAACACAAAGGGATTGATTCAATCCGATAATACCATGGCTGCTATACGGCCCAAAGTAGCTTACTATGCGGTACAAAATATTGCTGCCATTTTTGATGATAACGTGCAACTGAATCCGCAGTTTAAGTTTACAACCGATGATTCGTTATCGTTATCGGTTTTTGGTTTTAGCGAGGTAAAAACCGGGAAACAACTCGCTGCCAACTGGATAGATAGCACCAACGCTACGAATTCTTTTCAAACAACACCGGTCAGTTTTACGATAGGAAATGCAAATTTTAAAAACCCTGTTTGGGTAGATGTAATGACCGGCGGTATTTATGAAATACCAAAAAACCAAATGGTTAAAACCGGTACTTCTTACACATTCACCCATATTCCATTTTATGATGCACCTGTGTTGATTACAGAAAAATCCCTGTTGATACATGAATAAAAATAAATTAATACATACCTGCCGGAATTGTATGATTGTATTTCAAAAAAATATTGCCGGCAAGAAAAGCCTCGTTTATTATTTAAAATCCTTACACATTGGTAGAGGGTTGGAAATTTCTTCTTTCCTGCTGTCCTTTTTTGTTGTAAATATTGCTTTTGCCCAGGGCGTAAAGAAGCCGCTGTACAATTATGTCGACCCTTTTATTGGTACCGAGGGTAATGGCAATGTGGTGGTCGGCCCTTCTTATCCATTTGGGATGATTAAGCCAGGCCCCGATTGTTCTAAATATACAAACAGCGGTTACAAACCGGAATTGGATATTCCCGTTTTTGGCTTTAGCCAGGTGCATGTAAGTGGTACGGGTGGCGGCGCCAAATACGGAAACATATCGGTGATGCCCTTTGCCGGAAACCTGGATTCTATTACGCAAACTTCATTACGGCAGGATGAAAATGCAAAGCTCGGCTACTACTCCGTACTGCTGAAAAAGTGGGGTATCAAAACAGAAATTACGGTTTCGCATAAAGTAGCTTTTTATCGGTTTGGATTTAATAGTGCCAGCAGCAAATCCATAAAATTAGATGCAGGCGAATTCCTGAACGAAGGTTTCCAACCGGATGCACGGGAAGCACAGTTTTTTGTTGGTTCGGAAATAGAAATCCTTTCGGATAAAGAAATTTGCGGATACAACCGGGTACGTGGCGGATGGAATAACGGCGATGTTTATACCGTTTATTTTCACGCCGTTTTTGATGCCCCTTTTACACAATACAAAACCTGGAAGGGCAACACCTTATTCAACGGTAAAAAGAAGCAAACAGATGATAGCGAAAAAACAGGGGCGCTGCTGAGTTTTGGTAACGGTGGCAGCAATACCGTTCAAATGAAAATTGGTATTTCATTTATCAGCACGGCCAAGGCACAACAAAACGTAATAGACGAAATGGAGGGTTGGAATTTTGAAAATGTATGGCGTAAGGCACAGCAAACCTGGGAAGATTTATTGAGCCGTATTGAAATTGATGCTACGGCAACGGATGCGTACCGTACCATGTTTTATACCGGCCTGTACCATACCATGCTGATGCCGGTAAACCGTAGCGACGAAAATCCAAAATGGAAATCTGCCATGCCTTATTACGATGATTTTTACGCCATTTGGGATACCTACCGCACATCGCACCCGCTAATAACGTTGATAGATCCGAAGCGGCAAACGGACATTGTAAACAGCCTGCTGAATATTTACCAGTACGATGGCTATATGCCGGATGCAAGAAGTGGCAACAGCAATGGCCGCACACAAGGTGGCAGCAATGCAGAAGTGCTGATAGCCGATGCCTATAGCAAAGGGTTAACGGGAATTGATTACAAATTAGGATTAGCAGCCATGCTTAAAGATGCCGATGTTCCGCCTGGTGGCAATGAAGAGCAGGAGGGCAGGGGTGGACTTATGGATTATAATTCTTTAGGATATGTTTCAACTGATTTTGTAAGAAGCGGCACCCGTACGGTAGAGTATGCTTACAACGACTTTTGCATTGCAAGGGTTGCTAAAGGCTTAGGCGAAACAGAAGTGTTTAACCGTTTTTCTAAACAAGCAAACAATTGGCAAAACCTTTGGCGGCCTTATACCAGTCATGGTGCTGCCGGCTTTATTATGCCACGCAATAGTAAAGGTGCCTGGATAGATTCTTTTGCTTGCACCGTAAATAAAGGAACCCGTATGGCATTCACACCGCTTACGGTAGAGAAGGGTGGCTGTGTATGCTGGTGGTGTGGGTTTTTATACGAAGCCAGTTCCTGGGAATATTCGCTTTCCGTACCGCAGAATGTAGCAGGACTAATACAGCGTTCGGGTGGGAGGGAAGCCTTCCGGCAAAGGCTGGACACCTTTTTTATCAACGGCTATTACAACGTAGGCAACGAACCTTCGTTCCTGAGCCCTACGCTATATCATTGGGTGGGCAGGCCGGGGCTTTCCTCAGAAAGAATCCATACCATTATTGCAAATAATTTTAATGCTTCCAGAAAAGGGATCCCCGGCAATGATGATTCAGGAGCAATGTCGTCGTGGCTTTGTTTTCAGATGATGGGTATTTATCCCAATGCCGGTCAATCGTATTACTTAATCAATTCTCCTTTGCTCAAACAAAGTGTCATTCACCTGGAAAACGGGAAGACGTTTACCATTACCGCTACTCATTTTTCACCGGAAAACAAATACATCAGAACAGCAAAACTGGATGGCAAACCTTTTCCTGCCTGCTGGATAGAACACAGCACCATCCTGCAAGGCGGTACCCTGGAATTAGAAATGAGCAGTCAGCCTTCGGATTGGGGAAGTAGCGAACTGCCGCCATCTATGAAATTTAATTAATATTTATTTGATGCAAAAAAAAATAATTGGTAGTTGCCTGCTGCTTTTGATACTACCGGCAGTGATGTACGCACAGCCCTATGCTACGTGGACAAAAGCAGCATTAAAACTCAGTAACGGAATAGTGGAAAGAACAATCAAACTACCTGACGTTAAAGGCAGTTTTGTAACAACGTCTTATAAACCGGTTGCAGGCGACTTTAAATATTTTACAACAGACAATACAGATTTTCAGTTTGAGATTAATGGTGTTGTGTATTCCGGAAAAACAGAATGGGCATTAAAAAATGTGATAGCCGCAACGGACAGCAAAGGTGGAAACGGAGCTACAGTAACCCTATTGAGTGTTGATGGAAAAACAGAGGTAGCCATTCAGTTTTTATTGTATCCCAATCTGCCGGTCATCAGGAAAAATCTGGTTGTAAAAAATCTGTCGCAACAAACCGTTCCATTAGAATCGGTGGACGTAGAAAAATTTGAGGTAACGCCTTACTATCCCTCTACGTTTAGCTGGGTTTGTCATGATTACGGCCGGCGGCGATCAATAGGACCTTACGATGGCAATATGCAGGATGCATTGGTAACCGTACATAACAGCGATTGGCAGCAAGGTATGGTCATTGGCAACGAAGCATCAGGCGTGTTGAAACATACTTCCGTATTTTGGGAAGAGCTAACCATCGTCAGCGGGCTTACCCATAAGGACGCCCGGTTTCCTTTTTGCAAGTATTTGAAAAGCGGCGAAAGTTTTACTACACCACAGGTATTTACAATGGTATACAACAATCATAAAGACCCTGATGAAATCCTGAATACCGTAGTACCGGATTTTGTGCGTAAGTACATGGGCATCCGCCTTTCCGAACTGCCGGAAAAGCCAACTTTTGTGTATAATACCTGGGTGCCTTTTAAAAAAGCGATTAATGAAAAACTAATCAGGGAACTGGTAAAATCGGCAGCAGATGCAGGCATGAAAGAATTTGTAATTGATGATGGCTGGCAGGACAATTATGGCGACTGGGGTATTGATAAAACAAAATTTCCCAATGGATTAAAACCTGTTTTTGATTACATCAAATCACTGGGTATGAAGCCGGGATTGTGGGTAAGTGTAGGCAGCGCTTCTGCGGTAAGTAAGGTGTACAGTCAGCATCCCGAATGGTTTGTAAAAGACAAAGCAGGTGCATTTGCTAATTTGCAATTAGAGGGTAAATCCGATGAAGTACGCTCGGCTTGTTTCAGCACCGGGTGGAATAATTACATTAAAAAAATATTGCTACAGTTAGCGGTCGATTATGGCCTGGAGTACTTGAAATTAGACTTCGCCGTGGTTACCAGTCCGTATCGGTACAGCCACGAAGCATCGGGTTGCTATGCCACCGATCATGCAGGGCATAAAGACCACAACGAATCTTTTTATACGAACTACGAAGCCGTATGGAAACTATTCGATGAACTGCACGCAGCAAAGCCGAACCTGTTTATCGATTGCACGTTTGAAGCCATGGGTGGTTTGCAATTAATTGATTATGCCATGCTGAAACATGCCGAAGGCAATTGGCTCTCCAATTTCAACGGCCCGGATGCTAAAGTTGATTTGCGTATCCGGAATATGGCATGGTGGCGTTCGCCTGCCATGCCTGCTACGGCATTGGTAATCGGCAACCCCGAAATGCAGGATTCTGCCTGGGATCTGCACATTAAATCATTAGCCGGTGCCTTACCCATTATGCTGGGCGATCCCCGGAAATTATCACCGGCCGATTTTCAAAAATACAAGCACTATGCCGGCTGGCTGCAGGCCATGGAAACCAGGTACGGCATTATGAGTTACCGGCAGGATGTACGGGGATTTGGCGAACCCATGGAGGGCGCCTGGGATGGATTTCAGCGAATTAATTCCGACACAAAAGCAGGTGGTATTATTGGCGTATTCCGGCAAGGCGGCAGTGAAATTAAACGCCTGGTCACTATTCATGATTTGGATGCAGCTAAAACATACCAGGTTAAAAGCATGGAGGGTAAAACGGTTGCAACGAAGACAGGAAAGGATTTACAATCAATCGGATTTGAAGTGGGATTAAATCAGTTGTATGATGGAGAATTATTTGAAGTGAGTGCACAGTGAAACGGTGAACATTAGTTTTAGCTATACTCCGTTCTGAGTAAAACAGTGCAGTAGATCAACTTAAATATAACACCTTTTAATGTAGAAAGCGGTATATCCCCATCCTCGCTCCGCTTCGGTGTGTCACGAAGCGGAATGATAGAATACTTTTTAACTTACAACAATAATAAGGAAGCCAAAGAAAGCACCCGTTCCGCTTCGTGAGACACGAAGCGGAGCCCCAAGAACTTCTAATTCTTTGATCCTGACATTGCACCTTTTTATGTAGAATAAAGTATAACATAGATATTATGCAGTTCAATATTTCTTTAAACAGTAATTGACTATACAATTAAAAAAAAGTATATGAAAAATAAAATAATACTGCTGGCTATTGCAGCCATTTATTCAGCAAGCTTGTATTCGCAGCAGCAGGTTACCGAGGTAAAACCATTACTTGGAGAAAAATGGTATGGCGCCTACACGGCAAAAGCCTTTTGCAATACCCCATTAAAAGATCTCCATTTTCAGCCTTATGAAGCCAATGAAAAAAAGAAAAGTTTATATACCGATAACCGTGGCAACCAGGCAGCGCCGGTTCTTATTTCCACTACCGGGCGGTATGTGTGGAGCGATGAACCTTTTGCATTTGAATTAAAAGACGGAAGCCTGCTGCTCTATTCCGATGCTGCAAAATTAGAGGCAGTAGCCGCCGGCAAAACCTTACGGGATGCCTACGTGGCTGCCAAGGACAAGCACTTTCCTGCTTCCGGCAAAACGCCGAACCCGGTTATGTTCAAAGCGCCGCAATACAATACCTGGATTGAGCTGGGCACAAATCAAAACCAGCATGATGTAATTAAATATGCAATGGATGTTTCAAAAAACGGGTTCCCTTCCGGCACGTTTATGATTGATGACGGCTGGGCCAAAGATTACGGCAATTTTGAATTTGACCCGGTTACTTTTCCCGATCCCAAAGGAATGATAGATACGATGCACAGGGCCGGTTTCAAAGTAATGCTTTGGTTAACGCCATTTGTCAGCCCTGATGGACGGGAGTATAAAGAACTGGTGAAACAAAAAGCCCTGGTGTTGAAGAAAGAGAATAAAGGACTGGCGTTAATTAAATGGTGGAATGGCTATAGTGCCTGCCTCGATTTTACCAAACCGGCAGCAGTAGATTGGCTGAAAATGAAATTGAAAAATCTGCAAACACGGTATGGTGTTGATGGCTTTAAATTCGATGCCGCCGACTTTGATTTTTACTCAAAAGGTTCGCCTGTTTTTCCGAACGAAGAAACAAATACAACCGGGCCTGTACAGGCCGAATTATACGGAAAACTGGGAGCGGCATTCGACTTTAATGAATTCAGAGCCGGTTGGAAAAACAGTAACCAGCCGGTAGCACAGCGCCTGCAGGATAAGCAGTATTCATGGGATGATTTAAAACTATTAATACCGGATATGGTTTCAGCCGGATTAATTGGCCAGCCATTTACCTGCCCGGATATGATTGGTGGTGGCTTGCTATCAACGTTTGAAAATATTGATTACAACAAATTCGACCAGGAATTAATGATCCGCTCTGCACAAATACAGGCGTTGATGCCGATGATGCAATTTTCCGTAGCACCGTGGCGGGTATTGGATACGATGCACCTGCGTATTTGCCGGGAAGCAGCCCTGCTTCATGCAAAAATGGGGGACTATATTTATTCGCTTGCCCAACAGGCGGCAAAAGATGGTGAACCCATTGTACGGCACATGGAATATGTGTTTCCGGGTGAAGGATTTGAATCTTCCAATGACCAATATATGCTGGGTAATAAATACCTGGTAGCACCAATGGTTGATAAGGGGGCATCAAGAACAGTGAAGCTGCCAAAGGGTGATTGGATGGATGATTTGGGGAAAAAATATAAAGGCGGACAAGTGGTGAAAATGGAAGTGCCGCTAAACAGGCTGGTGTATTTTGTACGTCAGTAACTATCGATAAATTATACTTCGCAAGGTATAAAAAGTGAATCAAGTATATAAGCCTATCGGTCCGATCCCTGAAACTTTTCCGGTGCCGATGATTTTTGAAATATCTGGCCCGAAATAGCCTAAATCTTTAATCCATAGGCATAGTAATGCGTTTCCTCTAAAATGGCGGGTATGGGTTACGGCTAAGTTATCAAAATAGACTGCCTGTTGGGTGCTTTCGTTGCTTACGTACACATAGGCATAGCCATTCTTAGGCACGGTAATATCGAAAGCCGGTAATACCTGCATGTGGTCGCCTGCGTCGGTTACCTGCTTGCTGTAGCTGCCCATACCAGTAGCAGGGTCATAGCTACAAAATTGAAGTTCTCATCAAAGAACAGGTAGTTGATGTAGGCTTTGGGCTTAGCTGTGTTCTGCGGCTGGCCGTTTTGCAAAAAGCTTTGCATGCCCAAGTAACTGCCACCGCCCAGGAAGCTGGAAGCGATGTAAAGCTATGCCCGTTGCTGGTGGCGGTGGAACCGCCAAACAAGTTTATCAGTAACATGGATACGCTTTGCACCACATCACCGCTTGGTGGCACACTTGTTATATCCCGGAAATAATAGTTCACCTCAATATCCAGCCGGTCGCCTGCCATTACTTTCAGCAGCTTGTTAGGGCCACCTAATAGTAAGTATATTTGAACTACACCTTATATTTTTCAACGACAAAAAGGTTAATATCAAGATACATAATACCAACCTTTTCAATAATATCTTTCACCTTAATCCACTTCAATCCGCCTAATCCTGCACCAATTTTTGGTAATATGATTTTACTTATGCGTTCTTGCGACGCAAATAAAAGTACTTTCTTAAGCGACTCTTCGCTGGCTAAAATACTTGCCTTTGATTTCCAAGATGTTTGTGTGCCCAGATTGAAAATAAGGCCATTCCCATAATTATATTCAAAAACATCTCCTAAATTAGATTTGCCTTCGCTGCATAGATATTTATACATTTCAGTAAACTTGATTTTTGAATTGAAGAGCTATTCCCTTTCCCATCGCACCTACACAATTACAACCATGTGCATAATTATATACTCCCTATATATTAAAATATTCCCCGAATTCAAGACACATGATTATGATCTTTGTTTCCCCAAATTTCTTCAAATTCCTGCTTAGTAATAAAGTCTTCCTCATTTAATTCAAAATCTGTCAGATTCTGGTCAAATAAGAAGGACTCACCCTGAACTGGATTATTAATTGTTAGGTAAACTTTATTCCCTTTAAATATTTCAATTTGCCTAACAACTTCTTCATCTTTAAAATGGTAATAAAAAAATATATCTTCTTCGCTCCAATATATTTTTATAAAAGTTTCCTTCATAGTTATTTTAAAAAGTTTGCTACACCGCCATTTACAATTCTACCACTTAAGTTGAGATTGCTAGTTCCTGGAATTACATAATTGTAAGGGGCATTTTTAATTACATTTAATCCTGATACATCAACTTCTATAAAATGGGTCATTTTATTCTTAATAACCGGAAACCTAAATAATTTACCGGTAAGATTCTTAGCAGTGGTTGTATGTGGCGCAATATCAGTAAAATACTGTCCGGGGCCAAATCGGGCATGTGTGAATCCTGTTGAAGGGAATAATTCTTCCGAAGCTCTTATCGAATTATAACCTACCTCAGTTGTATAATGAAATAGAGTGTTTTCACCCCCCTCATTAGCTAGTAGTTCACCTCCCGTAGTAACCGCTTTTTTGCTCCAAAACCCCGACCCTAAGGTAAATGCATTAAACACAATTTCTGAACCTAGTTCGTCATTGCCTAAAGCCGTGGGCCGGGCTACCATTTTCTTCTCGCCCAGGCCGTTCTCATAGTAGTCTTGGTTTGCAACACTCCTGACTTTTCTGAAATTATGCAACTCAACTGATTGCTTTATCATCGCCAAGACCCTGCAATCATTTTGCGCTGCCCGATAGGTTGCATCTTGTGCTGCTACATGCTGGCTGGTCACATCCTCCCAACTCTGATACTCATCCTGGCCTTGCCCTTGGTTTGTCCAGGCACCTTGCGCATCCGTAATAGCAGGCTGATTTACAGGTGAGCGGAACTCATTTCCGGTCTGCTGATTTCGATAGTTGAAATAAACCGCACTATACCTGACAACCTCCTGAACTACCTTAGCGCCAAGGCCTAATAGTTTTGCGGCAGGCGGTGGGCGGCGGAGGGCCGTGACAAATACGGTGCTCATATATTCGGCTGCATCGTCGCCAGTGCCGCCACCGCTTGCATCTACATTATTGATAGGGTCATTGCCCATGCCCACATAGCCGCTGGCAAACTCACCATAAGGGTCATTTTGCAGCCACCTGCCAATTTGCGGGTCGTAGCTTCTTAGCTCAAAGTCATTCCACCCGGTTTCCTCCTCAAAATTACTGTAGTTACCCTGGAACTTTTCCGGTGCCGTTGGCTTCTGGAATGCCTGGCCGGAAATAGCCTGAATCTTTAATCCATAGGCATAGTAATGCGTTTCCTCCAAAATCTTTCGGCGGGTGTGGGTTACGGCTAAGTTATCAAAATATACAGCTTGTTGGGTGCTTTCGTTGCTTACATACACCAAGGCATAGCCGTTCTTAGGCACCGTAATATTATCTGCCACTAAAGGCTGCATGTGGTTGCCTGCATCGGTTACCTGCTTGCTGTAGCTGCCTAAGCCGGTGGCGGGGTCGTAGGCTACAAAATTGAAGTTCTCATCAAAGAACAAATAATTAATGAAGGCTTTTGGTTTGGCCGTACTGTATAGCTGGCAGCTCTGCAAAAAGCTTTGCATGTCCAGGTAGCTGCCACCGCCCAAAAAGCCGGAGGGTGAGGTAAAGCCATGCCCGTTGCTGGTGGCGGTGGAACCGCCAAACAGGTTTATCAGTAACATGGATACGCCTTGCACAATATCCCCACTCGGCGGGCTATTGGTTATGTTGCGGAAATAATAGTTCACCCCAATATCCAGCCGGTCGCCTGCCATTACTTTCAGCAGCTTGTTAGGGCCTGTTTTGTAGAGAATAGTTACTTTTTACGGCATAATCTATCCTTTCAGATATGGAAACAGGTAAAATAATCGCCAGCCTCAGAGATAAAAAGGGCTGGAGCCAGACGGACCTGGCCACCGGCAGCGGCGTTAGCCGGGTAATGATTGGCAAATACGAACGGGGAGAAGCCGTGCCCTCCATTGATGCCGCTAAGAAAATAGCTAATGCCCTGGAAGTAACATTAGACTTTTTGACCGGGGAAACAAAAACAGCCGCCTTTGATAAAAAAACATTGCAGCGGCTGGAAGATTTGCAGCAACTGGAAGAACCTAAACGACAAACGCTGTTTGATTTGATGGATACTTACATCCGGGATGCAAAAGCAAGAAAAGCCTATGCTTGATCTATCTGGCTTCAAAGCAAAAGCCCGGCAACGCCGGGCTTTTGCTTTGTTAGGTGGAAAAACGTGTAAACGTAAAAATATAAATTAAGATTATTTTTCTACTTTAGTAAAATTTATAATAATTGAATCTTGTAATTTAATTGACAATGTATTATTATGAATTTTTAAAATGGCATTTTCAAACCTAAAACAATTTCTTATAAAAATTGAAAAAGGTAACATATCAGACGAATGAAATCCGTAAGCGCTGGTTGGATTGGTAGTAATAAAGACTCCTGAGTCTTTACTCCATAAAACATAACCTCTTACAATTGGATGTGAATACTTTTTGATATCTTTCACATGTAAAGGATGAATTAATATAAGGCCGGATGAACTTCGATCTCTATTTTTTTGCTTTGAGAATGTTAATACGAAGTTTGAATCTCGTAAATTTTTTGCACTTTTTTCATTCTTTAAAAAAATGTCACTTATTTGCCACTGATGATCAGTTATTGGTGAATAAAACGATTTTTTTATAGAGCATTTGAGAAAAAATCCACATGCTAAAATTAAAATCCAATTTTTGAGCATTCTATTTTCCATACAAGTTAAAGTCTTTTATATTCAATCCATTTAGATTTTGCACTTGCATATTTGGTAGTTTTAGTCTTTGTAGATATTTATAAAGTGCTCCAGGATTCATTGCATTTATAAAGCTATTTATGATAGATGTATTTTTCACTACTCCAACTTTTTTAAGTTCCCCATATAATGATGAAGTGCATTTTTTCCCTAAAAATGTATATGGATAAGGAGTTGTTCCTGATGTGTTTGCATATTTCTCATACCACCCTTTAAGCAAATCGAATTTCTCCTTGTCAACATTAATAGTAAAAATTGTGGCAATACCTAAACTTGAACTAACTCCATGCTCCATTCTCAACCCACTTTTAATTAGGCTAAAACTACCATAATGGTCGCTTTTATGTATTTGACTATTCCAAATATTTGTTCCAGGTATCACACTTGGTAAAATTGGGACTTCTTTATATTCATTTCTTCCGATTTCCATATCATTATTTTTGTCCTTTCCACCCCATCCTGTAAAGCCATAAGTTTCATCATCATTAAAATCTATATCTGGAAAACCACCGGAGCCAACAACCTTAGTATTAAAATTTATCATTACATGCCCTCCTAGTTTGCCACCAGCTGCACCATCATAAGTTGTACTACCATGTAATACAATGAGATTTAACTGATACAAAGTCTTAGGTGTTACATCTTTTGCTAAATCTACTGAGCCTTTAAAGTTCAGACCACCACCAACTATAAAACTTGCCCCTAATCCTAATCCTGCCCCAATAGCAACATTGTTCCAATTATCTTTTTTAGTTAGCAAATTATAAGCTATTCCACCCATCGCTCCAACTGCTGCACCAAACAACATATCATTTCCAAGGCTTCCAAAAATACTACCACCATCCGGATCAACATTATTTACAGGGTCATTAGCCATGCCTATGTAGCCACTTTCAAATTCATCATAGGGGTCATTTTGCAACCACCTGCCGATCTGCGGGTCATAGCTCCTAAGCTCAAAATCATTCCAGCCTGTTTCTTCTTCAAAGTCACTGTACTCACCCTGGAATTTATCAGCAACACTTGGCTTCTGGAATGCCTGCCCGCTGATGGCAGTAATCTTTAATCCATAGGCATAATAATGCGTTTCTTCCAGGATTTTACGGCGGGTGTGGGTAACGGCTAAGTTATCAAAATATACAGCCTGTTGGGTGCTTTCGTTGCTTACATACACCAAGGCATAGCCGTTTTTAGGCACCGTAATATTATCTGCCACTAAAGGCTGCATGTGGTTGCCTGCATCGGTTACCTGCTTGCTGTAGCTGCCCATGCCCGTTGCAATATCGTAGGGCACATAATTTAGGTTCTCATCGAAGAACAGGTAGTTGATGTAGGCTTTAGGCTTAGCCGTATTGTATTGCTGGCCGCTCTGCAAATAGTCCCGCATGCCCAGGTAACTACTGCTGCCAAAAAAACTGGTGGGCGATGTAAAACTATGCCCATTGCTGGTGGAGGTAGCACCGCCTAATAGATTTACCAGCAATGAGGATACGCCTTGCACAATATCGCCGCTTGGTGGCACACTTGTTATATCCCGGAAATAATAGTTCACCCCAATATCCAGCCGGTCGCCTGCCATTACTTTCAGCAGCTTGTTAGGGCCTATCTTGTTGGCATTGCCGGGGCTGTAACATATATAAAAGCCACAATAAAAAGGAGTCGGATATTTAGTATATACTACCGGTATGTTTTATCCAAAATAATGAAGCCGATATTCCTTTTTTTGTAAAAAATTCCTGGTTATGTAAGTATCCAAAACTGTAATCTTTTGTCCCATCGTAAATCATTTTTTTTGCTTTTACTATTTCATTTTTTTTTAAAGATAGAGATATAAGATAAAACCTAGAATAATTGTTTAAATTATTCCATTGAGTATAATTTACAAAAGATGACAATGACGATTTAGCCGTACCCTTTTTATTGAGAGGAAAGTTTTTATCGTATATAGTGACGGAATCAGAAAAAATATTTACTGCGTAATGTAATTGTACTGAATAAGGCGTAGTTCGTTTAAAAATAAGCGTATCGTTTTTTAGCATAGCCGTATCACTCATTTTGATCTTTTTTGGAAATAATCTTCCATAACCACCACTTCTTGTTTTCCCTTCCCCATATAAAAAATATATACGCCCTTCTTTTGACACTATTTCGGCACCAACATGAAGATGTTGGTTCATCCAATCTTCTTTTTGAAAAATATCAATATGAATTAACACATTATTGCTATAAGTGCAGCACACATAATAACTTGGCAAACCTTCTGAATAATTAAATGTATCTTTTGGAACAAGGAGTTTGTAATCGAAATCTTTCCCATATAATTTCCTCTCCTGCGATAAGCAAGGCAGTGAAACAAAATAAGTAAATACTACTAATAATAAAATTTTCATAACTTGTATCATCTCGTAGGGAAAATAGAAGCGCCTCTATTAAAATAAACTGTACCGGGATTAAATACCTGCCCATTTCTTACAGCTTGGAATACTCCCATATTACTTTTTTCCTTATAAGGATTGAAAGTGACATTTGGGTGCTTTCGTCCGCCTGTACCCGGCCCATTAAAATTGTAAACACCACCCCTTTCATAAAAGCCTACGTCAATATGACCTCTGGCTGAGTAAGTGTTTTTTAAAAGTAATGATCCTGAGATTGTTTCTGAAGCCTCTCCATAAAATGTCGCATTTTTCCAATTACCAACTTGGGACATTCTTTTAAGGATTTCAAGATTTCCTCCTGGCGCACCTCCCCAACAATTACCCGCAAAAAATTTGGTTGCACTGGTTACATAAGGGCTTAACGTTTTTAAGAAAACATTATTTTCAATATCTGACCCGGGATCTAACCTATTGGCCGGATTATCTCCATTTCCTATAGCAAGAGTAGATGTTAGCGGATCATAATCTCGTCCACTTTCATCATCTTTTGACACTTCTGCATGTGCATGAGAATTTACAATTATGCTTCCTAAGGTTTTTCCTTTTTCTTCAAGTGTGGCTTTTATTTGTTGTGCTGCATCTTCCATATCTTTAGCTCTAATAATTCTTAATTTACCAAAGCTGAAGATCGCCTTGGTTTTAGCCCATAATAAATCTAACCTTTGTGCATCTAATTTACCTGTTGAACTCATGTATTCTTCAGTACCAGTAACAAAAAAATTAAGTGTACTACTACCGTTGAATAAATATGACCAATTAAAAGAAGCAACTAAACTTGCGCCGAATCCCGCCGCAGCCCCAATTAATGCGCCGTTAAAATTAACTCCTCCACCTGTTAACGCATGGATAGCTTGTCCCATAATGGCACCTCCTAATGTCATTGCGATTGATCTGCCTAATTCTGTAGCTCCGGCAAACAGCCCTGATTCGATAACCCCACCACTTGGGTCTATGTTATTTACAGGGTCATTTCCCATCCCTATATAGCCGCTGGTAAACTCACCATAAGGGTCATTTTGCAGCCATCTGCCTATTTGGGGGTCATAGCTTCTCAACTCAAAGTCATTCCAGCCGGTTTCTTCTTCAAAGTCGCTGTAATTACCTTGGAACTTTTCCGGTGCGGTTGGCTTCCTGGCGCCCTGGTTCGTGTCTTACGAACCACAATGATAGAATTAAAATACTTTCCAATATGCGTTAGGATACCAAAATCATTTACACCTGAAGAATGACAATATTATGAATTTAAGTATCATATTGCGGTATTTTATTAGGCACTACAATTTATCAGTAACATTTAAACGTTATGATTATATTTTTACAACGCATCCATTAACCCCTTAATGTAACCAATACCAAATAAATTACCTTTCATTCCATAGCCTGCGTGGTCGTTGCTTTCGCCGGCCATGGTGGGCACATGGTCGCTGCGGAGGGGGCCGGTAAATCCTGCTGCTTTATACGCTTTCATCATCCGGTACATGTCCGTAGGGCCATTGTCGTGAAAGGTTTCCCTGAAATCATCCGGCGTACCAATTACATCCCGGATATGCATAAAAAAAATACTATCTTTCCATTCCTGTATCAGGCTGGCCACATCTTCGCACATAGTAGTGTACGTACCCTGGCAAAAGGTAAGCCCGTGAGAAGGGCTGGTAGAAAAGGACAATGCTTTGCGGATAGCCTGCGCCGAAGTGAGAATGCGCCCAATGCCATTAACCGGGCTGATGGGTGGATCATCGGGGTGCAGAGCCATCTTAACGCCAGCCGATTCGGCCACCGGCATTACCCGTTCAATAAACCACTGATAGGCATCCCAAACCTGGTTTTCACTAACGGGTGCATGGGGGTTATCAGGTTCTTGTAATGCCGCTTCATAATTAAATCCGCTCACTAATGCACCGCCTCTTTCTGGCATGGCTTTGTGCGTACGGTACCAACCGGTAAACATAAAGTTATAACAAATAAAATCTATACCAAGTCTGCCCATATTCTCCAGCATCCTGCAATACAGGTCAGCATCTTTTTCCCTGCCTTCCAACCCTAACTTAATGTTTGTCATATCCATCTGGTCGCCTTCCAGGCCCCGTAAGCGGAAGCCTCCCTTTTCAAAAATTTCTTTCGACCGGGAGAGGGAATCGTAGTCCCAAGGCGGTAACTGGCCGGTGAGTTCCGGGGCCAATTTGGCGATGGCATCATCAATGCCCATTTGCCGGCAGAGTTGCCATTTTTCATCGGGGGTATTGCCGAAAAATAAAAAAGATAATTTCATGAATGATTGCGTTTGTGAAGTTGTCAAAATATGTTCCGCAAAAGCTAATGATGTTTGGGTAAATAAATAAAGGCGACCTGCTGATTGAAATTGTTTAAAAAATATGCCGAGGCAACCCTCTCCACTTGCGGAGAGGCTAATTTTACAGGGGTTTTAAATATAACTTTCTGTTGCGCTGGCATTGCCCTCACCCCCGGCCCCCAGGGCCGTTGCATTCTGGGGCCGCACTCACACTTGCGCCGGACTCTGTGCGGTGCATACCTGTTACTTATCTTCAAAAAGCAATAAAGTGGCAAAAAACAGGTGAAGTTCACACCCCATAGGCCCTTTAAAACAAGTTGAGATAAGTAACGTTTCGGCACCGGATAGAGTCCAGCGCCAGAATGCAACAGCCCTGCCCCCGGCCCCTCTCCACAGGTGGAGAGGGGTGACTCTATATCCTATTGATTATAAAACTCACCATTGGTTTCACAATATATAATTCTTAAAATTATTTATGAAATTCAAACGGTAAGAAACCATAGCTATAATTTAATTTAGAAATTGCACAGAGTCACCCCTCTCCACCTGTGGAGAGGGGCCGGGGGTGAGGGCAATGCCCAGTAGCAAATCAATCTAAATTATCCAATGCAATACTGCGTTTATAACAGGGCATCTGCCAGAATTTCTACTGCATGAAAGGCCTTTACCGCTACCCCATCCTTTATCTGGTGCCTGCAGGATGTGCCGGATGCAGCCACGATTTCTTTGTTCTTTAGATTTCTGATTGCCGGGAAAAGCACCAGTTCGCCTACCTGTTGCGATATAGTAAAATGTTCCTTTTCATATCCAAAAGAACCGGCCATACCACAGCAGCCACTGGGTATTTCAGTTACCGTAAAATTTTTTGGAAAACTTAAAATAAACCGGCTGTAGGTAGCGGAAGACAACACTTTCTGATAACAATGAACATGCAGGGAAATTTGTTTTGTATCTGTTGTAAACTGTTCTTTTCTAATATGTCCCTTTTGCATTTCATCATACAGAAATTCGTCTATCATGTACGTATGCCTTGCCAGGTGTTTCGCTTCTTGCAACAAGCCCGGATTAGCCAGGTCTGGATATTCATCTCTCAGGGTTAAAATAGCAGAAGGTTCTATTCCTATTAAGGGCGTATGTTCCGAAACTACAGGTGCCAACAGGGTTATATTTTCTTCTACAATACTTTTTGCTTTTGCTACCAGTCCTTTTGACAAATACGTTCTTCCACTTTCCAGGTGGTTGGGCAGGATTACTTCATAGCCTAGTTTCTCTAATAAAAAAATGGCCTTCTTGCCGATAGCAACGTCTAAGTAATTGGTGAACTCATCACAGAAAAAATAAACCCTTTTCAGTGGTTTTCCTTGTGTTGTTTTTCTTCGGGAAAACCAATTGCGCAGCGTTTCTTTTGCTATCAGCGGCATGGTTCTGTCCGGATGAAAGCCAATGAGTTTATTGATCGTACGCCTTAAAAACGGCGTTGACAGGACCGCATTATAAATGGATGGTGTAAAAGATGCCAGCCGCATTTGCTTTGAAAAACCGGCAATTAGCTTTGTACGCAACGGCACACCGTTAAGCGTATAATATTGCTGCAAAAATTCCGCTTTCATTTTGGTAATGTCCACACCGGAAGGGCATTCCGTTTTGCAGCCTTTGCAACTGAGGCACAGGTCCATCACTTCCTTTATTTCTTCATGGTTAAAGGGTTGCAGGTCATCGTCGTTGGTCAAAAATTGCCGCAGCACATTTGCCCTGGCACGGGTACTGTCGAACTCATTTCGGGTAGCCATATAGCTCGGGCACATCATGCCGCCGGATACAGCCGTTTTGCGGCAATCACCCGACCCTGAACATTTTTCTGCCAGCCGGGTAATGCCACCCTGGCCCGAAAAATTAAAATGCGTGGAAAGGGATTTTTCTTTTCCTTCCTGGTTCATCCGCAGGTGCGTATCCATAGCAGGCGTGGCTACTATTTTACCCTTGTTGAAAATGTTTTCCGGGTCAAAAATTTGCTTTACTTCTTCAAAAAGACGCATGACTTCCTGGCCCATTACGGTAGCTATCATTTCGCCCCGCAACCTGCCGTCGCCATGCTCGCCGGATAAGGAACCATTGTATTTTTTTATTAATATAGCCGTCTCCTGTAAAATAGCCCGGAACAGCAAAACCCCTTCCGGCGATTTTAGATTTACCATCGGCTCTACATGCAGCTCACCGGCGCCTGCATGGGCATAGTACGAAGCAGAAACATGGAACTTTTGTAAAAGGGTCTGCAGGTCTTCTATGTAGGCAGGCAAATCTTCCGGCGCTACGGCACAATCTTCTATCAGGTTGACGGGTTGCACATCACCGGCGGCATTTCGCAATAAACCTAACCCGGCCTTGCGTACATCCCAGGCCATTTTTGCTTCCTCTCCGTATAAAACCGGGTATGCATAGCCGTAACTATTTTCCTGTAAAGCCTTAATTAAAGCACTTGCTTTTGCAGCAGCCTGTTCAGCAGCAGGCTCCATAAATTCTACCATCAATATAGCGCCGGGATCACCTTCTATAAAAAAGCGATTTTTACTATATAACGGATGGGCTTTTGTATAATCCATGATACATTTATCCACTAACTCCGAAGCCATTGGTTGATAAAGCAGTGCGGTTGCATTGGCTTGTAAAGCCTCCTTCACCGAAACACAATGCACACAAACAAGCACTGAATTTGCAGGCGGCAATGGTAGCAGGCCCAGCTTCGCTTCTGTTATAAAAAGGAGTGTTCCTTCGGAGCCGGCAATCAGTTTACACAAATTAAAAGCTTCTCCGTCCGGCGTAAATGGCTGCATGTTCAGCAGGCTGTCCAACGCATAGCCGGTGTTTCTTCGTACAACTGTTTTTTTTGGAAAATTACGGTTAATGGTTGCCTGGTTGCGCTCATTACCGAGCAGGTGAAACAGGCGTTCCATTATTTCATTCAGCAATGGATTATCTGTACTGCCTGATAAATTCGTATGATTGATAAATGCAATAGAACCATCGCTTAGCACTGCTCTTATTTCCCTAATATGATCACGTACGGCACCCCAGACAATGCTATGCAGACCGCAGGAATTGTTACCCACCATACCACCAATCATCGCCCTGCTGGCAGTAGATGTTTCGGGGCCGAACAGGAGGCCAAAGGGTTTCAGGTACGCATTCAAATCATCCCTGATTACCCCTGGCTGTACCCTAACCCATCGCTCAACCTCATTTACTTCGATGATCTTATTAAAATGTTTAGAAATATCAACTACCAGCCCGCTGCCAACTACCTGCCCGGCCAGTGAAGTACCGGCTGCCCTGGGAATAAGGGTGATTGTATGTTGCCGGGCAAACTGAACCAGTGTGGCAATATCCGCTTCGTTTTTGGGAATGGCCACGGCCAGCGGCTTTTCCTGGTACACGGAAGCATCGGTGGAATAAGCCTGTAACTGGCCCTGGTGGTAAGCCGTTTCGTTGAAAAATAAACTGCCTTCCAGTGCAAGCTGCAATGTTGCTAACTGACTTTCCATAGAACTTAAAAGTATCCGCCTTTTTCGGTGATTTCGTGTACAGACTGGCCTTCTTTTACCCAGCCGAAAATCTTTTTTTCGTTCTCTTTTATTTCTTCTGCCCTCACCAGCACTTCGTACGCAATGTCACGGGGCACAATTAAAACACCATCAATATCACCTAATACAATATCGCCGGGGCGGATGGTAACATCGTCAATTTGTAATACGGTTTGGTAATGCGTAATGAGGCAGCGGCCCAGGCTGCCATTGGACGTACGGTACTTGTAAAACACCGGGAAATCGGCTTCCAGTATCTGATGGGTATCCCGGATGCCACCGTCGATGCAGGCCGCTTTTAATCCCTTGCCCTTTGCCGTGGCCGTCATTACACCGCCCCACAGGGTTGCTTTTTCGTCCTTGCTGGTGTCCCACACAATAAAAGAATGCTCTACCATGGCATCCAGCATTTGCGAACGGAATTCCATTTCGCCGGTCACTTTTGCATTGGGCGCACTTTTTACGGTAAAGGCAAAGCCAGCCACTGTTCTGTATTCCCGCAGGGGAATAATCCGGTTAGGCAAGGCCTGGTTCAGCAGGCAGAATTCACGTAGCACATCGTTTACCGCTCCGGTATATAATTCTTCAAACCTCGACAGCAGTTCCTCATCGCTTACCGGGAAAGGCTTGCTGGATATGGTTTCCCGTTCGGCAATTAATGCTTCGAGGTTCATCATGCCTACTTCTTTGCGGTATTGCTCAGAGCCATTGGCAGTGTAGGTTCCGTTTGTTTTTATGGTGGTATTCATACAGGTGGTTTTTGTTTTAAAATGATTAATGCAATGTTGATGAACGAGTATTTTAGATACAGGTGTTTATTTTAAAATTTGTTTTCATTTTTATCTTTTTCTTTTTTCCTTGATGAAAAAAGAAACAAAAAAATCAAGGCTTTCAGAAAAAAGGCTAAAAATCAGGTGTTCATCCTAAAAAGAAATGAACTCGCCGTAACAGCGTTTGAGGGCGAAGGCTCTAAGGGCTCAAACAGCATTTCTTTTCTTAACGGACGAACACCTGATTTTCTTAACGCCTTTTTTCTGAAGGCCAATACAAATACATTCTTGCGGCTTTATTATCTGTCGATATTTACCATCTATCCTAAAATACTTATATACCTGCGGTTGAAAGAAATCCGCCATCTACGGGTACAACGATTCCGGTAACGAATCCTGCCGCTGTATCATTAATCAGCCAGTTCATGCAGCCAATTAATTCGGGGGCTTCGCCAAAGCGTTTCATGGGTGTGTGCGATAGTACGCTTTTTGCCCTTGCGGTATGGCTGCCATCTTCGTTGAACATAATTTTCCGGCTTCTGTCGTTCAGGAAAAAACCGGGTGCAATGGCATTCACCCGTATGTTGGCCGGCGCCAGGTAAGCAGCCAGCCATTGGGTGAAATTGGCAATGCCTGCTTTGGCAATACCGTAAGCGCCCACCTTGGATAGCGGCCGGTAACTATTCATAGAAGCCACATTAATGATAACACCCTGTTGCTGCCGGGCCATACTCCGTCCGAAAACAAAACATGGAATAACCGTGCCCATTGTATTTACGTTGATGACACTGCTGAATACATCCATATTCAAATTAAAAAAACCTTTCACGGAGCCATCGTTTACCAATTCCCGTTCATCAAATTCGGTAATGTTGGTTAAGGCATCGTTTTGATTGCCGCCTGCTCCGTTGATGAGCACTGTTGGAATACCGAGTTCCTGTTCAATCGTTTTTCCGGCAGCCATTACAGATGCTTCATCGGCCACATCCGTGCTTACGGAGATGGCTGTGCCACCTGCTGTTTTTATTTCCGCTTCCACTGCCGTTAGTTTATCCATGCTTCGGCCAAGCAAGGCTACTTTATACCCCTGTGCTGCCAGGTTGATGGCCATAACGGAACAAAGCGTTCCACCAGCGCCGGTTACGATAGCTACTTTATTATTTACATCACTCATTTCTGTATCCAGTTTTTAATATTGTAATAAGATATATTTTTAATAAGGGTGGCATTGAATTCCCAATCATTGGGCAACTTGCCTTCTTCTACCCAAGCGCCTACTAGGTTGCACAATATGCGGCGGTAATAATCGTGCCTTATCAGCGAAACAATGCTGCGGCTATCGGTAGTGAACCCAATAGATGTGCTGAGCAATCCGTAGCTGCTTACTGCCAGTAATTGCTGGTGAATACCTTCGTAATGATCGTTGTACCACCAGGCCGGGCCAAATTGTATTTTGCCCCGAACACCATCCTGGGAATAAGAACCGGTAATAGAAGCAAACACCGCATTATCAGCAGGATTGAGCGTATATAAAATGGTTTTAGGTAATGTGTTTGCTACATCCAGTTCATCCAGAAAAAGACAAAGTGATGCCACATCTGCCGTGCTGCCAATACAGGCATAACCACCTGCGGGCCCAGCCTTACTTCGCAATACCGAACTGGTGTAGCGGTAGGCTCCGATATGCAATTGCATTTTCCATTTTCGTTTGGCATATTCTATTCCGAGAAAATGAAGGAGATACGATTGAAGGCTGATAATTTCAGCGCTACTTAATTCATTTCCATCTAATACTTTTTTGAATAAATCATTGGCGGTTGATTCATTACAGGTAGTGTAAGCAAATCCGCTGTCCAGTGAATGATCGCTGAGCAGGCAGCCGTTGGTATCAAAAAAATGGAGCCGATTGATAATAGCTGCCTGGTAGGTTTGCAAATCCTTTACTTCAACAGATGCAAGGATTTGCAGTTTATCTAACCAACTGAAAAAAGAGGATTGATGAATATTGATAATGCTATCAGCCCGAAGCGAAGGCAGGCAGACAATTCCGTTTTGTTGATTCGCTAATGCAATATGATGCTCCAGCGAATCCGTCAGATCATCAGAAGTGCAGAGCAATTCAATACCCAATTTTTTAATAATGTGTAAGGCGGTGAAAGATTCCTGTTGTAATAGGCTATTTGCTGTATCCCAGATTTGTGTTGCTGTAGCGGGTGATAGTGTTTCCGTAATGCCAAACAGCGTTTTCAATTCCATGCAGCACCAATGAAATAACGGATTACCGGCCGTATGCGGAAAGCAGGCCGCCCAGGCCAGGAACTTTTCATCATCCGGCTGATTGCCCGTAATGAATGCTTCCGCAATGCCATATATCCGCATAGCCCGGTGCTTATAGGGATCATGCTGCACCCAAAGCTGGTACAGGTTTTCGAAGCTTTTGCCGGACGCTAACGATGCAGGATCAATATGGTTATGGGGATCAATTACCGGCAGAGCAGCAGCCACCCGGTGGTACAATTGTTTACCGTACTCGTTCAGTAATAAAAAGTCTGTATCGTTAAATACTTTCATTTATGCTTCTATCACTTTAATTTTTCTTACCCTTTTTGAATAGAAAACAGCGGACCCGATTAAACAGGCAATTCCCGAACCTACCGCCAGTTTTCCACTTTGATTACTGACGGAAGGTATTCCCATTCCTATAAAAAGAACGCCTGTAATTAAAAAGGCAATGGCATATAAAACCATAATGCCACTAACGATAGCGTCATCCGTTGCGGCTGCTTTGGGCGCCGGTGTTGCCAGCTTTTTAAAGAAGGCCGCCACCTTCGCATTGTAAACGGAATCTTTTGACAAAAAGAAGCCCGACGCCAGGAACACCGTTATGCAAATCAGCACTTCAATCAGCGTTGCCATTTCCCAGGTAAATTGTTTGCTGGCTGTTAGCAACACCCCGGAAATAATGCCCGCCAGCATTGCCGCAATGGCACCCCAGGGTTGTGGCCGCCAGAAAATAACACCCATAATTACCGGGATAATTAACGGGATGGCAAAAATGCCGGACAGGTATTGGTTCACCTCAAAAGCGCCACCTAATTTGTTAACGAACAAAGCTCCGATAGATACGAGTAACCCAACGCCTAAGGTCATAAACCGGGCTACCCAAAGGGTTTCTTTTGGTTGTGCGTTTTTGCGAAATAAACGTTGGTAAATATCACGGGTAAGTACGCTGGCTGTCACATTAAATTCAGCACTCAATACACTCATAGTAGAGGCGAACATAGCAGCAATCATTAGCCCCATAATGCCCTGTGGTAATAGTTTTAAACACACTGCCACATATGCCATCTCCGGGTTTTTAAGGTCCGGTACAATTACCCGTGCCGCTACAGACGGAAATAAAAAGATAACCGGAAAAACTAAAAACAGTGCTGCGGATAACAGCCCGATTTTTTTGCCGTCACTTTCTGATTTGGCACTGTAAAAACGTTGAATAAAAGTCCAGTTGCCCAGGTATTTGATGACGATGGTGAGATAGTACACCAACAGGAAAAACGGAACACCCCGGTGCCCGTTGAAGAAACTCATGTTGGCCGGAATTACCTGCCGCATATGGGATATGCCACCTGCCGCATGGTATGCCAGGGGCACCAGAATAAGGGTTGCAAAAAACAGGATAATGAACTGTACCACATCGGTAACAATTACAGCTAAAAAGCCACCCACCACGGTGTATAAAGCCACTACCAACCCACAATAAATAACGGCTGTTTGAAAAGGAATCCCTGAAACCGCTGTTACAAATATGCCGATGGAATACAGCTTAATCATATCATCCAATAACTTCAGCAGCACACCGCTCCATGAAAAAATCTGACGGATAGGTGCGTTGAACCTGGTTTCTAAAAATTCCACCGGGCTAATGATGCCTGCCCGTTTCCAAAGTTTTGCATAAATAAATACCGCCACCAGGGAAGGCAAAATCGTTGACCACATTAAGGTGATAGCGACCATGCCATCAGAGTAAGCAATACCAGCATAAGCTACAAACACAAACGTGCTGAACTTGGTCATGAAGTTGGAGATGCCGCCTGCAATCCAGGAGATACCACTGCCGCCTTTAAAGTAATCACTGATATTTTTAATATATTTTCCCAGGAAGATTCCAATGCCTGCCATCATCACCATGTAAATGACGATGGTAATATAATCGAGTGTTTGTAATTTATTCATGTTTATTTAAATAGCGGCAATCGAAAAATTTATTATAAGGTTTCTGAATTTATAAGAATCACATTCAGGTATCTGATTATTAGTAAGCCATTTAATTTTGTCATGCCGGTGTAGGCAGCACCTAAAGATTAGCTGTGATGATACAGTAAGTAAATCCTATATCTAATTTTCATCATCCTCATTTTCATTTCATTAAATTTAATGTGGTGTTAACTCAATTCATTTTTCTTTTTTTCCTGAAAAAAAAAGAAACAAAAAGCTCAAGGCTGTGCTAAGGCGCATGCCGCCCGGTAATGGTACCGCATTTGTAGTTCGTAGAGGGCGGCACCTTAGGCCCCATTTGTATGGCAGGAACATTCTTCAGCCCATCGCTATGGTTTGCCTGTTGTTTATTGCTTTTTTGCCTCTTTCATTTTGAGGGCTGGAAAACACCTGCCAAACATGGCCGTGCTTGCTCCGCCGCGGCGGAACAGCCTTCCTCAGTGTTACTTAGCTCCCTTATCACTATCATCCTGCCCTCTTTTTTTTATTCCCCAAAATTTAAAAAACTTCATTAACAGTGTACTTAGAAAAATATAAAAATTATTTTAAGCTGTTATGTTAGTTACTAATTGAATGTAACCAGGCTTTTATCCGCAATCAGTACCGGCCCGTCGTACACCGGTATATCTTTAAAAGTGTACGTATTCGCTTTCTTACTCCATGCTGTTGTTGGTATTTCATATACCCCTCCGGTGAGGATGTCCACAAAAACAGGGCTGTCGAAATCGGCGTTGGAAAAAGAAAAGGTTTGACTTTTGGTGGTGTTCACATTTGTAGGAATAGCCTCATCCATCCAGATAGCATACAGTTGTTTCTTAGAAACACGGTTACGAAACCCGTACACCGCAAGGCTTCTGTCGGTTGATTGCGAATACCTGCTTTCACCGGCGGCTGCACTTTCAATGTTATGGGTAAAAGTTAAGTTCTTAATTCGTTCCAATGTATTATCAAAAATGGAGGTGACATTTTGTATAGCATAGTAAGCTATTTTAGGCCGAATCGCTTTTTTGGTAGAATCAGATTTGATGATGCCTTTGTAATTCAGGCGGTTAATGGGGCCACTCGTATAAGCCATTTCAATAATGCCAAAAATGCTGCACTCAATATCATGGCCCAGGTTGCCGAGCATCCGCCGGGTATCCCATTTGGCTTGTGAAAGTTCTGTCCATTCGTAATCGCCAAGTGCTCCCCGGCCAAAGCCACTTTCCGATGGGGCTCCGTTTTCACCTTGCCGCAGTTTCATGTTGGGTGCATATTTATCTAACGCTTCCCGAAGCAAATGAACCGCTAAATAATTTGCATCCGGGTTGTACACATAATCATGATATGTCATATTATCAAACAGCTTCCAGCCATTTCTTTCATTGATCCGTTTAAAAAAACGCTCTGAAAATTCTAACCCGATATGGCCTAATGCCAATCCGGATATACGGGCATCGGGCTGAATGCGTTTAATGATTTCTGCAGTACGGATGTTGAAATCGGCAATGAGTTCCGGACTGTTCATTGTGTTGTCACCAAAGTTGGGTTCGTTCCAGATTTCCCAGTCTTTTACTTTATTTTGATAGCGGCTTACCATCGCAGCTACCCATTTATTATACCCTTCCAAAGCCTCGGCAGACAATGGCATACCGGCGCCCAGGTTGGTACCGCCGCCACCTTTGTATAACGCATTTCCGTAAGATGTCTGCAGCCAGGGTTTCAGGCCACGGCCCGTAGCATCATTAATAATATGATCCAGCCATGCCCAATCATACTGGCCCTTTACTTTTTCTGTTTTAGCCCAGCCCGCCTGCATCCTGAGCAGCTTGATGCCTAATGGATTTAGGTATTCTTTATACTGATCGTAGTCGGCAAAATCACGGTCAAGGGTTTCGCAGCCAATCAGCCAGTTAGATGACGGAATATCAGCAGCGTTGCGGTATTTTACAGAACCGATATAAGGAAATATAATGGCAAGATTGGTTTTAACCCGGTCTTTTGATGTATTAATTTTTTGTGCAGCTACGGGTAGTTGCGCAAACAGCATCACTGTTAAAAAGTATATAAGCGTTTTTTTCATCATGGTTAACTGGTTAATCAATATGTAATTGTCATTGCGTTCGTCTGTGCTGTCATTGCGAGGGTTCCTGCCCGTGTCAACCTCCCGTGGCAATCTCCAACAAGACCGGGGAGATTGCTTCGTTGAGCAACAACCCAAGCTTGCAATGACTCGAAGATTACTATTTCATCATTACTTTTTTATTTCAATTTTACTCAACATTACCTTTAACGGATTTTCGTATTCCTGTTCTGTTTTTATCATATAATTCTTAAAATCTTCTATTGTTTTAAAGGGTGGGCCTTCGCTCCAGGCGGCACCTATCAGGTATTCAAACCGCCCGTTTTTTGCAGCTTTTATTTTGAAAGCATAATTATCAATCGTATCCGATTTTACAATAGTTAATTGCGGTTCGTATTCCTTTTTTATGATAAGTGCGGTAGCAATGTAATCCACTATTTGTTTTCTGCCACCGGCTACATCATCGGGGTTTACAATTTCTTCCGGCCCGCCGCTAACAACGATGTTCCCGTTTTTATACAGCATTGTTTCACCGGGATGTTTTTTTATACCGCAACCCATCCATCCGTTTTTTTGTGCCGGTTTAAATTGGGTAAACTGTACACTGCAGGTTGAATAATTCTGGCGGGTGTAAGCCGTGTACATTTGTTCCAGTTCGTAAAACCCATTACCGGAATTCCAGTTAAACGTACGAACCTTAACGATACTACGCAACGGGCCATTGACCACTATATCAAATGAATAACGGCTATCGCTCAACTGCCCGGTATTGAAAGGCGTTTTAATACCGGCTTTTATCCGGGCCGGTGTAAATCGTGGCCTTGAAACAGAATCCGGATGATCAGGCTGGTCGAACATCATAACACCGCCACCGCCCAGCGAAACGCCTACGGCCATTATGTCGGAGCCCATCGGGTTCGGTACGCCATAGCCATCTAAATTTTCTAATGTGAGTTTGGAGGTAATTAATTGCGGAACACGTTTGGCATATACATCGCAGTCGGCTGGATACCATAGTTTCCAGCCCACATATTCGCTTTCCCAAAATGGAACCAGGTGCCGCACATAACTGCCCATGGTAGCTGCCGTGGTGTAAGGATTCCATCCACGGTTGTTATACCCCAGGTACAGGTAAATGATTTTTGTTTCCTTCGGTTTCATATCGGTAATAAAAAACAATTCATCCCAAATACCGTCTTTATCCAGGTCGTCTAACTGGTGAAAAATCATCCGTCCATGATGCTCTCCACGGATTTCATGCACGCCAAAATTTCCAATCTGTTGTATGTCAGGTTCGGGCCGCCCTTCCGGTGCAGGGTCAACAATGGTTACATCGAAATCCTGAAAATCAGCATATAAAAACTGGGAGCGGGGAATAGCAACGGGCACATCTTTCCGGTCGAAGTTTAAGTTATTGGTAAGTGATAGTGCAATACGCTTAGCCGGTATAAAATTTCCCTGGGTGTACCATGCCTCTTGTGCAAATAACGAATGTATCTGAGATAACAATAGCATTAGCACAAATGATATAGTAAATAATTTCTTCATGCTACAGTTTTGCCTGTTGTTTGGTTATGCTACTTCCCGGAATGGCCCGTATCCATATTTTCCCGGTGCTATTGGCAACAGTATTAGTTTTAATGACAATACGGCTCAAACCCGGATTGGGTGAATCCTGCATTACTTTTGACGCAGAAACATCCTGTATTTCTATTTCCGCAACCTTCAAAGCAGGCTCCTCGATTTTTACTTGCAGGGTTTGTCCATCCTGTTGCAGTAACAAACCGTCAGCCGTTTTAATTACCTGTGCTTTGGTTAGCCACTGAAAAGAAACAGCTACTGCACTGTCTTTGGCCGTCCATTCATCTTTAATAGAGATGGAACGGTCGGGATAAAGAGAAACCGTTCTAAATACCTTAGCAGCTTTGTTGGAATATAAAGAACTTAGGTCGGCTATATTACCCATTACACCATTTTTTAATGGCAATTCTTTTATCGTTCCTTTACCGGTTATTAATTGCCGTTCGCCATCAAACCGGAGGATGTTATGCCCTTCCGGGCCTACTCTGAAAGTAGTCCAGCGGCTGCTGTTTTGCGAATAATCCCAGAGATCAAGTTTAGCGGCCCGCATTTTATCATAGTTCTCTGTTCCGAGGTCTAAAGCCCAACGTACACCATCGGCTTCCAGTATAAAACTACCGGCATCCATGTGGCCATGCGAATTGTTGGGTGTACCGCCTTTGAGTGCAATAAAACTTGCTTTCGGATCATTCCATGCCGACCGCATTACGGCAACAGGCATCAGGCCATTAGCCGTCCAGTGAAGCGGTGGCGTAGTTGATTTTTGATAATTCATACCGGTATGAATCCGGCTGTCGGGAATATGGTTCGTGGAGACACGAACCATGGCATCGGTATGGTTCCCAGGTTTAGAAACCAAGGCGGGATCTAACCATAAAATTTCAAGTGGTGTATGACGGTTCTGTACTATTTTTTTTGTATTGGTTGCCTCGTTTCCGGTCAATGCCATTTCGTATAAAGTATGGATGTCCGATAATTCATCCTGCATTACATCGGGCCGGTTCAATTCCCGCCCAAACCAAAGCATAACCGGTTCATTTAAATTTTCTATATGATAATCGGAATAATTGTAATCTTCACCCGAAGGCGCCACCATTTGATTGTTGTAATCTGCTGTTTTTAAAAATCCCGGGATCTTTTCAAGTCCTGTACTATTGCCAAAAGCAGAACGCAGTGCTTCAATAGTCAATACATAAAAACTCGTTCCGTACGACCAGTAACTCGGGCCTTCAGCAAAGGCGCCATCCGGTGAGTAGGCATCTCCGGCAATGGGGATATTTTTAATGGCCCGCTCTACTATTTGTTTTGATAATTGAGGTTCTGTTTCAGCAATGGATAATGCGGCAACCGTAAGCCCGCCGTGGCATACCGGGTTCCAATTGAAGTTGCCATTTACCCAACTGGCATTATCAGCCATTTCTTTTACATCTAATGAAGGAAGCAGGGCTTTGTTTTTAATAGCATCCGCAATTGTTTTTCTTTCTTTGTCAGTAAGGTTGCTGTACAACCAGTCATAACCAATTCCGGCGGCCAGCGATGCTTCACCTACATCTAAAAAATGCCCCGTACCCCAATTTTCAACAACGGCTAATTGCAGTAATTCCTCTTTTGCTTTTTGCAAATACTTTTCATCGCCAAACAACCGGTACGCAAGAGCCAGCGAAATAATCCGGCCTTGCACATTACGGGATGTACCCATATTACTCACATCATTTGGGTAAACAATTTTCGGGGCGTTCAACTTTTGATCTGCGTCTTTTTTCAGAATAAAAAGCAGTTGCCGGGAAATTGTATCTTTTTGCAGTTTTATCGTAGCTATGCGATCATCATTGACATATAATCTTGGGTGTGAAGGCAATGTTTTATCACCTAATTGCCATGAATTGTTTACCTGCTGTGCAACTACCGATTGCCAGCAGATAAAAAATGAAAGAATAACTTTAGAAGCAGTGTTCATATTCTTGAACGATATGGTTGATTTTTATGGGTATTTATTGCTGTAACGATAATAATGAACGGTCGGCAATTAATACCGGGTAATCCGGAACCGGTACCTCACTGAAGATAAACCTTGTTCCTTCTTTTTTCCAGGTTGCTTTAGGAATCTCGTACATTTTTCCGGAAATTAAATCAACAAATACCGGGTCTTTAAATCTGCCATTTTCTACGGTAATGGTTGTTTGCCTGGGTTCATATACATCTGCCGGACGATCCTCAGCCTGCCAGATGGTGATAAGCGAAAGTCCGTTCTTTTTGGAGGTGTAAACAAAATAAGATTGCTTTTCTCCACTGGAATGCAATTGCGGAATGCTATCCGGTGTAAGTTGATCATCAAATAAGGAAAACACATGCTGTGCTGCTTTATACGCCAGCTTGGGCCGTTCAATTGTTTTATCGGGATTTGTTTTTAATAGGCCTTTGGTGTTTACCCCTACCATATGATCTCCCGGTTGATAATGAATATCAGAAATGGTAAATAAGTTGGTGGCAATACGGCGTACATGGTCGCCCAACATGCGGCGCAGATCCCATTTGGCCTGCGTTAGTTCGCTCCAGTCTTTATCACGTAAAGCGCCGATGGTTATTTCTTTAGGGGTTGACGGGGCGCCGTTCTCTCCCTGCATAAACATAATCTCTCTTTTATAGCTCCATACTAATTGCCGTAAAATTTCAATTTTAGGATAGGATTCATCGGGGTTGTAAGCGTAGCCATGATAGGTAAAAGTGTTAATGAAAGAGAGTCCGTTATTTGCCTGTAGATGCTCCATAAAATCCTTTGCAAAGTCAAGTTTGGTTACACTTGCCATGCCAAGTGCTATCAATCTGGCATTAGGTTGAATGGAGCGGATAATTTTTGCGGTACGTAAATAAAATTCACCCAATTCTTTACCGGTATGGGATGGGTTTAAATCTGGCTCGTTCCAAATCTCCCATTCAGGAACCTCATCTTTATAACGGGTTACCATTGCTTTCACCCAATTATCCCAGGCCTGTAAAGCCTCCGGCGATGTTGGAATATGTCCGGCTAGTTTTGCCTCACCGCCACCTTCATAAATGGGATTCCCATACGACAATTCTACCCACGGATAAACACCTCTTGCTGCTGCATCTGGAATGATGGAATCGAGCCAGGCAAAAGTATAAACGCCTTTTATCTTTTCGCATTTGGCCCAACCTCCCTGCAGGCGAATACGCTTTGCACCAAGCGGACCGAGATAGGTTTTGTAGGATTGATAGTCGGTGTAATCACGGTCTAACGTTTCGCCACCGATGGACCAGGTGGAAGATGAAATTTGTTTGGCATTGCGGGTTTTTAGGATGCCGGTTTCTTTCCAGTTTTTAGGGCCGGCTATTTGAGCCGTTGCAGATAATATAATCGTATAAAACAACAACAAGCCTATGCCGCTTTGTAGTAATCGCTTTTTATGGATGCGTATACTTATTGTTTCGTACCAATGAATAAATACGGCCACTAAAAAAGATTTTATAGAATTATATATGCTCATTCTCGTTACTGTAGTACTAATTGAATTTATTTTATTTTTCTTTTTTTCCTGATAAAAAAAGAAACAAAAAATCAAGGCTGTGCCAAGGCGCATCCCGACATCATAAGATTAATGTAAGTTTTTGTTCGTACTGATGTCGGGACCGTAGTTGCCGTTTTGTATGTCAGGTACATTTTCCAGCCCATCTCTAATGCTCAACCTTTCTTAAATAAATCCTACATTGTACGAATTCATGGGCTGGAAAACACCTGCCAAACATGGCCCTGCTTGCTCCGCCGCGGCGGAACAGCCCTCCTCTGTGCTGCTTTGCTTTCACTTTTATTTTCCTGCCCTCTATCTGCTATCTCCCAAATTTTAAAAAGTTTCATTAACAGTGTAAAAAGTCTAATTACTTTACTACCGTTTGTTTTACGTTGTTCTTTTTAAGCGATATTTTATCAACTACATTTTTTAAATCTGCAATAAATACATTACGGGTGCCATTAGTAAATCCGTTGAAAATTACATAGCGGCCGGTACGGTCCCAGGCCGGATGCGGATCAATCCTGAATTCACCGTTGGTATTGGTTACAAAAACTTCTGCTGCTTTTTCTTCTACCTGTGTATCGGTATGCAGTAATCGTATTGGTACCGTGCCATTGCGTTTGGTAATGGGTTCATCGGGGTACGCATCCGTAACAATCAGCGGTAAGCCTTTCGGGTGAAAAGAGGGATGACCCGAACCCGGTGTAAATATCGTTTTCATCTCTGTGCCGTCATATTTTACACTAATTAATTCAAGGCCTTCTGTGCCATCTGTATTCAGGTTCATGGAAAGATGCTCACCGTCCGGCATCCAGTTTACATGATGGCCACCTTTAGCCCATTGCTCCGGGGTAACGGCTGTTCTGATATCTGTTCCATCAGGCTTCATCGTAATAACGGAGCGTAGCCTTGCACCACCTTTAACTGGCGACCATTGCACCGTAGTGAGCAACCTTGTTCCCTGGGGATTCCATTTTACCTGGAAGCAATAATATTCGTAGTCCTGTGGGTTAGCAATAGCAATAGATGGGATTGATTGATCATAAATGTCTTTAATGGTAAGAATGCGTTTTGTTTTACCGGTTGCCACATCCGTTATGTCAATGCCATCTGTTGCTACAGGGCCAATGTTGTGCGGAATTAATTTTTTTGGAATAATAACACCATAGCCAACCTGTGCATAGGTGGAAGCAATTAAATTATAACTCGCTATTTTTTTACCATCATTAGATGCCATGAAGATAGTGCCATCCAGTTTTCTGCGTTTGCCGGTTGCCGGATCTAGCACTACACAATACGCTTTCCAGGTAGTAGTGTCCACATCATTATATAGTAATTCTTTATCGGATGACCCCCATTGCACATTAGCGCCCAATTGTACTTCCCAGCCCCTGCTTTGTGCTACTACTTTTTCTTTGCCGGTATTCATATCCAGCAACACTACATCGCCGGCATCACCGGGCTGTGGTGATTTATTTTCATAAGGCATCCTGAAGAGCGCCAGGTACCGGCCGGAAGGGCTTAACGGCGATGTATCAAAAAAACGGTGTATAACTCTTCCGGTGCTTACCTGTTTTACAGTTATTCCTTCGCCTGCTATCATTTCAGGGCCATTGGCTGGCGTTTGTGAAAAAAGCAATTGTGTATTAACGATAGCAACTACGGAAAGAACGATGTAAAATATTTGTTTTTTTATGTACATATTTAACTGTTAATCTTAACTAAGATGATTACTTAAAACTGGTCAGTTTTATAGGGCTTTTCGTCAGTTCCGCTTTAGCTATATCTGATTTTCTATCTTTATTAGTTCTTATCTCATAAATGTTCGAAACTTTTTAAACAAGCCCTGTAAGGGCGCAATCCATTAGCGTAGGGTGAAGCCCTACGTTGAATGAAATTTTATATATTTAGGTAAGCCCTGAAAGGGCGTAATAAACTCTTGCTTTTCTATTACGCCCTTTCAGGGCTTACCGGATTGAAATAATCTTTTTACCCAGGGCTGCACCCTGTGCTGTACTATCTCGCCCTTTCAGTTATACCGTTCAATTCCAAATTAAGTTGCAAACATTTTTATATGTTTGCTTTCCCAGTTGGTAAGCCCGCATTTGCTTCTATGGAAGTTTGGGACGCCAACTGTTTTTTTCTTGCCTTCAGGTTTCTGCCGGACACCGGTGCAGTCTCTGCAATTGTCTCAAAACGGTGTTTCTTTTGTTCTGCGGTTTGTTTCGCTTTTTGCGTTTCTTCTTTTTTAACTGCCTGTTTTTGTGCAGCCTGCTGCCGGTGTTTTTCTTCCGTTTGTTCATCAAAAGGCTTACCCGATTTCAGTACCCCATAAATCACCCGCAGCAGCTTATGCATCACCACTCCCATGGCTTGCTTATGTTTCATGCCTTTGGCTCTGAAACGGGCGTATAGCGTAGTAAACATCGGGTTATATCTTACCGCTGACATGCCCACCATATATAACACGGCCCGTAAATCTCCTCTGCCTTGTTTGCTGATGTGATTGCCCCACATCCCGTCGCCGCTTTGTTTAAAGCAGGGATGAACCCCAAAATAAGATGCTAACTTTTTGGCACTCTCAAAACGAGCCACATCCTCTATTTGCAGTATAATGGCTACCGCACTGTCCAGCCCGATACCCTTTATAGCTACCAGCAGTTTTACACCTGCATCCTGCTGATATAGCTCACCCAGATAATCTTTACCGGTATCGATAAGGGATTGCTGGTGCAGTACTTCTGTGGCTGTTATGCTAATGAGATGTGTCAGTGCTTTGGCCGGTGGTTGCACCGGCTGATGGTCTGTGAACTTCTTCATAATGGCCGCTGATTTTTCCGCACTGATGCCCTTTATCTTTTCCAGTTTAAGGTAAACATATGCTGCTCTTGACTCACGCTTAGAGGCACATCATAATCGGTGGTTTCTAATATGTGCTTGTCTTCCAAAGTTACAGCACGATCAAAAGCAACTACATCGCTGCCTTTCGTGTCAGCTTCAGTGTCGTTGCGGACGCAAAACTGCACCATTTGAGAAGTTGAATCGTTGACTGGTGTCATTGTATTGACAATGATGTGAGTTAGTCCGTTTGGATAAGTAATTTGCAGCTTGACAGTAAAAGGCATAAACCAAGTCATGTCTAAGGTACGAAAGGTTTGTTTGGCTTCCATCTTCAAGTTTTGCTGTTGCAATTGCGGATTCACAACCCCCAAAACCCCATGTACGTGCAATCCCCATTCTGTTTCGGTAAGTTTCATCAGTTCGGGAATGGGATGTTCTTCGCTACCAAAAGTTGTTGTATGCACAAACGTAGGATGAGCTAAATCGAACTCATTTTCCATTACCCGCAATGCGGCACATTTCCAGGGTTCATAAAATTCATGCAGCAAACGATAGTCTGGCTTTGTAGCTTCGTCAATTTCTGGCAAATCGATTAGCGGTTCTCCTAAACATACCCATACATAGCCATAACGCTCCGTGCAGCGATAGGACTGAACTTTGTAGTTAGCAGGAATGGTTTCATCTAATTTTAGTTGCGGCACGCCAACACACGCACCATTACCATCGAATTGCCAGCCATGATAAGCACAGCAAATATTGCCCTCTACCACTTTCCCAATACTTAGTTGCGCCGAACGATTGACAACACCTGTCTTGAACGGCGGCGGGTTTCCCGGTGCTATCTAACCAAATAACAATTTTTTCCCCCAGTAGCTCAAAAGGCTGCGGGTTGTCCGAAAGTGCTGTAGTGGGAATTGCCGGGTACCAAAACTTTCGGAACACAGGTTGTTTTGTGACTAACATAATGATCGAGGATGCCTGATCGGTTTAGTTTGGGCTTTAGCTTGGTATTAATTGCATCCTACCTAGATTAATCATGTTTCTGATGGCGTTCTGTATCTTTTATAACAGACTATGTATACAGTATTCAACTAAAAATATTGTTAGGTAGAAAATAAAGGCGATCGCATTTGAAAAAACTTTTAACCGCAACTATGTCTCAGGCAATCGCTCAGTTAAACCTCATGAGTCAAGAGGAATTTGTTGGGGTTTTAGGGACGGTATTTGAACACACTCCAGAAATTGCTCAAAAAGCTTGGAATTATCGCCCGTTTGAAGATGCGATTACTTTGCATCAAAAGATGACTGAAGTAGTCGAGATGATGAGCAAAGACGAACAAATAGCTTTAATTCAAGCACATCCCGACTTGGGTAGTAAAGCAAAAATGGCAGACGCTTCCGTTGAAGAACAAGCTGGACTTGGTTTAGATAGGCTCAATGCTCAGGAATACAAACGCTTTCAGTTACTCAATCAATCCTATAAAGATAAATTTGGGTTCCCGTTTATAATAGCTGTCAAAAATCAGACTAAAGTCAGCGTTTTAGATGCTTTTGAGCGCCGCTCGCAAAATAATATAGATACAGAAATAGCTAGGGCGATCGCCGAAATTAATAAAATTGCTTGGTTCCGCTTGCTGAATGTTATAGAACAATAGAGCAAAAATGTCAAAGCCTTACCCACGAGACATAATTGGCTACGGACGCAACGCCCCCGATCCAAAATGGCCAGATCGAGCAAAAATTGCCGTGCAGTTTGTCATCAATTACGAAGAAGGCGGGGAAACTTGCATTCTTCACGGTGACTTAACTTCAGAAACCTTTTTATCCGAGATTGTGGGAGCGGAACCACTACACGGGTTGCGCCATATGAATATGGAGTCGGTTTATGACTACGGTAGTCGGGTGGGTTTTTGGCGATTACATCGATTGTTCAATGAGCGAAATATTCCTATAACCGTCTACGGCATAGCAATGGCGTTAGAGCGCAACTCAGAAGCCGTAGCAGCGATGATTGCTGCTGATTGGGAAATTGCTAGTCACGGCTATCGTTGGATTGATTATAAATACTTTGGCGAAGATATAGAGCGAGAACATTTGGAAAAAGCGATCGCCATTCACACATCGATTACAGGTAACCGTCCTCTCGGCTGGTACACTGGGCGCAATAGTCCCAATACTCGACGTTTAGTAGTAGAAGCGGGGGGGTTTCTTTACGACTCTGATAGCTACGCGGATGACTTACCTTACTGGGTAAAGGACTATGGCAAACCTCATTTAGTGATTCCTTACACTCTCGATAACAACGATATGCGCTTTGCTACTACCCAGGGGTTCAATTGTGGGGATCAGTTTTTTACTTATCTGCGCGATGCTTTTGATGTGCTGTACGACGAGGGTGAAACTGCTCCCAAAATGATGAGTATTGGGTTGCATTGTCGGCTTACTGGTAGACCCGGACGATTTGCAGCTTTAGCTCGGTTTTTAGATTATATCCAAGGGCGCGATCGCGTTTGGCTTTGCCGCCGCATTGATATTGCTCATCACTGGCACAAGCATCATCAGCCCTGAATTTTAGCCACCAAGAGTTTGAGCTAAAAATCTGCCCAACGATCAATAAAATGTATCTTAAGTAACAACACATCTAAATTTTTTTATGGTAATCCTAACAGTTGAGTCTAATCATACGTTGTAGTAAAGCCGGGTTAAGGCATAAAGATTGCTGGTATTTCTGGATTGTTGGAAGTAGATAGTTTGGCGCTGAGAATTTACTTTAGTTTTGGGAATCAAGCTTAAATCTAAGTAAAGTCACTCTACTTGAATGCCTCCAGTCCTGCCAAAGACTTAGTTAGCGATCGCCTAAAAAACTTAGCTATTTTTGTAAAGCCTGGTGTAGGCAGATAAAGGAGAATCCAATTTAATGACATCGCGCGAACCCATAATCATCATTGGTGGCATCAATCGCCGCAAATTTATCAAGTATGGCTCAGTAGCCCTTGGTAGTGGCGTGCTTGCAGCCTGCTCCGGTGGCGGTCAGCCTTCAGCCCAAAGCCCTGGTAGTGATTCTAGCCCCACAGCTTCTGGGGGCGATGGGATCAAAATTGGAGTGATGTACTCCACCACGGGGACAATTGCCATTGTCGAAAAGTCCTTGCAAGATGCAACTTTTTTAGCGATCGATCAAATTAATGAAGGTACAGGTCCCTGGAAAGGTGGCAAAGGTATCAAGGGTAAGCTATTGCAAAAAGTTGTAGTTAACCCTGACTCCAACTGGGACTTATACAACCAGATGTCCAAACGCTTAATTGATGAAGATAAAGTTCAATGCGTCCTAGGTTGTTATACTTCGGCAAGTCGTAAATCTGTATTGCCAGTTTTTGAAGAAAAAAACGCCATTCTTTATTACCCGGTTTACTACGAAGGTAACGAATGCAGTTCCAATGTCTTCTATACGGGCGCTGCACCTAACCAACAAATTACTGATTCTATTCCTTACTGTGCTAAAAACTTTGGTAAAAAAGGATTTTTTATTGGTTCGGACTATATTTATCCCAAGGAAAGCAATCGCATCGCTAAAGCTGAATTGGTCAAAGCTGGCGGTGAAGTTGTGGGCGACGAGTACGCGGCGTTGGGAACCACTGAATTTATTACTATTATCAATAAAATCAAGCAAGCCTCGCCCGATTTTGTCCTGAGTAATTTAGTTGGTGACAGTATTCCAGCTTTTTATAGACAGTATAAGGATGCGGGAATTACTTCCGCGCAAATTCCGATTATGGCTTATCCCACAACGGAAGAAGAAATTTTAGCCATGGGACCAGAATACGCGGAAGGTCACTATACCAGCTTTAACTACTTCCAAAGTGTTGATACGCCAGAAAACAAGGCATTTGTAGAGCAGTTTAAGGCAAAGTTTGGTCAAGATAGAGTAACCAATGGAGTTATGGAAGCAGCTTACTTGCAAACTTTCTTTATGGCGCAAGCAATGGAGAAATTGCTGACTGATGGCAAAGAAATCACCCCAGATAACTTACGGGAAGCAACTCGCGGTCAAGTTTTCAAAGCACCCCAAGGTACAGTTAAGAGCGACCCTGACAACTACCATACTTACTTGTATTCCCGAATTGGTAAGTGGAAATCTGACGGTCAAGCAGATATTGTATTTGCAAGTCCGGCGGCGGTGAAGCCGATTCCTTGGAGTCAGGCACTTTACAAGGGACGTACCTGCGTTCATGGATCTCCTGACAAGCGTGCGAACTCAATCAAGGAAACTGGTGCAGATTTGAAGACAGAATACTTAAAAATTTAAGCAGTTTTATTAACTCAAAATCTCTAATCTATTTAAGATTAGAGATTTTTACTAATTTAATAGGGTGATAACTTGTAATGTATCTATCTGTAATTGATTTACTAGCACAAGCTTCAAACAACAAAAGCTTTAATTTGGTAGCATTTACTAACCAACTGCTTAATGGGGTTGGGATTGTTGGTGTTTTGTTATTAACGGGTTTAGGGTTAGCGATTACTTTTGGTGTAATGCGAATAATTAACCTAGCTCATGGTGAATTCATCATGTTAGGCGCATACACTACGTTTTTAATGCAATCCGCTTTCAAAATGGATTTAGTGCTAACTATTCCTTTTGCTTTTTTGTCCACGGCAATTATTGGCGCAATTATTGAAATAACTATAATTAGGCGGCTCTACGGTCGTCCTTTAGAGACTTTACTTGCCACTTGGGGCTTAAGCATTGTGCTTCAAGGGGTAGTTAAATTGATTTTTACTGCCCAGTTAAAGTATGTCAAAGCTCCGCGTTATATATCGGGAAACTTAAACGTATTTACGAATCCCAATGGTGGTGAAGGGATTACTATTTCCTACTATCGCTTGTTTATTGTGGCGATCGCCTTGGGATTACTTGCACTGACAGCTTATCTACTTTATGGTACGGCTTTGGGGCGGCAAATTCGCGCTGTAACTCAAAATCGGGATATGGCTAAATGTTTGGGCATTAATACAAGTTTTGTAGATATGCTCACGTTTGCCTACGGTTGCGGATTGGCGGGAGTGGCGGGAGCGGTACTTTCTTCGCTTAAAAGTGTCGCGCCACCGATGGGACAAGATTATTTAGTCGATGCTTGGATGGTAGTAGTGACGGGCGGTGTCGATAAGATAATTGGGGTGTTGGCGGGAGCGTTTTTGATTGGAGAATCGAACGCAGCGATCGCATTTTTGCTCAACGATCCGGTGGCGCGAGTGATAGTTTTAGCGGCGGTAATTATTTTGATTCGCTATCGTCCTGAAGGCTTGTTCACCGTGCAAAAACGAGCTTAATTAGTAACTTGTAAAAACCTAGGCAAATAAAAAAATGACTGATGTATTAGGGGGCGTACAAAAGGCTACAATTCCCGTTAAATTATTAACTACGGCGGGAATTGTTCTATTACTATTTATAGTTTTGCCTCTTGTGTTAGGCGAATTTCAAACAGCTTTAATGGCAAAGCTATTATTGTTTGGAATTTTAGGTATTTCCCTAGATTTAGTTTGGGGGTTTACAGGCATTTTAAGTTTTGCTCATGGCGTTTTCTTTACGTTGGGCGGGTATGCGATGGCATACTACTTGAAACTCAATTTGTCCTCTACCGCGAATACCTATGGTGGAGAATTGCCAGACTTTATGGTGTGGAATGGCTTAAAAGAATTACCTTGGTTTATTGCTCCCTTAAAGTTTTTTCCTATCGCTGCTATTGCGACAATTGTTGTCCCCGCAGCTTTTGCTTATATTATTGGCTGGTTTATTTTTCGGTCTAAAGTTAGTGGAGTTTACATCACCATTATTACTTTAGCGATCGCATCAGCGCTAACTACCTTTTTTGTCAGCCAGCAAGCTTTTACTGGAGGAACTAATGGGATTACCGATGTTTCTCGTTTAAGCTTTTTTGGGATGGATATTCCTCTATTAGGGTTGTATTATATCATTCTTGGTTTTACTACTCTGGTGTTAATTGGTAGTTGGTTGCTGACTCAATCCAACTTTGGCTTAATTTTGCGTTCGATTAAAGAAAACGAGCAACGAATTTCTTATTTAGGTTACGATGTTGCCAGTTTCAAGATTTTTATTTGGACGCTATCGGCGGGGATAGCAGGTTTGGCTGGGGGGTTATTTGTACCGCTAAATAGATTTATTTCTCCAGTATACTTAGCTGTAGCTTTTGGTACGCAAGTAGTAATTTGGGTAGCAATTGGTGGGAGAGGAACTTTAGTAGGTCCAATAATTGCGGCGATTTTATTAGGTCAAATCCAAAACTACGCGGAAAGAGTAACCCAAGATTGGCAATTAATTGTGGGAATTTTATTGTTAGTTGTGGTGTTATTTGTGCCGGATGGTTTAATGAGTTTAATTCCCAAAAAATTTAAAGCAGATAACCGTACAACACGTAAAAGTAGCGTGTAAATTACTAACCACTCAATTGTAGTAACTGAAACAGCAAGCAACTTCACTCCATGCTAATCTAGCCAAAAGTAGCAAAACTTCTATGAATACAATATTAGCTGTTCAAGACTTGAGAGTAGTCTTTTCAGGATTTCAAGCTCTCAAAGGAATTAATTTAGAAGTCGGCGAACGAGAAATAGTTACAATCATTGGACCTAATGGTGCAGGTAAAAGTACGCTTTTAGATGCGATTGTGGGTAAGTCTCCAGTAGCTTCTGGTCATGTCTATTATCGTGGTAAGGAAATTACTAACAAAAATCGTTATGAAATTGCGCGAATGGGAATTGGACGTAAGTTTCAAAACCCAAATGTATATAACGATCTAACTGTATTTGAAAATATTTTACTAGCACTCAAAGGTACTCACTCCGTTATAGCTTCAATTAAATCGAAGCTAACTAAACTAAAAAAAGCAAAAATTGAAGCAGTTTTAGAACGTATTGGCTTATTAGATAAAGCTTATACCAAAGTTTCGTCGCTTTCTCACGGACAAAAACAATGGGTAGAAATTGGGATGGTAATTGCTCAAGATCCAACGGTGGTGCTATTAGATGAACCAACGGCGGGAATGACCTCCGATGAAACCTATATGACTGGTGAAATTATTAAATCCATTGCTGAAGATCATTCCGTAATAGTAATTGAGCATGATATGGAATTTGTCAAACAAATTGCTCAAAAGCTCGTGGTTTTACATCAAGGCGAAAAATTAATTGAAGGCTCTGTTCAAGAAGTTCAAAATAATACACAAGTTATCGAGGTTTATTTAGGTCGTGAACGAATCGATGTCGCTGCTTAAGCTTACAGATGTATCGGCAGGTTATGGGCAAACTCCTGTTTTAGTTAACGTCGATATGACGGTAGAAAAAGGAGATATAGCCTGCGTATTAGGTCGTAATGGTATGGGGAAAACTACCCTGTTGCGGAGTATTATCGGCTTAAATAAAGCGATCAAAGGCAATATTGTTTTTGATGCAGACGATATAACTAATACTCCCACTTACAAAAGGTCGCGTTACGGCATTGCTTTTATTCCCCAAGGGCGCGAAATTATTCCTTATCTGTCGGTTTTAGATAATTTGAAATTGGGATTAGCTGCAAGTCGTAAGAAATTGAAGAAAATACCCGATGAAATATTTGAGTTTTTCCCAATGTTAAAACAGCATCTCAAGCGCCAAGGGGGGCTATTGAGTGGCGGACAACAACAGCAACTAGCGATCGCGCGCGGACTCATGTGCGACCCGCAAATCATGCTATTAGACGAGCCTACCGAAGGCATCCAGCCCTCCATTGTGCAAGAAATAGATGAAACCCTGAGACGGATTAATCGCGAGAAAGGCGTAACGCTATTAGTCGTAGAACAAAAAATTGATTTTGCCAAGCAACTAGCGCAAAAGTTCTTCATTATGGAAAAAGGGGCGATCGCTGCAAAAGGTAACACTAGCGATTTAACAGATTCTTTAGTACGTCGATATCTAACCGTTTAAAAATTAGCTAATTTCCAACCAGTCTTTTACTTCTTGAATTAACCAGCGACGTTCTACATCGGTTAGAGGAGGAGAGAATGAATATTTTTTGCTGACTGTTTCTATAACTAATGCCAGCCGAGAATATTCAATATTTCTTTCCAATGTGGTAGGAAAAATGTTTTTAATTTCTGCATTGCATCCTTGCTTTTGAATATAAGTAAAACCAAATAGCTTTAATTTGACTAAAAAGTTCTTCCGATCTAAGTTAATTTCTGTGCGTCCGCAAGAACTTTCTAAAGTACGAAACCACATAAATACAAACGGAATTAAAATAGAGCAAATAATTACTGAAGGAATTAGATAAGTAATTCCAGGCTTAAGTAAAAAACCTACTGTAAGCATTGCTGCTACAGCTAAAAAGGGAGTAACAAAAACTGTAGATATTAGGAAAAAAGGTAAACTGCCAACATTTGCATCTATCGGCGGTATAGCTATATTTAATTCTTCAGCAGACTTATTCAACTTAATTCGAGTATCTTGAGGTTGAAAACTCTTAATACTAGAAGTTTTAGATTCTAGCATTTCCAAAGCTTGACGAGCGGTGCTAGGTCGGCGTTCGGGTGCAGGTTCGGTAAGGTGTTCTAGCCACTGAATCAAAAACGGACTGAGATTAACGTAATTTTTAAATTGAATTTGCAATTGTTTTTGAGGTAAATCTGCTGGACTTATCCCTGTAACCAAATGAATCAAAGTTGCCCCTAAACCGTACAAATCTGTAGCAGGAATTGCGCGATCGCCAAATTGTTCCATCGGCGCATAGCCGTAAGTACCAACTACCGTAAACGTCTCTCCTACGTCTGCTATCCGGTTTTGTACCGCGCCAAAATCAACTAAATATACGCGATCGCCTTCACCCAAAATAAGATTACTAGGCTTGATATCTCGGTGGAGTATGGGCGGATTTTGTTCGTGTAGATAGATGAGAATTTGCAGGATTTCTTTAGCAATATGCTCTATTTCTAATTCGCTAAACTTTTTCCCTTGTGCCAATAATTCCTTAAAAGAAGCACCACAAATAAAAGTTTCTACAAGGACAAACTGAGAATTTTCACAAAAATAGTCTCGATACTGAGGAATTTGGGGATAATTAAGCTGTTTGAGAACTTCCGCTTCCCGCTCAAAAAGTTTAACATTAGTCCAATCTACTGTTGCCCCGAAAGGTAATACTTTTACTACAACTTGCTCTTGGTTCTCTAAATCTACCCCTAGCCAAGTTTGCCGTGAAGGATGATTGCTTAAGGGCTTTTGTAGTTGATAGCGATCGCCTAATACCTGCTGCACTTCTAACATTGTTATTGAAAAGTTAACTGCCCGCTTTGATACAAATCTTGCACGACTTGAGTTGCACAAATTACTGCCACAATTCCCACTATTAAAAGCGGCGACTGACCAACTCCTACAATAGCAAGAATAATTAATAGCGCTGCCGTCCCAAAGCGATACTTACTTCTAACTTTGCACTTAAAAATTATTCCCGTGCGGTGCAATAGCCCAAGGGACAGCATACACATCGCCACCCCACCACACAACAACCAGCGATAGGGCGTACTCAAAGCATTACCCGCCTCGCTGGTGATGAGATGTTCTACACCTACACCTGTAACCGATAGACCAATAACTAAAGGTAAGTGACCGTAAAGCCAAACTTGATAAATTTCGATTCGACCTCCCGTACCTGCCAAGCGCAACGCTGAACCGCTAACATTTTCAAAATAGATCCACCACAAGCTAAAGGCAATACCAAAGCCCAGTACCGCAGCAATTGCACTTCTCACATCCCATTTTTGCTCGGATACTCCGTCAACTACAGCAATAATCGCCTCCCCCAGCACGATAATTGTAAATAGTCCAAAACGTTCGGGTAAGTGTTCGGGATGAGGTAATAGTCCTAGCTGTAAGTTTTTCGGCGCTGTTAAGGGGGTAGCAAAATCTACAATTAAACCCAAACCCCAAAAAATAAACCGCAGGGGAATAGGAACAAATGCTGATACTAACCATAAACTAGCAGCGATCGCAAAACCCGTACCATAACGAGTTGCCAATCCCCGCGCTTGGGGAATATACTTAGCAGCGCGGAAGTATTCAATTACAAGTATTACCCTCCCGGCGGCATAAGCTAGAGCGAACCCGGCAGAAGTCTCGCCCAAACCATGATGCACGTTAACAGCGAGGGCAGCAATTGCCAGCATTTGCAAGCCAATTAATAACCGATGTCCGATATCATCACTATCAAAACGATTGGCGTAGAATGTCGTCCCAATCCACGCCCACCAAATGGGGATAAACAAAAATACAAACTTTAAAAAGCCCGCTATAGATACATTTTCATATAAGTTATGAGCAACTTGGGATACTGTAACGACAAAAACCAAGTCATAAAATAGTTCTAGCCAAGTAGCGTGACGATGTTCTTGTTCGCTTTCTTTTCCAATACGCAAGCGCGGCGGCTGTAACCAACTACTCATAATTTAATCTCGAATAATTTTATTTGTAATTGAACTACGTTTTTGAGCGATCTTTGATCGTGAATAGACTAACGATCGCACTCAATAGCGCTAACCCTACCGCCATCCATATAACTAAACGAAAACCATCAATAAATGATAATGCGATCGCGTTTTTTACTTGAGCGCTTACTTCCGCACTTAATCCGGAGGGAATTGCCGCGCCTGCAAGTTTTATCCGTTCTTCCGCAAGCAACTGTTGGGCTGATAGAGGTAAGTTGATTGCTGCCAAACGCCGATCTAAGCTGCTATTAAAGATATTGGCAACAAAAATATTAGTTATAGCTACTGCCAATAGACCCGCCGTGCGGGCAACGGCGTTATTGATTCCTGACGCAGTTCCAGCTTGTTGCACGGTTACAGCGCTCATAACTGTAGTGGTGAGGGGTGCTACGCTAATTGCCATCCCCAAACCAAGGATAACGATCGCCGGAAAAAAAGTTGTCCAATAGCTGCCGCCAATTCCTGGAAGGGAAAATAAACCAAATCCAATAGATGCGATCGCCGGACCAACTATCAAAGGTAGTTTAGCGCCGTAATGACTAACTAAAGAACCAGACCAACGAGACAGTAAAAACATCAACAGAATAAACGGCAAGAAAGCCGCCCCCGCCGCCGTAGCGGAGTAACCTTGCACTTGGATGAGATTAAAAGGAAAAAAGTAAAACACTCCGCTCAAGGCGAAGTAAAGCAACAGTGTGAGCAAATTTGCCCCGCTAAAGGTGCGAGACTTAAATAGCAATAGAGGAACCATCGGAGCGCGGCTACTGCGTTCTACAAATATAAAAGCGCCCAGAGTAATTACCCCTCCAGCTAAACACCCCAGCACCAAGGGAGCAGTTAAACCCAAAGTAGAAGCGGAAATCAACCCAAATACAAGCGTACCTAAGCCTAAAGTGACTAGGATTGCACCCCACCAATCTAAGTTTTTAGCTGCCTCGTTACGGCTTTCGGGTACGCGCCAAAATAAGATAGTTAAGACGATCGCGGCTAATGGTACGTTAATAAAAAATATCCATCGCCAGGAAGTATGTTCTACTAACCAGCCGCCCAAAACCGGACCCAAAGCTGAAGTAATACCTGTAAACCCCGACCAAGTGCCGATCGCTTTACCGCGACTTTCACCGCTAAAAGAGGCGCTAATAATTGCCAGACTTCCCGGTACGAGCAACGCACCGCCTATACCTTGCACCGCTCTTGCAGCGATTAATTGATTAACATCAATTGCTAAACCGCACCCCATGGAAGCTAAGGCAAATAAAATAATCCCATAAGCAAAGATCCGTCGTCTGCCGAAGAAGTCGCCTAAAGAGCCACCAACTAAAATTAAAGCCGATAGAAATAAAGCATAGGATTCTACTATCCACTGTACGTCTGTAACGCTGGCGTTGAGTGCTTTTTGCAATACGGGCAAGGCTACATTGACCACCGAGCCATCAATTAAAGCTATGCTAGAGCCGAGAGTTGTAGCGGCTATTACCCAGCGCCCGACATTTTTATTACAGGGAACGGCACATTCCCCAGCGTGGATAACCCCTTCCTCACATGGTGGCTTGATTGCGATCGTCATTATTTATTGCTATATGATTGTTTGGTCAATGTAGCACCACTTCCAGTCTTCGCCAGGTTCAATAGATTGGACGATGGGATGGTTGGTAGCGTGAAAATGTTTGGTAGCGTGTTTGTTTTTGGATGAGTCGCAACAGCCCACATGACCGCAAATTAGACATTCTCGCAGATGTACCCAGCGATCGCCTATTTTCAAACATTCCTCACAGCCGTCAGCGCTAGGCGTTACTTCTTGAATTTGCTCTAGGTGCGTACAATCAATAGTCATAATAGATTATCTATAAATAAGTGGGTAAATTACTCTCCCTTCACCAAACCCTAGGGATCGGTTTTTGAGTTTCCTTACTTGCCATTACATAAAACTTGAACTTGTTTTAACTGTATATCTTATTTTTATTTTGAAAGCAAGATGATTATAAGCTCAAAAGATTTACACCAAAATATATTAACAGTTTCATCAATTCTGCTTGGATAGGCATTTAATATTTGGGCAGACGAAAGAAATTAAAGGTTTTGGTTTAATAAGTAGTAAAATTTAGAGTTGGTGACTTTGCACATTCTCTAAAAGTTAAGATAATTATTGAAGTTTATGAAAAGCATTAGTTGTGGAGCTTTATTATCAATACTTTTACTTTTTACTGCCTGTTCGTCTGACAGATCTAAATCTGCAAAAACAGAGGTAAAACCATTAGTTACGAGCGCTATTCCCGATCAAAATCCAGAGAAACTACAGCGCCAATATAGTAAACTAGCTGCATATTTAGGGAAGGAATTAGGCGTACCTGTTATCTATAAACCCGTAACTGACTACACCGCCGCCGTTACTGCTTTTAAAGTAGGAGATTTAGATTTAGTTTGGTTTGGAGGTTTAACCGGAGTTCAAGCACGGTTGCAAGTAAAGGGCGCAGAAGCGATCGCCCAGCGCGATGTAGATGCCAAATTCCACAGTGTACTTATTACTAATAAAAAAACTGGCTTGAAACCTATTAAAAATATCGCCGATTTTCAACAATTAAAAGGACATACTTTTACTTTTGGCAGTGAGTCGTCAACTTCTGGGCGCTTGATGCCACAATACTTTTTACAACAAGCTGGGATTAAGCTGAATAATTTTAAGGGTGAGGCTGGTTTCTCTGGCGATCACGATAAAACTATCAAACTTGTAGAGGCTGGTAGTTATGATGTCGGCGCGGTAAATGAAAAAATTTGGTTGAAACGAGTGGCAGCTAAAGAAGTCGATTTAAGTAAGGTTGCGGTTATCTGGCGATCGCCCGCTTACTACGATTACCACTGGCTAATCAACCCCCAAGTCAAACAGCGCTACGGTGCAGACTTTGTAAATAAAGTACAAAATGCTTTGCTAAAACTAGATCCTAATATTCCCGAACAAAAAGAGATTCTGGAATTATTAGATGCCAACAAGTTTATTGCTACCAAAAACTCTAACTATGCCCAAATAGAACAAGTAGGGAGAGAAATTGGCAAGATAAAATAGCTTTTTTGTCAAGCTTTAAAAACCACTTTTTGCTTAACAAAAATAATTAAATAAATTCTATAATACTATTGCTTTTTGACTTGTGATGTCATACTATAGTAATTGTATTTGTCTACCTAAATGCTTGCTGAAAGTAAGTAGGTAGAGCGCGGAGGACAATGTCCTCTGCGCGGAAACTGATAGATCGAGCAGATGATAGGAAAAACTAATAATATCGCTGCTAATAATTTACAAAACAACAGTCAACATCCAATTTTTAAACTTAAAAACGTTACTAAACAGTTTGGTAGCTTTTCAAGTCTTAAAAATATTAATCTAAGAGTTTATCCAGGGGAAAGAGTCGCCTTAGTTGGTTCTAGCGGTGCGGGAAAAAGTACGTTAATCAACTTACTTAATGGGACAATTCGCCCTACTACGGGGGAAGTCTGGGTATTGGGACAGAATTTAGCCGATCTAAAGCCTGCGTCGGTACGGCAAATTCAACGCCAAATTGGGACTATTTACCAACAATTTAATTTGGTCGATAATTTGCGAGTAATTCATAATGTGAATGCGGGGCATTTGGGGCGCTGGTCGTTTTGGCAAGCAGCTTTTTCGCTAATGTTTCCTTTAGAAGTAGCCACGGCGACTCGCGCTTTAACTCAAGTAGGGATTGCAGAGAAATTGTATGAAAGGTGTGGAGTGCTTTCGGGGGGACAGCAGCAAAGAGTTGCGATCGCGCGGGTGTTGGTACAAAATCCGGTGGCGATATTAGCCGATGAACCAATTGCAAGTTTAGATCCCGAACGCAGCCGCGAAATTATCCAATTGTTGTGTCAGTTAAACGTGGAACTAGATAAAACATTAGTCACAAGTCTGCATGACTTGGAGTTTGCCCGCAATTATTACGAGCGAATTGTTGGGTTGCAAGACGGACGAGTTTTGTTTGATTCTCCGGCTAGTTTGGTGTCTTCAGAGATGGTTGATGAGTTGTATCGGCAGGCAAATTAGGTTTTACCCGTTGAGGTATGAAAGAGGAAGACAAGGGGACAAGGAGAAAATCATGTCAAGATTCAGCAACGGTGAAAGTTAAACCTTTAGAGGTAAAGGATTGGGCAAAGTTTTTACTCTGTGTGTACTAGCAGTTATTTGGGCATTGTATTCGGCGGGGATATTTAGTGGAGAAGTTATAAATTCTGGCGGCTGGGGTTTAGTCAGGCAGTTTTTGGTTGCAGCTATTCATCCTAATTTGAGTAGAGAATTTTTGCTATTAACTTGCGATGCGACGCTGAAAACTTTTGCTTACGCGGTGTGCGGTACTTTTTTTAGTTTAGCGATCGCGATAATTGGTGGGGTTTTCTGTTCTCAAGTTTGGTGGGAGTCAGTTGTAGGAGTGTCGAGGCTGCCTTGGTTGGCAATCAGGGCGGGTTTGGCAATTCCTAGAGCGATTCACGAATTAATTTGGGGTTTATTTTTCATCAATATTTTTGGGCTAGATCCGCTAGTAGCCGTGCTAGCGATCGCAATTCCCTTCGGTGCAATTACCGCGAAAGTGTTTGCAGAGATTTTGGACGAAACTCCCCGACAGCCGTTACAAGCATTGCTTGGTAGTGGGGTTTCGCCCCTCAATGCTTTTATGTATAGCTTGATTCCTCAAGCACAGACTAATTTGCTTTCCTACGCTTTTTATCGGTTTGAGTGTTCGATTCGGGCGGCGGCGGTACTCGGAATTATTGGCGCGGGGGGGTTGGGTTATCAAATTCTCCTCAGTCTGCAATCTCTGCGCTACGAAGAAATGTGGACTTTGTTAATTGCTTTAGTAGTGTTGAGTGGCGTGACAGATTTTGCTAGTGCATTAGTACGCCGTCAGATAGGCGCGCCAAGTCGGCTGGATTTGAATAGGTTGAATCAGCCCACTGGAAGTAAAAGCGTCCCTTGGTGGGCGACATTACTAATTATTATCGCGATCGCATTTTCGTTTTGGTACGTCGATGCAGATTTTAGTAAACTTTGGACACCGCGCACCGGGCAATTATTAGTAGGGGTTTTCCAACAGGCGTTTCCACCCGACTACAGCCAACTAAGTCAGATTTTGGCGCTTTGCGGTCAAACTTTAGCTATGTCTATCTTGGCGATCGCGTTTGCGGGTTGTGGAGGAATAATTTTATCTTTCTTCGCCGCTAACAACTTTCTGCTGCCAGGGGGAATTTTAAATCTGGGAAGTCGCTGGGGGGGAGTAGTAATTTTAGTTGCGGCGCGGTTTTTCTTACTTTTTACTCGGGCTATTCCCGCCCCAATTTGGGCTTTGATATTTTTATTTGTACTGTTTCCTGGAATCTTACCAGGTGCGATCGCTCTGGGCATTCATAACATGGGAATTTTGGGACGACTGATGGCGGAAGTTACCGAAAACCTAGACGAGCGACTTTTAAAATCACTCAAAGCTTTGGGTGCTAGTGGTTCTCAAGTATTTTTATACGGAGTTTTGCCCCAAACTATGCCTAAGTTTATTGCTTATACCCTGTATCGCTGGGAAGTCTGCATTCGTGCGACGGTAATTGTCGGCTTGGTGGGTGCAGGAGGTTTGGGACGCTTGTTAACAGAACAACTCAGCAGCTTTGACTATCCTGGGGTAGTTGCTACATTACTATGTTTTATCGGCTTAACTTTTGCCGTCGATATCATTAGCGCCACTGTTCGGAGGATGCTTTACTCAAGCTGATTTTAGTCTCTGTTCGCCGTGACGCTGCTGTAATTGGTGCATATGGTTAAACAAATTCCAGCAATACTGTTCGGGTAAGCCGCAAGTTACCGCACCCCGCAGCACAACATTAAAGTACCAGTCATTGGGTGCAAGTTCCTCGGTTAACTTATCTACCACCATGTAAGTCCGGGCATTTTCGTACAACTTGCCGTTGCAAGCAACATCTACTTGTTCGTGTCTGTACCAATTTTGATGTACGCCTTCGCGCTCGTCCAAAGCATAGCCTAAGCGTTGCGGTAGTTTGTAAAGTACGCCTTCTACTGAACTTGTGGGGTCTTTAATAACATCCAACACGCCACAGTTACGAAAGGCGGAATAGCAATAAAAACCTAATCGATAGCCAATCAGCGTAGCTGCGCCGACAACATAAATATGAGTTTGTTCGCCAAGACTTCGCTTTAAATCCACCGGACACATACAAGAACCATACGCAAAGTAGTAGAACATGGGTTCTTGCTGCTGCTGTTTTTGCATTCTTCCATTAGTTTTTGTCCAATTATAAGCCGTTAAAGTGTCTTTAAATTGTCCAGTCTGAACGCTCATATCGCCTGGGGTATTTTCTAATTAGGCAGATTCTAGCAGAACTTTTTAGCAAATACAACTAAATTCCGACCGGAAAACCGTAGTTTACCTATTTCAAATTAACTTCTCGTCTAATTTCAGCAATTGCATAGCCTCAGTTGAGCAACAATTCATCATCTACCAACGGCTCACCCCGCACGCGCTCAAATTGAATTAGCAGATCGTCCACTGTTAAATGAGCGCGCGCCACCCCGGTAATATCAAAAATTACCCGCCCTTGATGGAGCATCACCGTGCGATCGCCTAAATTTAACGCCTGCTTCAAACTGTGAGTAACCATTAGTGTTGTCAGCCCGTGACTTCGTACTAGCCGCTCGGTTAAGCCCAGGATAGCCTCGGCGGTTTTTGGATCTAGGGCGGCGGTATGTTCGTCTAATAGCAAAATTTGCTGTTGAGCAGACAATGTTGCCATTAGTAAGCTAATTGCTTGCCGTTGTCCGCCGGAGAGCAACCCCATCCGGTCGTGGAGGCGGTTTTCTAGCCCCAGCCCCAAGTCTGCTAACGCCGAGCGAAAATGCGATCGCCCCTGAGGAGTTATGGCAAAGCGTAAACCGCGCGCTCGCCCCCGACGAGCAGCAAGTACCAGATTTTCCTCCACAGTCAACTGAGCGCAGGAACCTAGCAAGGGATTTTGAAACACGCGCGCTACAAATTGAGCGCGACGAGGCGTTTTCCAACTCGTCACATCCCGATCTGCGATTGTAACTTTGCCGCGATCGGGAGTTTGTTCGCCACTAAGCACGTTGAGCAATGTAGATTTGCCTGCGCCGTTACTACCAATTACTGTAATAAATTCACCTGCCGCAATGTCTAAATTCAAGCTGTTAAGCGCCCGTAGAGCGATCGGCGTGCCAGAATTGAATGTCACTGTAATGTCTTGCAGACTAATCATATTGAGCGCCCCCGTAACTTGTGCAGCCAAGGACTCTGAGGCAAAATCAACGCTAGGGCGACTAACACAGAAGCGATCAAATTCAAATCCTGTGCTTGCAAGCCTAAAAAATCAACATTCAGCGCCACAGCGACCAGTAACCGATACAGAATCGAGCCGACAATCGCGCTAGTAGTAATCCAAATTAAGCGACGGCTAGTTACTAAACTTTCCCCTACAATTACCGCCACCAAGCCAAATACAATTGTCCCCATACCTATTTGCACATCTGCAAAGCCGTTAATTTGCACAAACAAAGCCCCCGCTAATGCCACAAGTCCATTGCTCATTGCCATGCCAAGCAAAATTAAGCGATTGGTGTCAATTCCTTGAGCGCGCGCCATGCCAGGATTTGCCCCGGTTGCCCGCAGCGCCAACCCCAAATGGGTGGCAAAAAACAAGTTCAGCAATCCTAAAATAATTGCAACTATGACAGCCAAGGCGATCGCAATGCTAAAAGGTTTGAGCGCTGGTGGCAGCCGATTTAGCCAAGGGTCTAAAGTAGAAACAATTGTCGTCTGATTGAGCAAAGAGATATTCGGTTGACCCATAATTCGCAAATTAACTGAATACAAGCCAATCATCGTCAAAATACTTGCCAGTAGATTGAGAATTTTGAACTGTACGTTGAGTCCCGCCGTACACAATCCTGCCAATATACCCGCACCGATCGCCAACATTATTGCCACCCAAGGATTCATCCCCCGGACAATTAGCGTTGCGGCAACGGCTCCCCCCAAAGGAAAACTACCATCTACTGTCAAGTCAGGAAAATCTAACACCCGAAAAGATAAGTAAACCCCAAAGGCAACCAAGCCATAGATTAAACCTAATTCCAGTGCGCCGGAGAACGCTGCAATGCTCATAAATTTATATCTACATACGTCGGGCGGCGATCGCCAGATTACTGAATTACTTTACTAGCCTTTTTGAGTACATCGGCAGGAATCTTAACGCCCATAGTGGCAGCGCTTTTAGCATTAATTACCAAGTCAACTTTACCTGGTGGTTCTACAGCAATCGTAGCTGGCTTTTCACCCTTCAAGACCCGCGCAACCATTCGCGCTGTCTGCCGACCCATATCTCGATAATCAAAGCCCAAGGTGGCGATCGCTCCTGCGGCTACTGAGTTATTATCTCCAGCATAAATCGGTAATTGATTTTGCACGCCAACTTTGATGACACTATCTAAAGCCGAAACCACTGTATTGTCTGTGGGAATGTAAATTGCATCGACGCGACCTACCAAACTTTTGGCAGCGCTGGCAACTTCGCTAGAATTAGCGATCGTAGCTGCCACAATGCTAAGTCCTTGCTTGGGTGCAACTTCTTTGAGCAATTTAACTAAATAAGCTGAGTTAGATTCCCCAGCATTGTAGATTACGCCCACCCGTTTTACTTTCGGTGTAATTTGAGTAATTAATTTGAGATGCTCGGCTACAGGGGTTAGACTGCTCACGCCGGTGATTGAGCCACCTGGTTGTTGCAAATTGCTGACAAGTTTAGCGCTCACAGGATCGGTTACTCCAGAGAAGACGATCGCGGTATTGGGTGAATTTTTCAGCGTCGCACTAACTACTGCTTGGGCAGAGGGGGTAGAAATAGCAACGATCGCATCGGGAGCTTCACCAGCAATTTTTTGGGCAATCTGAATTGCTGTAGTTTGATTGCCTTGGGCATTAGTCCACTGCCATTTCAAGTTTTTACCTGCTACAAATCCTTGGTTTGCTAGTTCTTCTTTAAGTCCATCGCGGATTGCGTTAAGGGCTGGATGCTCGACAATTTGAGTAACAGCAATAGTTTTGGTACTTGCAGCTACATTGTTCGCTGGCGGCGTTTGACCGTTGGAGCAAGAGGCGATCGCCACAATTAAGGAACCCAACAAAGCAAATCTAAACGGCAAAGATATCATCGGCAATCCTCTCACACAATAGTTCAAAGCTTATTTCAACATCATCGTTGTTGTGAGTATACTTTTCTCTAGTTAAATTTTATTAAACCTCCTGTATGAATTCAGGAAATTTCCCAATACTGGGGGAATTCAAATCCGGTTCCCCCCAAACTTGGGGGGCTAGGGGGGCAAAAGATTATTCATGTAGGAGGTCTATTTTTTAGTTGGCAACTTCAGCAGTTTTTTCAGACAATTGCTAACTTTTGCAAGCAATTTTTCCAGCATGAAAAAAGCAGTTTACCTTGAAGGCAAACTGCTAAATAGATGATTTGGTTATTAGTAGCCTAGGATTACATCATCCCCATGCCACCCATACCGCCCATACCACCCATGCCACCCATACCGCCCATGCCACCCATGCCGCCCATATCAGGGGCAGCAGCATTCTTTTCAGGCTTCTCAACTACCAATGCTTCGGTAGTTAGTACCATGCCAGCAATGGAACCAGCATTTTGCAACGCCGATCGCACAACTTTAGCCGGATCGATAATTCCGGCAGCAATTAAGTCTTCAAATACGTTTGTAGCAGCGTTGTAGCCGATGTTTAAGTCACTTTCGCGGACTTTCTCTACGATTACCGAGCCTTCTACACCCGCGTTATCTGCCATCTGACGCAAAGGAGCTTCCAAACTGCGCCCCACGATATCCGCGCCAATTTTTTCTTCTTCAGTCAAGCTATTTTTAATCTCGTTGATTTGCTTACTAAGATAAATTAAGGTCGCACCACCACCAGGAACAATACCCTCTTCTACCGCCGCTTTAGTGGCATTTAACGCATCTTCAATCCGCAATTTGCGGTCTTTAAGCTCCGTTTCCGTTGCTGCACCAACTTTAATTACTGCTACACCGCCAGCAAGTTTAGCAATCCGCTCTTGGAGTTTTTCGCTGTCGTACTCAGAATCAGTGTCTTCTAGCTGTCTGCGAATTTGACCGATGCGCTTTTCAACTTCGGCGGTATATTCGCCCGTTGCCACAATAGTGGTGGATTCTTTATCAATGGTGAGTTTCCGCGCAACGCCCATCATTTCTAAAGTTACGGCATCTAGAGTCAAACCGACTTCCTCAGAAATCATTTGTCCGCCAGTGAGTACGGCAATATCTTGTAACAAGGCTTTGCGGCGATCGCCAAATCCGGGAGATTTAATCGCGCAAGCACTTAACACACCCCGCGCCTTATTTACTACCAAAGTTGCCAAGGCTTCCCCATCAACGTCTTCAGCAATAATTAGCAATGGTTGACCCGAACGAGCCACTTTTTCCAATACCGGAACCAAGTCTTGAATACTGCTAATTTTTTGGTCAGCAATCAAAATCCGGGCATTTTCGTACTCTACAACCATCCGCTCGTTGTCGGTAATAAAGTAGGGAGAAATATAACCCCGGTCAATTTGCATTCCTTCCACTACTTCCAAGTCTGTAGTCAAAGACTTAGATTCTTCTACAGTAATTACGCCGTCTGTCGTAACTTTTTCCATTGCTTCGGCAATCATTTTACCGACTTCTTCATCGTTACCTGCCGAAACTGTGGCAACTTGAGAAATCGCACTACCTTGGACTGGTTTTGCTATTTGAGCGATCGTTTCTACCAACTTGTCGATAGTCTTTTCAATCCCGCGACGCAAGCTCACAGGGTTTGCACCCGCCGCTACATTCTTCAAGCCTTCTTTAATCATCGCTTGAGCCAGGACTGTAGCCGTTGTTGTTCCGTCTCCAGCCACATCTTTAGTTTTTGAAGCCACTTCTTGAATTAGTCTTGCGCCCGTATTTTCCAAGGGATCTTCTAATTCAATTTCTTTAGCAACAGTGATTCCATCATTCACAATTTGCGGCGTGCCAAATTTCTTTTCTAGCAGCACATTCCGCCCTTTTGGCCCCAAAGTAATGCGAACTGCATCGGCTAAGGCATTTACGCCACGCTCTAGCGCTCGCCGAGATTCTTCGTTAAATGCAATAATTTTTGCCATATTTATATATCCACGCGCTTCCATTAGCCAATTTAGCACTCTCTCGCGTTGAGTGCTAATTACCAAGATTATAAATAAATTGCGCTTTAGTTTACATAAGGCATTTTCAGTTGGTAGTGTTTCGGAGTGCGATCGCGCACAAACCTGCACCCAAGAGCTAATTTAGTTAATATCTCGACTCCAAAGCGACAACTGCGATCGTTCGATTTGAGATGGTTTAAGGCAATCCTAAATTAATTGCGAATATTGTAGTAGGGGCGCAATGCATTGCGCCCCTACTGCGAACCGTTCGACTAATTAAATCAAGACAATCAATTTTTTAGATTAATTTATAGTTTTCACGATAAATTCAATATTGTATTCTGTTAATATATCCTTAGTTATTTGAATAAATTTTTTAACTTGTTCGTCAAAAATCGGCGGGCAGTTAAGTTGAAACTTGACTAGCTTACCCGATGACTCAGGATAATCCGTCTCAAGCTGTCCATCAAGAACAAATGATAAGTAACTATTAATCTTGCTTTGTAGTTGCACTAAATGCTCTAACTTAGTATCCCATTCACGAGTTTCAATCATAATTAAAGTCCATTCATCCGATGTTGAATTGCAGCTTACCAAATCAATAACATCTGGATTATGTACGCCAGTATTGGAAGACATTGACTAAGCTCCTAATATAGTTCAGAGTCAACTAGCAATATTAAACTTGGGTTCGAGTATAGCCATGTGAAAGCCTTTTCTTGTATCGACACTCAAGTATTTAGTTTGTAAATTTTGCCATTGCTGCCAAGCGTCGTAATTTACTTTGGCAAGTTCAAAAGTCAAAGTAGGAACAGAATGCTCAATATTATCTGCCAATGCTTCCGTGAGAAATTCTACTAAAACATTGCTATCTTGAATCTTGCCGAGAATTTCTTGAATCGCTTTGATATCTTCCAGATACCCAGCATAATTTTCACCGTAAAACTCGCTAAATACTTCCATTTGATAGCGGAGGCGCTTAGTCTCTTTTCGCAAATGATGTAGAGATTCTCCTTGTTTTGCTAGTATTTTCTCTACAATTTCTAGTTCGGCAATCTTGGCATCGCTACCTACTAACCAACCTGGATGTAGCAATAACTTACTTACTTCTGGTAGTAGCAAATCTGGTAATACTTCCTCTATAGGCATTTTGGCAATTTCCTGATACTCAGGCTGCTGCAACCACTGATTTAATGACTCTTTTAATAATTTATACTGCTTACCTTCTAGAGTTTCTTTGACTTCTGCTAAGGCGTAACGTCGCTGTTTATGTATATCTAACAAAGCTGTTTCTAAATACTTTTGTTCTTTGGCAGGTAAACTTGGCTTGTAGTCATTTTCTAATGCCGCGCCAAGTACATCTAAATCGCGCAAAGATCCCAAAATTTGGGCGATTCTACCAATTTTCTTTTCTGTAGCTAACTTAGGCAACTTTAAAGCTGGGGCAAATCCTGCTAAGGCACTCCGCAAACGTCTCGTACCTACACGCATCTGATGTAGGTCTTCAGGGCTTTTATCCTTAAGTACGTTTTTTTCGTGTTTAACAATTTTTTGCAAGTGTTTGTCAATGGCAATAGATGCCCAGTCACCTAGAGTTTTTGGTTCGCCGATTGCCATACCATTTAATTTCTATGCTTAAATCTATTAATTTTTAACATTGTCACCAAGTAAGTGAAGTATCAACTTACTTTCAGCCTATATCTTAAGTAATAGTTATAAAGCTTAATCTAATTTATACTAAGCAATGCTTGCCAAGGGGGGCTTGTCATATCTGAAGGTTGGGCAATAGCTAAGTCGTAGCGAATTGTTGCTTCTTCGGTATCTAGCTGCTTGCTAAAGGGCTTGCCTGTCCATACCTGGCAACCACAAACCTTTTTTGGTTCTTGCAACCTGTAACCGCCATCGTTTGCTTCTAGTTGAAAAAACTCAATATGCCAATGAGCGGGCTCTACCGCAATATTACCTTGCACTTCATCAACTTTGACTGTTAACGGGAAAAAATCAATATCCAAAACATCAGGCTTTAACTTACTTTCGCGTACTAATTCCAATAGTTGCTGCCAGCTTGTGACATCACGGCTAGTTTCGGTACTGATAAAACGTCCGCCCCACAACCAGAGCAATTTAATTAAAATACTTTCGACGCGGGTAAAGTCGCTTTGCAATAATGCCACATCTTCCGGTAAGAGCAACTTCCCTGGAATGCACCACCAGTAAGACCATGAGGTGGTATTGTCTAGAGGAATAATGCGTTTAACCATGCCGGAAATGCGAAGCCCGTAACCGGGCGCGCTTGCGTTATCGTACTCCCCATCAGCAATTTTTGTCTCCAACAATTCCAAACTGTTGGCTAAAGGATGCTCTGGTGCATTCATCATCTCTAATGAAATAAACAAACTGGCTTCTTCCATCACAGCACCCCTGACAATAACTTATTTTTAAAAGCTTAATTCATCTATTTGTACTAATAGCATTTTTATGTTTTGGTTAAAAACAAGTTAAGAACAGCTTATGAACTACGCACCTATTCTAAATAAAATCACCCTTAAATTTAGGGACAGCTTTCAAGCAAATCGGCAAGATATTTCTGCCATCCGACTAACACCAGATAAATATTTATGGCTGGGTTCGGATGAAACTTCAACAATTGAAAGATTATCTTTCATTGATGCTCAAACTTTTGGCAATCACAAACATTTCAATGTTACAGATTTTATTAGCTTACCTGCTCCTGCCGACCAGGAAATTGACATTGAGGGCTTAGCATACAGCGACTATTATTTATGGTTTGTTGGTTCTCACAGTTGGAAGCGTAAAAAGCCCTTGGCAAATAGAATTGATGAGAAAAACATTAGTAGATTAACGGAACTCAAATCAGAGCCAAATCGTTATTTAATCGGGCGTATTCCTCTAATCGATGGTGAATTAGTTAAATCTTGTTCTCATCCTGAGAATCCACAAAAACAACTAAATGCAGCGAAATTGAAAATAACCAAGCGCGGTAACTTACTAATGGATGCTTTATTAAACGATCCTCACCTTGGCGCATTTGTACAAGCTACTATTCCTGGGAAAGAAAACGGATTTGATATTGAGGGAATTGCAGTGTATAGCGATCGCATATTTCTAGGATTGCGCGGTCCAGTATTACGCGGTTGGGCAGTAATGCTAGAAATTAAACTAGAATCAAGCGGGACAGATTTATTAAAGTTAAAACTAGGGCAATACAAAAAGCACTTTATTAACTTAAACGGGCTAGGCATTAGAGACTTATGTTTAGCTGGCGAAGATTTGCTAATATTAGCAGGACCAACTATGGATCTAGATGGACCTGTGAGAGTTTATCAATTAGAAAATGGCGTGAATCTACCAGAAAATGTCCTATCTAAACCACCACAAATATTAGAAATTCCTTACGGAAATAGTGACGACCATGCCGAAGGAATGACGCTATTTACAGATCTGGAAACACCTTCAATATTAGTGGTTTACGACTCCCCCACCGCCGCCAGATTACCAGGAGTGAGTGACGTAATAGCAGATGTATTTAAACTTAAAGATTGGTAGAAATAGCTTGCACGGGACAAGTAGGTATACATTGTTCGCAGACTATACAACGCGATCGCGTAAATGCCAACTGGAAAGTTTCGCTGTTAATAGTCAAAGCCTCTGTGGGACAAACCCCCGTACATAAACCACAATCAACGCAAACATCTCGATCGATCGCAATTTCGGCTAATGCTTGAGATACACCAATATTTTGCGATCGCATCCAGTCAATTGCCGCATCTAGTTGATCGATATCTCCAGATAATTCTAATACCAGTTTACCAATTTGGTTCGGTGCTACTTGAGCGCGGATAATATTAGCTGCGACGTTGTAATCTTTAGCCAGTCGATAGGTGACTGGCATTTGAATAGTGCGCTTAGGAAAGGTTAAAGTTACTCGTTTTTTCACGGGAGTTACTAAGGTAAAATAGAGAGGATATTTAATAAGTCGTAATAAAATATTTCATGGCTACAAATATAGAACCCACACCCGAAACCACCGTCGGGACGAAAGTTAGAAATTTATTAATTGTTTTAGTTGCTGTTGCTCTGAGTGTAGCTTTGTTTTTGGGCTTGCGGACGGATAGCAGCGCGGTTTCTCTAACTACTTTGGCAGAAAAATCAATCCCGCTAGAAGTAGCAATGAGTAATGGCAAACCTACTTTAATGGAATTTTATGCTAATTGGTGCAGTAGCTGCCAAGCAATGGCTCCAGATATTGCTCAGTTAGAAAAGCAGTACGACAAATCAGTAAATTTTGTCATGTTGAACGTAGATAATACTAAGTGGTTGCCGGAAATTTTGCAGTATCGAGTAGATGGAATTCCCCATTTTGTATTTAGTGGCTCTGGTGGTAAAGAAGTCGCCCAAACTGTAGGCAAGCAACCCTATACAATTATGAGTAGCAACTTAGAGGCTCTAATTGCCGATGTGCCATTGCCTTACGCCCAAAGTAATAAAGGAGAGGTTTCAGCTTTTGCTGCACCTGTCGCACCTAGTGGTAATTCTGACGATCCGCGCTTACATGGTAGTCAGGTAGTCAATTAGAGGGATCTTTTTCAATGCTGGCGATCGCTAGTTTAGGAAAAACCAGCACAAAATAAATCATCCAAGCTAGTACCGGAATTGCCACGAAAACTGTTATCCACAGATTGCTTAGCAGCAGCCAACTACCACTAATAAGCGAGATACCTGTAAGGATAATTGACCAAGGCTGACACCACCACGGTTTATAATCCCAAACACTCGGAGATTTTTGAGTCATAGTCAAACAAATTAAACGTTGCTAGTTGTCGTATTCTAGAAGTTTAAGCATACAAATAGTTTAATAACTCAAAAATTGATTAACAGGAATTTTTTAGATGGCATCGCCCCCAAAGATAATTGTTGTAAGTAATGGCAAAGGCGGTGTGGGCAAAACTACAACAACTATGGCATTAGCGAGTATTTTGGCAGAAAAATACAAACTGTTAGCCGTGGATGCGGATAGTCAAGGTAGCTTTACTTGGTGGGTGCAGCAAAGTAAAAAAGGTATAGGCTTCGATCTCGCTCAAGAAACCGATCCGCAATTATTGGAAAATTTAAGAAAGGTTGTAGGCTACGATCTAATAATAGTAGATACGCCACCTGCCTTAAGTTCCGCCACCTTAGCTGCCGTAATTCCGGCGGCGGATTATTTGGTTTTGCCTACGCCACCCGCACCAATGGATTTAGCTGTTTTGATAGAAACCGTTAAACGAGCTATTACACCAGCTAAAGTCGCTCATCGTGTACTGTTAACGAAAGTGGACACGCGCAGTATGGGGGAAGCGCTGGAGGCACAAAAAACCTTGAGGGAATTAGGAATTCCTGTCTGTACGGCGTTTGTGAGAGCTTACAAAGCGCACGAACGAGCCGCGCTAGAAGGGATGACAATTACTCAGTGGCGGGGGAACAATGGACGAGAAGCAGAGGCGGATTATCGCCGGGTAGTAAATGAAATACAGCGAGACTGGAGAGAATAATGGTTAGAAAACGAATTGGGGATTTACTACGAGAAGAAGCCAAAGAACCTGTAGAAGGTAATGGCGCAGCAGCGACACCAGAAGACAATACTCAAGCGAAAGAAGTTCAGGAAGAATTACCACCAGTAAATATTCCAGCAAAAAGTAGACGTTCTACGGCAACGACAACAGAACCAGAAACCACCGTCGATGATTTAAAAAAACTATTAGAAACCGCTCAGAAAACCGAAAGCTCTTTACAAGCTCAAATTACCGATTTGAAGTCCCAACTTCAAGATCAAAAAAAGTTAATAAAAGAGTTGCAAACTCAAGCTTCCCACGAAAAACAACTTAAAACCGAACTAGAAGAAGCAAAAAAAACTATCTTAAAACTTGCTGAAGTCAGTTCTAAACCTTCAGCAAAGGCAAGTCCAACTAAACAAGAAAGCAATCTTGCTCACGCAAAATCAACCCGTACAGAAAAACTGCCTAATTATTCCGATCCTTCGGAACGTCCTAACACCACTCTTGGCAATAAAGATATTGGCTGGTTTGATTAAATAGGTAGAAAATAGCGATCGCTCTAAGTAGTTCTGTTCCAGTAAAGGCGATCGCCTTTTAATCATTTTTTAATTCAAAATTTACTTTGTTGTACAAGTCTTTCAAAGAAATCTGCAAAGGAACCGAGCTTAAAGCCACCGCTTCATCATCAGCGTTATATACCCGCAATTCCCAGCGTTTTTCGTCAATTTTGGCAAAATGTTCTACATAAATGCGGGTTTGGTCAATTAGTAGATATTCCTGAAAACTAGAGATTGTCCGGTAGTCTTCAAACTTAGCTTGGCGATCGTAGGATTTAGGAGCATTTGAAAAGACTTCAGCAATCATTATGGGATTAGCAACTGTATCAGTACGATTAGCAAAATACTGAATCTTACCCTTCATAACCATAGCATCGGGATAAGTGTAAATCTGTTTTTTAGATATCCACAGGCGTAGGTTCAACATAAAACTTCGTAATCTTGATGCTTAAAAGCAAAATGTAAATCAGTACATAGATTACCTACTATATGATTGTGATTTGTTGAGCCGCCAGTCATAGGAAAAATTTGTCCGTTGTTATATTCGCTTTTGTACTCGGCTTTTTCCTCCAGTTCGAGGTATTCGGCGGGAGTGTAGGAGTGTTTAGTTGCTACTTGCATAAATTTGGGAATGCGATCGCTAATTTTTAACTATTATCTCTTTTACTAAAGTTGCCAGCCTTTCGGCGCTATCAACTACAGCAATACTTTTTGATTTATCTGCCATTGCTTGCAACTGCTGCGGAGAATTTAACAAATTCAAAACCTGACTTTCGAGCAACGATTGGGTAAGCTCTGATTGATTGAAAACCAACCCCGCACCAGCCTTGGCAAACACTTCGGCGTTATAAGCTTGATGATTTTCCGCCGCGTAAGGATAGGGAATTAAAATCGCTGGAGTCCCCGTTACTGCTAATTCCGTTAAACTCGCCGCACCCGCACGACTAATTGCTAAATTTGCCCGATTGAGCAAAGCTGCCATATTGTCATAAAAAGTCATAGTTAGATATTGAGAATGATTCAAGTTCCCCGCATCAGGATCTTTATCACCCGTTAGATGCACTACCCAAGCACCCGCAGCACACCAAACAGGAACGCACTCGCGCACTAGCTTATTTACCGCCACCGCACCTTGAGAACCCCCAAAAACGACAATTAAAGGCACATCTTCGGGAATTGGTAATTCTAAAGGCAATTGCTGGGAACGAAATTGCGATCGCACGGGCGTACCTGTGTAAATCGTTTTTACATTGGGTAAATACTTCGCAGCACCCTCAAAACCAATCGCTACTACCGTACAAAAACGGCTAAAAGTACGGGTGACTTTGCCAGGTAAAACATTAGATTCGTGAAAAATCACAGGTAAACCGAGTAGTCGCGCGGCAAGTACCGCCGGAGCCGAAATATAGCCGCCTGTAGTAAATACGCCTTGAAAATCACCTTTTTTTAACAGCTTTCGCACCTCAAAAATTGACCCAACTAGACGAGTAACAATTTTGAAAGTCCCTAAACCTAGCTTTTGCTGAAAACCCTCGACAGCAACGGTATTTAATGGATACTGAGACGGGACTAATTGAGTCTCTAACCGATTGGGGACACCCAACCACTCAATTTGATAATCGCTCAATTGCTCCGCCACCGCCAGCGCTGGAAACAAATGCCCTCCCGTGCCGCTTGCAGCAATTAGTAATCGTATCGGTGTTACCATCTAGTTTTTACCCTAATTGCCTTAAAATCGAACAACTAACCAAGCTATCATTTATGCGAACCGTTCTGAATTTTTCTACTAAAAACCGCTTATTTTCTCTAAGCTTAGGATTGCTAACGCTGGCTTTAGTATCGATAAGCGATCGCACTTTTGCCGCACCGCCAGCCACCGCACCGCCAGAGTTGCAAAATATGCTAGTTCAAATTGATGCGGCAGCAAATAAAAAAGACATTAAAGCAGTAATGCAGTTTTACAGCCCAAATTTTACTCACAAAGATGGCTTGACTTACCAAGAGTTAGAAAAAGCTCTAACTGGGCTATGGAAGCAGTATCCCCAAATAAAATACCAAACCCAGTTGCAATCCTGGCAAGCCCAAGGCAATGGTATTGTAGCGGAAACTGTTACAAACATTACTGGTAGCCAAACTCAAGACAGTCGCAACTTAGCCCTCAGAGCAACAATTAGAACCCGTCAGCGCTACGAAAATCAAAAAATAGTCAGCCAAGAAGTTTTATCCGAGCGCAGCCAACTTAGCACAGGAACAAAACCGCCAACGCTTGATATTAAGCTGCCACAAAGCGTTAAACCCGGTCAGCAGTACAACTTTGATACCATTGTCCAAGAGCCATTAAAAGACGATTATTTACTAGGAGCCGCCGTGGAGGAACCTGTAGAAGCAGGTCAGTATTTTAACCCCACTCAAGTACGGCTAGAATTGCTCCCCGCAGGTGGATTATTTAAAATTGGTCGTATTCCAACCGGGGGAAGCGATCGCTGGTTATCGGCGGTTATAGTCCGGGGAGATGGTTTAACTCAGATAACTCAACGCCTTAGCGTACAGGGAGGGAGTAGTTCTCAGACTGGTGGTAGAAGGTTGTTGAATATTAAGTAAAAAGATGGGGGATTTGGGAGACAAGGAGATGGAAAGATTTAGGGGACAAGTCTTCCTCGTCTCCTTTAAAAAAATATGATGTCAATTCAAAACCAAATCGTCTTAATTAGTGGCGCTAGTAGTGGAATAGGGGAAGCTTGCGCTAAAGTATTTGCTCAAGCTGGAGCAAAATTAATATTGGTAGCAAGGCGACTAGAGCGTTTAGAGAAGTTGGCAAAAGAACTTACCAATACTTCGGTGCATACTTTAGCGCTGGATGTATGCGATCGCCTTGCGGTGGAATCTGCCCTTGGTAACTTACCTGAGCCTTGGTCAGCCGTTGATATTTTGATTAATAATGCTGGTTTAAGTCGTGGCTTAAATAAACTCCAAAATGGAGATTTTCAAGACTGGGAAGAAATGATCGATACCAATATTAAAGGCTTACTTTACTTGACGCGCACAATTGTACCGGGAATGATTAGTCGAGGCAATGGTCATGTTGTTAATCTTGGCTCAACGGCGGGACACCAAACTTATCCCAATGGCAATGTTTACTGTGCAACTAAAGCGGCGGTAAGAGTGATTTCTGAAGGCTTGAAACAAGACCTTTTGGGAACTCCCGTCAGAGTCAGCAGTGTAGATCCGGGATTAGTGGAAACGGAGTTTAGTCAGGTGCGTTTCCGGGGAGATAGCGATCGCGCTAAAACTGTCTACCAAGGACTTACACCATTAACACCAATGGATGTTGCCGAAGTCATCCTTTTTTGCGCCACCCGTCCGCCTCACGTCAACATTAGCGAAGTATTACTAATGCCTACCGATCAAGCGGGTTCAATGCTGTTTAATCGCCAAACTTAACTATACAAATCTTCAATCAATTGCAAACGTTGTAGGGGCGCAATGCATTGCGCCCCCACGGTTGATATTTATGAATCAAATAGGATTGCCATATATGCAAAATAAAGTAACTCAACTAACGGCAATTAATACCGCCAAAATACTAACGAGTATCTGCTTGATTGGTTTTGCTGTCATTTTTGGAGTGCAAGATTTACGGCAAGTAATTTACCTATGTCTGCATATTAGTTATTGTACTTGGTGGCTATTGGAGCAGTGGTTTTATCCCGCTCGAAAGCAGATGTTTAACGAGCCTGTGGGGATTGTAGGGTTTGCTTATAGTTTAGGCTTTGTAGGTCTTCTGTACGCCTTGCCAGGTTATTTGGCTTTTATTAATCCTGTACCGCTATCATTTATTGCCACGGAAGTCGCACTACCACTATATATTTTTGGCAGCTTAATCAACACCAGCGCCGACATCCAAAAACTGACCGCCAAGCAAGAAGGCGCAACCCTTGTTAGCGATGGAATTTGGCGCTTTTCCCGCAATATTAACTATTTTGGGGACTTAATGCGTTATCTCAGTTTTAGTGTGGTGGCGGGTTCAATTTGGGCGTATCTAGTACCAAGTGCGATCGCTTTACTATATCTGCAACGCATTTTTCAGAAAGAACAAACTATGGGAGAAAAGTATGCAGACTATGCAGCATACCAACAATCTAGCCGCCGTTTAATTCCGTTTATTTGGTGATGTGCGCGACAATGAATGGAGCAGTGTGAACAAGCAAATTTCCAAGTAATAAGAAACAGATACATAAAACCAGTAGTTAATTTGGTGTGCTACAACAGATTAATTTGTCCAGGCAGAAGCAATAAATCTATTTGTTGCTTCTGCCTGGACATTATTTACTTAAAAGCAAGCTTCAAAACAATATTTTTATGAAAATTGAGCCAACATATACATCTGTAGGTAAACTTTTTAGTTCCAAACTAATATTTTTTGTTCCTAAATATCACAGAGCTTATGCTTGGGATACTGAATCAGTTGAAGATTTTTTAAAAGATTTAAAAACCTGCTTTGATAAAAGGAAATCAAAAGAGCCTATTAGTCACTTTTTTGGAGGAATTATTAGTGTAAAGTATGCTGTTAAAGGCGCAATGAATCAGCATCAGTATGAAATTATTGATAGTCAACAGCGAATTGTTACATTCACTCTGCTGGTAGCTTGCCTTATCAAGGTATATAAAGAGTTGATAATAGAAGTGGAAAAATCCGAAGCTAGACACTATCAGTCAATATTAGAAGGTCGTATCAAAACATTATCCGAAAATTTTATAGAATTTAATCAAGAAATCCAGCGAGTAATAACTTCTGTGGAAGTTTTAAAGCTTTCAAAAGTAGATCATCTTTTTTACAAAGAGCTTGTTCAAGGGATGAACCCTTCACCAGACAGAGACTCTCATAATAAAATACTGTTTTCATACAACGCTTTGTTGAAAGCCGTTAAAAATATCATCAATTCTCCAAGCTTAGAAGACAAGATGGACAATCTTGAAATTATACAAAACATTATAGATATTGATTTTGCAATTATGTCTATGGTGACGGAAAACAAAGATGATGACTATAGATTATTTCAAGTTATTAATGATCGTGGCACAAATCTTACAGTAGGAGATTTACTAAAGTCAAAAACTTTGGAGATTCTAGAATGCTTTGCTCATTATCAAGATAGTGTTGAAACACTATGGGATGATATTCTTATCGATCCCCCAACAGAGACAGAAAATTATTTAAATTGGATTTACGAGTCTTACGAAGGTGATAGAGCCAAGCAGAGTAATTTATTTGACGTATTAATCAATAATTTCTTTCCTCAGCATCGAATAACAGATTTAACTCCAGATGATGCAAAACAAGTATATGAAAAAGTAAAAGGCATAAGTGAGGATATTACAAAGTGTAGAAAATTAAAAGAGGGACAATGGCTTTATCCAGAACAGCAACCTATAACAAGTTGGGATAGAAGTCGTTTAAATCTTCTCTTAAGCGAGCTAAAGCATACATTGCCGATACCCTTACTACTAGCAGCGTCAAATCTTAACCATAGAATATTTTCAGACATGGTACAAATTATAGAGAAGATATTTTATCGCTACAAAATTATCTGTAATCAGCACACTACTCCATTAAAAGAGATTTACTATAAAGAATCCCTTGCAATTAGAAAACATCCTAGTTTTTACAATGTATCAAGCTTAAAGCAAAAGTTGCAGGATTTAATAAAATCAAAAGCATCTGACGAGATGTTTAAAAATGGTCTTCAGACACTTAAGTACAAAAGTTCTGGAGGTAGCAATAAACCCCTTAAATACTTATTAATGAATATTGAGTATTACTATCAATGGTACTGTCGGCACTCCTGTCTGTGTTGACAAAAGTAGAGTGTACGATTTTGCTGGTACATCTATTGAACATATATATCCACAAAATGCCGATGAAACTAACTTGGATATAGATCTAGAACCCCTAAAAAATACTTTAGGAAATCTTACTATTCTAGATCCTGCACAGAATAATATAGGTGGAAATGATAGTTTTAATTCAGAAAGGTTACTTTATCAATTATCATCCGTATTGTTGACTAAAGAAATAGCAGAAAAGACAGGTTGGACGCAAAAAGAAATAGATGATAATAAAAAGCTAATTATAGATATTGCATTAAAAGTTTTCTATCAATAAAACGCGCGAATTTTTGGTAGCTGAGTATTCTGGAAATTGCAATCGTTGTAATGCTCCGCCTGATTACGGTCTTTAATACTAGTGATATTAAAAGTAGTTTGAATTAATAATCGCGCTCCTCACGGCTACGATTAGCAAATTTATTTTTAGTGCCATAGCAGCCCTGCAAAGATCAAGACTATTGTTAATGCGATCGCATTCTCCACCATTGCACTAATAAAAGCGATCGCCTTTGCATATTTTGTCACAACTACTAACCTAGTTAGCTAAAGTGCGATCGCATTTTAGTTATGTTAAATAATCAATGAATTACTCTAGCTTAAAGATTGCCGACAAATCCAAATAATTTAGCCAATCCGCCAAGAATCGCTAAAATTAAACCAACTAATATTCCTCGGCTGATAAAGTCCTGATTTTTTACCCGTTCGTCTACGCTATTAATCTTCTCACTTAAAGTTTTTATTTCTCCTTTAATTTCTGTTTGTCCTATTTTTAACTCAACTATATCTTTTTGTAATCCATCTAATTTTTGATCTATTTTACCTAAAATATCTTTTAGGTCTTGTTCTATGGTTACTGACATTTCCTAAAATCCCTAATTAGTCATGTATACAAACAAACCTCTACCCTTCTACTGTAAGGTGCGATCGCACTTCTGTTTTTAAGACAATGCGATCGCTCTTAAAAAAGAGAGCGTTAGTGGTGAGTTACATAAGTTCTTAGTACATCATTAATTAGAGTCTGATAGCCTTTTTCTGTGGCGTGATTTCTAAACCATTCCAGCACTTCTGTGTCAATTCTGATGCTAATTTGTTCCGTTTTTGGTTTACGCTGCACAAGTTTAGCTTTTTTGAAAAATTCTTCATCTAGAGGCGGAATATCAGAATAATCAATATCTCCATCAGACATTGATTTAAGTTCTTCTGCCCTTTCCTTGCTCATTAGAGGTATTTCATCAATCTGTTTGCGTACAGTATTCATAGTACAATTTTTCTTCTTGTTTGCTGGCTCTACGGGCTGAAATTATCCTAATTCTTGCTTCTCGTTCAGTATAAACAACGGTCAAAATTATCATCTGACTATTTCTGCCAATTCCAATTAGCCTAACTTCCCCATACTCAAATCGAGTATCAACGGTTTCATATATTGGATAGTAAAAGACTTCGGCAGCTTCTTCAAAACTAATCTGATGCTTTCTTTGGTTAGCTTTGTCTTTGTCTTCGTCCCATTCAAACTCCATAATGTGTATATACAAAACAGTATAGACATTATGTAAGGCGATCGCATTATCCACAACTGCAACATAAAAGCGATCGCTATATAGTATCCTACGTTCCTAACTCTTTGACATAAGAAAGCTTTTGCCCTAACTGATTAAGCAAGGTTTTATCCGCCGTCCAAAATTGACAAGTTGCTCCCATCGATTCCGTGCAAGCTAAAAATGAGGCATCATACAAAGTTGGTAATTGATACTGTTGGGCTATGTCCCATGCTCTTGCTCTAATTTCTACGGTGTCAATATATTCGATAGGTAATTGACAAAAATCATCGAAACACCCTTTTGCTTCTTCATCCGTAAGTAAACCAGCACGAAGCTTTTTACGAAGTACAGAACCAATCTCTGCCCAAGCAAAAGCTGGCGCAACCATCCTAACCGCATTTTCTACAGCTTCTAGTACAAGAGCTTCCGCTTGAATTTGTAATTGTTCAGGAACAAGGTACGCAATCACAACACTTGTATCTAAACACAAAGCTCTAATCATTTCGTAACTCGCCTACTCTAAGTTGGCGAATCAAATCTACAGAACTTGGTTGAGTACCTGTCTTTTGTTTGATTTTTTCACGTCTAGCAATAATTCGGCTATGTGCTGATAACCCCTTGCGGCGGCTTACTTCCCGTGTTAACGCTGCGATCGCCAAATCGTTCAATGACTCATTTTGTGCCTTATACAATTTCGCCTGAGTCAGTAATCCAGCAGGCAGCCGGACTGTCAAAGATTCCCTTTCTTCCATTAGATGATGTCATAGTATGATGTTATTTAATGGTATCATATTATGAATTATACTAGCTCTAATACGACCGCATTGATTGCGTCTATTTGGTAATTCAACGAGGTTTTACGTGCAAGCAGATAGCAAAATACTTATACGCCGCCCTTTAATTACGGCGGGAATCATCCTAGGCTTAGGTTTAGGTGGATTTGTTGATGGCATTGTACTGCACCAAATTTTGCAATGGCATCATATGTTAAGTAGCGTTAGACCGCCGACAACGATCGCTCAAATGAAGTTAAATATGGTGTGGGATGGCTTGTTTGATGCGGCTACATGGGTGTTGACAGTATTGGGAATAGGATTGTTATGGCAAGCTGTAAAGCGCGATGATGTAACGCGATCGTCCAGTACGCTTTTTGGCTCCATACTGATAGGCGCTGGTAGTTTTGATGTAGTTGAAGGCATCATCGATCATCAAATTTTAGGCATTCATCATGTCAAGCCAGGAGCTAATGAATTAATTTGGGATCTGGGATTTATTGCTTTGGGGGGAATTTTAGGAATAATTGGGTGGATGTTATTACAGAGGGAAAAAAGATATTAATGCGATCGCAATTAAGATAAATTGATTTGCCGTGCCTGTAGCGCAATGGCTGCGATCGGATCGTGAGACGTGAGTATTAAGGCTCCCCCTTGGTTAGTAAACTGTTGGAGGACTTGCAGCATTAACCCTAAAGAGTAGGGATCTTGTCCAACCGTAATCTCATCTAATAAACAGATTTGTGGCTGTCTTGCCAACACTGCTGCCAATGCCAACCGCCGTTTTTGCCCTTGGGACAATGATTGTGGATGTTGTTCGGTAAACTCTTTGAGACTCAGTTGCTCTAATAAAGTATCAGCGCGATGCTTTGTCACTCCAGGCTGCAAGACTTCCGATCGCACGCTGTCAGCAAACAATTGATGATGGGGATTTTGCAAGACAAACCCCACAAAGGCGGCAATCTGTACCACACTGCGTTTGCTCATTTCTTTGCCCAGAATTTTTAGCCCTCCAGTAGTTGGCTTAAGCAAACCACTGAGGAGTTTGAGGAGCGTTGTCTTGCCACAACCATTATCACCCTTAAGTAAAACTGTATCTCCTGCGTATAACTGAAGATCGGGAAAAGGAGGATAGCCATGCCAACTTAATTGCTGAGTTTGCAATAACAAAGCAGGAGATGGTGAAGAGGGCGATCGCTTTGCGGGAAGAATTTGCGGTGAAACTGTTGGCGGGGACTGCTCCCATAATTGACCATCGCGGACGCAGAAGACGCGATCGCAAATTCTGCGGACAACATCAATGCGATGTTCGACTAATAGCACCGTTTGTCCGCGATTGACTCGCGTTTTTAATAAGTGCAATAACTGCTCGACACCGGACGCATCTAGGTATGCAAGGGGTTCATCTAACAACAATAGAGGCTGCTCTAAGGTCAGCAGACAAGCAATCAATAACCGTTGCTTCTGTCCCGCCGAAAGTTGCCAGATTGACCAATGTTGCTGTGCAGTTAAGCCAAATTCGTCCAGTGCAGCCCTCACTAATTCTGGAATTCGTTGGGGGGGAACTTGCCAATTTTCTAGCCCAAAGACTACTTCCTCCCAGACTCGCTCGGTAAAAATTTGCATTTCCACATTTTGCAGCAGCGTGCCAAAAAATTGCGATCGCTGGCGCACCGATAACTGACCGATATCCATTCCTTGATAAACAATCCTACCGCCAAGCGTGCCACCAGTATGGTTAGGCGTAATTCCGGCAATACAGTTGAGCAAAGTGCTTTTGCCGCTACCCGTTGCACCAGCAATCAGGACGAGTTCGCCGGGACAGATGCTCAAATTCACTTCCCTGAGTGTGGGTTCGACACTGCCAGGATGCCGGAATGTGAGATTGATGATTTCTAGAATAGATGGTGTTAAGCAATCCATTCAACATATCCTACGGTACATAGCAGCACCACCGCACCCACTATAAAAAGAGTATCGATGGATTGCCATTTGAGGGGCTGACTGTTGCTTCGGGGCGCGATAGGGTCGTAGCCTCGCGTTTCCAATCCGATCGTTACTTCATCTGCATAAGATACTATCCGAAAAATTAGTGGCAGCAATAGCCCTGAAAACCATTGTTGAGGCTGACGCACTAGATTGATACCGCGTAGTTGATTTGCTTCGACAATTCGTTGCGCTTCAAGCTGCATCAACGGCATAAATCGCCAAATCAGCATAATACTCAGCACTAAAAAGCCTGGTAATCGCACTGCTTGTAAAGCTCTAACAAGATTGCTCGGCGCTGTCGTACTCGCCAACAGTGGTGCAGGTAAAGCGATCGCCAGCAGCCGTAATACGCTCAGGAGCGCAATACTAGGGTCGCGTAAGAGCGCGGAAGTTGCCACGCCAATCGTTAGAGCGATCGCAATATAACCCCATACCTTAAATGAGAGGCGGATGGTTGCGAGGGTGAGGAATAGTAAACTACCAACTAATAGCGCGATCGCCCCAATCTGATGTAGCGGCAAAGCTACGATGGTTATACTCAGGCAAACTACTACTTTGAGTAGCGGATTAATTTGCTGGAGCCTGCTGGGACGCGATCGCCTAGAGTTAGATGTCAACATCCATTTTTCCAGCTTTGCGGAGTTGTTTTACTGCTTGCTCTCCGAGCCACCAACCGACGGCTCCGGCAAGTCCCGCAGCAACGGTAAGTGCGATTAAAAATAGCGGTTGGCTCACAAATTTAACAAATGGTGTAGCTTTTGCCCCTTTGAGTAGATAAGCACCAAGTAATAAACCTCCTAAATTGGCAATGCTAAAAAATAAGACATTACCCAATAAGCGCTGCCGTTTATGGCGATAGTTGCCAATAAAAAACATCACTCCTTCAACGATCGCCACCGTCACCACCAAATACAGCGTAATCACAGGAGAGATCAGTCCCAGCAGTATAGCCAAGGGCAAAATCATCAGGGCAATACTCCCTCGCTTCTGCAAGCGTGCCATCCCTAATGTTAAAAAAATGCCACCCAAAGGAGCCCATGCTAACAGCTTTAATCCAGGCGGGGCAAGCGGACCTGAAATGAACACTGCCAGAATCATGCCGATTGTCATGAAAGCTGCAAACACAAAATCTTTTAATTGCCAGGACTTTTGCATAGGAAATAGCTAAAAATAAATGACTTTAAAATTGGTGAATCTAAAACAGAAAGTTATCAAATAGTTATATTGCAGCGATCGCACCACTATTGTATTAATACAACTTGTAATTGTTTCATGCCTTTCTACGGTGCTTCTAGAAATTGTTGATTTGATTTTTTCACTTTAGCGATCCAACCTTTGTAGCGATCGAGAATTTCGGAGTAGGGAACAGAACTTTCTGTAACTAGCTCAAATAGCGACGGTGAAAAGCGATTGGGAAAAACTTTATGGAGCATCTTCGCCAGCCTTGCTCGAATTGCAAACTCAATAAATAACTTGGATGAAGCCGGAATAGAGTTGTCGCTCAACTCCACCAAAGCATGAGCATCGGCCTTACGGCGAACGGTGAACTGGGCGATCGCTTTTGCCCAATTGTCCCCAAACTCATCTAACAGCTTGTCAAAAATTGCGGCATCTTCTAGCGCGGCGTTACACCCTTGTCCCAGGGAGGGAGAGGTTGCATGAGCCGCATCCCCCAAAATCAGCACGCGATCGCCGTAATGATAGCGATTGCAGCGAATAGTCAACACGCTCGATTGCGATCGATTCCAGAATGCCTCTGCCTCTTTCGGTGGCATTAATTGACCGATTTCTGGGAAATGCTCGTGAAAGAATTGCAATACTGCTTCTGGTGTTGCTAGATTGACAACTTGAGTATTGTGTCGCGGAAAATAGATCGCACCGCTCATGCTGCCATCAGCTTGATATAACAGCAATACGACAATGCCATCTTTAGTCCGCCAAGAATGAACTTTGCCTGACTCTAAACGAACGTCAGGCGATCGCGCCGCATCAGGTAACACAATAGATTTATAGACGTTTGGGATGTATTTTTGCTCAAATTCAAACATCTCTGTATTGAGAAACTGCGATCGCACAACTGAACGCGCGCCATCGGCACCAATCAAGCGATCGTAGTTCACCGTTACATTCGCGGCTGTTGATTCATTAGTTTGGGCTAGTGCTTGAAATGTAACCGATTTTTCAGCAAAATTAACTTCGGTGCAGGTATGACCGAAATGGAGATTGATGCGACTATTGTCATACTTTTGGGTAAGATGTTGTAGCAGTGTGATGACTAGATTGGTGCGATCGAGCGTCAGCAACGATTTTTTTCTAGATGTGACTCGCGTTTTGCCATTCTTTTGGTGAAAAACAGTGCCATTCGTCTCTAAGCAAATTGCTTTGACGGCGGCTTCCAGTCCTGCGATTTGGGCGATCGCACTCATGCCCCGTTCAGTTAAAGTGATGGGATAGGTTCTAGCTTTTGAGAACTCAATAGTGCGCGGATCGCTTAGGCGATCGTAGATGTCAATTTGATACGGTTGACGGCGTTGCAGTAGATAGTGAGCTAGTAGCACTCCACTGGCTCCCGCACCAACAATTACTATTTTCTCGACCATAGTTTCTCTAGGCAAATGGTTTAAATTGAGATTTCCTGAATCTATTAGCATTTTAGTTGCGTTGCTAAAAAGCGTTTTGATTCAACAAATATGCACTTCAACTTATACAGTAGAAGATTAAACAGGGAAAGACTTTAACCTGCAGTGCTAATTTGATGTCTTAACTGTACTAACTCAATTGCACAAGTTAGCAACATACCGGGATCTTGATTTATGACTTTGAGCATAATGTTGGTTTATAGTTGGGTGGATGCGATCGCGGGTAAGAAAGTAAGATAAGTGCGCGACTTCCCAAATTCCACTTTGCTATATATTTAATCCAATGCCTACAAATGAAGAATTTGCTAAAACTAGCTGGGGTTGGCAGTTATCGCTATTCCAACGACAACTAGGCGAATGGATAGAGTTGCAGCTTTCGCGCTTCAAATCTCCTTTGCCAAACATTTCTGCGCCCGATTGGTCGCTTAATGCTCCTTGGCTAGTAGATTTAATTAAGGCGCTAATTTGGTTGCTGGCGATCGCCATTACTACTTGGCTACTTTGGCAACTTTGGAAATTAGTAGAACCCTATACCTATTTTTGGCGCGATCGCTCATCAAAGCTAGGGACAAAGGATACAAATTTGCCCCAATTAGCGGTAAAACAATGGCTAGAGCAAAGTCAAGCTTATTTTGCTCAAGGTAACTATGCGGAAGCTTGCAGATGTTTATATCACGCTACCTTACAACACCTGCACGATCGCAAAATTGCAACGCATCAATCTAGCCGCACTGATGGCGAATACTTACAACTATTAGCCAATTTGCCGCCATCTCCCGCTTATCAAACAATGCTGGCAACTCACGAGCAATTGTGTTTTAGCGACACAGAAATTTTGCCGGAAAACTTTGAGCAGTGCAAACAAGCCTACGGGGAGATTTCTCAGCCATGAAACGTACAAATCGCTGGTGGTTGGGCGGAATTGCGATCGCAGTAGTGGTAATACTTACTTTAATTGCGGCTCCCAATACTAGCTATATTAACAGTGGCTCAACGTATAACCGCGCTCCTGATGGTTATGGCGCTTGGTATGCGTATATGCAAACCCAAGGGGCAAAGATTGAGCGTTGGCAAAAACCTTTTGAGGATTTAAAACCCAAAAATCTCGTCACTTTGCTAAGAGTCAACAGCCAGTTAACAGACTCTAGGCAATATTTTGACGAAGAATGGCTAAAAAAAGGTAACAACTTAGTCATTTTGGGAGTAAAAGGAAATATTACCGCCGCAGAATTTAGTACGTTGCAGAATTCTCCGGTAGGTGATGTCAAGATTGAAACAAGCAAGCGATACCAAACCAAAGAATCAAAATTTGAATTGGGCGACTTTTTTGGTGCAGTGGTTTGGAGTCACAAAGTTGGCAAGGGATTGGTTGTTTTTGCAACGACTCCTTATTTAGCGGCGAATGCGTATCAAGATAACCCCAATAACTTTAAATATTTGGCGCAGTTAGTTGGCAAAGATCGACAAATATTTGTAGATGAGTATAGTCATGGCTACAGAGATAAAACTGATAAAGCACGCCAAGGCGATCGCAATTGGCTGGAATATCTGGCAAAAACTCCCTTAAAACCTCTATTGCTGCAAGTTGGGGTTTTGTTATTGGCACTTATCTGGGCGCAAAACCGCCGTTTTGGTGTACCCGTAAGCCTAGAAACGTCAGTAATTAACAATAACCAAGCTTACATTCAAGCCTTAGCAGGTGTATTAGAGAAAGCTCAATGCAGTGAGTTTATTTTGAGCGTAGTAGGGAAAGAAGAACAACTGCAACTGCAAAAAGCTCTGGGATTGGGCAAAATACCCCTAGAACATCAAATTTTGGTAGATAATTGGGTGCAACAGACCAAACAACCGCGATCGCAACTGGAACAATTACTTAGCCAACAGCAACAAAAACGCCGCCTTAGCGACAAACAATTGCTGTTGTGGTTAGACAAATGGCAGAAAATTCGCGATCGCCCTTCACCTTAAACTTTTATTTTTATGAGCGAAAACCACGCTGTTTTAAATCGCCTTGGTGAATCCCTAAATCAAGTAGTTGTCGGACAATCTATTTTAGTACAACAGATATTAATAGCGCTCCTAGCAGGGGGTCACGTTATTTTGGAGGGCGTACCTGGAACGGGAAAAACCCTGCTTGTCAAGGTTCTTGCAACCCTCGTCCAGGCGGAATTTAAGCGAGTGCAATTAACGCCCGATATATTACCCGCCGACATTACTGGGACAAATATTTTAGACTTCAATAGCCGCAGCTTTACTTTAAAAAAAGGACCAATATTTACTCAAATACTTTTGGCTGATGAAATCAACCGTACTCCGCCCAAAACTCAAGCCGCATTGCTAGAGGCGATGGAAGAACAGCAAGTGACCTTAGATGGCGAAACGCTACCTTTACCAGAATTATTTTGGGTAATTGCGACGCAAAACTCCTTGGAATTTGAAGGTACATATCCATTACCAGAGGCGCAGTTAGATAGATTTTTATTCAAACTAATCGTAGATTACCCAGACCAAAGTAGTGAAAAGCAAATGTTGCTCAATCGCCAAGCTGGGTTTCAGACAAGAAGGTTAGATATTGCACGTTTGCAAAGTGTAGCTACTGTGGAGCAAATCCTACAAGCGCGGGAAGCTGTAAAGGCAATTAAGGTATCAGAAGCAATAATAGATTATTTATTGGAATTAGTCAGAGCTACACGCCAGCAACCCGATTTAGCTTTGGGTGCGTCTCCGCGATCGGCGGTAGCATGGTTGCAATCGAGTAAAGCCAGTGCGTGGTTATTGGGTAGAGATTATGTAACCCCCGACGATATCAAAGTAGTTGCACCACCATTGTTGCGCCATCGGCTGATTTTAAAACCCGAAGCCTTATTAGATGGGTTGATGATCGAAGCGGTAATTGGTTCAATGTTAAGTCAAGTAGCCGTACCTAGATAAGTTAAAAGCAAAGAGAACGCTAAATCTTGTATTTTTAGCGGAATCAGCGCGATCGCACTTGATTATGTATACAAGGTTTTTCAGTAAAGGCGGGAAAAATGAGGAAAGCGCAAAGTAGAAAGTGGAGTCCTTGGGGTCTGACGTTGGGTATGACGTTGGTGGGGGCAATTGCTTTACAAAGTGCTGTCCCACCCGTTGCAGCGCAAACCAATCCGCCATCCGCCGCTCAATCTGCTGAATTAGAGGAAGCATTGCGGCTAAATCAGCAGGTATTGCAGCTATACAAGGAAGGAAAATACAGTGAGGCGATTCCATTAGCACAACGGGCGATTGCTATTCGTGAAAAAGCCCTGGGCAAGGAACATCCTACGGTGGCAACAAGCCTCAACAACCTTGCAGAGCTAATATCGTACTCAAGGAAACTATCGCCAAGCGGAGCCACTGTACCAACGCGCTCTAGCTATTCGTGAAAAAGCCCTGGGCAAGGAACATCCTACGGTGGCAGCAAGCCTCAACAACCTTTTTTACCCCTTCTGGCGAGTGGGCTAGATTGAACAATTGATCCTTTAAATACATGAAGACGTTTCACCAAAACGTCTCTACACCAAATGATTCCCTCAAAACGAACTTATTTATTGCTATTAATTGGTATTGCGATCGCTCTTTCCACCGCTATTATCTGGAATATCCAAACCAGTATGGCAATTACTTTGCTGTTTGATGCTGTTGTTTTAACCTTAATGGTCTTAGATAGTTTGCGAGTAAAAGCCCACCGCGTCCAAATAACACGTACCTTACAACCGCGACTATCTGTTGGGCGCGATAACCCTGTAGTGCTAACAATTACATCAAAAAATCGCCCCGTCGAAATTCAAATATGCGATCGCCCACCAACAGAATTTAAGGTTTCTGAGTCTATCCTGCGGACTTCCTTACCTAGCAACACTACTAGCGAATTGACTTATACTGTTTCTCCAAGTAAACGCGGCGAATTTGACTGCGGCGATATTCAAGTGCGTCAGCTAGGTAGTTGGGGACTTGCTTGGGACGATTTTAAAATTTATTGCAGCCAAAAAGTCAAAGTCTATCCAGACTTATTAGCACTAAGAAGTCTATCAATTCGCCTGACTTTACAGTCTAGCGGTGCGCTGCGAAAAATGCGCCAACTTGGGATCGGTACAGAATTTGCCGAATTGCGCGACTATGGCAAAGGTGACGATTTGCGCTTAATAGACTGGAAAGCCACCGCAAGACGCGATCGCCCTTTAATACGAGTTTTAGAGCCAGAACAAGAGCAAACCCTAATTATATTGCTCGATCGCGGACGCTTGATGACGGCTCAAGTGCAAGGCTTGAAGCGCTTTGATTGGGGATTAAATGCTACTTTATCTCTAGCTTTAGCGGGATTAAATCGAGGCGATCGCGTGGGGATTGGTGTTTTCGACCGTCAAATGCACACTTGGATTAGCCCCCAAAGAGGTCAAAACCAATTGAGCCACCTGATCGAGCGTCTGACACCCATTCAACCCGTGCTGCTGGAATCGGACTATATGGGAGCCGTCACTAATGTAGTTCAGCAGCAAGCTAGACGCGCTCTAGTTGTGTTGATTACGGAAATAGTTGATGCTACAGCATCGGCGGAATTATTAGCTGCAATGGGACGATTAGCGCCGCGTTATTTGCCATTTTGTGTCACGTTAGGCGACTTCCTCGTAGAAGAAATCGCACATACTCCAACGCAAGACGTAACCGCTACTTACACCCGCGCTGTAGCCTTAGATTTACTCGCCCAGCGCCAACTAGCTTTTGCCAAACTCAAGCAAAAAGGAGTGTTGGTTTTAGATGCGCCTTGCGATCGCCTCAGCGAACAACTTGTAGATAGATACCTGCAACTTAAAGCCCGCAATCAATTGTGAGTAACAAGTGGAGAAATAATTGTTTCCTACTTCTCATCAGGAAACGCCCCCGGTTTCACTTGAATAACCTGCGCTTTGCCATCGCGTTTAATTTCTATTATCAAAGTAGTTCCGAGCGTCATAGATTCAACGTACTGCTGCACCTCCGATGACTTTTTGACAGGAGTATTATTGATTTTTTGAATGACATCCCCTTCCTTTAACCCTGCTTGCTCAGAGGGTGACTTGTTTAAAACTTCGACAATTAACACCCCAGAATTTTGCTTAACATTCAATTTAGTTTCTTGATTAACTTGTTCTCTAGTCGCGCTAGTTAAATCCACCATCTTGATCCCCAAAAATGGATGATCTACGCTCCCTTTGCTAAATAACTGATTGGCTACACGGGCGGCGGTTTGAATGGGAATTGCAAACCCTAACCCCTGGGCATCGGAGCGAATTGCTGTATTTACGCCAATTACTTCACCTTGGGCGTTTAACAATGGTCCTCCAGAGTTGCCCGGGTTAATTGCGGCATCAGTTTGAATAAAAGTTACTCGCTTATCGGGAACCCCAACTTGAGCGCTAGATCGATCGGTAGCGCTAATAATGCCAATAGTTACAGTGTTATCTAACCCTAAAGGATTGCCAATAGCGATCGCCCATTCCCCAGGAATTAAGTTATTAGAGTTGCCAATTTTGACTTGGGGTAAATTATTGGCATCAATTTCCACCGCCGCTACATCTGTAACAGGATCTACCCCCACAACTTTGCCCGCAAAACTCCGACCATCTTTGAGCGTAACTTGTACTGTATCGGCATCGGCAACTACGTGAGCATTGGTCAACAGCCGACCATCAGCACTTAAAATAAACCCAGAACCCGTACCGCGCTCGACTCGCTCGTCAGGAATGGGTTGCTCGTTGCCAAAAAAGCGGCGAAATAAAGGATTATCTAAAGCTTCAGGAATTTGGGTTGCAACTTTGCGCGTCGCATTAATTCGGACTACCGCCGGGCCTACTTGCTCAACTGCTGTAGCGATAAAATTGCGATCGCGATCGGGAATCGATCCCGGCTGTAACGCTCCTATCAATGGGGGGGTTAGACTGGTGGCTGGATTACGGGTACAGTCCTTAGTTGCTGAAATGGTTGATTTGGGTGCAGGGTAAATAACGACTACCTAGCACGCCCACACCACCGCCGATAATTAATAAAGTAAGGGAAAAAGCCAACTGTTTTAAAGATATACCCATATTAGTTACTGCTTTTTGACCGCAATGCAGATATTGATTATTTAGATTTTGCAACTTTGTCGCTCTAGCTAGTTTCAACTTTAACTCTGCTAGGGCGAAACCACGCTAACACGGGTAATTGCTTTGTGACAATGCGATCGCTCTAATGACAAATAACCCTTTAAATTTAATTAAGATGATTCTCCGCTTACTGTCGCTTGCAACACTTTTTAGCTTATCTCTGACATTCGATCGTTACCAAGCAATTGCTGCTCCTACATCGCCCAAAACTTGTTCTTCCTCTGCTTTGTCTCGTTTTACGCGTCATAAAGTAGCACCGGGGGAAACTCTCGAGCAAGTCGCTGCCAAATACAATTTAATTCCTGCTACTTTGATCGGTGTAAATTCAGTCCTACAAAACGGGAAAGTTCCCGTGGGAAGCGAGATTGAGATTCCTCCTTACAACGGTATTCGCGTTCAAGTATCAAAAGGGCAAACTTGGCGGCAGTTAGCCACAAAATACAAAGTCCGTGCGGATGTATTGTTTGAAGTCAATGGTTGTCAAAAAGTACCCCAAGTTGTCTTTATTCCAGGAGTCAATTGGTCGCCCCAACCTATAGTAGCTAGTTCTAAATCCACTAATTTAGGCTATCCGCTACCCCAAAAAGCAGATGTAGCTTCAAACTATGGCTGGCAACTCGACTCTGCTACAAACAAGATGGTTTTTCATAGTGGCATAGATTTGTTAGCAGCCGTCGGCACACCAGTACAAGCCGTACAAGCTGGAATAGTTGCTTTTGCGGGCAATCAAGGGAGTTATGGGAACTTAGTTGTAGTCAATCATCAAGGCGGTAAACAAACCCGTTACGCTCATTTGCAAAGTGTTGCTGTCCGGGTAGGACAAAAAGTTGCTCAAGGCGACTTATTAGGCAAAGTAGGTTCGACAGAACAACCTCATTCTCCGCAAGGACATTTACATTTTGAGTGGCGTTATGCTTCTGGACTTGGTTGGACGGCAGAAGATCCAACTACAGCGATCGCCAAGTAACAAAAAGTAGTACAAAACTCAATATAATTTGTAGCTTTTCGTATGCGATCTTAGAGTGGTGTAAATACGGGCTTGGTTGTGAAAAAAATCTTCAGTAGTTCTTTAATAATCGTCGGCATGAGTTTAACTCCAGCAATAGTATTGCCGATCGCGCAAGTTGCCCAAGCCCAGACACAAAACCAAATAGAAGAACTCCACCAACTAATAGATCGCGCAGAAAAACAACCA